>NZ_ML636803.1 GCF_006476605.1 Brucella gallinifaecis
GTATGCTGTCACCAGTACACTTTGAACAGAACCACAAAATGAAGACGAAGAGTGTCTAATAAACTCGGGGCTATTCATAGTCATGGTGAAGCAGAGACGGTTGCCCCACATGATCATGGGCAAGATTCTGCCAATGAGGGTGAAGAAGAGGATGGCGCTGAGCTGCCATTTGGTCGTTTTGGCAATACATTGCTTGCCAATCTCGTGGCCGGTGCCGGTTTTGCACTGCTTCTGGGTGGGGTTGCGCTGCTTGTTGGACGACGTATTACGCCGCAGAACGGTCTTTTCTGGGGGGTAGCCGGTTTCTTTGCAGCCGCTTTTCTGCCAGCTCTAGGGCTTTCGCCGGAACTGCCTGCAATGCCTGCCGCTGATCTTGCTCAACGTCAGCTATGGTGGATTTCGACTGTCGTGTTAAGCGGCGCGGGTATTTATCTGCTGGTTTTACGTGGCGAGATCGTTTCTAAAATTCTTGGGCTTGTGCTGATTATTGCACCGCATCTTTATGGCGCACCGCATCCTGAAGATATTGCATCGCCGATACCTTCACTGCTTGCTTCGCAATATGCTGTCGCATCACTTGCAACAAACCTGTTCATGTGGGCCGTTATCGGGCTTGCGCTTGGCTGGTTCATTCAGGCTTATGCAAAGTCTGAAGTTGAAGGTTGAAAGATATGGCTCTGCCCGGAACTAAAAATGCAAACATCACGCTGGTTCTTGGCGGAGCCCGTTCTGGTAAATCATCTTATGCAGAGAAACTGGTTGAAAACTCTGCTCTTCAGCCGGTTTACCTCGCGACTGGACGCGCATTTGATCAGGAAATGGAAAGCCGTATCTCTATTCACCGCGATCGCCGCGGAAATGAATGGAAGACGATAGAAGAGCCGCTCAATCTTGTGGGAGCGCTCGCAAAACACGCGCGGCATGACAGTTTTGTGCTGGTTGATTGCCTGACGCTCTGGATCACCAATCTGATGATGGCAGAGCAAAATATCGCTGCTGAGACTGAAGCCCTGATCAAGGCATTGCCGACGCTTTCAGGACCAGTTGTTTTCGTGTCAAACGAAGTTGGCATGGGGATTGTGCCGGAAAACCGGATGGCGCGAGAGTTTCGCGATTCCGCCGGTTTCTTGCATCAGGCCATGGCATCAGTGGCGGATGAAGTTTATTTGTTGGTGGCTGGTCTGCCACTCAAAGTGAAGGGATAATTCGATGCGTGGACAAAAGATTCCAGCAACCGTGATTACCGGATTCTTAGGTTCCGGCAAGACAACGATGATCCGCAATCTGCTGGAAAATGCCAATGGCAAGCGTATTGCGCTCATCATTAATGAGTTTGGCGATCTGGGCGTCGATGGCGGGATTCTGAAAGGCTGCGGCATTGAAAGCTGCCGGGAGGAGGATGTGATCGAGCTTAACAATGGTTGTATCTGCTGCACCGTTGCTGATGATTTCATTCCGACCATGACCAAACTTCTCGACCGCGCGGATCGTCCTGATCATATTGTGATCGAAACCTCGGGTCTGGCATTGCCACAGCCGCTGGTGGCTGCTTTCAACTGGCCTGAAATCAAGACACAGGTGACAGTCGATGGCGTGGTGACGGTTATCGATGCGAGCGCCGTTGCCGAAGGTCGTTTTGCTGATGACCACGACAAGGTGGATGCGCAGCGTGCAGCCGACTCTTCTCTTGATCACGAAAGCCCGTTAGAGGAACTTTTTGAGGATCAGATTCATGCAGCCGACCTTATTGTTCTGAACAAGGCCGATCTCGTTGATCCCTCCAAACTTGATAGCGTCAAGGCCGATGTGGCTGAGCGCTCAACGCGTCGCGTCAACATGGTACCGGCAAGTTTTGGCAAGCTTGGTGCCGATGTTTTGCTGGGGCTTGGCGTGGGGACGGAAGACGATATTGCCAATCGTAAATCGCATCATGAAATTCATCACGCCGATGGCCATGAGCATGATCATGACGAGTTTGAAAGCTTTGTCGTTGAAGCGGGTTCGGTTGCTGATCCCAAAGCATTTAGCGAAAAGTTGAAAAGCATAATAGCGCAACATGATATTCTGCGTCTCAAAGGCTTTTTCTATGTACCGGGCAAGCCCATGCGTCTGGTTGTGCAGGCCGTCGGGCCGCGTATTGAGCATTATTTCGATCGACCATGGGGCAAAAGCGAGCTGCGCAATACGCGTCTTGTCGTCATTGGTCTGCATGAAATCGATAAGCAGGCAATCACCAAAGCCGTGAAAGATGCTGTTGCTTCGTGAGGAACGATTGTGAAGTGACTAAACATCGCACTCGCATCGCTTTTCTGAGCATAATCTGTTCCGAAAACCGGTTCCCACTTTTCGGGATTATGCTCTGATGCATCTTTTACTTGCCCAGAAAGGAACGATAAGCGACGGCGATGAGGCTGTCGACCTTGGCCAGACGCCGGGTGATATATTGTTCCTTTCCGCTGCCGATACGGAGCTGGCCAGTCTTTCACAGGCCTACAGGTTTGTGAAGGAAGGGCCAAGTCTCCGGCTCGCCAATTTCTTAAGCCTCACACATCCCATGTCGGTTGATGCTTATGTCGAGCGTACAGCACAATATGCGAAGCTTATTATTGTGCGGATTATTGGTGGTGAGACCTATTGGCCTTATGGGCTTGAAGCGCTTCATGCCTGTGCGGTTTCGCGTGGCATTAAAATTGCCGTGCTGCCGGGCGATGACAAGCCTGATTACGGATTGACAAGGTTTTCAAACGTGTCAGCGCAGGAGCGGGATGCGCTCTGGCAATATCTGATCGAGGGGGGGGCTGCCAATACGTTGCGCTTTCTCGATTATTGTCGCGCTTTGATTGATGAAAGCGAAAAGCCGGAAGAGGCGGCACCGCTTCTGAAGGCAGGATTATGGTGGCCGGACATGGCTGCACCTTCGCTTGATCTGATCCGCCAGCAATGGAAGAATGCTGATGCGCCTGCTGCCGCAATTATCTTTTATCGGGCGCTGGTGCAGAGCGGGCAGACACAGCCGGTGGAAGCACTCATCAATGCATTACAGGCCAAAGATCTGAACCCTGTCCCGATCTTTGTTTCAAGCCTCAAGGATCGGCTTTCGGCAGCGGTTGTCGATGGTCTGTTTGAAGATTGTCAGCCGGATATTGTGTTGAACGCAACCGGCTTTGCTATTTCATCGCCGGGGGCGGAGCGTAAACCGACCGTGCTGGATAAGCGCGGCAATATGGTTTTGCAGGTGATTTTTTCCGGCACTCCAAAAGCGACCTGGCAAGCATCACAGCAGGGGTTGCTGGCACGTGATCTTGCAATGAATGTGGCGCTGCCGGAGGTGGATGGCCGTGTGCTGTCGCGTGCGGTGTCGTTCAAATCGGCCAAGCAATTTGATAGCGGCGTTGAAGCCAATATTGTCACCCATGAGCCGGATTCCGGTCGCGTGGCTTTTGTTGCGGAACTGGCAGCAAACTGGGTGCGCCTCAAGCGCAAATCGCAGTCAGAACGTCGCGTGGCGCTTATCCTCGCCAATTATCCCAATCGCGATGGAAGGCTGGGCAATGGCGTTGGTCTTGATACGCCAGCGGGAACTGTCGAGGTGCTGCGTGCCATGGAAGGTGAGGGGTATCAGGTGGGTGATGTGCCTGCCAATAGTGATGCTTTCATGCAGCTTTTGATGGCTGGGCCAACCAATGCCGCGCGTGATGGGCGTTTAATTCGCGAAGTCATTTCTCTCAATCAATACAAGGCTTTCTTTGCAAAGCTTTCCAGTGTGATTCAGGTGGAGATTGAAACCCGCTGGGGCAGCCCGCAGAATGATCCGTTCTATGATGCTGAGCGGAATGGTTTTGCACTGCCGCTGATGAAAATGGGCGAAACCATTGCCGGTATTCAGCCGGCACGCGGCTATAATATCGATCCGAAAGAGACCTATCACTCGCCCGATCTGGTGCCGCCGCATGGCTATATCGCGTTTTATGCTTATTTGCGCGACGTGGCGAAGATTGATGTCATCGTGCATATGGGCAAGCATGGCAATCTGGAATGGTTGCCGGGTAAAGCCTTGGCACTGTCGGAAAACTGTTACCCGGAAGCAGTGTTCGGGCCTATGCCGCATGTCTATCCGTTTATTGTCAATGATCCGGGTGAAGGCACGCAGGCCAAACGTCGTGCCGGGGCTGTGATCATCGATCATCTGACACCGCCGCTCACACGCGCTGAAAGCTATGGTCCGCTCAAGGATCTGGAAGCACTGGTCGATGAATATTATGAGGCGTCGGGCGTCGATCCGCGCCGCCTGCTGCGTTTGAAAGCGCAGATATTGGATCTCGTGCGCGATATTGGTCTTGATCGAGATGCTGGTATCCATGATCATGATGATGAAGACATGGCTCTGCAAAAGCTGGACGCCTATCTTTGTGATCTCAAGGAAATGCAGATCCGCGATGGGCTGCATATTTTTGGTCTCGCGCCGCAAGGGCGCTTGCTCACCGATTTGCTTGTAGCGCTTGCTCGTGTCCCGCGGGGCATTCCTGTTGCGCTGGGTGGTTTGCCGGGCGAACAAAGCTTGCAACGGGCAATCGCCCGGGATGCAGGCCTTGGTGAAGATTTTGATCCGCTCGATTGTGTTATGGCTGAACCGTGGGCTGGACCAAAGCCTGCATTGCTGGAAGCAGCAAGTTCTGTGAGCTGGCGTATCAAAGGTGATACGGTTGAACGTATCGAATTGCTTGCAGCTCAACTTGTTGAAGGCATAGTAGATTGTCCAAAAGAATGGGCGCAGACCAGCGCGGTATTGCAATCCATTAATGAACATTTGCGGCCCATGGTGACATCCTGCGGAGCATCGGAGATTGAAGGTTTTCTATCTGCTATTTCAGGACGGTTTGTGCCGCCGGGACCATCGGGTGCACCAACGCGGGGACGACCTGATGTACTGCCGACCGGTCGTAATTTCTTTTCAACTGACAGCCGGGCTGTGCCGACACCGGCCGCCTGGGAGCTGGGTCGTAAATCAGCCGAATTGCTGATCACGCGCTATACGCAGGATCATGGAGAGTGGCCGACTTCGTTTGGCTTGACAGCTTGGGGCACGTCCAACATGCGCACCGGCGGCGATGATATAGCACAGGCTTTGGCATTGATCGGTGTGAAGCCGATCTGGGATATGGCTTCGCGCCGTGTCACTGGCTACGAGATTGTGCCTCTGCCCAAGCTCGGGCGTCCTCGCGTGGATGTGACGCTGCGTATTTCCGGTTTCTTTCGCGATGCTTTCCCGGAACAGATCGCCTTGTTTGACAAGGCAGTGCGCGCTGTCGGTTCACTTGATGAAGATGTGGAAGACAATCCCATTGCCAGCCGCATCAAAGCCGAACAGAAACGGCTTATCGCATCGGGTGCCGATGAAAAGACCGCTGAACGCCGTGCCGGATATCGTGTATTTGGCTCAAAGCCTGGTGCCTATGGCGCTGGTTTGCAGGCACTGATTGACGAAAATGACTGGGCTGGCCGCAATGAGCTGGCGGAAGCCTGGCTTGTCTGGGGTGGTTATGCCTATGGCGCGGGGGAAGAGGGGCAGGCAGAACGCGGGCTGCTTGAAGAACGGCTTCGCTCTGTGCAGGCGGTTGTGCAAAATCAGGATAATCGCGAGCATGATCTGCTCGACAGCGATGATTACTATCAGTTTGAAGGGGGGATGGCTGCGACGGTTGAAAATCTCACCGGTGTCATGCCAACAGTCTATCACAATGATCACTCAAAGCCTGAAAAGCCGGTGATACGCACGCTTGAAGAAGAACTGGCGCGGGTTGTGCGTGGCCGGGCAGTCAATCCGAAATGGATCGCTGGCGTGATGCGCCACGGCTATAAGGGTGCCGTCGAGATTGCCGCAACTGTTGATTATCTTTTCGCCTTCGCAGCGACCACTGGCAAGGTGGGCAATCATCATTTCGAGGCTGTTTATCAGGCCTATATTGCCGATAAAGCAGTGCATGATTTTATGCTTGATAAAAATCCGGCAGCCCTCGCTGAAACTGCCTCAAAGCTCAATGATGCCATTGAGCGTGGCTTCTGGGTTCCGCGGTCCAATTCCGCGCGGTTTGAGCTGGAAAGTCTTATGAAATTGAGTCCGGGCGCTTGATTCCGAAAAGTTGCAGACTTTTCGGATAAGATCATGCGTTAAAAATGGAGACATTAAATGGCTGAGAAATCTGCAAAACTTCTTTCAATGACGGAAGAGGAACTGAATGCCCGTCACGCAGATAAAATGCGCAAGAAGAAAGCGGCACGCGACAAGATTCAGGCCACAAAGACCGATGAAAAAGGCCTTGTTATTGTCCATACGGGCAAGGGCAAAGGCAAGTCGAGCGCAGGCTTCGGCATGGTTTTTCGCGCCCTTGGTCATGGTATGAAAATCGGTGTTGTACAGTTTGTCAAAGGCTCATGGGATACAGGCGAGCGCTGGGTTTTGGAAAAATTCCCGGATCAGGTGACAATTTCGGCTCTTGGCGAAGGCTTTACATGGGAAACGCAGGATCGGGCGCGTGACATTGCCATGGCACGTGGAGCATGGGAGCAGGCCAAAGCCATGATCCTTGATGAAAGCTACGACATGGTGCTTTGCGATGAGCTTAATATCGTATTGCGCTATGACTATCTGCCGGTTCAGGAAATCATTGATGTGCTGGCAGTCAAGCCCAGGATGAAACACGTCATCATCACTGGCCGCAATGCGAAGGATGAGTTGATCGAGTTTGCTGATCTTGTGACTGAAATGGAAATGATCAAACATCCGTTCCGATCAGGTGTGAAGGCGCAAAAGGGAATTGAGTTCTGATCATGGTAGCGAGCTGGCAATTCTGGGCATTAATGTCGGCAGTTTTTGCTGCCTTGACGGCGATATTCGCCAAAGTGGGTATTCAGGGGATCAATTCAGATTTTGCAACGCTGGTTCGTACGCTGGTGATCATCGGGGCATTATGCCTGTTTCTCACCGTGACGGGCCAATGGCAGAAGCCCGGCGAGATTTCTGCAAAGTCCTGGGTGTTTCTTGTGCTTTCCGGTCTTGCGACCGGCGCGTCATGGCTTGCCTATTTCCGGGCGTTGCAGATCGGTGATGCATCCCGTGTTGCGCCTGTCGATAAATTGTCGGTTGTGTTGGTTGCGTTATTTGGTGCAGCATTTCTTGGCGAGCGGATGTCTGCAATCAACTGGCTTGGCATTATCTTGATTGGTTGTGGCGTCGTGCTGGTAGCGCTGAGAGTTTAGAAGCCGATTATCTGGCGGATTGGATTGCTGGGTTCCATCAGCAAACGCACAGCAAGAGCCAAGCTCACCACAATCAGTAATGGCTTGATAATGCGTGAGCCAATCTTCATGGCAAGGCTTGCGCCGATCTGTGCACCGATAAACTGGGCGATTCCCATGCAGATGCCGATTTTCCAGTTGATCACGCCGACCAGCGCGAAAGTGGCAAAGCCGCCGACATTTGATGCGCAGTTCAGCAATTTGGTATGGGCGGTTGCTTTCAATACGCCGTAGCCTGCAAGGGCAACAAAGGCCAGCATGAAAAATGAGCCGGTGCCAGGGCCGAAAAGGCCATCGTAAAAGCCGATTAGCGGCACAAGCGTGACGCCAAACAGGAATGGGCCCATACGGCGTGCACGATCCAGATCACCAAGGCTTGGCTTTACAGCAAAATAAATGGCAATAGCGATCAGCAGAATTGGCAGTGCTGCACGCATGATGTCGACGGGCAGGACAGTTGCTAAAAGTGCACCGAGAACTGAGCCGACCAGCGATGCAATGGCCTCGGGCCATTGCTCCTTGATGTTGACATGACCTTTGCGTGCATAGGCGATTGTGGCAGAGGAGGAGCCGAACAGTCCCTGAAGTTTGTTGGTGCCAAGTGCTTCGACAGGCGGCACGCCGGCCAGCAGTAAAGCGGGGATGGTAATCATACCGCCTCCGCCTGCGATGGAATCGATGATGCCCGCTATGAAGGCAGCCATAGTTAAGAGCAGCGTTAATGTATCGAAGAATTCAAGCATCGGTGGGTCCAGCAAAAGGTGATGCAACATAGAACAAGCAATCTGATTGTGCCAGATAAGTTATGTGAGGAACGAGCAGGTGCTTGCGTTGTTTTTTTGTTCAGGCATCATTATTGATTAAAGTCAGGTTGATCACAGGAGACAGTTCCCCATGAGCGAAAGCATTTTCGAACGTATTACTGCGTTTCTCAGCAAAAAGAGTGCTGTGCAGCGCGTTGCCGAGGATCCGGCGCTTGCTTCGGAACTGTTGCTTCTGCTTCATGTCGTATTTGCTGATGGTGATCGTCATCCGGCAGAAATAGCAACTTTTAGACAAATCGTTTCTGAAAGTTTTGGTATATCCGCTGAGGAATTGCCGGAAGTGACCGAATATCTGAAAGATTTTGGTTATGAGACCACAACGAAGCAGGCGGCTTCCATGCTGGCTGAAATGGCGCCTGAACGTCGTGCATCCTTGTTGCGCGATCTGTTACGCATAGCGCAGGCAGATGATCATGTTGATCAATCCGAGACAGCCATGATCAAGCGCATTGCAGATGTTCTTGGTGTTACGGCAGAAGATTTGCGAAACGCACAACAGCCGGTTTCCCGTGAAGGCTGAGGGCCGCTTTATTGCTCTTGGAATGGGCTGCTCTTCGGGTGCTGGTCTTGAGATACTTGTTTCGCTGGCCGATAGAGTATTGTCCAATGCAGCCTTAGGGCGGCCAGACGTTATTGCAACGATTGCCACCAAGCAGGCTGATCCAGTCTGGTTCGCAATCGCGCAATATTATGGCTGTGAATTATGCTTCTTTGATGCCAAACGGCTTGAACAGGAAACGCCAAGGCTTTTGAATCCTTCACAGGCTGTTTTCGATTTGGTTGGTTGTTATGGTGTTGCAGAATCTGCCGCGCTTGCCGCTGCTGGAGACAATTCTGTGCTGCTGGTCGAGAAGATTGCGGTGAGGGAAGCAACCGCCGCATTGGCGGTTGCCGGTTTTGATTAAAATATATTGCGACGCTGTATGATATAGGCTGCAACAGTCGAAATGAGCAATAATCCAGCAGTGGCAATGATTACGGCCATGTAAGCATGCTCAAATGCTTGAGATGCAAGGGTGCTCAGAATATTGGCATCAGCGACGGGCATCGATTGTGCAGCCAGAAGAGCTTCATCGAGGCTGTCGCGAGCGGCTGATGGAATGTTTGATCCTGCAGGCAGTATAAGGCTTGCCTTATAGAATGCTGACAGGATACTGCCAAAGATCGTCACACCCAGCGCATTGCCCAGTTCAAATGAAACTTCCTCGACAGATGCCGCCATGCCGGCTTTTGCAGCCGGAGCGTTGCTCATTATGGATGATGATGCACCGGTCATTGCACAGCCAACACCAAAGCCGAGGATTGCAAGGCCAGTCAGATAGAAATGCGACGAGAGCTTGTAGGTCAAGATATACAGCACGACACCAAATGCTGTGATGCCCAGAGAGGCCCAGAGCACTTTGCCAGTACCAAGCCGTGGCAACATCATGCCAGCCAGTGGCCCTGCAACAAAAGCAGCAAGTGGTATAGGCAGGATCACTAGCCCGGCCTGCAAAGGTGACATGCCTTCGATTAACTGCATACGCTGGCTGAAAACCAGTTCCATGCCGGTCATTGCACCTGATGCAACAAGGGCTGCAAATACGCCCATCGAGAACAGCTTATTGCTAAATAGTGAGAAGTCGATCAGCGGCTCCTTGCTTGAAAATTGTCTGCGCACGAAGATTGTCGTGGCGATAAGGCCAATAAGCAGTGCGGCGGCGAAGACCCACATTGATGCATCGCGTTTGGCAAGTTCCTTGATAGCATAAGTGAGCGCGATCAGGCCGATCATGATCTGGATCGAGCCAATGAGATCCCATTTGCGCTTTGAACCAAGTGGGCGATTTTCCAGGGCAAAGGCAGATAGTGCCAGAGCTATCAGAACGATAGGCACATTGATCAGGAATACCGAACCCCACCAGAAATACTCAAGCAGAATGCCCCCTGCGACAGGGCCGATAGCGGCGCCACCTGAAGCAATTGCTGCCCAGATGCCAATGGCGAGCGAGCGTTCTTTTTCATCTGTAAAGGTCAGGCGAATGATCGAAAGGGTTGCAGGCATCATCATTGCCGCACCACAGGCGAGCAACGCGCGGGCCGCAATCAATATTTCCGGGTTTGGCGCATAGGCTGCACACAGTGAAGCAATGCCAAAGACGACCAGACCGCTCATGAACATCCGCTTGTGGCCGAGCTTGTCGCCCAGCGTGCCAAGCCCGGGCAGCAGACCTGCCACCACCAGAGGATAAATGTTCATGATCCAGAGCTTTTCCGAAGCACTTGCCGCAAGATCATGGGTGAGGCGCGGCAGTGCTGTGTAAAGCACAGTCATATCAACAACGATCAGAAATAACGCGCTGGAAACAATTGCGAGAATGAGCCAGCGATTTTGCGGCAACATTGGATTACACCTTTTCAATACAAATGTATTTAAACTTGTCAGGGTGGCTGATATAATATAAATCCGCTTGTATGGAAAGTAAGAAATTGCAAAAAACTGGCCGCCCGCGCTCAATCGACCGTGACCATGTGCTTGATATGGCTGAGAAGCTGGTGGCAGAAGGTGGTATTGTTGCGCTGACAATGGACGCGGTGGCGCAGGCTTCCGGTGTCACCAAAGGCGGTGTGCAATATTGCTTTGGTAATAAAGACGGATTGATGAAAGCTATGATCAAGCGATGGAATGATCGCTTCGATGATCAGGTAAAGGCGCATAAGCAAAACGGGCAGGATGCGATTTCACATATCGCAGCCTATATCGCGATGACACGCGATAGTGATGCAGAAGATGATTCTCGATTTGCTGCAATGATGGCAAGCCTTATTCCCAACTCGCATTATCTGGATGAAACCCGGGCATGGTATCGCAAACAATGGGATGGTCTTGATGTTTCGACGCCTGAAGGTCGTCGTGCAAGACTGGCATTTATCGCCAATGAAGGTGCATTTTTGCTCAGAAGCTTCAACTTTTTTGAGCTGACGCAGAAGGAATGGCAGTCGATCTTCAAGGATATTGAAGGGCTTTTGCCTGAAAAAGATTGACTCCTCCGCCAGCTGAGAGGCATTCGATCCGTCTGAACAGAGGGATCAAGTGTGACAGTTCATTTCATTGGAGCGGGTCCGGGTGCGGCCGATCTTATCACGGTGCGCGGCCTGCGATTAATTGAAACTTGCCCGGTCTGCATCTATGCGGGGTCGCTGGTGCCAAAAGAGGTTGTTACCTCTGCCCCGAAAGGCGCGTTATTGATTGACAGTTCCTCTTTGACGCTTGATGAAATCATTGCTGCAATGGTTTCTGCTCATGATAAAGGGCATGATATTGCACGTGTTCATTCCGGTGATCCGTCTATTTATGGTGCGATGGCTGAACAGATGCGCAGGCTTGATACGCTTGATATCCCTTATGACGTGACGCCGGGTGTACCGGCTTTTGTGGCGGCTGCGGCTGCGATGAAACAGGAACTGACGATCCCCGAAGTCAATCAGAGTATCATTCTCACGCGCACTTCTGTGAAGTCATCGGCAATGCCTGTGGGTGAAGATCTTGCTACATTTGCCAAATCTGGTGCGACGCTGGTCATCCATCTTTCCATTCGCAATATTGCGAAAATCGAAGTAGAGCTGACACCATTTTATGGTGCGGATTGCCCTGTGGTTGTGGCTTATCGCATCGGCTGGCCTGATGAACAGATTTTGCGTGGAAAACTGTCTGATATTGCTGAGAAAATTGAGCTTTCAGGCATTAAACGAACTGCAATGATCTTTGTTGGACGAGGCCTTGATCCAAAGAATTTTCGTGATTCAGCGCTTTATCATGAAGCGCACAATCATGTTGCACGATTAAAATCTTAACAGAGAACGAGCAAAATCGAGTGCTTCATCGACTGTCGTGGCAATTGTTTTGGCGGCAACGGGTGGTCGACTAATCATCATGACCGGAATTTTGAGATCACGTGCTGCTTTGATCTTGGCATAGGAGATGCTGCCGCCGGAATTGCGGCTGACGATCAGACTGATTTTTCGCTCACTCAGGAAGTGCTTTTCCGCTTCATAATTTCCGGGCCTTGACAGAATGATCTCGCAGTTTTGTGAGAGTTTCATTTCCGGTGGGTCAATCATTCGCATCACAAAATGCGCGTCCCCGCGCTCTGCAAAGGGCGCTATATGCTGTCTTCCCAGCGCGAGAAAAACGCGCGCACCAGCCGGAATCATTATTGCAGCCTTTGCTTCGCTTTCTAAATCAATCCAGCTATCACCCTGTTCCATTTTCCATGCCGGGCGTTCCAGCCGCAGTAGCGGGATATTGGTGAAGTTTGATGCTCGCACGGCATTTTGCGAAATGCGTGTGGCATAGGGATGTGTTGCATCGATCAGAAGATTGATCTTTTCATTGGTCAGATAGGTTGCAAGGCCTTCTGCACCGCCAAACCCGCCAATGCGCAGCTTACCGTGGATTGGGGCAGGATTGGCTGTCCTTCCCGCAAGTGAGGTAATGCTTTCAACGGGCAGGGTGTTGAGTATGGCAGCAAGTTTTGACGCTTCTGCTGTACCGCCAAGGATGAGTATTCTAGAGACGGGCAAGGATATTGCCTTTGCGATCCGTCACGATCATTTCGATTTCAACGGGTGCGCCACGCAAAGTTTCGAGAGCTGTTTCTTTTGCTTTTTTCGCTATGGGGGTTGCCATGTCGATGCCAAGGCTTTGAGTCAATTCAAGCACTTCGAGCGCTGTGTTCGCAAAAAGAATCCGGTCCTTAATGTCATTTGGTGCACCAGCGGATTCTGCAATAGTCCAGAGAAAGTTTTTGTCGACCTGCGAACGTGCTGAGTGGAGGTCTAGCTCTCCTTGTGCGAGTTTTGTCAGTTTGGCAAAACCGCCTGCAATAGTGAGTTTTTCGATTGGGTGATCACGCAGATATTTGAGAACACCGCCTGCAAAGTCACCCATGTCGAGAATGGCAAAATCCGGCAGGTCGTAGATTGCTTGAGCTGCATCTTCTGACGTTGAGCCGGTTGCAGCCAGAACATGTTTCTGGCCTTCAGCCCGTGCTACATCGATGCCGCGGTGGATAGAATGAATCCATGCTGAACACGAGAAAGGATGAACGACGCCTGTCGTGCCCAATATTGAAATACCGCCAATGATGCCAAGACGCGGATTCCATGTTTTCTGCGCAATTTCTTCGCCACTCGGAACCGAGATCGTAATGACCAGATCAGCAGGCAATCCATATTCGGCGCAAATTTGCTCGCAAATTTCGGTCATCATTCGGCGCGGAACGGGATTGATTGCTGCTTCGCCCGGCGGAATTTGCAGTCCGGGCCGTGTAACTGTGCCGACACCTTCGCCTGCCTGAAATATTATGCCTGTTCCGGGCGGGGCAGGGAAAACGGTAGAAATGATTGTTGCACCATGGGTTACGTCCGGGTCGTCGCCCGCATCCTTGACGATTCCGGCCATGGCATAGCCTTCACCCAATCCTTCATATTCAAGCTGGAAATAGGGGACTTCGCCCTTGGGCAGGATGATGCCGACAGGGTCGGGAAATTCGCCGGTAATCAAAGCGGTCAGCGCGGCTTTGGTTGCGGCGGTGGCGCAGGCACCAGTCGTCCAGCCGCGGCGTAACGGTTCTTGCCCATTATTTTTCGTTTTTTCCTTGCGGGGCGTGGTTTCGTCGTTCATGGATGCCTGCGGATTTATCTGGTGACACATTGCAAAATGACTGAAAATAATCAACCGAACATTACTCTATATGACACTGACAGGATAGCTTTGCCTGCGATAGAGTCGGGGCATGTCTGGTTGGTGGGCGCCGGTCCCGGCGATCCGGGTTTGCTGACGCTTCATGCCGCGAATGCCTTAGGTCAAGCCGATGTGATTGTCTATGATGCGCTGGTTGATGAATCCTGCCTGTCGTTGAGAAATGCTACAGCTATACTTGAATATGCCGGTAAGCGTGGTGGCAAGCCATCGCCGAAGCAGCGCGATATTTCGCTGCGTCTGGTCGAGCTTGCTAAAGAAGGCAAAAAGGTTCTGCGGCTTAAAGGAGGCGATCCATTTGTCTTCGGGCGAGGAGCCGAGGAAGCGCTGACGCTGGTTGAACATGGTGTGCCGTTTCGCATTGTGCCGGGCATTACAGCCGGTATTGGCGGGCTTGCCTATGCAGGAATTGCGGCGACGCATCGCGATATCAATCAATCGGTCACGTTTCTCACGGGCCATGATGCAACGGGGCTGATGCCGGACCGTATTAACTGGGAGGGCATTGCGCAGTCCTCTCCGGTTATCGTGATGTATATGGCGATGAAGCATATCGACCTTATCACAGAACGACTGATGGTGGCAGGACGCTCGCCGGAAGAGCCGGTGGCTTTTGTCTGTAATGCCAGCTTGCCGGAACAGGTGGTTCTGGAGACAACATTGTCGAGGGCTGCGGCTGATGTTGAAGCATCAGGTCTTCAGCCTCCTGCGATTGTGGTTGTGGGCGAGGTTGTCAAGCTGCGATCCGGGCTTGACTGGCTTGGTGCGTCTCAGGGACGAAGGCTGACAAGTGATCCGCTTCATCTTGGCAAGGAGAAGAGCGCATGAATGGCTTTATGATTGCTGCACCTGCCTCCGGGGCGGGAAAGACGACTTTAACGCTTGGGCTGTTGCGTGCGCTTAAACGGCGTGGCAAGGCGCTTGCGCCTGTAAAAGCCGGTCCTGATTATATTGATCCCGCCTATCATAAGGCTGCGAGCGGTGCAGATTGTTTTAATCTTGATCCATGGGCGATGCGGCCAGAGCTGATCAGTGCCATTTCATCGCGCATGACAGAAGGCAACAAGCTGTTGGTTGTCGAAGCTATGATGGGGCTTTTTGACGGAGCGCTTGATGGGAAAGGCTCGTCTGCTGATCTCGCGCAATCTCTTGATCTGCCAGTCGTGCTGGTGGTTGATTGCGCCCGACAGTCCCACTCTGTCGCTGCACTCATTTCAGGTTTCAGTCAGTTTCGCAAAAATGTGCTGATTGCCGGTGTTATCCTTAACCGGGTTGGTAGCGGCAGACATGAGACCATGCTGCGCGATGCGATCAAGCCGCTTGGTGTGGCGGTACTTGGCGCTATTGCACGCGATGAAGCGCTGGTTCTGCCCTCAAGACATCTGGGTCTTGTTCAGGCGGGTGAACATGCTGATCTGGAACGTTTCCTTGAACATGCAGCAGATGTTATTGATGCGCGTATTGATTTAAGCGCATTAGAGCATATCTGGTCGCAACCAAAACACCACGAGGCCATGGCAAATGTTCAGCGTCTGGCGCCCTTGGGAAACCGGATCGCAGTTGCGCGAGATGATGCTTTTTCTTTTGCCTATGCGCATTTGCTTGCAGGATGGAGAAGGCGTGGCGCTGAGCTTTCGTTCTTCTCGCCGTTAGCAGATGAAGCACCAGATGAAAATGCTGATGCTGTTTATCTGCCTGGAGGCTACCCAGAGCTTTATGCCGGAAAACTGGTAGCTTCCAAAAACTTTCAGCAATCTATGAGGCGTGCCGCTGATCGTGGCGTTCACATTTATGGCGAGTGTGGCGGCTATATGGTGCTGGGTGAAACACTGGAAGATGCGCAATCGCTCACATATCCTATGCTGGGGCTGCTTCCGTTACAGACGAGCTTTGCAAAACGCAAAATGCACCTTGGTTATCGCAAACTGCAACCATTGCCGGGCTCGCCATGGCAGGTGCCGCTATTGGCGCATGAGTTTCACTATGCAAGCATTATATGTGAAGGGAAGGCCGAGCGGCTGTTTCGGGTTAACGATGCCTTGGGTGAGACCTTAGGAGAAGCAGGTCTGCGCGTTGGTTCAGTTGCTGGCTCTTTCATGCATGTGATTGATTTTTCTGGAGAGAATGCCTGTAAATGATTATTGAGCATGGCGGAGCGCTGGATAAGGCCATTGCGCGTTTTGGCGGTAAGGCGCAAGACTGGCTGGATCTTTCAACGGGCATCAATCCTGAACATTTTCCACTGCCAGAATTGCCAGCGTACTTGTGGAACCGCTTGCCGGATGAAGGACTGCTGCAACAGGTTTTGGCTGCGGCGCGTTCCTATTATGGGACAGGTCAAAATGCGCCAATCGTTGCCAGCTCCGGAACACAGGCGCTTATTCAGCTTATTCCAAGGCTGCTTGAACCTTCGACGGTTGCCGTTTTAGGGCCGACTTATCAGGAACATGCGGCAGCTTTCAGAGCGGCAAGCTGGAACGTGGTTGAGTGTGCGACGCTTGACGATATCCCGGAGGATGTGCGGGTGGTGACAATCGTTAATCCGAACAACCCGGATGGACGGATTGTTGCGCGGCATGATTTGTTGGAACTTGCACGAAAGCTTGGCAAGCGCGGTGGCTTTTTGATTGTGGATGAAGCTTTTGCTGATCCGTCTCCCGAAGTAAGTATTGCAAGTCATGCTGCGAATGAGCCGCTTATTGTGCTCAAATCTTTTGGCAAGTTTTTTGGTCTTGCAGGTGTGCGGCTTGGATTCTTGCTTGCAAATGATGAGTTTGTGCAGCGCGTTACAGACAGGCTCGGGCCATGGGCTGTGGCTGGGCCAACATTGGCCATTGCGCTCCATGCTTTTGAAAATACACGTGAGCTTGAAGCCTTTCGTAGTCGCATAAACACAAGGCGGGCAGAACTTGCCAAGTCGCTCACACATTGCCAGCTTATCGAAGTTGGAGGCACGGCGCTGTTTTCGCTGATAAGCCACGACAATGCGCATTCAATTTACGATGGACTATGCGAACGGCATATTCTTGTCCGAAAATTTGCCTATGCACCAAACTGGTTGCGCATCGGACTGGCGCCTGATCAGGCTGGTCTTAAACGTTTGGAACAGGCATTGCAGGATATTCTCCATTTGCAAAAGTGATTCAGGAAAGCGTATCAAGCCTATGGAAATAAAGCTTATTATTCTTGCTTTAGCGCTTGTTCTGGATCGTGTGGCGGGAGATCCGCCACAGCTCTGGCAGAAAGTCCCGCATCCGGTCGTTTTGTTCGGCAAGGCAATCAGCCGGGGTGAAAAACGCCTCAATGATCACAATCTTTCTACCAAGGCGTTGCGCAGCAATGGTATGTGGCTGATCATTGGGCTTGTGATTTCCTGCATTATCGTGGGGTTGGCGTTAGACTATTTGCTGCCCTGTCTCGGTACGGCGGGCGCACTGGTTGAAATTGTTATTGTTGCAGTTTTTCTGGCACAGAAAAGCCTTGCTGATCATGTGCAGGCGGTAGCAAAGGGTTTGCGCGATAATGGTATCGAGGGTGGGCGCAAGGCTGTTTCAATGATTGTCGGGCGTAACCCGGAGCAGCTGGATGAAAGCGGCGTCAGTCGTGCGGCGATTGAAAGCCTGTCCGAGAATGCATCTGATGGTATTGTTGCGCCTGTGTTCTGGTTTCTTGTCGGCGGCTTGCCGGGACTGTTTGCCTATAAGCTCATCAATACTGCCGACTCGATGATCGGCCATTTGAATGACCGCTATCGTCATTTTGGGCGTTTTGCAGCGAAGCTTGATGATATAGTAAATTATATTCCGGCACGATTGACCGGATTGCTGACTGCATTGGCTGCTGTTTATACGATCAATAAACACGCTGGCAAAAGAACGTTTATGGTGATGTGGCGCGATGCGCGGCTGCATCGTTCACCCAATGCTGGCTGGCCGGAATCGGCCTTTGCAGGAGCGCTTGAACTCGCACTGGCCGGACCGCGTCAGTATGGGGCTGAAAAAGTTGAAGCACCACTGTTTTATGGTGAGGGCAAGCGCGACGCAGATGCGGCTGATATTGACGCCGCCCTATCGCTGTTCTGGTCAATGATGAGCGTGATGACAGGACTGGTTATTGTGGCAAGCCTTATCGGGCTTATCCTTCGGCTGGTTTGAAAGCAGTCCCATCATAGCGTTGCAGACGGTTCGGATTGTCTGTGCGATCGCCATTTGCATCAAATTTCAATGTGCCGATTGCCGTTTCAAATGAAGTATTTCGCAATATTTCGATAAGGGGCTGTTGCTGTTCTTGTGATTTGCTGATTGCCGCGACAGCCAGTTCGACCGTGGCAAAGCCCATGACTGCATAGGATTCTGCTATGATGCCAGCCTTGTCGATAGCCTCTATAGCAGGCTTTGCCGTAGGCAGATCCTGCGCCTTGATCGGAGCAATCATCAGTGTTCCGTCTATTAACTTCTGTGTGCCCGGTGCAGCATTCAACTGGCTGCCACCTGCTATTGTCAGCGGATATTCAAGCGCTTGAGCACTCGCACCAATGGCTGCAATATCATCGCGTTCTCCGCCGACATAAACATGGGTTGCACCAGCGCGTCTCAGGCGGGAAACAAGTGCATTCTGATTTTCTATTCCGGGACGGTAGGTGTCTGTAAAGACTGGCTGTAATTGCTGATCTTTGAGGTTGTTGAGAACCTGGGCTGCACGTTCACGGCCTTCAATGGTGCCGTCATCAATAATTGCAAAGGGTTGTGCACGCCACAGGCTGCCAAGAAAACTGCCTGTCGCTCGTGTTTCCTTTTCAATCGAAGTAGTCAGGCGAAACACCGGCATTGTTGATGATGCGCGCTTTTCAGTCAGGGTCGGTTCACTAACGCCAGTGGTGATAACAGGTATATTGTTTTGAGTTAGCAGAGGCAGAGCCGCTTCAAGTGCTTCGGAGCATAGAAAACCGGTGGCTATCTGCACTTTCGCCTGAACAAAATTTTCGGCTGCCTGTTTGCCGCCTGTCGCATCACATCGGTCATCTGCAATGACAAGTTTTACATTGGCCTTCGCTGCTGCCACATTTGCCCCATCACGAAGCTGATTGCCAAGAGGGGCGAAGATGCCGCTTAATGGTGCAGCAAAACCGATGCGGATATCGGTTATATTGTCCTGCGCCTGTGCGCTCATACAAAGCATAGTGCCAGCTGATAACGAGATCAGAAGCAGTCTTAAGCGGCTGCATCCATAAAGTCGTTTTTGGATGAGGGCTCTATATTTTTCAGGAAACTGCTTTGGTGTGATCACAGAGGCGGTCTTCTTCAAACATTTCATGACTAATTCAACGAAAAGTGGGTAGCGGTTTCCTCGCCTTTGTGCAATGCCGTAGGTGGATACAGGTAAGCGGAGGTCTGTCTGCGCAAGCCTTGACAAGTCAATACGGATGCCTGGCTACGTGCAAATGCAAAAAAATACCACCCTCAATGCAGTTTCTGTCGAGTCAAAGACTTATCGCGATGCGATGAGCCATTATGCTGGTGCGGTTCAGCTGGTTACAACTGCTGGTTTGGCCGGTCGTCGTGGTCTTACACTGACCGCTTCCTGTTCGGTTTCTGATAATCCTCCGACTGTGCTGATCTGTTTGCAGAAGTCGCATGCAGAAAACCAGCTTTTCATTGAGAATGG
Source organism: Brucella gallinifaecis (assembly GCF_006476605.1). Lineage (GTDB taxonomy): Bacteria > Pseudomonadota > Alphaproteobacteria > Rhizobiales > Rhizobiaceae > Brucella > Brucella gallinifaecis. The sequence goes on from NZ_ML636803.1 coordinate 19,528, forward strand.
TGTTTTTGCAGTCAATACGCTTGCCGGAGTGCATGAACAATTAGCCGATGCATTTTCCGGTCGGTTGGGCATGACACAGGATGAGCGTTTTGAGCTTGCAGAATGGGATGTGATTGCAACGGGTGCGCCGGTGCTTAAAAATGCATTGGCAATTTTTGATTGCCGCGTAATCAGTGTGCAGGATCACTCCACGCATTATGTGCTGTTTGGAGAAGTCGTTGGATTGCGGTTCAATGCCGATGAAGACGCGCTGATTTATCTCAATCGCCGTTATCACAAACTGGAACTCTGAATTTATTTGCGGGAGGGAGAATGATCAGGCGCGGTGTTATCGTTTCAACTCTGTTATTGCTGACAGTGTTATCCGCCTTTGCCCAAGGATCACTTCCTCCATTCAAAGATGATTATTTTGCTTATCCATCTGTATTGAGCAGCGCTGACAAGGGTGATTACAAAGTCATTGATTACAATGAAATGCGTGATATCAATGGCCGGGATGCCGTGCCGGAAAAGCGTGTTAAAGACGCCTATGTCTCGCTAAAAGCACGTGCTTACCAGAAGGATGTCGTGTTTCAGACATCCACAGGTCCGGTAAGGACCATGGCAGTCGGCAAACAGAAGGATGCTTCATTTATTGTCATTTACCTGCATGGGCGCGGTGGCAATCGCTTGCAAGGTGTGAATGATTTTACCTTTGGCGGTAATTTCAATCGGGTAAAAAATCTGGCGGCACGCAATGGCGGGCTTTATCTGACGCCGGACTTCAAGGATTTTGCGGCAAAAGGTGAAGCGCAGATTGCCGGGCTTATTGAGGCTGCGAAGGCAATGTCACCATCTGCACCGCTTGTTCTGGCATGTGGATCGCAGGGTGGGGCACTTTGCTGGCGTATTGCTTCCAATGAAAAGGCAGGCAACCAGCTTGCCGGTATGATTTTGCTGGGTTCTTTATGGGATGAGGGGTTTTTCAATTCACCGGCATTCAAAAAGCGTGTGCCTGTCTTCTTCAGTCACGGTAGTCGCGATCCGGTTTTTGCAATCGATAAGCAGGAAGGTTTTTATCGCGAAATCCGCAAACGTTCACCCGGCTACCCGGTTCAGTTTCGTCGTTTTGAAAGCGGTAATCATGGAACGCCGATCAGAATGAGTGATTGGCGCGAGATGTTGAACTGGATATTCACGAAACAATGATGACGACGTTGGGGATGCTTAACGAAAAACCGGCAATGTGTCCTTCCTGCCACTCGACAATTTTTCAAAAGCGAATAGTTATCTCGGTTAAAGTTTTACCCAATCAGTAGATCATAAGAGGTTGATCATGTACGGATGCACTCGCAACGGAGCCCGTTTGTTTGTTATTGCCATGCTGGCTCCATTGGCTGCGGCTTGTACAACAACGACACAGAATGCGACAGTTCCGGGCAAGTCTGAAGCGCCTGTTGCTGCTTCCAGCATATCTTTTCCACGCTTTATTCCAACATCGACCGTGGATTCATCTTTAGCTCAACCTTGTATTACTGCTGCTGCCAACAAATATTTCCTGCCTGAACGGGTTATTAGTGCTGTTAATTCGCGCCCGGGCGCCGGCGGCTCCACCAATGTTGATCTGAAGGTTGATTTGCGCACTGCAGTCTGTCAGGTTTCTGCAAATGGTTCGGTGCGCTCGGTTGTCGATACTTCACCAAAAAGTGCTGACCAGGCTGCTGCGGAAGCTGCGGCTGCCAAGGCTGCATCAGCACCTAAGAAATCAGCAAAAAAGTAATTGAATAAATCATCATAACATATGAAAAAGGCAGGAAACTTCCTGCCTTTTTGCTTTTTATTTATCGGGCTTTTTATCATACCAGCGAGGTGTATAAACCCACTCGTTGCCTGATGCCCGTGGAAAGCGAACAGTGTGCGATGAACCGATGATCACAACAGTACGCATGTCGACATCATCAGGCGTCAGTTGTCCGAGCGAAACAACCCTTGTAGTTTCAGCAGGCCTGCCAATATCTCGGCCAAGCACGACCGGCGTTTTCGCATCACGATATTTCCGGAGAATTTCGAGCGCACGACCAAGCTGATGGGGCCGGGCCTTGGATATCGGGTTATAGAGTGCCATCGCAAGATCAGCCTGTGCTGCCAGCGCCAGACGTTTTTCGATCATATCCCATGGCTTGAGATTGTCTGAAAGCGAGATGATGCAGAAATCGTGCCCAAGTGGTGCGCCGATGCGTGAAGCCGCTGCCATTGCCGCTGAAATTCCCGGCTGGATGATGAGCTCAACTCCATGCCATGAAGTGTCAGATGATTCATGCAGTGCTTCGACAATGGCTGCAGCCATGGCAAAGACACCCGGATCACCGGACGATACCATCACCACATTGCGGCCGGAGGCTGCAAGTTCAAATGCATGACGCGCACGCTGCATCTCTTCGCGGTTGTCGGTCATATGGATGATCTGGTCGTCGCGGAATGGGCCTGCCATACGCACATAGGTTTCATAGCCGAGCACGTCTTCAGCCTGTTCCAGATCACGCTGAACGGCTGGCGTCATGAGATCACGTGAGCCGGGACCAAGGCCAACAACGCTTAGCCTGCCGCGCTTGTGGCCAATAAAAAGAACATCGGCTGGTGTTGGGGCAACTGCCAGTATCAGGTTTTCAGTCACTATGTGCTGGACAGGGACTTCGATGGATGCCGCAGCCAAATCGTCAATGCCTGCAACAAAGCGCAAGGGTACATTGAGTGACTGTGCAGCCTTTTGGATATGTGGTGATGCGCAATCACTCTCATGAGCAAGAAGCAATGCAAGCGCGTCTTTCGAGAGGTTCGCATCATCAAGAGCCTGTTCGATCAGGCTTGTCAGATTCTCTCTTGGCCGTGTGATGGCAATGGCAATTGTTCGTGGGTGATAGATCAGCTCATTGGCTTGCGGCATACGGTTTTCAGCTGTGATGCTGATTGTCAGTTGTCCATCATCGGCAAATGGGAGTTTTGATGCTGAGAGCCAGCGAGAACTGCCATTGATGCGCAGCTTTTGTCCTGCAAGCAGGTCGGACATGAAAGTCTTCGCGGCTGCGGGATTGGCGAGTGTCAGTTCTTTAGGCGGATGCAGCAGGTTGATACCAAAGCGCAACTCACCAGTTGTGGTGATGGCAGGTGCGACTTCCAGTGCATGAGCAATTATCCGCGCCAGATCATTGACGCCCGATAGTCCGCCAAGCAATGGTACGATGGCACTGCCATCTTCTGCGACTGCGAGAACTGGCGGTTCTATGCGTTTGTTTTGAAGAAGGGGGGCAAGGGCGCGAATGATGATGCCGGATGCGCACAAAGCGATGATAGGTCGGCCTTCTTCATAAACCGCGCGGATCGTGTCGCCAAAATTTGCATAGCTTTTGTCTGCATTTTGAACACGGTTTTCCAGTCCCAGTATTTCTGCATTACCGAGTGCTGATTGCACCTTGCGTGCTGTTGAGATTGCAGCTTCGCTTAAAATCAGAATCGCAGGCTTCATGCACCATTCCACTTGCTGCCCGGTACCAGAATGATCGAGAAATAAGGGCAATCGCTACCGCTGACCTCACTTAAGGGCGCGATACGCTGGTTTTGCATGGTTGCGCGTTCGATATAAAGTGCACGATCCATCAGCCCAAGCTCGTTTAGCACATCACGCACCTTGTCGAGATTTTTGCCCAGTTTCATAATGGCTGCGGCTTCGGTGACTGCAAGGCGGGTTTTCAGTTCTTTTGTACTCATGACGCCAGAAAGGATCGACAGGGTTTGGTTGCGATAGACCAAGGGCGCACCAAGCACTGCCGCAGCGCCCAGAACAGAGCAAACCCCCGGCACGACTTCCGTTTCATATTTATCGGCCAGCCGGTCATGGATATACATGAATGAGCCATAGAAGAATGGATCACCTTCCGCGATCACGGCCACATCGTGACCTGCATCGAGATGGCTTGCAATCGTCGTGGTAATCTCGACATAGAAATCGCTGACAATTTGCTCATAATCCATATGTTCTGGCAGTTTTTCTGTCGTTACCGGATAGATGAGCGGGACCAATGTCTGTTCTGAGGACAGATAGGTCTCAACAATTGTCAGTGCATTGCCTTTTTTGCCCTTGGCTGCATGATAGGCCACAACCGGCGCAGATTTGAGTAAACGAAGCGCTTTGAGTGTGATGAGTTCAGGGTCGCCGGGACCAACGCCCAGACCATAGAGCTTGCCTTTCGGGGCCATTATTCGCGCTCCGAAGCAAGTGCATTAACGGCTGCGGCAGTCATGGCGCTGCCGCCGCGGCGTCCGCGTATGATGACAAAAGGCACATCCCGGCTGTTTTCTGCCAGTTCGTCCTTGGATTCGGCTGCACCCACAAAACCAACCGGCATACCGATGATAAGAGCCGGTTTCGGAGCACCATTGTCCAGCATTTCGAGCAAGCGAAACAGAGCCGTTGGTGCGTTGCCGATGGCAATGATGCTGCCTTCAAGATAGGGGAGCCAGAGATCAAGAGCAGCAGCGGAGCGTGTGTTGCCGATTTTCTTTGCCAGTTCCGGCACTGATGGATCATTTAACGTGCAGATAACTTCATTATTGGCTGGCAGACGTGAACGGGTGATGCCTTCTGCAACCATCCGTGCATCGCAGAGGATCGGTGCGCCATTGAGCAATGCATTGCGTCCAGCCTGTCCGGCACCTTTTGAGAAAGCAAGATCTTTAACAATATCGACCATGCCGGATGCATGAGCCACGCGCACAGCGAGCTTTTCAATATCCGCCGGAATGTGGCTGAGATCGGCCTCAGCACGGATAATGGCGAAAGAACGGTCATAAATGGCCTGCCCATCGCGGATGTAATCTGTCATGATGTCCGTTCTTATTGATTGGGTTTGTTCAAAAGCATGGCTGCTTGATCACAGGTGATATTTGAGGCCAATAGCCGCCCAAAGCGTGATGGTCCAGCCTTGTCTTGCGAAAACAGGTCGTATTTATTGGGAGAGTGGGCAAGAAGAGTATAGGGCAAAGGAGAAAGTGCGGCACAGGATTTGTCGCATCCGGTGATATGAATTTGCGTGGTGTCAGCTTGTAAGTGCCGGGCAAGTTTTTCACCATCTGCCTGAGTGTCTGCGAGGGCAGAGGCACAGCCTTGGGAACCCGAACAGGCTCGAAGCCGGGCGTGAGGTGTGTCTGGCTGGGTGGCGAACCCAAGATCATGCAGCTGGCTTATAACGTCATGGCATTCGGTTTCCTTAATATGCGGTATCAGAATGCCTTGCCATGGTGTGAGGTGTAATGCGTGTTTTGCCTGTCTCGCCAGTCCTGCCAGTTCATGTAATTGTTGCGGTGTCAGGCGTCCCAGCAGCGGCATGGCCCCGACATAAAAATGACCATCGATCTGTTTATGCAAGCCAAGATGCGCATGAGCAATGGGTGGTCTGCGCTGCCAGTTTGAAGGCGCATCAAATGCAAAAGGAAGTGTTTGCAGGAATTCTTCAACCGGCATTATCTCAAAGAGGTGCTTCATACGGCTAACGCCAGCCGGGGCAACAGAAAGGAAATGTTGCAGCAATGCTTCGATAAAGGGCAGCGCATGCTGGTCAGAAATTACGCCAAGCGCCTGTTTGTCTGGCGAAGAAGCCAGCCCAAAAGCATAGGCATTACCTCCTTTAATTGCCGAGAGCCATATGTCACCGGGATGGGAAATCATTGCGCAATCTTCACCCCCGTCAATTTGAAACGAGAATTTGGGTGACAGTGCATGATAGGTTTCGGTTTTTTGTAAAATGGAAAGCAAGCTGGTTGCCAGATCAGTTATATCGCTGATCTGGCCATGATCGATACCAACCGTCGGACTGACCATGACATTACGAACATCGTCGGCGGCTGCATTTTCTGCACCCAAGCCTGCTTTATGAAGGGCGTTAATGACGTTGCCCCAGACATCGGGATGAATGCCGCGAAGTTGAATATTGGACCGAATCGATAATTCAATAGCGCCGGTCTCAAACTGTTCTGCAATATCTGCAATGGCTTGAGCCTGCGTAATGCTAAGGCGGCCCAGCTTTAATTTGATGCGGGCAATTGCACCATCTTTGCTCATCACCATGCGTGACAGACCCGGACAGGCATTGCGCCGGTCTGCTCTGATTGCTTTTGTATGGCTGATTTGCTGGCTTAACATGGCTTTCTTATACGCCTTCATGCTTGCACTTGCTACTGTGTCAACATAGGAACGAAGAAAAGGAGCAATGCCATGAGCTGCTGGCTGACAATTATTGGTATTGGTGAGGATGGACTGGCGGGACTTGGCAAAAATGCCCGCGACGCTCTCTTCAATGCAGATGTAATTTTCGGCGGCAAGCGGCATTTGAAGTTTCTCAATACAGACTTCAAGGCCGAGCAGATTTCGTGGCCGACACCTTTTGATAATGCATTTCCAAGGATCGAGGCACAACGCGGCAGGCAGGTTGTGGTGCTGGCAAGTGGTGATCCGATGTTCTTTGGTGTGGGAGCGTCGCTGAGCCGTCATTTCTCATCAAAGGATATGCATATTATTCCGTCTCCATCATCTTTGTCGCTCGCTGCAAGCCGGATGGCGTGGCCGTTGCAAGAGGTGCGTATGGTCAGCCTGCATGGGCGCCCGTTTGAATTGCTTGCACCACATATTTTGCCGGGTGAGAAAATTCTTGTGCTTAGCAATGATGGAACGACACCTGCCAAGGTTGCAGCATTTCTGAAAGCCATGAACTTTGGCCAAAGCCGGCTGACGGTGCTTGAGCATCTTGGTGGGCCGCAAGAAAAATCTATCAGCGGTAGTGCGGAGGGGTGGGCGCATGAAAAATGTGCCGATCTCAATGTGCTTGCGGTTGAATCTATTGCTGCATCAGATGCTGTTGTTTTTTCACCCGTTAGCGGCTTGCCGGATCAGGCTTTTGAAAATGACGGCCAATTGACCAAGCGCGACATACGCGCGGTAACAATGTCACGATTACAGCCTTTGCCGCATGAGCTTTTATGGGATGTGGGGGCAGGCTGCGGTTCGATCGGCATTGAATGGATGCGCATACATCCTTCTTGTCGGACGATTGCTATCGAGGCTCATCAAACACGGCAGGATATTATCGAACGCAATGCGCATGCGCTGGGTGTGCCGGGTTTGCAGCTTGTGAAAGGCTATGCCCCGGAAGCGATAAAGGGGCTTGAAGCACCTGATGCAATTTTTATCGGTGGCGGCGTGAGCGATGAAGGGGTGATTGAAGCTTGCTGGGCGGCGTTGAAACCGGGTGGTCGTCTGGTTGCCAATGCTGTGACACTGCAAAGCGAAATGCAACTTTTTAACTGGCGACAGAATAATGGCGGTGATCTGACAAGATTACAGGTAGCACAGGCCGGGGCGCTTGGTTCGTTCGATGCATGGCGTCAGGCACTGCCTGTCACGATATATTGCGGCATCAAAGAAAAATGATGACTTGAATTATCATGTTATGTTCGGCTAAGGCTTGACCGCTATTCTTATGAGGAGACAGGCATGTCCGAACTGAGCCTGAACGCCAACGCCCGTATTGAAGTCGACAGCCCTGATCGCATAGCTAATCAGTTGCTGGATCATTTTGATGAACATTGCGATGTCGAACGGGAGGAAAACAGGGCAAAGCTGGTTCTGAGTTTCGGTCAGGCAGATGTGCGCTGGGATGGCGAGGCTATTAATGTCGATGTGCGCAGCGATGACGATACCGGACTGGCCTATATGAAGCTGTCAATTGCTTCACATCTTCTGGAGTTTTTTGATAAGAATAAAACCCCGCCAAAAATAAGCTGGGTGGGTGATGGTGCAGCCGGTGAGTTGCTGCCGTATTTCCGTGAAATGAAAGTTGTATCGGTTTCCAACGTAACGCCCCATATGCGCCGGGTGCGTTTGCAGGGCGAAAATTTACAGCGTTTTTCGCAACATGGTCTGCATATCAGGCTTCTTTTTGCGCCGCCAACACTTGCGAAACCTCAATGGCCGATCATGGGGGAAGATGGTCGCCCGATATGGCCGGAAGGTGAGGCGCAAATTGTGGCGCGTGTTTACACAATCCGCCGGATAGATGTGGATGCCGGCTGGGTTGATATCGATATGGTTGTCCATGGCGACGATTGTGATGCGCCGGGTTCTGGCTGGGCAATGAGCGTGAAGGCGGGTGATATTGTCGGTATGACTGGGCCGGGTGGCGGCGATGCAGCTCATGATGCAAATTGGTATTTGCTGGCTGGTGATGAAACAGCATTGCCAGCCATAGGGCGCATTCTGGAGCGTCTTCCGCAAGGCGCGAAAGCCGTTGTCCGGGTGGAGATCGACAGTGCGGCTGAAGAACAGCTTATTCAATCTAAAGCAGATGTCGATCTGCAATGGTTGCATCGTAATGGTGAAGAAGCTGGGACGACGACGCTTTTGCAGGATGCTGTTCGTGCCGTGGATTTACCGGATAGTGAAGAAAAAATCTTTGTTTGGGCAGGTTGCGAATTCAATGCATTTCGTACGATCCGCACCTATATGCGCAAGGAACGTAACGTGCCCAAGGACAAACAGCTTATCGTTGCCTATTGGCGGCGCGGCAAGGACGGGGATAATGCCCGTCGCGGGTCGGATGATTGAAAAAGGGGACCTTTTGAGGTCCCCTTTTATTTGGTTATCTGCGGAAGCCTTCGCTGGCAGCCATCAGGTTTTTCGTGTAGTCGGCTGATATTTGACCGCTGACAAGATCACCGGCTTCAAGCTGTTCAACCACTTCACCATTTCGCATCACGGCCAGACGTTCACACATATGGGTGACAACGCCAAGATCATGACTGACCATGACAAAGGTCAATTGGCGATCCCGACGTACCTGTTCCAGCAGGTTGAGCACTTCGGCCTGTACGGAGGCATCGAGTGCTGAGGTTGGTTCATCTAGAAGCAGAATGCTTGGCTCAATGATGAGAGCGCGCGCAATCGCGATACGCTGACGCTGACCACCAGAAAGCTGGTGCGGATAGCGGAAGCGAAACCCTGAACCCAGCCCCACTTCATCAAGAGCACGGACAATGCGCTGTTCTGTATCACCGATGCCATGAACGGCAAGTGGTTCAAGCAACAGCCGATCGACTGTCTGGCGCGGATGCAGCGAGCCATAAGGATCCTGAAACACCATCTGAACATTGCGATAGAATGCTTTGTCACGCGGTGTTCTGAGTATTTTTCCGTCGATCCTGATTTCGCCGTCCTCAACGGGGGCGAGGCCCGCTACTGCCCGCAAAAGGGTAGATTTGCCGGAGCCGGATTCACCGACCAGACCATAGGATTCTCCACGCGCCACTTTAATGCTCACTGATTTGAGCGCGTGGAATTCATTAAAATATACGTCGATCTTATCGACGCTGAGAGCTGGTACAGTGCTCATAGACGCCATGCCTCCTCACGCTGCAAGGTCGGAAGCGGGTGACGTTCGCTTCCCAGTTTCGGCATGCAGTTCAGCAGTCCCTGCGTATAAGGGTGTTTTGCATTTGCAAGATCATTTGCGGCAATTTCTTCAACGATTTTGCCTGCATACATGACAATCACGCGGTCACAGAAAGAGGAGACGAGACGCAGATCGTGGCTGACGAAGATCAGCCCCATGCCGCGTTCTGCAACCAGCTTATCGAGAATGCCAAGCACTTCGAGCTGCACTGTCACGTCAAGTGCCGAAGTTGGTTCGTCGGCAATAAGCATTTCTGGTTCTGCGACAAGCATCATCGCGATCATGACACGCTGTCCCATACCGCCAGAAACTTCATGCGGATAGAGTTTCATCACACGTTCAGGATCACGGATTTGCACGGCCTGCAGCATGGCAATTGAACGGGCGCGTATTTCTGCTCTCGAAAATTTGCCGTGGGCTTTCAGCGTTTCTGCGATCTGCTTGCCGATGGTCATGACAGGATTGAGCGAATATTTCGGGTCCTGCAACACCATTGCAATGCGCCCGCCACGTAAGGCGCGACGTTCGCGAGCTGAAGTTTTGAGAAGGTCGATACCGTCAAATTCCAGTTTCTTGGCGGTGATCTTTGCGTGTGGTGGGGTAAGCCCCATGATGGCGCGTCCGGTCTGCGACTTGCCGGAGCCGGATTCACCCACAATACCAAGTCGTTCACGGCCAAGCGTAAAGCTTACGCCCCGAACGGCTTCAATGGCACCTGTGCGCGTTGGAAAGGTGACACGCAGGTCTTCAACTGTCAGAAGTGGCTTCATTGGTTGCTTCCCCGCGGATCAAGTGCATCACGCAAACCATCGCCCAGGAAGTTGAAGCCAAGGCTGACAATCAGAATTGCGATACCCGGCATTGCCGCAACCCACCATTGGTCCAGAATGAAACGGCGGCCTGATGCGATCATTGCTCCCCATTCCGGTAATGGTGGCTGTGCGCCAAGACCAAGAAAGCCAAGACCTGCTGCCGTTAAAATAATACCGGCCATATCGAGCGTTACACGCACGATCAGCGACGATGTGCAAAGCGGCATGACATGACGCAGGACAATGCGGAACGGCGAAGCGCCCATCAGTCGTACAGCAGAAATATAATCCGAATTGCGGATGGTCAGGGTTTCAGCGCGTGCAATACGTGCATAAGGCGGCCACGATGTGATCGCGATGGCGATGATGGCGTTTTCGATGCCCGGTCCCAGGGCGGCGACAAAGGCAAGTGCCAGAATGAGTTTCGGGAAAGCAAGGAAGATATCGGTGATACGCATCAGAACCGCATCGACCCAGCCACCCGCATAACCCGCAACCGTTCCGACCAGAAGGCCAATCGGTGCTGCGATAATGGCAACCAGCAAAACGACATAGAGTGTCAGTCGCGAACCATAGATCAGACGCGAAAGAATATCGCGGCCCTGATCATCGGTGCCAAGCCAGTGACCGGGTGTGCCCGGAGGCAACAGGCGGGCATTGGCGAGATCACCTGTATAAGGCGAATGCGGTGCCAGCAAAGGCGCAAAAGCTGCAACAAGCAGCAGTGCAATGATGATAAGCAGGCCAAATACAGCGAGCTTATTGGCGGTGAAGCGGCGCCAGATCATATAAGAACGACCCAGACGTGCCTGCATGCGTGATTGAGGGCGCTCGGTGAGCAGCCATTCGCGCCATGAAAGATTGGATGTTTCTGTTATTTGGCTCATCGTGTGCGCGTCCTTGGGTCGAGAAGCCGATAGAGAAGATCGGATACGAGGTTGAGCGCAATAAAGACCGAGCCGATGATAATTGTACCACCAAGAACGGCATTCATGTCAGCATTTTGCAGCGAGTTGGTAATGTAAAGGCCAAGACCCGGCCATGAGAAGATCGTTTCTGTCAGAACCGAGCCTTCTAGCAAGCCTGCATAAGAAAGCGCAATCACAGTTACCAGTGGTACGGCGGCATTGCGAAGCGCATGCCCCCAGATGATGCGGGTTTCTGAAATGCCTTTTGCACGCGCTGCCACGATATATTCCTGCTCAAGCTCATTGAGCATGAAAGAACGGGTCATGCGGCTGATATAGGCGAGACTGAAGTAACCAAGCAGTGCAGACGGCAAAACTAGATGCGAGACGATGTTGTGTAGCGCTTCCCAGTCGCGCTGGATAATCGCATCAATCAGGTAAAAGCCGGTGATTGGTGTGAAGGTATATTCAAACATAATGTCGATCCGCCCCGGGCCGGCAGTCCAGCCAAGACGCGCATAAAACACCAGAAGCGCCAGCATACCGAGCCAGAAAATTGGAACGGAATAGCCAACAAGCCCAATCACACGAACAATCTGGTCGATGATGCTGCCGCGTTTGACTGCGGCAAGAACACCAAGCGGGATGCCGAATAATGCACCAATGATTGTGCCAATGGTTGCAAGTTCCATCGTTGCAGGGAATACGCGGCGAATATCGGTCATGACAGGATTTGTTGTGAGGACCGATGTGCCGAAATCGCCTTGCAGAACACCTTTCACATAAAGGAAGAACTGCTGGTAATAAGGCAGATTAAATCCCATTTCCTGACGTACACGTTCAACCACATGCGCGGGGGCGCGGTCGCCGACAATGGCCAGAACTGGATCAATCGGCACAACGCGGCCAATGAAGAAGGTGACGGCCAGAAGGCCAAGATAGGTGGTGATGACGATCGCCAGAAAACTGGCAATGGCCAATGCGATGGAAGAGGAGCGTCGCCGGACGCTCCTCTTTTTCTTAACAGTTGTTATTGTATTCAATTGTCTGGCCGTTCTTCAGGTCAGTCTTTGCTGACTGGTGTGAGGAAGTTCGAATCGAAAGTCGGCCCGAGCTTGTAACCTTTTACGTCGCCGTTAAGGCCTGCCACTTCGATCTGCTGGAACAGCATGACAAATGGGCTGGTATCAAGGGCTTCCTGCTGAAGCTTCCTGTATTCTTCTGCACGCTTGTCATTGTCACGTTCAAGCAATGCTGCCTGTGTCTGCTTTGTCAGCTCAGGAATATCCCATGCATTACGCCATGCGAGTGTCTTGACGGATGCATCATCACCATTGTCCGGGTTTGATGTGAAGGCTTCGGCATTGGAGTTTGGATCCCAGTAATCCATGCCCCATTGACCGATATAGAGATCATGGTTACGGGCACGATATTTGGTGAGCGTTTGCTTGCCATCACCCGGAATGATGTCGATTTTAATACCAGCCTTGGCCGCAGACTGCTGGAAGGATTCAGCAATACCTGTGACTGGTTGTGTGTTTCGTACGTCAAAAGTAACTGACAGGCCGTCTTTCAGGTCAGCTTTTTCCAGCAGTTCCTTGGCTTTTTCGACATCAAGCTTATAAGGAGCTGCATCGAGAGCGCCGAGAACACCCTTTGCCTGATAGGTCTGGCGGATATCGCCGATGCCCTTGATCAGGGTTGAACCGATTGCATCATAATCAACGAGATATTTGAAAGCTTCACGCACTTCAGGCTTAGCAAGATTCGGGTTTTTCTGGTTGAGGCTTATATAATAAACCGTGCCTTTAGGAGCGCTGGCAACTGCCAGATCCTTGTTTTTCTGTATGGCTTCCAGATCACCGGGTTCCAGATTGCGTGCAACATCGACGTCACCCGATTCGAGCATCAGGCGCTGGGTGGCGCTTTCCTTGACGTGGCGGTAGAAAACGCGAGCGAGTTTGGCTTTTTCGCCGTAATAATTATCGTTGCGTTCGAGAACGACAACTTCATTGGCTCGCCAGTCGCGAATTTTGAACGGGCCGGAACCGGCATAGCCGGTCTTCAGCCATGCTGCACCGTAATCTGTGTCGTATTTATATTCATCAGTCGGCGTTACCTTGACTGAATGTTCTTCAAGCAGCTTCTGGTCCACAATTGCGCCAATGGTGGCCGTCAGGCAGTTGAGCACGAAGCTTGGTGCATAAGGCTTGTCCACTTTCAGAACGAAAGTCGTGTCATCCACAGCCTTGGCATTTTCAATCACGTTATCGCCATTAAGGCCAAACTGGGTCAGAATGAAAGCCGGGCTTTTATCGAGACGGACCGCACGTTCGAAGGTGTAGGCCACGTCTTTTGCAGTCAGTGGATTGTCTGAAGCAAATTTTATGCCCGGCTTCATCTTGAATGTATAGGTGAGGCCGTCATCCGAAATGGTCCAGCTTTCAGCAGCACCCGGCACCACTTTCGAGGTGTCATTAATGTCAAGGCGAACAAGCATGTCATAGGTGTTGCCGATGAATTCTGCTGGCGTAAGTTCAAAGGATTCCGCCGGATCAAGCGTGATCGTGTCATCAATTGCCCAGGCTTGCACCAGCGTGTCGGCGGGTGTTGCTGAAAATGCCGGGTTCGCGGCTATAATGACGGCCAAGGCGGCACCAGCCGTAAGAAGGCGAAAACGTCCGAAATGTTTCATTTTAGTTCCCTTTCTATAATTATATCTGTCTGTTTTTTTTAGTGTGTTTGTTCAAGCTGCTTCGTGCCATGCCTGTTTTAAAACGCGTATCCAGTTGCCGCGACAAAGCTTGGCAAGTTCACCATCATCATAGCCTGCCTTGCGCAGGACTGCGACGAGATTTTGTGTGCCTGCGGCGTCACCAATTTCGGATGGAATGGTCGCTCCATCATAATCGGAGCCAAGAGCGACGCAATCAATGCCCATGCGTTCGACCATATAGTCGATATGGCGGACCATGTCGGACAATGGCGTCTGGGCATTCTCCATGCCATCAAAACGTAGCATTGTGGTTGCATAATTGAGGCCGGCAAGACCTTTGCTTTCGCGGATCGCATCCATCTGACGATCTGTCAGGTTGCGGGCAACGGGCGTCAGGGCATGAGCGTTTGAATGGCTGGCAATCAATGGCTGATCACTGAGTTTTGCCACATCCCAGAAACCTTTTTCGTTGATGTGAGCGAGGTCGATCAGGATGCCTTTGCGGTTGCATTCCTTTACCAGACGTTGCCCGGCTTCGGTCAGACCCGGACCTGTATCAGGGCTCATCGGATAGGCAAATGGAACACCATGCGCAAAAATATTGTTGCGGCTCCAGACCGGGCCGAGCGAGCGCAGCCCTGCGGCATAAAATACGTCCAGCGCAGCAAGGTCAGTATCAATGGCCTCGCAACCTTCCATATGCAGAACAGCAGCGAATGTGTCGCTTTCGATGGTTGCATCAAGTTCTTTACCATTGCGGCAAAGCTTCCAGCCGCCAGCTTCTTCAAGCCGCAAGGCGAGAGATGCAAATTCAAGAGCAATATCAAGGGAAGGGCTACGTTCCAGTGGCGGAGAAAGCGGTGTTTTATAATGGCCGTTTTCGTCAGGTTTACCCAATTCGATATGTTCGCCCGATGGAACATAGATAGCGCAAATACCGCCAGCAAGCCCCCCTTTAAGCGAACGCGGCAGGTCTATATGACCGTTGTTCGTTCCGTCTATGAATTCTTTGATGGGATCGCCGCCTTTACGCTGGGTTTCCCAAAGACGCAAAAGGACATCATTATGTCCGTCGAAAACGCGCTGCATATTTCATTCCTAGCCGAACGACGGAGTTAAGCTTGCCGTTCAATTGAAACTGGTTCCGGGCAGGCGAAGGAGGCAACGCAACACAACATTATTCACTCGTTGCAGATTTCGAACGCCCCACCCGAACCCTTGATATATAAGAAGTCGCAGGCATGTGGAGTCAAGCTCTCTGCTGCGTTACTTCTCATTTAGCACGCATAAAATAGTGTAAAAACAAAGGGCTACACCGTGAGTGCAGCCCTTCATGCAAAAGTTGCATGTCTTGATGCGCAGTCGGAATAACCCGGCCCGAAAAATGATCAGAAACGGTAGTTCACACCTGCTTTAATTGAATGATTCTTAAGGTTATTGGACTGTCTAACACCATTCACGTCTGACTTGACGTTATTGAAGCGCTGGAAGTCATATTCAGCCTTTACGGACAGCGGGCCGGTAAGGGCTTGCTCAACGCCGGCACCGATCAGTGCGCCACCTTCCCAGCCAGGAGCTGATGTCGTTGCGCCTTTTGATTTGAACTTTGCTATACCATATCCCGCAGTGCCATAAATAAGGGTTTTATCAAGCGCATAGCCTACTTTGCCCTTGGCATTGGCATTCCATGATTGCTGCAATCTGCCGCCATTACCTATGCGGTGTTCAGCTTCAGCAAAGTTTCCTTCCAGTTCTCCCCCGAAAACAATATTGCCGCTTTGCATGTTTTTGCCAATGACTGCTCCACCGAGAAAACCGGTGCGGCTGGTGAACGGGCTTGGAAACTTTGATGAGGAAGCGCCGATCTGACCACCAATATAATTGCCGGACCAGTCATGTGGGCCAGAGGCAACAGGTTCATTGTAGGTATAGTCATTATTGTCCATCATATCAGCGGCATATGAATGGCCAGCAAATGCAATGAGCGTGGCACCAAGTGCTATGGCGATGTAGGAAGGCTTCAACATTTTTACTCCAGTATTCCTGTCAAATACGCGACAGGAATCATGCTGATTTCTTTTGAAGAACCAATTTTGATTGTCTTCATTCTGCACGTGTTATCGCCAGTGATTCTGTCCAAATTTAAGAAAATTAGAGTTTCCCTCCATGAGGAGGGTGTTTTTTGTTTATATATTTAATGAAGGATGAATCCGTGTTTCAGATCAATCTTGAGCCGCGCATACTGACATGGCCGTGTTTGCCGATGATGATGTGATCATGGATTGAGATATTCAATGCTTTGGCGGCATCAATCAAAAGCTTGGTCATGTCGATGTCGGCGCGGGAAGGGGTAGGGTCGCCCGATGGGTGGTTGTGCACGAGAATGATGGCGGTTGCTGAAAGTTCCAGTGCGCGACGCACAACTTCACGAGGATAGACCGGAGTGTGGTCGACCGTTCCCTGTTGCTGAACTTCATCGGCAATCAGGCGATTTTTCTTATCAAGGAAAAGAACACGGAACTGTTCCCGCGTTTCATAAGCCATTGCTGCTTTGCAGTAAGCAATAACTTTGTTCCAGGATCCCAACAGCTCACGCTCCATCACGGTACTGCGTGCTGCGCGTTGGGAAATGGCTTCAACGATTTTTAGTTCCATCGCAATGGATGGGCCAATGCCGGGTATTTCACCTAAGAGCTGTACGGGTGCCCCCAGCACTTCCGCGATTGTTCCGAAGCGGTTTAATAAGGATTTTGCAAGTGGTTTTGTATCTGCTCGCGGAACGACCCGAAACAACAAAAGTTCAAGCAATTCATAGTCAGCAAGTGAGTCTGGTGCTGTCTTGAAACGCAGGCGCAGCCGATCTCTATGGCCGAGATGATGCGGTTTATCGAGAGATGCCTGAACCCTTATTCCTTCACTGAAACCGGGAAAGCCAAACCCTACCGGTTTTTTATTGTTATGTGTCATTCTGTTTAAACCCCCGCTGAAACAGTCGACAAATTTTATGACAGCTTACCGCATGCTTGGCGGACCAAAAATGTTCTTCGGTGACAGTGTAAAGATTTCGTAGCCATCCTTGGTAACGCCAAGGGTATGCTCATATTGGGCAGTCAGAGAACGGTCGCGTGTAACGGCTGTCCAGCCATCAGAAAGAACCTTGACGCCGGGCTTGCCGAGATTGATCATTGGCTCAATCGTGAAGATCATGCCTTCTTTAATCTCAATACCTTCATTAACGGTACCGTAATGCAGGATATTCGGTGTGTCATGGAAAAGCTGTCCGACGCCATGGCCACAGAAGTCGCGTACTACAGAGCAGCGCTCACCTTCGGCATAGGTTTGAATTGCTGCGCCTATAGCTCCTGTTTTTACACCGGGCTTTACGACTTCAATACCGCGCAGCAGGCTTTCATAAGTGACTTCAAGCAGACGTTCGGCAGCGCGTTTAATAGTGCCAACTGCATACATGCGACTTGAATCACCGTGCCAGCCATCGAGCAGATATGTGACGTCGATATTGACAATATCGCCTTCGCGCAAAGGCTTGTCGTCAGGAATACCATGGCAAACAACATGGTTAATCGAAGTGCATGTGGATTTTGTATAACCGCGGTAATTCAAAGTCGCTGGAAAGGCGCCATTATCCATACCAAATTCAAAAACGAAGCGGTCAATTTCATTGGTTGTAACACCCGGTTTGACAATGTCGTTCAAGGCATCAAGACAACGAGCGGTGAGGTTGCACACTTTGCGCATCGCTTCAAAAGCTTCCGGGCCATAAAGCCTGACTTGCCCCGTATATTTTAACGGTGCACTCGTTGCTTCGATATAAGTAACCATTTTAACTTGTCTTTCTAATATTCTATCGGCACCAGAGTTTCAGCCATGATGCACTTTTCAGTAATTTGGCATCGAATTGCCCAGGCCTCAACCCCTGCGGCTTGTGCGCGGCTAAATGCGCGCGCATAAGCGGGATCAAGATCGCCCGAGATGCTGAATTTGTCACAATCACCGCGCTGAATAATAAACAACATTACACCACGATAGCCAGCAGATACGACATCAGCCAGCTCATCAAGATGTTTCGTGCCTCTTGCAGTCACGGTATCGGGAAATTCTGCAAGCAAAGGGGTATGTATAAAGTGTACATTCTTCACTTCTACATAGGCGCGTGGTCGCTCGCCTTCATCGAGCAATATGTCAACTCGCGAATTCTTACCGTATTTTTGCTCTCGCTTGAGAAGCGCGTAGTTTTTCAAATCTAGAATCATCCCGGAGAGGATAGCTTCTTCCGCAATTTTGTTGGGGAGGGCAGTATTGACGCCAACAAGTGTGTTGTTGGCTTCAACAATCTGCAACGTGTGCCGATATTTTCGGTGGGGTGCATCTGAAACGCTCAACCAGACACGAGAACCCGGAGCGGTGAGACCGAGCATTGATCCCGTATTGGGAACGAAAGCGGTAATAAAATGTCCATCGTCGAGCGTGATGTCGGCGAGAAAACGTTTGTAGCGTCGTTCTAAACGACCGGTCACTAGAGGTGTCTGGAAAAGCATAAGGCGATTTAGGCCTATGCTTTATGTTATGCAAGCATTGCTTACATCATAATATTATTTTGAGAATGGTGGAAACTGCCGACAAAAAAATCTGGCAAATGGTACGCCCAAGGGGAATCGAACCCCTGTCTGCGCCGTGAAAGGGCGCTGTCCTAACCGCTAGACGATGGGCGCCTGTCGCTGGTGTGAGTGGGCTTATATGCAGGAAATTTCCGGTGCGCAAGCTCTTTTTTAGAGAATTTCCAAGAAAATATTATTCTCTAGAGAAAGAGGTGTTGCATATAAAAACAAGGAGATAATGCAGAAAGCTAAAGTGATCTTTGTGTAGAATTACACTTTAACAGAATATTTTCTGCCGATGCTCTTTCAATTTTCATGATGAAGCCAGTGGTACGCCCAAGGGGAATCGAACCCCTGTCTGCGCCGTGAAAGGGCGCTGTCCTAACCGCTAGACGATGGGCGCCTGTCGCTGGTGTGAGTGGGCTTATATGCAGGAAGTATCTGACTCGCAAGCCCTTAATTCGACTTTTTTATAAAAATATCATCCGAGGCTAATTTTAAGAGGACTTACCCTGTGGAGGAATAACTATCTCATTGTAATATATGAATGAGTTAGAAGAACTTCCACCTCTTGCCTGTTGATTATCGTTTGCAGCTCCAGTTCCAGTCGCGTTCTGGCCCTATATCCACATGGACCGAAGTTGTATGGCAATAGGTGCCAACGCCGCCACGATTGGACATTTTACGAGCGTAGCGGGCAATTTCATGCTTTGATACGCCAGCAATTTGAATGTCGGCCGCAGCACAGATCATATGAAGTGATTTGCGTGCACCATTCACTTTGCGGTTATAAGAAGGGCTACGATAGCCGGATGTGACCATAACCGGCTTGCGGAAGTGGCGTTCCATGGTTTTAAGCATCGACACGAGCTGAGGTTTTAGACAAGCAACGTCGACTGTTTCGCGCTGAACTTTCAAGCCATTTGGCGCCAGCCGTGCAAGGCCGGGAGCCGATGCCAATTGCACAGATGCATAATCATCATATTCGTTCGCATCAATGTCGCTGTCGTCGTAGATGCTCTTACGATGTTTGATTTCAAAACCACCATTGGGACGAACGCCGGGCAGGGAATAATTATATTCGTGTTTTGATTTTGCTGCGGGTCTCAGAACGGCAAGTTTCTTGTTTTCAGTTTTGGCTGCACCATCAGCGTTATTTTCATTGAAGAGCCGCGCAATACTACCTTGACCAGCATTTGCAGGACGTTGCGGCGTTGCATAGGCATTTGCATTTTTGGCAGAGCCGAACAAAGAAGTGGCTTGTGGTTCTTTTTCTGGCTCTGAAGGTTTGGCTAATGCGGTTTGTTTTTGCTGTTCTGCGGGTTTTTCAGTTTCAGTTTTCTTCGTAGTTTCGGGTACAGTTTCTGGCGCAGCCTCTGGCGCTGACGTGGTTGGAGAATCGGTTGATTTCTTGCCAAATATGCCAAAAAGCGAAGTAGACTTTGTTTGTGGGGCGAGAGCCGCAACCTGAACTGGCGCTTCTTGTGCAGCAGCTGGTTTTTCTGGTGTGGCTGCTGTGGTCGTCAGTTTATTGTCGGCCTGGCCGGGTTTGGCAGACAGGGCCGCTTTTTCTGTGCCGGCGGACGCTTCTTCTGCGATTGTCTGGTCGGCAGCACTTTGAAGCGTTTCGGCAATTATGGAACCTTCCGCCGTGCTGGTCATTTGTAATGATGCTGTGCCGTTACTGGTTGATGTGCAGGACGACAGAATAAGTGCAAACAGGGCCACGCTGCCTGAAAGCAGTTTTTTTGTTGTCGTTTGCCGTGGTTCTGCGAATTTCAATATCTGCTCCAGCTTGATGTCCCAGGGTCTGGGTTTGACCAATTTGACGAGTCGGAAAGAGCCCTGTTCTCGTCTGGTTGAGGAGATTGATTCTCCGCGTGAGTCGTACGCAAGCCTTTAAAAGCGATGTTACTCACAGAAATCAGTCATGGACACCGATTCAGATTATCCAGAATTTTCAGCGCTTTATTACGAATATATTTTTATATGTCCGTGCCAAAGCATGAAGACGTAAATTACAGACTGATAAGTTGTAACCAATTTTTAGGATTTTTAACTGGCAAGTGCAACTATTGAATATAGTCTTTGTTTTAGAAAACGAAAACAGTGCTCTTACATATTGAGTTATGACGCAATATTACTGTTTGTAATTTTTAGTTATACTGATGCTGATCGATTTGATTGATTGTCCAGTTTCAACTCACATGTTGACATATCATATCGAGTTGATGCTATCCATTTCCTATTATTATAGTATCTGTTATTGGCTCGACATTACGTTTAGGGCAAGATGATCGGAACCGGACATATGACCAAAAGCACACGGATATTTGCCAATCTCATGCTGGCAGTAGCAGCCGTGGCATTTGTTGCGGGCTGTGCCGGTGGACCAGAATTCCAGGGGGCGCCACAGGAGGGTGCCAGACGTACCGACACTTATCCAAGTTTTGGACGTATGCCTAAAGCTGCAACGACACAGATTACGCCGGAAGAAAAGGCACAGATGCTGTCTAATCTTGATGGCGACCGTACACGTCTTGCTGCCACCCGCTCATCTGCCGCCACCTTGAGCGATGCCCAGGCAGCCGCATTGCGCAAGCAGGCGCAGGAAGAAGTAAGCGCCACCCTCAAGCAGATCGAATCCGGCGAATAGAAAGCTATTAAATCATAAAAGCTTTGTCGCAGAACTGTAACAAGTCTCGACCCGATTCGATAACAGGTGTATAGCTCCAAGTGCGATGCAAGAGCATCGTTTCATTTAACCCCATTCTGGAACAGGATCATGTCGGAAGAATTTCATAAAGTCCGTCGTTTGCCACCTTATGTCTTTGAGCAGGTTAACCGTCTCAAGGCATCGGCGCGAGCGGCTGGAGCCGATATTATTGATCTGGGAATGGGTAATCCTGATCTGCCGACGCCAAAGAACATTGTCGATAAGCTTTGTGAAGCTGTTCAGGACCCTCGTTCGCATCGTTATTCGTCGTCGAAGGGTATTCCCGGTCTGCGGCGTGCGCAGGCGCAATATTATGCACGCCGTTTTGGTGTGAAGCTTAACCCGGATACACAGGTCGTCGCGACACTGGGTTCCAAAGAAGGCTTTGCCAATATGGCGCAGGCAATCACCGCGCCCGGTGATGTTGTGCTTTGCCCGGACCCAACCTATCCGATTCACTCGTTCGGTTTCATCATGTCGGGCGGTGTGATCCGTTCGATCCCTGCAAAACCGGATGAGGACTTCATTCGTGCGCTGGATCGTGCGGTAAAGCACTCTATCCCGAAGCCGCTTGCGCTCATTCTTAATTTTCCGTCGAACCCGACAGCCTATGTTGCAACCCTTGACTTCTATAAGGATGTTGTTGATTTTGCTCGTAAAAATGATCTGATCATTCTGTCTGATCTGGCTTATTCGGAAATTTACTTCGAAGATAACAATCCGCCGCCCTCCGTGCTTGAAGTGCCGGGTGCAATGGATGTGGCTGTTGAATTTACTTCGATGTCGAAGACATTCTCGATGCCGGGCTGGCGTATGGGCTTTGCAGTTGGCAATGAGCGGCTGATTGCAGCCTTGACCCGGGTAAAATCCTATCTGGATTATGGTGCATTCACGCCTATTCAGGTTGCCGCAACCGCAGCACTGAATGGTGATGGCTCGGATATTGCTTATGTTCGCAATGTTTATAAGCAGCGCCGTGATGTATTGGTCGACAGTTTTGGCCGTGCGGGATGGGATGTCCCTGCACCTGCGGCAACCATGTTTGCCTGGGTTCCGATCCCGGAACGTTTTCGTAGTCTCGGCTCGCTTGAGTTTTCCAAGCTGCTGGTCGAAATGGCTGATGTGGCTGTTGCGCCCGGGGTTGGATTTGGTGAGCATGGTGATGACTATGTTCGCATCGCTCTGGTTGAGAACGAGCATCGGATTCGTCAGGCAGCGCGTAACATCAAGCGTTTCCTGTCCACCAAGGATGAGAATCTGCATAATGTTATCCCGCTTGAAACGCGCCGATAAGCGGTTTTGAGCAGACAAGACCGGGGCCGTTTGCTGGACGGCCCCTGTTATCCCGCCCCATAGACATTCAACAATACAGAAAGACATAACAATGAGTGATGCATTGCGGATCGGCGTTGCCGGATTGGGCACCGTTGGTGCTTCGGTGTTGCGTATTCTACGTGACAAAGCCGAAATGCTCACTCGCCAGTGCGGCAAACAGCTTACAGTGACTGCTGTGAGTGCACGTGACCGAAATCGTGATCGTGGTGTTGATCTTGCCGGAATTGAATGGTTTGACGATTCCATCGAGCTTGCCAAGAGCGCTAATATTGATGTTTTTGTCGAATTGATCGGTGGAGATGAAGGCCCGGCCAAAGCCGCTGTTGAAGCAGCATTGAGTGCAGGCCATCATGTTGTGACCGCTAATAAAGCACTGCTTGCAAAGCATGGTGTGGCACTTGCCAAAATTGCTGAAGAGAAGGGTGTACTTCTCAATTTTGAAGCCGCCGTTGCTGGCGGTATCCCTGTTATCAAGGCAATGCGTGAATCGCTGACCGGAAATACGGTTTCGCGTGTTTACGGTATTATGAACGGTACTTGTAACTACATTCTGACCCGGATGTGGGAAGAGGGTATTTCATTTGAGGACTGCCTCGCAGATGCGCAGCGGCTTGGTTATGCTGAAGCTGATCCGACATTTGATATTGAAGGCAATGACACGGCGCACAAGCTTGCATTGCTGACAAGTCTTGCATTTGGCACCCAGATTGCTGCCGATGATATTTATCTCGAAGGTATCAGCAATATTTCTCTGGCCGATATTCGTGCTGCGGACGAGCTTGGCTATCGTATCAAGTTGCTGGGCGTTGCACAGAAAACAGATACGGGTATTGAACAGCGTGTACATCCGACCATGGTTCCAACCTCATCAGTGATTGCACAGGTGCATGGTGTGACCAATGCAGTGGCAATTGAAACTGATCTTCTGGGTGAATTGCTGCTTTCCGGTCCCGGTGCCGGCGGCAATGCGACAGCTTCAGCTGTGATTGGTGATATTGCGGATATTGCAAAGAGCCGTCCCGGATTCCAGCATGGTCCGGTGTTTGGAACGCCCGCGAAGGCTTTGCAGCCATATAAGCGTGCGAAGATGCGCAAACATGCGGGCGGTTATTTCATCCGTTTGACTGTGCATGATCGTATTGGCGCGTTTGCAGCAATTGCCAAGCGTATGGCCGAGAACGATATTTCGCTTGAATCGATTGTTCAGCGTCCACAGATGGATAGCGATATCAATGGCGGTATAAAGACTGTTATTCTGGTCACACATGAGACAACGGAATCGGCTGTTAAAAAGGCACTGGACGCGATCCTCAAGGATGATCATCTCGTTAACAAGCCTCAGATGATCCGCATAGAACGTGCAGGCTGATTGACAAAACTTTCGCATAATGTCGCTATAAAAGGCGAAGCATAGATTTCAGATGAATTCGGGACTTTGTTCACATGGCCAAGATTTCAGACCAGCAACCGCAACGAATAGCGCAGGGACTTGACCGCATTCTGACGCTTGAGCTGGTTCGCGTTGCTGAACGTGCAGCGGTTGCAGCAGCGCGTCTTCGTGGACGTGGTGATGAAATGGCCGCTGATCAGGCGGCGGTTGATGCCATGCGTCAGGAGCTTAATCGTTTGCCGATTGCCGGTACGGTTGTGATTGGCGAAGGTGAGCGGGACGAAGCACCGATGCTTTATATCGGTGAGGAAGTTGGCACCAGGCAGGGACCGGATGTCGATATTGCGCTTGACCCGCTGGAAGGTACAACGATTTGTGCCAAGAACCTGCCCAACTCACTCGCTGTTATTGCTATCGCTGAAAAGGACAATCTTCTTTATGCGCCCGATGTTTACATGGAAAAGATTGCGGTGGGGCCGGGCTATCCGAAGGGTGTTGTCGATATTGATGCAACACCGACCGACAATATCAATGCCCTTGCCAAGGCAAAAGATGTGCAGCCGCATGAAATCACGGCCTGTATCATGGATCGTCCACGCCATGCGCGACTGATTGAAGAGGTGCGCGCAACCGGTGCTTCCATACGTCTGATTGGTGATGGGGACGTTGCAGGCGTGATGCATACAACAAACCCTGATGAAACCGGCATCGATATTTATATCGGTATTGGTGGCGCACCGGAAGGTGTACTGGCTGCCGCTGCCCTGCGTTGTATGGGTGGTCAGATGCAGGGCCGACTTCAGCTTAATTCTGATGAGAAGATCGCACGCGCTGCCAAGATGGGCATTTCTGATCCCAAGAAGATTTATACAATGGAAGAAATGGCCAAGGGTGATGTGTTGTTTGCAGCAACTGGCGTGACCGATGGCAATATGCTTTCAGGTGTCAAGTTTGCGCGTGACTATATCCAGACGCACACAATCGTTATGCGCTCAAGCTCGCAGACGGTTCGTGAAATCAAGGCAAGGCATCAGGATCTTTCCAAGTTTTAGAACTATCGATATTTAGGCTCTGGCTGCCTGTAAATGGCGTTGTTCTACGCTTCCGGTGCTCATGTACTTTAGAGCGTGTTTTGATCTGATTGGATCAGATCGACGCTCTAAATATTCTTTAACGCGCATCTTTATCCGAAAACCGTTTCACACTTTTCGGGATGCGCTCATAAGTACATTCCGCTCCGGTTCTCGAACTCCACCATTTTCGGCACGCCATAACCAAAATCTCTTCTAGTTCCCGGCCTATGATCGAACGGCGGCATTGCAAAAATGCCGCCTTTTGTGTCTTTAAGGATGTATGACAACAGAACGTTTTTTTCTTGGTATTCGCAAATCGGTCACGGGACAGAAATGGATGGACCGGCTTGGTCCGCGTGAGGCAAATGTGGCGCTTGCAATCGCGCAGCATCATGGCATTTCCGATCTGGTTGCGCGTGTGCTTGCCGGGCGCGGGGTGAGTGTTGAAGGTGCACCGGAGTTTATTGATCCAAGCCTTCGAAATCTCATGCCTGATCCGGCGATGCTGACCGATATGGACAAAGCCGCCAACCGGATTGCCAATGCGATTTTAGATCACGAAACAGTTGCGATTTTCGGGGATTATGATGTTGATGGTGCATGTTCATCAGCATTGATGGCGCGTTTTCTGAAGCATTTCGGCATTGCATATTCGATCTATATACCGGATCGTATTTTTGAAGGTTATGGACCTAATCCCGATGCCATGCGCGAGCTGGTCGCAAAGGGTGCTTCATTGATCGTGACAGTTGATTGCGGCACCAATAGCGCACCATCAATCAGCGCTGCCAAAGATGCGGGTGCCGATGTTGTGGTGCTCGATCACCATCAGCTTGGCGGTGATTTGCCGGACGAAGCCGTAGCAATCGTCAATCCGAATCGTGAAGATGATATTTCACAACAGGAGCATCTTTGTGCGGCAGGCGTGGTGTTTCTCACACTTGTGCAAGTTACGAAAATCTTACGAGAACGCGGTAAAGGGAATGGCCCGGATCTGCTGTCATTGCTTGATCTGGTGGCGCTTGCTACCGTTTGTGATGTTGTGCCGCTAAAAGGTGTCAATCGCGCTTTTGTGGTCAAGGGACTGATTGTTGCCCGCAGCCAGAGCAATGCCGGACTTGCCGCATTGGGACGTGTTTCGCGTATTGGCGAACCGCTCAACGTTTTTCATCTTGGTTATCTGATTGGCCCGCGCATCAATGCCGGCGGGCGTATTGGTGATGCGGGTCTTGGTGCACGTTTGTTAACCCTTGATGATCCTGTTGCTGCTGATCCTATTGCTGTCGAGCTTGACCGGCTTAATCAGGAGCGTCAGGCAATGGAAGCCGAAATGCTGATCGAAGCAGAAGCGGAAGCTTCACTTGAGCTTTCAGGTGGGGCTGGCGCGTCAGTGATTGTGACCGCAAGCGACCGCTGGCATCCAGGTATTGTAGGGCTTCTCGCATCCCGGCTCAAAGAAAAGGCACGACGCCCGGCCTTTGCCATTTCATTTAATGCGAATGGCATCGGCTCGGGGTCAGGGCGTTCGATTGCCGGGCTTGATCTTGGCAAGCTGGTGCGTGGCGCGATGGAGCGCGGATTGCTGATAAAGGGTGGCGGTCATGCCATGGCTGCCGGCATCACCATTGAACGTGGCAAACTTGGCGCTTTACGTGCCTATCTTGAGGAAGAATCAGCGGACATAGTTGCAAGGCTTCGCGAGAATCAAAGTCTTTCAATTGATGGTGCGGTGGCTGCATCAGGTGCAACTGTTTCGCTTTACGAATCTTTGCAGAAGGCCGGACCTTTCGGGTCAGCACATCCGCAACCGGTTCTTGCATTGCCACATCACATTCTTGCCGATGTACGCACCGTCGGGCGGGATCATGTGCGGGTTGTTTTGCGTGGTGCAGATGGAAAGCGCGTGAATGCGATTGCATTTCGGGCTGCTGAAGGTGATCTGGGACGGTTTTTATTCAATAATATCGGCCAGAGCGTGCATGTGGTTGGTAATTTATCACTCAATCACTGGAACGGTTCTGTCACACCTCAGATACAGATTCTGGATGCTGCCGTTCCTGTTTGAAATTTTTCAATTTTTTTGTGTTCACGCCCTTGTGAAAGCTATGGATAAACTCCCATATGAGGGCAGAATAAAATATCCAGCCACTCTATTGGGAGATACTTATGCCGGGTTCCGGAAACCGCCTGACCAAACTGACCGCTGCAATGGTCCTCGGGCTTATAGCCTCTTTTGCCGCTGTCGATTTCGCCGAGGCTCGCCGTGCAGGCGGGGGCGGTTTTGGTAGCCGTGGTGCGCGTACTTATCAGGCGCCTGCACCGACACGAACTGCACCAAATAATGCAGCACCTGTCGAGCGTTCAATGACGCCAAATACAGGTGCACAACAGACAAATCGTCCAGCAGCAGCAGCGGGAACGCAAAATGCAGCCGCACGTTCGGGCGGCATGTTCGGCAATTTTGGCCGCTCAATGCTTGGCGGTCTTCTTGTTGGTGGACTGATTGGCATGTTGCTGGGCAATGGTCTTGGCGGAATGGCTGGCATGTTTGGCCTTCTGTTGCAGGTTGCCATTATTGCGCTGATTGCAATGTTTGTGATGCGTATGTTTGCAAATCGCCGTCAGGCGGCAACAGCAGGTGCGGGCAATGCCGGAACACAGAATTTCGGTGCCGCCAGGGCGTCAGCACCGCAAGCAGGCTTTGGAGGGCGCACGCCTTCGGTCAATCCATTTGGCGTGAAGCAGGATGAAGCGCCGGTTGCTGCGGCTGTTGAAGACGAGCCAATGGATGTCGGTCAGGAAGAGCTTGATCGTTTTGAACAAATGCTTACTGAAATCCAGACGGCTTATGGTCGTGAGGATTATGCAGCCCTTCGCAAGCTCGCAACGCCGGAAGCCATGTCTTATCTGGCTGAAGAGCTGGGTGAGATTGCCTCGAGTGGTATGCGCAATGAAGTGAAAGATGTGAAGCTGCTTCAGGGCGATGTTTCCGAAGCATGGCGCGAAGGCAATGTTGAATATGCGACGGTTGCTATTCGCTATTCAGCTATCGATGTCATGCTCGATCGCAATACGGGTGCTGTCGTTGAAGGCAATCCCGATGAGCCGGTTGAAAGCGTCGAGGTGTGGACATTTACGCGCGTTGATGGCGGTGATTGGTTGCTTTCAGCCATTCAGGGCACGGAATAAAGATAAAAACCCGGTCGTGAGACCGGGTTTTTCTTTTACCAGCTGCCAATGTTTTCGGCGGAAGCCCAAGGCTCCTGTGGCGCGAGGCGCTCACCTTTCTGGATCAGTTCAATGGAAATGCCGTCCGGTGATTTGATGAAAGCCATATGGCCATCGCGTGGCGGACGGTTGATTGTAACGCCTGCATCTTTCAATTTCTGACATTCAGCATAGATATTATCGACTTCATAAGCGAGATGACCGAAGTTACGGCCACCGCTATAGGTTTCCGGATCCCAGTTATAGGTTAGTTCGAGTTCCGGTGCGCGTTCTTCTGTGGCTTTATCTTTATCTGATGGGGCAGCAAGAAAAATCAGTGTGAAGCGGCCTTTTTCATTTTCAGTGCGGCGAATTTCTTCAAGGCCGAACTTGTTCACATAAAAGTCCAGCGATTCATCAATGTCGCGGATTCTAACCATTGTGTGCAGATAACGCATAGGCTTCTCCTGGTGTTGTTTGAAAGAGCTGCTTTCGTGGATAAGTGTCTTGTGCCATAAAGCAAGTCAACACGTTGCCGAATGAGCATGCTGCCTTATGTTTTTGACAGAGCAGTTTTCAATTAAAAAAATTAGGCAATAACGATGAATGCATAAAGCCTGTGGTCATCTTCAACAGGATACAAGATAGGGCTTGCCGCCTATGGTTAAGGAAGTGTTATTCTTCTGGCAAGAATCAGGACAGAATCGCAACGCAACGAGGAGGGACGAGCGGATGGCAGACAAATCTATGTCAAATGACCAGTTTCGCAGTCAGGCCTCATCAGAAGAGATTGGCGAACTTGTTGAGCTTTCGGGTCATATAAAATGGTTCGACGTTGCAAAAGGCTATGGTTTCATTGTTCCGGACCAGCCCGGTTTTTCTGACATTCTTCTGCATGTGACGACATTGCGCCGCGATGGTTTTCAGGCGGCACTCGAGGGTGCGCGTATTGTTTGTGAAGTTCGCAATAGTGAACGTGGCATGCAATGTTTTCGTGTTTTGTCCATGGATACCTCGACAGCCGTGCATCCTGCACAAATGCCGCCGCAGCGAACACATGTCACGGTCACGCCTTCCAGCGGTCTTGAGCGTGTAATTGTCAAATGGTTCAACCGTACCAAGGGTTTTGGCTTTTTGACGCGCGGTGAAGGCACCGAAGATATTTTCATTCATATGGAAACGTTGCGTCGTTTCGGGATGATGGAACTGCGCCCCGGTCAGGTGGTTCTGATCCGTTTTGGTAATGGTGACAAGGGCTTGATGGCCGCTGAGATCCACCCGGATATTGGAACGGTAATTCCGCTCTCTCACTGATCTTGTTGTTTCTTGTGATATAATAAGAGCATGATTGCTTGTATTATATCACATTGGCAGGTTCTGACTCTGGCTCATTTCCATCCTTGTTTATTTTCTGTAAAAAGCAGATGATTTTCACGATGTAGGGCAAGAGCATTTTATGGGCCGCATTCTTTTCTCTTTCGTATTCTTATTTTTTACCTTGTCTGCAATCGCGCAAGAGACAAAACCAATGCTCCTGCCTGTTGATAAGGAGCCGCTCACATTTGTGACTGCAAACGGCAGGATTTCCTTTGGAGTGGAAATTGCAGATAGCGGAGAAGCGCGTATGCGCGGATTGATGTGGCGCACTGATTTTCCGCAAGACCGGGCAATGCTTTTCGTCTTTGGGCAAATGCGTGATGTGATGATGTGGATGCAGAACACACCATCACCACTGGATATGGTGTTCCTGGATGATAGTGGTCATGTGACGGCTATCCATGAAAATGCAGTTCCATTTTCCGAAGATATTATTTCTTCGCAGGGGCCAGCGGCCTATGTGGTTGAACTTTTGGCCGGGACTGTTAAACGAACCGGTATCAAGCGTGGTGACAGAGCAATTCACACGGTAATTTGTGGTCCTGACCCTAAGTAATCTGCGCAAAATGCAGTCTAGAATTCAAAAGGAATAGAAAATTGAGCGCGCTCGACATCGAATATTTCGAACATGATGGTCTGCGTCTTGCGTATCGTCAGGACGGAGAGGGCGATCCGATTTTGCTTATTCATGGCTTTGCATCGTCAAGCCTTGTCAACTGGGTATCGCCGGGCTGGTTTCGCACATTGACCGAAGCTGGTTATCGGGTCATTGCAATTGACAATCGCGGCCATGGATATTCTGCAAAAAGTCATGAGGCTGCTGACTATACGCCAAGCGCCATGGCTGGCGATGCTGCTGCTCTGCTTGACCATTTAGGTATCGAAAAAGCCCATATTATGGGTTATTCCATGGGTGCCCGGATTGCTGCTTTTTTGGCCATTGAGCATCCTGAACGTGTTCATAGTGCTGTTTTTGGTGGTCTCGGCATTGGTATGGTTACAGGTGCTGGCGACTGGGAGCCAATCGGCGAAGCGCTTCTTGCCGATGATCCATCGACCATTACACATCCGCGTGGCTTGATGTTTCGTAAGTTCGCTGACCAGACGAAGAGTGATCGTATTGCACTTGCTGCCTGTGTTATCACATCCAAGGAACTGGTTTCGGCTGAGGCAATTGCCCGCATCATGCAGCCAGTTCTTGTGGCGGTGGGTACGACTGACGATATAGCAGGGAGTGCGCAGGAATTGGCCGAAATGTTGCCAAATGGACAGGCTCTCGATATTCCTGATCGAGATCATATGCTGGCAGTTGGTGACAAGGTCTATAAAAAGGGCGTTTTGGCATTTCTGGCAGAGAATGCTCTTTGACTTTAACCTCAAAGCATTAACCAGAGTTACGCGGTGTCAAGGCAAAGTATTTTGATATATGTTAGTCGCTGATACGCATTGCGGCGCAGGCATAGAATAATAAGAGTGTTCGTTGCCCGCGACAGGCAAAATTGGAGTATACATAATGTCCGTTCGTTCGAACGCCAAATTGTCTCCCTCATTGAGACAGGTTGATCCGATCTGGCACTCCATTCGCGCTGAAGCGGAGGAGGCAGCCAATAAGGACCCTGTATTGGGTACTTTTCTTTATGCGACGATACTCAACCAGCCGACGCTGGAAGGTGCTGTTATGCATCGTATCGCGGAACGTCTTGGTCATGCCGATCTGAGCGCGGATATTTTGCGCCAGACATTTGACACGATGTTTGAGGCCACGCCCGAATGGGCGCATATTGTGCGTGTTGATATTCAGGCAGTTTATGACCGTGATCCGGCCTATAACCGGTTTATGGATTCCATTCTTTATCTGAAAGGGTTCCACGCGATTCAGACACATCGTCTGGCGCATTGGCTTTATCGCGAAGGCCGCAAAGATTTTGCCTATTATTTGCAAAGTCGTTCCTCTTCGATTTTCCAGACTGATATTCACCCTGCTGCAAAGTTTGGCAGTGGATTGTTCCTCGATCATGCGACCGGGCTTGTGGTTGGTGAAACAGCTGTCATCGAAGATAATGTGTCGATTCTTCACGGCGTGACGCTTGGTGGGACAGGCAAGGCGAGCGGTGATCGCCATCCGAAAATTCGCCATGGCGTATTGATTGGCGCTGGCGCAAAGATTCTCGGAAATATTGAAGTTGGTCATTGCTCAAAGATTGCAGCGGGTTCTGTCGTTTTGAAGCCGGTGCCAAACAACGCGACAGTTGCCGGTGTGCCGGCCAAAGTGGTTGGTGAAAGTGGCTGTTCTGAGCCATCAAGGGTTATGGACCAGATGCTTGGTGAAGCAGCTTTTGGTGAACACATGTATGGTGAGGGTATTTAAGCCATATCGTTTCGATAATTCGTGAAACCGGGCGCTTCTGGCTTTTTGCCAATAGCTCTCTATATGTCCGAAAAACGATTTCGATTATTGGTGCATGCGCTTATTCGCTCATGCGTTAGTGCTTTACATAAGATTATACCGGGTGCATTAAACCGGTCTTAATTCAATATCAGGAGAAGCTGGTTGAAACCCGAAGAACTCAAGAAACTCGACGCATATTTCAAGCGGACTTTTAATAATCCTGGCTTGCAGATTAAAGCACGACCACGCAAGAATGATTCTGCTGAGGTCTATCTGGATGATGAGTTCCTGGGGCTTGTCTATAAGGATGAAGACGAAGGTGAACTCTCCTATAATTTTTCGATGGCTATTCTCGACGTCGATCTCTGAGATTGTTTGCAGTTTAATAAAACGTCCTTTCTGTTCAGCAGAGAGGGCGTTTTTTATTGAAAGCCGCATTCCGTTTTGACGATAAATAGCGCATTCTGCTGTGAAATTTCATGATGGAGGAAAGCTGATGCCAATCTACGTTTATAATGGCCATAAGCCAGAGTTTGCAGATCAAAGCAGCAACTGGATCGCACCGGATGCAACGCTGATCGGCAAGGTTTTGATTGGTGAGAATGCCGGCTTCTGGTTTGGTGCTGTGCTGCGCGGCGATAATGAGCCGATTTCGATAGGCGCGAATACCAATGTGCAGGAACATACGATCATGCATACGGATATTGGATTTCCGCTTAATGTTGGAGAAGGCTGTACAATTGGTCATCGTGCGATTCTGCACGGATGCAGCATTGGTAATAATACGCTGATCGGCATGGGGGCGATTATTCTCAATGGTGCAAAGATTGGCAATAATTGTCTGATTGGTGCCGGTGCGCTTGTGACTGAGGGCAAGGAATATCCGGACAATTCGCTGATTGTTGGCTCGCCAGCACGGGTTATTCGTCAGCTTGAAACAGCCGATGTTGAAAAACTGAAACTATCAGCACAACATTATGTGGAAAAAGGCCGGTCGTTTATGCGTGGTCTGGAGCCTGCATAAAAAGCTAAGGGAATGAGTGCGCCTTTTTTCCCGGTGCTTTTTCACGATCAGTTACGAATACTGCTCACGACAGTATCCAGTCCATTTTTAATGGAAACCCATGCGCCGCTATTGGTCGTCGACTGGCGTTTGAGATAAGTGTAATCGGTATCATTCCAAAGGCGCACGCGTTGATCAAGATTATCGAGAATGAAGTCACCTCGATCGGTACGAATCGTCAAAACTGCATGACCTTCACCATTTTGCTGGCGAACCACAGTCATCAGCAACGTGTTGGCTGGAATGCCGAGCGCCATTAATTCACGACGTTTGAGCAGCATATAATCATCGCAGTCCCCGGCAATGGTTGGATATTCCCAATATTCTTCCTGCCCCCAGACATCCAGATCAGTGCGGGGCGCGATCCGTTGATTAATGCTTGCATTAATTGTGATTATTTCCTGCCAGATATTACGATTGAGCGTGAGCGGTATGCTGTTTTTATTCATTATGTTGCATTCAGCCGGATGGCGCTGGCAAAAATCATAATGGCCTATGGGTTGTGATGTGCGTTCACCCGTTGGCATCCAGTGCGATTTTGATGCGGGGCTGGCAGCTTGAGCAAATGCAGTTCCCAGCATGATAATCATGGCTATGATGATTGTGTGCTTCGTCATTCTTTGTCTCCCTGTTGGAAACAAGAATGCATGCAATAGTTTTAGAGTGGGGAAATCCAGATATGAAAATACGAATCTAATTTGATTAAAACTATGCAGATTAGAGCAAGGTTTTGTTTAGAAACACCGCATATTCGGCCATTATATCATGATTTATGGCCTTTTGATGCTTAAATCGGCTAAAATCGAGTTTGCCAATTCGTAACCTTAGCGCGTGTTTACCTTTTGGTTTGAATGCGTTCAGGCTTTGCCACCGTTGATAACCCGTAGCTGTGGCAGATCGCGCGTGAAGATCGGAGCAGACCAGTTCTGGCGATCATTGATTGCAGTGATCTTAGTCGCAGAGGGCTTATGCTCTTCCTGTGCAATAAGCATATCTGGAGCCAGCGGTCTGATTTTGTTGATATTGCCCAGTATAATTGGATCGGCACCTGCCCAGGCGATATCATCAAGAACGGAAATACTGCCTAACAGGTTCATTCTGCCGTCTTTGCTGATTGAAAGTGGCGCAAGCAGCATTTCAAAAGACAGGCTGCGACCTGAAAGACTAATGCCGTCATTATGGCTCAGAGCAGGAATCAGCAGCTCACAAACATTCCGGGCCATTTCATCAAGGGCAGGGCGGTTGCGTTCATGCCAGAGTGTTAGAAAACGTGTGAGCTTCAGTTCGCGTCCGAATAAAGTGCAAATGCGGGTGCCTGCAAGCCGGAAAATCAGTTGACCTGTTTCATTCTCTTCCAGAAAAAACAGGTCTGATAAATGCCGCCCAAGTTTGCGTGGCTGAATAGTCTCGCGAGAGGGCGCATGCAGATTTCCGCTCTGGCTGAAAGCCAGTTGTTGCCATTCGCTGAAGATTGCGATCGTGCTGCGGTTTTTCATCTTGTGCGCTTGTTGTCTGTCTGGGTTTCAGGGTAATTCCAGTCGCTCAGCGCATTAAAATAGTATTAACAGAGTGAACGCCAGCTTAACCCTTTATTCATCCACGACACATGCTTGTTAAGGTTAACAAGAAGTAATGGTTGCAAAAATTTATTATAACAGTTTGATCATTGGTCAGGAGAAGTCATTGTCTTGGTTGTCTTTTCCTGATCTCCAGATTTTGTTTCGCTCATTTTAGATATTTGCGAAAAGGCCGTAGGGTATAATCCGGCGGCCTTTATTTTTAACGAATTGTCACTTAGGGTCAGGACTCATTAATTTGACGGGAATGGTGTGAGGCCATCCGTTTGGATACGAGAAGGAAAGGCGAAGGAAATGTGGTTCATTTTCAAGACTTTCCGACGAAGTAGACCGGGCGGATGGACCACATCCTTCGGACATCGAAATGACTTGGTGATCTGCTTCGTCGAGCCGCTCAACCGGGGGGACAACCCCGGTCCTCACGTCTCTCCTAGCATATCTGGTCATTTCAGATGCCATTCTCATCAAATTAATGGGTCCTGACCCTAGGGTCCAGATCCTAATGGGTCAATCGATATTAAATTAGCTGGAAAGCAGCAATTGATGAGTATGCCACAGCCTGATGTGAACCGAAATATGAACGGGCCCCAGAGTGTAGAGCCGATATTCAATATACCGGGCGTTATACTGGCACTCATAGCGATCTGTGTCGGTGTTTATGTCTATCAGAATTATATTATCAGCGAGCAGCTGAACTATAGTTTCATGCTGAATTACGCGCTGATCCCGGCACGATTTTCATTGGCTGGCGGTTTTAGCGACCCCGCAGCATTGCTCACGCTCATTACCTATTCTTTCATGCATGGTGGTCTGGCGCATATTGTCGTTAATATGATCTGGTTGGCGGCTTTTGGCTCTCCGCTGGCAGGGCGTATTGGCACGGGGCGGATGATTGTTTTCTGGATCTTTACGTCGATCGTCGCCGGGTTGACGCATTATGCAATTTATCCTGAGAGCGTGACGCCACTTGTCGGGGCGTCTGGCGCCATTTCAGGCATGATGGGAGCTGCGGCACGCTATGGTTTTCGCCGTGTGGGTCATGGGCGCAGATCTGAATTTGCCGGACCTGTTTTGCCAATCGGTCTGACACTGACATTGAAACCAGTTCTGACCTTTGTGGGTATCTGGTTTTTGATCAATATTGTGACCGGTCTTTATTCGACAGGCGGGGGTGATCTATCAGGTATCGCTTGGGAAGCACATATTGGTGGATTTGTTGCAGGCTTTTTGGGTATTGCATTGCTTGACCGTCCGCGCAGCTATGATGCTGTTATCAGACGCAGAGGTTAACCCTCCCAATTCAGTCTGCTTGCAAAGTGAGCTGTCAAAGCGCACCATAAAGGGAACGTAGCTGGAGGAGCTGCGTTAATA
The DNA here is from genome assembly GCF_006476605.1 of Brucella gallinifaecis. Classification (GTDB taxonomy): domain Bacteria; phylum Pseudomonadota; class Alphaproteobacteria; order Rhizobiales; family Rhizobiaceae; genus Brucella; species Brucella gallinifaecis. The sequence goes on from NZ_ML636803.1 coordinate 55,554, forward strand.
TCATAGGATATATTCCCATGATTGATTGCTGAACCTTGGGAGGGATTTTGGCATGACTGTTCGGTCAATTCTTGAAAAAAAAGGCAAAGACGTTGTAGTCATCAAACCTGATGACACGCTTTCACGTGCCATTGCCATTCTCGCTCAACATAAAATAGGTGCGCTTGTTGTTTGCGATGAGGCAGGCCATATCAAAGGCATTCTTTCAGAGCGCGATGTAGTTCGTGCGATCGCGAGCATGAATGCAGAAATTGCGACACATCTTGTTTCAGAATTTATGACATCGAAAGTTCAGGTGTGTCACGAATATCATACCATTAATCAGGTTATGGAAATCATGACGCATAACCGCTTTCGTCATATGCCGGTTGAAGAGAACGGCAAGCTTGCGGGAATCATATCAATTGGCGACGTTGTAAAGCGACGGATTGAGGATGTGGAACGCGAAGCAGAAGAAATCCGCAGCTATATCGCGACAGCATAAGATAGAATCTGGAGTGTTCAGAACACTCCAGATATTTGTTCAGGGCGATTCGCTGGATTTATCGGCGTGAGCGCAGATAACGTTCAGCCGCATAAAGTGAGATGGCGGCTGCATTGGAAACGTTGAGCGATTTAATTTCACCCGGCATATCAAGGCGTGCCAGCGCACTGACTGTTTCACGGGTTTTTTGACGCAAACCTTTGCCTTCAGCCCCAAGAACCAATGCCAGGCGCTCGCCGCTCATGGTTGCTTCCATTTCGTGTGGGCCTTCTGAATCAAGGCCAATGGTCATGAAACCAAGTGAATGAAGCTCTTCAATCGCTTCTGCGAGATTGCGGACTTCTATATGGGGAATCAGTTCCAGTGCCCCCGAAGCAGCCTTTGCCAGAACTCCGCTTTCCTGCGGGCTGTGGCGACTGGTGGTGATGATCGCACCGGCACCAAATGCAACGGCGGAACGTATGATTGCGCCGACATTATGGGGATCAGTCACTTGATCAAGGACGAGTAAAAGCGGGCTTTCTTTAAGTTCGGAAAGCTTTTTGTGACGAAGCGGTTCCGCTTCGATCATGACACCCTGATGCACAGCATCGGAACCTGTTTCCTTGTCAATTTCTTTGGGGTCGACAATTTCAACAGGGAAGGGCAGGTTTTCCGCTTCGCCAATTTCGAGGCGAGAGAAGCCATTACGGGTAGCACGCATGCGTAAAATCTTACGTGCGGGGTTCTCTACAGCCGCGCGTACAGTATGCAGGCCGTAAAGCCTGACAGTGCCTTCCGCTACTCGGCCAGCAGGAATTGTCGCACGTTGTGGTCTGTGCGGTGCTTTGCCGGCGGAAGCCGCTTTCTGGTCGCGATGTTCGCGACGCAAGCGTGCATAGTGAGAATCTTTTGGGGTATGGGAAGAGTTTTGATCGTTCATGGCGGGCTTATATCCTGTCTATAACAGGGAAGATAGCATGTGAAATTTTATTTGAGGCATGAAACGAGTGTTTGGCACAGCCGCCAAGTCCCGGTTTCGCGCGGTTCTTTGCCATGCTGTATGATTTGATATGTTCAAGCTGTGGATTATTCTGCATTCTTTTCACTTTTACCCTGTTGACAGGAGCTGCGCATATCGGCATAAGCGCCCTCGCAGAACGATGGTACGGCCCAAACAGCCAGCCGGATATTTTGCAGAAATGCCTAGTTACTCGACTCTGCTGATAGTGATATTAGGAGGAATGCCCGAGCGGTTAAAGGGGACGGACTGTAAATCCGTTGGCTATGCCTACGTTGGTTCAAATCCAACTTCCTCCACCACTGTCGGATTAGAGTTTAGAGTATGCGGGTATAGCTCAATGGTAGAGCAGCAGCCTTCCAAGCTGAATACACGGGTTCGATTCCCGTTACCCGCTCCAGTTTCCAAGGGCGGATAGGCAGTAAGGTATCATCGACGGGCGGTTCGCCGTTCCGTTTTGGCATAAATGCTGGCGTAAGAGTCTTTCGGGCTTTTGTGCTGGCGCTCGAGCGGTTCTAGAACAAAGAGAACAACGGCGATGGCAAAGAGCAAGTTTGAACGTAACAAACCCCACGTTAACATTGGCACGATTGGTCACGTTGACCATGGCAAGACCTCGCTGACCGCAGCGATCACCAAGTTTTTTGGTGACTTCAAGGCCTATGACCAGATTGATGCGGCGCCTGAAGAAAAGGCTCGTGGTATCACCATTTCGACGTCGCATGTTGAATATGAAACTGCGAACCGTCACTATGCTCACGTCGACTGCCCAGGTCACGCTGACTATGTGAAGAACATGATCACCGGTGCAGCGCAGATGGACGGCGCTATTCTGGTTGTTTCGGCAGCTGACGGCCCGATGCCACAGACGCGCGAGCACATTCTGCTTGCCCGTCAGGTTGGTGTTCCTGCGATCGTTGTGTTCCTGAACAAGTGCGATCAGGTTGATGATGCGGAACTTCTTGAACTTGTTGAGTTGGAAGTTCGTGAGCTTCTTTCGAAGTACGATTTCCCTGGCGATGAAACACCAATCATCAAGGGTTCGGCTCTTGCAGCGCTCGAAGATTCATCAAAAGAACTCGGCGAAGATGCAATCCGTAGCCTGATGGCTGCTGTTGACGAATATATTCCGACCCCGGAACGTCCGGTTGACCAGCCATTCCTGATGCCAATTGAAGACGTGTTCTCGATTTCGGGTCGCGGTACTGTTGTTACCGGTCGCGTTGAGCGCGGTATCATCAAGGTTGGCGAAGAAGTTGAAATCGTCGGCATCAAGGCAACAGGCAAGACGACTGTTACCGGCGTTGAAATGTTCCGCAAGCTGCTCGATCAGGGCCAGGCAGGCGATAACATTGGTGCATTGGTTCGCGGCGTTGGCCGTGAAGACGTTGAGCGTGGTCAGGTTCTCTGCAAGCCAGGTTCGGTCAAGCCACACACCAAGTTCAAGGCAGAAGCCTATATTCTGACCAAGGACGAAGGTGGTCGTCATACACCATTCTTCACCAACTACCGTCCACAGTTCTACTTCCGTACGACTGACGTGACCGGTGTTGTTACCCTGCCAGAAGGCACGGAAATGGTCATGCCAGGCGACAACGTCACTGTTGACGTTACGCTGATCGTGCCGATTGCAATGGAAGAGAAGCTCCGCTTCGCTATCCGTGAAGGTGGCCGTACCGTTGGTGCAGGCATCGTCGCTTCGATCATCGAGTAATCAGATTTGACTGGCGGTATTGCCGCCAGTCTGGCACTCTAGGTGCCTCATAGGGGTATAGCTCAGTTGGTAGAGCGACGGTCTCCAAAACCGTAGGTCGCGGGTTCGAACCCTGCTGCCCCTGCCATTCAGACGGGAATTCATGGTTTGACTATGGGTTCCCGTTTTTTGTATTTTGAACTGGTAAGTTCGCTGTCGTATGATTGAATAATATGGCAGGGGATTTTGTAAGGATCGGACCACTTATAAGCCTGTATAGTGTTCTTTTAACTATTGGGCTTGTTTTTTTTGGGAATCGATTCTATGTAACGTCAACAGACACGCGGTGCGTGGGGCTGAGTTTTCAGCTATGCGTACCGTATAGGTGTGGGTTTCTGTCTTTGATTCGATTTTTGTTTCAAAAACAGTGATTCACCAAGCAGGCAGAGTGGCAGATGGCATCCAAGACGAATCCGATCACCTTTTTTCAGCAGGTTCGGGCCGAAACGGCTAAGGTAACCTGGCCGACCCGTCGTGAAACGATCATCTCCACAATCATGGTTGTGGTTATGGCCTTTCTGGCTGCTGCATTCTTTTTTCTTGCCGATCAGCTTATGGCCTATGGCGTAGAATTTATACTTGGCCTAGGTCGCTAAGCAGGATTGGAGAGTTTCGCGATGACAGCACGCTGGTATATTGTTCATGCCTATTCCAACTTCGAAAAGAAGGTGGCTGAGGATATCGAACTGAAAGCTGCTCAGAAGGGTCTTTCTGATCTTATCGAGCAGATTGTTGTGCCAACTGAAAAGGTTGTTGAAGTGCGTCGCGGCCGCAAGGTCGATGCAGAACGCAAGTTCTTTCCCGGCTATGTTCTTGTTCGGGCGACTTTGACGGATGCTGTGTTCTCGCTGATCAAGAATACGCCGCGTGTAACCGGGTTCCTTGGTGATTCAAAGCCGGTTCCTGTTTCGCAGAAAGAGGTCGATCAGATTCTGAACCAGGTTCAGGACGGAGCTGAACGTCCGAAGACTTCTGTGACCTTTGAAATCGGCGAGAATGTCCGTGTTTCCGATGGTCCGTTTGCCTCGTTTAATGGCATCGTTCAGGAAGTCGATGAAGAGCGTGCACGTCTCAAGGTTGAAGTTTCCATCTTCGGGCGTGCTACGCCTGTAGATCTTGAATATGGTCAGGTTGATAAGCTTTGATCATTTAACCCTTCGGGGTTCTCACCGTAATAGGTGAAAAAAAGGTGGAAGGGCAGGTGGCTTAGCCGGTCACTGATCTCGGACCACCGAACTGCCAGTCAGATTACTGACGTCAGTCGAGAGCCGGGTTTCCGGCATTAATCGAGAACGCCGGTTTCCGGTATTTTTATGAAGGCAGAATGCAATGGCTAAGAAAATTGCAGGCCAGCTGAAGCTCCAGGTAGCAGCAGGTGCGGCCAATCCATCGCCTCCGATTGGTCCAGCTCTGGGTCAGCGCGGCATCAATATCATGGAATTCTGTAAGGCATTTAATGCTGCCTCGCAGGAAATGGAAAAGGGTTCCCCTATTCCAGTCGTGATTACATATTATCAGGACAAGTCTTTCACTTTTGTGATGAAGACGCCCCCGGTGACTTATTTCCTCAAGAAGGCTGCGAACCTCAAGTCCGGTTCGAAGGCTCCAGGCAAGGAAAAGGCTGGCACGATTGCACGTGACAAGGTCCGTGAAATCGCTGAAGCGAAGATGAAAGATCTGAACGCAGCTGATATCGAAGCAGCTATGCGCATGGTCGAAGGTTCTGCCCGTTCGATGGGCCTGGAAGTGGTGGGCTAATAAGATGGCGAAAATTTCCAAGCGCATTGCTAAAATTCGTGAAGGCGTTGACGTCAACAAGCTTTATGATCTGTCCGCTGCAATCGGTCTGGTTAAAGAGCGTGCTGTCGCAAAATTTGACGAAACCATCGAGATTGCTATGAATCTCGGTGTTGACCCGCGTCATGCTGACCAGATGGTTCGTGGCGTTGTCAATCTTCCAAATGGTACTGGCCGTACTGTTCGCGTTGCGGTTTTTGCACGTGGCGACAAAGCTGAGGAAGCTAAAAAGGCCGGCGCTGATATCGTTGGTGCAGAAGAGTTGTTTGAAGCCGTCAATAGCGGCAAGATCGACTTTGACCGCTGCATTGCGACACCGGACATGATGCCACTTGTTGGCCGTCTTGGTAAGGTTCTCGGTCCACGCGGTCTGATGCCAAACCCTAAGGTCGGTACAGTTACTGTTGATGTGGCTGCTGCTGTTGCTGCTTCCAAGGGCGGTGCAGTTGAATTCCGCGTTGAGAAGGCTGGTATCATCCATGCCGGTATCGGCAAGGTGTCGTTCGACAATCAGAAGCTTGAAGAAAATATCAAAGCTTTTGCTGATGCGGTTATCAAGGCAAAGCCTTCGGCTGCCAAGGGTGAATACGTCAAGCGCGTATCGATTTCGTCGACCATGGGCGTAGGTGTCAAGGTCGATCCGGCAACCGTCAAGGATGTCGCCTGATTTTATGGCTCCGGTTCGCCGGAGCCTGTCTTCTCCTTCGGGAGAGGAAAAAGGTTGTGCACCTGTGCTGTTTTAACAGACGAAAGTACAAGAATTCCGGATCGCAAGATCCGGATAACCGGACGAAAGTCCGGTTATCCTGTCCGAGATTGCAGGCGGATTTCATCTTCGGGTGATAATCCTTAAACATATGGCCTGCATGAGACGTGGAATAACCCTGTTTCGCACGAATGTGCATGCAAGGTTTGAACCGTAGTTGCCTTTGAGTGATGCCTGATTTTCAGGATAGCTGAAGGGGACAGGATCCTCGAACGTCGGGCTGACTGTGAAGTTCGTCCGGCAAAGGCAACCCGGCAAGGCCATGTGGTCTTGTCTACTGGAGAGAGACAGTGGATAGAGCGGAAAAACGCGAATTTGTCTCGTGGCTGAACGGAGCTTTTAAAGAATCCGGTTCGGTCGTCGTGGCCCACTATACCGGTCTCACTGTTGCGCAGATGAGCGACCTTCGCTCAAAGATGCGTGACGCTGGTGGTACCGTTAAAGTCGCGAAAAACCGCCTTGCCAAGATCGCTCTTCAGGGCACGGAATCGGAAGGTATCTCTGATCTGTTTACAGGTCAGACGGTTGTTGCTTATGCAAATGACCCAATTACCGCTCCGAAAGTAGCCGTCGAATTCGCCAAGGCCAACGACAAGCTCGTTATCCTTGGTGGTGCAATGGGCGCAACAACACTGAACGCCGAAGGCGTGAAGTCGCTTGCTTCGCTCCCATCGCTCGACGAACTGCGCGCAAAGCTGGTTGGAATGATCCAGACCCCGGCACAGCGTCTCGCAGTACTTACCAGCGCACCAGCGGGCCAGATCGCTCGCGTTATTGGCGCGCACGCCCGGAAGAACGAGGCGGCGTAAGGCCGTTTTTCGCTGTCAATTGTTCAAACCTTAACTCAAGGAAATACCAAAATGGCTGATCTCGCAAAGATCGTTGAAGACCTGTCGGCTCTGACCGTTCTCGAAGCTGCTGAGCTTTCGAAGCTTCTGGAAGAAAAGTGGGGCGTTTCTGCAGCTGCTCCTGTAGCTGTTGCTGCTGCTGGTGGCGCTCCTGCCGCTGCTGCTGAAGAAAAGACTGAATTCGACGTTATCCTCGTCGAAGGTGGCGCAAACAAGATCAACGTGATCAAGGAAGTTCGCGGCATTACCGGTCTTGGCCTTAAGGAAGCCAAGGACCTCGTTGAAGGTGCACCTAAGGCTGTTAAGGAAGGCGCTCCTAAGGACGAAGCTGAAAAGCTCAAGGCACAGCTCGAAGCAGCTGGCGCTAAGGTCGAACTTAAGTAAGTTCATTAAACTGGCGGATGGAAACATCCGCCAGTTTAACGCTTATTTAACTCTGGGCTTGCATCTGGAGTAAATGCATGAAAAGAAACGAAAAGCGCGAATACAGGTTCTCTTTATGCAAATCATAGTCAGGGCGATTTTAGTTAGAACGTTCTGATCTTTTTAAACCCTTTTCCTGAAAGCCTTGAAGGGGCTTTCAGGAAACGGGTTTTAGCCCGTTAGAAGGACCGCCGAAAGGCGGCGCACGATAAAGGCCGCAAGGCGTGAGCAAGCCGTAAGGCTATAGAACGAGGAGCGACGATGGCTCAGACCCATTCTTTCAATGGTCGCAAGCGCGTACGCAAATTTTTCGGTAAGATTCCCGAGGTCGCGGAAATGCCTAACCTCATTGAGGTTCAAAAGGCATCTTATGACCAGTTCCTCATGGTTGAGGAACCCGTTGGCGGGCGTTCTGACGAGGGTTTGCAGGCCGTTTTCAAGTCTGTTTTCCCTATTCAGGATTTCTCCGGCTCTTCAATGCTTGAATTCGTTCGCTACGAATTTGATGCACCAAAATTCGATGTTGACGAGTGCCGTCAGCGCGATTTGACGTATTCTGCACCTCTCAAGGTAACCTTGCGTCTGATTGTGTTCGATATTGATGAAGATACCGGCGCGAAGTCCATCAAGGACATCAAGGAGCAGGATGTCTACATGGGCGATATGCCGCTCATGACAGATAATGGCACCTTCATCGTCAATGGTACCGAGCGTGTTATTGTATCGCAGATGCATCGCAGCCCGGGCGTGTTCTTTGATCACGATAAAGGCAAGACACATTCATCGGGCAAGCTTTTGTTTGCTGCACGCGTTATCCCTTATCGCGGTTCATGGCTTGACATCGAATTTGATGCCAAGGATGTGGTCTATGCGCGTATTGATCGTCGCCGCAAGCTTCCCGCTACGACGCTTCTTATGGCGCTTGGTATGGACGGCGAAGAAATTCTCTCGACGTTCTATAACACTGTCACCTATTCGCGTGATGGTGATAACTGGCGCATCCCTTATTCGGTTGAACGCTTCAAGGGCATGAAGATCATTTCTGATCTTGTTGATGCCGACACAGGTGAAGTTGTTCTTGAAGCCGGCAAGAAGCTGACCGCTCGCTCCGCGAAGCAGCTTGCTGAAAAGGGCCTGAAGTTCATCAAGGCAACCGAAGACGATCTTTTTGGTTCGTATCTTGCTGAAGATATTGTCAATTACGAAACGGGTGAGATTTATCTCGAAGCCGGTGATGAAATTGACGAGAAGGTTCTCAAGACACTGCTTGATACAGGTGTAGACGAGATTAATGTTCTCGATATTGATCATGTCAATATCGGTGCATATATCCGCAACACGCTGGCAGTTGACAAGAATGAAAGCCGTCAGGAAGCTCTTTTCGATATTTACCGTGTGATGCGTCCGGGTGAGCCTCCGACAATGGACTCGGCTGAAGCCATGTTCCATTCGCTGTTCTTTGATTCAGAACGCTATGACCTGTCTGCTGTCGGTCGCGTCAAGATGAACATGCGTCTTGATCTTGATGCAGAAGATACCGTACGCGTTCTGCGCAAGGAAGATATTCTGGCAGTCGTCAAGATGCTGGTTGAATTGCGCGATGGCCGCGGCGAAATCGATGATATCGACAATCTCGGTAATCGTCGTGTGCGTTCGGTTGGCGAGCTGATGGAAAATCAGTATCGCGTCGGTCTTCTGCGTATGGAACGTGCGATCAAGGAACGTATGTCCTCGATCGAAATCGATACGGTCATGCCGCAGGATCTGATCAATGCGAAGCCTGCTGCTGCGGCTGTTCGTGAATTCTTCGGCTCGTCGCAGCTGTCGCAGTTCATGGATCAGACCAATCCGCTTTCGGAAATCACCCACAAGCGCCGTCTTTCGGCTCTTGGACCTGGTGGTCTGACCCGTGAGCGTGCCGGCTTTGAAGTCCGCGACGTGCATCCAACGCATTATGGTCGTATCTGCCCGATTGAAACGCCGGAAGGCCCGAATATCGGTCTGATCAACTCGCTTGCAACCTTTGCCCGCGTCAACAAATATGGCTTCATTGAAAGCCCATACCGTAAGGTTGTCGATGGCAAGGTGACAAATGACGTTGTCTATCTGTCGGCTATGGAAGAAGCAAAGCACTCGGTTGCTCAGGCAAACGTAGAGCTGGACGAGCAGGGCGGTTTCGTTGACGAATTCGTCATTTGCCGTCACGCTGGCGAAGTTATGATGGCTCCGCGTGAAAACGTGGATCTGATGGACGTTTCGCCAAAGCAGCTTGTTTCAGTTGCTGCAGCGCTTATTCCGTTCCTTGAAAATGACGATGCGAACCGCGCTCTCATGGGCTCGAACATGCAGCGTCAGGCTGTTCCGCTTGTTCGTGCGGAAGCTCCGTTCGTCGGAACCGGTATGGAAGCTGTCGTTGCCCGTGACTCAGGTGCGGCCATTGCTGCCCGCCGTGCTGGTATTGTCGATCAGGTTGATGCAACACGTATCGTTATCCGCGCGACCGAAGACCTCGACCCGTCGAAGTCTGGCGTTGATATCTATCGTTTGCAGAAGTTCCAGCGTTCGAACCAGTCGACCTGTATCAACCAGCGTCCGCTTGTACGTGTTGGTGATCCAATCGGTAAGGGCGACATCATTGCCGATGGTCCGTCAACCGATCTTGGTGATCTGGCTCTTGGCCGTAACGTGCTCGTCGCGTTCATGCCTTGGAACGGCTACAACTACGAAGATTCGATCCTTCTTTCCGAGAAGATCGTGTCGGAAGACGTCTTCACCTCGATCCATATTGAGGAATTCGAAGTCGCTGCCCGTGATACAAAGCTTGGGCCTGAGGAAATCACCCGCGATATTCCGAATGTTTCGGAAGAAGCACTGAAAAACCTCGACGAAGCTGGTATCGTTTATATCGGTGCGGAAGTGCATCCTGGCGACATTCTCGTCGGCAAGATCACGCCGAAGGGTGAAAGCCCGATGACACCGGAAGAAAAGCTTCTGCGTGCTATCTTCGGTGAAAAGGCTTCTGACGTTCGTGATACCTCGATGCGTATGCCTCCGGGCACGTATGGTACCATTGTTGAAGTTCGTGTATTCAACCGCCACGGCGTTGAAAAAGACGAACGTGCAATGGCGATCGAACGCGAAGAGATCGAACGTCTTGCCAAGGACCGCGACGACGAACAGGCTATTCTCGACCGTAACGTTTATGGCCGTCTCACTGACATGCTCGACGGTAAGGTTGCTGCTGCTGGCCCTAAGGGCTTCAAGAAGGGCACAACAATTACCCGCGATGTTATGTCCGAGTATCCGCGTTCGCAGTGGTGGCAGTTTGCTGTCGAAGATGAAAAGCATCAGGGCGAACTCGAAGCTCTGCGTGGCCAGTACGATGAATCCAAGAAGCTGCTTGAAGCCCGCTTCATGGATAAGGTCGAAAAGGTACAGCGCGGCGACGAGATGCCTCCAGGCGTCATGAAGATGGTCAAGGTCTTTGTTGCTGTTAAGCGCAAGATTCAGCCAGGCGACAAGATGGCTGGCCGTCACGGCAACAAGGGTGTGGTTTCACGCATTCTGCCTGTCGAGGACATGCCATTCCTCGAAGACGGTACGCATGCTGACATCGTGTTGAACCCGCTTGGTGTTCCAAGCCGTATGAATGTGGGCCAGATTCTGGAAACACATCTTGGCTGGGCATGCGCAGGCATGGGTAAGAAGATCGGTGAGCTGATTGATGTCTATCGCAAGACGGCAGATATTCAGCCATTGCGCGATACGCTGGAGCACATCTATCCGGACAACGACCGCAATGAGCCTGTTCGCTCCTATGATGACGATTCTGTCCTCATGCTGGCTAATCAGGTGAAACGCGGTGTATCGATCGCAACGCCGGTCTTTGACGGTGCGGTTGAAGCTGACATCAATGCGATGTTGACAGATGCAGGTCTTGCGACCTCAGGTCAGTCGACATTGTACGATGGACGTACGGGTGAGCCGTTCGACCGTCAGGTGACTATGGGCTATATTTATATGCTCAAGCTTCACCACCTGGTCGACGACAAGATCCATGCCCGTTCAATCGGACCTTACTCGCTTGTCACCCAGCAGCCGCTTGGTGGTAAGGCGCAGTTCGGTGGTCAGCGCTTCGGTGAAATGGAAGTCTGGGCTCTGGAAGCATATGGTGCGGCTTACACGCTGCAGGAAATGCTTACAGTCAAGTCCGATGACGTTGCAGGCCGTACCAAGGTCTACGAAGCCATTGTTCGTGGCGACGATACGTTTGAAGCCGGTATTCCGGAAAGCTTCAACGTTCTCGTCAAGGAAATGCGTTCGCTCGGACTCAATGTCGAGCTGGATGACACACGCGACGAGCAGCCGGCACTTCCGGACGCGGCGGAATAAAAAGCATCAAGGCGCGCCATGGTTTTGCCGTGGCGCGCCCGTAAAGCATTTCCAGCAATAGCGCAGAGCGATTTGTGTAAACGAAATGCCAAACGGAATGTGCAGATAAACTGCGTAATACCGCGAATTCTTTTCAAGATGTCAGGGACTTTCAGCCTGTCATCGACGACACACAGGGCGGGGATCGCCCTCAAGGAGAACGGCATGAACCAAGAGGTCATGAATCTTTTCAATCCTCAGGCTCCGGCACAGACGTTCGATTCCATCAGAATCTCGATTGCCAGCCCTGAGAAGATTCTGTCCTGGTCATACGGCGAGATCAAAAAGCCGGAGACGATCAACTATCGTACGTTCAAGCCTGAACGCGATGGTCTCTTCTGCGCACGTATCTTTGGCCCGATCAAGGATTATGAATGCTTGTGCGGCAAGTACAAGCGTATGAAATATAAAGGCATTATCTGCGAAAAGTGCGGCGTTGAAGTTACACTTTCACGGGTTCGCCGTGAACGCATGGGCCATATCGAGCTTGCAGCACCTGTTGCTCATATCTGGTTCCTGAAGTCGCTGCCATCGCGTATTGGTACGCTTCTGGACATGACGCTCAAGGATATTGAGCGCGTTCTGTATTTTGAAAACTACATCGTTACCGAACCGGGCCTGACTTCCCTGAAAGAGCATCAGCTTCTTTCGGAAGAAGAATATATGATTGCCGTTGATGAATTCGGCGAAGATCAGTTCACAGCCCTTATCGGTGCGGAAGCTATTTTTGAACTTCTGGCTTCGATGGATCTTCCGAACATTGCCGCAGATTTGCGCGTTGATCTGGCAGAAACCACATCGGAACTGAAGACGAAAAAGCTGATGAAGCGTCTCAAGATCGTTGAGAACTTCATGGAATCCGGCAATCGTCCTGAGTGGATGATCATGAAGATCGTTCCGGTTATCCCGCCGGATCTGCGTCCTCTGGTTCCACTGGATGGCGGTCGTTTTGCGACGTCTGATCTTAACGACCTTTACCGTCGTGTGATCAATCGTAACAACCGTCTCAAGCGTCTTATTGAATTGCGCGCACCGGGCATCATTATCCGTAACGAAAAGCGTATGCTGCAGGAAGCTGTTGATGCGTTGTTCGATAATGGTCGTCGTGGCCGTACAATTACGGGTGCCAACAAGCGTCCATTGAAGTCGCTCTCTGACATGCTCAAGGGCAAGCAGGGCCGTTTCCGTCAGAACCTTCTTGGTAAGCGCGTCGACTATTCCGGTCGTTCGGTTATCGTGACCGGTCCTGAACTGAAACTGCACCAGTGCGGTCTGCCCAAGAAGATGGCGCTTGAACTGTTCAAGCCATTCATCTATGCTCGCCTTGATGCCAAGGGTTATTCCTCGACCGTCAAGCAGGCCAAGAAGCTGGTTGAAAAGGAACGTCCGGAAGTCTGGGATATTCTTGACGAAGTGATCCGTGAGCATCCGGTTCTTCTGAACCGTGCGCCGACGCTGCACCGTCTTGGTATTCAGGCGTTCGAACCCACGCTGATCGAAGGCAAGGCCATTCAGTTGCATCCGCTCGTCTGTACAGCGTTTAATGCTGACTTTGACGGCGACCAGATGGCTGTTCACGTTCCTTTGTCGCTTGAAGCGCAGCTTGAAGCCCGTGTGTTGATGATGTCGACCAACAACATCCTGCATCCGGCAAACGGCGCTCCGATTATTGTTCCTTCGCAGGATATGGTTCTGGGCCTCTATTATCTGTCGATCGTGGCAGACAAGGAGCCGGGCGAAGGCATGATGTTTGCCGATATGGGCGAACTGCAGCATGCGCTTGAGAACAAGGTTGTCACGCTGCACACAAAGATCAAGGGCCGTTTCAAGACTGTTGATGCGGAAGGCAATGTCGTTTCCAAAGTTTACGACACAACGCCTGGCCGTTTAATCACGGGTGAGTTGCTGCCAAAGCACCCGAATGTGTCGTTTGACATCTGTAATCAGGAGATGACGAAGAAGAACATCTCCAAGATGATCGATCACGTTTACCGTCATTGCGGTCAGAAAGAGACGGTTATATTCTGTGACCGCATCATGCAGCTCGGCTTTGCTCATGCATGTCGCGCCGGTATTTCGTTCGGTAAGGATGACATGGTCATTCCTGACTCGAAGGCGAAGATCGTTGCAGAAACCGAAGCTCTGACGACCGAGTATGAACAGCAGTATAATGACGGCCTGATCACTCAGGGCGAAAAATACAACAAGGTTGTTGATGCCTGGGGCAAGGCGACTGACAAGATCACCGAAGAAATGATGGCCCGTATCAAGGCTGTTGAGTTCGATCCGGTGACTGGACGTCAGAAGCAGATGAACTCGGTTTACATGATGTCGCATTCGGGTGCCCGCGGTTCGGTCAACCAGATGCGTCAGCTTGGTGGTATGCGTGGTCTCATGGCCAAGCCGTCGGGTGAAATCATTGAAACGCCGATTATTTCGAACTTCAAGGAAGGCCTGACCGTTAACGAATACTTCAACTCGACACACGGTGCCCGTAAGGGTCTTGCCGATACCGCGTTGAAGACCGCTAACTCGGGTTATCTGACACGTCGTCTGGTTGACGTTGCACAGGATGCGATTATTTCGGAAGTCGATTGCGGCGCCGAAATCGGTCTCACCATGCAGCCAATCGTTGATGCCGGTCAGATCGTTGCACCAATTGGTCAGCGCGTTCTTGGTCGTACGGCACTTGATCCGATCATCAATCCGGCAACCGGCGATGTTATCGTCGAAGCTGGCCGCATGATCGATGAAAAAGACGTCGAAATTATCGAAAAGGCCGGCATTCAGTCGATCCGCATTCGTTCGGCTCTGACATGTCAAACCCGCAATGGCGTTTGCGCCAAGTGCTATGGTCGTGACCTTGCACGTGGTACGCCTGTTAATCAGGGTGAAGCTGTCGGCGTTATTGCTGCACAGTCAATCGGTGAGCCGGGTACTCAGCTGACCATGCGTACGTTCCACCTTGGTGGTACTGCTCAGGTTGTTGACAGCTCGTATCTCGAAGCTTCGTATGAAGGCACTGTCAAGCTGCGTAACCGTAATGTGGTGCGTAACTCCGATGGCAACCTGGTTGTCATGGGTCGTAATATGGCGGTTCTGATCGTTGATGCGACAGGCAAGGAACGGGCAGTTCACCGCGTAACTTACGGTTCGCGCCTGTTCGTTGATGAAGGTGATACAGTCAAGCGCGGTCAGCGTATTGCTGAATGGGATCCATATACCCGTCCGATCCTCACGGAAGTTGAAGGCTATATCGAGTTCGAAGATCTCGTTGATGGTCTGTCGGTTTCTGAAACAGCTGACGAATCCACCGGTATCACCAAGCGCGTTGTCATTGATTGGCGTTCGACACCACGTGGTGCGGATCTCAAGCCTGCCATGGTCATCAAGGACAAGAACGGCAAGATCGCAAAACTGTCGAAGGGTGGCGAAGCTCGCTTCCTGCTGTCAGTTGAAACGATCCTTTCGTTTGAGCCGGGTGCTCATGTCAATGCGGGTGACGTTATTGCGCGTCTGCCGATGGAAAGTGCCAAGACCAAGGATATTACCGGTGGTCTGCCTCGTGTTGCGGAACTGTTTGAAGCTCGTCGTCCGAAGGACCATGCCGTTATCGCAGAGATTGATGGTACTGTCCGCTTTGGTCGCGATTACAAGAACAAGCGTCGCATCATCATCGAGCCAAACGACGATACGATCGAGCCTGTTGAGTATCTGATCCCCAAGGGCAAGCCGTTCCATCTTCAGGATGGTGACGTTATCGAAAAGGGTGAATATATCCTCGACGGTAATCCGGCACCGCATGACATTCTGGCGATCAAGGGTGTGGAAGCACTTGCTTCCTATCTCGTGAATGAAATCCAGGAAGTCTATCGTTTGCAGGGCGTTCTGATCAACGACAAGCACATTGAAGTGATTGTTCGTCAGATGCTGCAGAAGATCGAGATCACGGAATCCGGTGATACCGGCTATATTCCGGGCGATCATGTTGACCGCATCGAACTTGATGAAGTCAATGATCGTCTGATCGAAGAAGGCAAGAAGCCAGGTTCGGGTAATCCGGTTCTGCTTGGTATTACCAAGGCTTCGTTGCAGACTCCTTCGTTCATCTCGGCAGCGTCGTTCCAGGAAACCACACGCGTACTCACCGAAGCTGCGGTTGCAGGCAAGATGGATACGTTGCAGGGTCTCAAGGAAAACGTCATCGTTGGACGTCTTATCCCGGCTGGTACCGGCGGCATGACCAACCAGATCCGTCGCATAGCTACAGCCCGTGATGATCTGATCATCGACGAGCGACGCAAGTCGACGGGTTCTGCAGAAGCCAATGCTATGCTGACAGACATGACCAATAACGCAGCCGAATAAAGCGCGTAATCTTAAAACTAAAAAAGGCCACCTTTCGGGGTGGCCTTTTTGTTTGCAGCTTCGAGGGCAAAAAAGGGCAGTGTGAAGCCGCCCTTTGTTATCTTGCAATGGGTACAGTTTCCGCCCATTGACTTGCGACCTATTCTTCTTCTTCTTCTTCGTCGCCTTCAAATTCGATCAGTGCAACTTCACCAGTGAGAGCTGTGTGCCATGCACTTTTATGGGGTTCTTCTTCTGGTTCTTCGGTGATCGTTCCCATCTCAACCAGCTCGGCTTCATGGTATCCTTCTTCAGCAAGGATCGCGAGAACGGTCTGAACGAGATCTTCGTCGTCGCCTGATTTCAGCAGAAGATGAACTTCGATAGATTCTTCTTCACCTTCGTTCCAGACATCAGCAATGACCAGATGAACGATTGGCGAATCGTTGGATGTGGATGACATTAAAAATCCCTTAATATTGTGTTGTATTTCGACTCGGATGTGTTCCAATAACGATTGTTGGTGTCCGGCGCTATGCTGACACAAGAAAATGACAGTTTTGCCGCGAAATATTTGTTATATCGTCCCGCAACGGGCGCAAGAACCTTACCAGTAGGTCCCAAAAGGCGGCCACATGGCCTTTTGGTTAAGAAACTTGGCGTCCTGCTCTTGACGAAACGCCCACAAACACGTATCAGCAGCCCATCTGAGCCGATGTGAGGCTGGCATTTTTGGAGCGACACGCTCTGGAGTTCGCCTCAAACAGGGTTCGTTTTACGATCGAAATGCAACTTGCCGTTCGCATGAAGCTTCTGCTTCCTCTGCTTTTGTTCGGGGTGGCCGCTGATGGAGTGGCTCGTCCCGAATTTGTGCATGATCATTTCGGTGAAACGGCCCTTATGGGGCGCTGATACGAGATTTTTTATAGAGGAAGGTTCAATGCCTACCGTAAACCAGTTGATCCGCAAGCCGCGTACTGCACCGGTAAAGCGTAATAAGGTTCCTGCTCTGCAGGCAAACCCACAGAAGCGCGGTGTTTGTACCCGCGTTTATACAACGACCCCTAAGAAGCCAAACTCGGCTCTTCGTAAGGTTGCAAAGATCCGTCTGACCAATGGCTTTGAAGTCATCGGTTATATCCCTGGTGAAGGTCACAACCTTCAGGAGCACTCGGTTGTTATGATCCGTGGTGGTCGCGTCAAGGATTTGCCGGGTGTGCGTTACCACATTATCCGCGGTGTGCTTGATACACAGGGTGTCAAGAACCGTAAGCAGCGTCGTTCTAAGTACGGTGCGAAGCGTCCTAAGTAAGAATTTTCCGGGGATACCGGCCGTCAAGATGACGAGTTGAGCCCGATGTAATTGAAAGTAGAGACTAAATGTCCAGACGCCATAAAGCTGAGAAGCGCGAGATTAACCCGGATCCAAAGTTTGGTGATCTCGTAATCACGAAGTTCATGAACGCAGTGATGCTTCATGGCAAGAAGTCGGTTGCTGAAAGCATTGTTTACGGTGCGCTTGAAGCAATCGAAGCCAAGGCGAAGTCAGAGCCGGTCGCGCTGTTCCATCAGGCGCTCGACAATGTTGCTCCGCACGTTGAAGTCCGTTCGCGCCGCGTTGGTGGTGCAACCTATCAGGTTCCGGTCGATGTGCGTTCAGAACGTCGCCAGGCACTTGCCATCCGCTGGCTGATCAATGCAGCTCGTGGACGTAATGAAACCACGATGGTTGATCGTCTTTCCGGTGAGTTGCTGGATGCTGCAAATAACCGTGGTTCTGCTGTGAAGAAGCGTGAAGACACGCATCGCATGGCTGAAGCCAACCGCGCATTCTCGCATTACCGCTGGTAATCGTCGAAACCTATTCAAAGAGCAAAAACATGGCCCGCGAATATAAAATCGAAGACTACCGCAATTTCGGTATTATGGCTCACATCGACGCCGGTAAAACGACGACGACCGAGCGTATCCTTTTCTATACCGGTAAGAACCATAAGATCGGCGAAACCCATGATGGTGCGTCGACCATGGACTGGATGGAGCAGGAACAGGAACGTGGTATTACGATCACCTCCGCTGCGACAACCACGTTCTGGCAGGGCCGTGATGGTAAGAAGCGTCGCTTCAACATCATCGATACCCCGGGCCACGTTGACTTCACGATTGAAGTTGAGCGTTCGCTGCGTGTTCTTGATGGTGCAATTGCACTTCTTGATGCGAATGCCGGTGTTGAGCCGCAGACTGAAACTGTTTGGCGTCAGGCTGAAAAGTATCACGTTCCGCGTATGGTCTTCGTCAACAAGATGGACAAGATCGGTGCAGATTTCTACCGCTGTGTAGAGATGATTAAGACTCGTCTTGGTGCGACTGCTCTCGTCGTTCAGCTGCCGATTGGTGCAGAAACAGAATTCCAGGGCGTTATCGATCTGATCGAAATGAAGTCCTACACCTGGGATGGTTCTATTGGTGGTGACACCATTGTCGGTGAAATTCCGGCTGACATGCAGGCCAAGGCTGAAGAATACCGCGAAAAGCTGATCGAAACGGCTGTCGAAGTTGAAGAATCGGCCATGGAAGCTTACCTCGAAGGCAATATGCCTACGAATGACGAGCTTCGTGCGCTGATCCGTAAGGGTACAATTGCTGTTCAGTTCCATCCGGTTCTGTGCGGTACTGCGTTCAAGAACCGTGGTGTTCAGCCGCTTCTTGATGCTGTTGTTGATTTCCTTCCTGCTCCGAATGAAGTGCCTGCGATCAAGGGCATCGACGTTAAGACAGAAACCGAAACAACACGTGAATCTTCGGATGAGGCACCGCTTTCGCTGCTCGCATTCAAGATCATGAACGATCCGTTCGTTGGTTCGCTGACTTTCGCCCGTATCTATTCGGGCAAGCTGACCAAGGGCATTTCGCTTGAAAATACCGTCAAGGGCAAGCGTGAGCGCATCGGCCGCATGTTGCAGATGCACTCAAACTCGCGTGAAGACATCGAAGAAGCTTTTGCAGGCGACATCGTTGCTCTGGCTGGCCTCAAGGAAACCACAACGGGTGATACGCTCTGCGATCCACTGAAGCCGGTTATTCTTGAACGCATGGAATTCCCTGATCCGGTTATCGAAATCGCGATTGAACCAAAGACCAAGGCTGACCAGGAAAAGATGGGCATCGCGCTTAATCGTCTTGCTGCTGAAGATCCTTCGTTCCGCGTCAAGTCGGATGAAGAATCCGGTCAGACGATCATCGCTGGCATGGGCGAGCTTCATCTCGACATTCTCGTCGACCGTATGAAGCGCGAATTCAAGGTTGAAGCAAATGTCGGCGCGCCGCAGGTTGCTTACCGTGAATCGATCACCCGTCAGGCTGAAATCGATTACACCCACAAGAAGCAGTCGGGTGGTTCGGGTCAGTTTGCTCGCGTCAAGATCATTTTCGAACCACATGAAGGTGATGATTTCATCTTTGAATCGAAGATCGTCGGTGGTGCTGTTCCAAAGGAATACATTCCGGGCGTTCAGAAGGGTATCGAAAGCGTCATGGGTGCAGGTCCGCTTGCCGGATTCCCGATGCTCGGCGTGAAGGCGACCCTTATCGATGGTGCATATCACGATGTTGACTCTTCGGTTCTCGCCTTCGAAATCGCAGCCCGCGCTGCGTTCCGCGAAGGTGCACAGAAGGCTGGCGCACAGCTTCTTGAACCAATCATGAAGGTCGAAGTTGTGACCCCTGAAGACTACGTTGGTGACGTTATTGGCGATCTGAATTCGCGTCGCGGTCAGATTTCCGGTACAGAAGCCCGCGGCATTGCCACGGTCGTCAACGCAAATGTTCCACTGGCCAACATGTTTGGTTACGTGAACAACCTGCGTTCGATGTCTCAGGGCCGTGCACAGTATACGATGCAGTTTGACCATTATGAGCCGGTCCCGACTGCGGTCGCACAGGAAATCCAAAAGAAGTTCGCGTAATCCTGCTGGATTACGCTCCCAATTAAAGAATGCCTGAGCAGGCTAAAAATACGGAGAAGCTCAAATGGCAAAGAGCAAGTTTGAACGTAACAAACCCCACGTTAACATTGGCACGATTGGTCACGTTGACCATGGCAAGACCTCGCTGACCGCAGCGATCACCAAGTTCTTTGGTGACTTCAAGGCCTATGACCAGATTGACGCGGCGCCTGAAGAAAAGGCTCGTGGTATCACCATTTCGACGTCGCACGTTGAATATGAAACTGCGAACCGTCACTATGCTCACGTCGACTGCCCAGGTCACGCTGACTATGTGAAGAACATGATCACCGGTGCAGCACAGATGGACGGCGCTATTCTGGTTGTTTCGGCAGCTGACGGCCCGATGCCGCAGACCCGCGAGCACATTCTGCTTGCCCGTCAGGTTGGTGTTCCTGCGATCGTTGTGTTCCTGAACAAGTGCGATCAGGTTGATGATGCGGAACTTCTTGAACTCGTTGAACTTGAAGTTCGTGAGCTTCTTTCGAAGTACGATTTCCCTGGCGATGAAACACCAATCATCAAGGGTTCGGCTCTTGCAGCGCTCGAAGATTCATCAAAAGAACTCGGCGAAGATGCAATCCGTAGCCTGATGGCTGCTGTTGACGAATATATTCCGACCCCGGAACGTCCGGTTGACCAGCCATTCCTGATGCCAATTGAAGACGTGTTCTCGATTTCGGGTCGCGGTACTGTTGTTACCGGTCGCGTTGAGCGCGGTATCATCAAGGTTGGCGAAGAAGTTGAAATCGTCGGCATCAAGGCAACAGGCAAGACGACTGTTACCGGCGTTGAAATGTTCCGCAAGCTGCTCGATCAGGGCCAGGCAGGCGATAACATTGGTGCATTGGTTCGCGGCGTTGGCCGTGAAGACGTTGAGCGTGGTCAGGTTCTCTGCAAGCCAGGTTCGGTCAAGCCACACACCAAGTTCAAGGCAGAAGCCTATATTCTGACCAAGGATGAAGGTGGTCGTCATACACCATTCTTCACCAACTACCGTCCACAGTTCTACTTCCGTACGACTGACGTGACTGGTGTTGTTACCCTGCCAGAAGGCACGGAAATGGTCATGCCAGGCGACAACGTCACTGTTGACGTTACGCTGATCGTGCCGATTGCAATGGAAGAGAAGCTCCGCTTCGCTATCCGTGAAGGTGGCCGTACCGTTGGTGCAGGCATCGTCGCTTCGATCATCGAGTAATCAGATTTGTGCAGGAGCGTCTCTCCGGAGGCGCTCCGCGTAACAAGGAACAGATCAAATGAACGGTCAAAACATCCGCATTCGCCTTAAGGCGTTTGATCATCGGATCCTTGACGCTTCGACGCGGGAAATCGTGTCGACTGCCAAGCGTACCGGTGCCAATGTGCGCGGACCGATCCCACTACCAACACGGATCGAAAAGTTCACAGTAAACCGGTCGCCGCACATCGATAAGAAGAGCCGCGAACAGTTCGAGATGCGCACGCACAAGCGTCTTCTCGATATCGTTGACCCAACCCCGCAGACTGTAGACGCGCTGATGAAGCTTGATCTGTCCGCCGGTGTTGATGTCGAGATCAAGCTTTAATCGGCTTGAGGACGGAAGGAACGAACCCGATGCGTTCAGGTGTTATTGCACAAAAGCTGGGCATGACCCGCGTCTATAACGACGCCGGTGAACATGTACCAGTGACAGTTCTCCGCATGGAAGACTGCCACGTGGTCGCTCAGCGCACAGTTGAAAAGAACGGTTACACGGCTGTTCAGCTTGGCGTTGGACTTGCCAAGGTTAAGAACACGTCCAAGGCTATGCGCGGTCATTTCGCGAAGGCTGAGGTCGAGCCGAAGGCGAAACTGGCGGAATTCCGCGTTTCTCCGGACAACCTCCTCGAAGTCGGCGTGGAAATCACTGCCGAGCATTTCGTCGCCGGCCAGAAGGTCGATGTGACGGGTACTTCGATTGGTAAAGGTTTTGCCGGTGTTATGAAACGCCACAACTTTGCTGGTCATCGTGCTTCGCACGGTAACTCCATTACCCACCGCGCTCACGGCTCGACCGGTCAGCGTCAGGATCCGGGTAAGGTGTTCAAGGGCAAGAAGATGGCTGGTCACATGGGTCAGACCCGCGTGACAACACAGAACATCGAAGTTGTCTCTACAGATAGCGATCGTGGCCTTATTCTGGTTCGCGGTGCGGTTCCTGGCTCCAAGGGTGCCTGGATTCTCGTCCGTGATGCAGTCAAGGTTTCGCTGCCTGAGAATGCACCTAAGCCGGCTGCCCTGCGCAAGTCTGCTGCTGCGGGTGCAAACAATGCAGCTGCGGATGCAGTCGCGACTGAGGGAGCCGAATAATGGATCTCACGATTACAACTCTTGAAGGCAAGGATGCCGGCAAGGTCAAGCTGAACGAAGAAATCTTCGGCCTCGACCCACGCGACGACATTCTTCAGCGTGTCGTGCGCTGGCAGCTGGCTCGTCGTCAGCAGGGCTCTCATGACGCCAAGGGCCGCAGCGACATCAGCCGCACCGGTTCGAAGATGTACAAGCAGAAGGGAACGGGCCGCGCTCGTCACCATTCGGCTCGTGCACCTCAGTTCCGCGGCGGTGGTCAGGCACACGGACCGGTTGTCCGTAGCCATGATCATGATCTGCCAAAGAAGGTTCGCGCTCTCGGTCTTCGTCATGCTCTGTCTGCAAAGGCAAAGGCATCTGATCTGATCATCATCGATGATCTGGCAGCGTCCGAAGCCAAGACAAAGCTGCTCGTTTCGCAGTTCGCAAAGCTCGGTCTCGAAAATGCACTGCTTATCGGTGGTGCAGAAATCGACGTGAACTTCCAGCGTGCTGCTTCGAACATCCCGAACATCGATGTTCTGCCAGTGCAGGGCATCAATGTTTACGACATTCTGCGTCGTGGCAAGCTCGTGCTTTCCAAGGCAGCTGTCGAAGCACTCGAGGAGCGTTTTAAATGACCGATCTTCGCCATTATGACGTGATCGTCAGCCCAGTCATCACCGAGAAGTCGACCCTTGTTTCCGAACATAATCAGGTTGTCTTCAACGTAGCCCGCAAGGCGACGAAGCCGGAAATCAAGGCTGCAATCGAAGCGCTGTTCGGCGTGAAGGTTAAGGCTGTAAACACCACTGTGCGCAAAGGCAAAGTGAAGCGGTTCCGCGGCATTGTCGGGCGCCAGAGCGATGTCAAGAAAGCGATCGTTACTTTGGCTGAAGGCCAGAGCATCGACGTTTCGACAGGTCTCTGAGAGGCCACGGAGTAAAGACAATGGCACTCAAGCACTTTAATCCGATCACGCCAGGCCAGCGTCAGCTGGTCATCGTGGACCGTTCGGAACTCTACAAGGGCAAGCCGGTCAAGTCATTGACCGAAGGTCTGTCCAAGAAGGGTGGCCGTAACAACACTGGTCGTATCACTGTCCGTTTTCAGGGTGGTGGTCACAAGCGTTCTTATCGTTTCATCGACTTCAAGCGTCGTAAGCATGATGTCGTCGGAACTGTAGAACGTCTGGAATACGATCCGAACCGTACCGCGTTTATCGCGCTGATCCGCTACGAAGACGGTGAACTGAGCTATATTCTGGCTCCTCAGCGTCTGACAGCTGGCGATAAAGTTATCGCTGGCCAGTCTGTTGACGTGAAGCCGGGCAATGCGATGCCACTTTCGTCGATGCCAGTTGGCACCATTATCCACAATGTGGAAATGAAGCCAGGCAAGGGCGGTCAGATTGCCCGTTCGGCAGGTGCATATGCACAGCTCGTCGGTCGTGATCAGGGTATGGCTATCCTGCGTCTGAACTCGGGCGAACAGCGCCTGGTTTCGGGAGCATGCTTTGCAACGGTTGGTGCAGTTTCCAACCCGGAACACAGCAACATCAATGACGGCAAGGCTGGTCGTTCGGTTTGGCGCGGCAAGCGTCCACACGTTCGCGGCGTTGCTATGAACCCAGTTGACCACCCGCATGGTGGTGGTGAAGGCCGCACTTCCGGTGGTCGTCACCCGGTTACCCCTTGGGGTAAGCCTACGAAGGGCAAAAAGACCCGTTCGAACAAGGCAACCGACAAGTTCATCATGCGTTCGCGTCATCAGCGCAAGAAGTAAGAGAGGTAGTCTGAAGTGGCTCGTTCAGTTTGGAAAGGTCCGTTCGTCGATGGCTATCTTCTCAAGAAAGCTGAGAAGGTACGCGAGGGCGGTCGTAATGAAGTTATCAAGATGTGGAGCCGTCGCTCCACGATCTTGCCGCAGTTCGTTGGCCTGACCTTCGGTGTTTATAACGGCAACAAGCATGTGCCGGTATCGATCTCCGAAGAAATGGTTGGACATAAGTTCGGTGAATTCGCGCCGACACGGACCTATTACGGTCACGGCGCGGACAAGAAGTCAAAGAGGAAGTAACAGATGGGCAAGGCCAAGGCTCCCCGCCAGCTTAAGGATAACGAGGCGAAAGCCGTCGCCCGTACGCTTCGCGTCAGCCCGCAGAAGCTTAATCTTGTCGCGGCACTTATTCGCGGCAAGAAGGTCAATGCGGCACTTGCTGATCTCACTTTCTCGCGCAAGCGGATTGCTGAAACAGTGAAAAAGACGCTCGAATCGGCTATCGCCAACGCAGAGAACAATCATGATCTCGACGTTGACGCGCTGATCGTTGCTGAAGCTTATGTCGGCAAATCAATTGTCATGAAGCGCTTCCACGTTCGTGGACGTGGCAAGGCAAGCCGCATCGAAAAGCCGTTTTCGCATCTCACCATTGTTGTCCGCGAAGTTGCGGAAAAAGGGGAGGCCGCATAATGGGCCAGAAGATTAATCCGATCGGTTTTCGTCTTGGCATCAACCGCACCTGGGATTCGCGTTGGTACGCGAATACCGGCGAATACGGTAAGCTGCTGCATGAAGATGTGAAAATCCGTGAGTATCTCAAGAGTGAACTCAAGCAGGCTGCGATCTCCAAGATCGTGATCGAGCGTCCGCACAAGAAGTGCCGCGTGACGATTCACTCTGCTCGTCCGGGTATTATCATCGGCAAGAAGGGTGCAGATATCGAAAAGCTCCGCAAGAAGCTTTCCGAGATGACGAATTCTGATACGTCCCTCAACATTGTTGAAGTTCGTAAGCCAGAAATCGATGCTACGCTGATCGCTCAGTCGATTGCTCAGCAGCTCGAACGTCGTGTGGCATTCCGTCGCGCTATGAAGCGTTCCGTTCAGTCGGCAATGCGTCTTGGTGCAGAAGGTATCCGTATCAACTGCTCCGGTCGTTTGGGCGGTGCTGAAATCGCACGTATGGAATGGTACCGCGAAGGCCGCGTTCCACTTCACACGCTGCGTGCTGATATCGATTACGGTACAGCAGAAGCACAGACCGCTTACGGCATCTGCGGCGTGAAGGTTTGGGTATTCAAGGGTGAAATCCTTGAGCATGATCCAATGGCTTCTGAACGTCGTGCGGTTGAGGGTGACAATCAGGGTTCCCAGCAGAACCGCCGCCGCGAAAACGCTTAAAAGCGGGTCGCGGGCGAGAAAATTGGAGTAAAGAACAATGATGCAGCCTAAGCGCACCAAGTTCCGCAAGCAATTCAAGGGCCGTATTCACGGCAACTCGAAGGGCGGTACGGATCTTAATTTCGGTGCATTCGGTTTGAAGGCCGTTGAGCCTGACCGCGTCACAGCACGACAGATCGAAGCGGCTCGCCGCGCGATCACTCGTCACATGAAACGTGCAGGCCGTGTATGGATCCGAATCTTCCCGGATTTGCCGGTAACATCGAAGCCTACCGAAGTCCGTATGGGTAAAGGTAAGGGTTCAGTTGACTACTGGGCATGCCGTGTTGCACCGGGTCGTGTAATGTTTGAGCTTGACGGCGTACCCGAAGATGTGGCACGCGAAGCCTTAAGACTCGGCGCTGCAAAGTTGTCGGTCAAGACGCGCTTCATTCAGCGCATCGCAGAGTAAGAGAGGCAGTCATGAAAGCCGCAGACGTTCGGGCCAAAAGCCTCGATCAGATTAACGATGAGTTGGGCGCCCTGAAGAAAGAGCAGTTTAATCTGCGCTTCCAGAAGGCAACCGGCCAGCTTGAAAAAACCGCGCGCGTGAAGCAGGTTCGCCGTGAGATTGCGCGTATTAAGACCATCGCCCGCCAGAAGGCGGCCGAAAGCAAGGCATAAGGAACAAGTATAATGCCTAAACGCGTTCTGCAGGGCGTTGTCGTCAGCGACAAGAATGATAAGACTGTTGTGGTTAAGGTTGAGCGCCGCTATTCGCATCCGCTTCTCCAGAAGACCATTCGTCAGTCTAAGAAATACAAGGCGCATGACGAAAACAACCAGTTCAAGATTGGTGATCAGGTTTCCATTGAGGAATCCAAGCCAATTTCGAAGGACAAACGCTGGGTCGTTCTTTCGAACGTAACAGCGGGCTAAATTACAAACACGCAGCTTAGGTAGGGCAGGAGCCCTTAACCAGCTGAAGGAAAAGAAGGCGGCCAGTCATGATTCAGATGCAAACAAACCTCGACGTGGCGGATAACTCCGGCGCACGTCGTGTCATGTGCATCAAGGTGCTGGGCGGTTCCAAGCGGCGTTATGCTTCCGTGGGAGACATCATTGTGGTGTCGATCAAGGAAGCTATTCCGCGCGGCCGCGTCAAAAAAGGTGACGTGATGAAGGCGGTAGTCGTACGGACTGCCAAGGACATCCGTCGCGCAGACGGCAGCGTTATTCGTTTTGATAACAATGCAGCCGTTCTCATCGATAACAAGAAAGAGCCTATCGGCACACGTATCTTCGGACCGGTTCCACGCGAACTTCGCGCTAAGAGCCACATGAAGATCATCTCGCTGGCTCCGGAAGTTCTGTAAGGAAGCAAGACGATGCAAAAGATTCGCAAAGGCGACAGCGTTGTCGTGCTGTCCGGTAAGGACAAGGGCCGTAAGGGCGAAGTTCTTCAGGTTATGCCAAAGGACGACAAAGCGCTCGTTCGTGGCATTAATGTTGTAAAGCGTCACCAGCGTCAGACCCAGACTCAGGAAGCCGGTATCATTTCGAAAGAAGCGCCGATTCATTTGTCGAACCTGGCAGTTGCTGATCCGAAAGACGGCAAGCCAACTCGCGTTGGTTTCCGTATTGAAGACGGCAAGAAGGTTCGCGTTGCAAAGCGTTCGGGAGCGGTGATCTGATGGCTGAAGCTAAGGCACTTCCACGCTTCAAGAAGATTTATAACGAAACAATTCGTAAATCTTTGCTTGAAGAATTCAAATATGACAACGAGATGCAGATCCCACGCATCAGTAAAGTTGTCCTGAATATGGGTGTAGGCGAAGCAACTGGCGACTCAAAGAAGCCATCTGTTGCTGCAGCTGATCTGGCCTTGATTGCCGGTCAAAAGGCTGTCATTACTCGCGCCCGTAATTCGATCGCAACTTTTAAGTTGCGTGAAGACATGCCAATCGGTACGAAGGTTACTCTTCGTGCAGATCGCATGTACGAATTCCTTGATCGCCTTATCACGATTGCGCTTCCACGCGTTCGAGATTTCCGTGGTCTGAATCCGAAGAGCTTTGACGGTCGTGGCAATTTTGCCATGGGTGTTAAGGAACACATCGTGTTTCCAGAAATCAACTATGATAAAGTTGATCAGATCTGGGGCATGGACATCATCGTTTGCACGACCGCTAAGACGGATGATGAAGCCCGCGCTCTTCTGCGCGCCTTCAACTTCCCGTTCAGGCAGTAACGGCAAGCGTAGCGAGGTATAATAATATGGCCAAGACTAGCGCAGTCGAAAACAACAAGCGCCGCGAAAAGTTGGTTAAGCGTCATGCTGAGAAGCGTGCACGTCTGAAGGCGATCGTTATGGATCAGAGCCTTCCGTTGGATGAGCGTTTTCGCGCTACTATCCAGCTCGCCGAACTGCCGCGCAATTCCGCCAAGGTCCGTATTCGCAACCGTTGCGAAGTTTCGGGTCGCCCGCGTGGTTATTACCGTAAACTGAAGATGTCGCGTATTGCGCTTCGCCAGTTGGGTTCGCTTGGACAGATTCCAGGCATAGTTAAGTCGAGCTGGTAAGGAGTAGCATATGTCTGTGTCAGATCCTATCGGCGATATGCTGACCCGTATTCGCAACGCAGTAGGTCGCAAGAAGTCCAAGGTTTCGACCCCGGCTTCCAAGCTTCGTGCTCGTGTTCTGGATGTTCTTCAGTCTGAAGGTTACATTCGCGGATACACGCAGAGTGAATTCGTGAACGGCAAAGCCGAGATCGAAATCGAACTGAAGTATTATGAAGGCGTTCCGGTTATTCGTGAACTTACCCGCGTTTCCAAGCCTGGCCGTCGCGTTTACGTGTCGGTCAAGTCGATCCCGCAGGTTGCGAATGGTCTTGGCATCTCGATCCTGTCCACCCCTAAGGGTGTGATGGCTGATCATGAAGCCCGTGAACAAAACGTTGGTGGTGAGCTGCTCTGCCGCATCTTCTGATGCGGTTGACAGTGAACAGATAGAAGACAGGTATAAAAATGTCTCGTATCGGTAAAAAACCCGTGCCGGTCCCGGCAGGCGTGACCGCCAGTGTTGATGGGCAGATCGTCAAGGCTAAGGGCGCGAAGGGCGAATTGTCTTTCGTTGTGCACGATGAAGTTCTGGTTAAGCTCGAAGATGGCGCTGTACGCGTTGATCCTCGTGACCAGTCCAAACTCGCTCGCTCCAAGTGGGGCATGTCGCGTTCGATGATTGAAAATATCTTCGAAGGCGTCGGCAAGGGCTTTGAGAAGAAGCTTGAAATTAGCGGCGTTGGTTATCGTGCTGCTATGCAGGGCAAGAATGTCCAGCTTTCTCTCGGCTTTAGCCACGAAGTGGTCTATGACGTACCTGCTGGTATCACTGTTGCTGTTCCAAAGCCGACGGAAATCGTCGTCACTGGTATTGACAAGCAGCAGGTCGGTCAGGTCGCGGCTGAGATTCGCGAATATCGCGGCCCCGAGCCTTATAAGGGCAAGGGCGTCAAATATGCTGGCGAGAAGATCGTCCGCAAAGAAGGCAAGAAGAAGTAAGGGAAGCGCGTCATGGCATCGCCAAAAGAAACTTTGCAGCGTCGCGCTGCTCGTGTACGCCGTCAGGTCAAGGCTGTCGCAAACGGTCGTCCACGTCTCAGCGTACACCGCTCTTCCAAGAACATCTACGTTCAGGTTATCGACGACGTTCGCGGTGTTACCATCGCAGCTGCTTCGACCCTGGATGGCGACCTGAAGGGAAAGCTCAAGACTGGCGCCGACTCTGCAGCTGCTGCTGCAGTAGGCAAGCTGGTTGCAGAGCGTGCCACGAAAGCAGGCGTCAAGGAAGTAGTGTTTGATCGTGGTGCATTTATTTACCACGGTCGCGTGAAGGCTCTCGCCGAAGCTGCCCGCGAAGGCGGTCTGAGCTTCTAATATTTTGTGCTTCCGGAAAAGAATAAAGGAATAGGATATGGCACAGAGAGAACGTAACCGTGAGGATCGCGGTCGTGAGGAGCGTGACAGCGAATTCGTTGACAAGCTCGTTCATATTAACCGCGTTGCCAAGGTCGTTAAAGGTGGTCGCCGCTTCGGTTTTGCTGCGCTTGTCGTAGTTGGAGATCAGAAGGGTCGCGTAGGCTTCGGTCATGGCAAGGCACGTGAAGTGCCTGAAGCTATCCGTAAGGCTACGGAAGCTGCCAAGCGCGATATGATTTTCGTACCATTGCGCTCCGGTCGTACTCTGCATCACGATGTGCAGGGTCGTCATGGCGCTGGCAAGGTTCTGCTTCGTGCAGCTCCTGCTGGTAAGGGTATCATTGCTGGTGGTCCTATGCGTGCTGTGTTCGAAACGCTTGGCGTTCAGGACGTTGTTGCTAAGTCGCTCGGCTCCTCGAACCCTTACAACATGGTTCGTGCAACCTTTGACGCTCTGAAGCATCAGATGCATCCAAAGGACATCGCTGCACAGCGCGGTATCAAGTACTCGACCCTTCAGGCTCGCCGCCATGATGTGGTCGGTTCAGAAGAGTAGCCGATAGTTTGTGCCAGTCCGGTGTGCGAGCACCGGATACGCCATAGACAAGGGATTTGAGTGATGGCTGAGAAGAAGGGTAAGACGGTTACGGTCGAACAGATCGGAAGCCCTATCCGTCGTCCTGCCGAGCAGCGTGCAACGTTGATCGGTCTCGGACTTAATAAAATGCACCGCCGCCGCACATTGGAGGATACTCCTTCAGTTCGCGGTATGATCGCCAAGGTTCAGCATCTCGTCCGTGTTGTGGACGAGGCCTGATAACGCAGGGGATAGAGACATGAAACTCAACGATCTGCGTGATAAGCCAGGTTCAGTAAAAGCACCCAAGCGCGTTGGCCGTGGTATCGGCTCTGGCTCGGGCAAGACCGCTGGCCGCGGCGTCAAGGGACAGAAGTCCCGTTCTGGCGTAGCGATCAACGGCTTTGAAGGCGGTCAGATGCCAATCTACCGTCGCCTGCCAAAGCGTGGCTTCACCAATATTTTTGCAAAGAGCTTCAACGTTGTGTCGCTTGGCCGTGTTCAGGCTGCGATTGATGCAGGCAAGCTGGATGCAAAGGCAGTTGTGAACCTTGATACTCTCAAGGCTGCTGGCGTGATTCGCCGTGCGCTTGATGGTGTTCGCGTTCTTGCTGACGGTGAACTGAAGGCAAAGGTAGCTTTTGATGTTGCTGGTGCTTCCAAGGCTGCGATTGAAAAGATCGAAAAGGCCGGTGGCAGCATTAAGCTTCCAGAAGTTGCTGCTGAATAAAGCATCGACATAAAAATAAAAAGCGGCGGCCCTTGTGCCGCCGCTTGCACATTTATGCCAATGCGCATATCTGGGTAAGGTCTTTTTGTCTGATTGGGCGCGAGTTGGAAAACACGTGTCCTTGAAGGGTAGGGGACCGGAGACTTTTCACCGGAGAAATTTAATGGCATCGGCTGCTGAACAGCTAGTTTCCAATCTTAATTTTTCAGCTTTCTCTAAAGCTGAAGAACTCAAGAAGCGTATCTGGTTTACACTGGGTGCTTTGCTCGTGTACCGTTTTGGTACTTATATTCCGCTACCTGGCATCAATCCTGATGCGCTTGCGCAGGCTTTCCAGCAGCATAGCCAAGGTGTGCTCGGGCTTTTCAATATGTTTGCCGGTGGTGCGGTTGGCCGTATGGCCATTTTTGCGCTTGGCATCATGCCTTACATTTCCGCCTCCATTATCGTGCAGCTTATGACGTCGGTTGTTCCGACGCTTGAAGCGCTGAAAAAGGAAGGCGAATCGGGCCGCAAGATCATCAATCAGTACACACGTTATGGCACTGTGCTTCTGGCGATTGTTCAGGCCTATGCAATTTCGGTCGGTTTGCAGGCTGGTAACGGTATTGTTACAAACCCTGGACCAATGTTCCTTGTTTCATCAGTCATTACGCTTGTTGGCGGTACTATGTTCCTGATGTGGCTTGGTGAACAGATCACAGCACGCGGTATTGGTAACGGTATTTCGCTGATCATCTTCGCAGGTATCGTGGCAAACCTTCCGCATGCCATTTCCGGCACGCTGGAACTGGGCCGTACGGGCGCTTTGTCCACCGGACTTATTCTCGGCGTTATCATTCTGGCTATAGCGCTTATTGCAATTATCGTTTTCGTTGAACGTGCGCAGCGTCGTCTTCTGATCCAGTATCCGAAGCGTCAGGTTGGTAATCGTATGTTCCAGGGCGATACTTCGCATCTGCCGCTTAAGCTCAATACTGCCGGTGTTATTCCTCCAATCTTTGCTTCGTCGCTTCTGCTTTTGCCTGCGACTGTCGCAGGATTCGCAAATACGGCTGAAATGCCAGCCTGGGGGACGACCATTCTCAATGCTCTTGGTCATGGTCAGCCGCTTTATATGCTGTTTTATGCTGCTTTGATGGCGTTCTTCTGCTTCTTCTATACGGCAATTGTATTCAATCCCAAGGATACTGCTGACCAGCTCAAGAAGCACTCTGGCTTTATTCCGGGCATTCGCCCGGGGGAACGTACAGCCGAGTATATAGACTATGTGTTGACACGTATAACGGTTGTCGGCGCTATCTATATTGTGCTTGTCTGTCTTCTGCCGGAATTCCTGATTTCCGCGACCGGTGTACCTTTCTATCTTGGTGGTACTTCGTTGTTGATCGTGGTCAGCGTAACGCTCGATACGGTTGCGCAAATTCAGGGGCATCTTGTCGCCCATCAATATGAAGGGTTGATCAAGAAATCCAAACTCAGAGGTGGGAAACGTAGTAAATGAGATTGATACTTCTTGGGCCGCCCGGAGCAGGTAAGGGGACGCAGGCTGGACTTCTTACCAAGAAGCATGGAATACCTCAGCTTTCGACGGGCGATATGCTGCGTGCAGCAGTCGCTCAGCAAAGTGAGATCGGGAAGCGTGCCAAGGCCGTTATGGATGCCGGGCAACTGGTTTCCGATGAAATCGTGAACCAGATTGTTTCTGAGCGCATTGATGCGCCGGATTGTGCGAGCGGTTTTATTCTGGATGGCTATCCGCGTACTGTGCCACAAGCTCAGGCACTGGGTGAAATGCTGCTCGGTAAAGGTCTTAAGCTCGATGCAGTGATTGAGCTGAAAGTTGACGAGAATGCATTGGTGAAGCGTATGGAAAGTCGCGTCGCTGAAACCCTTGCTAAAGGTGGGCAGGTTCGTTCGGATGATAATCCTGAAGCGTTCCGCAAACGTCTTGTCGAGTATCGTGAGAAAACCGCGCCACTTTCAACCTATTATGCGGGAACTGGTGAATTGCGTGTTCTCAACGGCATGGCACCGGTTGAGGATGTTACAGCAGAAATCGAGAGAATTCTCGTTCCGGCTTGAAATGGACCG
Source organism: Brucella gallinifaecis (assembly GCF_006476605.1). Classification (GTDB taxonomy): domain Bacteria; phylum Pseudomonadota; class Alphaproteobacteria; order Rhizobiales; family Rhizobiaceae; genus Brucella; species Brucella gallinifaecis. The sequence goes on from NZ_ML636803.1 coordinate 88,261, forward strand.
ATCAAGGTTCATTTGTGTGAATATGAATTACGGACAGGAAATATTTAGAGCTTTTTCTGTCCGTATTTTGTTCTAAAAGTTGCTTTTATTGTCTGTAAGGTTGCTACGATGACTTTACGGACAGTTAACAGTTGACTTTTTCAGGCGATTCCGTCAAAGACTGCGCCACTTCAATTGGTTTTGAATGGTCGGTTTTGGCGGATATAGTAAGAGGCCAGACCGGTCAAACAATGCTGTCTGGTTGATCGCATCGACCAGATGGATTTTTATGTAACTCAAGGAGAACAGACGTGGCACGTATCGCTGGCGTCAACATCCCGACAAATAAGCGCGTAATCATTGCGCTTCAGTACATTCACGGGATTGGACCAAAATTTGCTCGTCAGATCGTAACGAAAGTCGGTATTACCGATGATCGTCGCGTGAACCAGCTTTCGGATGCTGAAGTGCTTCAGATCCGTGAAGCAATCGATGCTGAATACCGGGTTGAAGGTGACCTGCGTCGTGAAGTTTCGATGAACATCAAGCGCTTGATGGACCTTGGCTGCTATCGCGGTCTGCGCCATCGTCGTTCGCTGCCTGTTCGTGGTCAGCGTACGCATACCAATGCGCGTACCCGTAAGGGTCCTGCAAAGGCTATCGCAGGTAAGAAGAAGTAATTTTCGGCAGAACCAATCGTTCTGCCGGGCTTGCCCGATAAACGGGCGGGTTCGGTGCTGGTCCTTATCAAAGGGCTGGTGGAGCCGCTGGAACTACGGCGGTGTCGAGATCGAGTTTTGAGAGGACTATCATGGCTAAGGAAGCCCAGCGTATTCGCCGTCGCGAACGCAAAAACATTTCGTCGGGCGTTGCCCACGTTAATTCGACGTTTAACAACACCATGATCACCATCACGGATGCACAGGGTAATGCGATTGCTTGGTCATCTGCAGGTGCTCAGGGTTTCAAGGGTTCGCGTAAGTCGACCCCGTTTGCCGCACAGATCGCTGCTGAAGATTGCGCCAAAAAGGCACAGGAACATGGCATGCGCTCCCTCGAAGTAGAGGTTTGCGGACCGGGTTCTGGTCGTGAATCTGCGCTACGCGCCCTTCAGGCTGCTGGCTTTGTGATTACGTCGATCCGCGATGTTACGCCGATCCCGCACAATGGTTGCCGTCCGCGCAAGAAGCGCCGGGTCTAATTTCTTTATATGCTGCATGAACCCTGAAATTAGTTTCCGGGTTCCTCTGCGGTTCTTCACAGGATCGCTACGATTGGATGGTAGCGACAGTTGATAGAGGAAAAATACATGATCCAGAAAAACTGGCAGGAACTCATCAAGCCGAACAAGGTGGATTTTATCACCAAAGGCTCTAATACGCATGCAACGGTTGTTGCTGAACCGCTGGAACGCGGCTTTGGTCTGACACTGGGCAATGCACTGCGTCGTGTTCTTCTGTCATCGCTGCGTGGCGCTGCTGTTACTGCCGTTCAGATTGACGGCGTTCTGCACGAATTTTCTTCCATTCCGGGTGTCCGCGAAGATACCACGGATATTGTGTTGAACGTTAAGGAAATCGCTATCCGTATGGAAGGCGAAGGCCCGAAGCGTATGGTTGTACGCAAGGAAGGCCCGGGCGTTGTCACAGCTGGAGATATTCAGACTGTTGGCGATGTCGAGATCCTTAACCCGGATCATGTCATCTGCACGCTGGATGAAGGCGCTGAAATCCGTATGGAACTCACCGTCAACACCGGTAAGGGCTATGTGCCTGCCGATCGCAATCGTGCGGAAGATGCTCCAATCGGCCTTATTCCGGTTGACAGCCTTTATTCGCCGATCCGCAAGGTATCGTACAAGATTGAGAACACCCGTGAAGGTCAGGTTCTCGATTATGACAAGCTGACGCTTAACATTGAAACCAATGGTTCGGTAAGCGGTGAAGATGCTGTTGCTTATGCAGCACGCATTCTTCAGGATCAGCTGGCTGTGTTCGTTAACTTCGAAGAGCCACAGAAGGAAGCTCCGCAGGAACAGGTTGCGGAACTTGCTTTCAATCCGGCTCTGCTCAAGAAGGTCGACGAACTCGAGCTGTCTGTACGTTCGGCAAACTGCCTGAAGAACGACAATATCGTCTATATCGGCGATCTGATCCAGAAGACGGAAGCCGAGATGCTGCGGACTCCGAATTTCGGCCGCAAGTCGCTCAACGAGATCAAGGAAGTACTGGCGTCGATGGGGCTCCATCTGGGCATGGAAATCCCAGCCTGGCCGCCTGAAAATATCGAAGATCTCGCCAAGCGCTACGAAGACCAATATTAAGACCGGACAATTCCGGCTGAACTGAATTAAAGGAGAAGGCCATGCGCCACGGTAATGGACAGCGTAAGCTGAACCGCACTGCCTCGCATCGCAAGGCAATGTTCGCCAACATGGCGGCTTCGCTCATCGAGCACGAACAGATTGTGACCACACTTCCTAAAGCCAAGGAAATTCGTCCAATCGTAGAAAAGCTTGTCACACTGGGCAAGCGCGGTGATCTGCATGCACGTCGTCAGGCGATTTCCGCCATCCGCGACGTCAAGCTGGTTGCAAAGCTTTTTGATACATTGGCTACACGTTATGCAACCCGCAATGGTGGCTATATTCGTATCATGAAGGCAGGCTTCCGCACCGGTGACAATGCACCGCTTGCAGTTGTCGAGTTCGTTGAACGCGATGTGGATGCAAAGGGTAAGGCTGATCGCGCACGCGTTGAAGCTGAGCTTGCTGCGGAAGCAGACGCAGCGTAATTCACACTGCGCAATGATTTTAAAAGGGTCGCCACTGGCGGCCCTTTTTCGTTTCAAGTCTTATTTATCTAATCATTACAAAGCTGTAATGGTTTTGCCATATTACAGCCCTTTATCCTTGGCCTTGTTGTCTCCATATTGTTTTCAACTTGATGAATCGGGTTTCGGAAAAAGTTGGAGTTTGCGAATGAATTTGCGGCATTTTGGAATTACGAGTGTTGTTTTTGCTTATGTCTGCATGGCGGCATTGCCAGTATCAGCTCAGGATAATCCTGCTCCGGCGCAGGGAAAGCAGATTCCGTTAAACCGTGCCGATATGCAGCTTTCCTTTGCACCGCTTGTCAAAGAGACGGCGCCTGCGGTGGTCAATGTCTATGCAGCGCGGCAGGTACAGCAAAGACCATCTCCTTTTGCAGGCGATCCATTTTTCGAGCAGTTCTTCGGCAGGCAGTTTGGCGCAACCGGCAGGCTGCGGACTGAGCAATCGCTTGGTTCCGGTGTGATTGTGGATTCATCAGGTATCGTCGTGACCAACAATCATGTGATCAAGGATGCCGACGAAATCAAGGTTGCCTTGCCCGACGGACGTCAGCTTGAAAGCAAGGTTTTGCTTCGTGACGAAACAACTGATCTTGCTGTGCTCAAGATTGATGCGAAAGAGAAGTTCCCGGTTGTATCACTTGGAAACTCTGATGATGTTGAAGTGGGCGATCTTGTCCTTGCCATCGGAAATCCATTTGCTGTCGGACAGACGGTGACGAGCGGTATCGTATCGGCGCAATCACGCACACAGGTCGGTGTTTCCGATTTCGATTTCTTTATTCAGACAGATGCTGCGATTAATCCCGGCAATTCTGGCGGCGGTCTGATCGACATGCGTGGCCGGCTTATTGGAATCAATACGGCTATTTATTCGCGCTCAGGTGGTTCTGTGGGAATTGGCTTTGCTATTCCGTCCAATATGGTTCGCGCAGTTGTTGATGCTGCATTGAGTGGAAGCACAAGTTTTGCGCGTCCTTTTATCGGGGCTACATTCCAGAATATCACACCGGATGTTGCCGAAGGCCTTGGTATGGATAAATCGTTTGGCGTATTGGTTACAGCGATAACCAAAGGAGGGCCGGCAGAGCAGGCTGGTTTGAAAGTCGGTGATGTTGTCCTTTCGGTGCAGGGCGTGCGTGTGGATAATATCGACGTACTCGGTTATCGTCTTTCTACCGCAGGTATCGGTAATACGGTTAATCTGGACATTGTGCGCAATGGCAAAGACAGCAAACTGCCGGTGAAACTGGCAAAAGAGCCGGAAACCAAGCCACAGCAGAAACAGATAATTAAAGGCGATAACCCTTTTGAAGGTGCTGTGGTTGAGGAAATCACGCCTGCAATGGCGTCGAAGATGCGGCTGCGCCCGGGATCGCGTGGGGTGATTGTTACGGATGTTGTTGTTAATTCGCAGGCGGCACAGCTTGGCTTGCGTCAACGTGATATTATCCGTGCAATCAACGGCAATCCGATACGAACAATCAATGATTTGACAATGGCGCTCAATGGTGGCCGCGGTCTGGCATGGCGGCTTGAAGTGGAGCGTAATGGTGCATTGATCCGGCAGTTTGTGCGCTGAGCGCATTGCCGTCAAATTAATGAGTCCTGATCCTAAAAGTTGCATGTTGTTTCAGGCGGGACTATGCCTGAAACAACAGTTGTTTTTGTGGTATCGAGCGAAGTAAAATGAGCGATCTATTTTCTACTGCGGCTGACCCTAATGCCGATCGTAACAGGCCGCTTGCTGATCGGCTTCGCCCACGACAACTTTTTGAAGTGACGGGGCAGGAGCATCTGACTGGTCCAGAAGGTGTATTGACGCGAATGATTGCTTCCGGCTCGCTTGGTTCCATGATCTTCTGGGGGCCGCCAGGAACTGGAAAAACCACGGCTGCCAGATTGCTTGCAGGCGAGACTGAACTTGCATTTGAGCAAATTTCTGCGATTTTTTCCGGTGTCGCTGATCTTAAAAGAGTTTTTGAATCAGCGCGAGCGCGGCGCATGTCTGGCCGCCAGACTTTGCTGTTTGTGGATGAGATTCATCGATTTAATCGGGCACAGCAGGATAGTTTTCTGCCTGTAATGGAAGATGGCACTGTTATTCTCATAGGTGCGACGACAGAAAATCCTTCCTTTGAATTGAATGCCGCTTTGCTGTCGCGGGCGAGGGTGCTCACTTTTCATCCGCATGATGCAGCGAGCATTGCAACGCTTCTGACCCGTGCTGAAGAGCAGGAGGGACGTCCATTACCGCTGGATGAGGAAGCGCGGGCAAGTCTTATCCGTATGGCCGATGGAGATGGCCGTGCTGCTTTGACACTTGCCGAGGAAGTGTGGCGGGCCGCCAGACCTGACGAAATTTTCGATGCCGGGAAGTTGCAGGACGTGGTTCAGCGTCGCGCGCCGGTTTATGACAAGGGGCAGGACGGTCATTACAATCTGATTTCTGCGCTGCATAAATCTGTGCGTGGGTCTGATCCTGATGCCGCACTCTATTATCTTTGCCGCATGTTTGATGCGGGCGAAGATCCACTTTATCTGGGGCGTCGTCTTGTCCGTATGGCGGTTGAAGATATAGGCCTTGCTGATCCGCAGGCGCTTGCTATCTGCAATGCGGCCAAGGATGCCTATGATTATCTCGGCTCTCCTGAAGGCGAGCTGGCATTGGCGCAGGCCTGTGTTTATCTGGCAACCGCGCCAAAATCCAATGCTGTTTATATGGCCTATAAAGCATCTACGCGTGCTGCAAAGGAAAACGGTTCTTTGCTGCCGCCCAAGCATATTCTTAATGCGCCAACCAAACTTATGAAGAGTGAAGGCTATGGCGATGGTTATGCTTATGATCATGACCAGCCAGACGCTTTTTCTGGGCAGGATTATTTCCCGGAAGCGATGGGACGACAGGTGTTCTATGATCCACCAGAACGCGGTTTTGAACGGGAAATCCGCAAGAGGCTTGATTACTGGTCGCGCTTGAGAGCTGAGCGCCGGAGCGGGTACTGATTGGCGCTGCCAAAATTGCGGAAACAGATTATTATGTCATAATTCAGCCTTCATCTATCGTGGTAAAGTCCGAATAAATACAACTTATGGTTTTAATTAACTGATATGCTGTGGCTCATTTCATTAATAATTTCAATGGTCGGGCAACCTACAGACGCATCTGTAAACCATTTGATAACTACAAATATATCAATGGCTTAGTTAATTGCCTTTTACTGTTTAAAATTTATCGAAATTTTTAATTCCGATGAGGGTTCCATGACGCGCGTTTTATTGCTCGTTGCGCTCGTTATTCTCGGTGGTTGCGCAACCGCCCCGCGGCAGACCAGCAATGTATGTGCTGTTTTTGATCAGCGTGATGGCTGGATTAATAACTGGCAGAAGGATGCAACACGTGTTTCGCGTGAGTTTGGTGTGCCCGTGCATGTGCTGATGGCAACTATCTATACTGAGTCCGGGTTCCGTCCTTACGCACGACCACCGCGTACGAAGCTGCTTGGCTTTATTCCATGGAAGCGTGCGTCGAGCGCCTATGGCTATTCGCAGGCGCTGAACGGAACCTGGGATCGTTACAAGCGCGAAACGGGACGTTGGACAGCTTCACGCAGCAATTTTGGCGATGCTATTCATTTTATCGGTTGGTATCATAATGAAAGTAACCGAAGAAATGGCATAAGCCGTAATGATGCCTACAGGCTTTATCTTGCCTATTATTCCGGTCACGGTGGCTATGCCCGCGGTGTGTGGCGCAATAGTTCTACAGCCTTGAACGGTGCAAAACGGGCTCAGAACATGGCTAGCCGCTATGCTGCGCAATTGCGCTCTTGTGGGCGGATGGGCTAAAATATCTCAAAAATGCGTCAAAACTGGCATCAGGGGATTTAAGGTCACCATCCAGCCGCAATAAAAGTTATCATTCGCGGCGAATCGAACATTGAGGATCATCTTTTTATGCTGAAGAAACTCGGGATTGTCTTTATCGGGGCCACATTTTTGGCTGGCTGCACTTCAACCGACCCATATACAGGCCAAGAAAAGATGTCGAACACCGCGGGTGGTGCTGCAATCGGTGCCGCCGTTGGCGCTTTGGGTGGTCTGATGGTTGGTGGTTCCAGTCGTGCGCAGCGTAATGCTGTTCTGATCGGTGCTGGTATTGGTGCGCTTGGTGGTGGTGCAATCGGCAATTATATGGATCGTCAGGAATCCGAGTTGCGTAATCAGCTTCAGGGGACGGGCGTTTCAGTTACCCGCAATGGCGACCAGATTATTCTGAACATGCCTTCAGCCATTACCTTTGATACCGATCAGGATCAGGTGAAAAGCCAGTTCTATCCAACGCTTAATTCGGTAGCGATTGTTCTGCGCAAGTTTAATCAGACATTGGTTGATGTGTATGGCTTTACCGACTCGACAGGTAGTGCAAGCTATAATCAGGGGCTGTCGCAGCGCCGTGCGGCTTCTGTAGCAAGCTATCTTGGATCTCAGGGCATTGATCCGCGTCGCTTTGCTGTTATCGGTTATGGTGCAAGCCAGCCGGTTGCCAGCAATGCAACGCCTGAAGGACGTGCGCAGAATCGCCGTGTGGAAATTCAGATTTCCCCGTTGCGGGGCGCAGCGCAGTAAATTCAGTAATTGCGATAGTAGCATTTTTTGACGCAGTTTCTCGAAAGAGAGGCTGCGTTTTCATATTCTGATGGTCAATAGAATGATGAATTTGGGGGATTTTTAAAACTAATGCGTGGACAGATTGGCATCTTTTAGCTCTTGAATATTACAGAACAATAAAAGAACAAATTTTTTTATTGTTGAAAAACATTGACTTAGTTGTATTGCAAAATGAGAACAAAACGGATACAAATAGATATTGGCGGTGAGCCGACGGGCTTCTGGCGAGACAAGAGGATAGTGTAAGATGTCTCAGAAATCATTGCGACTCGTTGAGGATAATTCAGTGGATAAGACAAAGGCACTTGATGCGGCGCTGTCGCAAATTGAACGTGCATTCGGCAAAGGCTCTATTATGCGGCTCGGCCAGAATGAGGTCGTCGATATTGAGACTGTTCCAACTGGTTCGCTCTCGCTTGATATAGCGCTGGGCATCGGTGGTTTGCCTAAAGGACGCATAGTCGAAATTTATGGTCCTGAAAGCTCAGGCAAGACGACGCTTGCACTGCATACAATTGCGGAAGCGCAGAAGAAGGGCGGCATTTGCGCATTCGTTGATGCAGAACATGCGCTTGATCCGGTTTATGCACGCAAGCTTGGCGTTGACCTTGAAAACCTGTTGATCTCGCAGCCTGATACGGGCGAGCAGGCGCTTGAAATTACGGATACGCTTGTGCGCTCCGGTGCTATTGACGTTCTTGTTGTTGATTCGGTTGCAGCGCTTACGCCCCGCGCGGAAATTGAAGGCGAAATGGGCGATTCTCTGCCCGGCCTGCAGGCTCGCTTGATGAGCCAGGCACTGCGTAAGCTAACCGCTTCGATTTCGCGTTCTAACTGTATGGTTATTTTCATTAACCAGATTCGTATGAAAATCGGTGTCATGTTCGGTTCGCCCGAAACAACGACCGGTGGTAACGCATTGAAGTTTTATGCATCGGTGCGTCTTGATATTCGTCGTATTGGCTCGATCAAGGAGCGCGATGAAGTGGTCGGCAATCAGACCCGTGTGAAAGTGGTAAAGAACAAGCTTGCCCCTCCATTCAAGCAGGTTGAGTTTGATATTATGTATGGCGCGGGTGTTTCCAAGACGGGTGAATTAATTGATCTTGGTGTGAAGGCTGGCATTGTTGAAAAGTCAGGTGCATGGTTCTCGTATAATTCCCAGCGTCTTGGGCAGGGGCGTGAGAATGCCAAGCAATATCTCACGAGCAATCCGGAAGTTGCCAGAGAAATCGAAACAACACTTCGGCAAAATGCCGGTTTGATTGCCGAAAAATTTCTTGAAGATGGCGGTCCTGAAGCCGATGATGGGCCGGATGTAGCTGAAGCGTAGGCTTCTATTGTTATAGGATCAAAGCAAGCCCTGCACGATTGTGCAGGGTTTTTGTTATTTATGGCCAATAGTGTTGCATTGTTGCCGTTTTCTGTATTTGCGGCAGAAATTGCTTTTATAGCGCACTCTGCTTATCTGGACAGAAAAGCAGTGCACCGTTAAAAGCGGACAACAGAAATTCCACCTCACGGGCTTTCCATTATCGGGCAGTCGAAGCGTGGCGGCAGAATATGCCGTAACTTGCCGCGTTCCTGCGGGTGGAGATCATATAATTGATGCGTTTTCAATTCCGCATCTTATGCATGGCAGAAAATGCCCAAGGATGAAACATGGCTGGCGTCAACGAGATAAGGTCCACATTCCTCGACTACTTCCGTAAGAACGGACATGAAGTCGTTCCATCAAGCCCGTTGGTGCCGCGTAACGATCCGACGCTGATGTTCACCAATGCGGGTATGGTTCAGTTCAAGAATGTTTTTACAGGGCTTGAACAACGTCCTTACAGTCGTGCGACAACTTCCCAGAAATGCGTGCGTGCCGGCGGCAAGCATAATGATCTTGATAATGTCGGCTATACTGCACGTCATCATACTTTCTTTGAAATGCTGGGTAATTTTTCCTTTGGCGATTATTTCAAGGAAGAAGCGATCAGCCATGCCTGGAACCTGATTACCAAGGAGTTTGGCCTTAACAAGGACAAGCTGCTCGTTACCGTTTATCACACTGATGATGATGCCGCGAATTTCTGGAAGAAGATTGCCGGTCTTTCCGATGATCGCATTATCCGTATTTCAACGAATGATAATTTCTGGGCTATGGGCGATACTGGCCCATGTGGTCCTTGTTCCGAAATATTCTACGATCACGGTGATCACATATGGGGTGGACCTCCCGGATCGGCTGACGAAGACGGCGATCGCTTTATCGAGATTTGGAACCTCGTTTTCATGCAATATGAACAGGTTACTCCTGATCAGCGCATTGATCTGCCGCGTCCGTCAATTGATACAGGCATGGGTCTTGAGCGCGTTGCAGCTGTGCTTCAGGGTGTGCATGACAATTATGATATTGATCTTTTCAAGGCTTTGATCCGTGCTTCAGAAGAGGCAACAGGCGTTAAAGCTGAAGGTGATTTCCGCGCCAGTCATCGCGTCATTGCCGATCATTTGCGTGCATCGAGCTTCCTGATTGCTGATGGTGTTCTGCCTTCGAATGAAGGTCGCGGCTATGTACTGCGCCGTATCATGCGTCGCGCCATGCGCCATGCCCAATTGCTTGGTGCAAGCCAGCCATTGATGTGGCGTCTTTTGCCAGCTTTGATCCGTGAAATGGGACAGGCTTATCCTGAACTCATCCGTGCTGAAGCTCTTATTTCTGAAACGCTCAAGCTTGAAGAAACCCGTTTCCGCAAAACACTTGAACGAGGCCTCGGTCTTTTGTCGGATGCATCGGAAAATCTGGTTGAAGGTGATCGCCTTGATGGTGAAACTGCCTTCAAACTTTATGATACCTATGGTTTCCCGCTTGATCTGACACAGGACGCTCTTCGTCAGCGTGGTGTGACGGTTGATACGGATGGTTTTAATGCCGCTATGCAACGCCAGAAGGCTGAAGCACGTGCCAACTGGTCGGGTTCCGGTGAAGCTGCAACCGAGACCATTTGGTTCGGCATCAAAGACAAGGTCGGTGTGACCGAATTTCTGGGCTATGAGACTGAGAGTGCTGAAGGCATAATCACCGCTCTTGTACGTGATGGAGCTGAAGTGGCATCCGTTGCTGAAGGTGAAGCCGTTTCGGTTGTCGTCAACCAGACGCCATTTTATGGTGAATCTGGTGGTCAGCAAGGTGATACGGGAACAATTTCCGGTGAAGGCTTTGTCATCACGGTCACTGACACGCAGAAGAAGGGCGAGGGCGTTTTTGTTCATACCGGCAAGGTAACAAAGGGCTCGGTGAAGGTTGGTGAAGCTGTTGAATTGAAGGTGGACAGCGAGCGTCGTACACGTATTCGTTCCAACCACTCTGCAACTCACCTTCTGCATGAAGCGCTGCGCGAAACGCTCGGGTCACATGTGGCGCAGAAGGGGTCGCTTGTTGCGCCTGACCGTTTACGCTTCGACTTTTCGCATCCAAAACCGATTTCGGCAGAAGAGCTGACTGCTGTTGAAAATCTTGCTAACGAGATTATTCTGCAAAATGCACCGGTTACAACGCGTTTGATGGCCGTCGATGATGCGATTGCAGAAGGTGCAATGGCGTTGTTTGGCGAAAAATATGGCGATGAAGTGCGTGTTGTTTCAATGGGTACAGCCAAGCATGGCGAGAAGGCTGGCAAGGCTTACTCGGTTGAACTTTGCGGTGGTACGCATGTTCGCCAGACCGGTGATATTGGCCTTGTTCGTATTCTGTCCGACAGTGGCGTTGCTGCGGGTGTTCGTCGTATGGAAGCGCTTACGGGTGAGGCGGCTCGCCTTTATCTCGAAGAGCAGGACGAGCGCGTCAAGGCAATCGCCAGTGTATTGAAAACAACCCCATCGGAAACGCTGGAACGTGTGAATGCACTGGTTGATGAACGTAAAAAGCTGGAACGTGAACTGGCTGATGCCCGTCGGCAATTGGCGCTGAGCGGTGGTTCGTCAGAGGGGGGCAGCGCAGTTGAGATTGTTAACGGCGTTAACTTCCTTGGCAAGGTTGTAACCGGCGTTTCCCCGCGTGATCTCAAGCCTCTTGCTGATGAAGGCAAAAAGCAGGTTGGCTCTGGCGTTGTTGTCTTCATCGGTGTGGGCGAAGATGGCAAAGCGAGTGCCGTTGCTGCTGTGACCGAGGATCTGCTTGGCCGTTTCAGCGCGGTTGATCTGGTACGTGTAGCGTCCAGCGCTCTTGGTGGTGCTGGTGGCGGTGGCCGCCCGGATATGGCACAGGCTGGTGGACCCGATGGTACTAAAGCAAATGATGCAATCGCTGCTGTGAAAGCGCAGGTTGTTTGATTGATCACTTATAAGAATGAGCGGGCCGGAGTTTTTCCGGCCTTCTTTTTTGTACGCTATATGCAGGTTGCAAACAAAAAACGGCGGGAAAATTTCCCGCCGTTTTTTCATTCATTTAAACAGGCTTAAGCAGCCATTGCCTTCTGAAGGTTTTCATCAATCTTGTCGAGGAAGCCGGTGGTCGAGAGCCAAGGCTGATCCGGACCGATAAGCAGTGCCAGATCCTTGGTCATGTAGCCACTTTCAACGGTGTCCACGCAGACTTTTTCCAATGTATCAGCAAAGCGCTTCAGCTCATCATTGTTATCGAGCTTTGCACGATGGGCGAGGCCGCGGGTCCATGCAAAGATCGAAGCGATGGAGTTGGTTGAGGTTTCCTCACCCTTCTGATGCTGGCGATAGTGACGGGTCACTGTGCCATGTGCCGCTTCTGCTTCAACAGTCTTGCCATCTGGCGTCATCAAAACCGAGGTCATCAGGCCGAGAGAACCGAAACCCTGTGCCACGATGTCGGACTGCACGTCGCCGTCGTAGTTCTTACAAGCCCAGACATAACCGCCGGACCACTTGAGAGCCGAAGCGACCATGTCGTCGATCAGACGGTGTTCATACCAGATCTTTGCTTCCTTGAACTTTTCAGCAAATTCAGCCTGATAGACTTCTTCGAAAATGTCCTTGAAGCGACCATCATAGGCCTTAAGGATAGTGTTCTTGGTCGACAGATAAACCGGGTAGTTACGCTGCAAGCCGTAATTCAGCGAAGCGCGTGCAAATTCGCGGATCGATTCGTCGAGATTGTACATGGCCATTGCCACGCCTGCAGATGGAGCCTGATAGACTTCATGTTCGATGGTTTCGCCGTCTTCACCGACAAATTTGATCGATAGTGTACCTTTGCCCGGGAATTTGAAATCGGTTGCACGGTACTGATCACCAAACGCATGACGGCCAACGATGATTGGCTGTGTCCAGCCTGGAACCAGGCGAGGGACGTTCTTGCAGATGATTGGTTCGCGGAAGATAACGCCGCCGAGGATGTTGCGGATTGTGCCGTTTGGCGACTTCCACATCTTCTTGAGCTTGAATTCTTCAACGCGGGCTTCATCCGGCGTGATGGTTGCGCATTTTACGCCAACACCATGTTCCTTGATAGCATTTGCAGCATCAATGGTGACTTGATCGTTGGTCGCATCGCGGTGTTCGACCGAAAGATCGTAATATTTCAGATCGATGTCGAGGTATGGGTGGATCAGCTTATCCTTGATGAACTGCCAGATGATGCGGGTCATCTCATCGCCGTCGAGTTCAACGACCGGGTTTGCAACCTTGATTTTTGCCATTGATAATGCCTCTTATTGAATGCGTTGCGCTCGTATAGCATCGGTGAACGCGAAGGCAAAGCGTCAGAGGCTTATTCTTTGGCCTATAGACACATTTTCAGGCGGCGTGATGTGAGGACTTTCGCCATTCTGAACGCTGTTCACGATAAGTTTCTTGTTCGCGCAATAATATAGCATCTGCATCCAGTGTTGAGATGCCAGTCTTTTTATCTGTCGGCACAAGGCCCATTGATTGCAATGCGAGATAGCGACCGCAACAAACCCGAAGAAATGATGCAAAATTATCAAGATCATGGCCTTCTGCACGAGATTCATCATAAAGACGACCCAGAAGGCGATTGATTGTCAGATTGTCACGCATGGCTATATCTTCCAGCGCCCACCAGAAGAAATTTTCAAGCCGCACACTTGTGACGACACCATCAATGCGCAGTGAGCGCGTAACGCTTTGCCAAAGCTCAGGCTCAGCACCGATGAACAATCTGCACATATGTTCCTCCCGAAAAATCTCCGATCATAATGTTGCGTAATTTGATGCTGCCTGCAACCGGTTTGGAATTGCAGGCAGTATATGATCAATTATGCGTGATTTTTGTGCCGAGAACGACGAGGAACTGGGATAGCCATGCCGGATGTGCAGGCCATGCGGGTGCTGTCACCAGATTGCCGTCGGTAACGGCCTGATCGACGGGAATATCAGCATATTTGCCACCGGCCAGTTCGACCTCTGGCCGGCATGCGGGATAAGCAGAACAGGTTCGGCCTTCGAGCACGCGTGCTGCGGCCAGAATTTGTGCGCCATGACAGACAGCAGCGACCGGCTTGTCAGCTTCAAAGAAGTGTCTGACGATTGCGATGACCTTTTCATCAAGACGAAGATATTCAGGTCCGCGTCCACCGGGAATGACCAGTGCGTCGTAGTTTTCAGCATTTACATCGGCAAATGTCGCATTGAGCGTAAAATTATGCCCGGGCTTTTCAGTATAGGTCTGATCGCCCTCAAAGTCGTGAATAGCGGTTGCTATAGCATCGCCTGCCTTTTTGCCGGGACAGACGGCATGGACCTTATGCCCAACGGCGAGAAGCGTCTGAAATGGAACCATAGTTTCATAATCTTCGCAGAAATCACCGCAGATCATGAGAATCTTTTTGCCGGACATGATTTTCCTCCCTGTCAAATTCAGTGTCGGTTGGGGCAGTTTGACATGGATGGGAGAAAGACTGGTGTTATTCCGCTACTACATGCGGTTTTCCGTATCGAATGTAAGGGGAATCTTTGCGATTTGGTGTCAAACATGTCAGGGAAGCGCCGTGTTGATATAGTAGTGACGGAAATTATCATGGCAGGAACAGACAAACAGCGCCCTATGATCACCGAAGGACCAGTGATTATTCTGGTTAATCCGCAATTGCCGGAAAATATCGGCATGGTGGCACGCGCTATGGCAAATTTTGGTCTTGCCGAATTACGGCTGGTTGAGCCGCGTGAAGAGTTTCCCAGTGAAAAGGCGCGTGCTGCTGCAAGCAAGGCTGATCATATTATCGACAATGCCGTCGTTTATGATGATCTTGCATCCGCAATTGCAGATCTCAACTTTGTTTACGCCACCACAGCGCGTGAACGCGATGGTTTCAAGCCGGTGCGTAGCCCGGTGGAGGCCAATAGCGAATTGCGCCGCCGTTTTAACGCCGGCAAAAAAGTTGGCATTATGTTCGGTCGCGAACGCTTTGGTCTCAGTAATGAAGAGGTGGGGCTTGCGGATGAGCTGGTAACGTTCCCGGTTAATCCTGCATTCGCTTCGCTTAATATTGCGCAAGCCGTGTTGCTGATGTCTTATGAATGGATGAAGTCGGGACTTGCAACGGAAAGAGACACGGTTTTTCGTGGTCCCGAAATGGAAACAGCGCCGAAGATGGAATTGCAGAGTCTTTTCAATCATCTGGAAGAGGCGCTTGATATTCGGGGTTATTTTCGCCCTGAGGCCAAAAAAGAAATTATGGTCAATAATCTGCGTTCGGTGCTCACACGTGCAGGTTTTGCATCGGCGGAACTCAAGCTTTTACGCGGCGTGATCACTTCACTTGATGTGTTTTCGCCCAAAAAACCGCGTGGCTCAGGCGCCCCTGAAGGTCGTGCGCGCAAATCTGTAACTGAGGACAAGACTGAA
The DNA here is from genome assembly GCF_006476605.1 of Brucella gallinifaecis. GTDB lineage: Bacteria > Pseudomonadota > Alphaproteobacteria > Rhizobiales > Rhizobiaceae > Brucella > Brucella gallinifaecis. The sequence continues at coordinate 103,571 of NZ_ML636803.1, forward strand.
TGAAACCAGCACTCGAAGCAGAGCATACCGACAAGTTGTCCGCTATTTCTGAAAGGCCGGTTCTGATTTTCGATAGCGGTATTGGCGGGTTGACTGTTTTGCGCGAGGCGCGAGTGATGATGCCTGATCGGCGGTTTGTCTATATCGCCGATGATGCGGGGTTTCCTTATGGTGACTGGGAAGAGGATGCATTGCGTGCACGCATCGTCAAACTCTTTGGTGGTCTTATTACCGAGCATGATCCTGAAATTGTGGTGATTGCGTGCAATACGGCTTCGACGCTGGTGCTTGATGATTTGCGCAAGGCTTACCCTTTCATGCCTTTTGTTGGAACGGTTCCGGCAATAAAGCCTGCCGCCGAGCGGACATCGTCGGGGCTTGTTTCTGTGCTGGCAACGCCGGGAACAGTCAAACGCGCTTATACACGCGATCTTATCCAGTCATTTGCCACGCAATGTCATGTGCGGCTTGTTGGAGCTGATCGGCTTGCAGGAATAGTGGAATCCCATATTCGCGGTGAGACGATTGATGAGGCACTGGTCGTCGAGCAGATAACACCGTGTTTTGTCGAAAAGGACGGTCGTCGCACGGATATTGTCGTGCTTGCCTGCACACATTACCCGTTTCTTGCGAATGTGTTTCGTCGGCTTGCGCCATGGCCGGTCGATTGGCTTGATCCTGCCGAGGCTATTGCAAGGCGTACTGTTTCGCTTCTGCAACCACGCGAGATTAATAAGGCATTACATCATCATGATGATCTTGCCGTTTTCACATCGCAAAAGCCTGATTATGCTATTCGTCGCCTTATGCAGGGATTTGGTTTACACTTTTAAAATGATGCTTTCATCAAGGTGTAATAAAAGGCGAGGAAAGCAGTTTTGGAAGGAACTATCTGCGCGTAGTTTCGTTTTCCATAAAGCTAAATGCGGAGGTGAGTTATGGATATTGTTGAAGTCCGCGTCAGTTCTGTTGGTGGTTTCGCTACCTATATGGTCGAGTTTGTAACCGAAGGTGAGGAGCGGATCACTGTCAAGGTTGAGAATGAAACCGGGAGCGAACTTTCACGTGATGTCGTGATACGCAAGGCGGCTTTAAAACTGGGTGAGGCGCTTGGCGTTGCTTGTCTTGAATGTGGAATTGAACCCGCAAGCCAGATTACGATCCCGAGTGCGCGTCGGGCAGGCGACAGGCCTGAGCTTGAGCGGCAACTCAATGAAGGACTTGAAGGCACATTTCCCGCCAGTGATCCCGTATCAGTAACAGCTTCCACTATTGCAGGTTTTGCAGGGCCCAAAAACTGATTTGCCTTTAAATGATGAAGCCGGACAATTCGTCCGGCTTTTGAAGTTGTTCATAAAATGATTCTGTTTTTTATTTTATCTAATTGATTATATTATAAATTACGGCGCTTTCCTTCTATGAGGTCAAGCACGGCACGGGCACAATCGAGCACATTGCTTCCTGGGCCAAAAACAGCTGATACACCATGGTCGAACAGATATTGATAGTCTTGACGGGGGACTACGCCGCCACAAACAACGATGATATTCTCCGCGCCTTTTTTACGCAATGTTTCGACAAGTTGCGGCAGCAATGTTTTATGTCCGGCGGCGAGTGACGATACACCCAACACATGGACTTTGGCTTTGATCGCCATGTCCGCCGCTTCATCGGGTGTCTGGAACAGGGGGCCGGCCAGCACTTCAAAACCAATGTCACCAAAGGCAGATGCAATTATTTTTGCACCACGATCATGCCCATCCTGACCGAGTTTGGCAATCATGACGCGGGGGGTGGATCCGTTCTGTTTTGAAAACTCTTCAAGGCGCTCTTTGAGTGTTTGATATTCCGGTTCGTTTTCGTACGCTGCGCCATAGACCTTTTTCACAACTTTTGGCACTGCCACATGATCGCCAAAAGCACTGCGCATGGCATCTGAAATTTCGCCAACAGTTGCGCGTGCACGTGAAGCCTCGACGGCTGCTGCCAGAATATTGCCTTCGCCGGTTTTCGCGACCTGTTGCAGCCTGGAAAGTGCCGCCTCCACTTTTGTCTTGTTGCGGGTTTCTTTGATGTGATTGAGGCGGGCAATCTGCGAATTGCGCACAGCTGTGTTATCGATTTCAAGAATATCGATATTGTCTTCCTGTTCCAGGCGGAACTTGTTGACACCGACTATTACTTCTTCGCCCTTGTCGACGGCAGCCTGTCGGCGTGTGGCGGCTTCTTCGATCAATCGTTTTGGCAGGCCGCTTTCAACGGCCTTGGTCATACCGCCAAGATTTTCAACTTCTTCAATCAAAGCCCATGCTTTTTCGGCCAGCTCATTGGTCAGGCTTTCAATGTAATAGGAGCCAGCAAGCGGATCGACGACTTTGGTAACGCCGGTTTCGTTTTGTAAAATAAGCTGTGTGTTGCGTGCGATACGGGCGGAAAACTCTGTTGGCAAAGCAATGGCTTCGTCAAAAGAATTGGTATGCAGCGACTGGGTTCCGCCAAGGGCTGCCGACATAGCTTCAAAAGCCGTGCGCACGATATTGTTGTAGGGGTCTTGCTCCTGCAACGATACGCCCGATGTCTGGCAGTGGGTGCGCAGCATCAGCGATCCCGGCTTTTTGGGGTCGAATTCTTTCATGATGCGTGACCAGAGCAGTCGGGCTGCACGCAGTTTGGCAATTTCCATGAAAAAATTCATACCAATGGCGAAAAAGAACGATAAACGCCCTGCAAATTCGTCGACATTAAGCCCTTTGTTGAGCGCTGCACGCACATATTCGCGGCCATCAGCCAGCGTGAAGGCCAGTTCCTGCACCAGCGTCGCGCCTGCCTCCTGCATGTGATAGCCAGAAATGGAAATCGAATTGAATTTCGGCATTTCTGTAGCTGTATAGGCGATGATATCCGCGATAATCCGCATGGAAGGTTCCGGCGGATAGATATAGGTATTGCGGACCATGAATTCTTTGAGAATATCATTCTGAATGGTGCCGGATAACAGGTCGCGTGAGACGCCCTGTTCTTCGCCTGCGACGATAAAATTTGCAAGGATCGGGATCACTGCGCCATTCATCGTCATGGAAACGGAGATTTTTTCAAGCGGAATGCCGTCAAAGAGGATTTTCATGTCTTCGACAGAATCGATTGCCACACCTGCCTTGCCCACATCGCCTTCAACGCGCGGATGATCACTGTCATAGCCGCGGTGTGTTGCGAGATCAAAAGCAACCGAAACGCCCTGTTGACCGGCTGCAAGCGCCTTGCGGTAGAAGTTGTTGGATTCTTCTGCAGTCGAAAAGCCTGCATATTGGCGAATGGTCCATGGACGACCGGCATACATGGTGGCACGGGGGCCGCGCAGGAAAGGCTCAAAACCGGGCAGGGTGTCGAGATGCCCAATGGGCGTTAAATCGTCAGCCGTGTAAAGCGGCTTGACGTCAATGCCTTCGGGGGTGTGCCAGACAAGGCTATCGGCAGGGCGCTTGAGTTCTTTTTCGGCCAGTTTCGACCAGTCTTCACGGGTAGGACGCTTGCTCATGTCTGCCTCACTCAAATTCCATGATCAGTTCATCGACGGCAAGGCTCGCACCTTCCTGTGTTGCAATTCGTTTGACCGTGGTGCGGCGTTCAGAGCGCAAGAGGTTTTCCATTTTCATGGCTTCGACGGTTGCCAGTGGCTGACCGGCTTCGACGGTTTCACCATCTTTGACGAGAACGGAGGTAATCACTCCGGGCATCGGGCAAAGCAGCATTTTTGATGTATCTGGCGGCAGTTTGACCGGCATGAGTTTTGCCAGTTCAGCCACGTGTGGTTTGCGGATATGAGCGATGGTATCAATGCCACGCCAGCGAAGTCGCCAGCCCGTGCGAGAGCGCAAAATCTTGACGGCGATGGATTTTCCATCAACGGTGAAGGAACCAAGCTGGTTGCCGGGGTGCCAGTCGCTGGCAACCGGCAGGCTAAGGCCATTGGTAAAGTTGATGACTGTACCGCCTTCGCCCTCAACTATGCGAATGGGGATATAATGGTTGCCAAGTGTTATCACCCAGTCCGTTGCTACAGACTGATCCTGCGACGACAGCCTGCCGGAAATTTGGGCGTTACGCTGTTCAACCACCATGTTGATCTGTGCGGCGACTGCGGCGAGTATATTTGCATCTTCATCAGAAATTGCGACGCCTGCAAAGCCATCTGGATATTCTTCTGCAATGAAGGCGGTTGTCAGTGCGCCAGCGCGAAAACGAGGATGCTCCATCACGGCTGAAAGAAATGGTAGATTATGGCCGATTCCCTCCACTTCAAAAGCATCCAGTGCATTGCCCATCGCATTGATTGCGCTGGTCCGATCTGGTCCCCATGTGCATAATTTTGCAATCATCGGGTCGTAATACATCGAGATTTCGCCGCCTTCAAAGACGCCCGTGTCATTGCGGATGATTGTGCCATTTGCGTTTTGCCCTTCGACCGGCGGTCGATAGCGCGTCAGTCTGCCAATGGAAGGCAGGAAGTTACGATAGGGGTCTTCGGCATAAAGGCGGCTTTCAATAGCCCAGCCATTAAGTTTGACATCGGTCTGACTTAGTCGAAGCTTTTCGCCGGAGGCAACGCGGATCATTTCTTCGACAAGATCAATGCCCGTGATGAGTTCCGTCACCGGATGCTCGACCTGCAGGCGTGTGTTCATTTCTAGGAAATAGAAATTGCGATCACCGTCGACGATAAACTCAACCGTGCCTGCGGAATAATAACCAACCGCCTTGGAAAGCGCGACCGCCTGTTCACCCATTGCCTTGCGGGTGGCTTCGTCCAGAAAGGGTGAGGGCGCTTCTTCAATCACCTTCTGATTGCGGCGCTGAATGGAGCATTCACGTTCACCCAGATAAATGACATTGCCGTGGCTATCGCCCAATATCTGAATTTCGATATGACGTGGCTGTGTTACAAATTTTTCAATGAAAATGCGGTCATCACCAAATGATGATTTCGCCTCGTTTCGCGACAGCTGAAAGCCTTCGCGGGCTTCATCATCATTCCATGCGATACGCATCCCTTTACCGCCGCCGCCAGCGGAGGCCTTGATCATCACAGGATAGCCGATTGACGTTGAAATGCGGACCGCCTCGTCTGCATCCTCAATCAACCCCATATGGCCAGGCACTGTTGAAACGCCGGCCTGTGCTGCGATCTTTTTGGAGGTAATCTTGTCGCCCATGGCTTCAATGGCATTTACCGGCGGGCCAACAAAGATGACATTGGCAGCTTTCAACGCTTGGGCAAAGCGTGGGTTCTCTGATAAAAAGCCATAGCCCGGATGCACCGCATCTGCACCAGTCTCTTTAATCGCAGCCAGTATTTTATCGATGACGATATAAGACTGGTTCGAGGGCGCTGGTCCGATGTGGATTGCTTCGTCTGCCATTCTGACATGCAGAGCATTGCGGTCTGCGTCTGAATAGACTGCGACTGTCGAAATGCCCATTTTCTTAGCGGTTTTGATAACCCGGCATGCGATTTCGCCGCGGTTGGCAATCAATATTTTCTTGATCATTGGCAGTTGCCTCACACAAGCATGATCCCAAAAAGCGGGAACCGGTTTTTGGATAAGATCATGCGTTAATTAAAGAGGTATCGTGTCGTGTTTCTTCCATGGCGTGTTCTGGCTCTTGTTGCGAAGCGCAGAGAACGCACGAATGATACGGCGGCGGGAAGAATGCGGCATGATCACTTCGTCAATGAAACCGCGTTCGGCAGCGACGAATGGATTGGCGAAGCGCTCTTCATATTCCTTCGTGCGACTGGCGATTTTTTCGGTGTCGCCAAGCTCAGAGCGATACAGAATTTCGGTTGCGCCCTTGGCGCCCATGACAGCGATTTCAGCCGTTGGCCATGCATAATTAATGTCAGCGCCAATATGTTTTGATGCCATCACATCATAGGCGCCGCCATAGGCTTTGCGCGTAATCAGCGTCACCATCGGAACGGTTGCCTGACTATAGGCGAAAAGCAGCTTGGCGCCATGTTTGATCACGCCGCCATATTCCTGCGCGGTTCCGGGCAGAAAGCCCGGGACATCGACCAGAGTCAGGATTGGAATGCTGAAAGCATCGCAAAAACGCACAAAGCGTGCTGCCTTACGTGATGAGTCAATATCAAGACATCCCGCCAGCACCATTGGCTGATTGGCGACTATACCGATTGTCTGGCCTTCCATGCGGATGAAGCCCGTAATGATATTTTTGGCGAAAGCTTCCTGAATTTCAAAGAAATCGCCTTCATCGGCAAGGGCCAGAATCAGCTCCTTCATATCGTATGGCTTGTTGGCGCTGTCAGGGATCAATGTATCAAGACGCATTTCAAGGCGTGCCGGATCATCATAAAAAGGGCGAACCGGCGCTTTCTCGCGATTGTTGAGCGGCAGAAAGTCGAAAAGAATGCGAACCTGCTCAAGCGTTTCGATGTCGTTTTCATAAGCACCATCGGCCACGGAAGATTTCTTCGTATGGGTCGAAGCACCGCCCAACTCTTCTGCCGTGACAATTTCATTGGTGACGGTTTTTACTACATCAGGGCCGGTCACGAACATGTAGGAACTGTCGCGAACCATGAAGATAAAATCGGTCATGGCTGGCGAATAGACTGCGCCGCCCGCACATGGGCCCATGATGACGGAAATCTGCGGGATAACGCCTGAAGCATCGGCATTACGTTTGAAAACATCGGCATAGCCTGCCAGCGAAGCAACACCTTCCTGAATGCGTGCGCCGCCAGAATCATTGAGCCCGATGACCGGCGCACCGTTCTGCAGGGCCATATCCATGATTTTGCAGATTTTCTGTGCATGTGTTTCCGAAAGCGAGCCGCCAAGAACCGTGAAATCCTGACTGAACACATAGACCTGCCGGCCATTGATTGTGCCCCAGCCAGTCACAACGCCGTCACCTGCGATCTTCTGCTTTTCCATGCCGAAGTCGGTGCATCGATGGGTGACATACATATCGAATTCTTCAAACGATCCCTCGTCGAGAAGAACATCCAATCTTTCGCGGGCGGTGAGCTTGCCCTTAGCGTGTTGCGCATCAATGCGCTTCTGTCCGCCGCCAAGACGGGCTTCGGTGCGACGGGCTTCAAGCTGTTCGAGAAGTTCCTGCATTCACTATGACCTTGGAAAGCTATGAATTTGTCTAACTGCTTAGTGCCAGTATGCCGCATTCTGAAAGCTTGAAAAGGTGCGATTGTGTAATTTATAAATTTGCAAATAGTAAAATGCAAATTTGCAAATATGATGGTTTATAATGGCACCCAAAAAACTCTATGTTGGCAGGAAAATCCGCGAAATACGTGAACAGCATAAGGCAACCCAATCAGGTTTTGCAGAACGTTTAGGTATTTCAACGAGTTATCTTAATCAGATCGAGAATAACCAGCGCCCCGTATCTGCTGCTGTGCTGTTGTCATTGGCCGAGAATTATCAGATTGATATTGGTGCCATTTCGCTTGGCGATGATGATCGGCTTTTATCTGCAGTCTCGGAAGCACTGGCTGATCCGGTATTTGAAAATTACAAACCAAATTTGCAGGAATTAAAACTGATCACGCAGAACGCACCGGGATTGGCGCATGCGCTGATTGCCTGTCATCAGGCTTATCGGCGCAACAGTGAACAACTTGCAAGTCTGGATCACCAGCTTGGGCGTGCGCCATCCGTTGCTGAGCTTGCCCCCTATGAAGAAGTGCGCGACTTTTTTCATTTTATCGACAATTACGTGCATGATATTGATATTGCTGCAGAAAATCTAGCTCAGGAGCTGAGGATTCCAAGCCGCGATATTGGCGTGGCGCTGCCGCAATATATGGAGGAGCGCTACCGTGTCCGGGTTGCCCGTGCCGATCCTGATGAAGCTGTCTTGCGGCGATTCGACCCCGTTGCGCGGGTACTTTATCTTAACCCTTATTCGCCAGCTTCGACACGTAATTTCCAGATTGCGTTTCAGATTGCTGAACTGGAAATGGAAAACCTCGTCACGACGATTGCAAAAGGTGCTGATTTTCGTTCCGTAGAAGCGGTCGAGATTTGCAAAATCGGCCTTCGTAATTATTTTGCGGGTGCGCTGGTCTTGCCCTATCAGACATTTCTGTCTGCCGCGAAAGAGTTGCGCCACGATCTTGAATTGCTGGCATCGCGCTTTGGTGCCAGTCTGGAGCAGGTTGCGCATCGTTTAAGCACATTACAGCGGTCCGGTCAGCGTGGAGTGCCGGTGTTTTTTGCTCGTATCGATAGGGCTGGCAACATTACCAAACGGCATAGTGCAGCCAAGCTGCAATTTGCACGTTATGGTGCTGCTTGCCCGTTATGGAATGTGCATCAGGCATTTGAGACGCCGGGGCGGATTATCCGTCAGCTTGCCGAAACGCCGGATGGTGCACGTTATCTCTGCGTTGCGACCGAGCTTACCAAAAGCGAAGGTGGTTTTCATGCGCCGCAGCGTCGATATGCTATTGCGTTGGGTTGTGAAGTCACGCACGCTCAGGATTTTGTCTATGCGGACGGCCTGGATATTACCGCACGCTCAGCATTTGATCCTATTGGTGTTTCCTGCCGTATTTGTGAACGGGCCGAATGTGTGCAGCGTGCGGTGCCACCATTGAAAAGCAGGCTTGCGGTCGATCACGACCGCCGCGGAATTCTGCCTTATAGACTATTGTAGAAACTAGAATCCGGCATGCTTCTTGAGGAATTCAGCCTCTTCCGGTGTTGTTTCGCGACCCAGAACCTTGTTGCGGTGCGGGAAGCGGCCAAAGCGCTCGATAATATCGTGATGCTGGCGTGCAAAGCCCAGAGAGAATTCATTGCCAAGTTTTTCATAAAGATCAATGCAGCGTTTCTGATCGCTCAGATTTTCGCTATGCATGAAAGGCAGGTATAAAAACTGGCGTTCGTCAGCGGATAGTTGACGGTCAAAATCATGATCCAGTGCCCGTGTTGCCACGTCACGCGCAAGACCATCGCTTTCAAACGAGCGCGGTGAGCCACGGAACATGTTACGCGGAAACTGGTCGAACAATATGGTCAGGGCAAGTGCCGTTTCGGGTTGCTGTTTCCAGTCTTCGAATTTGTCGGCGCGTGCATCTTCATATCCAGCCAGAAATTTTTCGCGAATTTCCGTATCGATTGCGTCACTTTTGGTGAACCAGTTTTCTCGCATTTTTGCTGAAAACCAGAAGTCAAGAACGTCTTTGGGGGAAATAGACATGGTGGCTCGCTTTGTTTACTGGTTCGGATTATCGGGTGAAGGGCAGGGTGTTTCACCTTTCATATTGCGTGACATACACGCAAAACGATCAAAGCTTTTTCCTGTATCCATTGCTGCCTTGCCTGCACCACAGCCCGTAAGGGCTGCCAGTGATAGAAGCAGGATAACTTTATTCATCTGGCTTTCCTTGTCGGTGTTTAATAGCGATATAGGTTAGGTGGTATAGAGAGCAATAGATACAGGGTTTTGTGATCAGCCGCGACCTCGATAGTTGGGGACAGATTGTTCAGGGATCCAGACATTTCGGGGTGCTTCGCCCGTCTGATAGAATATATCGATTGGAATGCCACCGCGTGGATACCAATAGCCGCCAATGCGCAGCCATTCTGGCTCAAGCAGTTCAACAAGACGCTTGCCGATTGTTACGGTGCAATCTTCATGAAATGCGCCATGATTGCGGAACGAAAACAGGAAAAGCTTGAGCGATTTGCTTTCCACCAGCCATTTGCCCGGTACATAATCGATCATCAGATGAGCGAAATCCGGTTGTCCGGTCATCGGGCAGAGTGATGTAAATTCAGGCGCAGTGAAGCGGACACAATAGGGCGTTCCAGCCTGTGGCTTTTCTACTCTTTCAAGAATTGCTTGTTCGGGTGATTGTGGAATGCTGCTGCTGGAACCAAGCTGCTTTAAATCAGAATATATTGTCTTTTCAGACATTTGCGTGCCTTTTCTAAAAGCCACGGTGCAGTCTCAACGCATTTATAACATGCGCTTGTCCTTGTTTTAACCGGGTAGGCTGCGACCGGTGGCATATTGCCAATGGCTCCGGGTAGCAGTCCTGCTCTCACAGGTAAAGACCATAAAAAAACCCGCGCCGGATAGCGCGGGCTTGTCTTGGAAGAATTATATCTATCGGCGGTCTGACAAAATGCAGCCAATTGCGACACCAATCGCAAGACCGATAAGACCAGCGGTCCCAAATAATGTAGTGGCTGTGCCGGGGTTTTCTTTCACGGTTTCTGCAACAGCTTGTCCTCGCTCGCGTACAAGCTGCGCTGCATGGCGGAATCGGCCCGATGCATCGTCAAATGCGTCTTCAGCACTATCGCGCAGATCACTTGAACGGGAAGCTAAAGACTTTGACAGACGCTTTAGCTCACCGCGTAAATCAGCAACTTGTTGCTCTAAAGCCTGTTGAACGTCGTGAGCTGTCTTGTTATCGGCCATTTCAAACCTCCATTGGAATTGATCACTCTATAACGATCATGCAAGCTTTTGGTTCCGTTCAGGAGGAATTTTATTCAGTTTTTTCTGCAAAGAATGGCAACAGGCGAAGGCCACGCCCGATACATACACCAGCCATTGCGCCAACAGCCTTGAAGATAAAGTCGGCAAATTCACCATGACGCCCAGGTGCTAAGCGTTGCAGAAGTTCAAATATACCAGCACATCCGATTGTGAGCAGCAGCACTGCAATCCAGTGGCGAGGATAGGCCAGTGCAAATAAAAAACCTACAAGAAAGAAGGCTGCAAACCTCTCTATATCAACCGGTTCACCGGTTGTCGGGCGAAACTGGATCGGACTGACCGTCACGATAAGGATGAGGGCCAGTACCAGCCATGAGGCAAGGCGTAAAAATTGCGTCATTGAATGTGGCCTTTTATTCTGCCGTATAATTGCCGACAGGTTCGTCCTGAGCCGGATCGCCACAGCGAGAATACATCTGATCGGTTATTGATTTCTTCAGTCCGTTGCCAAAGGCAAGATCATAATGCGCAATGACATCGACGCCCATGCACCATTTTACATTTTCGGGTGAGAGACCATAATTGGTTTCCAGAAAGCCAATGGCATAGGCGATGCCTTCTTCACAATTATCTGTTGTGCAGAAATTTCCATCCCGCGCCAGTTGCCGGATGGAGTTTTCGCCAAGCTTCTGGACGATTGGTTCAACTGCAAAGGGAGCAGCGCCACCCAGTGCGACAAGGACCAGCCCGATTATTGTATATTTAATGGAACGTCGCATGAATCGCTGTTAATTATTGAGACTATTATTGTTTATAACGCATGAGCGGCATCATAATGGCAAGGTCAACACCAGATGTGCCTCTATGTTTTAGGGTCAGGGCCCATTAATTTGACGGGAATGGTGTGAGGCCATCCGTTTGGATTTGATAAGGAAAGGCGAAGGAAATGTGGTTCATTTTCAAGACTTTCCGACGAAGTAGGCCGGGCGGATGGACCACATCCTTCGGACATCGAAATGACTTGGCGATCTGCTGCGTCGAGCCGCTCAACCGGGGGAACCACCCCGGTCCTCACGTCTCTCCTCGCATATCTTGTCATTTCAGATGCCATTCTCATCAAATTAATGGGCCCTGACCCTAATCATTATGACCGATTGTGACGGTTTAATATTGACTTTTACGTAAATGCGGTTGCACAACAATAGCCTGCATATTGTAAGGTCAGGATATAATAAGTGGTACGCGAGTATTATACAATTACAGAACTGACGCGGGAATTCGGTATCTCAACCCGGACTTTGCGTTTTTATGAGGATGAAGGGTTGATTGCGCCTGTACGACGGGGGCGTACACGCCTGTTCAGACCTTCTGACCGTCATCTTCTCAAGCAGATCATGCGCGGCAAGCGGCTTGGCTTCTCCATTGCTGAAATTCATGAAATTGTGCAGATGTATCGTGAACCGCCCGGTGAAACAGGGCAGCTCAAGCTTTTGATGAAGCGCGTTGAGGAAAAGCGTGCTGACCTTCGCCAGAAGCGCCGCGATATTGATGAGACGCTGACAGAGCTGGATCAGGTGGAAGAAGCATGTATTGAACGTCTGGCAGAGCTTGGTGTTTCAACCTGATTATTGCTGATTATTGCTGATTATTGCTGATTATCCGGTACGGGCGAGCATATCTCAACGATCTGCTGAACCGTGCTGTTGTTGTTTTGGTTCGCTTTTCCACTAAAGACATCGTTGAACAGTTTTGCTTTATCAAGCTCGCTTACCACGCAGCCACAGAATTGATTGCAAAGGGCTTCACTGCCATTTGGCAAGCAGGATGCAATACAAGAGCGGGTAAAAGCAGGGCGCTGGTCAGGCGGTGAAATCAAAGCGAAACAATAAACAAGTGCGATGAGGACAGGCTGGTGAATCAGGTAAAAAGCCAGACTATGACGGCCAATAAAGGTCAGCGGCTTTTGCAGAAATTGTGGTTTAATGCCGCCCGAGAGTTTTGGCAGCCAGTTGAAGCGCTGAAAAATACGGGCTGCTGCGATGCCGGTCAGTACAGCTCCAAACCATGGGAACAGGGGGACATAGTCGCTTGAGCGGGGTGGGACTGTTGATAAGCCGACCCAGGCAAGCCATGTTGAATTGAAAATATTGGCCTGTGCATAGAGCGGTGCGCTGATGACCAGGGCTGCAACGATCAGCGTCAACGCTGGCGGTATATGCAGGAACAAGAGGCCAATTATGCTTGCCAGCGCAATCTGATGCAAAATGCCGAAGAAAATGAAGTTATCCGGCGACATGTAATAGGTCACTGCTGAAATGGCTGCGGCGGCAGCCGCAATCTGCAAAAGACGTTTTCCCATTGCATGCCAGCGAATGGTCTTTCCATGTGCAAGGACCAGACTGAAGCCAACGAGAAACAGAAAGCTTGATGCAATGCAGCGTGCAAAGAGCTTCCAGCCACCATGGCCGGTGGTTCCGGCTGCCATATAGCCGAAGAATTCGAGATCCCAGCCAAAATGATAGATCGCCATTGCTATCAGTGCGATGCCACGCGCTATATCTATGCGTTCAAGACGCGAACGGGGTGGTCGTGTCTGATCTGTTTCAGCGGTGTTGTGCATAATCCATCCCGGGCTTTGACACTAAGAGTCGTGCGGATTCTTATCACATGCCATTGCATGGCTATAGTAGGCGGAGGATCCAGACACATTTATCCTGTGCGAATATCCTGTTTTCAACCGCGCCCGGCTGCCTTGTTTTTGCCGTGACTTTACAGGTTTTGTTAAGCATATTTTTTATTAAGGTATTGATATTAAATTATTTTTTAGAAGGCTTGGGCGGAAGGTGGCGAATTGCGCCGTATTTCAGCCATTTTTTACGGTTGCGTTTTATCGATCCCAGGACTATATCGTTGATCTCGACGTTGTGAAGGACGTTGGATAAAAGCATAATAAGGTTGTAAAAATCTCCATGGACGAAACCGTTCAAAAATCTTGCTGGGGTGTAACGCTCTGGGCAGTTATTGGTCTCTTTGTAATCATCCTCATAGCTTACCTCTTCTCTGTTTAACGCATAAAGCATGCGGAAAGCGGAAAGTTGATGGCGTATTTCGGCAATCTGTTTGCCTTGTTATTCTCTTAAACTATCCATAATAGTGTAATGTCATTGTGCTGCCTGCTTTATATGGTTGGCATATGAGCTTGCACAGCCTATTTTGGGTTGGATAGGTGTAGAATGTTTTTGTCGGTATTTGATCTTTATAAGATTGGCATTGGCCCATCGAGTTCTCACACGATGGGGCCGATGACGGCTGCTCATATGTTTCTTGATGAGCTGATCGGCGGTGACTGGCCAAAGCCAGCCAATGCCAAAGTGTATCGTTTGAAAGCAATTTTGCACGGATCGCTTGCTTATACGGGAATCGGTCACGCTACAGATCGCGCAGTTATTCTGGGTTTGTGTGGTTACACACCTGATTCCATTGATCCTGATATTATGGATTCGGAGGTCAAAAAGGTTGAGCGTGTTAAAACCGTTCAGCCTTCAGGTCATCCAGCCTATCAGTTTGATCCAAAGACCGATCTGGTTCTTGATCGCAAGACACCCTTGCCAGGTCATGCCAATGGAATGGCATTTGAGGCTTATGACAAAAGTGACCGGCTGTTGTTGCGCCGAGTTTATTTCTCGATTGGTGGTGGTTTTGTTGTCACAGAGGAAGAGCTAAGCCGTGTACAGACCAGCGGTGGTAAGCGTGAAGCAAAAGCTGATGTGCCTTACCCGTTTAATAATGCTGCTGAAATGCTGGCCATGGCGCGTAAAAGCGGTCTTTCGATCGCTGACATGAAGCGCGCTAATGAAGAATGCCATATGACGTGCTTTGATCTTGATGAAGGTCTGGATCGTATCTGGGCTGCGATGCGTGGCTGTATTGAGCGTGGCTTAAGCCGCGATGGGATTATGCCGGGTGGGCTGAATGTACGCCGGCGTGCGCAGCAGCTTTATGAGCGGCTGGAAGAAGACTGGCGTAATAACAAGATCAATCCATTGCTCGCAAATGACTGGCTGTCGGTCTATGCAATGGCAGTTAATGAAGAAAATGCTTCAGGCGGGCGTGTTGTAACAGCACCGACCAATGGTGCGGCGGGGGTTGTCCCTGCGGTTTTGCGTTATTACCAGCATTTTCACGATGATGCTGATGAAAAGGGTATTCGTGATTTTTTGCTCACCTCTGCTGCGATTGGTGGTGTGATCAAGCATAATGCATCGATTTCCGGGGCAGAGGTTGGCTGTCAGGGGGAGGTCGGTTCAGCATCGGCCATGGCTGCTGCAGGTCTTGCAGCTGTGCTTGGCGGAACGCCGGAGCAGATCGAGAATGCGGCTGAAATAGCCCTTGAGCATCATCTTGGTATGACATGTGATCCGGTTGGCGGTCTTGTTCAGGTGCCATGCATTGAGCGCAATGCGCTTGGTGCTGTGAAGGCCGTTACTGCTGCCTCACTTGCCGTTAAGGGTGATGGTCAGCATTTTGTGCCTCTCGATGCCTGTATCGAAACCATGCGCCAGACCGGGCATGACATGAGCGAGCGCTATAAGGAAACCAGTCAGGGTGGTTTGGCGGTTAATGTGGTTGCTTGCTGAGGATAAGATTCTTATCACTTGAAGCTTGCATTCGGCTTGGCTAAATCATTGCCATGGCACTTAATCTCGTAAAATTATGCGTCGGTTGCGATAGTATTGAAGATCTCGCAGCATGGATCGATTTCAGGCTTGCGGAGCAACGCGCTGCTGGCCTTGTCCCCGAGCAGTTTCATACAACGCGCATGGTTCCCAAGCGGGTTGATGAATTGCTTGCGGGCGGTTCACTTTATTGGGTGATCAAGGGTAATGTGCAATGCCGTCAGCGTCTTCTTGATATAAGGCCATTTACGGATGAGCAGGGTATCAATCGCTGTCATTTGGTGCTGGAGCCTAAAATTCATCCGACCGAGTGGCAGCCCCGCCGTGCTTTTCAGGGTTGGCGATATTTGAATGAGAATGAAGCGCCCATGGACGAGGCTTCTGGTAAGTCGGGCAGGGCTGCTTTGCCAGCTGAATTACGACAAGAGCTGGCCGCTCTGGGATTGCTTTGATCTAACAAAAAAGCCTGCCGAACTGGCAGGCTTTTTTGGGTAAATAATCTTGCTCAATTTTCGATTATGAGGCGTACAGCAACTTTATCAGCGCTTACTGGTAAGGTCATGCGCATCACTATGCGTGGTTTTACCATACGACGGTTTCGTGCAGCATGGCTTACTAATACGCCAACCAGATCACGTGTGTGAAAAGCTTTTCCGTGACGTATATCGGCAATACGAAGAGCGGCTTGCTTTAAAGCCTGAACAGAAAACAGTGACCCAAGTGCCGATGGGCGCGGTGCTTCATTTGCCCATGGGCTGGGTGCCAAAGCATGTTGTGCAAGTGTTTCATTCATATTCGACATCTCGAAACCCTCTACGCAATACAAATTCGGGTTTGAAGTGATGCGGGAAAAGGTTTCCCGCATAGGTTAGTTTGCGACTGCGTAGCAGCCAATATTCTTCTTTTTCAGTGATGCGCACGCATCCCATGCTGCCTGTTTGGATGTGAAACCAACGAAACGAGCGCGATAGAATGTCGAGTTACCTTTTACGAAGGTCTCGGTGTATGGTGATGCAGAACGTAATGATGCACCGGCTGATGACGAAACCTTTGTAAGCATGTCACGGGCTTGACCCTCGCTTGGCAGCGATCCCACCTGAATGGCCCATCCGCCAGATGTAGGTGCAGATGCAGTAGTTACTGGATCAATCTCATGTGGCGCAGGCTCGGAAGGGATTGCAGCTTTTGGTTTTGGGCGCACTGCTGACTGTATAGCCATTGCTGCAGGGCGCGGGGCTGGTGCGACCAATGCAAGAACCTGCGGCTGATCAATATCGCCTTCACCTGTTTCGTTGTTAATGACGTCTTCAACATCTATGACCTGACGAGCAACAGGAACAGGAGCATTACTTGCTTTTGGCAAGGTTGCTGAAGCCACCAGCTGCGGTGTCTGGTTGCGCAATGCGATCAGTGGTTCTGATGGGCGGCCACGTGTTGCAGCAGGCAGATATTTCTTGATGAGCTGTGCCATGTGGGCATCGCGGCTGGCACCTGTATTGCCCCCCATCACGACAGCCACGATACGGCGTCCATCGAGATTGACTGACGAAGCTAGATTGTAGCCAGAAGCATTGGTGTAGCCGGTTTTGATGCCGTCAACGCCTTCAATGCGGCCAAGCAGGCGGTTGTGACCACGGATAGTCTGGCCACGATACTGGAAGCTGCTGCGTGAAAAATATGAAAATTCACGCGGGAAATGCTGACGAAGCGCAATGCTGAGGATTGCCATGTCGCGGGCCGTTGTAACCTGCTGGCGGTTTGGCAGGCCGGAAGCATTGCGGAATGTGGTGTTTTTCATGCCAAGGCGACGGGCTTTGGCTGTCATCATCTGGGCAAAGCGTTCTTCTGAACCGCCAAGGAATTCACCTGATGCAGCTGCAACGTCGTTGGCAGACTTGGTAACCATCGCAAGGATTGCATCTTCCACGCGAATGGATTGGCCTTTTTTGAAGCCGATTTTTGTGGGTGGGCGTGCAGCTGCATATGCCGAGATCGGAATGCGGCTGTCTTTATTGATACGGCCAGCCTGCATGGCTTCAAGCAGCATGTAGATTGTCATCATCTTGGTGAGAGATGCCGGATATCGTTTTGCATCGGCACTGGATGCAAACAGGGTTTTGCCTGTATTTGCATCGACAACGATTGCGGCATATCTGTCATTGGCCACAGCAGGAACTGTGGTTGAGGCTGTGGAGCAGCCTGTTACGACAGCAAGAAGAAGAGAGGCCTGAGCTGCTCTTTTCAAGGCATATGCGACTTTATTAAATGCGGTACGCACGATGATGACCTGCCTGTATCCCGTTTTTTTCAACTGCGGCGCAAATGGCACACAGCAATCTAATTCGGAAACCATACTGTCATCAGCGTTACCAATCCGTTTATGGTAACTGCATTATTCATAATTTCTAAAAAAAAGTTTATGGGCAAGCTGTCATGTTATGCGCAATTAGAGCCGTTTCTATCTGATTTCATCAGAGCGTCGCTCTAAAGTCGGTTATTTAGAGTCCGAGCCTAAATCATGTTTCGTTGAGTGATGGTTCATAATGGCTGGTTCAAATTTTTGTTATTGATGAATGCAACCCAAGATAATTGGGCCAATGCATCCCCTTGCAAAAAGTCTCGGTTGCAAGTCGCGACGAAGGGCTTAAAATCACTGTATGACAACCTACATATGTGGGTAAGAAAGCTATAGAACTTGGCATCGGGTTAAAGGTTACATGCGGCATTCAAATTTATTCATGCAGAGCAAGACCAATGGCGGGAACGGGCCGGATAACGGTACTGTTGTGGTCACGCGCACGCAACCTGCAACCAAGAAGCCAAGCCTCTATCGTGTATTGCTTCTTAATGACGACTATACTCCCATGGAGTTTGTCATTCATGTCCTGCAACGATTTTTCCAGAAAAATATGGACGATGCGACGCGTATCATGTTGCATGTTCATAACCATGGTGTCGGTGAGTGTGGTGTATTCACCTATGAAGTTGCCGAAACCAAGGTTAGTCAGGTCATGGATTTTGCCCGCCAGAACCAGCATCCATTACAATGTGTAATGGAGAAAAAGTGAGGTCATATGCCATCGTTTTCTCCCAGCCTTGAAAGAGCGTTGCATCAGGCGCTTACCATTGCGAACGAGCGGCATCACGAATATGCCACGCTCGAACATCTTCTGCTTGCCCTGATCGATGACCAGGATGCGGGTGCTGTGATGCGCGCCTGTAGCGTCGATATGGAGCATCTTAAACGGATTGTGACCGATTATATTGACAGGGAACTGGACAATCTTGTCACCGGTTATGACGAGGATTCTAAGCCGACGGCGGCCTTCCAGCGCGTGATTCAGCGTGCCGTTATCCATGTTCAGTCTTCAAACCGTGAAGAAGTGACCGGTGCAAATGTGCTGGTTGCTATCTTTGCCGAGCGCGAAAGCCATGCTGCCTATTTCCTTCAGGAACAGCAGATGACACGTTATGACGCCGTGAATTATATTTCACATGGCATTTCAAAGCGTGCGCAGAGCAACGAGCCTCGCACGCCGCGAGGCGCCGAAGGGCTGGGAGAAGAACGTAGCAGCGTGGAACCGGACGAGGGTCCAAAGAAAAAGCAGGATGCGCTGACAGCCTATTGCGTCAATCTGAATGAGAAAGCGAAGTCTGGGCGCATCGATCCACTGATCGGTCGTGATAGCGAGATCAGTCGTACCATTCAGGTTCTTTGCCGTCGCTCCAAGAATAATCCGCTTTATGTGGGTGATCCGGGCGTTGGTAAAACTGCGATTGCTGAAGGTCTGGCCAAGCGTATCGTTGAAGGCGATGTGCCGGAAGCGCTTGCTGACGCTACAATCTTCTCGCTCGATATGGGTACATTGCTTGCCGGAACACGTTATCGTGGTGATTTTGAAGAGCGCCTGAAGCAGGTTGTGAAAGAACTTGAAGAATTTCCGGGTGCGGTTCTGTTCATCGATGAAATTCACACTGTCATTGGTGCCGGCGCTACTTCCGGCGGGGCGATGGATGCGTCGAACCTGTTGAAGCCTGCGCTGTCTTCGGGTGCAATCCGTTGCATTGGTTCGACCACCTATAAGGAATATCGTCAGTTCTTCGAGAAGGATCGTGCTCTGGTTCGCCGGTTCCAGAAGATTGATGTCAATGAACCATCGATTCCTGATGCAATTGAGATCATGAAGGGGCTGAAGCCGTATTTTGAAGACTTTCATAAGGTCAAATATACGGTTGATGCTATCAAGTCGGCTGTGGAACTGTCCGCACGCTATATTTCCGACCGAAAATTGCCCGATAAAGCTATCGATGTGATTGATGAAACGGGGGCAAGCCAGATGCTTCTGCCGCAAAACAAGCGCAAGAAGACGATTGGCGTCAAGGAAATTGAAGAAACTATTGCGACCATGGCACGGATTCCGCCAAAATCGGTTTCAAAGGATGACGAGCAGGTGCTTGCTCATCTTGATACTGAATTGAAGCGGGTGGTCTATGGTCAGGATCTGGCGATTGAAGCGCTTTCCTCTGCGATCAAGCTTGCCCGTGCAGGTTTGCGCGATGCAGACAAGCCAATTGGCTCCTATCTGTTCTCCGGTCCGACCGGTGTCGGCAAGACGGAAGTTGCCAAGCAGCTTGCTTCTTCGCTGGGTGTTGAACTGCTTCGTTTTGATATGTCGGAATATATGGAGCGTCACACCGTATCGCGTCTGATCGGTGCACCTCCCGGTTATGTCGGTTTTGATCAGGGCGGTCTTTTGACTGATGGCGTTGATCAGCATCCGCATTGTGTGCTGTTGCTCGACGAAATCGAAAAAGCACATCCAGATCTCTACAACATTTTGTTGCAGGTTATGGATCATGGCTCGCTGACCGATCACAATGGAAAGAAGATCGATTTCCGCAATGTGATTTTGATCATGACGACAAATGCCGGTGCTGCCGATATGGCCAAGGCTGCGATTGGTTTTGGTTCGACACGGCGCGAAGGCGACGACATGGAAGCGATCAACCGGCTGTTTACGCCGGAATTCCGCAACCGTCTCGACGCAATCGTTCCATTTGGTCCGCTGCCGGTTCCGGTCATTCATCAGGTTGTTCAGAAATTCGTGCTTCAACTCGAAGCACAGCTTGCTGAACGTGGTGTGACATTTGAACTGACCGAACCTGCAATCGCATGGCTTGCTGACAAGGGCTATGATGAACGCATGGGTGCGCGTCCGTTGGCCCGTGTTATTCAGGAGCACATCAAGAAGCCTCTGGCTAATGAGGTGCTGTTTGGCAAGCTCAAGCATGGCGGAACGGTTCGGGTTGATGTTATCACGAAGGAAGACGGCAAGACTGATCTTGTTCTTGAGAGCGTTTCCGACAAGCCGGTAACGCCAAAAAAGGACATTCCTGTTGAAAAGAAACAGCCTGTACGCAAGAAGGCAGCGCCAAGGAAAGCTGTGAAGGAGAAGGTTCTGGCGGATGAGGATGAAATCCTGCCAAAGCCTGTGGCCGAGGTTGGTTCGATTAAGTCGTCTGTTCCCAAGGTTCCACGCAAGAAATAAGAACTGTAAAAGGCCCTTTGAACAAAGGGCCTTTTTCGTAGTGCAAGTTTTAGCGCAAATGGCGTATTTTCAACCATGCCTATGAGTCGTTCTTCCAATTCTGCATTTCATCCCGATGAGCAATCCAGTCATCTGCGCTGGTTTTTTCGTGGTACTCGGCGCATCGTGAGTGTACCTGCTATTTTGCTGATGAGTTCGTTTGTCGGCCTTTCAGGGCTGGCAATCGAAAGTGGCATAACAGTCGGGCAGGCGGTGTTTATGACACTCACCATCTGGGCTTTGCCTGCAAAGGTGGTGCTTATTGGCGCGATCAGCGCCGGAGCCTCAATTCCAGCTGCGGCTTTGGCGGTTGGGTTGTCATCAGTGCGCCTGATGCCGATGGTGGTCGCACTTTTGCCGGAACTCAAAGGCCCAAAGACGCGCAAGCTGACGCTTGCAGCCCTTTGTCATTTTGTAGCTGTGACTGCCTGGGTCATGGCGATGGAAGAGTTGCGTAACGTGCCGCGCAATATGCGGACCAGCTATTTTGCCGGTATAGGCACCGTTCTGGTTGGAACCAATGCGATTGTCGTCGCTTTGGTTTACCTGCTCTCGGCATCTTTTCCGCCCGTGGTGTTTGCAGCACTTTTCATGCTCACGCCAATGTATTTTCTGACGTCGCTCTGGCGTTCTGCGCGTGAACGGGCCGGGCAGGTTGCGATGATTTCCGGCATTGTCCTGCTTCCGGTCTTTCACCAGTTTGCGCCAGGCTACGATCTGCTGATGACTGGTGTTGTGGGGGGCTTGATTTCATTCGCCGTCCACCGTGCAGGCAAGATGAAGGAGGCTGCCCAATGAACTGGGACAGTTATTCTGACTGGTGGTGGCCGTTTATATTCATTCTGCTTGCTGGAGCGCTTCCGACATATCTTTTCCGCGTCATGGGCGTGATCATCGGTGGCCGGATAAGCGAGGATTCTGAAGCGCTTGTATTTGTGCGCTGCGTTGCAACAGCACTGGTTGCGGGTGTTGTTGCGCAACTTATTCTCTATCCGAACGGGGAGCTTGCAAACTCCCCGATGTGGTTGCGTGTTGGAGCAGCAGCGGCTGGCTTTGCTGCCTATCTGATTGCCGGTAAGCGTTTGCTCGTCGGCATCATGGTCACTGAAATATTGATAATAATTGGTCTTTTAAGCTTATAAAGCTATTTCTTATCAAAGTGATGCACGTATTTTTTCAGCATTTGCTGTAAGAATGGCCGGGTCTTCCATTTTTCCGCTATGCGGTTTCAGTTCGATGCCTTCAAAGCGCGGAATGACGTGGAAATGCAGGTGGTAAACCGTCTGTCCGGCAGCAGGCTCATTGAACTGAACGACCGTAACACCATCGGCATTGAAAGCTTTTTTCACGGCATTTGCGATCTTCTGTACGGCTTTGATGGCTTCGGCGAGAGCTTCCGGCTTTGCATCAAGCAGATTGCGCGATGGCGCTTTGGGGACGACCAGCGTGTGGCCGGTTCCTTGCGGCATGACGTCCATGAATGCCACAACATCATCAGTTTCATAGACGCGCGTTGACGGAATTTCGCCGCGCAGGATTTTTGCAAAGATGTTGTTGTCATCATAGGTGGCAGACATGGTTTTCTCCAGTTCAGTCAATTTGCATGGTAATTATGAGTGTTTGAAAGCTGTGTGCTCTGCAAGTTTTGCATGTATCTGATCGATTTCCCGACGTTCATGTTCCAGATAATCGCTGACCGCATGGCGAAAGCCCTCATGTGCAATATAATGCGCGGAATGGGTGATGATCGGAACATAGCCGCGAGCAAGCTTATGTTCACCTTGCGCACCAGCTTCGACAATGCGCAGTTTGTGCTCAATCGCAAAATCGATTGCCTGATGGTAGCAGACTTCGAAATGCAGATATGGGTGATCCTCGATGCAGCCCCAGTGACGCCCATAAAGTGTATCACTGCCGATGAAGTTGATTGCACCGGCAATATAGCGGCCATTACGCTTGGCCATGACGAGCAGGATGTCCTGCGCCATGCTTTCACCAATCAGCGAGAAAAACTTACGGTTGAGATAGGGGCGGCCCCATTTGCGATTGCCGGTATCCTGATAAAATTCAAAAAAATCATCCCATATTGATTCTGTAAGGTCACTGCCCGTCAGCCAATCAATTTCAATGCCTTCTGAAAGCGCATCACGCCGTTCTTTTTTCAGTGCTTTTCGTTTTCGCGATACAAGCTCATTCAGAAAATCATTATATTCTGAAAAGCCATTGTTTATAAAATGAAACTGTTGATCTGTACGATGCAGAAATCCGGCTGTTTCAAGCGAGGAAATTTCGCTTAAAGGTGCAAATGTGACATGCGAGGAGGATGCGCCGGTCTGATCGGTCAGTTGCCGCAGACCGGTTGCGAGCGCTGTCTGAATGGCTTTCGGTTCAAACTCATGATGGTGGAGCAGGCGCGGCCCTGTTGCCGGTGTGAATGGAACAGAGGCTTGAAACTTGGGGTAGTAGTGTCCGCCTGCACGCTCAAAGGCATCTGCCCAGCCGTGATCGAAAACATATTCACCTTGACTGTGCCCTTTGAGATAATTTGGGACAGCGCCAATCAGATAGCCCTTATTATCTTCAAGGCGCAGATAGTGTGGCAGCCAGCCTGTCTGTTGCGAAACCGAGCCGGATTGTTCCAGAGCGAGAAGAAAGGCGCGCGAGATAAAGGGATTGTAAGTGTTGCCCTGCCGGGATGTCCCGGCAAGGTGGTTCCATTCGTCTTCCGAAAAATCGCCAATGCTTTGTACGACGCGAAGCGCGAAGCTTTGTTCAGTTTGCTGCCGGTCTTTACTCATGGCTTTTCGTTATTCATGGTTTGTCTCTTCAGGCGATCAAAGAGCGCGGATCAAAACCCTCGAAGGTGATTTGATCCACATTAAGATCGCTATGTTTTTTCAATTCTGGATCGCGCACGGTCCAGCTGATGACCGGAAGGTTAAGCTTTTCACGCACGAAACTGACGAACGGGTTTGGCAAATGGTGCACATTGTAAGATACGAAGGAAATCTGATGCGCAAGCATCGAGAAATGGGCTTCAAAATTTTTCATTTGCGTGCCTTCGGCAGTCAGACCTCCCGGGACTCCGGGAGCTTGACTTGCAAAGAGGCGGACCAGATGGTGGTCGAACGACATGATTGCAACTTCGCCCTTATAGGAGGCGAGTTCCTTCGCAACCGCAGCGACGAGACCGTCATCGCGGCCTTCAATGCCCTTCAGTTCGATCACGACCGGCACTCGCCCGGCAACCAGATTGAGTGTTTCACGCAATGAGGGTGCATGGTCATCTGTACCGCCGATACGCAGTGCAGTTGCTTCTGCAAGTGTCAGATCGCTGATACGCCCTTTTTGACCTGTGAGGCGCTCAAGGTCGTCGTCATGGAAAACGATTACGCCGCCGTCTTTGGTCAGGTGCACATCGCACTCGATCGCAAAGCCTGCTTTTGCAGCCGCATCAAAAGCGGAAAGGGTATTTTCCCAGCGCTTGTTGTTGAGGTCGTGGAGGCCACGATGCGCAATCGGCTGTTTTCTGAGCCAGTCGGGTGATGACATTATGCAACCTCGATGATGGCTTCAATCTCAACCGGTGCATTGAGCGGCAGGCTTGCGACGCCTACAGCCGAACGAGCATGTTTTCCTGCCTCTCCGAGGACGGCAACAAGCAGATCAGATGCACCATTGGCAACCAGATGCTGCTCAACGAAATCGGCGCTTGAGGAAACGAATACAGTAATTTTTACGACACGTCTGATTTTGTTCAGATCGCCGAGAGCAGCTTTTGCTTGCGCAAGAATGTTGACTGCGCAGGCACGTGCAGCGGCCTGACCATGTGCAACGGTGAGTGCATCGCCGATTTGTCCGGTATGAACGAGTTTGCCATTTTCCAGCGGCAACTGGCCTGAGGTAAGCAGCAGCGAACCCGTTTGTGCGAAAGGTACATAGTTCGCAGCCGGCGCTGCAGCTTCCGGCAAAGATATACCCAGATTTTTAAGGCGGCTGTCGATGGTGTCGGTCATTCCATTAATCCTTGCTAACTTAATGCCTTGAGCTTCCCTTTTACAGAGAGAATCGGTGAAGCTTTTGGGGAGGGTGCGTTTTTTGCCTCGCTTCCGCCATGACTTATTTTATCATGCTCCTCAACATATCGGGAGATTCATATATGCATTTTTTGAGAATGGCATTTGCGGCGTCCGGAGCAGCAATTTGTGTTTGGGGTGGTGTAGCCAGTGCTGCATCGGCTGTGGCTCTGGTTCCGCATCGTGCTGTGTATGATCTCACATTGGATCGCGCGGATGAAAAATCCGGGATTAGCGGTCTGAAAGGGCGTATGGTCTATGAGTTTAATGGCTCAGCTTGCGAAGGATACACAACGAATTTCCGTTTTGTGACACGCATCGATATGGATGAGCAGCCGCAGCGCGTAACAGATCAGCAGACCACGACCTTTGAAAGCGGTGATGGAAAAGACTTCCGCTTTTCCAACAAGACTTTTGTTGACAAGGAGCTGGTCAAGGAAGTGCGTGGCGATGCTACGGTCGAAGATGGCAAGACCATGGTAGCGCTTTCCAAGCCGAAAGAAGACACGCTGGATCTCAAGGCAACGCAATTTCCCACGAGGCATATGGAAGAACTGATTGCCAAAGCTGTCGCTGGCGAAAAATTCTACCAGACATCGCTTTATGACGCTTCTGAAGATGCTGACCGTGTTGTCGCGACGACTGTCGTTGTTGGCATGGAGCAGGAAGCCAAAGGCGATGAAACAAAGGCTATGGGCAAATTCACCAAGGATAAGATCTGGCCTGTTACAATTTCCTATTTCGATGACAAGGAAAAGCAGGATAGCCTTCCAATCTACCGCATCAATTTCAAGCTTTATAAAAACGGTATTACACGTGATCTGACTATGGATTACGGTGATTTCTCCATGCACGGAAAGCTGGTTAAGCTGGATGTCTATGATGAGAAGACTTCGCAAGCCGATTGCAAGTGAGATATTTGCCAAAGCATTGCAGGTTATAATTAGCGCAAGGCTTGCATTTATTGGCGTGTTGGTTTAACAGCGCGACTATTCCACACACGGGATTGGGCTTTGCAGGGAGAAATCCTGCCTCAGCCTCCGGTGGCGATTAATCGCCTCAGCCCGTGGAGGTTCAACCGGAAAAGGAAAATACCGATGGCATTGCCTGAATTCAGCATGCGTCAGCTTTTGGAAGCTGGTGTTCACTTTGGTCACCAGACTCATCGCTGGAACCCAAAGATGGCTCCATACATCTATGGCGACCGCAACAATATCCACATTCTCGATCTGTCCCAGACCGTTCCTCTGCTGCACAATGCACTGAAAGTTGTTTCAGATACTGTTGCTCGCGGTGGTCGTGTTCTGTTCGTTGGCACCAAGCGTCAGGCTTCGGACATTATTGCTGATGCAGCCGCCCGTTCGGCTCAGTATTATGTCAATGCACGCTGGCTTGGCGGCATGATGACCAACTGGAAGACAATTTCGAACTCGATCCAGCGTCTGCGTAAGCTTGATGAAATTCTTGCAAATGATGCTGTGGGCTATTCGAAGAAAGAACGTTTGAATCTCGAACGCGAACGCGAAAAACTTGATCGTGCTCTTGGCGGCATCAAGGATATGGGCTCGGTTCCTGACCTTATGTTCATTGTTGATACCAACAAGGAATCAATTGCTATTCAGGAAGCCAAGCGTCTTGGCATTCCAGTTGTTGCAATTATCGATTCGAACTGCGATCCAGACCAGATCGATTACCCAATTCCGGGCAATGACGATGCTGCACGCGCTATCTCGCTTTATTGCGATCTGGTTGCCCGTGCTGCCCTCGACGGCATTGCACGTCAGCAGGGTGCTATGGGCATCGACGTTGGTGCTCAGGTTGAAGCTCCTGTTGAGCCTGCGCTCGAAGCTCCAGCAGCAAGCGCATAATCAGCGCCCATGAATTTCATCCATCCGTCACATGACGGGTGGATAACTTCATTCGTTTCGATGCAGTCAGCATCGGTTAAAAGTTGGCACACCCATCCGGTGTGCCTTCGCTTTCATGAAAGGCGACACAATGAGCATTTCCGCATCACAGGTTAAAGAACTCCGCGAACTGACCGGTGCAGGCATGATGGACTGCAAGGCAGCGCTTGCTGAAACCAACGGCGACATCGAAGCTGCTGTTGATTATCTGCGCGCCAAGGGTATTGCCAAGGCTGACAAGAAGGCTGGCCGTACGGCTGCTGAAGGTCTGGTTGGCGTTGCTGCTTCCGGCAACAAGGCTGTTGTTGTTGAAGTCAACTCAGAAACGGACTTTGTTGCACGTAACGATGCGTTCCAGGATCTCGTTCGCAAGATCGCTCAGGCAGCTCTTTCGACCGACGGTTCGTCTGAAGCTGTTGCTGAAGCAAATATTGACGGCAAGTCAGTCACGCAGGCTGCCAAGGATGCTATTGCAACCATTGGTGAAAATATCAGCTTCCGCCGCTCGGCAGCTCTTGAAGTCTCCAAGGGTGCGGTTGCTACCTATATTCATAACGGCGTTGCAGATGGCCTTGGCAAGCTTGGCGTTCTTGTTGCAATTGAAACTGAAGGCAATGCAGAAGCTGCAAGCGCATTCGGTCGTCAGGTTGCGATGCATGTTGCAGCAATCAACCCGCTTGCTCTGACTGCTGCTGATGTTGATCCGGCTGCTGCTGAACGTGAAAAGGCGATTTTCATTGAGCAGGCTCGTGAATCGGGCAAGCCAGACAATATTATCGAAAAGATGATCGAAGGTCGTATGCGCAAGTTCTACGAAGAAGTTGTTCTTCTTTCGCAGTCTTTCGTTATCAATCCTGATCTGACTGTTGAAGCTGCTCTCAAGGAAGCTGAAAAGTCGATTGGCGCACCTGCAAAGATCACTGGCTTTGCGCGTATCGCTCTCGGTGAAGGCATCGAGAAAGAAGAAAGTGACTTCGCTGCTGAAGTTGCTGCTGCTGCCAAGGGCTAATCAGCTTTTCGTTTGAAAAGGCTTTTGATTATGAAGGGCATCGCGTGACAACGCGGTGCCCTTCGTGTATCGCAACCATTATTATTCATTGATCATCATCTGCGGAGAGTGCTCCATGTCCGTTAAGTCCGCTTATAAACGCGTTCTTCTGAAAGCCTCAGGCGAGGCGCTGATGGGCAATCAGGGGTTTGGCATTGATGTCTCCGTTGCCGACCGTATTGCCAATGACATCAAGCAGGCACGAGCGCTGGGCGTTGAAGTGGGAGTCGTCATCGGTGGCGGCAATATTTTTCGTGGCGTAGCTGTGGCGTCTAAGGGCGGCGACCGTGTGACGGGCGACCATATGGGCATGCTGGCAACGGTCATCAATTCGCTTGCGCTACGTACTTCGCTGCACAAGATCGGTGTGGATGCTGTTGTGCTTTCTGCCATAGCAATGCCTGAAATCTGCGAGAGCTTCTCTCAGAGGCAGGCGACTGCCTATATGGATGAGGGCAAGGTTGTGATTTTTGCAGGTGGTACGGGTAATCCGTTCTTTACAACCGATTCTGCTGCGGCACTGCGTGCGGCGGAGGTTGGAGCGGATGCCCTTCTGAAGGGTACTCAGGTTGACGGTATTTATACCGCTGATCCTAAAAAAGATCCAACAGCTACACGTTTTGATGTGCTGACCCATAAGGAAGTTCTGGATCGGGGACTGGCTGTCATGGATACCACGGCAGTTGCTCTTGCGCGTGAGAACCACATTCCGATAATAGTCTATTCTATCCATGAAAGCGGCGGTTTGGCCGAAATTCTGCAAGGCAAGGGACGTTGCACGATCGTTTCCGATAATTGATCAAAGTTCTGGCCAGGCACTGAAGGAGAATTTGCATGAGCGATGTTTTTGACATCAATGACCTGAAGCGACGCATGGAAGGCGCGATTAATTCCCTTAAGCATGACCTGGGTGGTCTGCGTACGGGCCGCGCTTCTGCAAGCTTGCTCGAACCAATCACGATTACGGCTTATGGTTCGGAAATGCCGATTAATCAGGTTGCGAATATCACTGTTCCTGAAGCACGCATGTTGTCGGTTTCTGTATGGGACAAGACGATGGTCGGTGCGGTTGAACGTGCGATTCGCGATTCCGGTCTGGGCCTTAATCCTATTACTGATGGTATGACATTGCGTATTCCGCTTCCTGAGCTGAATGAACAGCGCCGTAAAGAGCTGGTCAAGGTCGCCCATCAATATGCTGAGCAGGGCCGCATTGCTGCGCGTCACGTTCGCCGTGATGGTATGGATACGCTGAAAAAGCTCGAAAAAGACGGTGATATCAGTCAGGATGACAGCCGTGCCTTTTCTGAAAAAGTACAGAAGCTGACTGACGATACCATTGCCGAAATGGACAAGATCGTTTCGGTCAAAGAAGGGGAAATCATGCAGGTTTAGGCCTGACATGATTTTCCATCAAGGGGAGCTTCGATATGTCTGATCCGCGCCATATAGCCATTATCATGGATGGTAATGGCCGTTGGGCCAAGGCGCGTGGTTTGCCGCGTAGCGCTGGCCACAGGGCTGGCGTCGAAGCTTTGCGTGAGACGGTAAGGGGTGCGGGTAATCGTGGCCTTGGTTATCTTACCCTTTTTGCATTTTCTTCGGAAAACTGGTCGCGTCCTTCCGGTGAGGTTGGCGATCTTATGGGATTGCTGAAGCTTTTCATCCGGCGTGATCTGGCCGAACTTCACCGCAACAATGTGCGGGTGCGCATTATTGGTGAGCGTGAAGGGCTGGCGTCGGATATTTGCAACTTGCTTGGTGAGGCTGAGTCTTTAACCCGGCACAATAGCGGCCTTAATCTTATTATCGCTTTCAATTACGGCTCGCGTGACGAGATTACCCGCGCTGTAAAAAGCCTTGCGCGGGATGTCGCTGCAGGGCTGCTTGATCCATCCTCTATTTCGGCTGATCTGATTTCTGCCAATCTTGATACGGCTGGTATTCCTGATCCAGATTTGATCATTCGCACAAGCGGTGAGATGCGATTGTCGAATTTTTTGCTTTGGCAGGCGGCTTATACAGAGTTTCTCTTTGTGCCGGGGCATTGGCCTGACTTCAAGCCAGCCGATCTGGATGAAGCATATGAAGTTTTCCGCCAGCGTGAAAGACGCTATGGCGGTATAGAAGTGCGTGAACAACAAGAAGAGTTTGTGTGCCCTTCGACCAATGGTGCAGCTGTGTGATGCGGCTCGCCCGCTATATCGAAAGGTATCAATGTCAAATCTGCAAACTCGTATTCTGACCGCTATTATTCTTGGAGCTGTCGCTCTCTGGCTGACCTGGGTTGGCGGGCTGGGATTCACGCTGTTCGCAATCGCTATTGGCCTTGCGATGTTTTATGAATGGACTGAACTCAGTGCATCGAAGCAGACAGCATTCTCCCGCGTGTTCGGCTGGGGATGGCTGATCATTGTTTCAGTTCTTCTCATTCTTGATCGCGGTGCCTTGCTGACTATCGGCGTATTGGTTGGTGGAACGGTTATTCTTTTGATAACCCAATGGAAAAACGGGCGGGGATGGTCTGCAAGCGGCCTTTTTTATGCCGGATTTTCCGCTATTTCGCTTTCACTCTTGCGTGGCGATGAGCCTTTTGGCTTTACAGCAATCTGTTTTCTTTTCGCAGTTGTTTGGTCAACTGATATTGCAGCCTATTTCAATGGCCGTGCATTGGGTGGACCTAAACTGGCGCCGCGCTTTTCGCCGAACAAGACATGGTCGGGAGCGCTTGGTGGAGCTGCGGCTGCAGTTGCCGGGGGGATTCTCGTTGCATCACTTGTTGCTGCACCGGGCAGCTTTATTGTACCATTACTGGCATTGTTATTGTCCATCATTTCACAGATCGGCGATCTGGCAGAATCATGGGTCAAGCGCCAATTTGGTGCAAAGGATTCTGGTCGTCTTCTGCCAGGCCATGGCGGTGTTCTTGATCGTGTGGATGGGCTTGTCGCAGCTGCGGCTCTTCTTTATTTATTTGGTGCGATTATGGCGGAGCCTGATGTCCCATCAGCTATCTTCTTTAATTTCTGATTGTGTATGAATTGGTAGGAGTGGTGATTTGCAGGAGGCTCTGGCCTTTTTTATCGGCAGCGAAAGTCTGCTCGTGGGAACGATAATCCCATTTCTGTTTGTGCTGTTGATTGTCGTTTTTGTGCATGAAATGGGACATTATCTTGTCGCGCGGTGGTGCGGCATTGGTGCCAGCGCATTTTCGATTGGTTTTGGCCCGGAGCTGATCGGCTTTAACGATAAGCACGGTACGCGCTGGAAATTGTCCGCGATCCCGCTTGGTGGTTACGTAAAATTCATTGGTGATGAAGACGCTACCAGTTCACCTGTTGGTGTGGATGTTTCCAAACTCTCTTCTGAGGAGCAGAGCAGGGCGTTTCCGGGGCAGCCTGTGTGGAAACGTGCTGCAACCGTTTTTGCCGGTCCTGCCTTTAACATCATTCTCACGGTGGTCATCTTTAGTGTATTTTTTGCTATGTATGGGCGGCAGATTGCTGATCCGCTTGTAGCAGGAGTTCAGCCTGACAGCCCGGCTGCTGTGGCCGGTTTTGAACCGGGTGATCGTTTTGTGAGCGTCGACGGCCAGAAGGTCACAACTTTTTCCGATGTTCAGCGAATTGTTTCTGGTCGCTCAGGTGACGAGTTGAATTTTACAGTTGAGCGCGACGGCAAGATGGTTGATCTGAAGGCCACACCAGCACTTGTCGAGCGCACAGACCCACTTGGTAACAAGGTCAAGATGGGGGCAATCGGTGTCGAGACAACGCAGGAAGTCGGTAATTTTCGCCGGGTTGAATATGGTCCGCTCGAATCAGTTGGACAGGCCATTGTGGAAACCGGGCATATTATCAGTCGCACCGGTGAGTTTTTTCAGCGCTTTGTTGTTGGGCGAGAAGACAAGTGCCAGCTTGGTGGGCCGGTAAAAATTGCCAATATGGCAGGGAAGGCGGCAAGTCAGGGATTCGACTGGCTTATCCAGCTGACCGCCATGCTTTCCATTGGTATCGGGCTTCTTAACCTGTTTCCACTGCCTCCGCTTGATGGTGGCCATCTGGTTTTTTATGCGGTGGAAGCGATTAAAGGCAGTCCGGTATCGGTTCGTGCACAGGAGCTTTTTTATCGAGTAGGCTTCCTCGTTGTTATGGGATTCATGGGGTTTGTGCTTTTCAATGACCTCTTTGCCTGCTAGATCACTTCCCGACTATTGACGGGAGCCGGGTTACGCTGCCAATCTTGTGTGACTCTGTATTCAAGAAACATCTGTTTGGCATAATGCTTTGCAGAGATGTTAAATGGAAATGAACATTGGGAGTGAGAACCGGAAAAGCGTAGTGTTTTGTTTACCATAATCGTTAAATCGCGTGGCATGGATGCCACGCTGGTTGCTTAAGTAAACAGATTTTAACCGCGACGCTTGCTTGTATGGAAAAACCGGTTATTACGGTTGTAGATATACGTGCATTTCTGGGAAAATCGCCCCGGGGACAGAAAGAAACGAAGGTTCGGAAAGCCTATGATGGCAAGTTCTAAATTCTTTGGCGCCGCTTCAGCGCTCGCAATGTCGGTTGCTCTTGTGGCTTCGGGTGGTGCCGTGCTCTCTCTGGCATCGGTTGCTGCTGCGCAGGCTGCGGTTGTCAATCGTATTGAAGTGCGCGGCAATGCGCGTGTTGATGCGCAAACGGTCCGGGATAATATCGGTATCAAGCCGGGCAAAGCTTTCAACAGCACTGACATTGATGAGGCTTTAAAGCGTCTCTATGCCATGGGCCTGTTCTCTGATGTTCGCATCAATCAGTCCGGCAATACGCTTGTCGTTCATGTTGATGAACGTTCGGTTGTTAATAATGTGCTGTTCCAGGGCAACAAGAAGATCAAGGATCCTGATCTTGCGCGTGCCGTTCAGCTCAAGGCACGTTCGCCTTATGATGCTGCGACGATGGAAGCCGATAAGGAGGCCATCAAGGGTGCTTATGCGCATATCGGACGCAGTGATGCGATCGTGAATGCACGTACAGTTGATCTTGGTCAGGGTCGCGTCAATGTGGTCTATGAGATCACTGAAGGCGGACGTACCAAGATTGCTGACATCAATTTTGTTGGCAATAATGCCTATGGTGCTCGTCGTCTTCGTGATGTTATCTCCACCAAGCGTTCGAACCCACTGTCATGGCTGACCCGTAACGACGTTTATGATGAAGGTCGTTTGCAGGCCGACGAAGAAGCGCTGCGCCGTTTCTACTATAATCGTGGCTATGCAGATTTCCGCGTATTGTCGTCGAATGCGACGCTTGATCCTGCAACAAACGAATATACGATCACCATCAATATCGATGAGGGTAATCGCTATAATTTTGGCGATATTTCGGTTGAAAGCACTGTTGAAGGTGTTGATACGCAGGCATTGAATGGCTTGGTAAAGACCCGCTCCGGCAAGGCTTACAGTGCCAAGGAAGTCGAGGATTCGGTTACTGCAATCACTGAAAACGTAGCTGGTAGCGGTTATGCTTTCGCCAAGGTTGAGCCACGCGGTGATCGTAACTTTGAAAACAACACGATTTCGGTTGTTTATAGCGTTGATCAGGGTCCGCGCGCTTATGTTGAGCGCATCGAGATTCGCGGCAACGACAAGACCCGTGATTACGTCATTCGTCGCGAATTCGACATGAATGAAGGTGATGCCTTCAATCAGGTCATGGTTCAGCGTGCCAAGCGTCGTCTTGAAGCGCTTGATTTCTTCCAGACGGTCAATGTTTCGACTGCGCCAGGTGCAGAGCCGGATCAGGTTATCCTGATTGTCGATGTTGTAGAAAAATCGACCGGTGAATTCTCGATCGGTGGTGGTTATTCGACTGGTGGTGAATCGCCGGGTGCGCAGGTTGAAGCTGCGATCACCGAGCGTAACTTCCTTGGTCGTGGCCAGTTTGTTCGAATCAGTGCGGGTGCCGGTCAGGACAAGATGCGTAATTACGCATTGTCCTTCACTGAGCCTTACTTCCTCGGTTATCGCATGTCGGCTGGCTTCGATGTGTTCCGTCGTTCGTACCGCGTTAGTAGCGGTGGTCGTTATGACGTTGAGCAGACTGGTGGTACGATTCGTTTCGGTCTTCCGATCACAGATAATTTCTCGGCTGGTATCGCGTATAATCTCGTGCAGGAAAAATATAACCTGTACATGACTGATGGCACAGGAAGACCTGATCCTGACTATTATGCGCCTGCACTTATTGAAGCTGGTGAAAATAGCCCATGGCTTCGCTCGTCCATCAGCTACTCGCTGACCTATAATTCCATCGATGATATGAAAAACCCGCATGATGGTATTTATGCGAAGTTCAATCAGGAATTTGCGGGTCTTGGTGGGGATGCGAAATACATCAAGACGACTTTCAAGGGTCAATATTATCAGACGCTTGCGCAGGAAGCTGACATTGTCGGTATGTTGGGCGTCGGTGCTGGCTATATCCATGAATTTGGTAATGATGGTGTTCGTATCTTCGATTTGTTCAAGAACAATTCGGATATGATCCGTGGTTTCAAATTCAACGGAATCGGCCCTTATCAGGATTCTGATGGCAAATATAGTAACCGCTATTGGCTGGGTGGGACGACTTATTTCAATGCGTCAGCCGAAGTCCAGTTCCCGATGCCAGTGGTTCCTGATAGCTTAGGTATCCGTGGCGCATTCTTTGCTGATGCTGCGACACTTTATGGGAATAATACGCCTGATGTTATGGGTGACGACAAGAAGCTTCGCGCTTCGGTTGGTGTCAGCTTGATGTGGGCATCGCCATTTGGTCCTCTCCGCTTCGATTACGCATTCCCGGTTGCGAAGGCTGATAGTGATAAGGTACAGAATTTCAACTTTGGCGTTTCGACCAAGTTCTAATAGATTTGCCTTTTCCCGGGGCAGATATGCCCCGGGCAAGAAAGTGCTTTGATGGCAGATCCAGTTTTCTTCAAGCCTTCTCGTGAACTAACGATTGGCGATATTGCAGACTTTACCGGTGCAAGTCTTCGTAACCCGAAGCTTGCACCGCGTGCTGTTGCGCGTTTGTCTTCTGTTAATGACGTGGGGGCGGATGCCCTTGTTTTTGTTGACGGTAAAAAGAACGCTGCGACTTTGGCAGGTAAAAAAGCTGCTGGAGTTTTATGCTCTGAGGACGTAGCCGAGAGCATTCCTTCTGATATAGCGGTTCTTGTTACCCGAAGCCCGCAGCGTGATTTTTCTTCCGTTGGACGGATGCTTTTCCCGGTATCTGTAAGGCCTGAAAGCTGGCTTGGTGAAACGGGTATTTCTCCCGCTGCTTTCATTCATCCAACAGCTAAAATTGAAGATGGCGCAACGATTGAGGCCGGCGCTTCGATTGGCCGGGGTGTGAGTGTCGGTTCTGGCACGCTTATTGCGGCGACAGCCGTTATTGGTGAAGGCTGCCAGATCGGCCGGGACAGCTATATTGCGCCGGGTGTTACTGTTCAATTTGCCATGATCGGCAATCGTGTCTCCCTGCATCCCGGTGTTCGTATTGGTCAGGACGGCTTTGGTTATGTTCCGGGGCCGCGTGGCCTTGAAAAAGTACCGCAGCTTGGTCGTGTCATTCTTCAGGATGATGTGGAGATTGGTGCGAATACGACGATTGATCGTGGTGCTTTGAACGACACATTTATCGGTGAGGGTACGAAGATCGATAATCTGGTGCAGATTGCACATAATGTGCGATTTGGCAGATTTTGCGTTGTGGCTGCACTTTGCGGCATCTCCGGCAGCGTTGTCATTGGCGATCAGACTATGATCGGTGGCAGTGTCGGGCTTGCTGATCATGTTGTTATTGGCTCGCGTGTGCAGATTGCCGCAGGAAGCGGCGTCATGAATGACATACCCGATGGTGAGCGTTGGGGGGGCGTCCCCGCTCGGCCTATCAAACAATGGTTCCGTGATATTGCGAATATCCGAAGCATCGGGAAACCAAGAAAGGAGCAATCCTCTGATGAGTGAAGCTAACCAGAAGCTGGAATCTGCCGACATTCAAACTATTATGGGTGCGCTCCCGCATCGTTATCCATTTCTGCTGATTGATCGCATTATCAATATCGAGGGTGATCAATCGGCTACGGGCATCAAAAATGTCACGATGAATGAACCGCATTTTACAGGTCATTTTCCTGGAAAACCGATTATGCCCGGTGTTTTGATTATTGAAGCCATGGCGCAGACTGCTGGTGCGATCACTGTTCTTAATCAGGGTTCTGACGCGCCAAGCCTTGTTTATTTTATGACAATTGATAAAGCCAAATTTCGCCGTCCTGTAGTTCCGGGTGATCAGCTTCACCTTCACGTGAAGAAGGTTAAACAGCGCGGAAATATATCTAAATATGAATGCGTGGCGGAAGTTGATGGCGTAAAGGTTGCGGAGGCTGAAGTCGCTGCGATGGTTGGCGTTGCCGAAGAAAAGGCGTGAGTACCTCAATGAAGGAAACTTTTATCCACCCTACCGCTCTTGTGGAGCAGGGTGTGGAACTTGGACAGGGCGTTTCAGTCGGTCCTTTTTGTCATGTTCAGTCTGGCGCCGTAATCGGCGATAATTCTGAACTGATGAGTCATGTTGTAATCAGCGATGCTGTTCGTCTTGGTATAAATGCCAAGGTTTACCCGCATGCAGTGCTGGGATGTGATCCGCAGAATGGCAAGCACAAGGGTGGTCCGACCACTCTGATCATCGGTGATAATAGTTTGATCCGTGAAGGTGTCACCATGCACCGCGGTTCAGATAGCAGTCGTGGTTTCACAAGCGTTGGCAATAATTGCCAGTTTCTTGCTTATGCCCATGTTGCGCATGATTGCGATGTTGGTGATCATGTTACTTTTGCAAATAATGTCATGATTGGTGGTCATGTTGAGATTGGGCATCATGCCATTTTAGGTGGTGGTTCTGCTGTCCACCAATTTACACGTGTTGGTCATCATGCTTTTGTTGGTGGTATGGCCGCACTTGCTCATGATCTTATTCCTTATGGCAGCGCAATTGGTAATCATGCCTATCTTGGTGGGCTGAATATTATCGGTATGAAACGTTCCGGTATGCAGCGTAAGGATATTCACAATTTGCGCCATGCCGTGCATATGCTGTTTGATCGCAGCAAGCCGGTGCGTGAGCGTGCGCAGGATGTGTTGAAGGCATTCCCTGGTTCCGATAGCGTAGCCGATCTTATTTCTTTCATTCTGGTGGAAAACAAGCGAGCCTATTGCACGCCACCACTTGGCTCGTCCATTGGTGGAGCGATGGATGACGGTGACGACGATTGATAGCTCAACAGGCGCAGTGAAGCGTCCGCGCACGGCTATTATTGCTGGCAATGGTCTGTTGCCGATCAAGGTAGCTGAAACGTTGAAGGCGGATGGAAATCCGCCTTTTGTGCTTCCATTGCGCGGTGAAGCTGATCCTTCACTTTACGAATATGAGCATCAGGAAATTTCCGCGATTGATTTCGGCCAGCTTATCCGTGCGATGCGTTCTGCCGGTGTTGGCAAGGTGGTTCTTGCCGGTGGACTTCGTAATCGACCACATTTGAGTGACCTCAAACTGAATTTGCCGACTTTGAGAGCTGCAAGATATGTCCTTGTTGCGCTTGGCCAAGGTGACGATGCATTGTTGCGTGCATTCATGCGGCTGCTTGAACGGTATGGTTTCAAGATGGTCGGGGCGCATGAAGTCGTGCCAGAATTACTCTCACCAACGCCCCCACGTGTACTGACAAGGCTCACACCGGATTCACATCAGCGTAAAAATATTATTCTGGCAATGGAAGCAGCGCTGCGTCTGGGTGAACTGGATGTGGGGCAGGGCGCAATTGCGTGCGGTGGCCGTGTCGTTGCCCTTGAAGGTGCCGAAGGTACAGACGAGATGATTGAGCGCGTATATGCGCTTCGTCAGGCTGGGCGTATCTCCAAGCGAGGCGGCGTGCTTGTCAAAATGGCAAAGCCACGACAGGATGAGCGTGCTGATTTGCCGGCAATCGGTATTTCAACTGTGGAAAATGCGGCCCGGGCAGGCTTGTCAGGCATTGCACTTGAGGCCGGACGTACCTTTATTCTTGGCCTGGGGGAAACCATTACGAGCGCCAATGAAAAAGGTTTGTTCATCGAGACGATCAGTCGGAACGCAAAGGATTAGAAACATTGAATAATATCAACCGGCCATTGAAAATAGCAATTGTGGCCGGCGAGGAGTCCGGTGATCTCCTCGGAGCTGATCTGATTGATGCTCTTAGGCGGCAGACGGACAGGTTGGTCGATCTTATCGGTGTGGGGGGAGACCATCTTGCAGCACGGGGACTCAAGACATTTTTTGACCCGCATGAAATTGCACTGATGGGCCTTGGGGCCATTCTCAAAAACCTGCCTGGCCTTATTTTTCGTATTCGACAGACTGCAAAGCAGATCGTTGCCGAGAAACCTGATTGCATCCTGCTGATCGATAGCCCGGAGTTCACCCATCGCGTGGCGAAGAAGATTCGCGCGGCTGATCCTTCTATACCAATTATAAAATATATAGCCCCCAGCGTTTGGGCATGGCGTCCGCAACGCGCCAAAGCCATGCGCTCCTATGTCGATCATGTTTTGACAATATTGCCATTTGAGGTGGAAGTAATGAAACGCCTCAATGGTCCGCAATCGACCTATGTCGGTCATCGGCTAAGCAGTTATGCGCCAATAGTGAAGGTGCAGGAAGCACAGCGCTCTGCTGAAGCGCAACGCTGGCCTGATGATAAGCGTTGTCTTTTACTACTCCCGGGTTCTCGGCGTGGCGAAATTCAGGCGCTTATGGAGCCTTTCGGCAAGGCTGTTGAAGAGCTTTCAAAGCGTTTCGACAAGCTCGAAATTATTCTGCCTACATTACCGCGTGTTGAAGAAATGGTGCGGGAACTTTCGAAAAACTGGGTCGTCAAACCACTTATCGTGACGGGGGATGAAGCCAAATGGGATGCTTTTGCGCGTGCAGATGCAGCTTTGGCTGCTTCCGGGACTGTTTCGCTGGAACTGGCTCTGTCGCATATTCCGACAGTGCTTTCTTATAAGGCTGATTGGTTTGCTCGTCAGTTTTTGATTTCCAGAATCACGATCTGGAGTGCTGCATTGCCCAATATTATAGCAGATCAACCAGTTGTCCCTGAATTTTTCAATGAATCGGTTCGACCAGGCAATCTAGCGCGTTACATTGAACAATTGATGCAGAAATCTGCATCACGTCAGGCGCAGATTAATGGTTTTGATAAGGTAACATCGATCATGGCAACTGAACGCCCATCGGGAGAGATTGGTGCAGCAGTTTTACTTGATCTTGCTGAAAATGGCCGAAAACATTGATTACTTAGAGTGCGTTTCGATCTGATTGAATCAGAGCAGCGCTCTAAATATCTGTTTTAACCCGTATCTTTGTCCGAAAACCGTTTCACCCTTTTCGGGATGCGCTCTAAAAAATGGACAAACAAAAACCCCGGTAAGTTGCCGGGGTTTTTGTTTTTGATTATTTGCGCTTTGCAACAGGCACGTAATCACGTTCCTGAGCACCTGTGTAGAGCTGGCGTGGACGCCCGATCTTCTGCTGTGGATCTTCGATCATTTCCTTCCACTGTGCCACCCAGCCAACAGTGCGGGCAAGGGCGAACAGAACCGTAAACATTTCGGTTGGGAAGCCGAGGGCCTTCAGAGTGATACCGGAATAGAAGTCAATGTTCGGGTAGAGCTTCTTTTCAATGAAATATTCATCGGTTAGAGCGATTTTCTCGAGTTCCAGAGCAACATCAAGAAGCGGATCATCCTTGATTCCGAGTTCGCTGAGAACTTCATGGCAGGTTTTCTGCATGATTTTCGCACGCGGATCGTAGTTCTTGTAAACGCGATGTCCAAAACCCATCAGACGGAACGGATCGTTCTTGTCTTTCGCACGGGCAATGAATTCCGGGATACGGTCAACAGATCCGATTTCAGCAAGCATGTTGAGCGCGGCTTCATTTGCGCCACCATGTGCCGGACCCCAGAGGCAGGCAACGCCAGCAGCAATACATGCAAACGGATTTGCGCCAGACGAGCCTGCAAGGCGAACCGTTGATGTCGAAGCGTTCTGCTCATGATCGGCATGAAGGATAAAGATACGGTCCATTGCACGGGCAAGAACCGGATTGACCTTGTATTCCTCACAAGGAACGCCAAAGCACATATGCAGGAAGTTCGCCGCGAAATCGAGGTCGTTCTTCGGATACATGAATGGCTGGCCAATATGGTATTTATAGGCCATTGCAGCGAGGGTTGGCAGCTTGGCGATCAGACGAATTGAAGCAACCATACGCTGATGCGGATCGGTTATGTCTGTTGAATCGTGATAGAATGCTGACATTGCTCCAACGCAACCAACAATCACGGCCATCGGATGTGCATCACGGCGAAATCCGGTGAAGAATTTGGTCATCTGCTCATGGACCATCGTGTGACGGGTCACACGGTAATCGAAATCTGCCTTCTGGGTTGCGGTTGGCAGTTCACCATAAAGCAGCAGGTAGCAGGTTTCCAGAAAATCACCATGTTCAGCAAGCTGATCAATCGGATAGCCACGATAAAGCAGGATGCCGTCATCGCCATCGATATAGGTTATCTTTGATTCGCAAGATGCGGTCGAAGTGAAGCCTGGATCGTAAGTGAATGCATGCGCATTCTTGTAAAGTGGACCAATGTCAACAACGTCTGGCCCGACAGTGCCTTGTCGTACAGGCAGGTCAAAAGTTTTGCCGTCGAGGGTAAAGCTAGCTGTCTTATCTGACATCGTGTTTCCTTTCGTGTCCACTTTGCCACCCGATGTGGCGGCTGAATTTTTAATCGTCGTTATAACTTGTCTCTTGTAACACGGTGTGTTTCCCACATGGACAGGAAAGCACACAACTTCTTTATGCTTCCCGCGCGTGTGGAGTAACGCATTTTCAACGTATTATCCAAACGATTTTGCACGCCAAACTATCCCAATGATTTTGTGATGCAATGCGTAATTTGTACTAATTAAGCCGGTTTTGTCACGTCAGCGTGAAAGCGCACAGTTCAAACGATTTGATCTTTTATGCGCGCAAGTGACTCTTCACGGCCAAGGACAAACAATACATCGAATACACCCGGAGAAGTCGCCCTGCCTGTAAGGGCGGCACGCAGAGGTTGTGCTACCTTTCCAAGTTTCAAGCCTACAGCTTCTGCATGGGCACGGACAGCCGCATCCAGAGCATCCACGGTCCATTCATTGACTGATTCCAGATGAGGCAGAACGGCTTTCAAAACTTCGCGACCTTCGTCATTGAGCAATGACGCAGCCTTTTCATCAAATACAAGCGGACGTTTGGCAAAGATAAACTTTGCGCCATCAACAAGTTCGACCAGTGTTTTTGCACGATCTTTGAGACCAGGCATTGCAGTCAGAAGTTGGGCGCGTCCCTTCTCATCGAGAGAGGCTTCAAGCTCCTTGCCGCCTTCGATTTCTGGTAATACTGCAATCAGCGCATCGAAAAGAGCTTTGTTATCGCTGGCGCGCATATAAAGGCCGTTGATAGCTTCAAGTTTCTGAAAATCAAAACGTGCCGCACCCTTGTTGATATCGGTGACGTCAAACCATTCGATCATCTGTTCGGTCGACATGATCTCATCGTCACCATGGCTCCAGCCAAGGCGGACAAGATAATTGCGAAGAGCTTCCGGCAGATAGCCCATGGCCCGATAGGCATCAACGCCCAACGCGCCGTGGCGCTTTGAAAGTTTTGCGCCATCCGCACCATGAATGAGCGGTATATGCGACATTTGCGGGACTTCCCAGCCCATAGCGTCGTAGATAACGGTCTGGCGTGCTGCATTGGTCAAATGGTCATCACCGCGGATGATGTGCGTAACACCCATGTCATGGTCGTCGACAACAACAGCATGCATATAGGTTGGCGTTGCATCCGAACGCAGAATGATGAAATCATCAAGATCCTTGTTGGGGAAGTGCACGTCTCCCTGTACAGCATCGCGTACAATGGTTTCACCGTCACGTGGTGCCTTGATTCTGATGACGGGCTTTACACCGGCAGGAGCTTCTGAAGGATCGCGATCACGCCAGCGACCATCATAGCGCGGCGGACAGCCTTCAGCGCGGGCCTTCTCACGCATTTCATCAAGTTCTTCCGGTGTTGCGTAGCAATAATAGGCTTTGCCGCTGGCGACCAGTTCTTCAGCAACTTCACGATGACGCGGAGCGCGTTCGAATTGGGAAATTGGA
Source organism: Brucella gallinifaecis (assembly GCF_006476605.1). GTDB lineage: Bacteria > Pseudomonadota > Alphaproteobacteria > Rhizobiales > Rhizobiaceae > Brucella > Brucella gallinifaecis. The sequence continues at coordinate 145,663 of NZ_ML636803.1, forward strand.
GCGCCATCCCAATCCAGACCAAGCCAGTTCAAACCGTCGAGAATCGCAGCTGTTGCGGCTTCCGAAGAGCGCTCCCGATCCGTATCTTCGATACGCAGCAGCATTTTGCCACCAGTATGTTTTGCATATAGCCAGTTGAAAAGAGCCGTACGGGCTCCGCCTATATGCAGAAAGCCCGTGGGCGAAGGGGCAAAACGGGTAACGACCGGTTTCGACATGACAGCTCCACTGTATCAGAGCCTCGCTAGACTGCGGCAGGGGGCCGAGCACGAGGTGGAATTTTAATATTTAATGCCCGTTTAACCATAGTTTGCAGGCAACAAGGTTTCTTATCAGAAGAAGCCTCTCGATTTTAGTTGAAGTTCATGTAGCATAGGCAGCACTGTGCGCAAGGGTTTCCCTATTCTTTCGCACCGTTCTGGTATCCTTCTTAGGTATGACGAGGGCACTTTTGCAGTCAGGCGGGGGCATGACGGGCATAAGGGACGTTGAAGAGATCAGTGAACGGGCATTTGTCAAAGACATGCCTGATGGAATGGTTCGCGCACTTATTTCTGAACCCTGGGTGCCATATAAAGCAAATGAAGAATTATCGCCAGTTCTGCTGCAACGTCATTTAAGTCTCGTCGACAGGCTATTGCTTTTAAAGCGCCTCATCTGGAGCAATCTGGCAGAAGCCGCGAATCGGGAAATAGCTCGTGGTATATTTTTCCTGCTATTCCCGGTCTTTATGGGTATCGGGGCAATTGTTTATTTCACGCTTTCATTTGAGCCGGGTTGGTTGCCGGTTGTTTCGATCTTTCTTGCTATTGGCATTAGCCGTTTTGTGTTTAGAAAATATTTTTTGCCTGCTCAATTATTGACATTGATCATGGCGTTGCTTCTTGGAATCGTTGCCGGAAAGTTTGAGACAGAGTGGCGTGCAACGCAAATACTGGGTTCAGAAGTCGCTACACGCATAACCGGACGCGTGGTTGCACTGGAATATCGCGATAATGGTAGTTGGCGTGTAACGCTTGACCTGCTTGAAACAGAGCGGCCAACGCTTCGTTATGCACCACAGCGTATCCGTATAACTGCACGTGATATTCCGGCGAGTACGACGATCGGACGTGGATTGACAGGTTTTGCTCGTCTGCGTGTACCTTCTGGCCCTGTGCGGCCAGGGAATTATGATTTTGCCTTCCACGCTTATTTTAGTGGAATCGGTGCGAATGGTTTTTTTCTGGGTACACCTAAAATTGTGAACGTTTTAGAACCGGATGGCATGTTCGCGCAAGTGGCAGCCGCAATTGCCGGATTGCGCGTACATGTTTCAGAGCGCATTGCTGAAGTGTTGTCGGGGGAGGATGGTAGTGTTGCGGCGGCGCTGATTGCAGGGGAACGCGCAGGCATCAGTGAAGAGACAAATGAAGACTTACGAAAGGCAGGGCTTGCCCATATTCTGTCAATTTCGGGATTGCACATGGTACTCGCCGCAGGCGTAGTCATGATGTCCCTGCGGTCTCTTTTTGCTCTCTTTCCTGCGTTCAGTGCACGATATGCCGTGAAGAAATATGCAGCTTTTATCTCTCTTTTAAGTTGCACTTTCTATCTTGGTTTGTCCGGCGCTGATGTCGCTGCGCAACGAAGTTATGTGATGATTGTTGTTATGCTTTGCGCCGTACTAGTCGATCGAGCTGCAATAAGCATGCGTAATCTTTCAATTGCATTTGTGGCAATGGTTGCAATTTCACCGCATGAAATTCTCGGTCCGAGTTTTCAAATGTCATTTTCTGCTACAGCTGGATTGATTGCAGCCTTTGCCTGGTGGAGTGAGAGAAAAGCTCGTCAACAAACTGTTTTTGAAAATCGTCGTGCATTGCCGCCTGGGATTGCTTCAAAAATATTAACACCGGCGGTGGCAACGGGTGCGACTTCTGTCGTTGCAGGTGTGGCCAGCGGAATTTTTGCAGCTTATCATTTCAATAATACGGCTCCGTTTGGTCTTGTTGGAAATATTCTGGCTCTGCCTGTTATTTCTATTCTGGTTATGCCGTTTGCGGTTCTTAGCTTATTGTTGATGCCGCTCAATCTCGATTGGCTGCCACTTCAAATTATGGGCTTGGGCGTCTTTCTGGTTCGGCAGATCGCAAGTTTTGTTGCGAGTTTTTCACCTGATGGAAACCCTGGTGTCATGCCAGCAGCTACGCTTGTTCTCTGGACGCTGGCGCTTGTTATTGCCGTTGTGTTTACGACTAGATTGCGAATATTGGCATTGCCCTTTGTCGCTGCTGGTCTCATCATTTTTATAAGAACACCGCTGCCGGATATTCTTGTGAGTGAAGATGCGAAGTTTGTTGCCGTGCGGCTTGCTGATGGTAATTTTGCGGTTAATCGTAACAGACCACCTAAATTTACAGCAACAAATTGGCAGACAGCCTATTTGATAGATAGGTTTATTCCACCACAGAGTTTGAAAGAACAGAGTTCAGTATCCTCAGAGGATGCTTTCGTTTGTGAGCAAGGCTTGTGTACGATTGCGTTACGGGACGGAAGGATGTTGGCGTATACGGCAGATGAAGCAATGAAAGATGTTGCCTGCAATATTGGTGATATTGTCGTTCTTGGCGTGGCTGGGAAAAAAATAAATTGCCAAGGTTCAAGCGTATTGATGATAAGTCGACAGGAATTGGCCTTAAAAGGTACGCTTGAACTCAGGTTAGGGGATAGGCTGCCACTAACAAATGATGCCCTAACCAGCTCAGCAGATCAGGAAGCCACCAGCGAGAAGATAATTTATCGCTTCGCATCACCTCAATTGCATCACTTGGCAGATTATTCTGATCAATTAAGTTTTTCAGTTGATGCGCCCACACGCCCTTGGCACATTCATCGTCTATATTCTCGAGAAGCACGCGGATTGCCCGATCGTAAATATCAAAAGAAGACGAATGCTAAAACGAGCTACTTTTAAGTGGTATGCACCTTGATTGAAACACTAGGGTCAGGACCCATTAATTTGATGAGAATGGCATCTGAAATGACAAGATATGCAAGGAGAGACGTGAGGACCGGGGTGGTTCCCCCGGTTGAGCGGCTCGACGCAGCAGATCGTCACGTCATTTCGATGTCCGAAGGATGTGGCCCATCCGCCCGGCTTACTTCGTCGGAAAAGCTTGAAAATAAACCACATTTCCTTCGCCTTTTCTTCTCATATCCGAACGGATGGCCTCACACTATTCCCGTCAAATCAATGAGTCCTGACCCTAGAGCCCTTGCAAGCAACAACCAAGGTGCCTTACTGAAAACATAGTGTATTTTATGCAGTTTAGTAACGCCGGATTAAGCCAATCAGCTTGCCCTGTACTTGCACCCGATCGGGTCCAAAAATACGGGTTTCATAGGCTGGATTGGCGGCTTCGAGCGCAATTGATGCACCTTTGCGGCGAAAGCGTTTCAAAGTGGCTTCCTCGTCATCGACCAGGGCGACAACAATTTCGCCTGGATTGGCCGTGTCGCCGCGTTTAATGATGACAGTATCGCCATCGAAAATTCCGGCATCAATCATCGAGTCACCTTTGACTTCCAGTGCATAATGCTCACCTGCACTGAGCATTTCTGGCGGCAAACTTAATGAATGTGTTTGATTCTGGATTGCCGAGATTGGTACACCGGCAGCAATGCGCCCCATCACAGGTACGGAAACCATAGTTTGGGAATCATCATTGGCAGTTGCCGGGGTTGGACGCACCGAAGGCGGAGGCGATTTTCCCAAGCTTCCTTCAATAACACTTGGTGCAAATTTTCGCTGAGAATTCAAGCCGGGTGCAATCGAATCCGGTAGCCGCAACACTTCCAGCGCCCGCGCACGATTGGGAAGCCGGCGAATGAAGCCACGCTCTTCAAGTGCAGTAATGAGCCTGTGAATGCCTGATTTTGAAGCAAGATCGAGGGCTTCTTTCATTTCATCAAAAGATGGAGGGATGCCAGTCTCTTTCATACGTTCATGAATGAACAACAGAAGCTCGTGTTGTTTACGGGTTAACATGCGCTGCACCCTCCAGACCAGAATCAAATAAAAACAAAACCAGAACGAACACTATATGTTCCAGTCTTGTTCTGCAATGGTTTTAAAATAATTAATGTGGTGGTGGAGGGGCGGAAGCTAATTGGGATTAAGGGCGATTAACATTATGGAAATTAGCGCCATTCGGCCTAATGGTGCAGTATCGCACACTCGACCGATCAGTTAACAGAACCTCGCACGCCCGACGCTGGCTCACCCCATGCTGCTTGCAGACATGAACTACAGGTCCCGCTTCACCACGGGCGTCACCATTTCTTTGAGGCGATATCCTTCAAAATGGATATTTATATCTTTTGCAGCTGCTTCATACGGGGGGCTATTTTCCACCTTTGGGAAAAAGATTGGGACGGTGATTACTGGGTGAAAAGGTGCGGTAGTGGTGCGGGATTATTCAATGTAATCAAGGGGAGAAATACGGCACAAGGTAAGAGTGCCGTATTGAATTAATTTAGCAAAAACAATTCATTAGGTGTATTTTGTCAATACTAGGCTGGTATTTTGTCCACCAAAGCCAAATGAGTTGGAAAGAACGCTGGACACTTGTGCTTCACGCTTTACATTTGGCACGACATCCAGCGGGATTGCCGGGTCTGGATTGTCGTAATTGATGGTCGGGGGCAAAGTGCCAGTTTCAATTGTCAGCAATGAAAACACGGCTTCAATTGCACCGGCTGCGGTCAGGGCGTGACCAATCATCGACTTGTTGGACGAAACCGGGATTGAGGAAATTTTCTCGCCAAATACTGTGGAAAGAGCGAGATATTCCATCTTGTCGTTTTCAGGTGTCGAAGTGCCGTGTGCATTGACATAGCAAAGCTGATCTTCGGTGAGGCCAGCATCTGCAAGAGCTGCACGCACGGTACCCATTGCGGGTGAAGCGTCGGGCTTTGAGCGGGTGCGGTGGAAGTCGTCAGCCTTTTCGCCGCAACCAGCCAGAATGCCCAAAACTTTTGCACCACGCGCAATTGCACTTTCAAGTGATTCCATTACCAATGCGCCCGAACCTTCAGCCATCGCAAAGCCATCGCGATCTTTCGAGAAAGGTTTTGATGCTTTTTCCGGCTTGTCGTTCTGCGTGGATAGCGCTGAAAGCAGCGAGAAACGAATAAGCGATTCAGCCGATACCGAACCGTCGGTGCCGATTGAAAGAACGCGCTCGCTTTCGCCACGGCGAATGGCTTCAACGCCAAGCTGGATCGCTGTTGCGCCAGAGGCGCATGCGGTTGAGAGCGTTACCGGCAGGCCACGTGTACCGAATGCTTCGGACAGCCGCTCGGCGATATAACCAAATTGTGTTGTGTTAAAAAGCTCATCTTGTCGCGCACGGCGACAGGCTTCCAGCAGTAACTGATAGCTGGCCGGACCTGCATCCTTGATACTTGCATCAAGTGCAAAGCGGCTTTTCCAGTCAAGCTCTACCGGAGGGGCTGCAAGAAACAGCGGTCCGCCAAAGTTGCTCACTGAAAAACCGGATTGCGCAAGCGCTTCTTCACCAGCAAGACGTGCAAGCGCTTCAGACAGTGCCGAAGAGCCCACATTGCTTTCCGGCAGAAAATCCACAGTACCCGCAAAGCGGGTTTTCAGGCTTTCCGTTGGAAAACGGCTAATTTCATGAATGCCGGAACGTCCACTGGTCAGCGCTTCCCAATTATCTTTCTTGCCCTGTCCGAGCGAGGAAACAACACCTGCACCAGTAATGGCAACGATAGGACGGCCGAGATGGTCTGTATATTTTGTCATCTTATGCTCTCACCAGCTTCGCAGCACCTTCAGCGCGTGTTGCGCCAATGGTGGTGACAATGGCTTCGCTCACAGTTTTGTCGAAAGGCTTTTCGGATGCGCTGCAAGGTCCGAAAGCTTCACCTTTCCAGACAGAAAGGGCCGCGAGTGCAAGGGCTAACGGAAATTGTGCCTCACGCAAATGTCCAGTCAGGCTGGCAATGCCACGATAGGTTGAGGAAAGCGTATCCAGTGCAGCTTTTTCGGCACTTGTTGCTTCATGTGCGCCAGACGCACCTGAAATTACATATTCAGGCTCTTTGCCGTCATTGGCCGAAAGCAGTAATTCATGCACGGTTTTCGTAAGATGGGCCGCATTGCGGCGGATTTGCTTGCTTTCAATACCGGCAATTTCTGCATAGGCGCGTGCACCGCGCTTTTGCGCATGGTCTGCGCTTTCCAGCACCAGAAAAACACCGCCAGAACCGGAAATCATGCCGCCGCCGGCGCTGCCTTCACGCTCCCAGACGGGGGACCAGCCGTCATGTTTCAGCAATCCGCCAAGCTCATGACCAAGAATCATATCGAAATGTTCGGCATTATACGAACCGCCAACCAGCGCATGGGTGCTCTGGCCGGAACGAATGCGAGCTGCCGCTGTTTCAATTGCTGAAATGCCAGAACCTTCTTCGCCCATGAATGTGCGCGATGATCCAGTCACTTTATGTACGATGGAAATATTGCCAGCCAACAGATTGGAAAGCTGGGCCAGAAACAGGGTAGGGCGCAGCTCGGTTGAAAGTTTCTCGTTGAGCATGACGCCGCGATTATTGCTGACGCGGCCTTCTTCGAGAATCTGCATATCGACTGTGATGTCGCGTTCGCCGCCACCGGCGCCCACAATCATATCCATGCTCGCGCAAAGAGCTTCGTCGTCCTTGATCCCTGCATCTTCAAGTGCAAGGCCTGCCGCATAGGTGCCAAGCCGCTGCCAGGTTTCCATCTGGCGCTGATCACCACGCTTGGGGATCTGCAACCCCCAGTCGACTTCGCCCAGAGGGTGAACTGTGTATGGCGCGAAAGCCTCTTTTTCGAGATGCGGTTCGGAACCTCCCCTCGAGAAAGCATTCCAATGAGCATCCAGCCCTTCGCCTAGCGATGAGATGATGCCAATGCCGGTAATGACGACTTTATTGCTCTGCATGGTTCGGTCTGCCCGTAATGCTGTGCCCAAGAATGCTGTTTTCAGGAATGCTTGCCGGTTCCTGAAACGGAAGCAGGGCGAACACGGATGTTCACCCTCTCATACTGCCAGTTTGCGAGGCTGCTTAGCCCTTCTTGGCTGCAACCAGCTCGTCAATTTTGGCACAAAGGTTTTTGAGCACGAAATATTCTTCGGTCGGTGCTTTGCCTTCGTTGACTTCCTGAGTCCACTGTTCCAGTGGAATCTTGATGCCAAACTCTTTATCGATCGCAAATACGATGTCGAGGAAGTCAAGGCTGTCGATGCCAAGATCATCAATAGTGTGGCTATCCGGCGTGATTGTATCACGGTCGATTTCGCTTGTTTCGGCAATGATGTCGGCGACTTTGTCAAAAGTAGAGGACAAGTTTCGATTCCTTTATTCCTGCGATGCCTCAACAGGCATTCGTCTGAGTATCTGCGCGTATCTAGCGTGTTTCCGGCGATAGGGAAAGTCATATTGCTTTCACAATATCCAGAGCGTTAAACGCGCATATAAGGTGTCTGCTATGCGAAGCGCAACATATCGCACATTACAAAATTTAAAAATGCTTTTGAAAACAGCTTGTTCAAGGCTCGTTTCTGATACGTTTGATAAAGTACCATAATCCAACGGCTGCACATGCAAGCATGACAATCGCAAGCGCATATTGCACAGGACCGCTACCGGATGCGATTGCTGCGAGGCCAGATGCCGCACTGCCCATAGTTCCAAGCGCTTCGGGGTGTTTCAGTGCTGTTGTCAGGGCTGTATCGCTCTGGCGAGCTTTCGCAATCGCATTGTCTTCTATCGTTTCTGAGCCTGCGGAAGTGATGACAGATGGCTTGGCTGCAAGCGCCAGAGCACGCGTACGGACACGCTCAACCCGTGCCAGCCAGCCTTTGCCAAATGTTGCGGCTGTGGACAATCCTTTGAGCCATTCTGCGCGTGCATCACAAAGCGCATTGATGATTTCCTCTGGTGAATGGGCGGAGACAGCTGCAACTGTTCTGGCTCCAATCACCCCATCCTGTGGCTGGTCGATAATCGCTTGCAGTGTTTTTGCTGCACGTCCCGGGCCGGAATTGACCGCAAAATCGAACACAGCGTAATCAACGCCGGAAGGCAGATCGTCACCATCAATCTTGTTCCAGAATTGCTGCTGATAAATTTTTGTTGCTTCTGCCTGTGTCAGATTTTTTACATCTTGTGGTGATGCCTGTGCATTATTCCATGCAGATAATGTATTTATGGTAATTCCCATATTGGTTGCGCCACCGGGATCGTGAGGATTGTCAACAAATCCGCCTTCTTCATTGAATAGATATGGCATAACTTTTTTGAAATTGGCTTTCATGAGAAAAAACCTCAATCTATATATTAATAATATTAAAATAATACTTTATTATAGCGGATGTTATCCTAATTATTGATGAATTAATACCATATTTAATTGTATTGGTGAATTGAAGTCAGCTTAAGAGAACTCAGCCAATCATTTTGTTTGCCTCTTGCGTATCAGAAGGTGATGTTGCTTGATGTTGCGCAGAAACTCGATGAAAATGGGTGGATAAATTGACATCGGAAATATTTGGCTATGCCCCGGATGGGCAGGCAGTTCATCGGCTGACTATTGCTAATGGTTCGCTTGAGGCAAAGGTGATCACATGGGGGGCTGCCATTCAGGACCTGCGCATGGAAGGGCATAATGCGCCATTGGTTATCGGCTATCGTGACTTTGCCGATTATCCTGCGCATTCGCCCCATCTGGGGGCAATTGCCGGTCGTTTTTCCAATCGCATTCGCAATGCGCGTTTTGAACTTGATGGCAAGACCTATGAAGTCGAGCGAAATTATCAGGGTGTCCATAATCTGCATGGTGGGAGCCATGGCCTTGGCAACCGGGTTTGGAAAATCACTGGTTCCGGCCCCGATTTTGTAACACTTGCCACGGTTTCAGAAGATGGGGAAATGGGATTTCCCGGCAATCTCAACGTGAGTTGCACCTATATGCTTAATGCGAATAACACGCTGATTGTGCGGCTGGAGGCTGTAACTGACAAGCCAACTGTTTGCAGCCTGCTTCATCACAGCTATTTCAACCTTGATGATGGTGGTGAGAGCGATATTCTCGATCATCAGCTTAAAATTGAAGCCGATGCCTATATGCCGGTTGACGAAGCACTGATTCCCGATGGGCGTATTTTGCCGGTCAAGGACACAGCCTATGATTTCCGCGATTTTCGTCCGATCCGTTTTGATGAAAACGGCCAGCAGCTCGAATATGACAGCAATTTTTGCCTGACAGCAGCCCGTGGGCCGCTTCGTTCCTGCGCGTCAGTCAAAGCTGCACGTTCAGGCGTCAGGCTGGATATTGAAACGACTGAACCCGGCATTCAGTTTTATGCAGGCAATACCATGGCCAATGATTGCATTGGCTTGACTGGCAAGCCCTATGGCAAACATGCAGGCTTCTGCCTTGAGCCACAGCTTTGGCCGGGATCACTCGAGTATCCTTATGTTCCACAGTCGATTTTGCGTCCGGGCGAAATCTACGCCCAGACCAGTCATTTCACTTTTACGAAGGAATGATGTTAACGAAAAGCGGCGCGGGCGGTTTCCATGGGAGCGAGTGCGCCGCGGATTTCGACAACACGTGCAGCAACATCATGCGCTTTCTGGGCTGCTTCGATCGGTGACAAGCCTTTGAGTCTGGCTGCAAGATAGCCGCCGTTAAAGCTGTCACCAGCACCTGTTGTATCAAGTGCATTGGCTTTGACGGATGGAATGAGGGTCTGTTTGCCGTCTGCAATGACCAGTGCAGGCTCGGTACCGTCTTTGACCACGATTTCCTTAACGCCAAGCCCGACCAGTCGTTCTGCACAGGCCTGTGCCGTTGCATCACCAAAAAGTGCCTGTTCATCTGGAAAGGTTGGCAGGGCTATATCTGCGATCTGCATTGCTTCGCTGATGATTTTCTGGGCGGCTTCGCGATCCGGCCAGAGCTGATGGCGGAAATTGGGATCAAACGCGATTATAGCGCCATTCGCGCGGCATTCACGCAAGACCTCAAACAGTGTTGCCCGGTGTTCGGGAAACACGATACCGACAGAAATACCGGAAAAATAAATCATGTCGCGACCGGTAAGGCTGGCTTTCAGTGCATCCTTGTCACTTGCAAGCCGCTTGGCCGCTGCCTCGCTGCGCCAATAGGTGAATGAGCGTTCCGCACCATTGAGTGTAATGGCATAAAGCCCCGGATGAACGCCTTTGATGATCGGGCTTTGCGCAATGCCAATCCCGTTATCGGTCAAGAAATTACGTTGTTTTTGCGAAAAGCTGTCTTCGCCGAACGCACTGACGTAATCGACTGGAAATGAGTGCTCGGTCAGTGCACGTATATACCAGGCAGTATTCAGTGTGTCCCCGGCATATCCCATGTGCCATTGATCGCTATCACCACCTGATAGTTCGATCATGCATTCACCAATCGATGCGAAGCCACCCATCATTATCTCCTCATTGCTGTTAAATATACGCCTATACGAATTTAGCGGGATGTAAAACCTGATCGCTCCTCTCTTTATCGACTTGCCACATTCCGCGTGTAACGATCCCGGCAAAAGAGGAATCACCATGCGTTACGCGATTTATTTTACGCCACCTTCTGGCGACGCGCTTTTGAAAGTAGCTGCAAACTGGCTGGGGCGCAGTGCGTTTAGTGGCGAGGCAGTGAAACTCCCTGCGATTCGCACACTTGCAGCGGACGATATTTTGGCACTCACCGAGGAACCGCGCCGATATGGTTTTCACGGAACACTGAAAGCACCCTTCAGGCTTGAAGAGGGCTTTGAGGAAAGCGACCTGCTTTCAGCTTTGATGTATTTTGCATCTTCTAGCAGGCCTTTTGTGATTCCACGTCTGAAAGTTCAGGCTATCGGCCCGTTTTTTGCGCTTGCGCCCGAAGAGCCGGTTGCAGAACTTAACCAGCTTGCCAATGATGTTGTTGTTTCATTTGACCGTTTTCGTGCGCCACTGCGTGATGCTGAAATTGCAAAGCGCCGTCCCGAACGTTTAAGCGCAACGCAGCGGCAGAATCTTGATCGCTGGGGTTATCCTTATGTGTTTGATGAGTTTCGCTTTCATATGACTCTGACAGGGGCTGTAAATGAAAAACAGCGTCCGCAGGTTGAGCGTGCGCTTGATGAGTTTTTTTCACCTGTGCTTGATGAACCTGTTGAGGTTGCCAATCTGGCGCTGTTTGTGGAGAGCGAAAAAGGCGCTCCTTTTGAGATTCATTCGCTTCATCCCATGACCGGTGGTGATAAGCTGGCCAAGCGGTCCTTTCGGGCCGTGGGGAGGGCTTGAGGAATAATGACTGAATTAATTTTAAAAAATGCAAATATTATTCTGCCCGATGAGGTGGTCTATGGGGCAGTAAAAATTGTTGATGGCATCATCACAGATATAGCATCCGGCCCATCGGTTTCCGGCAAGGATATGGCAGGAGATTACCTGACGCCGGGTCTGGTGGAATTGCACACTGATCATCTTGAGGGTCATTATGCGCCGCGTCCGAAAGTGCGCTGGAATCCGATTGCCGCAGTGCAGGCGCATGATGCGCAGATTGCAGCCTCGGGCATTACAACTGTGTTCGATGCACTTCGTATCGGGTTCGATGAAGAGGCCGCTACCGGTATTGAGGATATGCGTAGGCTCTCGTCTGCCATTGCGCAGGGCCGTGAAGCCGGACGGCTACGTGCTGATCATTTTCTGCATTTGCGCTGCGAGGTGTCAGCTCCTGATTGTCTGAGCGCCTTTGAACGCTTCGGTGAGCATCCACTGGTCAGGCTGGTATCATTGATGGATCATGCGCCTGGCCAGCGTCAATTTACCGATATTGAGACCTATAAGCTTTATTATATGAGTAAGCTTAAGGTTTCCGAAGAAGAGTTTATCCATTATTGCGAAAAGCGTATGCAACAATCGCAGCAATATTCGGCAACAAACCGGACCTCAATTGCAACTGCCTGTAACGCACGCGCTGTTGTGCTTGCCAGTCATGATGATGCAACTGCTGATCATGTTGCTCAGGCAAATGCACAAGGCATTCGTGTGGCTGAGTTTCCGACTACGCATATGGCCGCGAAAGCATCCAAAGAATCCGGCATGTCTGTACTGATGGGGGCGCCCAATATGGTGCGCGGCGGCTCACATTCCGGCAATGTTTCGGCGCGTGAGCTGGCAGAAGCTGGTCATCTTGATATTATTTCGTCGGATTATATACCGGCAAGCATGATGCAGGCTGCGTTTTTCATGGCAGACGTGATGGATGAAATCACCTTGCCACAGGCGCTCAGATTTGTTTCAGCAAACCCGGCGAGGGCAGTCGGTCTTGATGATCGCGGCGAGATTGCCATTGGCAAACGCGGTGATCTGGTGCGTGTGCAGATTGCCGAGCATGTGCCGATCATCCGCACCGTGTGGCGAGAAGGGCGGCGCGTGATATAATTCGCGCCAACCGATGGATATCAGATTGAAGCATCGCTCAGCGAAAGAGTACCTGTATCGCGATCAACCAACAGTTTCAGTTCATTGTAACTTTTAATGCTTCTATGAGCAGTTTCAGGTGAATGCAGATGTGTTGCAGTAACCACGATGACATGTGCTCCAGCGGTTTCGCCAGCAATAATCCCGGCTGGCGCATCTTCAAACACTAGGCAGTTATGCGGATCGAAACCAAGCCGCTTTGCGCCAAGTTCAAAACATTCCGGGCTTGGTTTACCGCGCTCTACATCTTCAGCAGAAACAATGATTTTTGGCAGCGCAATCCCGGCTGCTTGCAAACGACGCCGTGCCAGTTCAATCGGTGCAGAAGTGACGATTGCCCAGCGGTCTTCTGGTAGCGCCTTGAGAAAATCGAGTGCACCTTCAACGGGTACGATCCCATCAAGATCGGCTATTTCTGCATCAAGCAGAATTTTGGCTTCGATATCCGGGTCGAGATGCGGCAGACCGAGCCTGCGCACCGTATCGACTGCGCGAACACCATGAATGGTTGGAATAAATGTTACCGGATCAATACCATGACGGATGGCCCATTGGCTCCAAACACGTTCGGTCGCTGCAATGGAACTCAAAATAGTACCATCCATATCAAATAAAAAAGCGTCGAACGACTTATTGAAGGGGGACAGGTCGGTCAAAATAAGGTCCTCGGATTGTGGCAGTAAGAATCAGTCTCGTTAACATTATGGGTAAAATGCCCGATAGTAAGACCATTCAATGATTTGATTGTCTTTTCTGGCGCAAAACTTGATCATTTGCATTGTTTGTGGCTTTTTGCGTTACTTAAAGCATGAAGATTGATCCTAGCATCAGGACCCATTAATCTGATGAGAATGGCATCTGAAATGACCAGATATGCCCAAATATTCAAAGAGAGAAACATGAAGACCGGGGTTGTTCCCCCTGCTGAGCGATTCGACAACGCAGATCGCCAGGTCATTTCGATGCCCGAGAGATGTAGTCCAACCCACGGGCAAGGTCGTCGGAAAGGCTTGAAAATGTACCACATTTCCTTCGCCTTTCCTTATCAAATCCGAATGGATGGTCTTACATCATTCATGTCAAACTAATAGGTTATGACCTGTTCATAATAAGGCGAGCATCGATAAGACGGTGCTTAAAACATATCTGGTTAGAGGCGCTGATCTGGTTGAAATTAGATCGAAATGCGCTCTAGCCATGTTGCATAAAAACAGGCTGCATTGGTTTATTCCGGCACACTTGTCTGCAGAGCAAGGGCGTGCAGCACGCCGCCCATGTTCCCTTTAAGGGCATCATAGACCATCTGGTGCTGCTGTACACGCGATTTGCCACGGAAGCTTTCCGCAACAACTTCGGCGGCATAGTGGTCTCCGTCTCCGGCAAGGTCGCGGATCGTAACCTTTGCGCCGGGAATACCTTCGCGTATCAGTTTTTCGATCTCATGAGCGTCCATAGCCATGTATAATCTCCTGCCTTTTAGGGCTTGTAGAGCATTTCCAGCAAAAATGTGCAGCGGTTTTGCGTCGGATAATGCGTAGAATAAAGTTCATACCGAATCGTAACGCATCATCGTGATACGTCAATGCTCAACTGTCTAACGTTTATATTGCCGACAAGCAAACACCCGGCACAGAGTTCCAGGCCGGGTGTCAATTGGTAACAGTTCTGACCGACAAGGATTAGTTATCGGTCGTTGCTTCACCACTCATAAAGCCCGGGAACCAGCCCTCATAAGCCGTGATAAGGTCTGCAACTGCAACATCAACTGTTGAACCAAATGTCAGACGCTCCCCGCCGACCGTGCCAAGGATACGGAACGGAATCCCCATACCTTCTGCATTGAGAGTAATCAGCTTTGCCATTTCAGGCGTTGCCGCAATCACATAACGAGCCTGATCTTCACCAAACAATGTTGCATGGGCAAGACCATCTCCTGCGTCAAGGGTTGCACCTTTGCCTGACTTGATAGCCATTTCAGCAACGGCAACTCCAAGACCACCATCGGACAGATCGTGGCAGGCATTTACCTGACCATTGCGGATAGCCGAACGAACAAAGTCGCCATTACGCTTTTCAATTGCAAGATCAACCGTTGGGGCAGGGCCATCAGCGCGGTCGAACAGGTCCCGCAGATAGATCGACTGTCCAAGATGTGATCCGTCGCCGCCGAGGAGAACCAGCATGTCACCATCCTGCATGCCGCCGATTTTGGCCATTTGCGACCAGTCAGGGATGAGGCCGACACCGGCAATGGTCGGAGTTGGCAGGATTGCCTGACCATTGGTTTCGTTGTAAAGCGACACATTGCCCGAAACGATCGGGAAATCGAGCGCACGGCAGGCTTCGCCAATGCCTTCGATAGCCTTGACCAGTTGCCCCATGATTTCCGGCTTTTCAGGATTGCCGAAATTGAGGTTGTCAGTCGAGGCAAGCGGCTCGGCACCGGTCGCGGTAATGTTGCGCCAGCATTCGGCAACCGCCTGTTTGCCACCTTCAAACGGATCCGCTTCGCAATAGCGCGGCGTTACGTCTGATGAGAAGGCGAGCGCCTTGGTTGCATGACCCTCAACGCGGACCACACCGGCGTCACCGCCCGGGAGCTGCAAGGAATTGCCCTGAATGAGCGTATCATATTGCTCATAAACCCAGCGTCGTGACGAACCGTCAGGCGAGCCGACAAGCTTGAGCAGCGCATCCGAATAATCTTCAACCTGCGGCACATTGCTGGCAGGCAGTGGCGCATGCTTGCCCGGCTCCATCCATGGACGGTCATATTCAGGAGCCTCGTCACCGAGTTCCTTGATCGGCAGATTGGCGACTTCTTCACACTGATGGATAACGCGAAAGCGCAGATCGTCGGTGGTTTTGCCAACAATTGCGAAATCAAGACCCCATTTACGGAAGATCGCTTTTGCTTCTTCTTCCATTTCCGGCTTGAGAACCATGAGCATACGCTCCTGGCTTTCCGACAGCATCATTTCATAGGCCGTCATGTTCTCTTCGCGAACCGGAACATGGTCGAGAATGAGTTCAATACCAAGATCGCCCTTCGCGCCCATTTCAACTGCAGAACAGGTGAGACCAGCAGCACCCATGTCCTGAATGGCAATAACCGCGCCTGAAGCCATCAGTTCAAGACAGGCTTCCAACAGGCATTTTTCAGTAAATGGATCGCCGACCTGAACGGTAGGACGCTTTTCTTCGATTGATTCGTCAAATTCAGCAGATGCCATTGTGGCGCCACCAACGCCGTCGCGGCCCGTCTTGGCACCAAGATAGACAACTGGCAGGCCAACGCCCTTGGCTTCAGACAGAAAGATGCCGTCATGCCTGGCAAGACCGGCAGCAAATGCATTGACGAGAATATTGCCATTATAACGCTTGTCGAAATTGACTTCGCCACCAACGGTCGGTACGCCAAAAGCATTGCCATAACCGCCAACACCCGAAACAACACCGGACACGAGGTGGCGGGTTTTCGGATGATCAGGCTCACCAAAACGCAATGCGTTCATGGCAGCAATCGGACGTGCGCCCATGGTGAACACGTCACGTAAAATACCACCAACGCCGGTCGCAGCACCCTGATAAGGCTCGATATAAGATGGATGGTTGTGGCTTTCCATCTTGAAGACGACACAGTCGCCATCGCCAATATCCACAACACCGGCGTTTTCACCGGGGCCCTGAATGACGCGCGGTCCAGTGGTCGGCAGCGTCCGCAGCCACTTCTTCGACGACTTGTAGGAACAATGCTCGTTCCACATGGCCGAGAAAATGCCAAGCTCGGTAAAGCTTGGTTCACGCCCGATCAGGTCGAGAATTCGCTGATATTCATCGGGCTTCAGACCGTGAGCTTGGATAAGTTCTGGCGTGATGTCGCGCTTATTTGAAATAGTCATGTAGATGAGGGACCCCGTCGCAGGCTGCGGTACCCGGAAACTTCTGCCGAAGGGCGGACACCTAAGGTTTCAAGGGGTCTCTTTAACCTAACTCTTTTGTAAGCGCGACAGGAAAATGCCGATTTCCCGGCTCAAATGCAGCCTTCATAGCCTACTTGTCCATTTTCCAGCAATTGTCGCAAAGTTATGAAGCCGTTTTCGATATGGTTGCGAACTGTTGGAGAGCAAAAAAAACAATGCATATGCGGGAGCATATGTCAGCCTATCCGCAGTCTTTCTGGCCGGATGCCCAGCGGTTGATATCTGCACTGATACGGCTGCTTTGCGCCTGATGCATCATCGGGCCAAAAGCCTCGATCCGTGCCGGATTGCCTTCGGCCTGCACTACAAGCAATGGGCGTCCCGCAAGATTGCGGGCTGGTACCACCAACATGCGCGGACGTCCGGTAAACGAGTTTAATTCTGGTGCAAATGCATAGCCACGGAAGTCTTTGTCTCTGGATTTAAACCAGCATTTATTGGCACCCAGAGCAATGCGTTCCATGGTTGCGAGTGCTGCTTTGCTGACATTGGTGGACGCAGGGCTGGGTGAGGGCTTTGGTGCGCAAGCTGCAATCATTGCAAGCGCGGACAGTGCTGCAAGCGCAATGGTCTTGTTCTTCAAGGAAGACTCCATAAAAACATTTTCAGCAATTTCGTTATTGATATTGCTGAAAACGTATAGAAACAAAGAGTTAAAGTGAGCAGGTAACTCAGGCAAGCTGAGGCATGAATGATTTTAATCCATCACCCATCTCATTCCAGACAAGCTCAAATATGGGATCTTGCTTTGCTTTCACTGCATATATGTCGAATTTTGGGTAGGCATCCAGCAAATCTGGTTTTCCGGCCAGTTTTTTGAGAGGCTCCATCAGAAAACGCACTGGAAGCAGCCATGCATCTGCAAGGGTTGGCGCATTTGTGAGCGCAAAATCATCATTGGTCAGCCGGGATTCCACGACGCTCAAGCCAGTATGCAGCTTGGTAAAAAGTCGATTTATGGAAGCCTCGTCTTTTTCCGGTTGGCTTAGCAGGATAAAAAGTTTCATTGCCGGACCGAGAACATCAAGCTCTGTCACGCGCGCCAGAAGGCGGATCAGCGCACGTTCACGCGGGGTTCCGGGAAGGACGGGAGTCTCAGGGTAATGGTCCTCCAGATATTCTGCGATAACTGCTGCTTCAAACAGTGTTTCGCCGGATCCGGTGATCAGAACAGGGACGCGCTTGAGTGGTGTCACATTGCCAAAATCCGCCGGAAATGGATAGGGCATGTTGATTGGTTTGAACGGAAGCTCCTTGAGATAAAGAACGCCACGCACAAATGCGGAATAAGGGGAGAGTGGGCGTGAATATAATTGCATCGATAATTTCCCCGATTCGGTTGCCGCAGGAAGTATGCAATGCCCAAGCTGCCATGAATTTGCATAACGCGCCAGTCGATTGCGCAGGTGCTATCAATTAAGATAGCCACAGCAAGCACAAAAAAACGGCCTTCGTTTTGAGACGAGGGCCGTTTCATCAGTTCAAAGGGTGGCTTTTTTAAGCGGCAATTCCCAATGCGCCTGCAAAGAGTGCACGGCCATCATCGCCGCCATGTGCCGCTTCAATGAGATTTTCAGGATGTGGCATCATGCCCAGCACATTGCCACGGGCATTGACGATACCGGCAATATCATTGATTGAACCATTCGGGTTGGTGCCTTGCGCATAACGGAAAACGACCTGACCTTCACCTTCGATACGCTTCAATGTTTCAGCATCGGCAAAATAATTGCCATCATGATGCGCAACCGGGCAGCGAATAATCTGCCCCGGTTGATAATTGCGTGTGAATGAAGTGTTGGCATTGCTGACTTCGAGCTTTACTTCACGACAGACAAATTTCAGCGATGTATTGCGCATCAGCGCACCCGGCAACATACCTGCTTCAACAAGAATCTGGAAGCCGTTGCAGACACCGATAACCATCACACCCTTGTCGGCCTTCTCTCGAATGGCCTGCATGATTGGCATACGTGCTGCAATTGCGCCGCAGCGCAGATAATCACCATAGGAAAATCCACCGGGAACCAGAATCAGATCCACATCATCAGGGATGGATGTATCTGTCTGCCAGACGGTGACGGGAGCCTGACCGGAAATCTTGGTGACGGCCGCAATCATGTCGCGGTCGCGGTTGAGGCCCGGAAGAAGAACGACTGCTGCTTTCATGGCGTTTATGTCTCTTTGAATCTGAGGGCTTCAGCACTGCGGTTAAGCGGGCTGAAAGCGCACAAAAATACCTGCTGAGCGCAGTGTGTCAGGCGATGACGATTGCGTAGTCTTCAATAACTGTGTTGGCGAGCAGCTTCTCGCACATGGCTTTGATTTCGGCTTCAGCTTTTGCCTTGTCGCTGCCTTCGATTTCAATATCGAAAACCTTGCCCTGGCGCACAGAATTGACGCCTTGGAAATTCAAGCTGCCGAGAGCGCCGACAATAGCCTTGCCCTGTGGGTCGAGAACGCCGTTTTTCAGTGTAACGGTGACGCGTGCCTTGATCACTGAGTAGTTCCTGCTGATTTATTTAGCTGAATGAAAACAGCCCGGTAACTTTCGTTCCGGGCTGTGCGGATTTTACTTCACAAGTGTCGGACCGGAAGGGCGGGAAGTTTCGTTCTCGTTCATGATACCGAGGCGACGAGCCACTTCCTGATAAGCCTCAACAAGTCCGCCCATATCGCGGCGGAAACGGTCCTTGTCGAGCTTGTCATTGGTGTTGATATCCCAAAGACGCGCTGAGTCCGGCGAAATTTCATCGGCAACGACGATACGCATCATATCGCCTTCAAACAGGCGTCCGCATTCCATCTTGAAATCGACAAGCTGGATGCCGATGCCGAGGAACAGGCCTGTAAGGAAGTCGTTGACACGAATGGCGAGAGCCATGATGTCGTCAATTTCCGCCGGGCTTGCCCAGCCAAAAGCAGTGATGTGCTCTTCTGTGACCATTGGGTCATCAAGAGCGTCTGCCTTGTAGTAAAACTCGATGATCGAGCGTGGCAGGACAGTGCCTTCTTCGAGGCCGAGGCGCTTGGACAGTGATCCCGCTGCCACGTTGCGCACAACGACTTCAAGCGGAATGATTTCCACTTCCTTGATCAGCTGCTCACGCATATTGAGGCGGCGGATGAAGTGCGTTGGAATGCCGATACGGTTGAGCTGTGTGAAAATGTGTTCAGAAATGCGGTTGTTCAACACGCCTTTTCCGTCAACAACTTCATGCTTCTTCGCGTTGAACGCGGTTGCGTCATCTTTGAAGAACTGGACAAGAGTACCGGGTTCAGGGCCTTCATAAAGAATCTTGGCCTTGCCCTCGTAAATACGGCGGCGACGGTTCATGGCTTTTCTCGGATTTCCAAAAATGTGATGATCGGCAATTGCCGCTATTCTCGCGGGCTACCTATAGCAATTGTGGTCTTTTAACAATCCTGCTTTATGCCCGTTCCCCCGTTTTAAGCGTTTTGGAGCCATATAAACCAAGAAAGTTATGTTTGGCTCTTGTATAATCTTGCTCTCCTTGCCAGCTTTAGGCAAGAGAATGGATGATGATCTCACATAAGATAACAGCTTGGGAGTTGTAAGAATGGCCACTGGCATGGATGATCGCCGCAATGCTTTTGAAAACAAGTTCGCACATGATGCTGAACTTCGCTTTAAGGCAGAGGCACGCCGCAACAAGATTCTTGGTCTCTGGGCTGCGGAGCTTCTGGGCAAGCACGATGCAGATGCAGAAGCCTATGCACGTGAAGTTGTTGCTGCCGATTTTGAAGAAGCAGGTGACGAAGATGTCTTCCGCAAGCTGCGTGCAGATTTTGACGCAGCCAATGTGAGCGTTACAGACGAGACCATTCGCGAAAAGATGTTCGCTTTCCTGGAGGAAGCAGTTCAGCAGGTCCAGAAAGACTAACGGACGACGAAAGGGCGGAATGCAAAATGCATTTCCGCCCTTCATTTTGAAATTCAGGGGAATATGCATGTCTTTGTCTTCGCGTCTTCGTGCCGGCGAAACTGTGCTCTCGGCTTGGTCGTCGCTGCCGGAAGCGCTCACTATTGAAGTTCTGGCGCATAGCGCTTTTGATGCTGTAACACTTGATATGCAGCATGGCGGACATGATGAGCAGAGTGTGCTTCGTGGTCTTGGACTGATAGTGAATGCGGGCAAGCCGCCGGCGGTGCGCATTCCTGTAGGCCGTTTTGATATGGCCAGCCGTGCACTTGATTTTGGTGCCCAGGCTGTCATCGCTCCAATGATCAATTCGGTGGAAGATGCGCGTAAATTTGCAGCTTCAATGAAATATCCGCCGATTGGTGAACGCTCATGGGGCGTGTTCCGTGCCAATGCTGATTACGGCACGCCGGGTTCCAATGATTATCTGGTCACAGCCAATCAGGATACGCTTGCCTTTGCAATGATTGAAACCCGTGATGCTTACGATGCGCTTGATGAGATTCTCGGCGTCCGTGGCATTGATGGCGTTTTTGTTGGTCCGGCTGATTTCTCGATTGCCTGGAGCAATGGCCGTGAGGCTAACCCGGACTCAGATTCCATCATCGAGCCGATAAGCACAATCGCTCGTAAGGCTGCTGCGGCAGGTAAATTCGCAGGCATTTATTCGCCGTCAGCAGAATTTGCCCGACGCTATATCCCGCTGGGCTTCCAGTTTGTAACCCTTGCAAATGATGGCGGCTATTTGCGCCTTGGCGCGAAAATGCTGGTGGATGCTGTCCGCGCATAAAAGAAAAGCGGCAGATATTTCATCTGCCGCTTATCAAGCTGGTTTAAATCCATTTGATCACAAAATAGAATAAGATATTGATTTAATGTGACTTTGGCGGCTGAAGATTGCTCATGAATTCAGCGAAAACCATAGAGCCTTCCGGCCATGGTCCATGGCCTGATTCCGAATTGATATGGCCTGCATCACCCGCATCAATCAACAAGGCGCCCCAGTCCTTCACAATCTCTTCTGCGGCTTCAAAACTTGAGAAGGGATCATTGCGACTGACAACTGCAATGGTTGGAAATGGCAGACGCTCACGTGGATAGGGGCCAAATGTCATCAGATGTTTGGGGCGGATTTTTTCATTCGCTACATCGGGAGGTGCAACAAAAAATGCACCAGCCACTTTATGCTGGATTTGTGGAATGGCATGAACTGCCGTTGCAACGCCAAGCGAATGAGCAACAAGAACAATAGGCTTTGTCGCTTCATTTGCGGCTTTAACCAATTGCGCTACCCAGTCTTCCTTGACTGGTTTTGACCATTCGGCTTGCTCAACGCGCCGCGCTGTCGAGAGTTTGTTCTCCCAGCGGCTTTGCCAGTGATCAGGGCCGGAATTGGTGTAGCCGGGAATGATGAGGATATCGGAATCTTTAACTTTCATGATCCCTATTTAGAGTTGTTTCAATGCATCTTCAAGCAGAGCTATAGAGTTGGCACAGAGCCAGAGTCAGGAACCCGGATGACGCAAATGATGAACAGCTTGTTCGCAGATCGCTATCTTGTGAAACACTCTCGAAATTGTGATCTTTAGGCGGAAGATAACACCAAAGAGGATTTTGCGAACATGGCCATCAGCAGAAGAACGATACTCGGAACTGCGGGTGCTACCGTTATGAGCAATATTCTTTCCGCACGTGCTGAAATGCCGTCGAAGGAGAATGAAATGACTGAAACAGTAAATAAAGTGGCGGATCAGGCCGCAGCCCAAAATGCTCCTTTGCCTTTTGCAATGACGACCCCGGTTCGGGTGGCGCGTATTGGTTTGAAGGCGCGTGATGCAGAATCTCTGGCTGAATATTACCGTGATGTGGTTGGCTTGCGTGAAATGACACGCCGTGGCGCTTCGATTGTGCTGGGCGCTGGCGATCGTGAGCTGATGGAGATCGAGCAGTTTTCCGCAGCGAAAGCAGATGATCCGCGCAGTGCCGGTCTTTATCACACTGCGTTTTTACTGCCGACACGTGGCGATCTGGCTCGCTGGTCACGCCGTGCCATCGACAAGCAATTGCCTGTTGCCGGTGCGTCTGATCATAATGTCAGTGAAGCGATCTATCTGACTGATCCTGAAGGCAATGGCATCGAAATCTATGCCGACCGTCCATATAAGACATGGCAGTGGAATGGTGATCGCGTTGTCATGGGCACGGAAGCGCTTGATGTGAAAAATCTTCTCGACGTTATTGATCACGAAGGTGGTGAATGGACCGGAGCACCGCAGAATACGGTTGTTGGCCATGTTCACTTGCGTGTTGGCAATGCGAAAGATGCGGAATCTTTCTGGAATAATGAACTGGGTTTCAACACTGTGCAGAACTATGGCGACAAGGCCGTGTTTTTGTCGACGGGTGGTTATCACCACCATATCGGTGCGAACGCCTGGCAGAGTTCAGGTGCGGGCTTGCGTGACAAGGATCGTACAGGTCTTGCATGGGTTGAAATGGAAGATACGCGCGGCGGCAATGATCACGTCTTTGAAGATCCATGGGGCAATGTGATCAACACAATCAAAAAGAGCGCCTAACTCAAGGTACTAAAAAGCCCCATGCTTACAAGAGCATGGGGCTTTTTTCGGATTCAATTTATGAAGGCTAATGTTTAGCCGAAAACGCGCTTGAAAATCGTATCAACATGTTTGGTATGATAGCCGAGATCGAATTTTTCGCGGATCTGCTCTTCAGAAAGCGCTGCACGTACTTCTTGGTCAGCAAGCAGTTCTTCAAGGAAGTCTGCACCCTGTTCCCAGACCTTCATGGCATTGCGCTGTACGAGACGGTAGGAATCTTCACGCGAAACACCAGCCTGTGTGAGAGCAAGCAGAACACGCTGTGAATGCACAAGGCCGCGGAACTTGTTCATGTTTTTGAGCATGTTTTCCGGGTAGATCACCAGCTTTTCGACAACACCAGCCAGACGGTTTAACGCAAAGTCGAGCGTGATGGTGGTATCGGGGCCAATCGCACGCTCAACGCTTGAATGCGAAATATCGCGTTCATGCCACAGGGCAACGTTCTCCATAGCTGGTACAACCGACATGCGCACCAGACGGGCGAGGCCGGTCAGGTTTTCAGTCAGAACAGGATTACGCTTGTGCGGCATCGCTGACGAACCTTTCTGGCCGGGCGCGAAGAACTCTTCTGCTTCCAGAACTTCGGTGCGCTGCATGTGGCGGATTTCGATGGCAACATTTTCAATCGACGAAGCAATAACGCCAAGAGTTGCAAAGAACATGGCGTGACGGTCGCGCGGAATCACCTGCGTGGAAACCGGCTCGGCTGAAAGACCAAGCTTTTCGCATACATATTCTTCAACCCGTGGGTCGATATTGGCAAATGTGCCAACCGCGCCAGATACGGCACCGGTCGCGATTTCTGCACGGGCTGCCACAAGACGTGCGCGGTTGCGCGACATTTCGGCATAAAAACGCGCGAATGTCAGACCCATTGTGGTCGGTTCGGCATGAATGCCATGGCTACGGCCAATACGAACACTATCCTTATGTTCGAAAGCACGTTTTTTAAGGGCAGCAAGCACGCGGTCCATATCTGCAAGCAGCAGATCAGCTGCACGTACAAGCTGAACGTTCAAAGTTGTATCAAGCACGTCCGATGAGGTCATGCCCTGATGCACGAAACGGCTGTCAGGCCCGATAAATTCGGCCAGATGTGTGAGAAATGCGATGACATCATGCTTGGTGACGGCTTCGATTTCGTCGATGCGTGCAACGTCGAACTTTGCGACATTACCTTTTTCCCAGATGGTCTTTGCAGCTTCCTTGGGGATTACGCCGAGTTCGGCAAGCGCCTCACATGCATAGGCCTCAATTTCAAACCAGATACGGAACTTGGTTTCGGGAGACCAGATAGCAACCATTTCTGGTCGGGAATAGCGCGGGATCATGGGCATATCCTGTTTTGGCGGCCCGTCTGCCGGGCTGCAGGTCTTGGGTAAAGGGAGTGCTGGGTGTTTAGCAGAGCCGGAGGCTCCGCTCAACGCACATAACCCCGGAAAAATCTATTATCGTGCTGCTTTTGCGGCTTCGCGAATGGCTTTGATGTTAGCGGCATAGCTCTCGACCGAATTGCCTTTGTAAACGGCAGAACCTGCAACGAGAATATTGGCGCCCGCAGCAACAACCAGACCGGCGGTGTCCGGCGTGATGCCGCCATCGACTTCGATGTCAATCGGGCGATCGCCAATCATCTCGCGAACGCGTTTAATCTTGTCCAGCATCGGAGCGATGAATTTTTGGCCGCCAAAGCCCGGATTGACGGTCATGACCAGCACAAGATCAACATCGTCGATGACGTTGGTCAGAGCTTCGACAGGTGTTGCCGGATTGAGCGCCAGACCGGATTTTTTGCCCAATGCGCGTATGCTCTGGAGCGAACGATGCGTATGTGCACCTGCTTCGGCATGGACTGTGATCAGATCACAGCCTGCATCGGCAAAGGCTTCAAGGTAAGGATCGCATGGCGCAATCATCAGATGCGTATCAAAGAACGCCTTGGTGCGCGGACGGATTGCTTTGACGACCTGTGGACCAAATGTGATATTTGGTACGAAATGGCCATCCATAACATCGATATGAATCCAGTCTGCACCGGCTTCAAGCACAGCATCGACTTCTTCACCCAGACGCGCAAAGTCTGCGGACAGAATGGATGGGGCGATTGCGATAGGACGCATGGTTGTCTCCCTTGCAAGATGCTTGTCACATCATATGATAAAATGCGCTCGGCCAGTTTTTTACCGAATGCAGATATTGAATCTCAACCCCAGCGTTTGTGGAACCACATCCACTGGCCCGGATATTCACGTACCCATTCCTCAACAGTATCGTTAAGAAGCTGCGCAGTCGCAGCAATGTCGATCTCGCCCTTTTCGTCGCGTGGCAGTTCCATGCGCTCTTTCAACTCAAGCCGATAACGGCCACCGGGCAGGCGAATACAGCGTGCGGGATAAACATCGCAATCATATTGCCTTGCGAGCTTTGCCAAAAGCGGATTGGTATTTACGGGGCGATTGAAGAATGTGGAGGGAATGCCGCGCTGGAATTTTTGATCCACCAGCATCCCGACATTGCCATCTGCATCCAGAACACGCGCCAGCGACCATGCGGCGCCAGCCTTGGAAGGCACCAGATGACCCATATTGGTCTTGCGTGCTTTAAGAACTGTTTTTGCGATATAGGGATTGTTCGGCGGACGGAAGAGGGCGGTTACATCAAGGCCGAATGTCCCTGCACAAATCGGCAGAAGTTCAAAATTGCCCGTATGTGCGGTGAAAAAGATATGCGGTTTTTTCTCGTCGCGCAGACGCTCAAAAATCGGAATGCCCTCGACTTCGATCAGCCCCGGTTCCGTCGCATTGGGATCAAAATCGAAGATCGCATCGAGGAAAATATATTCCGCGAAAAGACGTGCCATCGAATCCCACATTTCAACGGCGATTTTCTCAATTTCAGCGTCGCTCTTCTCAGGGTAAGCCAGACGCAGATTGTTGGTGGCAACCTTGTGTCGAGGTGTGAGCGGTCCCACTTTTCGCGCAAACCATGCCGAAAAGCGGATTGCGCTTTTGGCAGGCAGCAGACGCAGCAGTGCGAGCGCGATAAACACAGCCTGCGCCCAAAGCCAGTAGTTAAACTGCTTGAGCTTGCGCGACCACTTGAAGAGAAGAAGCTTGAACTTGAACATCATTTACTGGGCCGGAGCTTAGTCGATCTGCAATACGATCTTGCCGAACACGTCGCGGCCTTCCATGCGCTTCAAGGCGGTGTCAATGTCATCAAAGCCGACAATGGTGTCGATAACCGGATGTACAACACCCTGCGCCATTTTCTGCATCGCATCAGCCATATTTTCCATGCGGCAACCGAAGGAGCCGAGGATTTTAAGCTGCTGCTGGAACAGTTGCATCAGGTTCATATTGGTCGATACACCGGAGGTTGAACCACAGGTGACAAGACGTGCACCGCGCTTCATGCAGAGCATTGAGCCTGCCCATGTGTCGGCACCAACATGCTCAAACACAACGTCAACGCCTTTTTTCCTGGTAAGCTTGCGCACAACACCTTCAAAGCGGTCAACACGATAGTTGATGACATGATCAGCACCAAGCGCCTTGGCTTTTTCGATCTTGTCGTCTGAGCCAACCGTGGTGATGACTGTGCAGCCCATCTTCTTGGCAAGCTGAATAGCCGCCGAACCAATGCCTGAACCGCCGGCCTGAACAAGCACTGTTTCACCCGGCTGGAGCTTGGCATTGTCAAACAGCATATGCTCAACCGTACCAAAGGTAACAGGAGCAACAGCCGCACCAATCGCATCAACACCGGGAGGTGCGGGAACCAGCAAACGTGCTGGCAGATTGACGGCTTCACAGGCAAAGCCATCGAGATGGAAACCGTGAACGCCGCCCACATGCTCGCAGAGATTGTCACGACCTTCACGGCAAGCCTTGCACAGACCACATGTGCGTGCACCATAGATCGACACGAGCTGACCCGGCAGAACATTGGATACGCCCGGGCCGATTGCATCAACCACACCGGATGCTTCGGCTCCGATCACCAATGGCATTTTGCGCTTGGCAAATGCCATGCCGCGCCAGCCCCATACGTCAATATGGTTGAGTGCAACGGCCTTGATCCTCACTGTTACTTCGCCATTGCCGGGCTCGGCAGGTGGTGCAATGTCGGTCATTTCGAGACGACGGTCATCAAGAAGCTGCAAGGCACGCATGAATTTATCCTTTTCAAGACATAATCCCGGAGAGCATTCGGCTTTCCGGGATTACCGAGAATGTTCAAGCATGCCTCCCAAAAGTGGAAACCGGTTTTGGGTTAAAGACATGCGTATAAGCATAGAACGAAAGCGCGTAGCGCTCTAGGTTTTAGACCGATTAATTCGGATTTGCCGTTAATACAAGGCTGGTATTTTGCCTTAGTCAAAAACCTTATTGTTTTTTGTTGTTTACTTCGTCCTAATCCCCGCACCCAGATTACCGGTGCGGGTATAGCTTGTTCACTCCACGTTCTGCAAGGCAAAGTTTATTTCTATTCCTTGTATATAATTCAGCTATCATTGTTGCAGAGAAACCATACATTGTTGAAAACT
Source organism: Brucella gallinifaecis (assembly GCF_006476605.1). Classification (GTDB taxonomy): domain Bacteria; phylum Pseudomonadota; class Alphaproteobacteria; order Rhizobiales; family Rhizobiaceae; genus Brucella; species Brucella gallinifaecis. The sequence goes on from NZ_ML636803.1 coordinate 173,324, forward strand.
TATGTGGATTGCCTCGGTCTCAGAAGCAAAGACAGCCCCAGCTTTTCTAAGCGTGTGCGCGGTTACCGGAACTTCTTCTTTTCTGCGTTTTTGTTGAAGGGTCTGTTTGCCGAAGTGTCCAGCCAGACGCGACCAGATGGAGAAGAAATAAACAAAAGTACTTCTATTTTGATTGCCGCGATACTTTTTGACAATGGCGGAAGGGCCGGGATAAAAAATCAGTTTTTGTTTATTGGTTTTTACAGTGATGTATGCGTTGCGAATATGTTATTCTCAGTCTTGGGTGATTTTGCCTGCACACCAGACGCTGAATTGCAGTCAATACATCTGTTATCCTGAGCATAATTGAATAGAACATTTATGCTATTAATGAAGCGATAGCGGTATGCGAACTTTCTCCGTTATTATTTCATTTTTTGTAATGGCCCGGAAGTTTAAATCACTTCCTGTGGTGCATAACTTTTCAAGAACCCAGCACTTGTGGTTTATGCAATGCGCAGCGAACAAGGATGCGGCCATCTGACGAGATCGCAGGTAACTGGAAAACAGCTTTGGTAAAATCCAGCCCAATTATGGTAATCTCATCCATGCAGCGGTACTTACTTTGTGGTGTATTGCAACGGCCACGTTAGGTATTTTCGATACCGGCTAGAAAGGTTGTTAAGTACTCACTGCAGATTGCTGCTCAGTTACAAAGACGTAGATGCCCAACACTTGGTTCGTAGCGTCTTTACGAGACCTGTATAAAAGTCAAAGGAAAATGGTTGTTTTGTATTGAGCCGCTTCATTGACCCTGATGTCGTACTTTCAACTCATCATCCCGCGCACCAGAAACCCAGGGGGCGCTGTCGCTGCTGACACCTCGTATCGCATACACCCGGATTACGCACCGACAATTCTTTGTTTGCAACCTTTAAAACACACGATCGCAAATTGGTGTTTAGCGCTAGTTCCATCAAAAGCTTCCAAAAATGGAAATCTTGAAACAGACAGATTGCCAATTGTCACTTCAAAACAGGTTTAGCATTCAAAGTATATGCTCTAGATTATCTATAATTGATATAGTTTCTGAATATGACTTGTTTAACTATAAGATCAATACTTTACATGATTCACCAGCTTTTGCAGCAGGAGCATTTTCATTTCTGATCAATAATGCCTGAGAGCGGACCAAAGCCGTAAGCATTGATGAATCCTGCACGGAAAACGGGGTTGCAATGAGTGTGCAGTCAGGGGCCTGTATGACAGTTGCGCGGATATAATCGCGTCGATGATCATTGGATTTCAATGCTGTACCGAGCTTTGCCGGGCGAATGTCTGCGCTCAATTCTGTGCCGGAGAGTTTGGCAACCAGTGGGCGCAGAAAAACAAGGCTGCAAACAAGGCTGGAAACCGGATTACCAGGAAGTCCGATAACATGCACTGTTTTACCGGAAACTGTTTTGCGACCATACATGAGCGGCTTGCCCGGACGCATGGCAATTTTCCAGAAATCGAGATCGACGCCACAATTGAGTAAAGCATCATGAACGAAGTCGCGATCTCCGACTGACGCGCCACCAATTGTCACCAGAATATCGATATTGTCTGCAAAAGCGTCACTGATTGCCGTTTCGATCTTTGCTGCATCGTCAACTATAATGCCCAGATCTTCTGGAGTGCCACCTGCACGACGGATAATCTCAGCGATTCCAACACTGTTGGAAGCTACAATCTGGTCCGGGCCGGGGATTGTTCCTGGGGGAACGAGTTCGTCACCTGTAGCAAGTATAGCGATACGTGGTTGCCGGAACACGCAGATTGTTGCATTGCCACTGGCGGCTGCAAGTGAAAGCGCTGGCGCATCAAGAGAGCGTCCAACCGGCACTACAATGTCTCCGGGGGCAAAATCTAATCCCGCACGACGGATATGGCGACCTTTGTCTAATCCCTGATGGATTGTCAGTTTTTCCCCGCAACGTTCGGTGTCTTCCTGAATAACGATGCTGTCTGCATCTGTGGGCATAGGTGCGCCGGTGAAAATACGCACAGCCTGGCCTTGTTTCAGACGGCCTTCAAAACGTTTACCAGCCGCTGATTCGCCAATGACATTGAATTCCAGAGGGTAATTTATCTTCTCAGGTGCAATCAGCGCATAGCCATCCATGGCCGAGCAATCGAAGGGAGGTTGCTGCAGTTTGGCCTGAACGGCTTCTGCAACAACACGCCCGCCTGCTTCAGAGAGGGAGAGATTCTCTGTACCATGCGGTTGCACGCTATTTAGAATGCGCGCAAGTGCTTCATCGACTGGCAGCAGGGACATATGGCTTCCTCTCGTCTGAAAACTTCAGGCTTCCCAGTTGCCTGATTTTCCGCCGCTCTTTGCTGAAACATGAATATCAGTGATTTCCATATGGCGATCGACGGCTTTGGCCATGTCATAAATAGTGAGGCAGGTTACAGAAACCGCGGTAAGTGCTTCCATTTCAACCCCGGTACGGCCTTTGAGTTTTGCTGTCGCAGATATGCGCAGACCGGGAAGAGTCTGGTCGGATTCAATTTCAACGGATATTTTCGTCAGCATGAGCGGATGACAGAGCGGAATAAGATCCGCTGTTTTCTTGGCAGCCATGATGCCAGCAAGCCGTGCAGCGCCGATAACATCGCCCTTGGCGGCGTTCCCTTCGAGAATAAGCGCCAGAGTTTCCGGCTTCATTCTCACTGCACCGACAGCGGTTGCCTGACGTTCAGTCTCAACCTTATCGCCAACATCGACCATATGGGCGGCACCAGTCTGATCAATATGGGTGAGTTTCACAGTCATTGCTTATGCCTTGCCAGTCAGAAGCTCACGAGTAGCACTTGCCACATCCTCTTTGCGCATCAAGCTTTCTCCAATCAGGAATGTGCCGATATTGGACCTCTCAAGACGCAGGCAATCATCATGGGTGAAAATCCCGCTCTCGCCCACCAGTACACGATCTGAAGGCACCATTTTAGCAAGGCGCTCGGAAACGGCCAGATCAACGTCAAAGGTACGAAGGTTGCGATTGTTGACGCCAATGAGACGCGATGAAAGCTGCAATGCGCGGTCCATCTCTGTTTCGTCATGCACTTCAATCAATGCATCCATGCCAAGTTCAAAAGCCGTTTCTTCAAGTGCCTTTGCGAGGTCATTATCAACGCTTGCCATAATGATAAGAATACAATCAGCACCCCAGCTGCGTGCCTCGTAGACCTGATATGTATCGAAAAGGAAATCCTTGCGCAGCGCAGGCAGAGAGCAGGCATTGCGTGCAGCCGTCAGAAATTCCGGCGCCCCCTGAAAAGATGGTGTATCGGTTAGAACAGAAAGGCAGGCGGCACCACCATCCTCATAGGCTTTCGCCAATGCGGGTGGATCAAAATCCGGGCGGATAAGCCCTTTTGACGGGCTTGCTTTCTTTATTTCTGCAATCAACGCAAACTTGTTGGCCGCATGTTTTGCTTCTAGAGCCTTGAGAAAACCGCGGGTTGCTGATTGATCCCTGGCGCGTGCCTTCACTTCATCAAGGGGAAGGCGTGCCTTTGCGGCAGCGATTTCTTCGCGCTTATAGGCTTCGATTTTCCGCAAAATGTCGGTGGACATGATTTAATCCTCTCCGTCAGAGCGGCTGTTCGTTTGATACAGCGACAAGCTTTTGCAAAACTGTCAGTGCAGCGCCACTGTCGATTGATTGTGTTGCAAGGGCAATACCGTCTTTAAGGTCTTTTGCCTTGCCGGAAATTACCAGTGCTGCGGCTGAATTTAACAAGACGATATCACGATAAGCATTTTTAGCACCTTCGAGAACTGCCAGCAGTGCCTTGGCGTTGAGCTCTGCGTCTCCACCCTTGAGTTCAGATATATCCACACGGCGAAGCCCCACATCTTCCGGCTCAATTTCAAATGTGCGGATTGAGCCGTTCTCCAATGCTGCAATCTTGGTGGTGCCAGCGGTGGTCATCTCGTCAAGACCATCGCCATAGACGACCCATGCGGTTTTTGATCCCAGCTCCTTGAGAACTTCCGCCAGCGGTTCAACCCATTCTGCCGAGAAGACACCAACAAGCTGGTGCTTGACGCTCGCCGGATTTGAAAGTGGTCCGAGCAGATTGAAAATTGTGCGGGTGCCAAGTTCAACGCGTGAGGGGCCAACATGGCGCATAGCGGAATGATGCATGGGGGCAAACATGAAGCCAAGTCCTGCTTCACTGATGCTGCGGCCAATTGTATTGGCATCGGCTTCAATGTTGACGCCAAGAGCCGCAAGAGCATCGGCTGCCCCTGAACGGGAGGAGAGGGCACGATTGCCATGTTTTGCAACCGGAACACCTGCGCCAGCAATGACAAAAGCAGAGCAGCTTGAGACATTGTATGAGCCGGACTGGTCGCCGCCCGTGCCGACAATGTCCACAGCATTCTCCGGTGCTGAAACCGGTACCATGCGTGAACGCATGGAGGCGACAGCACCGGCAATTTCCGGTACGGTTTCGCCACGCACGCGCAAGGCCATCAGAAAGCCACCGATCTGCGAAGGGGTGGCCTGACCGGACATCATGATGTCGAAGGCTGCTTTGGAATCCTCGAACGACAGTGGTGTGCCGGTGGCAGCCTTGGCGATATAGGGTTTTAAGTCAGCCATTCTTTTATGTCCGCTGCTTGTCAGAATGCCAGTGCGTTATTGATGGCCGTCTGGTTGATTTTAACCGGGTACTGCTTTTGCAATTCACCAACCAATTGTTCCAGAAGATCATTGGTCAAGGCTGTTGCGAGATAGGTTTTCTGTTCGTCTGGAATGGCTTCAGGACCAGCGGCTGTAGGCTCAACCACTTCAATTACCTTGAACAGAAGCTGCCCATCATTTGACACAGCGCCTGCTGTACCTGTGTGGTTAAGCGGGCCACGGAATACCTGTGCCGTTGCAGCCGAACCAAAATCAGCATCATTCGTATTGCGGGTAATGCCACGCTTGGTCTGTTTTTCGACGCCTGCATCGGCGGCGATTGCATCAAGTGTCTCACCATCATCAAGGCGCTTTTTCAGCTCTGCCATACGTTCATTGAGACGCTTGACCGCTTCTTCGCCTTTCCATGCAGCTGTAACCTTGTCCTTGACTTCGTCCAGTGTACGATCACGCGCTGGTGTTATTTCATCAACCTGATACCAGAGATAACCACTATTACCCAGCGTCAGGGCATCATTGTCGAAGCCCTGGTCGGCCTGGAATACAGCCGGGAGCAGCGCTTCCGCGGTTGGTAATTCGACGGCTTTACCCGATGGATCATTACCTTCGTCATCAATCGCTTCGATTGTCACAGCTTTGAGGCTCAGACCCTTGGCGACATCTGCCATGCTGGCCCCTTCAGAACGTTGCTGTTCGTAAGAATCATGAATGCCATTGATGCTGCTGATAGCGATATTGGTTGCTACAGTGTTGCGAATTTCATTTTCGACTTCTGCGAGTTCTTTTACATTTGCCGGGTTAATTGCTGTGACGCGCAGAATAACCGGGCCAAAGGCACCTTTTACAACATCGCTGACGCCGCCTTCGTCGAGTGCAAATGCTGCATCAGCAATGATTGCATCCGGGAGAGCTGTTTTTTCAAAGGTGCCAAGAACCAGATCATTTTCGCTCTTGCCCTGTTCCTTGCCAATATCCACAAAGCTGGTGCCAGCCACGATTTTTTCGTGTGCAGCCTTTGCAGCGGCTTCATCTGCAAAATTAAGCTGCTCAATCGTGCGGGTTTCATTGGTGCTGAAACGGCTTTTGTTCTTCTCGTAATAATCCTTGATTTCATCCTGTGTGACAGCCGTCGGGTCGGAAATATCCGAAGGTTCAAGCTTCACATAGGTAATCTTGCGGTATTCCGGTGCTTTGTATTCGTCTTTATGTTCTTCAAAATAGGTCTTGAGCGCTTCATCCGAAGGGGCAGGGACCGCATCGGCTTTTTCAGCCGCAATTGTAATATAGTCGGCACTGCGGCTTTCACTCTGATAAAGAGCAAGCGCTTTCAGCATTGCGTCGGGTATTTTCAGGCCGTCGGTGGAAGCTTCGATGATCTGCTGGCGACGCGCAACTTTTGCACGATTGTCGAGATAATCCTGCGGGCGAATGTTTGACTGGCGCAAAACCGCATCAAACTGGGCGCGGCTGAAATTGCCGCTTGCATCCTGAAATGAAGGATCTTCGCCGGTGAGACGGGCAATACCATCCTTGGAAAGACCAAGTTGCATATTGCGTGCCTGCTCATCGAGTACGACCCCGGCTGCGAGCTGTGCCAGAACCTGCTGGTCGACGCCGAGCTGTTGCGCCTGTTCACGATTAAGCCGCTGGCGGAACTGTTGCGAAAGCCGCATCAACTGCTGTTCATAGGCAAAACGGTAATCAGATGTGCTGACTTTTGAACTGCCAGCGCTGATTGCTGAATCCACTTCCATTTCACCCTGGAACGCATCCGTAATACCCCAAGCCGCAAAGCTGAGGACGAGCAGGCCAAGAAGAAGCTTGGCAACCCAGGATCTGGCGGCATCACGCATACTGTCGAGCATTGGAAACCCTTTAAGAACAAAACAAAGCCCGGCTATCTGTAAAGATAAGCCTTTAAGAGGGGATAACCTTAAGAAAGGTTCCGATGCAAGTTCTCATTGTGTGTAGAACACCAAGAACATTGCATTGCTGTGCGAATACGCTTAGTCAATGGCAAAATTTGGCGCTACTCGCATATTGTTGAGTGGTTTGCTGTCGTTCAAGGCGAGGAGAATGACATGACTCCGGGAATCCGACCGCTGGTTGCTGGCAACTGGAAAATGAATGGTACGGGAGAATCTCTGACCGAATTGCGTGCGATTGCTGCGGGGCTTAGCTCTGATCTTGGTCGCAAGCTTGATGCTGTGATCTGCGTCCCTGCAACTTTGCTCTCACGTGCGGCAGAAACGCTTGAAGGCGAAACTGTTGGTCTTGGCGGGCAGGACTGCCATCCAAAAGTATCTGGCGCACACACAGGCGATATTTCAGCGCAAATGCTCAAAGAAGCCGGTGCGAGCCATGTTATTCTTGGCCATTCAGAGCGCCGTACCGATCATCGGGAATCCAGTGAATTGGTGCGCAGCAAGACCGAGGCTGCGTGGAGTGGCGGTCTTGTGGCAATCGTTTGTGTTGGCGAAACGGCCGATGAACGCAAAGCAGAGCGCACTCTTGATGTTATTGGTGAACAGCTTGCGGCTTCTTTTCCTGAAGGTGTGAATGCTGAAAACACAATAGTTGCTTATGAGCCTGTCTGGGCCATTGGTACAGGTTTGACGCCAACGGTTCAGGATGTGCGGGCCGCTCATGCATTTATGCGCGAAAAATTGATTGAGCGTTTTGGAGCAAATGGTGCACATCTGCGCCTTCTTTATGGCGGTTCGGTAAAAGCGTCGAACGCAATGGAGTTGCTCAGCATTCCTGATGTGGATGGCGCATTGGTGGGCGGAGCAAGCTTGAAAGCAAACGATTTCCTTGCCATATGCGAAACCTATCGGAATTTGTAATGAGTGATGCTTCTGAATCTATATCAGGGGCAGGGCTTGGTTTATGACGCAATAGCGTGTAAAGAGCCGCTCTATCTATTTGTATCATCGCTGGCCGGGCGCAAGTTTCATTGTTTTTCCGGTTATGCATTAGTCCAGAGATATAAAGACCTTAACCTATGCAGACCATAGTCATTGTCATTCATTTGTTGATCGTTCTGGCGCTTGTAGGCGTTGTGCTCATCCAGCGTTCCGAAGGCGGTGGCCTTGGTATCGGCGGCGGTTCGGGCTTTATGACGGCTCGTGGGGCCGCCAACGCGCTTACCCGTACGACAGCTATTCTTGCTATCGGCTTTTTTGCCACTTCGCTCGTTCTGGGTATCATGGCACGCTACGGCGACAAGCCGACAGATATTCTTAATCGTATTCCGGCAGCTGGCAGTACGCAAAACGCTCCTGCTGGTGGTGCTGGCGGTGGTATTCTCGATCAGCTTGGTGGCGAATCTTCGCGCAGCAATGAAGCAGACATACCTGCTTCAGGTGAAGCTCCGACAACCACACCTGCCGAGCCACAGGTTCCAAGCTCCCAGTAAGGGGCATATAAATACAAGTTTTGAAGACCGGTCTGAAAAGGCCGGTTTTCTTTTTGTTAAACATGCCCCCGTAAAGTGTTGCATGTGGGCAATAGCGATCATTGAATCGTGATGTATAGCTCATGCGAATAATTGAGTAATTTTGTCGATTAACGTATGAAGTTGAAAATCTGATTGCGATATTGCTTCAGGTGTTTTCCGTTTTTGCTTGGTTTCGGGAACTGATCATGTCTTCACGTTTTATTTTAATGGCGAGCATTGCCAGTCTTTGTATAGGACTGACAGGTCCGGGTTATGCTGCTGGTGGCGAAGCCGGGCTTGATGCTTCTGCAAGTTCTGTCCAGCAGGTTGCTGCAGCAAGTGATGCCAAGACAAAGCCGGCACGGAAGAAAAAGAAGAGCGCTTCGAATGCGGGTGCCGCAAAGAAAGTTGCTCTTAACCGCTATAATATCGATCCGCGCTATCAGGCCCAGACCGTTGCGTTTTCGGGATATGAGCCTGGGACAATTGTGATCGACCCTTCGAAGTATTTCCTCTATCTTGTTGAAAGTTCAGGAAGTGCACGCCGCTATGGTATCGCTGTCGGTAAAGTCGGCCTTGAGTTCAAGGGAACTGCAACCGTCAATGCCAAGCGTGAGTGGCCGCGCTGGATTCCGACCAAGGAAATGATCGAGCGTAATCCTTCTCAATATGGTCGCTATAAGAATGGTATGGATGGCGGCCCGGGCAATCCTCTTGGTTCGCGCGCCATCTATCTGTTTCAGGGGAATAAGGATACCTATATCCGTATTCATGGAACGACTCAGCCATGGACCATTGGCAGCCCTGCTTCGAATGGTTGCTTCCGTATGACCAATGAAGATGTCATGGATCTCTATGATCGCGTTGGTATGGGTGCAAAAGTCGTCGTTCTCTGATTTTATGAGAAATACCCGAAAGGCCGGGAGTTTCCCCGGCCTTTTTTCGTGCGTGTGTTACAAACAAGGTGACATGCTGCGAGAGGGCTGAACTCTGTGGAAACATCCGGTTTAGGGTATGAAAATACTGCCCGGATGTGAATTTGATGGAAAAAACATTGATTGCCGTTTTTTTAGTGGCGGAATCAATCAGAAGGGTCTAACGACATAAGCCCATGGCGCGATATGTATTCATCACAGGCGGCGTGGTTTCTTCCCTCGGAAAAGGCATAGCCGCAGCAGCATTGGCTGCACTCCTTCAGGCACGCGGTTACCGCGTGCGTATCCGTAAACTCGACCCTTATCTGAATGTCGACCCCGGTACGATGTCGCCTTACCAGCATGGTGAGGTGTTCGTCACTGACGATGGTGCCGAAACAGACCTTGATCTGGGCCATTACGAGCGGTTTACCGGTCGTCCTGCCAATCAGCGGGATAATATCACGACGGGTCGTATTTACCGCAACATTATCGAAAAGGAACGCCGCGGCGATTATCTCGGTGCGACGGTTCAGGTCATTCCTCACGTCACGGATGAAATCAAAAATTTTATCCTTGAAGGCAATGACGAATATGATTTCGTGCTGTGCGAAATCGGTGGCACGGTTGGCGATATCGAGGCCATGCCGTTCCTTGAAGCCATTCGCCAGCTTGGTAACGAGCTGCCACGCGGCAGTGCTGTTTATATCCATCTGACATTGATGCCGTATATTCCTGCGGCAGGTGAACTCAAGACGAAGCCGACGCAGCATTCGGTGAAGGAATTGCGCTCAATCGGTATTGCGCCGGATATTCTTCTGGTGCGTGCAGATCGCGAAATTCCAGCTTCTGAACGCCGCAAGCTGTCGCTATTCTGTAATGTGCGTGAAAGCGCGGTTATTCAGGCGCTTGATGTCTCGACCATTTATGATGTGCCTATTGCCTATCATAAGGAAGGTCTTGATAATGAAGTGCTTGCCGCATTTGGTATTGAGCCGGCGCCAAAGCCACGCATGGAGCGTTGGGAAGCTATTTCCCATCTTCTGCACAATCCTGAAGGCGAAGTCACTATTGCCGTCGTCGGCAAATATACCGAGCTGAAGGACGCTTATAAGTCGCTGATCGAAGCGTTGCAGCACGGTGGAATTGCCAACAAGGTCAAGGTCAATCTCGACTGGATTGAAGCCGAGGTCTTTGAAAGCGAAGATCCTTCACCATATCTCGAAAAGGTTCATGGCATTCTGGTGCCGGGCGGTTTTGGTGAGCGTGGTGCAGAGGGTAAGATTCTTGCGGCCAAGTTTGCTCGTGAACATAAGGTGCCTTATTTCGGTATCTGTTTTGGTATGCAGATGGCCTGCCTTGAAGCAGCACGTAATCTCGCAGGTATCGACGATGCGTCATCGACCGAGTTTGGTCCGACAAAGGAACCCGTTGTTGGTCTTATGACCGAGTGGCTCAAGGGCAATATGCTTGAAAAGCGCACAAATTCGGGTGATCTTGGTGGTACAATGCGCCTTGGTGCCTATGATTCCACGCTCAAGGCTGGAACGCGAATTGCTGATATTTACGGTTCGACTGATATTTCTGAACGTCATCGTCACCGTTATGAGGTGAATGTTGATTATAAGGATCGTCTGGAAGCAAGCGGCCTGATTTTCTCCGGCATGTCGCCAGATGGTGTTTTGCCGGAAACCGTCGAATATGCTGACCATCCATGGTTTATCGGCGTTCAGTATCATCCTGAACTAAAATCACGTCCGTTTGAACCGCACCCGTTATTCGCGTCCTTCATTGCAGCTGCGATAGAGCAGGGTAGGCTGGTATAAGACTAAAATGCGCCCCTTCGGGGCGCGTTTCATTTGTGCGCCTTGTTTTCGATCAATTCGCACGCCAGATAAGGTGCCTTATGGCACTTGTAATATTTGAAGGTTCCCTATCATGACGACTGCCAATTCTACTGTCAAAATCGGCAATGTTACATTTTCCAACAGTGCACCACTGGCTTTGATTGCCGGGCCTTGCCAGATGGAAACACGTGAACATGCATTTGAGATGGCTGGCCGACTGGTTGAAATTACCAGCAAGCTTGGCATTGGTCTCGTTTACAAGTCGAGCTTTGACAAGGCCAACCGCACGTCGCTCAGCGCACAGCGCGGCATCGGCCTGGAAAAGGCTTTGGAAGTCTTTGCAGACCTTAAGAAAGAATATGGTTTTCCGGTTCTGACAGATATTCACAATGAGCATCAATGTGCGGAAGTGGCTGAAGTTGTCGATGTTCTTCAGATACCTGCTTTTCTGTGCCGTCAGACTGATCTTCTGGTTGCTGCAGCTAAAACGGGCCGCGCAATCAATGTAAAAAAGGGGCAATTTCTGGCGCCGTGGGACATGAAAAATGTGCTGGCCAAGATTACTGAAAATGGCAATCCAAATGTAATGGCGACTGAACGCGGTGTATCTTTCGGTTACAATACGCTTGTTTCCGACATGCGTTCGCTGCCGATCATGGCTGGCTTCGGGTCGCCCGTGATTTTTGATGCGACGCATTCGGTACAGCAGCCCGGCGGACAGGGTGGCTCTTCGGGTGGTCAGCGTGAATTTGTTGAAACACTTGCAAGTGCGGCTGTGGCTGTTGGTGTGGCGGGTGTGTTTATCGAAACCCATCAGGATCCCGACAATGCGCCATCTGATGGTCCGAATATGGTGCCTATTGATAAAATGCAAGCACTGCTTGAGAAACTCATGGCTTTCGACAGGATTTCTAAATCGATTTAAAAATTCATCATGAATTCACAGGCAGGGGTATTCCTCTGCCTTTAAATTCTGTAATGAAGTCTCACATCGAATTATTCAATGTGCCTCGTAACAAAGCGGGGCTATCTACAGGGAAGGACTTGCCCCTATGACTGCAATCATCGACATCGTTGGCCGTGAAATTCTTGATAGCCGCGGTAATCCGACCGTTGAAGTCGACGTTTTTCTTGAAGACGGTTCTTTTGGACGCGCCGCTGTGCCATCGGGCGCATCGACTGGTGCGCATGAAGCCGTTGAGCTGCGCGATGGCGGCAGCCGTTATCTTGGCAAGGGTGTTGAAAAGGCTGTTGAAGCTGTTAACGGCAAGATTTTCGATGCAATCGCTGGAATTGACGCTGAAAATCAGCTTCTGGTTGATGAGACACTGATCGATCTTGATGGTACGCCAAACAAGGGCAATCTCGGTGCGAATGCAATTCTCGGCGTTTCGCTGGCTGTTGCCAAGGCTGCTGCCCAGTCAACTGGCCTGCCGCTTTATCGCTATGTTGGCGGTGCTAATGCTCATATTCTGCCAGTTCCAATGATGAACATCATCAATGGCGGCGCACATGCTGACAATCCAATCGATTTTCAGGAATTCATGATTCTTCCGGTTGGTGCTCCGTCTCTTCGTGAAGCAGTCCGTTATGGTGCCGAGGTTTTCCATACGCTCAAGAAGCGTTTGAAAGATGCGGGCCATAACACCAATGTTGGGGATGAAGGCGGTTTTGCGCCAAATCTGCTGAGTGCAGAAGCTGCGCTCGATTTCGTTGTCGAATCGATCGAAAAAGCTGGTTTCAAGCCGGGTGAAGACATTGCAATCGGTCTTGATTGCGCGGCAACCGAGTTTTTCAAGGACGGTAATTACGTCTATGAAGGCGAGAACAAGACCCGAGATCCAAAGGCGCAGGCTGAATATCTTGCAAAGCTTGCTGGCGATTATCCAATCGTGACGATTGAAGACGGTATGGCTGAAGACGACTGGGAAGGCTGGAAATATCTTACCGATCTGATCGGCAAGAAGTGTCAGCTCGTTGGTGATGATCTGTTTGTTACCAATTCGGCTCGTCTGCGCGATGGTATCAAGATGGGGGTTGCCAATTCGATCCTCGTCAAGGTCAACCAGATTGGCTCGCTCAGCGAAACACTTGATGCCGTCGAAACCGCTCACAAGGCCGGTTATACTTCTGTCATGTCTCACCGTTCGGGTGAAACAGAGGATTCGACCATTGCCGATCTCGCAGTTGCAACCAATTGCGGTCAGATCAAGACCGGTTCGCTGGCACGTTCGGACCGGACAGCAAAGTATAATCAGCTTATCCGTATTGAAGAAGAACTTGGCAAGCAGGCTCGTTATGCAGGCCGCAGCGCGTTGAAGTTCCTCTAGATCGAGTTGAATATGCGAATAAACAGGCGGGCTTCGGCCCGCCTTTTTGTTTGCTTCGTTTTTGTATGGATTAAAATTTCAAAAATACAGGTTTGAAGCACTTGTGCCCATGCGACGGTAAAGCTCTGTTAAGCAGAATAATGTTTTATGGTGGAAATCGGATCGGCGGCTTTGATTAACAACCAGAAACGCTATGAGCATCCGGGAAGGAAGCTGAAATGTGGACCAAGCAGAAACGTAAATCTATTCGCGGCCGTTTTGTGCTGCCTGTTCTGACGGCTGCATTTTTGAGCTATTTCGGTTTTCACGCCTATCATGGCGAATTCGGTCTATATTCCCGCATCCAGCTTGAAGAGCAAAAAAGTCTGCTGACAAAGCAGCTTGAGAAAGTGAGTGCGGACAGAGCAGCCCTCGAAAAGCGAGTCGCCCTTTTGCGCGACGGTTCCATTGAAAAGGATATGCTTGACGAGCAGGCGCGCAGGGCGCTTAATCTCTCCCATGTCGATGAAATGACGATTATCATTTCTCGTGAGGATCGGTCAAATTAACTGAAATGCAGTTAATTGCCTTTTTATGGTATGTTTATAAGGGCTTGGCGGCATAGCAGCTATGCTCTACGTGCATATTGTATCTTGTAAAATGCCCGTATAACGTCACAATAGAACAACAATCGTAGAGCGCTGCGTGTCATTGGTATGCGTGAAAGGGCTCATAATTTGAATCGACGCATGTTGCTTTCAAAGCCGTTACCCGGGTTTGGCTGCATGCTAAAGGGAGCGAGATATGGCACCGAAGGCTAATAAAGCGTCGGCTGGAAAATCGCAGGCCTCATTTGGGAATCTTCCCAAGACGCCAGCGCCGGCTGATTTCAATAAAGAGCAGGAACTGAACGCCTACCGCGAGATGCTGTTGATTCGCCGTTTCGAAGAAAAGGCCGGTCAGCTTTACGGTATGGGTTTCATTGGTGGCTTCTGTCACCTTTATATTGGCCAGGAAGCTGTTGTCGTCGGTATGCAGACAGCGCTCAAGGAAGGTGATCAGATTATCACTTCCTATCGTGATCATGGTCACATGCTGGCAACAGGCATGGAAGCGCGTGGCGTTATGGCCGAACTGACCGGACGTCGTGGAGGTTACTCCAAGGGCAAGGGCGGTTCCATGCATATGTTCTCCAAGGAAAAGGGCTTTTACGGCGGTCATGGTATTGTCGGTGCTCAGGTTCCTCTTGGTACAGGTCTTGCTTTTGCGAACAAGTATCGCGGCAATGATAATATCTCTGTCACTTATTTCGGTGATGGTGCTGCCAATCAGGGGCAGGTTTATGAAGCCTTCAATATGGCGTCGCTATGGAAGCTTCCGGTGATCTATGTGATCGAAAACAACCGTTATGCAATGGGTACCTCGGTTTCGCGTTCTTCCGCTGAAACAGATTTCTCCAAGCGCGGTGTTTCCTTCAACGTCCCGGGCATCAAGGTTGACGGCATGGACGTTCGCGCCGTGGCTGCTGCTGCTGAAGCCGCTGCTGAATGGGCGCGTGCCGGCAAGGGGCCGTTAATCCTTGAAATGGAAACCTATCGTTATCGCGGTCACTCCATGTCTGATCCTGCGAAATATCGATCCAAGGATGAAGTGCAGAAGATGCGCTCCGAGCACGACCCGATTGAACAGGTCAAACAGCGCCTGCTTGAAAATAACTGGGCTACTGAAGAAGAGCTGAAAGAAATCGACAAGGAAGTTCGCGACATTGTCGCTGATGCGGCTGATTTCGCTCAAAACGATCCAGAGCCGGATGCTTCCGAGCTTTACACGGATATTCTGCTCTAATTCAGGAAAGGTATTGTCATGCCCGTAGAAATTCTCATGCCTGCCCTTTCCCCGACGATGGAAGAAGGCAAACTGTCCAAATGGCTGAAAAAAGAAGGCGACAAGGTCACATCCGGTGACGTGATCGCTGAAATCGAAACCGACAAGGCGACGATGGAAGTTGAAGCTGTCGATGAAGGCACTGTCGGTAAAATTCTTATCGCAGAAGGAACCGAAGGCGTGAAGGTCAATACGCCGATTGCTGTTCTTCTCGGTGAGGGTGAAAGCGCTTCCGACATTGGTTCTGCTCCTGCTGCTAAAGCAGAAGCACCGAAGGAAGAAGCGCCAAAAGCTGAAGAAAAGAAGGCCGATAGCGTGCCTGCTGCTCCGAAAGTTGAAGTTGCTTCCGGTCCGGACATCCCAGCCGGTACAGAAATGGTTTCGATGACTGTGCGTGAAGCACTGCGCGATGCCATGGCTGAAGAAATGCGCCGCGATGATGATGTTTTCATCATGGGCGAAGAAGTTGCTGAATATCAGGGCGCTTACAAGATCACGCAGGGTCTTCTGGACGAATTCGGTCCGCGCCGGGTTGTCGATACTCCAATCACCGAACATGGTTTTGCCGGTGTTGGTGTTGGCGCTGCGATGGCTGGATTGAAGCCGATTGTCGAATTCATGACCTTCAATTTCGCCATGCAGGCGATTGACCAGATTATCAATTCGGCTGCGAAGACGCTTTATATGTCAGGCGGCCAGATGGGTGCACCAATGGTGTTCCGTGGTCCTTCGGGCGCTGCTGCGCGTGTTGCTGCCCAGCATTCCCAGTGCTACGCTGCATGGTATAGCCAGATCCCGGGTCTCAAGGTCGTTATGCCTTACTCGGCTGCTGATGCAAAAGGCCTTCTCAAGGCTGCAATTCGCGATCCAAATCCGGTTATCTTCCTTGAAAACGAAATTCTCTACGGTCATCATTTTGATGTACCGAAGATTGACGATTTCGTTCTGCCAATCGGCAAGGCCCGCATTCACAAGCAGGGCAAGGATGCAACCATCGTTTCGTTCGGTATTGGCATGACCTATGCGGTCAAGGCTGCGGAAGAACTTTCCGCACAGGGCATTGATGTTGAAATCATCGATCTGCGCACTATCCGCCCGATGGATATTCCAACGGTTGTTGAATCGGTCAAGAAGACTGGCCGTCTTGTGACTGTGGAAGAAGGCTTTCCGCAGTCTTCTGTTGGTACTGAAATTGCCACCCGCGTCATGCAGCAGGCTTTCGATTATCTCGATGCACCGATCCTGACGATTGCTGGCAAGGACGTTCCGATGCCATATGCGGCAAATCTTGAAAAGCTGGCTTTGCCAACTGTTGCAGAAGTGGTGGAAGCGGTGAAAGCCGTGACCTACACCGCCTGAGGGAGGACTGGATATGTCGATTAAAATCACTATGCCAGCACTTTCGCCAACCATGGAAGAAGGCAATCTTTCCAAATGGTTGGTTAAAGAAGGCGACAAGGTTACATCTGGCGATGTGATCGCCGAGATCGAAACTGACAAAGCGACGATGGAAGTCGAAGCTATTGATGAAGGTGTTGTTGCCAAGCTGGTTGTTCCTGCCGGAACAGAAGGCGTCAAGGTTAACGCTCTGATTGCAATCCTTGCCGAAGATGGCGAGGATGTTGCGGAAGCAGCAAAAGGCGGTGATGCCGCTCCAGCACCAAAGGCAGAAGCATCTCAAGAAGAGTCGAAAAAGGAAGCTGCACAGGTAGCAACTCCGGCTCCTGCAAAAGCTGAAACGCCAGCGGCTGCTCCTGCTGCTAATCAGGGCGCCGAAAACAAGGGTGATCGCGTTTTCGCATCGCCACTTGCACGTCGCGTTGCAAAGGAAGCAGGTGTTGATGTTTCGGCTGTAAAAGGCACCGGGCCTCATGGCCGTGTTGTTCAGCGTGATGTTGAAGCTGCAATAAAGTCCGGTGGCGCGAAAGCTGCATCTGCTGCACCTCAGGCGGCTGTGTCAGCTCCAAAGCCTCAGTCGGATGATGCCATCCTCAAGCTGTTTGAAGAAGGCACATACGAAATCGTTCCTCACGACGGTATGCGCAAGACTATTGCCCGCCGTCTGGTTGAATCGAAGCAGACAGTTCCGCATTTCTATCTGACAGTTGATTGTGAACTTGATGCGCTGCTGGCTCTGCGTTCGCAGATCAATTCAGCTGCACCGTTAATCAAGACAGAGAAGGGTGAGGTTCCGGCCTACAAGCTTTCTGTCAATGATCTGGTGATCAAGGCTGTTGCATTATCGCTGCGTGATATTCCTGAAGCCAATGTTTCCTGGACCGAAGGCGGCATGATCAAGCACAAGCGTGCGGATGTCGGTGTTGCCGTGTCTATTCCGGGTGGTCTGATTACGCCAATCGTACGTCAGTCGGAATCTAAAACGCTGTCAGCTATCTCCAATGAGATGAAAGATCTTGCCAAGCGTGCGCGTGATCGCAAGCTCAAGCCTGATGAATATCAGGGTGGTTCGACCTCTGTGTCCAACCTTGGCATGTTCGGTGTGAAAGACTTTGCAGCGATCATCAATCCACCCCATGCGACAATTTTCGC
This sequence comes from Brucella gallinifaecis, assembly GCF_006476605.1. Taxonomy (GTDB): domain Bacteria; phylum Pseudomonadota; class Alphaproteobacteria; order Rhizobiales; family Rhizobiaceae; genus Brucella; species Brucella gallinifaecis. Next base: position 190,952 of record NZ_ML636803.1, read on the forward strand.
AATCGGTGCGGGGGAACAGCGTGCAGTGGTCAAAAATGGTGAAGTGAAGGTGGCGACAGTTATGTCTGTCACGCTTTCCACCGATCACCGTGCGGTTGATGGTGCTCTGGCTGCTGAACTTGCACAGGCTTTCAAGCGTCACATCGAAAACCCGATGGGTATGCTGGTCTGATATGCTTATGCGCCGCGTGTTGTCTGATACGCGGCGTTTCTTATATATAAGCCGATAGCAAGTCGGCAATCCGGGAATATGCGTCGCAAAAATTCTGCGTAAGATGCTGCTTTCCGTAATTCTGAGGTTTTAAGGGCAGGACACTATGGCCGACATTTACGACGTTATTATCATTGGATCGGGACCCGGCGGTTATGTCACCGCGATCCGTGCAGCGCAGCTTGGCCTTAAGACTGCGATTGTCGAGCGCGAGCATCTGGGTGGTATTTGCCTCAACTGGGGCTGCATTCCGACCAAGGCGCTGCTGCGTTCGGCGGAAGTGCTGCATCTTGGCGAACATGCCAAGGATTACGGTCTCAAGCTTGAAGGCTCGATCAGTGCTGATGTGAATGCTGTTGTTGCGCGTTCGCGCGGCGTGTCTGCGCGGCTCAATGGCGGCGTTGCCTATCTGATGAAGAAAAACAAGATCGACGTGATCTGGGGTGAAGCCAAGCTGGTTAAAGGTGCATCCGGCAATACACCTGCCGAGATTTCGGTCGGCAAATCATCCAAGCAGCCGATGCAGCCGCAAAATCCTGTACCAAAGGGCGTTTTGGGTGAGGGCAGCTACAAGGCCAAGCATGTGATCGTTGCTACTGGCGCACGTCCGCGTTCGCTGCCGGGCATCGAGCCGGATGGCAAGCTGATCTGGACCTATTTTGAAGCGATGGTTCCGCAGGCACTGCCAAAGTCGATGGCGGTTATGGGCTCCGGTGCTATCGGTATTGAATTTGCATCTTTCTATAATGCCATGGGCGTTGATGTGACGGTTGTTGAATTGATGCCGAATATCATGCCGGTTGAAGACGTGGAAATTTCCACCTTCGCACGCAAGCGTCTGGAAAAACTGGGCCTCAAAATCATCACCGAAGCGAAAGTCACCAAGGTTGAGAAGGGCACGGATTCTGTAACTGCCCATATCGAAACGAAGGATGGCAAGGTTGAAAAGCTGACGGTTGATCGTCTGATTTCGGCTGTTGGCGTTCAGGGCAACATCGAGAATCTCGGTCTTGAAGCGCTTGGTGTGAAGACCGATCGTGGTTGTGTCGTCATTGACGGTTATGGCAAGACCAATGTTGAAGGTATTTATGCCATTGGTGACGTTGCCGGTCCTCCGATGCTTGCTCACAAGGCTGAGCATGAAGGCACAATCTGTGTTGAAAAAATTGCCGGTCTTCCAAATGTTCATTCGCTCGACAAGCTCATGATTCCGGGCTGCACCTATTGCAATCCACAGGTGGCTTCTGTCGGCCTGACCGAAGCCAAGGCCAAGGAACAAGGCTTTGACATTCGTGTCGGTCGCTATTCCTTCTCGGCAAATGGTAAAGCCATTGCGCTTGGTGAGGATCAGGGTCTGGTCAAGACGATCTTTGACAAGAAGACCGGACAGTTGCTTGGCGCGCATATGGTTGGCGCGGAAGTTACCGAGCTTATTCAGGGCTTCGTCATTGCGATGAACCTGGAGACGACTGAAGAAGAACTGATGCATTCGGTATTCCCACATCCGACCCTTTCTGAAATGATGAAGGAAAGCGTTCTGGATGCCTATGGACGTGTTCTTAATGCTTAAACCAGGAGTGAGATCATTCCACTGATTGATAATGGAGGGCCATGGCGCAGAGCTGCATGGCCCATGATTAAATGGTGTAGCGTTGGTGGTTTGGCGCTTGGCTTTATAGTCGGGAGCTTGAGCCTGATTGGCGGAAACACCATATCGATCAATGGAATGGCGATTGCTGGTTGGTATGGCGTATGGACGCTGACTTTTGCACTTGGATTTGCCGGGCTATTGTTTGGTCTCATCTGGGCACTGGTTTTCAGGGCGTTGGGAATGGCGGCGAGACGGTAAGCCGCAGCATATTGACGAGGTCTTTGGGCGTACAAAGTTGACAGGTTACGGGCCAGAGATTACGAACCGGACCCAATTTAGAAGTGTTTCACATTTGTGAAAACTTCGGATAGGCAGGAAACAGCATGGTTACAGTTCTCGACACGGTGAACCAGAGACGTCTTCGTCATCCGGAGAAAGCGCATCGTCCAGACAATGAAATCCTGAAAAAACCGGAATGGATCCGCGTCAAGGCACCTGTTTCGCGTGGCTATAATGAAACCCGTGAGATTGTTCGATCGAACAAACTTGTGACTGTTTGTGAAGAAGCTGGCTGCCCGAATATTGGTGAGTGCTGGGAAAAGAAGCACGCGACCTTTATGATTATGGGTGAAATCTGCACCCGAGCCTGTGCTTTCTGTAATGTCTCCACCGGTATTCCGAAAGCACTTGACCCGAATGAGCCGGAAAGTGTTGCCCGTGCTATCAAGCAGATGGGCCTTACCCATGTCGTGATCACCTCTGTTGACCGTGATGATCTGGCTGATGGTGGTGCGCAGCACTTTGCTGACGTTATTCGTGCGATCCGTGCAGCAACGCCAAAGACAACGATTGAAATTCTTACGCCAGACTTTCTTCGCAAGGAAGGTGCGCTTGAGATTGTGGTCAAGGCACGCCCTGACGTGTTCAATCACAATCTGGAAACGGTTCCGTCAAAATATCTCAAGGTTCGTCCGGGGGCTCGTTATTTCCATTCGATCCGTCTGTTGCAGCGCGTGAAGGAACTCGATCCGACAATCTTTACCAAGTCAGGTATTATGGTTGGTCTTGGTGAAGAACGTAATGAAATTCTCCAGCTGATGGATGATCTTCGTTCAGCTGACGTGGATTTCATGACGATTGGTCAGTATCTGCAACCGACCCGCAAGCATCATCCGGTGATCCGTTTCGTAACGCCAGACGAATTCAAGTCGTTCGAGACGATTGGTCGTACAAAAGGATTTGCGCTTGTTGCATCCAGTCCGCTGACGCGCTCATCACACCATGCCGGTGATGATTTCGCAAAGCTCAAGGCTGCGCGTGAAGCGCAGATCGCAGCACAGGCTTAAACTCGCATGCCGCAATTTACCAATGTCAGACGCGTTCATCATCGCGCAGATGAAATGTTTGCGCTTGTTGCAGATGTTGAAAAATATCCGCAATTCCTGCCGATGTGTGAAGCGCTTTCCATCCGCTCACGCAAAGAGCGTGATAATAAGACGCTGCTAGTTGCCGATATGAGCGTTGGTTACAAGCTTATTCGCGAGACTTTCACCAGTCAGGTTCTTCTGAAGCCGGAAGAAAATATCATTGATGTGAAATATATCGATGGACCATTTCGTTATCTCGACAATCGCTGGACGTTTAAATCCGTGGGTGATGGTTCGGAATGTGATGTTGAGTTTTTCATCGATTATGAATTTAAAAGCCGCACGCTTGGGCTTTTGATGGGATCAATGTTTGATCTGGCTTTCCGCAAGTTTTCAGAAGCTTTCGAGAAACGTGCCGATGCAATTTACGGCTAAGCGTTAAGCGCTTCAAGCACGAGCGCCAGCGCAGACAGCACTGTCTCGTGGCGAATGTCTTCGCGAGACTTTTCTCCAAAACGGAGTTCTTTGTGCAGCGTAGCGAAGCCTTTGCGGGCGCTGGCAATATGTACGAGACCGACTGGTTTTTCTGCTGATCCACCTCCGGGGCCGGCAATGCCAGTCACAGCAATGCTGATGCCTGCGCGTGAACTGGCAAGTGCACCTTCTGCCATAGCGATTGCCACTTCTTTTGAAACAGCGCCGACACTCTTGATCAGCTCCATCGGGACGCTGATCATCTCATTCTTGGCTTCATTGGAATAGGTGACAAAGCCCCGGTCCACTACATCGGAAGAACCGGCAATATCGGTGAGTGCTGCCGCGATCAGCCCACCTGTGCAGGATTCTGCCGTCACAATCATGATGCTGTGTTTACGACATGCATTCAGGACGTTGATGGCTTGAACTTCGGCAACGAGTGTCATTCAGGCACCTCGCCGGGATAGATCACGGTTGCAGTCACAATAGCAGCAATGCCTTCGCCACGGCCAACAAAACCCATTTTCTCATTGGTTGTGGCTTTCACGGAAACGCGGTCCTGAGAAATGCCAAGCATAGCGGCCATAGCTTGCGTCATTGCCGGACGGTGAGGGCCAATCTTCGGCTCTTCTGCGATGATGGTCACATCCGCATTGGCGATACGACCACCTGCTTCGCGAACAATACGGACAGCATGCTCAACGAAGATATGCGATGCAGCACCCTTCCATTGCGGATCGGATGGCGGAAAATGTGTGCCAATATCGCCTGCGCCGCGCGTGGCAAGCAGTGCGTCGGTCAGAGCATGAAGCGCTACATCGGCATCTGAGTGGCCATTAAGCTTTTTATTATGCGGAATGGATACGCCGCAAAGCGTGACGTGATCGCCCGGCTCAAAACTGTGAACGTCATAGCCATTGCCGGTGCGGATATCTGGAAAAGAAGTCATGCCATGCCTTAAACGTTTGTCGGCCATTTCTATATCTTTGGCCCATGTCAGTTTGGTATTGTCTGCCGATCCCTCAATGATACGTACGCACAGGCCATAGGCCTCTGCAATTGACGCATCATCGGTAAAATCTGAACGACCGCTCAGAAATGCCTTTTCATGTGCATCGAGAATAGATGCGAAAGGGAATGCTTGCGGTGTTTGTGCTGCGAAAAGACCTGTGCGCGGTATAGTTGTCTTGACTGTGCCATCGCTTGCGGACTGTTTCAAGGTGTCAGATACGCCAAGAGCAGGCAGCACACCTTCCAGCGGCGTCAGGTTCCGGAATATTTGCGTGAGTAGTTCTTGTTCGATGAAGGGACGCACACCGTCATGGATGAGCACATAATCAGGGGCCTTTTGATTGAGTGCAAGTAATCCAAGTCGTGTGGATTCCTGTCGTGTCGCACCACCAATGATCACACGCAGATTTTTATAATGCCCGGTGATGGCTTTATCGTAAAGCGCTGCATCATCGGCATGGATGACGACGACAATTTCAGCAATTTGCGGGTGTTGCGCAAAAGCCCGTATCGTGCGCGAAAGAACTGCTTCGCCACCGATCTGCCGATATTGTTTCGGCCCTTCCGTGCTTTGTCCGGCTCGTTCGCCACGCCCTGCGGCGACAATGACTGCTGCTGTCCGTGAAATGTTGCTTGCCTTCGTCTCGGATTCAACTTGTTCCTTGCGCAATACCCGCTTGCGCAGATAATTGCCATACCACAATAGATTTATCAGTGCCGCAAACGCTTTTCCTTGCGTTCGATAGAGTGAGTGATTAAACTGTGTGCTAATTGCATCATGCACATCAAATGAGCATATTTTGATCGCTAATCTTGAATTGCCTTTAAATATACGCAACGTGGTCGTTCCAAACCGCGTTTTTCTTGCGCCGATGTCGGGCGTTTCCGATCTTCCGTTTCGCAGGCGTGCTGCCGAGGCGGGTGCTGGTATGGTTGTTTCGGAAATGGTCGCAAGTGCGGAACTTTGTAACCGTCATAAAGAAAGCATGTTACGGCTGTCCGGAACGGGGCTTGGCACGCATGTTGTGCAGCTTGCAGGCCGTGAAGCGCACTGGATGGGGGAAGCAGCAAAGATTGCCGAGGGTGAAGGCGCTGATATTATCGACATTAATATGGGCTGTCCTGCCAAGAAGGTGACGGGAGGCTATTCCGGTTCGGCATTGATGCGCGATCTTGATCATGCCATGACCTTGGTTGAGGCAACAGTAAAGGCTGTGAAAGTACCGGTTACGTTGAAAATGCGTCTGGGCTGGGATGAGAACAGTATCAACGCACCTGAGCTTGCAAAACGTGCTGAAGATGCTGGTATTGCGATGATAACAGTTCATGGCCGCACGCGTTGTCAGTTTTATGAGGGGAAGGCTGATTGGGACGCTATTCAGGCTGTGCGCAATGTTGTGAAAATTCCACTGGTTGCCAATGGTGATGTGACATCGCGGGCTGATGCGCAAGAGTTGTTGCGTCGCTCAGGTGCTGATGCCGTGATGATCGGTCGTGCTTCCTATGGCCAGCCATGGCTTGCCGGACTGATTGCCGGCAGTGATTTTGCACCGCGAACAGGCGTTGATATTCTTTCTTATATTATAAGACATTACGAGGATATGCTCGACCATTATGGTAGCAAAACGGGTGTCCGTCATTCGAGGAAGCATCTTGGCTGGTATCTTGAACGCCATGCGGGTAGCGCATTCTCATCTGAAGATAAGGCTGAAATCATGAGGCTCATTGATCCTGAAGCGGTTATTGCGGCACTGACGCGGATTTTTCTGTGTGAAGCAGACAGAAAGGTTGCATAATGGGCAGCAAGAGTGAACTGACAGGCATTCCGGGCATTATACTGGATGCGATCAATCAGCCTGTGATCATGGTGAGCGGCGACAATCATATTGTTTATGCCAATATGGATGCGGAGCAGTTTTTCCGCTCTGGTTCATCTATTCTGGCACGCAATTCTCTTGAATCTTTCTTGCCTTTCGGAAGCCCCTTGCTGGCTCTGGTGGATCAGGTTCGAACGGCTCAGGTTCCTGTGAATGAATATCGCGTCGATATTTCTTCGCCAAAGCTTGGTGCCGAGCGTATTGTAGATATTTATGTAGCGCCGGTGATTGAAACTCCTGGTGCCGTGGTGATCCTTTTCAAAGAAAAAACCATGGCGGAAAAGATTGACCGTCAGATGACCCATCGCGGGGCTGCGCGTTCGGTCACGGGTCTTGCGTCGATGCTGGCGCATGAAATCAAGAATCCGCTTTCAGGCATTCGTGGTGCTGCGCAATTGCTTGAACAGGTGGTTGGTGATGATGATCGTGCGCTGGCGCGGCTTATTACTGATGAAACCGATCGCATCGTGAAGCTTGTTGATCGTATGGAAGTGTTTTCCGATGAGCGACCTATCGAGCGCACGGCGGTTAATATCTATTCGGTGCTCGATCATGTGAAGACTTTGGCACGCAATGGGTTTGCCCGGCATATCCGCTTTATTGAGGAATATGACCCCTCGCTTCCGCCAGTTTATGCCAATCGCGATCAGTTGGTGCAGGTGTTTCTTAATCTGGTTAAAAATGCGGCGGAAGCATTGGGTGAGCGTGACGATGCTGAAATTACGCTCTCGACCGCCTATCGCCCAGGCATCCGCCTGCAGGTGCCGGGCGCCAGTGATCGTGTGGCTCTGCCACTGGAATTTTGTGTGCATGATAATGGTCCGGGTGTGCCGGAAGATATGTTGCCGCATTTGTTTGATCCCTTTGTGACGACCAAGACCAATGGGTCCGGTCTCGGACTGGCGCTTGTGGCCAAAATCATTGGAGATCATGGCGGTGTGATTGAGTGCGACAGTCAGCAGGCGCGTACAACATTTCGCATACTCATGCCGCAATGGAAGAGTTCAGCTGATAATATGTCTGCAAAGACAGGAGATAACGCATGATTGCCGGACGTCCGACTGGTACAATACTTGTTGCCGATGATGATGCTGCAATTCGCACAGTGCTTAATCAGGCGCTCTCGCGTGCAGGCTATGATGTGTGGGCAACATCGAATGCGACCTCGCTCTGGCGCTGGATAGCAGCCGGTGATGGCGATCTGGTGATTACAGATGTCAATATGCCGGATGAAAATGCATTTGATTTGCTGCCGCGCATCAAGAAAATGCGCCCGGAGCTGCCGATTGTGGTGATGAGTGCTCAGAATACATTTATGACAGCGATCCGGGCTTCGGAAGCTGGGGCTTACGAGTATCTGCCGAAGCCTTTTGACCTGACAGAGTTGATCAATATTGTCGGTCGTGCGCTTTCTGAGCCAAAGCATAAGCCTGCTGCGGTTATTCCTGATGAGCAGGCTGATAATATGCCGCTGGTTGGACGTTCTCCGGCCATGCAGGAAATCTATCGCGTATTGGCTCGCATGATGCAGACTGATCTGACCATGATGGTCACGGGTGAGTCCGGCACTGGTAAGGAGCTTGTTGCACGCGCTCTTCATGAATATGGGCGTCGCCGTAAAGGGCCGTTTGTCGCCATCAATATGGCTGCGATTCCGCGTGATCTGATTGAATCAGAACTGTTCGGTCATGAAAAGGGGGCATTTACCGGTGCTCAGAATCGTTCCAGCGGGCGTTTTGAACAGGCCAATGGCGGAACACTTTTTCTTGATGAAATTGGCGATATGCCGATGGAAGCGCAGACGCGCTTGCTGCGTGTGTTGCAACAGGGCGAATATATGACGGTCGGCGGGCGTACGCCGATCAAGACCGATGTGCGGATTGTGGCGGCAACCAATAAGGATTTGCGCCAGCTTATAGCACAGGGATTGTTCCGCGAAGACCTCTACTATCGTCTGAATGTGGTGCCGCTGCGTTTGCCGCCGCTTCGCGAGCGTAGTGAAGATGTGCCGGATCTGGTGCGCCATTTTTTCAAGCGTGCCGCCGAAGAAGGTTTGCCAGAGAAACGGATCACTTCTGCCGGTTTCGAAATGATGCGCCGCTATCCATGGCCGGGCAATGTTCGTGAGCTTGAAAACCTCGTTCGCAGACTTTCTGCCCTTTATCCGCAGGATGAGATTTCGCCGGAGATCATTGAATCCGAGTTGAAATCGGAGGTTTCCAAGATGGATATTCCGATTGCTGTTGCCGGAGACATAGAGAACATTACCATTTCACAGGTGGTGGAGCAGAATATGCAGCGCTACTTTGCGTCTTTTGGAGTGGATTTGCCGCCGCCCGGTCTTTACCATCGTGTTCTGGCAGAGCTTGAATATCCGCTGATCCTTGCTTGTCTGACCGCAACGCGCGGCAATCAGATCAAGGCTGCCGAGATTCTTGGGCTTAATCGCAATACGTTGCGCAAGAAGATCAGAGAGCTTGGTGTGAACATATATCGGGGTGCAAAACCTTGATAATCAAGCGGTAGGCCTTTTCTCAATTGCACGGACCTTCATTTAGAACGCCGATCTGATTCAATCAGTTCGGCATTCTAAATATTTGTTTTAAAGGCGCATCCTTGATCGAAATCCGTGTCACAGTTTTCGGGATGCGCTCTAAACTGTAAACAATCGTTGCATTTTCGCCACAATGCGTTGCGTAGATGCAACGCTATTGGGTAATATGGTTAATATGAATACAGCGAATCTGACGACAGGTCTTGAAAAGACGGAGCGATCATCGCGTGGTGGTGAGGGGCGCAGGCTTCTTGCATTGCCGGGTATTATCACCGTTGTGCTGGCGCTGATCACCGCTTCCATTTCGTTTGCGATCCTGATCGGCATCACGCCAATTACGCCAGATCGCGCCGTTACGCTTGCGCTGGTCATTATCAATGTCGCGCTGATTATCTTTCTTATACTTCTGATTTGCCGTGAGATTTATCGCATTGTATCGGCACGCAGATCTGGAAAAGCGGCTTCACGGCTTCACGTTCGCATTGTTGCACTTTTTTCGCTGATTGCTGCTGTTCCTGCAATTGTGGTGGCTATTGTTGCGTCTGTTACGCTTAATCTCGGGCTTGATCGCTGGTTTGATACCAATACGCGCGATATTGTCAGTTCATCGCAAAATCTGACAACTGCTTATATTCGGGAAACGGCGCTCAATCTGCAAAGCACGTCATTTTCGATGTTGCAGGAGCTTGATGCGCAACGCACAGTTTATAGCCTCGATCGAGGTGGTTTTATCCGCTATATGACACTCCAGGCTGGAGGTCGCGGTCTGCTTGGTGCATTCCTTGTGCGTGAAAACGGGGATGTCGTCGTTAGAAGCGAGACAGGTGTTGAAACACGGCTTCCGCCGCCAACCAAAGATGCATTGAAAACCGCTGCCGATGGCAAGCCGGTTATCATTCCGCCGGGCAACAGTAATTTTGTCGGTGCGGTAATCAAGATGCGCGAGATACCGGATCTTTATCTCTACACGGTTCGTGCAGTCGATCAGCAAATCCTGGATTCTATGCGGCTGATGGAAGCCAATACGCAACGCTATCAGGAAATGGATGCGAACCGCATTCCAACACAGATTGCGTTTGCGCTTTTATATTTTGGTTTGACGCTGATTGTTCTTCTGTCGGCAATCTGGACCGGTATTGCTGTTGCTGACCGTCTTGTGCGTCCAATCAGGCTTCTTATTGGCGCAGCAGATGATGTGGCTGCCGGTAATCTCAATGTTTCGGTGCCGGTGCGTTCGTCAGATGGTGATGTTGGTGCGTTGTCTGTCACATTCAACAATATGGTTGAGGAACTTAACAGCCAGCGCAATGAGCTTTTGTCGGCTAAAGACCAGATTGATGAACGTCGCCGCTTTTCAGAGGCAGTGCTTTCTGGTGTTACTGCCGGGGTTATTGGTATTGAAACCGATGGATCCATCTCAATTCTCAATCGCTCTGCCGAACATATGTTTGGCGTGAGTTCAGATGATGCCATTGGCAAAAGCCTGAGCAGCATAGCGCCTGAAATCGGACAGGCATTTGAGGTTGCCCGCACGACCGAACGTGCCATGTATCGTGAGCAGGTTAGCATGACACGGGGCGGTGTTGCCCGCAGTTTCAATGTTCAGGTAACGGTTGAGGATGCGGATTCAGACGATCATTCCTATGTCGTAACGGTTGATGATATTACGGATCTTGTTCAGGCGCAGCGTTCTTCCGCCTGGGCTGATGTTGCGCGGCGTATTGCGCATGAGATTAAAAACCCGCTAACCCCGATTCAACTTTCTGCGGAACGTATTCGCCGTCGCTATGGCAAGGTCATTACTGAAGATCGTGAAGTTTTTGATCAATGTACGGATACGATTATTCGTCAGGTTGGTGATATCGGACGCATGGTCGATGAATTCTCGGCCTTTGCCCGTATGCCCAAGCCGGAAATGAAGGTCATGGACATTCGCGAAGCTTTGCGTGAAGCATCTTTTCTTATCGAAGTGAGCCGTCAGGATATTAAATTCACCAATGAATATGGTTCTGACGCGTTGATTGGTTCTTTTGACAGTCGTTTGCTTGGTCAAGCATTTGGCAATGTTATCAAGAATGCCAGCGAAGCAATTGATGCGGTGCTAAAAGAAGAGCGCGGCGAAGGACATATTCTTGTTCGTTCTTATAAAGCCAATGGGCATCTGGTGGTCGACATCATTGATAATGGCAAAGGTCTGCCAGGTGATGATCGCCAGAAATTGCTGGAGCCTTATATGACTACGCGGGAAAAAGGCACAGGGCTTGGTCTGGCCATTGTTCGCAAGATCGTGGAAGACCACGGTGGATATATGGAATTGCATGATGCGCCGGCGGACTTTTACGGAGGGCGTGGCGCAATGATACGTATGATCTTTCCTGAGGTTTCTGCCGGGCTGACCGGTACGGAAGAAGGAAATCCCGGAAACGAGACAGTTGGGCAGGTGAACTGATATGGCAGCCGATATTCTTGTAGTTGACGACGAAACGGATATTCGGGAACTTGTTGCAGGCATCCTCAGCGATGAAGGCTATGAAACCCGGACAGCATTTGATGCGGATAGCGCTCTTGCGGCTATAGATGATCGTGTGCCGCGTCTGGTTTTTCTGGATATATGGTTACAGGGGAGTCGTCTGGATGGTCTTGCGCTTCTTGATGAAATCAAGAAGCAGCACCCGGATTTGCCTGTCGTGATGATTTCCGGTCATGGCAATGTGGAAACGGCTGTCTCTGCTATCCGACGTGGTGCTTATGATTTTATCGAGAAGCCTTTCAAGGCTGATCGTCTTATTCTGGTCGCTGAACGAGCGCTCGAAACATCTAAACTCAAGCGCGAAGTGTCCAGTCTTCGTAAGCGCGGCGGCAACAGTATGGAATTGATTGGAGCGTCGCTGGCGATCAATCAGTTGCGCCAGACCATTGAACGTGTTGCGCCAACCAATAGCCGCATCATGATAACCGGACCTTCCGGTGCGGGTAAAGAACTGGCAGCACGTGCTATTCACGCTCAATCCAGCCGTGCAAACGGTCCATTTGTGACCGTCAATGCTGCAACCATTACGCCAGAGCGTATGGAAATTGAGCTTTTCGGTACTGAAATGGATGGTGGAGAACGCAAGGTCGGTGCGCTTGAAGAAGCGCATGGCGGTATTCTTTATCTCGACGAAGTCGCCGATATGCCGCGTGAAACACAAAACAAGATTTTGCGTGTTCTGGTCGATCAGCAGTTTGAGCGGGTGGGGGGAACCAAGCGCGTGAAGGTTGATGTCCGTATCATCTCATCCACGGCTCAGAACCTTGAAGGCATGATTGCGGAAGGCACTTTCCGCGAAGACCTTTTTCATCGTCTTTCAGTGGTGCCTGTGCATGTGCCGCCTTTGGCTTCGCGCCGCGAGGACATTCCGTCACTCGTTGAATATTTTATGACGCAGATTGCAGAACAGGCGGGTATCAAGCCGCGCAAGATAGGCTCTGATGCAATGGCTGTTTTGCAGTCGCATAGCTGGCCGGGCAATATTCGTCAGTTGCGCAACAATGTTGAGCGATTGATGATTCTGGCGCGTGGCGATGATCCTGATGCGCCAGTGACGGCTGATCTCCTGCCGGCAGAAATTGGTGATACGCTGCCGCGTGCACCAACGGAATCGGATCAACACATCATGGCTCTTCCTTTACGTGAAGCACGTGAGCGATTTGAGAAGGAATATCTCATTGCGCAGATTAATCGCTTTGGTGGAAATATCTCGCGTACGGCGGAGTTTGTCGGCATGGAACGCTCGGCATTACACCGCAAGCTCAAGTCACTTGGCGTATAATAGATAAGTTAAATCAGGCGGGACGATCATGCGCGTAATCGTGTGCGGGGCAGGGCAGGTTGGCTATGGTATCGCCGAGCGGCTTGCGGCTGAAGAAAATGACGTCTCTGTCATTGATACTTCTGCTCGCCATATCGAGATTGTGCGTGATACGCTGGATGTGCGCGGGTTTGTTGGTCATGGATCCCATCCTGATGTTCTGGCTGCGGCCGGTGCCAATGAAGCTGACATGATTATTGCGGTTACGCTGTCTGACGAGGTCAATATGGTGGCTTGTCAGGTGGCGCATTCGGTTTTTAATGTGCCGACCAAGATCGCGCGTATTCGGGCACAATCCTATCTCAATGCTGAATATCAGGACCTGTTTTTACGTGAAAACCTGCCGATTGATGTGATTATTTCGCCCGAGCTGGAAGTCGGCGAAGTGGTTCTGCGACGTATCGCCTTGCAGGGTGCCACCGATGTGTTGCGCTTTGCTGATGACAAGATCATTGGTCTTGCAATCGAGTGTCTGGAAGAATGCCCTGTTATCAATACGCCGCTGAAACAACTCTCCGATTTGTTTCCAGATCTGGCAGCAACAGTTGTTGGTGTTGTGCGAAATGGCAGTCTGTTTATCCCGCGTTCGAGTGACCAGCTCAATGTTGGCGATTTAGCCTATGTGGTGACAACCCGCGAGCAGGTTCGCAGGACGCTTTCACTGTTTGGGCATGAGAAGCCGGAAGCACATCGTATTGTCATCGCGGGTGGCGGCAATATCGGGCTATATGTCGCCAAAGCCATTGAAGAACGCAAATGGCAAACCCGCATCAAGATGATCGAAAGCGAGCATGAGCGGGCGTTTACAATTGCAGATCAGTTAAAACGGACCATGGTTTTGCATGGAAGTGCGCTTGATCAGGCGCTTTTGCAGGAAGCGGATATTGAGGATGCAGATTTATTTGTTGCACTGACCAATCAGGATCAGGTCAATATCCTTTCCAGCATTATGGCAAAACGTCTTGGCTGCAAGGCGAATATGGCGTTGATCAATACGGTTGCCTATCAGGATTTCACGCCCATGGTGGGGATTGATGCCTATATCAATCCGAAAGCCGTAACCGTGTCAAAAATATTGCAGCATGTCCGGCGTGGTCGTATCCGCGCGGTTTATAGTGTCTATCGGGACATGGCTGAAATCATTGAGGCGGAGGCACTTGAGACATCGTCGCTGGTCGGTGCGCCTCTTCGTGATCTTGAATTGCCGGAAGGTTTGCGAGTTGGCGCAATTTATCGCAATGGACAGGTTATCCAGCCCAATGGGGATGTCAGGATCAAGCCAAAGGACCGGGTTGTGATTTTTGCAACTGCTGAAGCAATCAAGCATGTGGAACAGATGTTCCGGGTCAGCCTTGAATTTTTCTGACTCTGGCTGCTGTTGTTTAATCGATCTTTTCAAAGAACAGATGCTACAGGGACTTATTTCTGCACAGATGGATTCATTATTGTTTCAAATGACTGAAAAAGTTGGAGATTTTGCAATCTGTAAGATTTGCTTACCAGAGCATTCCTGAATTAAGTTGAAATATTAGAAATGCTCTATCTATTTGTTTTTACGCACATCTTGTTCTGAAATTGGCTTCCCACTTTTCAGGATATGCTCTGGCTTTTGAATTTGCCGGTTGCACAAAGATTTTCATCCTGTTAACCGAAGCTTAAGAGCGAAGCAGTTGTCTTTCCACAGCAATTGCGGTTGGCGACTGGTGTTGCGCTGCCTGGGAGCTTGATTTATGTGTATGGGCGTGTTCGTCTGGCATGAGCGAACAAAATGCTGATCGATTAAAGGAATAAAAACAATGGCTGAACGATCGCAAAATCTTCAAGACCTTTTTCTCAATTCTGTACGCAAGCAGAAAATTTCACTGACCATTTTTCTTATTAATGGTGTGAAGCTTACGGGTATCGTAACGTCTTTTGATAATTTCTGCGTATTGTTGCGCCGCGATGGGCATTCGCAGCTTGTTTACAAGCATGCAATCTCGACCATCATGCCAAGCCAGCCTGTGCAGATGTTTGAGGGTGAGGAAGCCTGACGCTTTTCTGTTTGATATTGGTCAGTTTATGGCTGGTGCGAGGTGATTGCCTGAAAGGTATCACTTGGCACTGGCTTTTTCGATTCTGAACCAGCCTCTGACGGGCTTGGGATCATGATTTGATTGACCGGGGCGTCTTCTGTTTGAAACTGCTTATGCGAAGACCTATCTGCTTGAGCAATTGGGTGCCGTATCCCGGAGTAAGTATATTTGTCGAAATTCAAGGATAAGAACGTAACGCCTGCTGATGACAAGAATGGATTTGGTCTGTCTGAGCCAGAACCCACCAGAGCTGCGGTGATCGTTCCAATTTTGCCAGAACGGCATAATGTCAGCACTGCCAGTGAAGAAGGCGAACGGCCTCAGTTCCAGCGTTCCAACGAAGCGCGGCTGGAAGAAGCCGTTGGTCTTGCACGTGCGATTAATCTTGAAATTGCCCATGCGGAAAGTGTCATCGTCAACCAGCCGCGCCCTGCAACGCTTCTGGGGACTGGCAAGGTTGAGGCAATCGCTGAAATTCTTGAAGATAAACTAATTGATCTTGTCATTGTCGATCATTCTTTGACACCGGTGCAGCAGCGTAATCTTGAAAAAGAGTGGAACGTCAAGGTTATCGATCGTACGGGGCTCATTCTGGAGATATTTGGCGAGAGAGCGCGTACCAAGGAAGGTGCGTTGCAGGTAGAGCTTGCGCATCTGAACTATCAAAAGGGCCGCCTGGTCAGAAGCTGGACCCACCTTGAGCGCCAGCGTGGCGGTGGCGGTTTTCTCGGTGGTCCGGGTGAAACACAGATCGAAGCCGACAGACGTATGCTTCAGGAGAAGATTCTGAAGATAAAGCGTGAGCTTGAAACGGTTGTGCGAACCCGCAGCTTGCATCGACAGAAGCGCCGCAAGGTGCCGCATCCGGTGGTCGCACTGGTTGGCTATACCAATGCGGGTAAATCAACATTGTTCAATCGTATGACCGGCGCGGATGTGCTGGCGGAAGATATGTTGTTTGCCACGCTTGATCCCACCTTGCGGCGCATTCGTCTCCCGCATGGCGAGACGGTCATTCTTTCCGATACGGTTGGCTTTATCTCGAACCTTCCGCATCATCTTGTGGCTGCGTTTCGTGCAACACTTGAAGAGGTTGTTGAAGCCGATCTCATTTTGCATGTGCGCGATATTTCCGACCCGGATAATGCGTCACAGGCTGAGGATGTTGAAACCATTCTTGCAGGGCTTGATGTCGAGCCACATGATCATAAGCGCGTGATCCAGGTGTGGAATAAAATTGACAATCTGGATGAAGCTGGCCGTGAAGCGGCATTGCGCCTGGCTGCCGCAGGTGGTGACGAGGGGCGGCCAATCCCGCTTTCAGCATGGACGGGTGAAGGTGTTGACAGGTTGTTATCCCTCATCGAGAGCCGCATTGCTGGTGCGCTTGGTGCGATTGATGTCGTGCTTTCACCGGCTGAGCTACGTATTCTCGACTGGATTTACCAGCATGGCAGTGAAGTAAAGCGCGAAGATCTTGAGGACGGCTCTGTTCGTATTCAGGCTTGCCTGACGGAAACCGCCCGCAAAATGCTGGATGAGAAACGCGGGATCAAGCCTGTCGAGCCCGATTGTGACTAGTGTGGTGGATTTGAAGTTCCTATCATGTGTCTTGCATTCCCGTTTAGGAACTTCAAATCTGTAAACCACACTAGATTCAATAATTTACTAGTATGGCTTTGGACTCGAAATTCGCTCAGTTGACTGCAATACAGTGATACGAATTTCGGGTCCGCCATACTGGTATTGATCGACATCTTGCGGAACATGGCTGCAAAGCCCTATGTATGGTACATCCATACGATTCATATTCGGTATAAATATGCAGAGGCCCATAATGAGAGATCCAATTGAAACCGTGATGAACCTCGTGCCAATGGTTGTCGAACAGACAAACCGTGGCGAGCGGGCCTATGATATTTTTTCACGTTTGCTGAAAGAACGCATCATCTTCGTCAATGGTCCTGTAGAAGACGGCATGTCGATGCTGATCTGTGCGCAGCTGCTCTTTCTCGAGTCTGAAAACCCGAAGAAAGAGATTAACATGTATATCAACTCGCCCGGTGGCGTGGTTACGTCTGGTATGGCGATTTATGATACGATGCAGTTCATCAAGCCGCCAGTTTCCACGCTTTGCATGGGGCAGGCCGCTTCCATGGGGTCATTGCTTTTGACCGCAGGTGCAACTGGCCAGCGTTACGCCCTGCCTAATGCCCGTATTATGGTTCATCAGCCATCGGGTGGTTTCCAGGGGCAGGCATCCGATATTGAGCGTCATGCGCAGGACATCATCAAGATGAAGCGCCGTCTCAATGAAATCTACGTCAAGCATACTGGCCGCGATTATGAGACCATTGAGCGTACGCTCGATCGTGATCATTTCATGACGGCACAGGAAGCGCTTGAATTCGGTCTGATCGACAAGGTGATCGAATCGCGTGAAGTGGCAGCTGAAGAAACCAAGTAATTTATAGAGGTGGCTGGCTGCCTTTTCATATTTTAATGTGGTTTGCCACAAAAGGGGCTTATTTCGTGGTCCTACGTGAAACTTATGGCTTCATATTAAGGATCTGTTGGGGTTCCACACGCTAATATTGTTCAGATTGTGCCGAATCTCGACCGGGGATATGATTTTTCATTTGTTCCCTGGCTGAGGTTCTGCAAAAGTTGCCATAAAGGCTTATTCGGTCGGAAAGCCTGGGGTGACTGGAACCCGAAGACTTGTAAGCAGTGCGTAAAAGCTGCTGATGGAACCAGCCAGAAGCGTGTTTTGCTTTCTGGATGGGGCCGAACCGGAAAAAACGATTGGAATGGGTGTGGACAGCGCTCACTCGTTTCAGTCAATTGAAAGGAAACTGCAATGAGCAAAGTCAGCAACAGCGGCGGCGATTCAAAGAATACGCTTTATTGCTCGTTCTGTGGCAAAAGCCAGCATGAAGTTCGTAAGCTGATTGCGGGCCCGACCGTGTTTATCTGCGACGAATGTGTCGAACTTTGCATGGATATCATCCGCGAGGAAAATAAAACCTCGATGGTGAAGTCGCGCGAAGGTGTGCCTACGCCGCAGGAAATTATGGATGTTCTTGACGATTATGTCATCGGCCAGAAAGACGCCAAGCGCGTTCTCTCGGTTGCGGTACACAATCACTACAAGCGTCTCGCGCATCAGACGAAGAATAATGATATCGAACTGGCGAAGTCCAACATTCTGCTGGTTGGTCCGACGGGTTGTGGCAAGACCTATCTTGCCCAGACTCTTGCACGCATCATCGATGTTCCGTTCACCATGGCCGATGCAACGACTCTCACAGAGGCTGGCTATGTCGGTGAAGATGTCGAGAACATCATCCTGAAGCTGCTTCAGTCGGCAGATTACAATGTTGAACGCGCACAGCGCGGCATTGTTTATATCGATGAAGTCGACAAGATCAGCCGCAAGTCGGACAATCCTTCGATTACCCGCGATGTATCAGGCGAAGGCGTTCAGCAGGCGCTGCTCAAGATTATGGAAGGCACCGTTGCTTCCGTGCCGCCACAGGGTGGCCGCAAGCATCCGCAGCAGGAGTTCCTGCAGGTGGATACGACGAATATCCTTTTCATCTGTGGTGGTGCTTTTGCCGGTCTCGACAAGATTATTTCAGCTCGCGGCGAAAAGACTTCGATTGGTTTTGGTGCGCATGTCAAATCGGTCGATGAACGTCGTATCGGTGATGTGTTCAAGGAGCTGGAGCCGGAAGATCTGCTGAAATTCGGCCTTATTCCGGAATTCGTCGGTCGTCTGCCTGTTATTGCCACTCTGGAAGATCTGGATGTCGATGCACTGGTTCAGATCCTGACCGAGCCGAAAAATGCGCTCGTGAAGCAGTATCAGCGTCTGTTTGACATGGAAAATGTCGAGCTGAGCTTCCACGATGATGCTTTGCGTGCGATTGCCAATAAGGCTGTTGAACGTAAGACTGGTGCTCGTGGTCTGCGTTCGATCATGGAAAAGATCCTTCTCGATACAATGTTTGAACTTCCAACTCTGGAAGGTGTACAGGAAGTGGTTATTTCCGGTGATGTGGTGGATGGCAGTGCTCGTCCGCTTTACATTTATGCTGAACGTCAGGATGAAAAAGGCAATGCTTCAGCCTGACAGGTGTTGAAGAAATGAGAGCGAGGCCGCGAAAGCGGCCTTTTTCTTGTCTATCATTGGTGTTCGCTCGATATATCGCATAATCGTTATTGTACAAGTTTGCGTGACGGCGCAGGATAAATGACGATTCTATGAATGTTGCTGGTTAAAGCAGCTTGAATTTAGGAGTTCGACACTCCAATTATGGACCGAAGCACTGGTTGTGGACTGCCTCGCTGTGAAAGGGGACGCAACCTTTGGCAATCGGGTCGAACGGCCTGAGAAAGGACTGACATGACGGATATTGAACAGAAGACGGAAGTGGGTGGCGATAACGGGCTGTACGCCGTTCTGCCGTTGCGCGATATCGTAGTCTTCCCCCATATGATTGTTCCGCTGTTTGTTGGACGTGAAAAGTCGATAAAAGCGCTTGAAGAAGTGATGGGCGTCGACAAACAGATTTTGCTCGCAACGCAGAAGAATGCGGCTGATGACGATCCGGCACCGGATGCAATCTATGAAATTGGTACGATCGCAAACGTATTGCAGCTTCTGAAGCTCCCGGACGGAACCGTCAAGGTTCTTGTCGAAGGTACCGCGCGAGCAAAGGTTTCCAAATTTACCGATCGTGAGGATTATCACGAAGCGTATGCAGCCGCTTTAGCTGAGCCAGAAGAGGATGCCGTTGAAGTTGAGGCTCTGGCCCGTTCAGTGGTTTCGGACTTCGAAAACTACGTCAAGCTGAACAAGAAGATTTCGCCGGAAGTGGTTGGCGCAGCCAGCCAGATCGAGGATTATTCCAAGCTTGCTGATACGGTTGCATCGCATCTGGCGATCAAGATTCCTGAAAAACAGGAAATGCTGTCGATTCTTTCGGTGCGTGAGCGCCTTGAGAAGGCGCTTGCTTTCATGGAATCCGAGATTTCTGTTCTGCAGGTTGAGAAGCGCATCCGTGGCCGCGTCAAGCGCCAGATGGAAAAGACCCAGCGCGAATATTACCTCAACGAGCAGATGAAGGCGATCCAGAAGGAGCTTGGTGACGGCGAGGATGGCCGCGACGAAGCGGCTGAACTCGAAGAACGCATCAACAAGACCAAGCTTTCCAAGGAAGCACGGGAAAAGGCACAGGCTGAGCTGAAGAAACTGCGCAGCATGAGCCCGATGTCGGCGGAAGCGACTGTGGTACGCAATTATCTCGACTGGCTGTTGTCCCTCCCATGGGGCAAGAAGTCGAAGATCAAGCAGGATCTCAACTTTGCCGAAGGGGTGCTGGATGACGAGCATTTCGGCCTCGATAAGGTCAAGGAGCGCATTGTCGAATATCTCGCAGTGCAGGCTCGCTCGACGAAGATCAAAGGCCCGATCCTCTGCCTCGTTGGACCTCCCGGCGTTGGCAAGACGTCGCTCGCTCGCTCAATTGCCAAGGCTACAGGACGCGAATATGTCCGTATGTCGCTTGGTGGCGTACGGGATGAGGCTGAAATCCGCGGTCATCGCCGCACCTATATCGGTTCGATGCCCGGCAAGGTCATCCAGTCGATGAAGAAAGCAAAGAAATCCAACCCACTCTTCCTGCTCGATGAGATCGACAAGATGGGGCAGGATTTCCGTGGCGATCCGTCATCGGCAATGCTTGAGGTGCTGGATCCAGAACAGAACTCGACCTTTATGGATCACTATCTTGAGGTTGAATATGATCTGTCGAACGTCATGTTCGTGACGACTGCCAATACGCTGAATATTCCCGGTCCGCTTCTGGATCGTATGGAAGTCATCCGTATTGCCGGTTACACTGAGGATGAAAAGCTCGAGATTGCCAAGCGGCATTTGTTGCCGAAGGCGATCAAGGACCATGCTTTGCAGCCGAAAGAGTTTTTTGTCACAGACGACGCGCTGCGTAATGTAATCCGTCTTTACACGCGTGAAGCCGGTGTTCGCAGTCTTGAGCGTGAGATGATGACATTGGCTCGTAAGGCTGTGACCGAGATTCTGAAGACGAAGAAGAAGTCGGTGAAGATTACCGACAAGAATCTTTCCGATTATCTCGGTGTTGAGCGCTTCCGTTATGGTCAGGCTGAAGGAGAAGACCAGGTTGGTGTTGTCACAGGTCTGGCATGGACTGAAGTTGGCGGCGAATTGCTGACCATCGAAGGCGTCATGATGCCCGGTAAAGGCCGCATGACTGTCACGGGTAATCTTCGTGATGTGATGAAGGAATCTATTTCAGCGGCGGCATCCTATGTTCGCTCGCGTGCGGTTGATTTCGGCATTGAGCCTCCGTTGTTTGACAAGCGTGATATCCACGTTCACGTACCGGAAGGTGCGACACCTAAGGATGGTCCATCGGCTGGTATCGCTATGGTTACGGCTATTGTCTCTGTTCTGACCGGTATTCCGGTCCGCAAGGACATTGCAATGACGGGTGAAGTGACGCTGCGTGGCCGTGTGCTGCCTATCGGTGGATTGAAGGAAAAGCTGCTTGCTGCGTTGCGCGGCGGTATCAAGAAGGTTCTGATCCCGGAAGAAAACGCCAAGGATCTGGCGGATATTCCAGATAATGTGAAGAACAATCTCGAAATCGTTCCGGTGTCGAGAGTCGGTGAAGTTCTCAAACATGCACTGGTTCGTGAGCCGCAGCCAATTGAGTGGGTGGAGCCTGAAACACCAATTTCATCTGCTAAAGTAGATGATGAAGCAGGTGTCTCGACGGCCCATTGATGGTCACTTGTTCCTAATATGTTAAGAATGCCGGGCTAATTGCCCGGCATTTCTGTGTTTAACCCCGGCTTTCCGGGGTTTTTTCTTATTGACAGGCTTGGTTTGTGAACCGATTTGAATAAACTGCACGCAATCCGGTCGCTTTATTCGTTCCGGTAGATAAAGAAAGGAAATGCCTATGAACAAGAACGAATTGGTCGCCGCAGTAGCGGAAAAGGGCGGTTTGACTAAGACCGATGCAGGAACTGCTGTTGACGCTGTACTCGCAGCTGTCACTGGTGCCCTCAAGTCTGGCGAAGAAGTACGCCTGCCAGGATTTGGCGTTTTCTCCGTATCGCATCGTGCAGCCTCGACAGGCCGCAACCCTTCGACTGGCAAGGAAGTTGCCATTCCTGCCCGTAACGTGCCGAAGTTCTCGGCTGGCAAAGGCCTGAAGGATGCTGTTAACGGCTAATCCTATAATTTGAGGCGACTTGTCGTGCTCGATTATGTGAGAAGGCCCGGTTGTACCGGGCTTTTTCTTTTGCTTACATAAGTGTCACGCTTAGTTTTGAATGGAGAGTCCCATGGCCGGTTATGATTATGATCTTTTTGTTATCGGCGGTGGGTCCGGTGGTGTAAGGGCAGGGCGTCTTGCTGGCGCCATGGGCAAAAAGGTTGGTCTGGCTGAAGAATACCGCATGGGGGGCACCTGCGTTATCCGTGGCTGCGTTCCTAAAAAACTATTTGTATATGCATCACAGTTTCCTGAACATTTTGAAGATGCTGCCGGTTATGGCTGGGATGTCGGCAAAAGCAGTTTTAACTGGAAAAAGCTGCTTGAAGCCAAGGATAAGGAAATTGATCGCCTTGAAGGTCTTTATCGTAAAGGGCTGGAAAATGTGAAAGTTGAGATATTCGAAAGCCGGGCAGAATTGATAGACGCCCATACAATCGAACTCAAAGCAGATGGTCGTCGTGTAACTGCGGATCAGATTTTGATTGCAACAGGTGGTCATCCGAGTGTGGATGACAATCTGCCGGGAGCAGAATATTGCATCAGCTCCAATGAAGCTTTTCATCTGGAGGAATTGCCGAAAGCCATAGTGATTGCTGGCGGAGGCTATATAGCAGTCGAATTTGCTAATATTTTTCACGGTCTTGGTGTGGAAACCACTATTGTGTATCGCGGCAAGGAAATCCTCTCGCGTTTTGATAAGGATTTGCGTCACCTGTTGCATGAAACGATGGCTGCTAAAGGTATTCGTATCATTTGCGGTGCAGTTTTTGAAAAGATCGAGAAGCAGGCTGATGGAACGCTGAATGTTTCACTCAATAATGGTCAAACGCTCAATGCCGGTCAGGTGATGATGGCAATTGGCCGTAAGCCTAACAGCAGAGGTCTTGGTCTCGAAAAAGCTGGCGTTAAGACTGGAGCTCAGGGGGAAATCGAAGTCGATGATTATTCTCGTACCAGCGTTTCCAATATCTGGGCAGTGGGTGATGTCATCAACCGTGTTCAGTTAACGCCTGTAG
Organism: Brucella gallinifaecis; assembly: GCF_006476605.1. Classification (GTDB taxonomy): domain Bacteria; phylum Pseudomonadota; class Alphaproteobacteria; order Rhizobiales; family Rhizobiaceae; genus Brucella; species Brucella gallinifaecis. The sequence goes on from NZ_ML636803.1 coordinate 214,313, forward strand.
CGATTCATGAAGCCATGTGCTTCCTTGAAACAGCTTTTAAGAATAATCCGACCAGACCTGATCATGATCTGATCGCCACGGCCGTTTTCTCGCAGCCTGAAATTGGCACAGTCGGCTTGCCGGAAGAGGAGGCCGCAAAAAAATATTCTGAACTGGAAGTCTACCAGGCGCTTTTCCGCCCTATGAAAAATACTTTGTCAGGTCGCAATGAAAAAATGCTGATGAAAATCATTGTGGATGCAAAGAGCCGCAAGGTTGTTGGTGTGCATATAATGGGACCTGATGCGGGCGAAATGGCGCAGTTGATTGGCATTTCTTTGAAAGCGGGTGCAACCAAGGATGACTTTGATCGTACAATGGCAGTGCACCCAACAGCCTCTGAAGAGCTTGTGACCATGTACAAGCCAACCTACCGGGTTGTGAACGGAGAAAGAATAGAAAACTAATCTTTCGTCGCACGCGCATCCTGTTAACGATTCTTGCTGGTATAAAGCAAGCGACTGCATTATATCAACGCGGTCACGTGTGCCGGTTTCCGTGTCTGGACATTGAATTGTCCGATAGAAACGGATTCCGGCTTTCGTGTTAAGGAGGAACAAATCCGAGAGAAATCGCGCGGATAATTGAACAGGTGTGAAATGACGAAGAACTGGACCCCGAATTCCTGGAGAGACAAACCGATCAAGCAAGTGCCGTTTTATCCAGACGCACAGGCTTTGAGCGATGTTGAGGCTCGCCTTCGTACCTATCCACCGCTCGTTTTTGCAGGTGAAGCACGCAAGCTGAAGAACCAGCTTGCCGACGTTGCCGAAGGTAAGGCGTTTTTGCTTCAGGGTGGCGATTGTGCGGAAAGCTTTGCGGAACATGGCGCGGATAATATTCGCGACTTTTTCCGTGTCTTTTTGCAGATGGCCGTTGTGCTGACTTTTGGTGCGTCCAAGCCGGTTGTCAAGGTTGGCCGCATTGCCGGTCAGTTTGCAAAGCCACGTTCTTCGGATATGGAAACGCTCAATGGCATTGAGCTGCCTTCATATCGTGGCGATATCATCAACGGTATCGATTTCGATGAAAATTCGCGTATTCCTGATCCTCAGCGACAGGACATGGCTTATCGTCAGTCTGCCGCAACGCTGAACCTGCTGCGTGCATTTGCGCAAGGCGGCTACGCCAATCTTGAAAACGTGCATCAGTGGATGCTTGGCTTTGTTGGCAAAAGCCCGCAGGCAGAGCGTTACACAGCTCTTGCCCAGCGTATTTCAGAAACGATGAACTTCATGCGGGCCATCGGCATCACGTCCGATAGCAATCATTCGCTGCGTGAAACTGATTTCTACACCAGCCATGAAGCGCTGCTGCTTGGCTATGAAGAAGCTCTGACGCGTGTCGATTCGACCTCTGGCGACTGGTACGGCACTTCAGGTCATATGATCTGGATTGGTGACCGCACCCGTCAGGCTGATCATGCGCATATCGAATATTGCCGTGGTATCAAGAACCCGCTTGGTCTGAAATGTGGCCCATCGCTGCAACCCGATGATCTTATTCGTCTGATCGATCTTCTCAATCCTGAAAACGAAGCAGGACGTCTTACGCTGATTGCTCGTTTCGGCTATGATAAGGTTGGTGATCATCTGCCACAGCTGATCCGTGCGGTTGAACGGGAAGGCCGCAAGGTTGTCTGGTCTTGCGATCCGATGCATGGCAATACGATCACTGCCGGCGGTTACAAAACCCGTCCGTTCGATCGGATTCTCAAGGAGGTGGAGAGCTTCTTCGCAATCCATCGCGCTGAGGGCTCACATCCAGGCGGTATTCATGTCGAAATGACCGGCAAGAATGTCACCGAATGCACTGGCGGCGCCCGTGCTATTTCGGCAGAAGACCTGCATGATCGTTACCACACGCATTGCGATCCGCGTCTGAACGCTGATCAGGCACTTGAGTTGGCTTTTCTTCTCGCAGAGCTTCTCAAGAAAGAACGTGATGCCGGATCGGAAAAGCAGGCCGCTAGCGCCTGACCCGGTCAAAATCAGTTCAATTCAACACAGGGCGGAGGATTTATCCTTCGCCCTGTTGTGTTTCGGCTGTATTCACATATTGATTTTTCATGGAACTTATCCGGGGGCGTCAATGAAGAGAATTTTTCTAGCGTTTCTCAATTCAATGCGTGCTCTGCGCTATTTGGCGAAACACGAAAAGGCTATTCAGCAGGAACTGATCCTGTTTGTGCTGTCCTTACCAGTTGCATTTTTTATTGCTCCAAGCTGGCTTGCATTTTTGCTGATGACAGGATCGATCCTGCTTCTTATTCTGGTTGAAGTGCTCAATACCGGTATTGAAGCCACATGCGATGCAGTGTCGCGTGATTTTCATAAGGAAATTCAGCTCGCCAAGGACTGCGGCTCACTCGCGGTACTGATCACTGTTATTTTTGTAGCTGCAACATGGGGCTATATTCTCTTTACAACCTATATGAATTGACAAAGAACTGCGGTTCTTTAACTCCATCCGTTGCAATTAATTGCACAAGCGCGTTAAAGCTTGAGCATGATCAGCATGAGCGAGAATCCCGATATGCTTCGTATTGCCGTTGCACAGCTTAATCCTGTTATGGGCGACATTGCCGGAAATTTGGCCAAGGCGCGTGCAGCCCGCGCAGAAGCGGCCCGACTGAATGCCGATCTTGTAATGTTGACCGAACTGTTCATTGCTGGGTACCCACCGGAAGATCTGGTTCTCAGGACTGCTTTTGTGGCAGCTTGTGAAAAGGCAGTTCGTAAACTTGCAAAAGATACAGCAGATGGTGGCCCGGGTGTTATTATTGGGACGCCTTTACTCCGTGAGACTGGCCTGCACAACTCGGTTGCTGTTCTGGATAATGGCGAAATCATTGCCGAACGTTTCAAAGTTGATCTACCCAATTATGGAGAGTTTGACGAAAAGCGTGTTTTCCAGCCAGGTCCAATGCCGGGTCCTGTCAATTTCCGCGGTATACGCATCGGTATTCCGATTTGCGAAGACATATGGGGGGATTTGGGCGTGGCGGAAACGCTGGCCGAAAGCGGTGCTGAACTGCTGCTCGTGCCCAATGGTTCGCCTTATCACCGTGCCAAGATGGAGCGCCGCTATCAGATTGTACTGAAACAGGTTATCGAAACCGAACTGCCAATGCTTTATGCCAATCAGGTCGGTGGTCAGGACGAACTGGTCTTTGATGGCGGGTCTTTTGTGATTAATGCCGATAAGAATCTTTGTCTGCAAATGTCACAATTTGCAGAAGCAATCACGCTGACAAGCTGGACACGGGACGCTGATGGCTGGCGCTGTGAGGATGCTGAAAAGGCAAGACTGCCAGAAGGTCTGGAAGCTGATTACACAGCTTGCATGCTGGGCTTGCGTGATTATGTAAACAAAAATGGCTTCAAGGATGTCGTACTCGGACTGTCGGGTGGTATCGACTCGGCAATCTGTACCGCATTAGCTGTCGATGCATTGGGCAAGGATCGTGTCCGCTGCGTGATGCTGCCATATCATTATACCTCGGATGAGTCCCTCAAAGATGCCGCTGATTGTGCGAAGGCGCTTGGCGTACGTTACGATATTGTGCCGATTAAAGAGCCGGTTGAAGGCTTTTTGTCTGCGCTCAAACCACTGTTTGAAGGCACTGAAAGCGGTGTCACCGAGGAAAACCTGCAAAGCCGCGCACGTGGCACCATTCTTATGGCTATTTCCAACAAGTTTGGTTCGATGGTTATAACCACCGGCAACAAATCGGAAATGTCGGTGGGCTATGCGACGCTTTATGGCGATATGAATGGGGGTTTTAACCCCATCAAGGACGTTTATAAAATGCAGGTCTATGCGCTGTCCGAATGGCGCAACAGCAATGTTCCGGTTGGGAGCCTTGGTCCTGCGGGCGAGGTGATCCCGCACAATATTATTTCAAAGGCGCCATCAGCAGAATTGCGTGAAAACCAGACGGATCAGGACAGTCTGCCGCCTTATCCGGTGCTCGATGATATTCTCGAATGCCTTGTTGAAAACGAGATGAGCAATGCCGAGATCATCGCTCGCGGCCATTCTCTCGAAACTGTGCAACGCATCGAACATCTGCTTAATCTTGCCGAATACAAGCGCCGTCAATCGGCGCCGGGTGTCAAAATTACCAAGAAGAATTTCGGACGCGATCGTCGTTATCCGATAACGAACCGCTTCCGCGACCGCTGAAAGATTAAATCATGACTGTAACAGTTCGTTTTGCACCGTCACCCACGGGCTATATTCATATTGGCAATACACGCACAGCACTTTCAAACTGGCTTTATGCCAAGAAGAATGGCGGCAAATTCATCCTGCGTTACGACGATACCGATGTTGAACGCTCGAAACAGGAATATGCGCAGGCAATTGCTGTTGATCTTGAATGGCTTGGCGTGGTGCCTGACCGTATTGAATATCAGTCAAAGCGTTTTGATATTTATGCGAAGGCCGTCGAAAAGCTGAAACAGGCTGGACTTCTTTATCCATGCTACGAAACCGCTGATGAACTCGAACGCCGCCGCAAGCTGCGCCTCGCACGTCGTCTGCCTCCGGTTTATGGACGAGAAGCACTAAAACTGACTGATGCAGAAAAGGAAGCCTTTGAAGCCGAAGGCCGCAAGCCCCATTGGCGTTTTCTTTTGCCAAATTTTGCAAGTGATCCTTTCACAACAACCCGCACCGAAGTGCACTGGGATGATCTCGTACGCGGTCCACAGACGGTTGATCTGGCTTCTATGTCCGATCCGGTTTTGATGCGTGAAGACGGCACCTATCTCTATACACTGCCATCAGTTGTCGATGATATTGATCTGGGCATCACACATATTATCCGTGGTGACGATCATGTCACCAATTCAGGTGTACAGATTGCAATTTTCCGGGCGCTTGGTGCCGAGCCGCCGGTTTTTGGCCATCATAATCTTTTGACCACGGTTTCAGGCGAGGGGCTTTCCAAACGCTCCGGTGCCTTGTCTGTCGGGTCTTTGCGTGAAAGCGGTTATGAACCGATGTCTGTTGCCTCACTGGCCATTCTGATCGGGACGTCCGAGTCCGTTTCAGCAGCGGTAGATATGGATGCACTGGCAGAACGCTTTGATCTGGCTGCTATTTCCAAATCATCGGCGAAGTTTGATCCAGCGGAACTTGATACGCTTAACCGCGCTTTGTTGCATGAAATGCCTTTCGAAAAAGCGAAAGAACGCCTCGAAACAATCGGCATTTCAGGTGATCAGGCAGAAGCTTTCTGGGCGACTGTTCGTGGCAATCTTGAGCGCTTCAACGATGTAGCCCACTGGTGGCAGATCATAAGTGGTGATCTACCCAAAAAGCCTGAATTATCCGAAGAAGATCAGGTATTTGTGCAGGAAACTGTCGCTCTGCTTCCCGCGGCCCCATGGGACAGACAGACCTGGAAAATATGGACCGATGCTGTGAAAGCCGCAACTGGACGCAAGGGCAAGACATTGTTCATGCCCCTGCGTCTTGCACTTACGGGGCAGGCTCATGGGCCGGAACTTGCGGATCTGCTGGCTTTAATTGGTCCGGAAAGAACGAAGAACCGATTACTCTGACAGCCGTATTGCCGGAATAAACCCGTTCTACAGGTGGCGCCGTTGTAACCGGCGCTACGTGCTTGGGGGGCTGTGATAATGATTGCGGTGTTGCTGTGTAGCCAACTGCTTCAGGCTGTGTTGGTTGCGATGACGAATAGGCAGGCACCACATAATCCTCAACCGGTAATCCTGATGCTTCTGCAGGTTTATCTATAGAAGCTATTTTCTTGGCTTTTGCTTTTACCGGTGCGGGTTTTGGAGGAGCTTTTTTCGCTTTTCGAACAGGGAGCCAGCTGGCTGTACATGACTTAACATGTTGAGAGGCATGTGCCCTGCCTGCAATCGCTGCATTTAATTCATTTAGCCGCTCTTTGAGTAGCTTGCTTTCAGACGTCAGTGATTTTTCGCGGTCTTTAAGGCGCTCACACTTTGGGGATTGAACGGCAGATTTAAACAGGCTGCCAGTACAGCTTTCTTTGGTAATATCCGCCTGAACCTTTGAAAGCCGGGTTTGGTTTCTCTCCAATCTCGTTTTAATTGGAGCGATTTGTTTGTTCAGTCGCAAAATCTCCTGGCTGCTGCACAGTTCAGGAGGTTGTGTTGTTGTACAACCACTTAGCAGGGTAATTGTAGCAACTGTGAATATTAATGCATGTAAATTTAATGACTTATTACAAATATTCATCATAGAACAAGCCCATCCCGTTGTTCGTATGAATTATTTTTTATACATTACAGTTAATTAAACGTAAACGCCAGGATTTATTGTAATTCCCGGCGTTTTTGTTATTTATGCATTATATAATGCTTACTTACCTCTGAGAGGTATCTCCAGTTTTTTGCAATGCTTCAACAGCTGCAATGGCAGTCATGTTAACAACACCGCGTGATGTTACCGATGGTGTCAGAATATGTGCGGGACGAGCTGCACCAAGCAGGATCGGACCAACATGCAAGGCATCGGTCACGGTTTTTACCACATTAAGCGTGATATTTGCGGCATCGAGATTAGGGAAGACCAGTAGATTGGCTTCGCCCTTGAGACGCGAATTCGGGAAAACGCGATCACGCAGTGCTTGAGAAAGCGCTGAGTCGCCATGCATCTCGCCATCCGATTCCAGCTCAGGTGCCTTTTCAGCAAGAATTGCCGCAGCACGACGCATTTTCTCAGCACTCAGGGATTCTTTTGAACCGAAGTTTGAATGAGAAACAAGAGCTGCCTTTGGCTCGATACCAAAACGGCGAATTTCTTTAGCTGCCAGAATGGCCATCTCCGCAACTTCTTCCGCTTCCGGTTCAACACTGACATAGGTATCGGTCAGAAACAGTGCACCGCGTTGAGAGATGAGCAGGCTCAGTGCCGAATAGTCACGGATACCCGGCAGCTTGCCAATAATCTGTTTGACTACCCGCGTATGGCGTTCAAAACGTCCTTCCAGTCCGCAGATCATGGCATCCGCTTCGTCGCGCATCACTGCAAGCGCTGCAATTGCAGTCGAGTTGGTGCGAACAATCGTGCGGGCGGCTTCCGGTGTTACCCCCTGACGACCGGTATAAGACAGGTAAAGATCAACATAATCGCGATAGCGAGGATCATCTTCTGGGTTGATAAGATCGAAATCCTTGCCTGCTTTTATCTTCAGACCATAGCGGTTCAGGCGTGTTTCAATAACATGCGGTCGGCCAACCAGAATTGGTGATGCAATGCCTTCTTCAATCACCACCTGCGCTGCACGCAACACACGCTCATCTTCACCATCGGCATAGATCACCCGCATTGGCTTGCTTTGCGCACGGGCGGCAGCGAAAACAGGCTTCATGATCAGGCCGGAGCGGAAAACAAAGCGTGTCAGGCGATCTGTATAGGCTTCCCAGTCCTCGATAGGGCGGGTGGCAACACCACTATCCATGGCAGCCTTTGCAACTGCTGGTGCAATACGCAAGATCAGTCGCTGATCAAAAGGAGATGGAATAATATAGTTGGGTCCAAATGTTGGCGTGTCGCCGGAATAGGCGCGCGCGGCCACGTCTGAAGGCTCTTCACGCGCCAGCGCTGCGATAGCACGCACCGCAGCAAGTTTCATTTCTTCATTGATTGCGGTTGCACCAACATCAAGCGCACCACGGAAAATATAAGGGAAGCACAGGACATTATTCACCTGGTTCGGATAATCAGAACGCCCGGTGCATATCATTGCATCACTACGGGCTTCGCGTGCAGCTTCCGGCATGATTTCAGGGTTAGGATTTGCGAGCGCCATGATGAGTGGGTTTTCAGCCATCTGCTTGAGCAGTTCAGGCTTGAGAACGCCGGCAGCCGACAGGCCAAGGAAGACATCGGCGCCGCCAATTACATCGGCCAGCACACGCGCATCGGTCTTTTGTGCGTAAACATCCTTCCAGCGATCCATCAGAGCCGTACGGCCTTCATAGACAACACCTTCCAGATCGCAGACCCAGATATTCTCACGTTTTGCACCGAGCTTGACCAGCAGATTAAGGCAGGCCAGTGCTGCAGCGCCGGCACCCGATGTTACGATTTTTGCATTTGTGATGTCTTTGCCTGCCAGTTCCAAACCATTCAGAACAGCAGCTGCGACGATAATTGCGGTTCCATGCTGATCATCATGAAAGACCGGAATATTCATTTTTGCACGCAGTTGCTCCTCAACTTCAAAACACTCCGGTGCCTTGATGTCTTCGAGATTAATGCCGCCAAAGGTTGGTTCAAGTGCCGAAACAACATTCACAATATGGTTGATTTCATGCGCTTCGATTTCAATATCAAAAACATCAATGTCAGAAAATTTCTTGAAAAGAACAGCCTTGCCTTCCATCACCGGCTTGGAAGCAAGCGCACCGATATTGCCCAGACCAAGAACAGCAGTGCCATTTGAAACAACAGCCACCAGATTGCCTCGCGCCGTATATTCGGCAGCAGTAGACGGGTCTTCATGGATTGCAAGGCAGGGTGCAGCGACGCCGGGCGAATAGGCAAGCGCAAGATCGCGCTGATTTCCGAGTGGCTTGGTAGCTTGAATTTCCAGCTTACCCGGCTTGGGATAGCGATGGTAGAAGAGCGCCGCTTCGTCGAAATCTGATCGTGTAGAAGTGGAGGTGGGCTTTTTGTTTGTCATTATAGCATCGCTTTCCGGTTCATGCGCGCGGCTTGAGTGAACCGCACAGTAACGATATTCGCGCCTTGTGAGCCAATATCGTTCTTATCCCAAACTATCAAATCACTACAGGGACGTTTTTGAGAAGCTGTTATTCCGCAATCGCAGAGGTAATTGATAAAACGTCCCATTATCATATCAGACATGCCACCAGCTGATCCTCACAATCAACCGGATTCTGGTTGACGCGCGGAAATGTCCACCGGACAGATCGTTCATTTGTTTCGCAAATTTCAATTCACAATACCCGTCATCTGTCTGTGACATGAATCAGGTTTTCTATACCCGGTTTCAGATTGCCCGGATTGCGATTGGAAGGACGTTCAGAATGAACAAAGAGCAGATTGAGCCAAGAAACTATCGCAGTCTGTTTATTTCAGATGTGCATCTGGGTTCCAAAGCCGCACAGGCCGAATTGCTTCTTGATTTTCTGCGTGTTCACGAGGCTGAAAACATATATCTGGTTGGCGATATTGTTGATGGCTGGCGCCTTCGTCGCAACTGGCACTGGCCGCAAGAGCATAATGATGTCGTTCAGAAACTTTTGCGCAAAAGTCGCAAAGGTGCGTCAATCATTTACATCGCCGGCAATCATGACGAATTTTTGAGAAATTTTCAGGGTACGCATTTTGGTGGCATAGAAGTCATGAACCGTGCCATTCATGAAACTGCGGACGGTCGTAAGTTTCTTGTAATTCACGGTGATCAGTTCGATGTGGTTGTGCGTAATGCACGTTTCATCGCCTATCTTGGTGACTGGGCATACGACACTGCAATATGGATCAATACGGTTATGAGCCGTATTCGCGCAATGTTTGGATTGCGTTATTGGTCTTTTTCAGCCTGGGCAAAATTTCGCGTCAAAAAAGCGGTTAATTTCATTGGCAAGTTTGAAGACGTTGTTTCAGAAGAGGCCCACCGTATTGGTGTCGATGGTGTCATTTGCGGCCATATCCACCATGCAACAATTGATAGAATTAATGGTGTCGAATATATCAATACCGGCGATTGGGTTGAAAGCTGTACAGCAGTTGTAGAGCATTTTGATGGTCGCATGGAGTTGTTGGAATGGACAGACCGTCTTGGTCAACGTCCATCGCTTCCTGTAGCTCAGGAAAGTAACAAAGTCGTCAGGCTCTCCCGTGGGGCTCGAAGAGCAGCAAATGGCGACAGATGAAGAAACTGATCATCGTCTCTGATGCCTGGCATCCTCAGATCAACGGTGTTGTACGGACACTCACGAAGTGCTGTGAATTGATGACGGAGCGTGGCTATGAGGTGATTGTTATATCACCGCTGGATTATCGCTCCTTTCCATGCCCGACTTATCCTGAAATTCGTCTGGCAATGACAACGCCCGGTGCACTGCAAAACAGACTGGCCCGGTTGCAGCCAGATTATGTGCATATTGCAACAGAAGGCCCACTCGGCATTATGGCTCGACGAGCCTGCCTGAAAATGGGTTGGAGTTTTACAACAAGCTATCATACACGATTTGCGGAATATATCCGGGATCGTTTTCCGGTTCCGCTTAGCTGGACCTATGCCTTTTTACGTAAATTTCATAATGCTGCATCGCACACTCTGGTTCCGACGCAATCAATTCTCGATGACTTGCACGAGCGGGGCTTTACGGGGCTTGATCTGTGGACACGCGGTGTTGACCGCTCTTTGTTTCATGCGCACAAAGATGTGCAAAGCGGACTTCCAAAACCAGTCTTCATTTGTGTGGGGCGCGTTGCGACGGAAAAAAACCTTCCGGCTTTTCTGGAACTCGATTTACCAGGCACCAAGCTTGTGGTGGGTGATGGTCCGGCTCTTGAAAATCTGAAAGCCCGTTTTCCTGAAGTAATATTCGCAGGTAAAAAGGAAGGTCAGCTTTTGGCGCAAGCCTATGCATCGGCTGATGTCTTTGTTTTTCCAAGCAGAACAGACACTTTTGGACTTGTTTTATTGGAAGCGATTTCGTCAGGCCTGCCAGTTGCAGCTTTTCCTGTACCCGGATCCAAAGACGTTATTGGAGCAACAGGGGCAGGGGTTCTTTCGGAAGACCTTAAGGCAGCAGCTTTGCAAGCATTGGAAATGCCCAAATTTGATCCCGAAGAAGTGCTGCAATCTTTCACATGGAAAGCCTGTGCTGACATTTTCGAGAATGTACTGGCATCAACGAACAGTGTCACAATACAGGCTCAAGCCATTGAAGCTCACCCCCAGACATCTGCTTCCGGTGGGTAGACAAATCCGGCATCATATTTGAGACCCGGAATACGGTCTTTTGCCAGAAGTAAAGGGCCGTCCAGATCGACAATATCGGCTTTTTGCGCCAGAAGAACAGCAGGAGCCATTCCGAGCGATGTACCAACCATACAACCAACCATGATTTGCAGACCCAGCGAAATGGCTTTCTCACGCATGATAAGCCCCTCAGTCAGACCGCCAGCCTTGTCGAGTTTGATATTGACTGCATCATAACGTGTAGCGAGGTCTTCCAGACCTGTTGAAGTATGCACACTTTCATCTGCACAGATGATAACAGGACGGTCTATGCGGCTGAGGATATCATCTTTGCCCGCAGGTAAGGGCTGCTCAATCAGAACAACGCCTGCTTGCGCGGCGGCTGCCATGTTTTCTACGATATTTTCATCTGTCCAGCCTTCATTGGCATCAATGATGATGCGACTGTCTGGCGCGGCTTTTGTAACGGCATGAATACGCTCGATATCGTTCGTGCCCCCCATTTTAACCTTTATCAACGGATAATGTGCAACCTTTCCTGTGGAAATCGCCATTTCTTCCGCAGTACCCAGAGAGACTGTAATTGCTGTTTCCAAAGGGCGAATTGGTGCATCAATAATATTGGCAACACTTCTGCCTGACAGCTTTGCCTCCAGATCCCAAAAAGCACAATCAACTGCATTTCGCGCAGCGCCTACCGGCATGATCGTTTGGATATCCTGACGGTCTGCACCGTTTTCTATGGCTTTTCGAACAGCTTCAATCTGTTCGCTGACACTTTCAACGGATTCTCCATAACGCGCATAAGGCACACATTCACCGCGCCCGGTTTTACCCTCGCGGGCAATTTCACAAACAATCACCAAAGCTTCAGTCTTCGAGCCGCGGGAGATTGTGAATTTTCCGGCTATAGGATAGCTTTCTTGAATGATCTTCAAACTATTGTGCATGGATATGCCCTTTAGGACGTAATATTTCGGTCGTATAACGACTCGTATAAGAGGTTAATCCATGTTGACGGATGCTGCCGACAAAGCAAGTGCTGCTTCTGATGTCGCGCCAAAGATTGATTTGGCCGAGCATGATGGCGCACGCATGATCCGTTTACGTGGACGCTGGATTTCCCAGAATGTTGGCATCGTCGACAAAAAAATGCGTGAGCTTGAAAAAATTGGCGGTTCGCAGGCTGTTATTATCAATGCCGCCGAGGTTATAGGGCTTGATACGGCTGGCGCATGGCTGATTGAACGTCTGCGTCAAAGACTTCTGTCACAGAACATTGAAGTCAATCTTGAGGGTGTCAAGCCGTCATGGCTACCGCTTGTTGAAGAGGTTGGAAATTCGGTTGAACGCACCCTTGATGTGGTGCCGACGAAGAAGCCATTCTTTGTTCTCAGAATATTGGATTCTATCGGACGGGGCACAGCCTCTGTCTTTGAAGATTTTCTCATGGGAATGCATATTCTTGGTGCAACCATTCGCGGAGCGCAGCTTAAAGCCGGACGCGGAAGCGGTATTCCATTCCCGGCCATTGTAAAACAGATTGATAAAATGGGGGTTGGCGCATTACCAATCATCATTCTCATGTCAACGATTGTTGGTGCGATTATTGCACAGCAGGGCGCGTTCCAGCTTCGTTATTTTGGCGCGGAAATCTTTGTTGTAGATCTGGTCGGCATCCTGGTTCTGCGTGAATTGGGCGTACTTCTGACCGCAATCATGATTTCCGGTCGTTCGGGCAGTGCAATTACCGCTGAAATTGGCTCTATGAAAATGCGCGAAGAAACCGACGCGCTTACAGTCATCGGACTCAATCCGGTGGGGGTTCTTGTCTTTCCACGACTTGTCGCTCTGGTGGTGGTTCTACCTCTTCTTACAATTATTGCTGATTTGTCAGCGTTGGTTGGCGCAGCCGCTGTTACCTATTTTTATTCAAATATTTCACCTGAAGCATTTATCAGCCGCTTGCATGATGCTGTTGCACTTAACACCTATTTTGCAGGTTTGATCAAAGCGCCTTTCATGGCGATGATTATCGGTATTCTGGCCTCTGTTGAAGGAATGAAAGTAGGCGGCAGTGCAGAATCACTGGGTAGCCGTGTGACAGCTTCTGTCGTGAAATCGATTTTTGTTGTTATTGTCGTTGATGGCGCATTCGCCATATTCTATGCCGCGATTGACTTTTAAGTCTGTATTTTCGCAATTTTATGGGGTCTTTCAGACACAGTGAGGGATAAAACCAAGGAATGCTGTTTCTCATGGTTCAGTCTCACGGCAAGGTCGGATAAAGAATATTGATGGAGACGAGTATAGATAATCAGTCACAATTGCATGGGGTTGATACCAAAGAGCAGTCTGTACCGATCATCTCGGTACGGGATGTTACTGTTGGTTTCGGCGGTCGTGCACCTGTGCTCGATAAACTCTCACTCGATATTTATAAAGGTGAGGTTCTTGGTTTCATCGGACCTTCCGGATCGGGAAAATCTGTACTGACCCGTACTATTCTGGGTCTGAATAAAAAACAGGCCGGTCAAATCGAGATATTAGGGCATAATATCGACAAACTCAGTGATGTCGATAAAATGGCCATAGATATGCGTATGGGGGTGCTTTTTCAGCACGGTGCTTTATTTTCTGCGCTTAGCGTTCTTGAGAATATTCAGGTTCCTATGCGCGAATATCTGGACCTGTCACCGAAACTGATGGATGAGTTGGCTCGGTTGAAAATAGATTTGGTGGGGCTTAACCCGGATGCGGCAGATAAGTTTCCCTCAGAACTTTCGGGGGGCATGATCAAACGTGCAGCCCTTGCCCGTGCATTGGCTCTTGATCCCGATATCGTGTTTCTTGATGAACCAACCTCTGGCCTCGATCCGATTGGTGCAGCAGATTTTGATGAACTGATCGCCAATTTGCGCGACACAATGGGTCTCACCGTTTTTATGGTGACGCATGACCTCGACAGTCTGTTTGCAATTTGCGACCGTATTGCAGTTCTGGGGAATAAAAAAGTTTTGGTGAGTGGTTCCATTGAAGACATGCTCACTGTAGACGATCCATGGGTAAAATCCTATTTTCGAGGAAAACGTGCGCGGCAGATAGATACTTCAGCGCCGAGTAGAAGACGGCCCGACAGCCGATTGCAGACTGGATAAGATATGGAAACGAAGGCCAATTACGTTGTGGTGGGAGTTTTCACGCTGATCGTCAGCCTGCTGGCTTTCGGCTTCGTGTACTGGATTGCCCGATATGGCGAAGCGCGGGATTCCGTAGGCCTTGACGTGCGCATTCCGGGATCTGTGACCGGTCTGAGCATTGGTAGTCAGGTTCTGTTTAACGGCATCAAGGTTGGTGATGTGCGCAGACTGCATCTTGATGAATCCAATCCAAGCATGGTTATTGTCCAGACTCAGGTTAACGCAACAACCCCGATCACCCGTTCAACCAAGGCAACACTTGGTTTTCAGGGGCTGACCGGACAGGCCTATATCGAATTGAATGGCGGCTCTCTTGAAGAGCCAAATCTGCTCACAGAAGCTGCCAAGGAAGATACTGTCGCGCGTATTGATGCTGATCCTTCGTCGATAAACAATCTGCTTGCAACTGCGCAGGATATTTTTGGACGTGCAAATTCTGTTCTTGGTGAGCTGGAAAGTTTTGCAAAGGAAGCCCGCGGGCCGTTGATCGATACAATCAACAACACCAAGACCTTCACAGACGCGCTGGCAAAAAATGCTGATGTCATTGATGAGATTGGTTCCAATGCCGGTAATATCAACAAGATTGTTTCGGATGCGCAGGAGATGATGTCACGCCTGAATGCCGCTTCCGCCCGTGTTGAAAATGTTATCGAAAAAGCGGATCAATTGCTCTCGAGCGATGATAAGGACGGGATCGTTGCACAGGCGAAAGCTACACTCGAATCCATTCGTCAATTGTCAAACAATCTTGACAAGCGCATCACGCCAATCGCCAGCAATCTTGAACGTTTTTCAGGTCAGGGTTTGAACGATGTACAGGCTCTGATTGGCGATAGCCGCCGCGCAGTGCAGCGTGTAGAGCAAGCCGTAACTGATCTTGAACGAAATCCACAGCGTTTGCTTTTTGGTGGTCCCGGAAGTGTTCCGCAATATAACGGAAGGACGCGTCATTAATGTCCATTGCAGGTTCTGTCGTGACGAAATTCCCTCATAAACTGGTCGCGCCATTTATTTTCGCGACCATGCTTGCCGGTTGCGGCACAACGACACCACTCGATACATTCAGCCTGTCAGCACCACAGCAGACCAATGGCGTATCTGTAAGCCGCAAGAACTTGCAGATATTGGTGCCTTCGCCAAATGCGCTCAAAGCCCTTGATAGTGAGAATATCGTTGTTAACACTGCACCGGGTGCAATCGAATATCTCAAAGGTGCACAATGGGGCGACAGACTGCCTAATCTGGTTCAGTCGCGTCTGGTGCAGGCATATGAAAACACTGGCGTATTCGGTGGTGTTGGTCGTCCTGGCGATGGTCTGGCGATCAACTATCAAATTCTCAGTGATCTGCGGGTGTTCAGCATTCAGACCTATGGTTCACAGCGCGCAGCAGTCGTAGAGATTGCCGTCAGGCTGATGAATGATAAGAATGGTGAAGTCCGTTCCACGCGCGTTTTCCGCGCTTCAACACCTGTTTCCGGCACATCAAACAACGAATATGTAAGAGCCTTGGATAAGGCTTTTGATCAGGTCGCAAGTGAGATTGTCAGATGGACGATCTCTTCGCTTTGATTGGCTAATAGCTATAAACACTTCAAAGGCAGCCGGTAAAACGAGCTGCCTTTTTTTATTAACAACCAAAAACTTGATGCAAAAAAACGCAGCCCATAGGCTGCGTTTTATTAAAGCGCATCCCGAAAAGTGTGAAACGGTTTTCGGATAAAGATGCGTGTTAAAATAAATATTTAGAGCGCCGATCTGATTCAATCAGATCGACGCTCTAATTTGATGCACTTATTTTACTTAGCGCAAACGTCCACTTGCGTGAGCAAGCATGGTGTAAACTTTGCCCGTATCTGAAGTCAGGTAAGTCTGTGTAACCATGTTGTCACGGTCGTTACGTGCAACGTCTTCTAACAAACGCTGGAAGTCGTCCATGTAGCGATCAACAGCGCGGCGGAACTCGCTATCGGTCTGGTATTTGCGTTTGATGTCATCAAACGTCTGCTGTCCCTTGAGGGTATAAAGTCGGCGCGTGAAGACATTGCGCTCACCGCGGCGATAGCGATCCCACAACTCGACAGATGCCTCATGATCAATCGCACGTGTAATATCGACTGAAAGGGAGTTGAGCGATTCAACCACATGATTTGGCGAGCGGGAAGTCTGTGTGGACTGGGTTTGTGTCGGTGCAATTTCTTCATCTTCACGAGAAGCACGTGCCAGAAGATCAGATACCCAACCACGTGGCTTTTCAGACGACTGCGCTGGCTGAGGCGCTTTTGGAGTCTCGATCGAACGAGCACGAACTGCTACATCAGCCTGTTGTGGGCGTTGCGTTGCCGCAGGTGCCGTGACAGGGACAGGACGCTGGGTTTGAACCGGTCGGGAAACAGGGCGATCTGCGCGACTTTCACCAACATCAACCAGACGTCCAGACTTGTTGACGATTTCTGCCAGCTCCTTGAGAGCATTGATCTGTTCGCCAACAGCTTTGCGCATTGCGCTTGTCGTTTCCTTGGCTTCGGCAGGCATATCAAGAACGCCGCGCTTGAGTTCGCTGCGTGTTGTATCGAGCTCTGCACGAATTTCTGTAGCTGTGCGACGAATATCGTCAGTTGCCGCAGAGAACTTCTGCGAAGCCTGTTCAACGATTTCAGCAACGCTTTCGCGCATCTTTTCAGCCGAATTGCGTGTCTGACCCTCTGCACGCTGGAAAGCCAGTGTCACGACGGCCTCAAACGACTGCATCAGCTTCTCTACACTTTCAGACTTTTCAACCAGACCTGCAGCCAGCTTATCAAGTGCCTGATGACGATCTTCAAGCGTGCCGGCAAGACCATTCTGCGCGGTGCTGATCATGTCGGAAGCAGATGCGAGTACCTTGCCATGCTCTTCAAAGCGTTCTGCAATATCTGCAATCTGCGACAGCGTACCATCGGACAGCGCACGAAGCGTACCGATATTGTTATCAATGAGACCAGTCGAAGCCTGGAACATCTGCGCCGCACGATTGGCATTTTCAACAAAGCTGCTTGTTGTTTCAACAAGGCGCCCATCAATATTCGTGAGATTGCTTGCAGCGGCATCAATCAGTTTGCCAAGTTCACCATTTGAAGCGGCGAGGCGGTCAATCAATTCGCTGATATTGTCAGACAGACCAGCCTTAGCCTGTTGAACGGCAGCAATGGTTTCTGCTGTTCGGCTTGCCAGAGCATTGACCAGAGCTGCATTTTCCGCACGCAGGCGATCTGTTGCTGCATGCGTTGCTTCTCCGAGCTGTTCAGCAAGGCCACGTCCGCTATCCGCCAGACGCTGCACGAGCGGCTCGGCAGTATCATTGAGAATCTGAGTGATTTCCTGTGAACGCGCTGCGAGAACTGCATTAAGTTCACGGGTACGTTCTTCCAGCGTGACGGCCGTCGTGTCTGTAACCTGAGCAATACGGGCTTCAACAGAACCCAGTTCCATCGTAATGCGCGAACCAATGTCACCAAGGCGCATTGCAATGGCATCTGCACGTTCTGTAAGACGAGCTTCAGTTCCAGAGAGGTTTTCTGTAACGCTTGACGAGAAAGCTTCACTATATCCAGCAAGCGTTTCACTTGTCTTGGCCGCAGTATCTGCAATGCTGGTTTCAATCTGCGACAGGCGCGAAGCAATTGCATTCGCACGTTCGCCAAGACGCTCTTCGGTTGCTGCAAGATTGGTGTTGAGATTGGTGCTGAAGCTTTGGCCAAACCCTTCCAGCGCTTCGCCAGCCTTGGCAGCTTCTGCTGAAAGAATGCCGGCTGATTCCATAATCTTTTCACGCAATGAACCTGCGACTACACCTGCGCTCTGTTCAAGTGCACGACGCACATTATCGACACCGATTGTGAGAGCCTTTTCCATGGTCTGGGTGCGCTCTTCGATAATGCCGGTCTGACCTTCAAAGGCACGGCTGATCGTAGCACTGCTGTTTTCAATCGAATCATGCAGACTGGCCGTACGCTGCGAAAGAATATCACCATGATCCTGTAATGTCTGGCTCAGCGAAGCCGTGCTTTCGGTTAGCGTCTCGCGAATTGCAGATGTACGACCTTCAATGGTCTGCTCATGTCCTTCAAGAATATGGGCGAGGGCACTGTTATGGTCACTTAATACTGTACGCAACCCACTTGTACGCTCTTCAACATGCTGCACATGATTGTTGAAAGTTGCCTCAAGCGCATCACGGCTTGCACCAATCGTTTCGCTGATAATATGCGACCGCTCTTCAAATACGCGTGCAAGCTCCTGCTGATTATCCGCAATAAGTGCCTGTAGCGTGTTTACACGTTCATCAAAGGTACGGGCCAGCACGTCACGATTTTCATTGAAACTATCGCGCAGTGTCGCTGTGCGTTCATCCATCAATTGAGCGAGCATGGCCTGATTGCCAGCAATTACGCTGTTAAGAGAAGCTGCACGTTCGTCTAGTGAACGGGCATGGTCCGCAAAACTTGCATCAAGACGCGATGCATTATTGGCCATTGCTTCCTGAAGAGCACTGGTTCTCTCGGCAAGAATAGCGGCATGCTGTTCGGCAGCCGAATTAAGCGCTGACGCACTGTTGCTGATCGCATTTTCAATATCGCCAGTACGTGCGGCAAGCGTATCTGCATGGCTGCGAATAGCAGCCGAAGCACGTTCTGTTTCGCCTTCAAGAGAAGTTGCCAGAGCATCGCGGCTTTCAGCCAGCTTGCTGGCAAAGGCAGACGCCTTGTCATTGAGAACTGTGCCAACGCTTTCGCTGATCGAATTCAGATCATCACTGATCCTGACCTTGGTTTCATCGATCATTGTGCTCAAGGCATTGCGGCCACCGGTGAAGGTTTCGGCAATTTCCCGTGTTCTGGCAATGAGGTTTTCATTGATCTGGCGTGAACGGGTTTCAAGAGCAACATTGAGCTTTTCCGTGCTGCTATCGAGCGCATGAGCACGGGTTTCAAACTCTGTGAGCAACGCGCGACCACGTTCATTGAGCGTTGTGTCAAGCTGTGTAAGACGCTGATCAAACTCGCTGATCATCGATTGTGTTGCACCACCAAGCAGTGTTGCAATACCGGCAGTGCGCTCGTCAAGCGCAGAACTTACGCGCTCTGAAATCTCACGCGACTGCTGGTCAAGTGTAGAAATGCGACTGTCGAGCTCGTTCGAAAAAGCTTCACCCGACGAGGTGATACGTGTTGCAATATCACCGGTGCGGGTCTCGATTGCCTCGGCAATCGCGCTACCGCTTTCATTAATGCTGGTAATCAGGCGTTCACCGGAATCACCAAGCAGCGAACTAAGTTGTTCAGATGCCGATGCAACATTATCGCGTATAATATTGGCAGCACTGGACAATTCTTCCTTGAGCTGTTCATGCGCTCCTGTGATGGAAGAGCGGACACGTTCGGCATGGCTGACAACTGCTTCGCGTTCATTACCAAGGTCGCTGACGAGCGAACGAATACGAACTTCATTGTCACTGTAAGCGCGTTCAAGCTGATTGACCTCTGACTGAACGAGAGTTTCAAGTTCAACAGCACGTGCAAGTGTGCGTTCAATACCTTCGTTCATCGCAGCAACTTCGCGTCGAACGGCCTGACTGAGTGTCGATACACGATCACTGGCAGCGGCTTCAGGCTGCAAGAGCTTGATGGCTGCTTCCGACATGCTGCGTGCCGCAACATGCATTTCCTGTGCTCGCTTTACGATATGAGCAAAGCCCCAGAACATGGCAACAGGAAGTGCCACACCTGCCATCACACCGATACCGGCAGGCGAGGTAAAGAAATTGGTGGTTGCCTGAAGGCTTGAGAAAACATCAGGGCTGATTGCCTTGCTGATTGCAACACCACCGGCGGCCCATAGCACGCTTATGGCGGTTGTTGTCCAGTACAGCTTGGAAGAGCGTTCTGTTACGCGGCGCGGAGTAGCGGTAATGGATCGGCTGTTACGGGAATCGTCATTGGCCGGTGTAAGGGCTGCGGCAGGCGTGGCGGCAACAACACCGGATGCTGATGCAGCAGCCGAATTGGATGATTTAGACGCAGCTTGCTGAGAAGGGCTCTTGGACTTTGTCTTCTTGGCGGGTTTCGATGCAACATTGGCAGCGTCAAGGGAGGCAGATGCTAAGGCAGCATTGACAACGGGCGGCACCGGTGGTGCGGCAGGGCTTGCAATGACCGAAACCGTCGCAATTGTTTCAGCCTTGGCAGTTCCTTCAGTGGCAATATCGACAGGAGAGATTTCCGCGGCATCGACCAGCTTCGTGCTTTGTTCTGCAACCAGTTCTTCGGTTGCCCGCGAAATCTGTTCTTCCAGATCATCGACCGAGATATCAGTATCAATCGCACTCAGGTCCATATCAATATCGAAATCATCGCCGAATTCGATATCGAGCGCCTGTTCAAGTGCCTGTTCAACCTCATGGTCGAGCTTTTGCGCCTTGGATTTAGAAGCCATAGCCTTGCCTACCTCGTACTCATTACTGCGACGGCCGGATCAATTCAGAGCCGTTACAAAACTCACTCCGCCATTTTTATCGTATCGGCTCGGACTTGTTAAGGAAATAGGCATCCGAGCAGGATGTGTAAAACTTTAAATACAAGGTTAACAAAAATGTTTGATTTTTTAAAAAACCCAGCAATACAAGGAGATAAAGTAACTGATCATACTGTGGAAATCAAACTGATCATGCTTACATATCTACCGCATGATCGTTAATTCGTTAACAAAAATACACGCATAAAGAGAGTTAAAATCATGTAGCAATTAGAAGTGTATTCGTACTGTGCAATAATTGTAAGCCTGAATGCGTTTTCATTCAACCTTATGCGAGAGGCTTTAATCTCATATATGGAGTTTTTAACGGCATATTGGCGCAGTTTGCCTTCAGGGCAGGTTCGCATGGTTGAAACTCGCTGAATTAGGCCGTATTTGCCTCATCAAGAAATCAATGAAACTTGTTGCGCTAATTTTAGTTTCGCACAACATCTGTCAATCGCGCTTTCGGGCGTGTTCAGGAACTTAAAATGACAAAGATTATCTTCGTATCCGCAGATGGTGCCTCACGTCTGGAGGTTGAAGCAGATAACGGATCGAGCGTGATGGAGGCTGCAATTCGCAATGGTGTTCCGGGCATTGATGCAGAATGCGGCGGCGCCTGTGCATGTGCAACATGTCACGTCTACATTGATGAGAGCTGGACAGAGATTGTTGGCGGACCGGATGCGATGGAAGAAGATATGCTGGACTTCGCATATGAACCGCAGGCCAATTCGCGGCTTTCGTGCCAGATTCGTGTCAGCGATGAAATTGATGGCCTTGTCGTAAAAGTGCCAGAACGCCAGAATTGATTTTTAGAGCATAATCCGATCTTCGTTCAACGAGGATCGATAAGATTATGCTTCAAGTAAAAGACTTTAGAACGCCGATCTGATTCAATCAGATCGGCGTTCTAGTAGTAAGATCTGTGTACCGATGAATTCTGACTACACGATTCATCGGCATATGAACTTCAAGGCTGCTGAATCATTTTTTCAAGATTATATGTCAACAGACGCTCAAAACGCCGTTCAAAATTGATCGTCTCGACCTTGTCGAAATATTCCTGCGCCTTGTCATGAGCAATCATCAGACGATCAGTCACTTTGTCGATATTGGCACGTAATGTAGCGCAATCCTTTTGACTGCGCAGTGCTTTTATCTGACGTTCCATTTCACTGGCATGGCTGCGTGCAATTACAATATGACTTTCTTCGTGGCGACGAATATCCTGATACAGCGTATCCCAGATCAATGCGAGTTCAGGACCGGCTTTTCGGCGTTGTTTCCAACGTGGCAGCATGACTTTGGCATATACATTCACATAAACGTCCTGAACCTTGCAGGCACGATCACCTGTTGCACGTCCATATCGAACTTTGGCATCAAAACGAATCTCGGCTGCACCTGGATGATGTTGCCCGGTCTTTTTAAGAAAAGGTCCGCTGCGTGAAAGCGCCTTGTCCAGATCTTCCGCGGTCTTTCCATTAATATTATAATAGTTGAAAGTGCGGAAGATGGAGGCGGCCTGCACCTGTGGTGACATGATGACAAATGCAAGCCCCAATGCCAGAACCCGTTTCTTCAAAGACATGTTCCGGCACCTCTTCATACATCAAAAGAAAAATAGACATTCATTGATCAGCAACATGGCATGCAATCGTCAAGAGAACTATAACGCAGTTCATAAAATCGCATCATGTGTGGATGGTTGCGTCAAAGCGTCGATAAACAATTGGAATATTCATTAATGATCAAACAATGGCAACTTGCTCATGGCCGTAGTCTCCAATTGGGTTCAAAATCTGTCATCATGGGCATTTTGAATGTTACACCAGACTCATTTTCTGATGGTGGTCATCACCTTGATCTGGATAAGGCGCTGATTGCCGCCAAAAAAATGCTCGAAGAGGGTGCAACAATCATCGATGTAGGTGGCGAATCCACCCGCCCTGGCGCTGTGAATATTGACGCTGAAACAGAGGCTGCACGGGTTATTCCTGTCATTCATGCGCTTGCTCAGGAATTTGACTGTGCAATCTCGATTGATACATATCGCGCATCGACAGCGCGGCTTGCGGTTGAAGCCGGTGCACATATCGTCAATGATGTCTGGGGTTTGCAAAAAGAACCTGAAATAGCACAAGTTGCAAAAGATACAGGAGCAGGTCTTGTTATCATGCACACCAGCCGCGAACGAGATCGCAATCGCGATGTGATTGCCGATCAGTTTGCCTTTCTCGATAAATCTCTTGAAATCGCGGGCAGGGCTGGCATTGCTGCTTCCCATATCACTCTTGATCCGGGTTTCGGCTTTGGCAAGGATGCGGACGAAGACATTTCGCTGATGGCGCGTCTGGAAGAATTACAAAATTTCGGTTATCCCTTGCTTGTCGGAACATCGCGCAAGCGTTTTATTGGCGCGATAACCGGGCAGGCTGACCCGTTGATGCGTGATGCAGGAACGGCAGCGACATCTATCGCACTGCGATTGGCAGGAGCCGACATTTTCCGTGTTCACAATGTCGCTTTTAACAAAGACGCTCTTGCAGTTGCAGATGCTATCCTGCAAAGCAGGTCCAACTCGAAACAGGAAGCATAGCCGTGTACACCATCCGCATCATGAATTGCGCATTCTTTGCGCATCACGGCGTTTTTGATGAAGAACACAAGCTTGGGCAACGCTTCTATGTCGATGCGATCCTTGATGTCGATCCCGGCAATTCACTGGAAAATGATGACATTGAAGGCACGGTTCATTATGGCATCGCTTTTGCAGTTATTCAGGATATCATCACGGGCCGCCAGCGTTATCTGATTGAAACCCTCGCACTCGATGTTGGCAAAGCACTGGTGGCACGTTTCCCGCAGATAAAGCGGGCTGAAGTCACCATTCGCAAGCCGAATGCTCCGGTTGCCGGCGTGCTTGATCATGTTGAAGTAACAGTGGTTTACCCACGCTGATGAACCATACCATGCCTTATCGTGCCTGGCTTGGCCTTGGCGGTAATATCGATGACCCCATTCTATCAATGGCAAAAGCGCTGAAGCTGCTTGATAGAAGTGAAGATATAAATGTAGTTGCTGTATCAAAGGTCTATCGCACTCCACCCTGGGGGAAGACCGATCAGGCGTGGTTTCACAATGCATGCGCGGAAATTGAAACGTCGCTTACACCACTTCAACTGATCAAGACCTGCCTTGATGTTGAGCGTTCACTCAAGCGCATACGGCTGGAACGCTGGGGACCACGCATTATTGATATTGATATTCTTGCAATGGAAACGATCGCAGGTGACGCGATCATTATGAATGAAGCGGCACTTGAACTGCCTCATCCACGCATGCAGGAGCGTGCATTCGTTCTGGTTCCGCTCAACGATATTGCACCAGAGCTTGAAGTCGCAGGTCAAAGCATAGCTGAATGGAACGCTGTCTGTGCAAGTTCCGAAATAGAAAAAGCCCGCACGGATGCGGGCTGGTGGCTTGAATAAGATCAGTTTTAATTTTTAGCTATGCTGCCAACAGCAATATTGTCGACGCGCTTGAGGCTCATACCGATCACCGGAACCAGTTCCTTATCAACGCGCACAGATACCGTTACATTCATGGTGTTCTTGTCAGCAACGCGAGCAAGCATGGCCCCATTGAGTTCCTTGCGGTTAAGCCCAAGAACGACTTTATTGCCTGACACAGAACCCGAGGTGACATTCAGGCCTTTGCCTTCTGCACCATCATTGAATTTGCCAGAATAGCTGGAACCATTGCGGGTCACAGTCGCTTTCATCTGCTGTGAGAATACACCAACGCGGCACGTGCCATCAAGCGTCATGCCAACTGTGGTATCAGGCGTTGTACCGGCAAGATTACAGACGAATTTTGTACCTTTATATTTGCCGGCAACGATTTCACCCGGACCAGACCACTTGCCTTCAATCGTCTGAAAGAACTGTTCATCCTTATCTGCGGCCATTGCTGGCGCAGCAAAAAATGATACGGGCAGTAGCGTCAGGCATGCAGCAATGTAATTTTTCATAGTCAGCTCTGTCCCGAAATCTCGATCTGAAAGGCACTATTCCAATAGATTATTTACCAACACGCCGCAACCGGATACCCCATATGCTCCAGAAGCCAGAGTGTTTTAAAGGTACCGGAATCGCATTATCGAGCACCTATATTTTCAGTCTATATTCGCCGTTAATGGTTAACGGTTGGTTTTCTTTGCCGTTGAAGCTACAAAATTCACGGATTATTTGCGCTCGTTTTTTGTCGGCTTTTCACCATTAATACGCGCAATATCGCCAATGAAGTCACCAATACCGGGACGTCTTTCTGCATTGAACGGGAAGGGGCGCACAACATCCATAGCTGCAATACCGATGCGTGCTGTCATCAAACCATTGACAACACCTTCGCCGAGCTTGGCCGAGAGGCGCGATGCCAGTCCATGGCCGATAAGCTGCTGAATGACACTGTCGCCCATTGCAATGGTTCCTGTGACCGCCAGATGCGCTACAACACGACGTGCAAGTTTAAGAAACCCAAGTGTTCCAGGGCGACCACCATAGAGTTGCGATAATCTGCGAATGAGACGTGCGGATTCAAAAATCACATAACCGATATCAACAAGCGCACGCGGACTTATCGCTGTTACGATAGATACCCGCTTGGAAGCATTGAGAATCAAAGCACGCGCTTCACGATCCAGAGGACGCAATATTTCGGTTTCAGCAAGGCGGATGAGATTGCGCCCATCAATGATCTCGTCGCTCAGCCCATCGAGCATCTGGCGACCGCGTGCCGTTTTTGGCAGGCTGACCGCAATTGCACGCAGCTCATCAACGGATTTACGCGCTGCCACCATATCATCATGTTCGGCTGCATCGGCAGCATGTTTTCGCAAATGCTGTACAGATGCCAGCCGGCGCAAGGCAATCAGTTCGCGTGTAATTATTGCTGCAAAAGCCGCAAGTGCGACCATTGCCACACCAAATGCTGTCCAGCCCAACCAGTCAGCTCTGGCGAAAAGCGACTGGATGAGATCCTGTATCCAGATGCCGATGGCAAAAGAAGCGAGAATACCCAAGGCACCGAATAAAACCTTGCTCAAAGACCAGCCACGGCGAGAAGGTGCTTCAAAAGCCGGATCCAGAATTTCAAGTTCTGCCGCTTCCTCTTCGCTCAACGCAAAAACATCAATCTCCGGTATAATATTTTCGAGATCCGTCACAGCGCGGGGACGGCGCGGAATTTCTTGCTCAGCCTGTTTTTCGACAGGCCGCTCAACGGTAAATGACATCGGCTTGCGGGGAGGTTGCTCACTCATGCCAGTCGATCTCCAATCAGAAACTGCAATGCACGATCAAGCCGGATATGGGGCAGTGAAAGAGTTATGCCCTCTGCCGTCCTCTCCAGACGCGGAGGCCTGAAGCGTACAAAGCGTATTGCTGGCTCATCATTGGAAAGGGAAGATTCAAATATTACATTAGGATTCTTTGGTAAATCACCGGGAAATATAGCAGTTTCTGTTTCACCATCAAAGACTTCACCGTCAATGCGCTCACCTTTAAGTGGCGTTCCGATGATAACAGGTAGCGTGTCCCTGCCTTCTTTCACAGTAGCCTCGCGGGTGGAACGAACGGCAGCCATGGCCAGCACTTCAATATCGGCACCCGAAAAATCCGCACGCTCAATTGCACGTTCAACGAGACGACGAACAATAGCCTGCAACCTGTCATGGCTTTCATGATGCAGATGATCCGCCTTGGTAGCTGCAACGAGAATTCGACCAATGCGGCGCTGTATGAGACCGGTAAGCAGGTTAACACGTCCAGGTCGGAAGCAGGAAAGAATATCTGTGAGTGCACGTTCAAGGTCGGCAACCACGGCCCCACCGGCATTCATCGCCTGCATGGCATCAATCAGGATAATCTGACGGTCAAGCCGTGCAATATGCTCACGAAAAAAAGGCTTTACGACATGGGTTTTGTAAGCCTCATAACGACGCGCCATCATCGCTGCCAGACTGCCGCTTTTAAAATTTTCCGCTTTTAGGTCGGGCAAAGGTGCAAATGTGAGTGCTGGCGAACCTTCCATGTCACCGGGCATCAGAAAACGCCCTGGCGGAAGGGTCGACAATGCACGCTCGTCGGCCTTACCAGCGCGTAAATATGCGGTGAAGCTTTTGGCCAGTCTTTGCACAATCAATTCATCGGCATTATCAGAAGGCCTCACTGCTTGCGCTTCTGAAAGCCAGTCCTGCGCCAGATCGATATGGGTTGGTTCCTTGGCAAGGGCGAAGGAATCCGCACTGAATTCACTATAGGTTTTGCCGAGCAAGGGCAGATCAAGCAGCCATTCACCGGGATAGTCAACAATATCAACGGACAGGCGCCCCGGTGAAAGCCAGCGTCCCCACGCCGATGCCGTCTCATATTCAATGGTTAAACGTAGCTGGGAAATTGCACGTGTGGAATCCGGCCAGATGCGCTCGTCCAACAGCGCTGCAAGATGCTCTTCATATTGAAAACGAGGCACGGCATCATCGGGCTGAGGCTCCAGAAGCGAGCGTGAAATACGACCGGATTTATATGCTTCAAACAAGGGCAGGCGGCCACCATGGAGCATATTATGCACCAAAGCTGTGATGAAAACAGTTTTTCCGGCACGCGAAAGCCCTGTTACTCCCAATCTGAGCGAAGGCGATATCAAGCCTGTCGCCCGCTCGGTCAGGGTGTCAAATGCAATCTTTGCTTCATCGCCGAAACTGGTCAGTTTTGCCAATTCGTCCCTCGCAGAATTTATCGCCTCAAAACCATAAATAGGAACTTGCAAGCTCTATCAACAGGGCAGGGCCTCTCGCCCTGACGAAACTGGTTAATGAGGGTGCGGAAAACTTTCCAGATACCCTTTGCCGGGTGCAATGTCTGAAAGAGGACCATCAAAAGCAATGATTGCAAGAGCAGCCGTTGGAAATCCTGCTTCAAGACGAGCCATACTGGGTTCGTGGCCATCATTGCAAAGCGCAAGTGCCAGATCCTCGATGCTCGGATTATGCCCAACCAACATTAATTGTCTGGAGCCTGCATTGTTTTTTATAGATTGCAGATACTCCGCCGCGCCGCCGCTATAAATCGTGTCGTCAATAATCATTTCAACATCTATGCCGAGGCACTCAACCAGTATTTCTGCTGTCTGTCGCGTACGATGAGAGGCTGAAAGCACGATACATTCAGGGAGAGTACCAGCTTTTTGCATGGCTTGTGCCAGATTCTCCAAAGAGGCAATTCCTTCTTCCTCCAGTGGTCTGTCAAAATCCTTTGTCGAAGGTTTTGCCCATTGAGCTTTGGCATGTCGGAGAAGGAAAAGACGACTCATGAAAGGTTTCCAACTGCATTTTGTGACCGAACGGGCATCAGTCTATGCTAAAATTTCTACAAAAGATTGCCATAAGTCGCAATTTTGGCTGATTTTTTTGACGAAAAGAATAAATATACACAGATAGTTATGCTGCAATAATGGGCATTATTTTAACGAAAGATTGTATAAGTCTGGCAATTATGTTTCACAAAAGCATATCAATCTGAAAAGATTAAAATGTTTTTTAGAAATAAAAACGAATAAACTATAATTTGAAATTTATTTGCTTATTATTTCATCATAATCACACAATTTTGATGCATTAAAAAATTGCGAACCACGTGTGATTAATGTTGTGTCGCAGTTATGATCGACTTATATAACCGCACGCGTCTCCTAGATGTGGGGTGATTCAGAATGAGTGAATTGATCGACCTTGACTATAGGCCCACTGAAGACGAGCCGTTCATGAATGAACGGCAGAAGTCTTACTTTCGTGCAAAGCTTGTTGCATGGAGGAATGATATCCTGCGCGAAGCTCGGGAAACTCTCGATGCTCTACAGCAGGAAAATGCAAACCACCCGGACCTGGCGGATAGGGCATCCTCCGAAACGGATCGGGCAATTGAACTTCGCGCTCGTGACAGGCAGCGCAAGCTGATTTCTAAAATCGATGCAGCCATGAGCCGTATTGACGAGGGGACTTACGGTTTTTGTGAGGAGACCGGTGATCCAATCAGCTTGAAAAGGCTGGATGCACGACCAATCGCAACACTTTCAATTGAAGCACAAGAGCGCCACGAGCGCCGCGAAAAGGTTTATCGCGACGATTGATTTCCAGACAATCGACAAGAATTTTACAGGCTGCGATTTTCGCAGCCTTTTTCTTTTTAATCGCAACCTGTAAAAAAAGGCGCTACTTGCTTAGGGTCAGGACTCATTAATTTGACGGGAATGGTGTGAGGCCATCCGTTCGGATACGAGAAGGAAAGGCGAAGGAAATGTGGTTCATTTTCAAGACTTTACGACGAAGTAGGCCGGGCGGATGGACCACATCCTTCGGACATCGAAATGACTTGGCGATCTGCTGCGTCGAGCCGCTCAACCGGGGGAACCACCCCGGTCCTCACGTCTCTCCTTGCAAATCTGGTCATTTCAGATGCCATTTTCATCAAATTAATGGGTCCTGACCCTAGAGCATGATCCGATCTTCGTTCAACGAGAATCGATAAGATTATGCTTAAGGTAGAAAGAGTTGGAGCGCCTTCCTTCTTTTCATATCGTTCACTTGGAATTCAATAGAGTTTATACATCAGAGCTTGCGTGCTTCATCGCGCGTAAGTTCTCCAAGTAATTTTTCCATTTCATCCTCAATACTACTATCTGACTCCCCATCACTTGGAGAAATATCAAGTGATCCCAGAAGTTCTTCCTCGAAAATATCAACTTCCAATATGCCGGGGTCCTGGGCATTTTCAGCCGCCGTATTGTCACTTCTGAGATCGGCCATGATCGCATCATGTAAAGCCCCGCCAATATCGCCCAGATCATCATCTGGCGTAATTGCTACTGCTGGTTCTGGCTTTTTGGAAGCAGATAAGTCAGGTGCTGATACTGGCATGACAGGTGGACTGGGCATGGCAGTGCTGGTTTCAGGCGTTTTTGCTTTGATATTTGTCGGCGCATCAGCGACAGGCGTTACGTTGCCAAGACTGGAACCTGCAAGCGTGGCAGCAGCGGCTGTGACATTTGAACCCGTGCCGGAAGTTGAATTCAGAACACCGCGTGAGACCTGACTTAATGGATAAGCTGGATGCAGGCGTTGTGTATTTGATTGTTCCGCTGAATGTGCGGCGGGAAGAACCGTGCGTGGCTGCGGCGGATAATTAGGGGCAGGGCGCGGTGTCTGGGAGCGTGCTGATGTCGTGACAACGGGTGCTGGGGGCGTAACCGGCGCACGCGGAGGTGTACGAAACTGGGGTGTTTCCTGCTTTATGTGCTGTGAAGGAGTTTCACGGATTGGTTCCGCTTTGCGCTCCAAAAGTGGTTCGATTGCTGAGTTAAGCTGAATGGGTTCTTGTTTTTCCACCTGCGGCTCAACAGGTTGCGACAATGCAGGGCGATCTGTTTCATCAGAAGTAATACCAGCTTCATGCTGGCGAAAACGTTCAATATGTTCCGGGTCAATGCGTGATGGTTGCGAACGTGGATTCGTGCGCGATTCCATAACAATATTCTGTTCAACAACAACATCCGACGGTCCACCGATCAGCAGAAGATGCTCAACATCATCGCGGCGGATCAGAACGAGTTTACGACGGCTATCGACTGCGGCCGCATCCATCACCGAAAGTCTTGGCTGGCGCCCTGATCGACTATTCGAGGAAAAAGTTCCGCCACTAAAACGCCGGATTATGCTCAAAACAACAAAAATACCACCAAGAATGATCGCAAAAATAAGGATGAAGCCGACAATATTTGCCATACCTTCCCCGACAAGACCGCTGAGCCATTCCTTCATGCGGATATCCCTCTCAATATAAAAACGATAATGCCGGCAATGGGAAGCTGGAATTCCACACGCTTCCATTCACTGCGACAACAGATGTTTAACGCAATAATAGTTTAATTAGACCGCATTGGGAATGTTCCATTGATTGATGAAAACATATGATCCCAAGCCAAAACAGTGCAAAACACATAGAGCCATACAGTTTTAAAGGCTCAACGCTTGTGCTGTCCGGCAATTAA
This sequence comes from Brucella gallinifaecis, assembly GCF_006476605.1. Classification (GTDB taxonomy): domain Bacteria; phylum Pseudomonadota; class Alphaproteobacteria; order Rhizobiales; family Rhizobiaceae; genus Brucella; species Brucella gallinifaecis. The sequence continues at coordinate 245,185 of NZ_ML636803.1, forward strand.
CGCATTCTGCGAATCGTATATACCCTGCAATATGTGTGAAACTCTGGCACGACACATAAAGCTGGAAAACGTTTCAAGAAACGTGATTGGTTTTGCTTGATGAATGAAATAGCGCTTAAGCTGAAACAAACAGCAAAAGGATGCTTTTACGTCCTTGCAGCTCAGCGAAACAGCAGGAAAGGGCGGTGGGCATGATGTCACGACCGACGGACAATAATTATCCGAAACCGCTCGTTATGCCAAAGCGTGGCTCAAATTCCGCCCTGCGGCTTCTGTTTATCGGTATTGTTCTGATCGTTGCAGCAGTTAGCTATTTCTTGTTTCGCGATCAGCTCGGAGATGGGTTTGCAATCATATTGATGGGCATCCTGTCCATGATCGGTGTTTTTTATCTCTTCGGAGCCGCCACCGGCCTGATCGGGTTCAGTCAGCGCCACGGCGCACAGGATCTTGCACATCGCTTCATGGATACCATGCCAGAAGGCACAGTCATTTCTGATGCACGCGGCCAGATTATCTATGCCAACAACGCCTATACCAATATGATTGGTGCAGCGGCTGCGGATGGAGTGCGCTCCCTTGATAATATTCTGACAACAGAGCCAGCGGCTTCCGATGCAATTTACCGCCTCACAAATGCTGTGCGTGATGGTCTGTTTGCGCAGGAGGAAGTCCGTATTTCTGGCGGGCTTGCACATGATGAGAAAAATATAGCTATCCCGTCCTGGTACAGGATCAAGGCAAGGCCGGTTGATGGCGGACAGGATTACAAGGGGCAACTTGTTGCCTGGCAGATTTCGGATATCTCCGATGAGCGTGCTGAACAGGAGCGCTTTTTTCAAGAATTGCAGGAAGCAATCAATCACCTTGATCATGCACCGGCAGGTTTTTTCTCGGCTGATCCTTCGGGGCGTATCATCTATCTCAATGCCACGCTTGCAGAATGGCTTGGCGTTGACCTAACACAGTTCACGCCGGGTTCTCTCACGCTCAATGATATTGTTGCAGGCAGCGGCATGGCGCTTATCAAAGCCGTCAAAGTAGAGCCGGGCACCAGCCGTAACACAGTCATAGACCTCGACCTTATCAAGCGTAATGGTCAGAGCCTCGCTGTTCGCTTTTATCACCGTGTTCAGGCAGCACGCGACGGTACGCGCGGCACAAGCCGCACCATCGTTCTTGATCGTGCCGAGGGTGAAGATTCATCCGCCGCATTGCGTTCGGCTGAGGTGCGTTTCACACGCTTTTTCAACTCGGCTCCAATGGCAATTGCAGCAGTTGATGCCCAAGGACATACTTTACGTACCAATGCACGTTTTCTTGATATTTTCGCACCGGTCGTTGATCGCGATGCCGTAGATAACCGTATCAAGCTTGAAAATGTTGTTCATGAACGTGATCGAGAAACCTTTAATAAGGCGCTGGCTGCGGCTTTTGCAGGGCAGGCCAGCATCTCACCGGTCGATACGGTTCTTCCGGGCAATGAAGACCGGCATATCCGCTTTTATCTTAGTGCCGTTACAGATTTGCGCGAAACCAGTGAAGAAGCAGCCATAATTTCCGCGGTGGAAACCACCGAGCAGAAAGCACTTGAAAATCAGATGGCACAAAGCCAGAAGATGCAAGCTGTCGGACAGCTCGCCGGCGGTATTGCCCATGACTTCAACAATGTGCTGACTGCTATTATCATGTCGTCGGATTTGCTCTTAAGCAATTACCGTGCTTCCGACCCGTCTTTCCCGGACATTATGAATATCAAGCAAAATGCTAACAGGGCTGCATCTCTTGTGCGGCAATTGCTTGCATTCTCACGTCGTCAGACGCTGCGTCCTGAAGTTCTGGACCTGACCGATGTTCTGGCTGATTTGCGGATGCTGCTTGCGCGTCTGGTTGGCAAAGACATTACACTTAAAATCGAGCATGGACGCGATGTATGGCCAGTAAAGGCCGATCTTGGCCAGTTTGAACAGGTCGCGGTGAATCTTGCCGTAAATGCCCGTGACGCAATGCCTGAGGGTGGCGAGATCACGCTTCGCACGCGCAATGTCAAAGCGCAGGAAGTCGCTACCCTTAATTATCGCGATCTGCCGGAAGCAGATTATGTCGTCTTTGAAGTTGAAGATACTGGTAGCGGTATTCCGGCTGACGTACTGGAAAAAATCTTTGAACCGTTCTTTACCACCAAGGAAGTCGGCAAGGGTACAGGTCTTGGCCTCTCGATGGTCTATGGCATTATCAAACAAACCGGTGGATTCATTTATTGCGACTCTGAAGTCGGCAAGGGAACCACATTCAAAATCTTCCTGCCAAGCCATATTGAAGAAAAAGGCGCTGAAAATGCGCCTGTAGCGACCAAGGAAAAGAAGCAGGAAAAGGCGGCAGACCTTTCGGGTTCGGCTACAGTTCTTCTTGTTGAAGATGAAGATGCGGTTCGCATGGGGGGCGTACGCGCTCTGCAATCACGGGGCTATACAGTGCACGAAGCGGCATCAGGCGTTGAAGCACTTGAGGTGCTTGAAGAACTCAACGGTCAGGTTGACATTGTTGTTTCTGACGTTGTCATGCCTGAAATGGACGGGCCGACACTGCTGCGTGAATTGCGCAAGACGCACCCGGATATCAAATTCATCTTTGTTTCCGGTTATGCAGAGGATGCATTTGCACGCAATCTGCCTGAGGATGCAAAGTTTGGATTCTTGCCAAAGCCGTTTTCTCTCAAACAGTTAGCGACATCTGTTAAAGAAATGCTGGAAAAAGAAGATTGACCCATGTCTTCAGCGCTGAAAGCGATGCGTAAGAAGGTTGTTGCTATCTTCGGTGGTGGGCCTGCTGGATTGTTCGCCGCCGAAATTTTATCAGCGCTTGGCTATTCTGTCACTGTTTATGAGAAAATGCCGACAGTCGGGCGCAAATTTCTGCTGGCTGGAAAATCGGGTCTCAATATCACACATTCCGAAGATTTTGTGCGCTTTGCGCAGCGCTATGGTGCGAGCAATGATCTGCTCTCATCAGCCTTGCAGCAATTCACACCTCAGAATTTACGAGAATGGGCAGATATGCTCGGTGCTGAAACCTTTGTCGGTTCCTCAGGTCGGGTGTTTCCCAAGGCCATGAAAGCTTCTCCATTGTTGCGCAGATGGATACAAAAACTGGAAGCGCAGGGTGTCAAAATATGCACTCGCCATAAATGGATCGGTTTTCAGTCGGGTAAGCCTGTAATCCAGACCCCTTCAGGCACAGAAATTATATCCTGCGATGCCGCTTTGTTTGCTTTCGGTGGCGCAAGCTGGCCCAGGCTTGGATCTGATGCTTTATGGATGAAACCATTCGCAGAACAAGGTGTTAAAATTGCTCCTATGCGCCCAGCCAATTGCGGCTTTGATGTCAAATGGAGTGATTTTTTTGCTGAGCGTTTCGCAGGCGAGCCAGTCAAATCAGTGACGATCACCAGCAAGGCCGGTGTAACGCAGGGCGAATTCGTAATCACAAGCAGCGGTGTTGAAGGCAGTCTCGTCTATGCCCATTCAGCTGCCTTGCGTGATGAGCTTGAACACCAGGGCTGTGCCAATCTGCTCCTTGACCTCGCGCCCGGCCGCTCTCTTGAACGCCTGACACTTGATCTTTCTCGTCAAGATAAGAAAACAAGTATAAGTAATATATTAAGAAAAGGAGCTTCACTGACAGGCGTCAAAGCGGCTCTTGTGCTTGAATTCCAGCGGGACAAAGATCCTGTCAGGCTTGCACAGAATATCAAAGCTCTGAAGGTTCCTCTTTTGCGTGCTCGCCCTATTGATGAGGCTATATCTTCTGCAGGTGGCATAGAATGGAGCGAGATTGATGAGCATTATATGCTTATCAAAATGCCAGGCCTTTTTGTCGCCGGTGAAATGATTGATTGGGAAGCCCCAACCGGCGGCTATCTTTTGACGGCATGTTTTGCAACTGCGAAAGCTGCGGCAAACGGAATGGATAACTGGCTGAGAAAAAGCACTTAGCCCTTGCAGCATTGGGGAGGAGACATAATGCGTTTTTTGAAAATTATCGGCTTTATTTTCCTCCTATCTCTGCTGGCCATTATCCTATGGCTGAGTTTAAGGCCACCAGAACTTCTTAAAGTTGGCACCGGTTATGCTGCCAAAATTGTCTGTTCCAATGTATTTCTGGCAAACCGAAATCCGCAGGATGTATTGGCGCTTGATGTGCAGGCTCCGGGGCATCCACTGCTTAAATTTGTAGATGTTTCAATCGATAATGCCAGTGACACAGTGACGGCGCATATCTTTGGCTTCTTTGCACCAAGTAAAGCCACTTATCGCCCGGGGCTTGGTTGTGCCAATATTCATGCTGCTGACCTGCGCCCGAAACTTGATATGACTATCGACGCTGCGGCGTCCACGGCTGACATAAATATCAATCCGGCTATCCAGAACATCATTGAAAACCCGGATTTGGCAGGAGCGGGAATGCGCGCCATTGCGGTCTTGAAAGATGGGCAACTTGTCGCTGAAGCATACGGAGAAGGTTTTGATGCCAACACAGCTTTGCTCGGCTGGTCCATGACAAAATCAGTTATGGCAATGCTGATCGGAATGCGTATTGCTGAAGGCAAAATGAATTTACAACAAGACCACCTCTTGCAAGAGTGGGAAAAGGATGACCGCTCGAAAATCAGGCTTTCTGATCTGTTGGCAATGGAGAGTGGTCTCAAATTCGATGAAGATTATGGAAATGTTACAGATGTAACGCGCATGCTTTTCCTCGAAAATAATATGGCTCAATTCGCAGCCTCGTTGCCGCTGGAAGCGCAGCCCGGCAGCCATTTTAACTATTCAAGCGGTACCGCCAATATTCTGTCAAAGCTTTTTATGGACAGTTTCGATACTCCAGAAGAAGCTTTTACTTATGTGCAGGAAAAACTCTATCAACCTTTAGGGATTACGAGCGCCACGTTGGAAGCTGACGCCAGCGGTGTTCTTGCCGGTTCATCATATCTTTATGCCAATGCACGTGACTGGTTATCGATTGCCAGTCTATTGCTTGATAAGGGCAAAATCGGTCAAAAACAGTTATTGGATGATGATTTTATCCGTTTGATGCAAAAGCCTTCAGCGGCCTCCAAGGGCCGTTACGGATCAGCCCAGACATGGCTACAGAGTGCAGGAGTGAAAGCCGGAACAGATGGCATCCCGTCTGATGCCTTCTGGATGTCGGGTCATGATGGTCAGAGCCTGATCATCGTACCATCGATTAAACTGGCGATTGTCCGCCTTGGTCTGACACCAGGGCGAACAGGATATAAAGTTCCTGCACTTCAGGCCGAAATTATCAGGACCCTGCAGAAGACGGAGTAATATCCGCAAGATTGAGCTTGCGAAAATCGCCACCGCTTGGATTCTGGAATGGATAAAGGCCAAATTCCGGCATCACCGCATAGAGATGGTCGAAAATATCGGACTGGATTTGCTCATAAGCAGCCCAGACCGTCGTATTGGTAAAGCAATAGATTTCGAGCGGCAGACCATCTGGTGTCGGATCCATCTGGCGCACAAGCAAAGTCATGCCTTTATGAACATTGGGGTGGTTTTTCAGATAGGTTTCAACATAAGCGCGAAAAGTTCCAATATTGGTAAAGCGGCGCCTGTTAACCGGGTTCTTCGCCTTATCGCCGAGTTTTGCATTCCATTCGGCGATTTCCTTTTCTTTCTTCGACAGATAGACGGATAACTGATCAATAGAAGCAAGGCTTTGAATCTCATCTTCGCTCAGAAAACGGATTGTTGCCTGATCGATAAACAGCGCTCGCTTGATGCGGCGGCCACCGGATTGCTGCATTCCACGATAGTTTTTCATCGGTTCAGTGATGAGTTTGCGGATCGGAACTGTCGTAATAGTCTTGTCGAAATTCTGAACTTTCACCGTATAAAGCGCGATCTCGACCACATCGCCATTGGCATCCAGATTTTTCATTTCGATCCAGTCACCCACGCGTACCATATTTGATGACGCAATTTGCATACTGGCTACAAGGGACAAAATCGTATCCTGAAATACCAGAATGAGTACTGCCGCCATAGCTCCAACACCTGAAAGCAGAATGACAGGTGATCGGTCGAGAAGTGTAGCGATGATCAACACCACCGCCACAATATAAATGACGAGCTTGCTGACCTGAACATAGCCCTTGATGGGACGATCTTTTGACTCTTCCCGGCGGCTATAAAGCGTATCAACAACGCTCAGTGCTGCGCTGATCGTAAAGGCCAGTGTTAAAATAATGAATGCTATCGCAACATTGCTGATAATTTTGTAGGCAGTATGCGGAAGCTCTGGCACAGCTGCAATACCCGCCGAAATGATCAGCGCCGGAACAATATTGGCAAGACGAGCAATCACGCCGTGTCGTTTAAGCTCTTCATCCTGCCCAAATGATGTTTTCTGAACAATCTTATCCAGGATTTTCAGTAATATCGCCTTGATAAGAAAATTTGCTACAAATGCCGCAAAGAAAAGGCCTACAAGGGCTGCAACCGTCTGCGCCCAAGGGTGAGTAGTGAAAAATTCAGACAATAGACTATCCCGATTAACGTCCAAAATATGATTCAGTTATTGGAGTTGAATACACTTATCACTCATAGAGTTACGTGCCGGTGTCCATGAAATCAACTCTCACGGCTATTTTAAAGAAAAATCCCGACCTGAAGCCGGGATTACTGAATCTGGATATGAGTTTCATCTAATTATTGTGCAGGTGCAGGCGCAGCAGGCGCGGGGGCAGGGTCACTCGCTGGCGTATCCACTGCGGGGGCATTTGTTACGCTGGAAGCAGTTGAATCAGCTACACCATCAACAAAGAGTGCCGAACGATCAAAAACTGGCGCTTCGGTCAATTGATCCTTGCTGGCTTTAATTACGAGCCATTTCTTACCATCACTGCGCTTTGCGAGCTGCAACTGGTCGGGACTTACAGCAACATCCTTTTCACCCACTCCAAGAAAGCCACCGACGCCAATGATTGCGGCCTGAATTTGACCCTCAGGGCTGACAATAAGATCGTTGAGTTTGCCAACAGAGGCGGCATCGGCTGCATCACTTTCATAAACGGTTTGGCCTATGAAACTTGAAACAAGTATCTGGCCATCTTTTGCTTCAATGAAACCAATCTTGTCCGTATCTTCTGCTGATGGGCTGCCAAACATATTCTGGGATGAAACAGGGAGATCTGCCGCCGCTGGCGCTACTTCGGCCGGTGCCGGAGTTGCAGTCTGTGCAAAGGCTGATCCACCGATAAACAATGCACACGTCGTTGTCAGAAGTGTTGTTCTAAGCATAACTATCTCCTTTATACGCTCGGTTGCATTGAATGAACGTAAAAAGTCGAATTGAGTTCCAATATTTTTATATCTTATTCAAGTTTTTGAAGTTCAATAACAAAAAGTATCAGGATAATAAATTTTATTACCAAACAAAAACAGGCTGGATCACTCCAGCCTGCTTTCTATGCTTAGCTTACTCTCGGATTTTAGCTGCAGCCACTTGTTGCACCACATGTATCGCATTTCAGACAAGTGCCATTACGCACCATCGTGAAATTCTGACATTCAGTGCAACTATCACCGGTATAACCCTGCATCATCGACTTGATACGACGATCCGCTTCAAGCTTCTTGGCTGCATTATTGGTCTCTGAACGGGCCGAAGCTGCATCAGCGGCCGCTTTGTCAGAGAAAAGTTCTGTGGCAGCCATATTGTCCTGCTGAGGTGTAGCTGTTGGCTGTTCTTCAAACTCACGTTTGAAAGCCGTTGCCCCATCCGTCACCAGACCAACCGTTGCAGAGCGGCTCAGCGAAGACTTGAGCGTGGTTACATTCGACACCTGTTGGGGAGCCGATGTTGCAGACCCCTTCGATTCATTCCCGGACGGGCTGTTTGACACAAGCGTAGGCTTATAGCCTCGAGTCCAGCCCGTGGAAACAAGATTGGTCTTGCCTTCCTGAATGCCTTTGCCAAGTGCCGTATTCGAGAAATCGCTTGTATCCACATGCGCAAGATCGTTGCGGCCCAGATAAGACACAGCCAACTCACGGAACACATAATCAATGATCGAGGTTGCTGTCTTGATGGCATCATTACCGATCACCATGCCAGCAGGCTCGAATTTGGTGAAGGTGAAAGCTTCGACATATTCTTCAAGCGGCACGCCATATTGCAGGCCGAGCGAAACGGCGATAGCGAAATTATTCATCATCGCACGGAAAGCAGCGCCTTCCTTGTGCATATCAATGAAGATTTCACCCAGTCGCCCATCACCAAATTCGCCGGTGCGCAAATAAACCTTGTGACCGCCAACAACTGCCTTCTGCGTGTAACCCTGACGACGGTTCGGCAATTTTTCGCGCTCATGAACGATCTTTTCAATGACCTTTTCGACAACACGCTCGGTGATCTGAACGGCGCGTGCAGCAGCAGGTGCTTCGATCAAGGCATCAACCGCATCATCTTCATCATCTTCATCCGCAATGAGTGAAGCATTGAGCGGCTGTGAAAGCTTGGAGCCATCACGATAAAGCGCATTGGCCTTGAGTGCCAATTTCCATGAAAGCATGTAAGCGCTTTTGCAATCCTCAACAGTTGCTTCATTGGGCATGTTGATGGTCTTCGAGATTGCGCCCGAAATAAACGGCTGTGCAGCTGCCATCATCCAGATATGGCTTTCAACCGAGAGATAGCGCTTGCCGATTTTGCCGCAAGGATTAGCGCAATCGAAGACGGCATAATGCTCCTCCTTGAGGAAAGGGGCTCCTTCAAGAGTCATCGCACCACAAACGTGAACATTTGCAGCTTCGATTTCCTTTTTGTCAAAGCCAATAGCAGGCAATAATTCAAATGAGAAATCATTAAGCTGCTCATCGCTCAGCTTGAGAACATCCTTGCAGAAATCGTCGCCAAGCGTCCACTTGTTGAAAGCAAATTTAATATCAAAGGCGCTTTTCAAGGCTGCATTCAGCGCTTCAATCTTCTCGTCTGTAAAACCCTTGGCTTTCAGTGTCGAAGGATTAACACCCGGCGCCTGATTGAGATTGCCATGGCCGACAGCATAGGCTTCGATTTCAGCAATCTGGCTTTCTGAATAACCGAGTGTCCGCAGCGCTTCTGGTACAGCACGGTTGATGATCTTGAAATAACCGCCGCCAGCAAGCTTTTTGAACTTTACCAGTGCGAAGTCTGGTTCAATACCCGTGGTATCGCAATCCATAACAAGGCCAATCGTGCCGGTCGGCGCGATAACAGTTGCCTGTGCATTGCGGTAGCCATGCTTTTCACCGAGCTCCAGCGCCTTGTCCCATGCAGCGCGTGCGTGGCTGATCATGTCCTGATCGGGACAATCTTCTGCAATCAGGCCAACCGGATTAACCGCCAGACCTTCATAGCCATCACTTTCGCCATAGGCAGCACGGCGATGATTGCGAATAACGCGCAGCATATTTTCAGCATTTGGCTCATAGCTGGGGAAGGTACCCAGTTCTTTGGCCATTTCAGCCGAGGTCGCATAAGCAACGCCCGTCATGATTGCTGTCAATGCGCCGCAGATCGCACGGCCTTCAACGGAATCATATGGAATGCCCGATGTCATCAGCAGGCCGCCAATATTGGCATAACCCAGACCAAGTGTACGGTACTCATAAGAAAGACGGGCGATTTCCTTGGACGGGAATTGCGCCATCATCACCGAGATTTCGAGAACCATCGTCCACAAACGTGCTGTGTGCTCATAAGCCTCAATGTCGAACGAGCCATCCTTGTTGCGATAGGTCAGCAGGTTGATTGATGCCAGATTACAAGCCGTGTCATCCAGGAACATATATTCCGAACACGGATTGGATGCCCGGATCGGGCCAGCAGCAGGGCAGGTGTGCCAATCATTCATCGTGGTGTTGAAGTGGAGACCCGGATCAGCCGAAGCCCATGCCGCATAACCGATTTTTTCCCAAAGATCGCGTGCTTTCAGCGTCTTCATCACGCGGCCATCACGGCGGGCCGTCAGGTTCCAGTCACCGTCATTTTCAACAGCACGCAGGAATTCATCCTTGAGCGACACGGAATTATTCGAATTCTGACCAGCAACAGTCAGATAGGCTTCGGAATCCCAGTCTGTATCATAGGTCTTGAACTGAATGTCAGTATAACCCTGACGTGCAAATTGAATAACACGTTTGACATAGTTTTCGGGAACCTGATTTTTCTTGGCAGCCTTGATTTCGCGCTTGAGGGCAGGGTTCTTGGATGGATCAAAGCAATCATCACGTGTTTCAGAAGAGCCGGCTTCGCAATTGATGCAAGCTTTCATGATTGCGCTCAGATGCTGCTTGACGATCTTGGAGCCTGTGACGAGAGCCGCAACCTTCTGCTCTTCCTTCACTTTCCAGTCGATATATTCTTCAATATCCGGGTGATCGACATCAACAACCACCATTTTGGCCGCACGGCGCGTTGTACCTCCCGACTTGATCGCACCCGCTGCACGGTCGCCAATCTTGAGGAAGCTCATCAGGCCGGAAGATTTACCACCACCCGAAAGCTTTTCGCCTTCACCGCGCAGATAGGAAAAATTGGAGCCGGTGCCCGAGCCATATTTAAACAGACGTGCTTCGCGAACCCAGAGGTCCATGATGCCGCCTTCATTAACGAGATCATCGCCAACCGACTGAATAAAGCAGGCATGCGGCTGAGGATGCTCGTAAGCGGACTTGGATTTCGTCAGCTTGCCGGTCTGCCAGTCAACATAGAAATGACCCTGACCCGGACCATCAATACCATAGGCCCAATGAAGGCCTGTATTGAACCATTGCGGGCTATTTGGCGCCACACGCTGTGTTGCCAGCATAAAGGCAAGCTCATCGCGGAAAGCCCGCGCGTCTTCTTCAGAATTGAAGTAGCCGCCTTTCCAGCCCCAGTAAGTCCATGTACCTGACAGGCGATCGAAAACCTGACAGGCATCCATCTCAGAACCAAAACGCTCTTCTTCCGGCAGCTTCGCAAGAGCATCTTCATCCGGGACCGAGCGCCAGAGCCACGATGGAACATCGTTCTCTTCAATTTTTTTCAGACATGCTGGAACACCGGCCTTGCGGAAATATTTCTGCGCCAGAATGTCGGCTGCAACCTGACTGAACTGCGCCGGGACATTGATATCCTCAAGACGAAACACGATCGAACCATCGGGATTCTTGATCTCACTCGTTGCCGTGCGGAATTCAATCTCCGCATAGGCCGACTGATTTTCTTTCGTAAAACGACGTTCGATCTTCATCTGTCCCATCCAAACATTCTATATATAGTAGCCAGTCTGATTAATTTCAGCCCTGGTTCCGTCTTGGCCCGCAAGCCATAAAAGGCATTCTGCATATCTGCCCCGAGCATAAGTCCGGTACAGATGAGGTGTCATATCAAGGAGCACGCTCCTTTAAAATTCTTCAGCCCTTCTTGCTCTTTTGAGTGTGAGCTGCGTTTCAGCCACAAGTCCTGCTTGATTTAAAGACAAACAAGCTTCCGGGCGACATTTCCTTCATCTGGTACGGTATCATGATTAAAAATACTAAATCTAGTATTAACTCGATATCCACACCAACAAAAAATGTTTCCTGTCAAGCTAAGTCTATAAATTCAGGCGCAAAAAAACTCGCGCGATAAATGCCTATTTAACGCAACGCCCGTCACTCACTTCGCAAAATTGAAAAAAAGACCGACATAATTTGACGCACGGCCACGCCACTTACGCAACGACAATTTTATAAAAAACGACTCGGGCATAAGCGTCAAGCTTTGGTTTACCATAAGCTCCCCAGGACTAGATATTGTGATCAAGGCCTGGGGGCGAATGTGGATAACGGGGAGAATGACAATTATATGAAGACAGGAAAAAACATCATAGCCAGATACCATCTATCCAGTTTGACGGACGATCAGGCATTGTGGCTATAGTTTAAATGTGGCGCTTAGGGTAGGCCTCTAATCAAAACTTGAACTACAAATAAATGTTCATTCATTTATAATTTTCAGGAGGAAACTTGAAACCTTTATATATTGCATCCGTACTTTTAACTGCACTTTCTCTGAACGCGTGCACAGCCACGTCTTCATCTACTCCGCACTCGGTGACAAAGTCTGATACCTGTGGTGCTTCCAAATATCAAAAATTGGTTGGTGGGCCCTCTTCAGCAACAACAGGATTAAAAATTCCTGGAGATTCACGCCATTACGGGCGTAAGGAGACTGTTGCTACAGACACACCGTCGCGTTTGAATTTTGTTCACAGCGGCACAGCAACTGAATCCGTGCTAAATCCGAAATCGACTGTAATACGTGTATTTTGTGGGTAAAAATCCCATAAAGTAGCGATGATACTCAATATAATAAGTTGCTTTATGCCGCAATTATAAAACTCTACAACATGCCTCAATCAGGTTTGAGGCATGTACCCGACAAAACTATTCTAAAAAAGGCTGAAAGCACTATTCAGCGGCAATCGCAGTGGGCAAACCAGTAAAATTGAGAAGAATATCTTTCAGATCATCTTCATCAACACGTTTTGCCGCCTGAGATGGTGACACCCATTCGCAAATACGCTGCTCACGTTCAGGCCAATCCTTTGCACGTTCGACACAGAGCAAAGCATAGACAGCCACTGTAAAGTGATTAATGCATTCACGTGGCAGATCATTTTTTGAATAGTCAAAACTGCCAATTGGGTGAGGTGACACCTCTCCACGCACGCCGGCCTCTTCATAGGCTTCACGCGCAGCCGTCTGGGCGAGTGTACGACCAATTTGTGGCCAACCCTTTGGAATGATCCAGCGCCCCGTACCGCGGCTTGTAATGACAAGAATTTGTAATTCACCGAAATGATAACGGTAAACAAGTGCTGCAACTTGCTGCAAACGACCAGAAGGCGTCAGAATACGCTTCTCCGTTGCTACAAATTTTTTAGCCTGTGGTTTCACCGCGAAAGTCCTGTCATTTTCCATACACAATGGATCGATTCGCCAAAATGACAATGGATATATTCTACAGGACGGCATATCAAAAAGCTAAAAAATGCTTTTATCTTTAAGACCTTACTGAAGTTAGCAAACAAAAAACTTTAAATAAAATGCTTTGTGCCAACACCCATATCATTTCGGTTGACTTTCAATATAGTGTGATTGCGGCGATTTTACCACCGCAAACACCTTTCATTTATTTTCGTTTATCCGCGTTTTCCACCGGCAATCGGTTCCTGATAGGTAAAGCCCATATCCCATGGAAAATAAATCCAGGTATCCTGTGAAACTTCTGTAACGAAAGTATCGACAAGTGGCCGGCCTTTCGGCTTGGCATAAACGGTTGCAAAATGCGCCTTTGGCATCATTTCACGAACGATCGCAGCCGTTTTTCCTGTATCTGTCAGATCGTCGACAACGATTACGCCTTCGCCATTGTTTTCAAGCAGCGGCGCACTGATTCCCTTAAGCACTTCCATTTCGCCTTGCGACGTATAATCATGATAAGAAGCAACACAGACCGTTTCAATCAGGCGGATACCCAGTTCGCGACAAACAATGGCAGCAGGAACCAAACCGCCACGGGTAATGGCCACAATTGCACGCCATTCACGGTTCATATCAGCAATACGCCAGGCAAGTGCGCGGGCATCACGGTGGAACTGATCCCAGGAAACCGGGAATGCTTTATCGGGCAACGACATCAAAACGCTCCATGGTAATCCGGCTATGACCGGATCAATAAAACCAAAAATGCGCGATGACGGATGCCATTCGCGCTGAACTGTATGGATCTGCTGCTTTCCTTAATGCGCGCACAGCATCATATGCATGCAGCACAAAAACAAAAGGCTCTCCGACCGGCACAGTCAGCGCCGGGTGATGCTGATAACCGCAAAAATACCTGTAACGCAAGAGCCGTGTGAGGTGGCTGGGCAGTCAAGAAAGATTTAGCGCTCATAAGCAGCTAAAAACGCAACTAAAAACATTCTGCCCATTTCATTTCACCAGACGGCACAAATGATATTTTAGCGGGAAAAAAGTGTCAGGATCGGCAGATCATTCAGCATGGAACGAGTAACCCCGCCAAATACCAGTTCACGAAGACGCGACCGGCTATATGCGCCCATGACAAGCAGATCAGCGCGCTGGGCAATAATATGTTCACGAAGAACATCCTGCGCATTACGGTTATTGGATGCAAGTGGCACAAGACTGACATTCACATCATGACGTGACAAGGCTTCAGCCAGTTCACTACCAGCCAGCGCCTCATCTTCTCCCTCACGCTCAGGAGGGTCGATCCAGACAAGTTCTGTCCGGGTTGCAATTTTCATGAGTGGCAAAGCATCAAACGCAGCGCGAGCTGCTTCGCGCTTACCATTATATGCAACCACAATACGATCGATAGATTCGAGCGGAAGCACCGGCGCATAAGGCGCCAACAGAACCGGGCAACTGGAATTAAATACCAGTGTATCGGCTGTTTCATCATTGGTTGCAGGATCATCAGGGTCTGGCTGCCCAGCCACCAGCAATTCGGCTCCAAGACATAAACTCAGCACGCCATCTGCGGCTGTGCCTGTTTCCGAACGTATTATGCGGAACTCAGAATTGATCCCCTGACGGCGCATTTCTTCTTCAAAATGCTGCTTCAGGCGCTCCGACAGCTCTTTATGCTGCTTGTCGTGCAGCTCAAACATACCGGGATCAATAAATCCGTTAGGATCCGCATAAACGATAGGAGAGGGAACAGAATAAACGCCTATGACATGAATATCCGGAGTTTTTCGACTCAAAAGAGTAACTGCCGTCAGAACACGATTCAGTTCCGCTTCACTACGGGAGTAAGCCACCACCGTCTTATAGGGCATCTCAGTTCTCCTTCCGTCTATATTTCCATTCTATCATATGATGAATTCTAAGCTGAGATAAATTGAAAAATTAAGCTGCGCCCTGCTTTTGTAATTGAGCAATCATCCCTTCAATTGCACTCACAGCCCTATCAATTTTTACCTCATCACTGCCACGAACAACCAGCTCTGTACTGAACCGGCCATTTTCAAATTTTGGATAGGATCCAATGATCGTTTCCGGGTTTTCTTTCTGGATTTCTGCAAGTGGCGCACCAATAACACCCTCGCCAAACTGACAGCGCACAGCCTTCGACAAAAGTTTACGCCCTGTTTTCAACGTGGGCAGAATATTATCAAGCATGGCCTGAAAAACCGATGGAACTCCCGCCATCACATAGACATTGCCAATATGAAAACCGGGTGCAGCGGATACCGGATTCTCAATATGCTCAGCCCCCTGCGGCATGCGTGCCATGCGCTTTCGTGAATCGGTAAATTCAAGGTCTCGCTTTGCATAATTTTCAGCCAGCAACTGCATGGCTTTTTCATCATAAATGCAAGGCACTTCGAAAGCGCGTGACACAGCATCGGCGGTAATATCATCATGCGTAGGCCCAATTCCACCCGAGGTGAAAACATACTCATGGCCTGAGCGTAAAGCATTAAGTGCTGCAACAATGGCATCTTCATCATCAGGCACAATACGCACTTCTTTGAGATCAATACCGGCAGCCGTCAAAACATCGGCCAGATGACTGATATTCTTATCCTTTGTACGACCGGAAAGAAGTTCATCACCTATAGCAAGCATTGCAGCCGTCACGGTCTGCTGCGGGATATTCGTCATGCCCGGACTCCATTGTGTATATGCATAGTTAATCCCCGGCATAAGGATGCTGCAACTGATTTTATGTATTTTTGAAATTGGAAGACAGCCGTGAGATTATCCACTATCATCTAAACCAGTTGTTACAACTGCTCAAAACAGCTTGAATTTGCTCCACAAATCATGACATAGAAAAGTCCTGCTGCGGTCGTGGCGAAATTGGTATACGCAACGGACTTAAAATCCGTCGCCTTTTAGGCTTGCGGGTTCAAGTCCCGCCGACCGCACCACCTGTCCTCTCAAAAAAACACAACTGTTTTACTCATGTATTTTTTATGTTTCGTGCTTGTTTGCAGCATGAAAGCCATGTAGCCATGCGCAAATATTTTTATGGATGCAGAAAGCCAACCGATGACCGCCTTCGTTAAAGCCGTAGTGCAAGCTGAAACTTCCATGCGAGCACTCTTCCCTGAGACACCATTGCAGCGCAATGACTATCTTTCTCGTAAATACGGTGCGGAAGTCTGGCTCAAGCGTGAAGACCTGACCCCGGTGCGCTCTTATAAAATACGCGGTGCTTTCAATTTCATTTCACGCGCAGTAAAAACTGCCGATGAAAATGCCGTCTTTGTATGCGCTTCTGCTGGCAATCATGCGCAGGGTTTTGCCTTCGCCTGTCGGTATTTTGGTCGCAAGGGCGTGGTTTTCATGCCCGTGACAACGCCACAGCAAAAAATTGATAAAACCCGTGCCTTCGGTGCAGAATTTATCGAAATCAGGCTTGTCGGTGACATTTTCGATGTCTGCTACGCTGCATCGCAGGAGTTTGCCGCAGAGAATGGCGGTGTCATGGTACCGCCATTTGATCATCAGGGCATCATTGAAGGGCAGGCGACAGTTGCGCTTGAAATCGAACGGCAATTGCCGGATGGCAAAAAGCCGGATTATGTCTTTCTGCCTGTCGGTGGCGGCGGCCTGTCTGCGGGTGTTACACAATATTTCGATGGCCTTGGCTGGACAATTGCCTATCGCTTTATCGAACCACAAGGAGCTGCAAGCCTGAAAGGTAGCCTTGAAGCAGGCAAGAGGATCAAGCTGGGACAAGTCGATAATTTTGTCGATGGTGCTGCGGTTGCAGAAATTGGTAAGGAAAACTTCAAACTTCTCAAAGGCTTCGACAAGGATACTGTCATTACGGTTCCGGAAAACCGCCTATGCTCAACCATGATAGAAATGCTGAATATAGAAGGTGTTGTTTTAGAACCTGCCGGTGCGCTCGGTATTGATGCGCTCAAGGATTTCAAGAAAAGCGAACTCAAAGGCAAGCGTATTGTCATTGTCGTATCCGGCGGTAATTTCGACTTTGAACGCCTGCCAGATGTAAAAGAACGTGCCCTTCGCTATGAAGGACTCAAGAAATATTTCATTTTCCGCTTCCCGCAGCGCCCCGGTGCACTGCGCTCATTTCTTGATCTGCTGGGGCCGGAAGATGACGTTGCCCGCTTTGAATATCTGAAAAAATCTGCACGAAATTTTGGTTCCGTTCTGATTGGTATTGAAACAAAGAATGCCGCGAATTTCAAAATTCTTGAAAAGAAGTTTGCTGAAGCAGGATGGGCCTATCAGGATATTACTGACAATCAGGTACTTGCCGATTTCATTATCTGATTAAGCCAAAGACAAATTTAATTTGATTTTTTGGGCAAAACACCCCATATGGCGGTTCAGGCGCATGGGCTGAATAATTTCAGCCTTCCCGGAATCGGACTTGTTGCGTCTCGCCTCTTGCAGTCAAAATGGTTTGGCAGCAGGGGAGACCCGACTGGTTTCGGGCACGGCAGCGCAAGTCGACCGGATTATCCGGCGTCCCGTCGTACATTCACGAAATTCCCGTTCGGCAAGTTGCGCTTGCCCGAAGTTTTTAAAGTGGACCGCAACCATGTGGTGCCGCCGAAAGAGTTTAAATTGACCACTGAAATTATTGGTGAAAATATTGGCGGCTTTGCTGCCCTTGGTATTACCGGCGTATTGCTCAAAGGTGTTGAAGCTGCCGGTATGACCGAGCCAAAACCGATCCAGACACAGGCTATTCCGCATCAGCTGGAAGGCCGTGATATTCTGGGAATCGCGCAGACAGGTTCCGGCAAGACCGCTGCATTCAGCCTGCCGATCCTGCAGAAAATCATTGCCCTTGGTGACAAGCGCAAGGGCAAAACTGCACGCGCATTGATTCTCGCACCAACCCGCGAACTGGCTGTACAGATCGAGGAAACCATCCGCACTGTTGCCAAACAGGCGCATATCTCCACAGCACTTATTCTCGGCGGCGTATCGCGTTTGAGCCAGATCAAGCGCATGCAGGGTGGCGTAGATGTTCTCATTGCAACACCGGGTCGTCTGACTGATCTTGTGCGCGAAAACTGTGTTGATTTGTCCGAAACACGCTGGCTGGTTCTCGATGAAGCAGACCGTATGCTCGACATGGGCTTCATCAATGATGTGAAGCGCATTGCCAAGGGCACACATAAGAACCGTCAAACTGCACTTTTCTCGGCAACCATGCCAAAGGAAATCGCTGCACTGGCGCAGAGCCTGCTTCGCGATCCTGTACGCGTTGAAGTTGCACCTCAGGGTACGACTGCTGCAGAAATTACACAGGTCGTACATCCTGTCCCAACCAAGGAAAAGCGTCGTCTTCTCTCCGGTCTTCTGGGCGACAAGGGCATGAAATCGGTTATCGTCTTCACCCGCACCAAGCACGGCGCGGATGCGGTTGTTCGTCATCTCGAACGCGATGGCTTCGATGTTGCTGCAATCCATGGAAACAAATCGCAAAACGCCCGTCAGCGTGCGCTAAACGGCTTCCGTGATGGTACATTACGCATTCTGGTTGCGACAGATATTGCTGCACGCGGTATTGACGTTCCGGGCATCAGCCATGTTGTTAATTACGATTTACCGGATGAGCCTGAAACCTATGTGCACCGCATTGGCCGTACCGGCCGTAACGGCGCAACTGGCGCTTCGATCACCCTTTACGATGCAGCAACAGAAGATTCGAAGCTGCGTGCTGTTGAACGCGTGACGCGCAACAAGCTGACCATCAAGGAAGCTCCAGTCAAGCTTGCGCCAGCACCGGCTCCAAAATTCGATGATGCGGAAGACAGACCACGTTCGGATCGCAAGCCGGGTTCGCATTCTGTGCCACAGAAGCATCGCCGTCCAGCAAACAAAATGGCAAAGTCTGGCGAGCATCGCTCTGGCCAAAGTTCCCAAGGGGCAAAGCCAGTAGGTGGAGAAGGTGCTGCGAAGCCAAAGCGTCCATTCCATCGCAAGCGTCGCCCCGGCGGCGGTGGCGGCCAGCGCGCTGCGTAATATGTCAGAATGACGTTTCATTTAAACCGCCCTGTTTAGGGCGGTTTTTTCGTTTTTATAGGAATAACTAGTTCGCAATTGCAGTTTCACTTGGAAAATTATTCCCCGCTTGCTTGAAGAACTTCATGCTTCCACATAGTTTCCTCTCAACAGAAGGAACTGAAGCCATGCTCAATTCAGCGCTCGATGCTATCGGCAATACACCACTGATCCGCTTGAAAAAGGCTTCTGATATCACAGGCTGCGAGATCTACGGCAAGGCGGAGTTTCTCAATCCCGGACAATCAGTTAAAGACCGCGCAGCACTTTATATTATCCGTGATGCTGAAAAGCGCGGACTTTTGAAACCCGGCGGGGTTATCGTTGAAGGTACTGCAGGAAACACTGGAATCGGACTGACATTTGTTGCAAAGGCGCTTGGCTATCGCACCGTGATTGTCATCCCTGAAACGCAAAGTCAGGAAAAAAAGGATGCGCTGCGCCTTCTGGGTGCTGAATTGATCGAAGTGCCAGCCGCCCCTTATAGCAATCCAAACAACTATGTTCGACTGTCCGGTCGCCTTGCCGAGCAACTTGCCAAATCCGAACCCAATGGCGCAATCTGGGCCAATCAGTTCGATAATATTGCCAATCGCGTCGCGCATATAGAAACCACAGCACAGGAAATCTGGCGTGACACAAACGGCAAAGTTGATGGCTTTGTTTCGGCTGTAGGCTCAGGTGGTACGCTCGCAGGCACCGCATTGGGCCTGAAAGACAAGAATGCTGATATTAAAATCGCACTTGCTGATCCGCATGGCGCAGCACTCCATTCCTTCTACACCACAGGCGAATTAAAATCTGAAGGTGATTCCATCACGGAAGGCATCGGGCAGGGGCGTATCACGGCCAATCTCGAAGGCTTTTCACCTGATTTTTCCTATTCAATTGGCGATGCAGACGCACTCGATATTCTGTTTGATCTGGTGCAGGAGGAGGGGCTTTGCCTGGGTGGTTCATCCGGTATCAATATTGCCGGTGCAATCCGTCTTGCAAAAGACCTTGGGTCGGGGCACACCATCGTGACCGTGCTTTGTGACTATGGTAATCGTTACCAGTCCAAGCTGTTTAATCCAGCTTTCCTGCGTGGCAAAGATTTGCCTGTACCGGGCTGGCTGGAAACGAAAACTGAAATTCACATTCCGTACGAGGGATAATCATGGCATACGAGACTGAAGCGCTGTTTCGCGAAGATGCATATCTTAAAAGCGCTCACGGTTTGGTCGTGGCTGTGACAGACACCGGCGGGATTATTCTTGATCAGACCAATTTTTACGCCACTTCCGGCGGACAGCCGGGCGATACCGGATATTTTGAACGAGCTGACGGTTCACGCATTGAAATTGCAACAACCATTACCGGTGAGAACAAAAACGAAATCGTCCATGTGCCAGCCGAGGGGCAGGCGGTACCTGCTATTGGCGAAAAGCTTGCGCTGCATATCAATTGGCAACGCCGTTATAAATTGATGCGTATGCATACAGCCTGCCATCTGCTTTCTGTCGCATGCCCGTTTCCAATTACCGGCGCTTCGGTTGGCGAAGAGGAAAGCCGTGTGGATTTTGATCTGCCGGATGCGAATTACACCAAAGAATTCGTTACCGAAAAACTCAATGCCATGGTGAAAGCCAATGATCCCGTTGCACTGCGCTGGATCAGCGACGAAGAATTTCTGGCCAATCCTGATATTGTGAAGTCAAAGAACGTGCGTCCGCCAGTTGGTGCAGGGCGCCTACGCCTCGTGATCATTGGTGAAAATGGTTGTGTGGATTCGCAACCTTGCGGCGGAACACACGTTTCTACCACGCAGGAAGTGGGAGAAATCCACATTGGCAAGATCGAAAAGAAGGGCAAGGAAAATCGCCGCTTTCGCATTCGATTTGGCAACGCACCGCAAGTTTGAGAATTTCAGGAGCAATCATGTCCGATAAAAGCGCATTTGTTATCTCACGTAATGAGCTGAAAGCCCGGCTAGGAGAGCCCGGCCTCGCAATCGTTGATGCCTCCTGGTATTTGCCCGCAGCCGGTCGCAATGGGCGCAAGGAATATGATGCCGCCCATATTCCGCGTGCCGTCTTCTTTGATCAGGATGTGATTGCAGATAAGGATTCTGGCCTTCCGCATACCTTGCCTTCACCGGAGCTTTTTGCACGCCATGTAGGCGCAATGGGCATTACGGCGGATGAAACCGTTATTGTCTATGATGGACCCGGCATGTTTTCGGCACCGCGCGTCTGGTGGATGTTCCGCGTGATGGGCGTAAAGAATGTTCTGGTTCTAGACGGTGGTTTCGATGGCTGGAAGGCAGCATCTTTCCCAATTACCGATGAAATTACCAAAATTGCACCTACACTTTTTAAGCCTTCATTCAATGAAGAAAAGGTGGTTCCTTTTAAGGAAATGACCAAAATCGTTGAAGAACGCAGCTACCAGATTGCGGATGCACGCGCAGCAGGCCGCTTCACAGGCCAGCAAGCCGAACCGCGTGAAGGCATGCGTTCTGGTCATATGCCGGGTGCGCGCAACGTACCCGTTGGTACGCTCTCGGAAAATGGTGAACTCAAGAATCTCGACGATCTTCGAGAAATTTTTGTCAATGCCGGTATCGACCTCAACAAGCCTGTCGTAACCAGTTGCGGCTCAGGCGTAACAGCCGCCGTCATTACACTGGCATTGACGTCACTCGGTCATGAAAACAACAGGCTTTATGATGGCTCATGGAGCGAATGGGGCAGCAGACAGGATACACCTGTCGTGACCGGTGAAGCAGACCAGGCATGAGCGATAAACTGATTGCCAGAGTAACTCATCTGGAAATGACAGCGCGTCCAGCATTGTCATTTCCAGCTCCTTTCGGCCTCCGCCTTGCCATCATGCGTTCAACCGAAATGCCGGTGCATTTCTATCGTTATCTATATGAGCAGGTCGGGCGACAGCATCACTGGATGTTACGCCGCACCCAAAGCGATGCAGAAGTCGCTGAAGCTATTCATGCACAGAGCACAGATATTCATGTCCTCTATGCTGACGGCAATCCGGCTGGCCTGCTGGAACTTGATCTTTCCTCATTGCCTCAATCAGCGGAAATTCTTTATTTTGGTCTGGTTCCTGATTATCAGGGAAGGGGACTTGGAAAATTCTTTTTAAGCGAAGCAATTAGTGAGGCCTGGTCTCACAATCCTCAGAAAGTTACCATTCACACGAATACACTCGATAGCCCACGCGCTTTGCAGCTATATCAAAAAATGGGTTTTGTGCCGGTCGGCTGGTCTGAAGAAGAGGTTACACCTTGGAATTAGTGTGGCGAATCTGAAATTCTTATCATTTTGAAGCAGGGCTTTGATCGGATTTCAGATTCAAAACCGCACTGGGAAATATTCCGGCGCTAAATTATCCTCTTGCAACCTCACGTCCGTTGCTAATGGAAACGACGGACGCATTTGTGATGCGACCACTTTCTTCATCAAACACCACGCAGTTCCGTCCTCGTTGCTTGGCCATATAAAGGCAACGGTCAGCGCGACTTAGCACCTGTGAGTTGGTTTCATTTTTTGGTGCAGATGCAACGCCAATACTGATCGTCAGAGGATATATCTGATATTCTGTGGCATGGAATGGTGTGTTCTCTACCTCCACGCGTATCCTCTGCGCAACCCGCATACCGGTTTCCCCCGTTGCACCCGGAAGAAAAACGCAGAACTCTTCCCCGCCAATACGGCCAACAAGGTCGCCTTTACGTGTTACATTTTGCAAGGCAAAAGCGATCAGTTTAAGTGCCCGATCACCAACACTATGCCCGAATGTATCGTTGATTGCCTTGAAATGATCAGCATCAATGACGAGAAGGGTTCCGCTTTCAATACGCGAACGGCTGATTTTCATCGCATCAAACAGTGCTTCGCGGTTAAGAAGACCGGTCATATGATCGACACGCGAACGAGCTTGAAGCTCGCTATGAGCCTTTTCGAGCTGATGATATGCATTCTCAAGCTTTTCATGCTGCCTGAACACATAAAGCATCGAAGGAAATGCCGTTATCAGGGGGATACCGATGCTTAATCCGATAGCTATACGACCGGGTATAAACCCTGTGATTAACCCAACTACATAGCTCGTTCCGACAGAAAACAGAACTACAGACAACGTTATCAACGTTGCCTTCCATAAAACTGTTTTCATGCTCAAGAACTCCCCCAACGCAACGAATAAACTTTATACGCCTGTTTCTGAACCCTCTATGAACAGGACCGAACCGCTTCAGGACTTATAAGAGAAGTGTACATATGAGAAAAGATACTAATGCAATTTTTTATATACATGTATCATAATTGACGCAATTTAAGGTAGCGAATATATTTTAGAGTATTCTGATAAAATTGTATCTATAATCATATTCTGATTTTATTTATATTAAAAATAAATTGTAAAATAAAATTAGATTATATTCCGCTCTAAACAGGTCGGTTATGCAATTCAACAAATTTTATTTGAAGTATAATCTTAAAGATCAATGTTTCACTGAAGATGAATTATATTCATATTTTTATATTACAATTTAGAATCAAACTCCGTTACAAAAACAGCCTTTTATTTTTTATCTTATATTTGTTTTCTGGAAAACAGCCAGCCATGCCATAAAGCAAAATGCATTATGGCATAAAGATTATCTGCTCTATCATTGTTTTGAGAAAATGGCGGAGAACAGGCCATACAATTCAGGCCCGAATACGAATCGATCCACAGTCATCTCCATCCTTGATACAGACAGAGATGACGTGTCCTGCACAAGTTTATTTCAGCATGGAACCAGTGCTAACGCGACGGCTGTGCCAGCTGAAAGCCTCCTCAAGAAGGTGAGGGGTGTGGCCACCACGCTGACAGGCCCGTTGAAAATAATCATTCAACTGCTCCCGATAATCCGGATGAGCACAATTATTGATGATCAGTTTTGCGCGTTCACGCGGTGCAAGACCTCGTAAATCTGCAAGGCCTTGTTCGGTAACAAGAATATCGACATCGTGTTCGGTGTGATCAACATGCGTCACCATGGGTACAATTGACGAGATGGCGCCATTTTTTGCCTCGGATTTACTGACAAAAATAGAAATATAAGCGTTGCGCGCGAAATCGCCCGAACCGCCAATGCCATTCATCATATGTGTTCCATCGACATGGGTTGAATTCACATTGCCATAAATGTCGAATTCAAGCGCTGTATTAATACCGATAATACCCAGTCGACGAATAACCTCAGGATGATTGCTGATCTCCTGCGGCCGAAGAATTAACTTGTCACGATAACGGTCGATATTACTGAAAACACGCTCACCACATGCAGGGCTTAACGTGATTGAAGAGCCGGAAGCATAATCAAGTTTACCCGCATCGAACAATTCGAAAGTACTATCCTGTAGCACTTCGCTATACATACGAAGATTATGAAAAGGGCTATCAACAAAGCCATTCAGAACAGCATTTGCGATGGTGCCAATGCCGGCCTGTAGTGGATTAAGCGTCAGATCGAGACGACCGGCCTCAACTTCGTCCAGCAAAAATTCTATCAGATGCGAAGCAATAGCAACCGTTTCACTATCAGCTGCTTCAACCGTTGAAGCGCTGTCATTTTCCTGGGTTATGACAATGCCGGCAATCTTTTCAGGCGGGATCGGAATATAAGGCAACCCGACACGGCTATCGCAGGCTGTTACCGGGATTGGATCGCGGGAAGGGCGCTTTGTAGGAATATAGACGTCATGCAATCCCTCCAGCGCCAAAGGCTGATTGAGATTGACCTCGACAATGACCTTTTCTGCCAAAATTGCAAAACTGGCCGAATTACCAATCGATGTTGTTGGAATAATGCCGCCATTTTCAGTTATAGCCAGTGCTTCAACAACAGCATAATCGATAGGACCAATCTGGTTTGAGCGTAACTGTTCAACAGTTTCAGATAGATGCTGATCGATGAACATGACTTCACCGCGGTTGATAGCGGCGCGTAAAGTACGATCCACCTGAAAAGGCATACGACGCGCCAGCACATGCGCTTGCGTCAGCAGCTTATCGACATCATGCCCAAGGGAGGCTCCAGTAATCAGCGTGATTTGAAATGGATCATCGGCAGCGCGTGCAGCCATAGCGAGGGGAACAGCTTTCGCATCGCCAGCACGGGTAAATCCACTCATCCCAACGATCATGCCATCTTTGATCAGGCTTGCGGCATGTTCTGCAGTGATGATTTTATCACGCAAAGACGCGTTCCTGATACGATCTTGCAACATGTTTTCTACCTTCTTTACAGTCCGGCCTCAGACCTTGAATACTTCCTCCAGCCTATAAACGTTTAAGCTGGTGGCCAAATTCGACGTTAGGAGTAATAGCCGAAGCGCATAAATATTACATGCATGCTTTGGTCTTATGAGATCGGCAATCAGCAATTACATTGAAATGCCGTATCAGGAAAATGATTATAATCAAAATATGAACAGGTGAGTTTCTTGCACTGGGTAAACAATTGATATTATTGCAATAATCACTTCAAACCAGAGTCATACCCACTCCATATAATAAAGTCGCATAAGATAGATTATGGAACCAAACGATCTTGATCCCATATTAAATAAGCCATCCAGGACTCAAACACGTTGCGCTATAAAAAGATGTCCCGGAACCGGTGCTCCTTGTTCATTACGAACAACTATATCCTCGCAGCGAATGCATTTCATTCCATGCTCAGATAGCAGCGAACGCACATAGGACTGTGCATGAGCAAAGCGCTGATAATCACCCACCATAAAATCACGTTCAGCAAACCGCTCGTCAGGCTGCGTTTCACTGGAGAAACAGAAATAACCTTCCATATGCAAATGATTGGCTACACCGGAAAAAAACTGATCCAGCGCCCCCATATATGGCAACACATCGGTTGCGACAATCAAGTCCCACTTACCTTCTTCAGTGGTCTCAAGAAAACGTACCGCTTCACCAACGAAAAGAGCGTCGTAATCGCCTTTTTCATAGGCCACTTCGATCATGTTTTCAGATATATCGACACCGGTCTTGTGATCGGCCATATCGTCCAGAGCATCGGCAGAAAGCCCCGTTCCGCAACCAATATCCAACATTCTACTGGCCTGAAAGTCAGCATCCATCTCCAGAAGCATATTACGCAATTGAAGCGGCACATCATAATCAAGCTGATCGACAAGAATCGTATCAAACATTTCTGCATGCTGATCAAAAAGCGTTGCTACATAAGCATCAGGTGCTTTTGAAGGAACCGCGCCACGCCCCATACTGGCCAGACGGACAGCCACGCCGCCATGGTCTTCAGGATCCAGCTTCAATACGTCTTCATATGCTGCCGCAGCAGCATCAAAATCACCGGATTTTTCAAGCGAAAGCGCATGATTATATGCTTTTGCCAATGCTTCGTGATCAAACACATCACTATGCTTGTTTGACATCCAAACTTAGCCTTTCCAGCCATACACAGCAAAATACATATCCAGAAAAATATGCAACACACTACAAGACTCATTTCCCGCTCAAGCTTTATTAAACCCGGACAGGATCATGAAAAACGCCCCTGCCCGTTTTCCTACGCTTATCCATTTATGCTTGCAAGCGCGGCTAGGGTCAGGACTCATTAATTTAATGAGAATGGCATCTGAAATGACCAGATATGTTAGGAGAGACGTGAGGACCGGGGTTGTTCCCCCGGTTGAGCGGCTCGACGAAGCAGATCACCCAAATCGCATAGTTGGCATTTCGATGTCCGAAGGATGTGGTCCATCCGCCCGGTCTACTTCGTCGTAAAGTCTTGAAAATGAACCCGAACTGGCTCTGAAAATATTTATTCACAAGAAAACAGATTGTTGATGAACTTATAATCAAAATAAAAATACAGATATAATAGAAACCATGCTAAATTTTAATTAAATTTATTGCATTATCTATAAGTAATGGAGAATAAATTGATTAATAAAATTATTACATTAAATATAAGTATAATTATTATTATATCTATTCTTCATCCTGCCCGGTCAGATTCAGAGCAGAATTTAGCAAAAAAGCTCGCCAATCCGGTTTCAAATCTGATCAGCGTACCATTGCAAAGCAATTATGACTGCTGTTATGGGCCAAAAGACGCCTATCGATACACGTTAAAAATTCAACCTGTCGTGCCTTTTTCTCTAAATAGTGAGTGGAATATTATCGCACGTACTATTGTACCGATTGTCTATCAGCAGGCTCCGGCTGATGGTTTCAATGATCGTTTTGGTCTGAGCGATATTGAGCAAAGCTTCTTTTTCTCACCTAAAGAGACACTTGGTGGCATAACATGGGGTTTTGGTCCAGTATTGCTGTGGCCAACTGCAACCAGTCGAGAACTTGGAACGGGAAAATGGGGTGCGGGTCCTACTGGAGTTATACTCAGACAACATGATGGCTGGACCTATGGTACACTGGCCAATCACATCTGGTCTTATATGGGAAACAGTGATCGCGCAGATATAAACCAGAGTTTCATACAACCATTTATAACCTATAATTTCCCGGATACGACTGCACTAAGCCTTTCAACGGAAACATCTTATGATTGGACGTCCCGGCAATGGACTGTTCCAGTCAATGCAGGCATATCTAAAGTATTCAAGTTCGGCGAACAACGCGTCAGCATAGGTGTTTCAGCACGTTATTATGCACAAGCACCATCAGAGGCACCTAAATGGGGTGCTCGTTTTGTAACGACATTCCTGTTTCCTGAAAGATAAATTGCTATTCTGCCGCGGTCTTTGTTGCCATTTGCATATGCTGCTGATCAGCGAGTTTT
This sequence comes from Brucella gallinifaecis, assembly GCF_006476605.1. Classification (GTDB taxonomy): domain Bacteria; phylum Pseudomonadota; class Alphaproteobacteria; order Rhizobiales; family Rhizobiaceae; genus Brucella; species Brucella gallinifaecis. Next base: position 273,154 of record NZ_ML636803.1, read on the forward strand.
CGCGCAATGACTGCACAGGCCATGAGCTGTATCTGATGGAACAGCATGAGCGGCAATACAATACTGCCCACATCTGCGCCAACAAAGATCGCACTGGCCATAGGCGCACCACTGGCGAGGCTTTTCTTTGAACCGCAAAACATGATCGTAATACGGTCTGCATGATTAAATCCAAGCCATTTGCTGCCATACCAGGTAGCAAGCATGACAATGACCAACAATAAGATACTGACACCGGTCATGACACCAAGATCGTTCCATGAAACCCTGTGCCACAATCCTTCTACAACCGCTTCACTGAATGCAAGATAAACGACCATAAGAATCGAACCGCGATCAACGAGTCCGAGCGATTTGCCATGACGACGCATGAAATTGCCAATCCAAGGCTGGAGTATCTGTCCCAGTACAAATGGCGCAAGCAATTGCAGCAAAATAGACTCAAGTGCATCAACTGAAATTCCGCCACCGCCCTTGACGGCAAACAGCAGCCCCACAAGCATGGGGGTTAGAAACATACCAAAAATGTTGGATGCTGACGCAGCGACAACGGCTGCAGATACATTACCACCGGCCATCGAAGTAAAAGCAATCGAAGATTGTACTGTCGAAGGCAGAACACAAAGATAGAGAATACCCAGATAGAATGGTGACTGCGAAAGTCCCGGAATCGTCCAGCCTGCAATCAGACCTAAAATCGGAAACAGAACAAATGTAGAGCAGATGACCGCAAGATGTAACCGCCAATGCGTGACACCGGCAACCACAGCCTCGCGCGACAAACGCGCCCCGTGCAGGAAGAACAAAAGCCCAACTGCGATTTTGGTTGCGATACCAAACCATTCTGCAAAGTCTCCCTGCACCGGAAGAAATGATGCAAGCAGAATGGTGACAATCAACATACTAGTGAATTTATCGGGCAGAAAACGCATAATGTTCTCAATCCTGTAGAAAATCAGCTTTTGTGCAGTACTTCAGGATCGAATGAGTACGGTCACTTTTACGGAAAATGGGCTGTGATAGGTTTGAAATTTTACTTGATTTCATAGCCATCAGGGTTTTTCGACTGCCAGTTCCACATATCCTTGCACATTTCACGTAACCCCTTCTCAGCAGTCCAGCCAAGAAAATCACGAGCAAAAGCAGGATCCGCATAACATTCAGCAACATCACCCGGACGGCGCGGAGCAATCTCATATTTGATTTCGCGGTTTGAGACATGTTCAAAAGCCTTGACCACATCAAATACGCTATACCCCTGCCCTGTCCCCAGATTAACCGAAAAACATTGAGGATCATCCAGTTTTTTCAATGCTTTGAGATGACCTGCTGCCAGATCCACAACGTGAATATAATCCCGAACACCTGTGCCGTCTGGCGTAGCGTAATCATTGCCCCAGATATTGAGCTTCTCACGGCGCCCAGTTGCTACCTGTGCAATGATCGGCATCAGATTATTCGGAATACCTTTTGGATCTTCGCCGATAAGACCACTTTCATGGGCCCCAACCGGATTGAAATAGCGCAAAATAGCGATCTTCCAGCTATTGTCACTGTTATAAAGATCGCGCAACATATCTTCGACCACAAGTTTCGTACGACCATAAGGGTTAGTGGCAGAAAGCGGCTGATCTTCTGTAATTGGCAGTTTTTGCGGATCGCCATACACCGTTGCCGACGAACTGAAAACAAGTGTTTTCACACCTGTCGTTTCCATGGCCTGCAAAAGACGCAATGTGCCCAACACATTGCAGTCGTAATAATGCAATGGCTTTTCAGTCGATTCACCAACAGCCTTAAGCCCGGCAAAATGAATAACCGCAGTACATTTATGACGAGTAATGATTTTTTCGATCAAGGCACGGTCACGAATGTCGCCCGGCTCACGTATAGGTGCTCGACCAGCAATCTTCTCCACGCGATGGAGTGCCTCAGGATTGCTGTTATCGAAGTTATCAACCACAACAACATCATATCCTGCTTCAATCAGCTGTACGCATGTATGCGAACCAATATAACCAGCACCACCAGTTACGAGAATCGTCATTGTTTCCATACCTGTCTGTTGAACATGCCGCACCAATGTGCAATCCCATGAGTGTTTAATACCTGACTATGCAAAATAACAACCAACAGCAACCCAAATTCCCTGCCCTCATTTTATAACCATCGTTTGTTTTAACCAAACGACATCAATTCTTACGGAGCGAAGATGGAACCCTCGCAAAATATCGACCGTCTTCTTGAGATAATGGTTGCCTTGCGCGACCCGCAAACCGGTTGCCCTTGGGATATAGAACAAACCTCCAAGTCAATAGCACCCTATACGCTCGAAGAAGTCTATGAAGTGCTTGATGCTATTGAACGCGACGATATGGATGATTTTTGCGAAGAGCTGGGCGATCTGCTTTTACAGGTAGTTTTTCACGCACGCATGGCAGAAGAAGACGGAAAATTCGCTTTTGGTGATGTTGTAGAAGCTATTACCCGCAAAATGATCCGCCGCCATCCGCATGTGTTTGGCGATGAGGAAGCCAGAAATGCAGGCATGGCAAAAGGATCATGGAACCGTATCAAGGCTGAAGAAAAAGCAGAACGTGCTAAACGTCGGGCAAAACTCGGCCTGGAAACAATTGAGAAGAATCGCTATCTTGATGACATTCCCAACGCTTTTCCTGCCCTGCTCCGTGCTTTGAAGCTTCAGCAGAAAGCCGCCAAGGTTGGTTTTGACTGGTCAGAAGCAGCGCCAATTCTGGGTAAGATTTCTGAAGAAACGGCAGAACTTAAAGAAGCAATGGCATCTCAGGACAAAGCGCATATCGCGGAAGAATATGGTGATCTGCTATTTGCGATGGTCAATCTTGGCCGCCATCTCGAAATTGATGCGGAAACAGCCTTGATTGCTGCTAATGACAAATTCAAGCGCCGCTTCGATTTTATTGAAGCAACTTTAAATGCCTCGGGAAGCAGCCTTGAAGCGGCACAACTCGATGACATGGAAGCCATCTGGATCGAAGCGAAAAAAAATGGGCTTTAATCAGCCCCTCTTTTCAGACCTTATCGTCCCACTTTGGACGGAACATTTGATAGACATCTTCCGTCGTCGCATAGTCCATATAGCCAAGCCGTGTCACAGGCTTGGCTTTTTTGATGTCAAACAGTCCGTCCGTCAGCACGCTTTCATCAATATGAACACCGACGACTTCGCCGATCACCATATAATTATCAGTCAAGCGGCCTTCTTTGCTTTGCAAGCGTTTGATCTCGACTGCAACACATTCAAGGGCTGCATAAGCCTCTTTAACAAAAGGCGCTGCAATCAACTTGCTGTGTGCGGCTGTCAAACCTGTATAGTCAAATTCACTCACGCCGCGCGGTGCATTCACCGAAGAAGCATTCATCTGTTCTTTGAGATGATCGCTGACCAGACTGGCAGTAAATTCCCCTGTCTCTTCGATAAATGAAACACTGTCTTTAAAACCGCTGGATGAAAACATAATCATCGGCGGCGTGTCACATATTGCATTGAAAAATGAATATGGTGAAAGATTCATCGCGCCATCTTTAGACCGAGTACCTATCCAGCCGATAGGACGGGGCGCGACAATCGCCTTTAATGGATTATGGGGAAGAGTATGCCCAACCGATGGTTCATAAAACATATATGTTTTCCGATAGTTACAACTTTTTATATATAAAGGGTCACGATTCCCATGGGCCGCTGTAATCAGAAACAATCTTATCCATATCAGCACGAGGGCGCTCCGGCATTTTGTTTGCAGCCGTGCCGATGTGAATAAATCCTGCCACACGTTCTTCCGGGGAAAGTCCGAGATATGCACGTGCACTTGCATCATCCGAATACCAGTTGGTAATCCAGTTGGTTGCATATCCAAGTGCATTGGCCGCAATGCAAAGGTTCATGGCAACCGCGCCCGCTGATAAAAACTGCTCCCACTTGGGAATACGCTCATGTGCGACCGGTGAAGAAACAACCCCTATAACCAGTGGCGCACGCGCAAATCGTGCCCTCTCCTGATCTTTGCGGCTTTCAGTAAGCACCCCTTCCCGCTCCTCGGCGCGATTGGCCAAATACTCACCAATCTTATGACGAGTATCTCCGCGATAGAGAATAAAACGCCACGGCGTCAAACGGCCATGATCAGGCACGCGTGCGGCCACTTTCAGCAATTCGTCAAGTTCAGCGCCTTGCGGAGCAGGTTCGGAGATTGCGGAAATAGGTGTGGAACTGCGCTGCGCCAAAAACTCAAAGACCGGATGCGTCACGGGGGAAACCTCATGGCTAAAATCTGCATATACACTCCATATAAATGGAGATATCTCCTTCTCACCCGCCATTATCGAAGTGTAAAGACAATAATTTATGACGACACTTATCGCGTAATTGTAAATTTACACTGGTATCGGTCAGTTTGTCCTTGAATTCGCCACCCGCTTCGGTTCAAAACATCAGCATGTCAGATATTCAGGATCTGTTTCGGGCAAACAGTGCAAAATCATCGTGCTGCAAGACAGTTGCAGCGACACTTTCGTTCGTCCTTATTGCATCATCTGCTTTAGCGCAGTCCCTTGGCAGCACCGGTGCTGAATCAGCCGGTTTTGACAGTGGCTTCAGATTACCGAGCTTTCAGCTGACACGACCAGAAGCAGCGATATCTCCCACCACCCAATCGCCTTCTGTAAATACTGCACAGATTCAGTCTAACAATGCGATTGGTTTGCCTGATTTTCCTGATCCCAAACTGAATTTGCCATCAATCAGCCCCTACGCCAACCCGACAAGCCCGGAAAACAACCCGCTGATCCAGACGAGCGAACTTGATCTGAAGGCACGTCTTAATCAGGATGGGCCGGATATTTCTTCAGGAGTTGTATGGCGTGTTTTTGCACCGGAAGTGGGTGCAGACGGACAACTTGCTCTGATTGCTTCAGCCAAGGGGGGCAGCACCGTTTTCAACCTGCCAGAGGGTAGCTATCTGGTCCATGCCGCATATGGTCGTGCGGGTGCAACCAAGCGGATTACACTAAGCAATCATACCCGTCACGAAGTGATGATACTTGATGCTGGCGGCATGAAACTAAGTGCTGTTCTGCCTGACGAAGGAAAAATCAAAAGTGATCTTGTGCGTTTTTCCATCTATGCCGATGAAGATAACAACGACCGTTCACTTATTGTCCCGGATGTGAAACCAGATACGATCATCCGGTTAAACAGCGGTACCTATCATGTCGTTTCCAATTACGGCACCGCAAATGCTATTATCCGTGCTGATATTCGCGTGGAAGCCGGAAAGCTGACCGAAGCAACTGTTCAGCATCGCGCGGCTGAAGTCACGCTCAAGCTTGTAGCTAAAAAAGGCGGTGAGGCCCTGGCTGACACATCCTGGTCAGTTCTCAATGCTTCGGGCGATGTTGTTCGTGAAAGCGCAGGCGCCTATTCATCCATGGTTCTGATAGAAGGTGATTATGTCGCTGTAGCTAAAAACAAGGACCGTATTTATCAGCGCGATTTCAAGGTGGCATCCGGCGCCAATGAAGAAGTTGAGGTTATTGCGAACCGCGAATCCGAAGCGCTGACGGATGAGGATGCGGCACAGGACTGATAACCTTGTTTTCATGTAGAAAAGGCCCGCTTGAAGCGGGCCTTTTGCCATTATGCATTACGTAAACGCAGCAAATCTGGTGGCGTTGCCTCTTCAGTCAAGCGGGCAATCGCCTCATCCAGCGTCATCGATTCCTGATCACGCGAACCAAGACGGCGCATATTGACCGTCTTTTCTTCCGCTTCACGCATACCGCAAACAAGAATGACCGGAACCTTCTGAACTGAATGTTCGCGGACCTTGTAATTGATCTTCTCGTTACGAACGTCAGTGATGACCTGCAAACCGGCAGCCTTTAATTTTGCAGCAACCTCGGCAGCATATCCATCCGCTTCCGAGGTAATTGTCGCAACAACAACCTGAACAGGCGCAAACCAGAGCGGCATATGACCGGCAAAGTTTTCGATCAATATGCCAAGGAAACGCTCCATAGAGCCGCAGATCGCACGATGGATCATGACTGGCTGCGTTTTTTCCGAATTGCTGTCGATATAAAATGCGCCGAAACGTTCCGGCAGGTTGAAGTCAACCTGTGTCGTTCCGCACTGCCATTCACGACCGATCGCGTCTTTGAGCGTATATTCAAACTTCGGACCGTAGAACGCACCCTCGCCCGGCAGAATGCCGGTCTTGATGTCTTCCGACTGTTCCTTGATTTGCTCAAGAACCGTCATCATCACGCTTTCAGCGCGATCCCACAATTCGTCCGAACCAACACGCTTTTCAGGGCGGGTAGAAAGCTTGATCGTGATCTCTTTAAAGCCGAAATCCTTATAGACCGACAAAATGAGATCATTGATACGAAGACATTCAGAAGCCATCTGCTCTTCGGTACAGAACACATGCGCATCATCCTGTGTAAAGCCGCGAACACGCATCAGACCATGCAGAGCACCCGATGGTTCATAGCGATGCACATTACCAAATTCTGCAAGCTTTATAGGCAGATCACGATAAGACTTAAGACCATGCTTAAATATCTGGACATGCCCCGGGCAGTTCATTGGTTTCAATGCAAACACGCGATCATCATCAGTATCATCACCGGCAACAGTCACCTTGAACATGTTGTCACGATACCAGCCCCAGTGACCGGAAGTCTCCCAGAGTGACTTGTCCAGCACCTGTGGTGCATTGACTTCCTGATAGCCATGACTGTCGAGACGACGGCGCATATAAGCGACCAGTGTCTGGAACATACGCCAGCCTTTGGCGTGCCAGAACACAACGCCCGGACCTTCTTCCTGAAAATGGAACAGGTCCATTTCACGGCCCAAACGGCGGTGGTCACGTTTTTCGGCTTCTTCAAGCATATGAAGATAGGCGTTGAGATCATTGTCATTGGCAAATGCCGTGCCATAAATGCGGGTCAGCATCGGGTTATTTGCATCACCACGCCAATAAGCACCTGCAACCTTCATCAGCTTGAACGAGTTGCCGATCTGACCTGTAGACGCCATATGCGGACCACGGCAAAGATCGAACCATTCGCCCTGATTGTAGATTTTCAGATCCTGACCTTCAGGGATAGCATCAACTAGTTCAACCTTGTAGCTTTCGCCTTTATCGGCAAAAACCTGTTTGGCCTTCTCGCGTGACCATACCTGTTTGGTGAAAGGCTTGTTGCGCTGAATGATTTCGCGCATTTTCTTTTCGATCACCGGAAGATCATCGGGTGTAAAAGGTTCATTACGCGCAAAGTCGTAATAAAAGCCATTTTCAATGACGGGACCAATTGTCACCTGCGTACCGGGGAAAAGCTCCTGAACGGCTTCGGCCAGAACATGCGCTGTATCGTGACGGATAAGCTCGAGCGCACGCGGATCTTCGCGGGTCAGAATTTCGATAGCACCGGAAGCGCCAAGCGGATCAGAAAGATCACGCACGGTGCCGTCTACGGCGTAAGCGACAGCCTTTTTAGCAAGTGATTTGGAAATTGATTCAGCTAACTCGGCACCGGTTGTTGCGGCATCATATTCGCGTACAGAGCCATCCGGAAACTGCATGGAAACATTCGACATCATATTGTCCTTATCCAGTCCCGCCAACGATTGCGGGTGGTTAGTCATAAAACGATCCTGCTCAATGTGCAGAACCACCTATATGTTGCTTGCGCAACAGAATTTGAAGACCGGCTATTAGCCTTTTTGGGTGTCAAGGTAAAGTAAAAGCACCGTGGCAAACTGCATCACGGTGCTTTCGGAGTTTTTGAAAACCCGATCACATCAATTGCGAATAGCAAGACAGGGAACGCCCTGCAATTTAAGCTGCGAACAGGTCTTTTGTGCAGCATCCGCATTTTTAAAACCAGTGAAGCGAACACGATACATCTTGCGACCACGCGGCGCTGTCGAAATCTCAGCCTTCGTGCCCGGAACCAGCCGGCTTACAACAGGCAAATATCTGGCCTGCAATTCATCAGCGCCCTTTCGTGATGGCGTCACACCAAGCTGAACACGCCATGGTGACATTGCTGCATTTACCAAAAAGCCGCCATCGCCCTGCTCAATTTTGTCATCGTCAATCACATCAGAACCGGATTCGACCTTGGATTCGCTTATTTTGATCTGCGTCACAATCGGTAAAGAATTTTCTACCGGCGCTGCAAAGGCAGCAACCTGACGCCCTGCAAAACCGGCACCTTCAGTACCAAAACGCGTGAGAAGTTTCGACATGCGATCATCACGCTCACGCGATGACCCTGCCCCAAGAACAACGCCGACAAGATGCTTGTTATTGATGATAGCCGATGAAACCAGATTATATCCTGAAACATCAGTATATCCGGTCTTGATGCCATCAACGCCCTGATAGCGATACATCAGATTGTTATGACCGTTAAATGGACGGCCTTTATATTCAAAGGAACGCTGCGAAAATAATGCATATTCCTGCGGAAAATCACGACGCAGCGACATTCCAAGAACCGCCATATCCCGCGCAGTGGTTAGCTGCGGCAAATGCCCTGTCAAACCCGACGGATTGACAAAATAGGTGCTCTTCATACCAAGGTTTCGGGCTTTCTGCGTCATCAGACGGCCAAAACCTGCTTCCGAACCGCCAAGATATTCACCAACAACCGTCGCAGCATCATTGGCTGAAACGACGATCATACCATTAACCGCATCACGAACAGAAATCGTCGAATCCGGCTTCAGATAAAGCTTCATGCGGACTTTTGCAGCAGCATTTTTCGTGACCGGCATTTCGTCATCCCAATGGATGCGGCCTGTCTTCAATGCTTCAAAGGTAAGATACAGCGTCATCATTTTGGCCAGCGATGCTGGCGCATGCTGCTCCGTCGCCCGTTCCTGCCCCATAACGACGCCCGTATCCGCATCAAAAACCACCCATGAAACATTGGCCATGGCGTTGGTTGCACACAAAACACTGGCACCAAGCGCAACACCGGAAATCAATCGGCAGATGCGGTATAACGATTTATGCATATTGGCTCGCAAGACTAGAAAACACGGTGCAAATGCAGTTAAATTGCGGCACGAAGAAGACGCTGGGACAAACCGATTTGCGTTTCCCGATAAAACAGATTTATGATTAACAAATTCTAATCAGCATGAAGCTAATCAACAGTTATTTATTAGTTTTTCGGCATTGAAACATGCCAGTAACGCCACGGTAAGTACCAGCGATAGTAAGGCGGCAACTCCTTAGGGACCGGATCAAAACCATGGGTGCCCATCGGCCCGCAGCGCATAAGCCGAAACAATCCCATCCAGCTACCGTTCCACAAGCCATAACGAGCCACTGATTCAAATGTATATTCTGAACAAGTTGGCAAATGACGGCAGGAATTGCCGATAAATGAAGAGAGCGTGAGCTGATAAAGCCTGATCAGACTGGTTCCAAGCACCCGGCCCGGCGTCTTGCGCCACGGATCAGTAAAGTTACGGCTATAGCGCTTTTTTAATGTTGCAGCCTTTTGTGAATGATCTTTCCCGCAACCGCACATGACAGAGCCTAAGCCGCCTGAACTTTTTCTTCTATCTGACGGATGCAGTCGGCAACCGCATCAAATGTAAGAAGTGTAGAAGCATGACGCGCCTTATATTCACGTACCGGCTCAAAATATTTGAGATCCTCAAAACGACCTGCGGGTGCCGGGCCATTTTCTTTAAGCATGCGAATCATCGTTTCACGTACAGCACGCAAATCTTCCGATGAACACCCCACCACATTGCGTGCCATAACGGAAGAAGAAGCCTGCCCCAAGGCACAGGCCTTCACCTCATGGGCAAAATCAGTCACAACGCCATCACGCATCCGAAGATAGACAGTAACCGTAGAACCGCACAATTTTGAGTGAACTGTTGCAACCGCATCAGGGTCGCTCATTTGCCCCAGTTTTTCAATATTCCCTGCAAATTCAAGGATACGTTTATTATAAACTTCGTCGATCATTGAGGCGAACCTTCCGCTTTGCCGGATAAATACGTAAATTTGTCGCCCGGTCACGGTTTGAAGTTGCATTTTGATGTCTATATAATAGGCAAGTAGCGACTGCGCCATAGCCAGATTATCATATGGCTATGAAGTCGCATAATCAGCTATCCGGCGACCTGTTGTTGCCGGATCAATACACCGCACGCTCATAAGACATATTGTTGAGCGCATCGTTGTATTGTCCGTTTAACTCGTCTCCTCTGAGAAGGAGACTACTGGAGAATAACGATGGACGCTCGTATCCTCAAAGTCGATGACGAAATCAACGCGACTGCAAATTTGAAAAAGCCAACCCAAGCCGAAGCCGAAGCCGCTGTTCGCACCCTTCTATTATGGGCTGGCGAGAACCCTGAACGTGAAGGTCTTCTGGACACCCCGACGCGCGTTGCCAAATCCTATGGTGAGCTTTTTGGAGGCTATGCCGAAAGCCCTGAGGACGTGCTTGGCACCACTTTTGAAGATGTGTCCGGCTATGATGATATGGTGCTGGTAAAGGATATTTCCTTTTTCTCGCATTGTGAACACCACATGGTGCCGATTATCGGCAAGACCCATGTCGCCTATCTGCCGGACGGTAAGGTGCTGGGCCTGTCGAAGATTGCCCGCGTTGTTGATATTTTTGCGCGACGCCTGCAAACGCAGGAAAGTATTACCGCCCAGATCGCTGACAGCATTCAGCGCATTCTGAAGCCACGCGGCGTTGCTGTAATGATTGATGCTGAACATATGTGTATGGCCATGCGCGGGATTCGCAAGCAAGGTTCAAGCACAATCACCACAACTTTTACCGGTGAATTCAAAAGCGAAGTGAATGAACAGGTTCGCTTCATGAATCTTATCCGTAAATAAAACCTATTATCAGGCGCAACAATGATCAGTTTTCCAGCCCAGCCTTCTGACAAGAAGGCGATTGAAGAAGGCGCGGTTTTCATGCCGCGCTTCGACGCTTCCGGTCTTATTACAGCTGTCGTCACAGATGTACGCGATGGTGAGTTGCTGATGGTCGCTCATATGAACGAAGAAGCATTGCGACTGACGCTGGAAACAGGAATTGCACATTACTGGTCGCGTTCACGCAGCAAGCTTTGGAAAAAGGGCGAAACTTCTGGCAATCTGCAAAGCGTTATCGAGCTGCGCACGGATTGCGATCAGGATGCACTTTGGCTCAAAGTTCACGTGGCTCACGATGGTCCAACCTGCCATACGGGCCGCCGCTCGTGTTTTTATCGACAGGTCATCTCCAAAGATGGCAATGCCAGCCTTTCGGTAGAAGGTGACTGCGACCATAAGCATTGACTTTTATCGTACACCTTCAAATTGCAGCCTTTATTGTTTCGATAAGATATTTTGATAATATCCTCAAAACAAAAGGTGCTTGGTCAATATGCTCGCATGGGGTCAAAGGCGCAAGGCTGCCAATATGCAACCCTTGACGCCAGTAGAAGAAAATATCGAACTGCCGCAAACAAGGCATGAACCACGCCGTATTGCCCTTGCTCTGGGCGGCGGCGCCGCACGTGGCTGGGCGCATATTGGTGTGCTTCGAGCGCTCGACGAGGCCGGTATCGAAATCGAAATGATTGCCGGAACGTCGATTGGTGCCCTGGTTGGAGGCTGTTATCTGGCTGGAAAACTCGACCAGCTGGAAGAGTTTGCACGCAGTTTAACGCGTCGGCGCATGTTTAACCTTCTTGACATCACATTTCGCGGCAGCGGACTATTTGGAGGCATGAAGCTCGATAGCCGTATGCGTGAACATCTCGACGGCTTGCGCCTTGAAGATCTGGATCGTCCATTCGTGGCCGTCTGTACTGAATTGCGCACGGGTCATGAAATCTGGCTTTCATCCGGCCCACTCGTTGAAGCCATGCGTGCTTCTTATGCACTTCCCGGCGTTTTTGAACCTGTTCGCTGGCAGGAACGTGTGCTGGTCGATGGTGCGCTGGTCAATCCGGTTCCGGTATCAGTATGCCGTGCCTATGAACAGCGTCTCGTTCTGGCAGTCAATCTGCATTATGATCAGTTCGGGCGTGCCGCCGTCATCAAACATGCTCAATCCCGTGAAGGCGCAGCTGAAACTTTACATGGTGAAAAAGAAAGCCGTCTGGGTATTACCGGCGTCATGATGGAAGCCTTCAATATTATTCAGGATCGCATTTCACGCGCCCGTATGGCAGGTGATCCACCGGATTTATCCTTGATGCCAACAGTCGGTCAAATCGGTCTGGCAGACTTCCACCGCGCATCAGAAGCGATTGATATTGGTTACGCTGAAACAGTTAAACGGCTTGAAGACATCAAGCGGCTTCAAGGGATCAGTGACTGAACAGAAACTAGATTCGCCAAATTCCATGGCAAAGTCGTAAATTTCATGCGCTCTCATCAAAATAATTACTATGCTCATCCTGCAAAAGTCAAAAAAATCGATGTTTTCAGCACCTTGAATTGCAGCATTGCGGCTTTTACCCGGTCTTTTTTGAAAAAGATTGGCAGAAGATAAAGAACGGCCTTGTGCCAGTCTGGTCGATTTGCTAGATGGCTCCTCGCTGACATGTTCAGCTTCTACCACGTGCGGTCGTGGCGGAATTGGTAGACGCGCAGCGTTGAGGTCGCTGTGGGGCAACCCGTGGAAGTTCGAGTCTTCTCGACCGCACCATTCTTCCCAGCATACAAGCATCATGCTATATGGCTCTACAAGCTGGAAAACGCCCAGCTATGTGGATATTTACATTTATTAATCAGAGACTTAACTGGATAATAAAATAAGTTCATTCAAATGTGCTGAACTTGAAGAATAGTCTTGTGCAGTCGAAACTGATTTGCTACATGCCGTCTCGCTGACATTGTTCAGCTTCTACCACACAGTGCGGTCGTGGCGGAATTGGTAGACGCGCAGCGTTGAGGTCGCTGTGGGGCAACCCGTGGAAGTTCGAGTCTTCTCGACCGCACCATTCTCCTTCCTGAGAAAATCTGCTCTTTGTGCTTTAGCAATCAAAACTGTCTCAAATTTGGGATGTTATGCAAGTTGCTAAAATGCTTTATTGCATCATGCAGACGCCAATTAACAACGGGAAGAAACTATGAAAATCAGCGCACGCAATCGCCTCAAAGGCACAATCGTCGATGTCACCAAAGGTGCAACCACGGCGCATATCCGCATTGATATTGGAAATGGTGTCGTTGTTACATCTTCCATCACCAATGAGGCCGTGGATGAACTCGACCTCAAGATTGGCAAAACGGCCTATGCCGTCGTCAAGGCTTCCGACGTTATGGTCGCCACTGACGATTGATAATTACCCCCGCTTTAAAGCGGGGTTTTTGTTAAACATCACTGCTATGTTCACCAAGATTGGGTGATCGCTTATCCAGTTTCAGTTCGGCATCCGAGAATCGAATTGGTGTACGCAACCCCGGCACACCATCAGGATCAATCCTCATCTGACGAGCGATAAATTGCGGATCTTTAAACACGTCTTCAACTGTGTTTATCGGTCCGGCAGGCACTCCTGCCTTGGCAAGGGCAGCCAGAAGATCATCTCGCGACCATTGTCTGGTGCGCTCTTCCAGCAAAGCGGTGAGTGCATCGCGATTGGCGACGCGCGACGAATTGGTGAGAAAACGGGAATCGCTTGCAAGTTCGCCAATTCCCAACAAAGCAGTCAGCTTTGCAAACTGCCCGTCATTGCCGCAGGCGATGATGAAATAGCCGTCCGATACAGGCAATGTCTGATAGGGGGCGATATTGGGATGCGCATTGCCCATACGTTTGGGCGAAACACCGGACGCCAGATAATTCATTGCCTGATTGGCAAGAACAGCCGACATACAATCAAACAATGCCATATCGATATGCTGGCCCTTGCCCGTGCGTTCACGCATGATCAATGCTGACTGAATGGCAATGACACTGTAAAGCCCGGTGAAAATATCAGCAAAAGCCACCCCGATCTTTTGCGGTTGTCCGTCCGATTCTCCTGTCAGGTCCATTATGCCGCTCATGCCCTGAATCATGAAATCATAACCAGCCCGTGCAGCATAAGGCCCGCTATGGCCAAAGCCAGTGATAGAGCAATAGATCAGCCGTGGATTGATCGCCTTCAGACTTTCATAGTCGAGACCATATTTCTCAAGACCACCAAGCTTGAAATTCTCAATCACCACATCCGCATCACTTATGAGCTTATACACAAGCGCCCGCCCCTCATCAGAGCGAAAATCCGCAATAACGGATTGTTTGCCACGATTACAGGCATGAAAATAAGCCGCTGACTTTTCGCCTTCAACCTCGATAAAGGGTGATCCCCATGTACGAGTGTCATCACCTTCAGGACTTTCAACTTTGATAACATCTGCACCAAGGTCAGAAAGTGTCTGCCCAACCCATGGGCCAGCCAGAATGCGGGCCAATTCGATGACTTTCAGACCCGCAAGCGGTGTATTTTGCATCTCTCAAAACCTCACTGAACGATAGAAAACACGATCAGAAAAATGCCTGAATGCCGGTCTGCGCACGTCCGAGAATCAGCGCATGAACATCATGTGTGCCCTCATAGGTGTTGACCGTTTCAAGATTCTGCGCGTGGCGCATGACGTGATATTCGATCTGGATACCGTTGCCGCCATGCATATCACGGGCCTGACGTGCAATATCGAGCGCCTTGCCGCAATTGTTACGCTTGACGATAGAAATCATTTCCGGGGCCATTTTGCCTTCATCAAACAAACGGCCAACACGCAAGGATGCCTGTAGGCCAAGCGTAATTTCAGTCTGCATATCAGCCAGTTTCTTCTGATAAAGCTGTGTCCCGGCCAAAGGCTTGTCAAACTGCTTGCGGTCAAGACCATATTGACGTGCGCGGAACCAGCAATCCTCTGCCGCGCCCAGCACACCCCAGGAAATACCATAGCGTGCACGGTTGAGGCAGCCGAATGGACCTTTGAGGCCGGATACATTCGGCAACAATGCATCTTCCGATACTTCCACACCATCCATGACAATCTCGCCGGTAATCGACGCACGCAGAGAAAGCTTGCCGCCAATCTTGGGTGCAGAAAGCCCCTTCATACCCTTTTCGAGCACAAAGCCACGGATAGCATTGTCATGAGCTGTCGATTTGGCCCAGACTACGAAAACGTCGGCAATCGGCGAATTGGAAATCCACATTTTGGAGCCACTGATGCGATAACCGCCATCGATCTTGTCTGCACGGGTTTTCATGCCGGCTGGATCAGAGCCGGCATCAGGCTCAGTTAAACCAAAGCAGCCGATCAATTCGCCGGAAACCAGACCCGGCAGATATTTTTTACGCTGCTCATCAGAACCATAGGCATAGATCGGATACATGACGAGCGAGGATTGCACGCTCATCATCGAACGATAACCCGAATCTACACGCTCAACCTCGCGTGCCACCAGACCATAAGAAACATAACCGGCATTGGCCGCACCATATTCTTCAGGTAACGTGACGCCAAGAAGACCGGCCTGCCCCATCAAGCGGAATAATTCAGGATCGGTCGTTTCATCCAGATAAGCTTTTTCAATGCGCGGCAGCAGAACGTCACTCGCAAATGCCTGTGCCGAGTCGCGAATCATCCGTTCATCTTCGGTCAATTGCTCATCAAGCAGAAACGGATCTTCCCAGTTAAATGCGGCACGTGACATGAAGTATCTCCTCAATTTTGATTGCCAGACTATGGCGCAGCATTATTCCGCATGCAATTTACGTTTACTCATCGATCTATTCCATTTAGTAATAGATAATGACTTCATTATCGAGACGCCTGCTTCCATCCACAAATGCGCTTGCTGCCTTTGATGCAGTGGCGCGGCATGAGAGCTTTTCTACTGCTGCGGAAGAGCTGTCCCTGACACAAGGTGCAGTCAGCCGCCAGATTGCAGCGCTGGAAGAGCAGCTTGGCGCCACTTTGTTTGATCGCACCAGCCGCCGCGTCATGCTAACCGATGCCGGACGCGCCTACCACGATGTTATAAGCACTGCCCTCGCCTCCATTCGTGCAGCATCATTGCAGGTCATGTCACAAATGCGTGGGACAACGCTCAATCTCGCATTTCTGCCCACTTTTGGTACCCGCTGGCTGATCCCGCGAATACCGCGTTTTGTCGAGCAACATCCCGGTATTATTCTGAATTTTGCAACGCGCATCGGTCAATTCGACTTTGAGCGTGAAGGTCTTGATGCGGCAATCCATATAGGTCAGCCAGACTGGCCCAATGCCGATTGCACATTCTTAATGGAGGAGATGGTTGCGCCGATATGCAGCCCGGATTTTCTGAAACAGCACGCGATCAACGAGCCGACTGACCTGCTGCACCTGCCACTTTTCAATATGGCATCACGTCCTGACGCTTGGAACCACTGGTTCAAAAGCCTCGACATTGCTGCACCTGTGACAAGTGGAATGCGTTTTGAGCAGTTCTCGAATGTTTCGCAAGCCTGCATCGCAGGCCTTGGGGTTGCGCTGATGCCGCTATTTCTGATCAGTGCTGAAATTGAAAGTGGGCAGCTTGTTGTAGCCTATCAGCATACAGTCAAAAGCCCGAGCAGCTATTACTTTGTAACACCGCAGGCGCGTGCAAACACGCCTGCGGTTAAAGCCTTTCGCGATTGGCTTCTTACTGAGGTCAATCGCGCGTTCGATCCTCACGCCATCGAGTTGCTGACAATCTCATAGGAGCGAAGCCGCTTCTGATGGTCATAGATCATGCCGGTTATCATCAGTTCATCAGCGCCGGTACGTTGGGCAAATTCGCGAATGCCCTTGTCGACGATTTCGGGACCACCCACGACACGGCATGACAGCATCTGACGCACAAGTGCCTGTGCTGAGGGATCAAGCTGTTCCTGATACCCCGCAACAGGTGCTGGCAACTTACCCGGGCGACCACTGCGCAAATTCACAAATGCCTGCAATTGCGAGGTAAAGATGAAATGCGCTTCTTCATCCGTATCAGCTGCGATAACGTTCAGCCCAAGCATGACATAAGGCTTCTGCAGATATTCAGATGGCTCAAAACGTTCGCGATAAAGCTCAACCGCGCGTTCCATATCTGCCGGTGCAAAATGCGAAGCAAAGCCATAAGGCAGCCCCAGCATAGCAGCCAATTGCGCACCAAACAGGCTGGAGCCGAGAATCCAGACCGGAACATTCAACCCCGCACCGGGGACTGCCTGCACCCGCTGCGCCGGATCAACCGGCTTGAAGTAATTAAGAAGCTCGACCACATCACGTGGAAAATCATTGGCACTGCTTTCGAGATTTCGGCGCAGTGCATGCGCAGTCAGTTGATCTGTGCCTGGCGCACGACCAAGCCCCAGATCGATACGCCCCGGAAATAGCGAAGCCAGCGTGCCGAACTGTTCAGCAATCACCAATGGCGAATGGTTCGGCAGCATGATGCCGCCGGCACCAACACGAATGGTTGATGTGCCTGCCGCCACATGGCCGATCACAACGGAAGTTGCGGCACTGGCAATGCCCGGCATGTTATGATGCTCGGCCAGCCAGTAACGCGTAAAGCCCAGTTTTTCAGCATGCTGGGCGAGTTCAAGCGTATTACGCAGAGACTGCCCTGCATCGCTGCCTTCAGGAACGGGTGAAAGATCGAGTACGGATAAAGGTATCATGCTTTCTCATATGGTGTGGAACAGCTGGAATGCAAATTTATCCCAATAAAAAGGGCGACCCACATGTGGCCGCCCTTAGTCTGATTATTCAATACAAGTTTCAGTGATGTACTGCTGGCGCTGGCTCTTTGCCCTCATCCTGTTCTGGAACAAACTCGCCTTCCACATCCTTTTCGGCAATGAATGTGTAGAACATCGGAACAACAAACAGCGTGAAGATCGTGCCGATTGTGATACCGCTGAAGATAACCAGACCCATCGCGTAACGAGCAGCCGCACCAGCGCCACTGGCAAGAATCAGTGGAACAACGCCAAGCGCCATAGCCGCTGTGGTCATTAGAATCGGACGCAGACGGGTTTCCGCAGCAAGAATGATAGCTTCGCGACGCGAGTGCCCATGCAGACGACGCTGCTGATTGGCAAACTCCACCATCAAAATACCGTGCTTGGTTATCAGCCCCACAAGGGTGATCATGCCAACCTGCGTATAAATATTGATCGTACCCAATCCGAGATTAAGCGGAACAATCGCACCGAAAATCGAAAGCGGAACCGACATCATAATAATGAAGGGATCGCGGAAGCTTTCAAATTGTGCAGCCAGCACGAGATAGATCACAATAACAGCAAGGCCAAAGGCGATCAGGATCGTATTGCCCTGTTCAACCTCCAGACGGGACTGGCCTGAATAATCGAGAAAGAAACCCTCCGGCATCTTGGAGCGCGTCAAGTCAACAAGGGTTTGCAGACCCTGACCAGTGGTGACACCCGGTAAAGGCAGCGCAGAAATTGTTGCTGAATTGAGCTGGTTGAACTGCTCAACAGCCGCAGGAGCACCAACCTGTTTGATCTCGATGAGTGCTGAGAGTGGCACCATCTCACCTGACATGCTGCGAACATAGAAATCGCCCAGCTTTTCAGGATTTGAACGATAGACATCCGGCACCTGCGTGATGATGTCATAGCTGTTTGAATCACGGTCAAACTTTGCAACAGACGCACCACCCGTCAAAAGACCAAGCGTGGAACCGATTTCGCTGACCAGAACACCAAGTGTCGCAGCACGGTCGCGATCAATGGAAATCCGTGTCTGCGGCGCGTTGAACGACAACGAGTTCTGCACAATGATGTACTGCCCGGATGCCTGTGCTTCGTTCTTGATCTCTTCTGCAAGTTCAAAAACCTGATCAGCAGGACCAGTTGATTGCAGGGCAATCGAAATAGGCAGCCCACCACCGGTTCCCGGCAATGAAGGTGGGGCAAAAATAAACGACTGAACACCAGTCACTTTCGCAAGGCGATCAGTCAGATCCTGCTGGATTTGCTTTTGTGAACGATTGCGATTGTTCCAGTCATCAAGAACCCACAGAGCAATACCGGAATTGGTGCCACCATCCATACCAACAATCTGGAAGCGTGTTTTAATATCTGGCGTATCTTTCGTCAGATCATCAATTTCACGTGCATAAAGATCGGTATAGGCCGAGGTTGCATATTGCGGCGCATTGATAAGAGCAAACAAAGCCCCTGAATCTTCTTCAGGTGCCAGTTCGCTTGATGTGTTGACGAACAAAAACCCTGTCAGCGCAATCAGTGAAGCAACAATGAGCAAGGTTACTGGCCGATAATTGAGCGAGCCGGAAACCAACCGATGATAGATTTTTTCAAGCTTTGAAAATCTGGTGTCGATGAATGTCTGAAACTTCGAAGCATTGCCATGTTTGAGCATGCGTGCACACATCATTGGCGAAATCGTCAATGCTGCAATACCGGAAATAATAACCGCACCTGCAAGTGTGAAAGCAAATTCCCGGAACAAAGACCCCGTCAAACCACCGGTAAAGCCAAGAGGCGCAAACACCGCAGCCAGAGTAATTGTCATCGCGATAATCGAGCCGGTAATTTCCTTCATACCCTTGAAGGCCGCATCCATCGGTCGCAATCCTTCCTCGATATGCCGATGGATATTTTCAAGCACGACGATGGCATCATCGACCACCAGTCCAATCGCAAGAACCATTGCAAGCAGCGACAGAAGATTGATCGAAAAGCCAAGAATATAAAGGAAAAAACAAACACCAATCAGTGAAATCGGAATTGTAACGATTGGAATAAGAACCGAGCGGAACGAGCCAAGAAAGACAATGATAACCAGAATAACGATCGCCACTGCTTCGCCGATGGTGGAGAACACTTCATTGATCGATGAACTGATCTGTTCTGTCGCATCATAAACCAGCACTATCGTCATGCCTTCCGGCAGCGAACTCTGGATGGAGGGCAATTCCTTACGCACGGCATTGGCCATATCGATCGGATTGGCAGCAGGCGTCGGATAAACACCAAGGAACGTACCGGCAGACCCATTGAATGAAACAATGGTATCTGTGCTCGCCGCAGCAAGCTCGACCTTCGCCACATCGCGCAACCTTACGATTTCATCACCCGATGACTTGACTGGCATTGCACCAAAGGCTTCAGGCGTCTGCAATGTAGATTCAAGCGTGATCGACGAAGACACATATTCATTCTTCGTTTTTCCAGGCGCCGAAAGAAAGTTGGAAGCCTTGATGGCAGCGAGAACCTCTGGTGCTGTTATCTGACGCGCTGCAAGCTGGATCGGATCCAGCCAGATACGCATCGAATAGACTTGCCCACCCATAATTTCAGCATTTGCAACGCCCTGAATGGTGGACATGCGCGGTTGAATAACCCGCTCAAGATATTCCGTAATCTCTTCATTGGACATATTCGGATTCTGAGCCGCAAGATACATTGTAGCAAAGCTTTGCCCTGTACCTTTGGAGATCACAGGATCATCAGATTCATCCGGCAACTTGCCACGAACCTGATTAACCTTGGCAATAACCTCTGTGAGCGCCGCATCCGGGTTTGCTCCAAGTTTCATCTGCACGGTCACTGTGCTTGATGATGAGCGGCTTGAAGATGTCACATAATCGATGTTTTCAGTGGTCGCCACGGCTTCAGCAATCGGTGCTGTGATAAAGCCCTGTATAAGTTCGGCGCTGGCACCCGCATAAGTGGTCGAAACTGTAATAACAGTTTCATCCACCTTCGGATATTCACGCACTGATAATTGAGCAATCCCCTGCAAACCAAGAAGAATGATCATGAGTGCAACCACAGTAGCAAGCACTGGTCGCCGGATGAAAATATCTGAAAAACTCATCTCTAGCGCCTATTTCTTGTCTGCTGCGGGGATCGGATTCACACTATTGTCGATTTTGACCGACATGCCTGCGGAAAGCTTGTTCTGGCCAGCCGTAATCACAATGTCGCCATCCTTGATACCGCTGGTAATTTCAGCGACTTCACCAAACCGGCGCCCAACTTTAACAAAAACCTGATGCGCAATAAGGCTATCAGCTTCAGGGGCTTCTTCGCCCTCTTTCTTTTCAGCAGGACGTACGACAAAAACATAATCGCCATAAAGGCTGGATACGATAGTCGTCTGTGGCAATGTGATAACGTCATTTTCGGTTGGTAGCTCAACGCGAACTTGCAGGAACTGACCCGGCGTTAGCTTATGATCCGGGTTCTCAACCTCAGCACGCACGGATACGAGACGTGTTGAAGGATCAATCTTGGGGTCGATACCGGTTATAACTCCGGTAAAATTAAGAGAATTCATATTTTGACCCAGCTTGATGGTCTGACCAAGCCGGATATTGGGGAGCGAAAGCTCAGGAATTGTGAAATCAACACGCATCGTATCGATCTGCTGAAGTGTTGCAATCACGGTTCCCGGCGTAAGATACTGCCCCAGATCAATCTTGGCGATACCGATAGTTCCACTAAATGGTGCAACTACAAATTTCTGATCCAGAACAGCCTGAGAACGGACGACAGCGGCTTTTTTTGCACGGGCTGTCGCTTCGGTCGTGTCTGCGTCGGACACAGTACCAAACCCGCTGGAACGCAAGCTCTGAGCACGCTTGAGATTCTGATCTGCCAGAATGGATTCCGCTTTCGCAGCCGCCAGTTCTGCTTTTTCAATGCTGTTTTCCAATTCAAGCAGCAAGTCGCCCTGCTTCACATCCTGATTGGCTTTAAAACCAATATTCTGCACGATGCCACTAAGCTGAACAGTCAGGTCAACACCGTTTTTCGCATTTGCCGTGCCTATAGCCTCGATACCCGGTGTCCAGCTCGAGGGCGAAACAGTAATCGTCGAAACAGTCTGGGCAGGCTGTTTCATATTGGCAAAAAAGTCTTTAATGGCTTTATCTCTGAACAAATTAAAGCCAACCAGCCCTCCAACGACAATCACCAGAAATATTATAGCCAGAATAAGGCGTTTGATCATCGCGGTCGCACTCCAGGACGGCTCAAGCGCATATCTGCCTGTGGCAGAAATTGCGCGTATTTTAGTTGAATGTTATGCTGAAATAACTGTACCGTCTGGACGGTATTGTCAACCTTCGAACTGTCAGGAGACCCACAGAATTGCATATAAAAAAGAAGGTCTCTTCGCGCGAGCGAATCCTGCGGGCGGCAGTGGAGCTTGCTCAGGAAGTCGGTCCTGCACATATTTCGCTCGAAGCAGTTGCGGCGCGTGCAGGTCTTTCAAAAGGCGGATTGCTCTATTCTTTTCCAACCAAGGCAAAACTTCTGGAAGCGGTGGTTGAAGAATATATGAAAGTGCATGAACATGCGATGGAAGTTCAGGAACGCCTGCAAAGCGGTGATAAAAACCGTATTGCCAGAGCTTTCTTTGATGTTTTCCGCGTTCAAGCCGATGATGAGCCGCCAGCAAGTGGAATTCTGGCAGCACTGGTTGAAAATCCAGACTTCATGATTCCTGTCAGACATTATCATCGCACTGTACTGGATCGAATGCTTGAAAATGCCACCGATCGTAATCTTGTGCTGATGACCTATCTGGTACTTTCCGGCCTTGAATGCGGTCGGCTGCTGGATTGTGACATCATCAGTGATGAAGAGCGCCATTCACTTCTCTGCCGATTAGAAACCCTTCTTGAAAAAGGTTAGAGATATCGTCCAGTTAAATATAAAAAACGCGCCTTAAAAAGCGCATTTTTATTAAAGAGCAGGGATATCGCCCCTCTCCCAACCATTGGTCGTTTCTGCAGAAAAATCAACAAAACAACCTTCCGATATGGCCTTACGAATACCCTGCATCAAATACTGATAATAAGCCAGATTATTCCAGGTCAGCAGCATTCCACCCAGCGCTTCACCTGATTTAACCAGATGGTGTAAATAGGCACGACTGTAATCACGCGCCGCCGGACAGCTTGATTCAGGGTCCAGAGGTCGGTGATCATCGGCATGACGTGCATTGCGCAGATTCACCTTTCCAAAGCGTGTGAAAGCCAGACCATGACGACCGGCTCGCGTCGGCATCACACAATCGAACATGTCTATGCCGCGGGCAACCGATTTCAAGATATCATCGGGCGTGCCAACACCCATCAGATAACGTGGTTTTTCCGATGGCAAAATCGGGCAAACCACTTCAAGCATGTCGAGCATGACATTTTGTGGTTCACCAACGGCCAACCCGCCGACAGAATAGCCTTTGAGGTCCATTGCCTTCAATGCTTCAGCCGAGCGTTCCCGCAGTCGCGCATTATCACCGCCCTGCACAATCCCGAACATCGCCTTGCCAGCCTGTGTGCCAAAAGCCGCTTTGCAGCGCTCTGCCCAGCGCAGCGACAATTCCATCGCACGCTCGGTATTTTTTTCAGGTGATGGCAGCGCCACGCATTCATCGAGCTGCATCTGAATATCACTATCAAGCAGTCCCTGAATCTCGATGGAACGCTCCGGCGTCATTTCATAAGGCTTGCCGTCAATATGCGAGCGGAAAGTCACACCGTTTTCATCAAGCTTGCGTAATTGTGCGAGCGACATAACCTGAAAACCACCGGAATCGGTCAGAATAGGACCTTTCCAGCCACCAAATTCATGCAATCCACCAAGACGAGCAACGCGCTCCGCCCCCGGACGCAGCATCAGATGATAGGTATTGCCAAGAATGATATCGGCACCCAAATCTTTCACCTGATCCATATACATGGCCTTGACGGTTCCGGCTGTACCAACCGGCATGAAGGCAGGCGTACGCACCACGCCGCGCGGCATGGAGATTTCACCCTGACGGGCTGCGCCATCACGCGCAAGCACTTTGAATTCAAAATTTTCGCTGGTCATACCATGTCTTTAATGAATTATGCCGAAAAAGGAAACGGGTTCATGCACGCTCTAACAGGCTTGAATCTCCATAGGAGTAGAAACGATAGCCTGTTTTGATTGCGTGTTTATAAGCATCATGCATCACCTCGAAACCGCTAAAGGCTGATACCAGCATGAAAAGTGTCGAACGTGGCAGGTGGAAATTGGTCATCAGCAGATCAACTGCCCGGAACTTATAGCCCGGTGTAATAAAAATATCGGTCGGACCTGCCCATGGGCGAATGATACCATCAGCACCAGAAGCACTCTCAATGAGACGCAGCGATGTCGTACCAACACAGATGATACGACCACCGCGTGCATGCACGGCATTCAGCGCATCCGCCGTTTCCTTTGAGACATAACCAATCTCGGAATGCATCTTGTGGTCTGTCGTATCGTCGGCTTTTACAGGCAAAAAGGTGCCAGCCCCCACATGCAACGTCACGAAATGTTCTTCGATACCGCGTTCGCGGATTTTTGTGAGCAGTTCCGGTGTAAAATGAAGCCCGGCAGTCGGAGCGGCGACAGCTCCCTCCTCACGCGCATAAACTGTCTGGTAATCGCTGCGATCACGCTCATCTTCAGGACGTTTGGATGCAATATAAGGCGGCAAAGGAATATGGCCCACAGCAGCAATCGCTTCATCAAGCATTGCGCCTGAAAGGTCGAATACCAGCAGCACTTCTCCTGCATCACCCTTTTCGGCAACCGTTGCACCAAGCGTGCCCATGAAACAGCTTGAGCCGGAATGACCGAAACGGATTCGGTCGCCCTCCTTCACACGTTTGGCCGGACGCAGGAATGCTTTCCAGCGATCAGCACCAATACGCATATGCAGTGTAGCACTCACCTGCGAAATATTACCGTCGCGCTCGCGCATACCTTCCAACTGTGCGGGAATGACTTTTGTATCGTTGAAAACAAGTGCATCACCCGGTTGCAACAGATCCGGCAATTCAAATACCTGCCGATCTTCAAATGGCTGGCCGGGGCGCACGCGCAAAAGCTTCGCATGGTCACGCGGTTCAGCTGGACGCAGGGCAATGCTCTCGTCCGGCAAATCGAAATCGAAAAGATCAACACGCATTATGAACCTCGAACCAAGAGCGGCCCCGGCAAAACCGGAGCCGCTATAATTTTATTAAAGCAAAGAAATCAGATATCGGAAGCGATACGTGCCGTTACGATCACGTCAGGATCAGTAACAGGTTCGCCGCGCTTGATCTTGTCAACATTATCCATGCCTTCGATAACCTGACCCCATACGGAGTACTGACGATCAAGCCATGGAGCATCGGTGAAGCAGATAAAGAACTGCGAATTTGCCGAGTTCGGGTTCTGCGAACGAGCCATCGAAGCAGTGCCACGCTTATGCGAAGTATTGGAGAATTCAGCCTTGAGGTCAGGCTTGTCCGAACCACCCATACCAGCCCGTGAGCCATTGAAATGCGCACCACCGGTCTTACCGAACTTGACATCGCCCGTCTGGGCCATAAAGCCGTCGATCACACGGTGAAACACAACACCGTCATATGCACCTTCACGCGCCAGTTCCTTGATGCGTTCGACATGGCCAGGAGCCAGATCAGGGAATAATTCAATAACAACATTGCCCTTGGTGGTTTCAAGAACGAGTGTATTTTCCGGGTCTTTATAAGCCATCGGGCCTCTCCTGTTGAGCATATCCACAAAAGTTTAGATGATTTTTGAGACAGGGATATGCGTTATATTAAAAACTTATTTCTTGTCGATCGTGGCTTTGATGATTTTGTCAGGGTTTTCAACCGAGCCATTGTCAGATTCACTACCCTTTTTGATCTTATCGACAACATCCATACCACTGACAACCTTGCCAACAACAGTGTATTGACCATTCAAAAATGCACCATCATTGAACATGATAAAGAATTGCGAGTTAGCAGAATCCGGTGACTGGCTGCGTGCCATACCAACCGTACCGCGCACAAAAGGTTCCTGAGAGAACTCAGCTGGAATATTGGGCAGGTTTGATCCGCCAGTGCCAACGCGCGATGCATTGTAACCCTTGTCTAGATTGCCAAATTTCACATCGCCGGTCTGAGCCATGAAACCAGGAATCACGCGATGGAACGCCACCCCATCATAAGCGCCTTCCTTCACAAGTTTTTCAATCTGTTCGACATGTTTTGGCGCAAGCTTGGGGTCGAGTTCAATAGCGACATTGCCGTCTTTAAGCTGCAAATTAAGTGTGTCAGCGGCGAAAGCAGCGCCTTGGGAAAGCACAACAATAGTGGCTGCGGCAAAAGCCGAACGGATGAATGACATGATTGAGAAACTCCCTGGATCAGGATTTGAATTTTGCTTCCAGTGCCTTAGCTACAGCAGCTGGAACGAAGGGCTTGATATCCCCCCCCATTGAGGCAATCTGACGAACCAATGTGGCAGTAATTGTGCGCACCGCCGGATCAGCAGGCAAAAAAACAGTCTGCAATTCTGGTGCCATTGTCCCATTCATGCCAGCCATCTGCATTTCATAATCGAGATCAGTACCATCCCGAAGACCACGCACCATTAACTTCGCATCATGCTCACGCGCAGCATCAATCACCAAAGCATCAAAAGAAATCACAGAAACACGCTTTGCATCTTTGCCCAGCACGGCTTCAGCACTTGCATTGATCAGCGCAACACGCTCTGCGAAGCTAAAAAGCGGTTTTTTGCCGGGATGCACACCAATAGCGACAATCACTTTGTCTGAAAGACGAAGTGCGCCTTTCAGAACATCCATATGGCCGTTGGTGATGGGATCGAAAGAACCCGCGTAAATCGCAATCGTCATTTCTTCCAGCTAGCCTTTTCTCATCAGATTTTCAACAACAACCACAATTGGAAAGAAATCAGAAACCAAGAAAACAAATTTAATGAGCGATAAAGCCCATTTTCCCATGAGATTCACAACCAGTTTACCAGCAAAGGTGCAGGTTTGGTGCAACCTTTTTGCTTCTCAAGCGTATCTATAATGAAAGGATACCGCGATGATGATATTTCTTCTGGCATTATCCATGATGGTAGCAATGGCTGCGTCGGCAATTATTCTGCTTCTGGAAGAAAATGAAGCAAAGCGCAAGCGTGTTCGTCCTGCCGCATTCAGTCTGAGCGCCATGCGCAAACTGGGTTCGCATTAAAACTATTCTTGAGTTTCAAAGAATCGTCAGTCCCCTCCAATATTAGAGCGCCATGCTCCCTTCCAGCGCACAAAACTCGCTCTAACAACTAAAATCATACGAAGAAATTTCAAAAAGGCCGATGGCTTCCGCCACCGGCCTTTTAATTATAAAGAACATCCTGACACGTTGCGCATCAGGAAATTCCATTATTCCTCCTCACCAGCCAAAGGCACACCACCTTCAGAAGCGGTCCCTTCAGCTTCCACAGAGCCATTCTCTTCATCGCTTTCCGTCTCCGAAATGCGCTCGACCGAGACAACTTTTTCGCCGTCAGCCGTGTTGAAGATCGTGACACCCTTGGTCGAACGTCCGGCAATACGAATACCACCAACCGGCACACGGATCAGCTGCCCACCATCGGAAACAAGCAATATCTGATCACTTGCTTCAACCGGGAACAGTGCAACAAGCTTGCCGATTTCGTCTGTCTTCGACGTATCAGTTGCACGAATGCCCTTGCCGCCACGGCCTGACACGCGGAACTCGTAAGACGAAGAACGCTTGCCATAACCATATTCACTGACAGTCAGAACGGTCTGCTCGCGTGCTTTCAGTTCCTGATAACGCTCATCATTGAGTTCGGTTTCATTTTCGACGTCTTCACCGACAACAACAATATCATCCGCATCGTCCGCTCCCTGCGCACGACGTTCAGCAATTGAACGCTTGAGATAGGCAGCGCGTTCAGCGGCATCCGCATCAACATGATGCAGGATCGCCATCGAAATGACCTTGTCACCTTCAGGCAGATTGATACCGCGAACACCGATAGAGTTACGGCCCGCAAAGACGCGAACATCGGTCACGGGGAAGCGAATGCACTGGCCACCGGCACAAGTCAGGAGAACATCATCGAATTCAGTACAAGTATCGACCGAAAGGATTTCATCGCCATCTTCTTCCAGCTTCATCGCGATCTTACCATTACGGTTGACCTGAACGAAGTCGGAAAGTTTGTTACGACGCACCGTACCGCGAGTCGTCGAGAACATGACATCGAGATTTGCCCAGGATTCTTCATCCTCCGGTAGCGGCATGATCGTGGTAATGCGCTCACCCTGCTGCAATGGCAACATGTTAATGAGTGCCTTGCCGCGCGATTGCGGATTACCGACCGGCAGACGCCAGACTTTTTCCTTATAAACAATGCCGCGCGAAGAGAAAAACAGAACCGGCGTATGCGTATTGGCAACAAACAGACGTGTTACGAAATCCTCGTCTTTCGTTGCCATGCCTGAACGGCCCTTACCGCCACGGCGCTGCGCACGATAAGTCGCCAGCGGCACACGCTTGATATAGCCTGCATGACTGACGGTAACGACCATATCTTCACGGGCGATGAGATCTTCATCATCCATTTCGGCACCGCCGAGACCAAACTCGGTACGGCGTGGCGTTGCAAACTCGTCACGAACGGCAATCATCTCTTCCTTGACGATTGTCATAACGCGCACACGCGAGCTCAGAATATCCAGATAATCGCGGATTTCTTCGCCGATCTTGTTAAGTTCATCTGCAACTTCATCGCGGCCCAGCGCAGTCAGGCGCTGCAAACGCAGATCAAGAATGGCACGGGCCTGTTCTTCAGACAGATTATAGGTATTGTCTGCATTGATCGCATGGCGCGGATCATCAATAAGACGGATCAGCGGCGCAACATCTGCCGCAGGCCAGCGACGCTCCATCAACTGCTCACGCGCAGTAGCCGGATCCGGCGCACGACGAATGAGAGCAATGATCTCATCAATATTTGCAACCGCAATTGCCAGACCAACCAAAACATGCGCACGATCACGCGCCTTGTTAAGAAGGAATTTGGTACGGCGCGTAACGACTTCTTCACGGAACGCTACGAATGCACGCAGCATATCGAGCAGATTAAGCTGTTCCGGCTTGCCACCATTCAGCGCCACCATGTTGCAGCCAAACGATGTTTGCAACGGGGTGTAGCGATAAAGCTGGTTCAGAACGACATCGGCAACGGCATCGCGCTTGAGTTCGACCACAACGCGATAGCCTTCGCGGTCAGATTCATCACGCAGATCGGAAATGCCTTCGATACGCTTGTCGCGCACCAGTTCAGCCATTTTCTCGATCATCGAAGCCTTGTTCACCTGATATGGAATCTCGGTGATAATAATGGCTTCGCGATCGCCACGCATTGGCTCAATCGCCACACGTCCACGCATTATGACCGAACCACGGCCCGTGCTGTAGGCAGAGTTAATGCCGGCGCGTCCGAGAATGATACCGCCGGTAGGGAAATCCGGGCCAGGAATAATTTCCATGACCTCTTCCAGCTCGATAGCCGGATTATCAATCAACGCTATACAACCGTCGATAACTTCGCCCAGATTGTGCGGCGGAATATTGGTTGCCATACCAACCGCAATACCACCCGAGCCATTGACAAGCAGGTTTGGAAAACGCGCAGGCAGAACCATTGGTTCGCGCTCACGACCGTCATAATTATCCTGAAAATCAACCGTATCCTTGTCGATATCCGACAAAAGGGATTCTGTGACTTTTTCCAGACGGCATTCGGTATAACGCATCGCCGCTGGCGGATCGCCATCGATGGAACCGAAATTACCCTGCCCATCCACGAGCGGATCACGCAACGAAAAGTCCTGCGCCATACGCACAAGGGCATCATAAATCGATGCGTCACCATGCGGATGGTATTTACCCATCACCTCACCGATCACACCTGCCGATTTACGGTATGGGCGATTGTAAGCGAGATTCATCTCGTTCATGGCGTGGAGAATACGACGATGTACGGGCTTCAAACCATCGCGAACATCAGGAAGCGCACGACTCACGATAACGCTCATCGCGTAATCGAGATAGGAGCGCTGCATCTCTTCAATAATAGAGATCGGTTCAATACCACTCGGGCCGCTTGGACCACCATGCATATCTTCAGAACCGGGTGGAGGCGTTAGATCTGACACTATTCAGATATCTTTCTCAACAGAATCGATAAAGTCACTTTATAGAGCAAACTGACACAAAATGCCAATTTAGAGACCATTTCAGGCAGATAAATTCCATCATCATATCAATAAGTTGAAAGATATTCACATAAACCTCGCGCAATGATGTTGTGTGAAAGCATGCATAGCGTCGACCATGCGTCTCTGATCGGCTACAATCCACTTCACAAATCAAACAACAAATACCAAAAACAGGGGCAAATTTAGCATGGGTTTCTACGATACGGTTTTCAGCGCCTTCGTCACCCTGCTCGTCACCATTGACCCGCCCGGTCTGGCGCCGTTGTTTCTGGCATTAACACCGGGGATGGACCGTAACCATCGCGGTCAGGTCGCCTTACGCGCGACTATCATCGGATTTATTGTCATGGCACTGTTTGCAATTGCTGGTGCTCAGATACTCACCATGTTTGGCATCTCGATCGGCGCATTCCGCGTAGCCGGTGGCCTGCTGCTTTTCTGGATCGCTTTCGAAATGATTTTCGAAAAACGCACCGAGCGTAAAGAGAAGAGTGCTGAAGTTGCCATCACAAAGGATCACATACGCAATATCGCAGCCTTTCCACTCGCAATACCACTCATCGCAGGCCCTGGCGCTATCTCTGCAATCGTGTTGACATCAGATTCCTTTAACGGCATCGGTCCCCGCACAGCCCTTCTTGGCGTGATAGCTGTCTGCCTTTTGATTACCTATATCGTGCTCTTGCTTGCAGAGCGCGTTGACCGTTTTCTTGGTGAAACAGGTCGTTCCATATTGACCCGTCTACTCGGCGTCATCCTTGCAGCATTGGCCGTCCAGTTTGTTGCTGATGGCGTAAGGTCACTGATCAGTGGTTGAAAATCAGCGTTTCTGAAGATCATATCTTCATACAACAAAGCAATCTAATATGCTGATTTAGATGATATTTTTATGAGGTGATCGACAAATAGACCTGTGGCTGAATCAATGTCACCTGAATTATCTATCGTGACAATATTACCAGCCGGATCATCCAGTCGAACCTCACGCGCCAGACGCTTTTCTATCTGTTGGCGGGTTTCCCTTCCTCGCGAAGATAATCGCTCAACAAGAATGGATGGTTGCGCAGTTATCAGAACCACTAAATATGATTGATATTGCCTGCGGATATCCACCAATACCTGTCGCGATACATTTGCGACCACAATGGCACCTTCTGCAAGCCTGGTGTCCATTGAACATGGCAAACCATAACGTAAACCATGGGCCTGCCAATGAAGTGAATAAGCCCCCTCATACGCAGCTTTCTGAAAGGATGCAGCATCGAGAACATCATGATCCTCATTGCCGGGCATCCCTTCCCGGGTGATAACACGGCGTACAAAATGAAAACGGGGATTATTTTTCAACGCACCACGCGCCGCATTTATAATTGTATCCTTGCCAGCCCCGCTGGGACCAACAACAGCAACAAAACACCCCTGCTCACCAGAACAAACCTGCATCACAGAACGTACTCAAAACCAGACAGAAGATCAGATAGAGTTCTGCTGCCCACGCAGATACCCACAGGATCAGCGTGGGCAGCAGAAACAACAATCTTGCGTCTATCAACTCTCATCTTATCAATCTACATAACAATAAGCTAAATCAGTAACTTATAAAGCCAATTTAACTTATCAATATAATTAAAAAAACGGGCGCCAAATGCGCCCGTTTTTTATCATCAGAATGGAATTTCGTCGTCGAGATCACGGGAGAAACCGCCACCGCCGCCGCCCTGACCCGATGGGCCGGACGATCCAAAATCACTGCCACCGCCAGAGTAATCCGACATCTGGTTGCGATTACCGCCGCCGCCGCTACCACCGAACGAACGTCCCTGATCGCCACTATCACCACGGCTATCAAGCATCTGCAATTCACCACGGA
Source organism: Brucella gallinifaecis (assembly GCF_006476605.1). Taxonomy (GTDB): domain Bacteria; phylum Pseudomonadota; class Alphaproteobacteria; order Rhizobiales; family Rhizobiaceae; genus Brucella; species Brucella gallinifaecis. Next base: position 305,209 of record NZ_ML636803.1, read on the forward strand.
ACTTCTGCAACACGATTTCAGTCGTGTAACGGTCATTACCGTTCTGATCCTGCCATTTGCGGGTCTGCAACGCACCTTCGATATAAACCTTGGCGCCCTTTTTCAGATATTGTTCGGCAACCTTGGCAAGGTTTTCATTGAAAATCACAACGCTGTGCCATTCGGTACGTTCCTTGCGCTCACCAGTCTGGCGATCACGCCAGCTTTCCGAAGTGGCAATGCGCAGATTAGCAATCTGATCGCCCGAATTAAGGCGGCGAATTTCAGGATCGGCACCAAGATTGCCAACCAGAATGACTTTATTGACACTACCAGCCATCGAAAACTTACTCCGGGTCTTACAAACACCGCTTTGTACATTACTGCCTGCAGAATGCTTCCGGGTTTACCGGACAAGGTGCTTTCCAAAATAAAGATCAGGCGCAAATAAGCGCCATCACAAAAAACTCAGGTAACACTCTACAACAGCTATTTCCGATAAGCGCTTACCTGAAAGACGATTTTAAAAATGTTCCACAGAAGTTATGTTCCTGTTTTGTTCATAAAGCAACAGTTTTCAGGTTTTTTGGCCCATAAAATGTGTTTAAAACAAAGCGGGTAAAATAATGGCCATTTAGAGTCCTGACCCTAGCAAGGGTAGCCCTGCCGCTCACTGTTTCTTAGGCGCGCAGGGCTTGTAGGTGAGCAAAGCTCTTATATCGACACTTCTTCGCCGATAAATCATTTCGGAAACACACGATAAAAAAACGCATGATTTCCGCGCATAATCCAGATTTTCTGCAATCAACCAACGCTATCAATGTCGTATCTAAACATAGATGACAATACATCAATAACGGAAGTGATTGTGCTTTCACTCCTGTGAAAGCCAGGCAACTCAGTCAGGTGGACTCATGCTCCTTTACCTCCCTGTTGCATTCACTCGACTGGCTGGACCTCTTGCCGATATCGTTTCATCTCTTCCGATATCTCTCCACCATCAAGCAAAGATAGTTTGCTCCTGTCAGGAGTAAAGGTCAACGCTCTTGCGTTCACATTTCGTATCGCTTATCAGAAACCTGGTTGTTCGATCTTTGTTCCGGTGATAAATCTGCATCGAACGATTGACTGGCCCCCTTCCAAAGAAGGGATTCATCCCCATATTATGGAGCGGTGCGACCTGAACTTCGGCGCCCGGATACTCCATGGCATGACCAGACAGGCAGGACGCGGAATGAGCGATCAGAAATTCATTTCCATACGTGGCGCACGTGAACACAATCTGAAAAATGTCGATCTTGATCTGCCGCGCGACAAGCTGATCGTGATGACTGGACTTTCAGGCTCGGGCAAATCATCGCTGGCCTTCGACACAATTTATGCGGAAGGTCAGCGCCGTTATGTCGAAAGCCTTTCGGCCTATGCACGTCAGTTCCTTGAAATGATGCAAAAACCGGATGTCGATCAGATCGACGGTCTGTCGCCTGCTATTTCCATCGAACAAAAGACAACAAGCCGCAATCCGCGTTCAACTGTTGGTACCGTAACCGAAATATACGACTATATGCGCCTGTTATTCGCGCGTGTTGGCGTGCCCTATTCGCCAGCCACGGGCCTGCCTATTGAAAGCCAGACTGTCAGCCAGATGGTTGATCGTGTTCTGGCTCTGGAAGAAGGCACACGTCTTTATATCCTCGCGCCTATCGTTCGCGGTCGTAAAGGTGAGTACAAGAAAGAGCTGGCAGAGCTTCAAAAAAAGGGCTTCCAGCGCGTGAAGGTTGACGGCACTTTCTACGAAATCGCCGATGTCCCTGCACTCGACAAGAAATACAAGCATGACATTGATGTCGCTGTGGATCGTGTCGTGGTGCGTGGTGATCTTGGAACCCGTTTGGCTGACAGTCTCGAAACCTGCTTGAAGCTTGCTGATGGTCTGGCGATTGCAGAATTCGCTGACAAGCCTTTACCATCAGAAGAAACAGCCTCCGGCGGCGGCGCAAATAAATCAGCCAATGAAACGCATGAACGCATCATGTTTTCTGAAAAATTTGCCTGCCCGGTTTCCGGCTTCACGATTCCCGAAATCGAGCCGCGCCTGTTCTCGTTCAACAACCCTTTTGGTGCCTGCCCCACTTGTGATGGCTTAGGTACCCAGCAGGCGATCGATCCAAATCTTATCATTCCGGATGAAACAATCTCCCTCAAAGATGGGGCGGTTGCACCATGGGCACGCTCGTCCTCGCCTTACTACAATCAGACGCTCGAAGCGCTCGGCAAAGCCTATGATTTTAAGGTCAGCACCAAATGGTCAGCTCTTTCTGATGAAGCAAAAGAAGCTATTCTATATGGCACAAAGGGCCGTGAAATCACCTTCCAATATGATGATGGTCTGCGCTCCTATCAAACCACCAAGGCTTTTGAAGGAGTTATACCCAACCTTGAACGCCGCTGGAAAGAAACAGATTCGGCATGGTCGCGTGAGGAAATCGAGCGTTTCATGTCTTCGACGCCCTGCCCTGCCTGTAAAGGCTTCCGCCTGAAACCGGAAGCTCTGGCGGTCAAGATTGGCATGAAGCATATTGGCGAAATCACTGGCATGTCGATCCGTAATGCTGATGCCTGGTTTCGCGAAATCGATAACACATTCAATGACAAGCAGCGCGAAATTGCCGCCCGTATTCTCAAGGAAATCCGTGAACGCTTGGAATTCCTCAACGATGTCGGCCTGGATTATCTGACACTTGCGCGTAATTCCGGCACATTATCGGGGGGGGAAAGCCAGCGAATCCGCCTGGCTTCACAGATCGGCTCAGGTCTGACCGGTGTGCTTTATGTGCTCGATGAGCCATCGATTGGTTTGCATCAACGCGACAATGCCCGTCTGCTCGACACGCTTCGTCACCTGCGCGATCTCGGCAATACCGTTATCGTTGTTGAACATGATGAAGATGCAATCCTGACCGCAGATTATGTGGTCGATATTGGCCCGGCAGCAGGTGTTCATGGTGGTAAAATCATTGCACAAGGCACACCAGAGGACGTCATGTCCAATCCGAATTCTCTCACTGGCAAATATCTGTCGGGGGCGATGGAGGTTGCTGTTCCTGCCGAGCGCCGGAAGCTCATCAAAAACAAGCATATTCGAGTTGTTGGCGCACGCGGCAATAACCTTAAAAATGTATCGGCGGATATTCCTCTCGGCACATTCACCGCTGTTACCGGCGTTTCCGGCGGCGGCAAATCAACCTTCCTGATTGAAACGCTGTTTAAGGCTGCATCGCGACGTATCATGGGTTCGCGCGAACATCCCGCAGAACATGATCGCATAGAAGGTCTTGAATTCCTTGATAAGGTCATCGATATCGACCAGTCGCCGATTGGCCGCACACCGCGTTCTAACCCGGCAACCTATACGGGCGCTTTCACACCGATCCGTGACTGGTTTTCAGGTCTGCCGGAGGCAAAGGCTCGCGGTTATCAACCGGGGCGCTTCTCGTTCAACGTAAAAGGTGGTCGTTGCGAGGCCTGTCAGGGTGATGGTGTCATAAAAATCGAGATGCACTTTCTGCCGGATGTTTATGTAACTTGTGACGTCTGCCATGGAAAACGCTACAATCGCGAAACTCTGGAAGTGCAGTTCAAGGGCAAGTCCATTGCCGATGTTCTCGATATGACGGTTGAAGAAGGGGCGGAATTTTTCACAGCCGTTCCCGCAGTGCGCGACAAGCTCGAAACACTTGTCAAGGTTGGCCTCGGCTATATCAAGGTCGGCCAGCAGGCAACGACACTTTCTGGCGGGGAAGCGCAGCGCGTCAAACTCGCCAAGGAGCTTTCACGCAAGGCAACCGGAAAAACGCTCTATATCCTTGATGAGCCAACCACGGGCCTGCACTTCCACGACGTTGCCAAGCTTCTAGAAGTGCTGCACGAACTGGTCGAACAAGGCAACACGGTTGTGGTCATCGAACACAATCTGGAAGTTATCAAGACTGCCGACTGGGTTATTGATCTGGGACCTGAAGGCGGTGACGGTGGCGGTGAAATTGTGGCAGTCGGGCGCCCTGAAGACATTGTGAAGGAAAAACGCTCTTATACAGGGCAGTTTCTCAAAGAGCTGCTTGAACGGCGTCCGAAAAACAAGGCAGAGGCTGCTGAATAGAGCATAAGTCCAACCTGATTCAACCGGATCAAAACGCGCTTTAAACAAAAAACCGGGTGTAAAGCCCGGTTTTTTTTATAGTTCTTTATTCCACCAGTCCGATAATCGGACCATATCCACCATGCCAGGAAATATTATTTCTGCCCATGGCAGGATTATAAATTCCTGCACCATTGCCCCCATCAAGAAACAATACATTGGGACATTTCAGCTCATCGCGAAACAGCCTGGCAAAATCATAAAAATTCACGGCATCTTCGCTGATGGCAAAGCGGATGGATTGATCAGCACAGACACCCACACCGCTTCTGCGTGTCCGGTCTGTCGATCCATTGATCAAAATCGGGTTGAGTTTGTTCTCAATAACCAGCATAGGCCCGGATTGTGTGGCAAAGCGCAGCTTCGGCCGTTTTTTCAAAAAACTGTCCGTCGAAACGATACCGGCATTCTCTTCATCAAAATAGAAAATACCATTGGGCTTTTTATAAAAATTCGGAACCGGACCAGAGACACGCGGTGGCGCTTTTGTATCAGCAGAAACCAGTTCCTGCCCATCCTCAATATAAAGACCAAGCGGAGTGAAATCGACCTGATACATTCCCGCATTCAAGGCAAATGTTAATGTCTTGCCTTGCAGGGCCACAGCATCTGCAACTTTCGAGAAATTACGATAGGGCTCACCCTCGGCATTCTTCCAGAACAGACGCAGATTTTCCTTATCCTTCACCGTGCAGACAATAAATTTTGTGTCCTGAAAGACCTGCGGGCTACAGACACCCGCCTGTGACGACTGGATGCCGAAAAACAGTCCTGCAAAACCAAAAACCGGGAGTGCTACACTCATTTTACGAAAAAACATCGCTAAACCTCCCTCAGCCAAACTATCAAAATAAAAAAGCCCGACCAAGTAGCCGGGCTTTTTAAATCTACATTATTATAAACAATTACTGTGCTGGCTGCTCAGGCTCGGCGGTTGCGCCTGCCTGTGCAGCAAGAACTTCACCAACAGAGGTTGCCAGATCGCGAGCAATACCGTTCTGCCAGATATTTGCAGCCTTAACGACTTCACGGGTTACGAGTGGACCCTCTGCAAGGAGCTTCTTGCCTGCATCCGAGGTATAGAATGCAGTGATTGCCTTGAGTTCATCTTCGGTAAACACATTGGCATAAGCACGGGCAGATTCAGTTTCGAGGTCTGCGCGACGGGCAGCAAGCGCAATTGCCTTGTCATCGACCGTCTTGGTGATAAGCGCTTCAAGGTTTGGATCCTTCTGGATCAATTCACCTTTAAGAGCGCGGGCAGCACTTGGCAGGATTTCATCGAACTGTTCAGTTGCCTGAATAGACGCAATCGCCGCACGGGCAGCATCCAGATGCGAAGCGGAAATTTCCTGTGCAACAGCCGCATGGACGCCCGACAGCAGGACGAGTGCGGATAACGGTGCAATCAGACGGCGAAAGCCAGTTGCCGGGATCATATGGTCAATACTCCGTTCAAACAATTCGTATCGGCGGTTTAAGGCCGGTTCATAGTTCGGATACCGTCAGCACCAGCAATGATTGCTGTGCGTGCCAGTCCGATAAATAATCCATGCTCTACAACACCCGGTATGGCGAAGAGAGCGTCTGATAGATTCTTTGGATCGGGAATGCGGCCAAAAGATGCATCCACGATATAATGTCCACCATCTGTAACAAATGCTACGCCGTCTTTTAAACGCAGGACAAGTGAACCTGCAAGACCGCATTGCGCAGCCGCTGCTTCAATAGCAAGTAAGGTTGCTTTAAGACCAAAGCGATTGACTTCGATTGGCAGCGGAAAGCGACCAAGTGTTTCGACAACCTTCGAGCGATCGGCAATGACTATCATCGAATCGGATGCTGCCGCTACAATCTTTTCACGAAGAAGCGCACCACCGCCCCCCTTGATAAGGGTGAGAGCACTATCGACTTCATCTGCACCATCAATGGTCAGATCAAGATGCGGGGTTTCTTCAAGTGTTGTCAGTGGAATGCCCAGTTCTGCACAAAGAGCAGCCGTGCGTTCAGAGGTTGGCACCCCGATAATCTGGAATCCATCATTAACTTTTTCAGCGAGGAGACGGACGAATTCTTCAGCAGTAGAACCGGTGCCAATTCCCAGACGCATGCCATCCTTGACATGTGTCAATGCTTCTGCAGCAGCGGCTATTTTAAGCTTTCTTGCTTCATCCATGCCTGAATTCCTGTTTTCCCAACGGATTCTCATCCGGCTCCGCAAACGCCTCTAGCATGTGCGTGCAGTACAACAAAGCTTCTATTGCAATTATAGCATTTTTTTAAGAATGCCTCTCGTTTACGCTGCACCTTGAGCCTATCTGAAAGATCGTTTAGCAATTTGCTGTCATTAAATATCCTGAAATATCGTGAGGAAGCCATGTCTGTCGCCAGCGCAAAACCCATTATCGTTTTTGATCTCGATGGAACATTGGTTGAAACAGCACCTGACCTTCTGGACAGCTTGAATCATTGCCTGTCGATTTCAGGTTTGCAGACGGCAGATAATGATTCACTTCGCCGTTTTGTCGGTCAGGGTGGACGTGTCATGATTGAACGAGCTTTCGCAGCCCAGCAAAAACAGGTGCATGATGCAAGGCTTGATGAATTGGTTGAAGAGTTCCGCGAACATTATGCAGCACATATGCCCGGACACTCCTCCTTTTACCCGGGCGTGCTTGAAGCAATGGATCGCTTTAGTGCGAATGGCTATACACTGGCCGTTTGCACGAACAAATATGAAGCGCTGGCTGTAAAGCTGCTAACCGCAATGGGTGAAGCGCATCGTTTTGCAGCAATATGTGGTGCGGATACATTTGCATTTCGTAAGCCGGATCCTCGCCATCTGACAGAAACAATTACTCTGGCCGGCGGTCAACACGATAACGCCATTATGGTTGGAGATAGCCGAACTGATATTGATACGGCAAAAGCAGCAGGTATTCCTGTCGTTGCAGTTGATTTCGGCTATACTGACTTGCCAGTTCATCATTACGAACCAAGCCGTGTCATTTCGCATTATGATGAATTTACGCTCAAAATGGCAGATCAGCTTCTGGAATCCGTTGCCGACAGAATATGAGAAAATGGAGTAATTTTATGAAACAAACCGTTATAATTACTGCTATTTTCTCGTTGCTGCTCTCAGCCAGCGCCTATGCAAATGAACCGTCACCAACGGGGCTTCCCGGCGTAAGGACGCAAACGCCGATTGTATCAGCGCCACCGCCTGCACCGGAACCAGACAATCAACCTGCCGGGACGTGGAAACATTTTCGTGTCGGCAATACTGATGTATCCATTTCAGGGAGTGTGAACGTTGATGTCGGCACCGGCAACAGCCGCAGATCAGGCCGCTGAATTTTCAAGTGCAGACAAAACAGACGGCAACAGCTCTGGAAGATCCTCGGCAATCAAACCATAACCGAAGCGCCGGGCAGCATCGGCATGCATCCAGACAGCTGCACTGGCAGCTTCAAATGCAGGCATTGCTTGCGAAATCAATCCGCAGACAATGCCGGCAAGCACATCGCCTGACCCGGCAGTTGCAAGAAGTGGCGTGCCGTTGGAATTGATCGCCGCGCGTCCGTCCGGCGATGCAATGACCGTATCCGGCCCTTTGTAAATCACCACAGCATTGGCGCGGCTTGCTGCCTTGCGTGCCTTATCGAGCTTTGATGTATCTTTTTCATCCGCAATATCAGGAAAAAGACGCCGAAATTCTCCCTCATGCGGGGTTAAAACAAGGGCAGTACCGGCATTTCTTTGCGCTTTGAAAAGCTGCTCCGGCTGATCTTCAAAAGATGTAATGCCATCAGCATCCAACACAAGCCCTTTGAGTTGCTTTGCGCGATCATTGACTGCGCTCAACAACAAAAGCGTATGCGCACGCGCAAATGTAGAATTTCCGTAACCGGGACCGAGAACACAGGCTGCGACCTTGCGTTCAACAATAAAACTTTCGACATCTTTGATGCTTCGGGTTTCACGCACCATAATGCTGGTCAGATGGGTGGCATTGATGGATACAGCGTCTGACGGTGATAGAACTGTAACAGCACCTGCACCGCTGCGTGCTGCACCCTTTGCTGATAATCGTGCAGCGCCAGTCGCATGCCCCGGCCCGGAAAAGACCGCCACATGGCCACGGCTATATTTATGCATGTTGATAGCTAATAGCGGTAGCTGATCACGCCAGTTTTCTGGTGCATTTTCATATGCATCTGGCCTGATTGATGCCAGAACATCATCATTGATACCAATATTTGCGACATGAAGAACACCGCAATGCGCCCTGCCCGGTTGCAAAATGTGCCCCGGCTTTTTACGAAAAAAAGTCATGGTTGCACGTGCATTGATCGCCGCACCATACACCTGCCCACTTAGGCCCGAAATGCCGCTTGGTAAATCCACAGCAAGAACAGGTATATCAGATGCATTAATGTCTGCGATCACTGCAGCCTCGACATCATCAATATTGCGAGCCAAGCCTGCCCCATAAAGCGCATCAATAATTCCTGTAAATATTGTCGGCAAGAAATCACTGAGCCTGCGGAGTTCACCCTTATAAAACTTTAAAGCTTGCATGGCATCGGTGTCTGGCCGGGGTTCTGCGGTTGCAAAACATATGACATCCCGACCAGCATCCCGCAAAAGCTGAGCGGCAACATAACCATCACCACCATTATTTCCCGGGCCACACAGAACAGCTATCGGACCAGTGGATGAAAACATTTTCAAAGCTATATCTGCCACCGCCCGGCCTGCGGCAAGCATAAGAGAAAAACCATCATATTTGCCGGATTCGATAGTCATTCGATCCGCCAGTGACATTTGCGCAGGTGTCAGCAGTTCAAACATGACATCCGTTTCCCTTATGGCTGAAGTGATTAATTAAACAGCATTCGATGAAAATCAAATTGACTAACTTATACGCATAATGTCTTTTTTTTAATCATCACCAACCAAGTTTAAACCTTGTTGAAAATCTTTCATCTGCAAAGCCTTGTTTCGATGACAATTATAATGCCAATCTAATGCATGGAAAGTTGGACTTCTGAATCTACTGAAAATGCGCTAGCGTCAACTCAAGCGCGGTTTTGATGGGCAAAATTAGTACAACTTGAGAAAAAACATGCTTGAAAAAGCCTGAATCGTAAAAAGATTGATCGATATGGATCAAATTGGCACAGTTCCTGCTTCTATATCTTTGAAACGGGCACAATGTCCATTTCCGAACAAGAGCGGAGACCATTCTCTGATGAAAAAGATCGAAGCCATCATTAAGCCTTTCAAACTTGATGAAGTGAAGGAAGCCCTTCAGGAAGTTGGTTTGCAGGGTATTACTGTAATTGAAGCCAAGGGTTTTGGCCGACAGAAGGGCCATACCGAGCTTTACCGTGGTGCGGAATATGTCGTCGATTTTCTTCCAAAAGTGAAAGTCGAAGTCATCGTGGCTGACGAAACCGTCGATGGCGCTATCGAAGCTATTCGCAAGGCAGCCCAGACCGGGCGCATCGGCGACGGTAAGATTTTCGTCTCGAATATTGAAGAAGTTATCCGTATCCGTACCGGTGAATCCGGCGTGGATGCGATCTGATAAAATCACAGCCTATCGAACCCAGCCTACCGAAAATCGTCGTGCAAACAGGATATTAAAATGACGACTGCCAATGACATTCTGAAACAGATCAAAGACAACGACATCAAGTTTGTCGACCTCCGCTTCACTGACCCCAAGGGCAAGCTGCAGCACGTCACGATGGATATTGGCCTCGTCGACGAGGAAATGTTTGAAGATGGCGTCATGTTTGACGGCTCTTCAATCGCTGGCTGGAAGGCCATCAATGAATCCGACATGGTTCTTATGCCGGACCCGGAAACGGCTCACATCGACCCATTTTTCGCACAGTCCACATTGGTAATTCTTTGCGATATTCTCGATCCTATTTCGGGTGAAGCCTATAGCCGTGATCCACGCACGACTGCAAAGAAGGCCGAAGCATATATGAAGTCGCTTGGTATCGGTGACACCGTATATGTTGGCCCGGAAGCTGAATTCTTCGTTTTTGATGACGTTAAATACAAGGTTGATCCGTTCAATACCGGTTTCAAGCTCGATTCAACCGAGCTTCCATCGAATGATGATACCGATTATGAAACAGGCAATCTCGGCCACCGTCCACGTGTCAAGGGTGGTTATTTCCCGGTTCCGCCAATTGACAGCGCACAGGATATGCGTTCGGAAATGCTCACCGTTCTGACGGAAATGGGCGTAACCGTTGAAAAGCATCACCACGAAGTGGCTTCGGCTCAGCATGAACTGGGCGTCAAGTTTGACAGCCTCGTTCGCAATGCCGACAAGATGCAGATCTACAAATATGTTGTCCATCAGGTTGCCAATGCCTATGGCAAGACTGCCACCTTCATGCCAAAGCCGGTTTTCGGTGACAATGGTTCGGGGATGCACGTTCACTTTTCGATCTGGAAAGATGGCAAACCTACCTTCGCCGGTAACGAATATGCCGGTCTATCGGAAAACTGCCTTTACTTCATTGGCGGCGTTATCAAACATGCCAAGGCAGTGAATGCATTCACCAACCCGTCCACCAACTCCTACAAGCGTCTGGTTCCGGGTTATGAAGCACCGGTTCTGCTGGCTTACTCAGCGCGTAACCGTTCGGCTTCCTGCCGTATTCCTTTCGGTTCTTCTCCAAAGTCAAAGCGTCTTGAAGTTCGCTTCCCGGACCCGTCCGCAAATCCATATCTCTGCTTTGCAGCCCTGCTGATGGCTGGTCTTGACGGTATCAAGAACAAGATTCATCCGGGTCAGGCAATGGACAAGGATCTCTATGATCTTCCTGCAAAGGAACTCAAGAAGATCCCAACCGTCTGCGGTTCGCTTCGTGAAGCTCTACAGTCGCTCGACAAGGATCGTGAATTCCTCAAGGCTGGCGGTGTATTTGAAGACGACCAGATCGATAGCTTCATCGAACTCAAAATGGCTGAAGTGCTGCGTTATGAAACAACGCCACATCCAATCGAGTTCGACATGTACTACTCGGTTTAATTGAGATTGCGGGCTGGAAACGGCCCGCTGCCGTCAAGACAGTTACCGAGGGGAACGACGTGCAAAAATGCACGCGAAAGAAAACCCGGCGAAAGCCGGGTTTTCTTTTATTATCAATTCATTACATTAATTAGATGAATATTTAATAGAGGGCCTTCAGCACCCGGTCGGCAACCATCATTTCGCCTTCACGCATCTTGCGTCGCGCCTGTGCTTCAGCATCACTACCCCAATGCTCGATAGTCCAGTCTTCATCAAGATGTGCACGCTTCCAGCCGTCCTCGACCGAAATTTCATTTTTAGCGATTGCCAGCGCAATCAATGCAGAACCTGTAAGGGTTGTCATGGTATGAAGCGATGCAAGCGCGATTGGATTTTTAAATTCTGACAGGTGTACGCCAAAAGCTGCAATTGCTTCACGCGATTGTTCGATATGCATCACACCTTCGGCCAGTGCAAAACGTGCGCCAAGGCTTTCCGCCCAGTCGATCAGCGAATCCCATTGCTCAGTCTGACGCGCGACCAGTTCTTTTGGACTTGCTGCGCGATAACAGATCATATCGGTCCCGGCAAAACGTAGAATATCTTCGAAAACGGCCTGAGGGTCTTGTGCAATACCATCAATGGCAGTGTTTACAAGCCGCGTCGCAGGCATTTTGGAGGGGTCGATAACTTCTATCTGCGCACGAAATTCTTCGGCAATGATTTCAGCAGCTTCCGCTTTTGGCAGAAGCAGAACAGCCCGCGCAGGCGTTTTGACCGGACGATCATCCAGATGCACAGTGAAACCACCTTCGGTTTCAGCCACTTCCGCCTTTTCGTAAAAGCGTTTTGGCAAAGGTGTGCGCATCAGTTCCTGCGAGCGCTTTACCGGGTCGATTTGTGAAACAGGCATTTCAGCTTGAGGGTCGCTCAGTGTGTCGCGCATAATTTGTCCAGTTCAATAAGCTATCGGTCAAACAACCGGGGCATTCATTTGATGCAAGATAGCATGGAGCTCTTCAGGCTTGTTAATGAGATGATGTGCGCCTGCATCTCTGAGTGCATCGGGACTGTGATAACCCCATGAAACACCTGCGGCACGCGCACCTGCTGAACGAGCCATTTGCATATCGTAAATTGCATCACCAATCACGATTGTTCGTTCTGGTTCTATCCCCATTTCGGCACAGGATTCAAGCACCATGGCCGGATGTGGCTTGGATGGGCAATCATCGGCTGTGCGAATAATCATGAAATGATGCCCAATCCCATGGCGTTCAAAGACTGAACGCACGCCGCGCTGCGACTTGCCCGTGACAATACCCAGCAGCAGATCATCGCGACTGCCAAGCTCATTAAGAAGTGGCAGGATACCGTCATAAAGCGGCTCTGCGAAATCGGGACTCTGACGGTATTTTACAAAATTTTCTTTGTAACGCTGCGTGAGCCAATGCGCCTGTTCATCCACTTCGCGACCAAGCAATTTTGCAATGGCGTGCGGTAGCGAAAGGCCGATGATTGAATGTGTCTGCTCAATTTCCGGCGGCTTTAGGCCGGCATCTATAAAACATGCTGCCATGCAATGATGAATAGTGTCGCCGCTGTCGACAAGTGTCCCGTCACAATCAAAAAGAACGAGTTTCATCTTGCGGCTCCGGCTTTTGCTGGTCGATTGATAATGATGAGTCCCAGACCGATCAGGGCAAGAGCTGCCAGGATTTTCCAGCCGAGTGGTTCATTAAGCAGCAACCCGCTCAGCAGCACGCCAAATGCAGGCGTAAGAAATGCAAAATTCGACAATTTGGAAGCGGGATAGCGACTTATCATCCAGAACCAGAGCGGATAAGTCACGGCAACCACAAACATTGACTGAAACAGGAATGACAGTACCGAAAGCATATCAGGATCACGGATTAACGGGCCGCTTAAATACATGAATGGCAGCGGCACGAGTGCAGCCACCGCCAATTGATAAAGCAAAGTCTTTTCAGGTGCAGCACTTGCAAGTTTCGAGCGCTTGATGACGAGCGTGGTCATTCCCCAAAGCATACCGGAAATCAGTGCAAGAAGATCGCCATAAACCGCATCAGGACCGGGGCGACTGATATGGTCTGAAAAGACCACGAAAACACCAATAAAAGCAATGCACATACCAATGAAGGCACGCATGGACATGCGCTCGCCCAGCAGAAAATGACTGCCGATTGCGACCCAGAATGGCATGACATTCATCATCAGCGTAACACGCCCGACGCTGGTCAGTTCCATTGCCAGAAAGATTAAAACAAATTCGATACCAAACAGAAGGCCAGCCAGAATGCCGGGTTTCAATGTATCATCATGGCCAAACAGTGGAATACGCTTCCAGTAGCACCAGAGAAAAACACAAACACCACCAAGTGCTGCACGACCGGAGGCCATGAGCATGGGATTAAAACCACGATTGCCAATTTTAATGGCAACCTGATTAAGTCCCCAGATGAACATAATGAACATCACAAGGGCAATTGCCAGCCCGTCAAATGACATTCGGCCCTGAACATTTCCCCCTCGCGCATCCGACATATTTATTCTTCCGCGTCTGCCTCATCAAAGCCCAGCAAATTCCACGACTGCACCATATGCGGCGGTAATGGTGCTGTAACATCAATCAGGCCGCCAGCTGGATTTGGAATGCGGATACGGCGCGCATGAAGATGCAATTTCTTTTGAATGCCGCCCGGAAATTCCCAATTTTGATCAGCTTCAAAATATTTGGGATCACCTATGATCGGGTGACCAATATGCGCCGCATGAACGCGCAACTGATGGGTACGCCCTGTATAGGGCTCCATTTCCAGCCATGTCAGATTGTTGCCGATCTTTTCTATAATCCGGTAATAAGACACAGCGTGATCGGAGTCAGGCTCCCCGTGCTGGCAAACACGCATCTTGTCGCCATCCGGTGTCTGATCCTTGACGAGCCAGGTCGAAATCTTGTCTTCGCGCTTGCGCGGAACCCCTTTAACCAAAGCCCAATAGGTCTTCTTGGTATCACGTTCGCGAAAAGCGGCTGTCAGCGCCTGTGCGGCACCGCGCGTACGCGCAACCACCAGAACACCCGACGTATCGCGGTCGATACGATGTACGAGACGAGGCTTCTCACCCTTCTTGTTGCGCCATGCTTCCAGCATGCCATCGACGTGTCGGGTAAGCCCTGAGCCACCCTGCACTGCAAGACCTGCCGGCTTGTTGAAAACAAAGACCTTTGGGTCCTCATAAATCAACATCTGCTTGAGAACATCGCCATCCTGTTGACTGCGAATGGTTCTGGCCGTGACCGGACCATTTGCCTTTTCATCAACGCCAAGTGGCGGAATGCGAACCGATTGTCCTGCCTGCAAACGGGTATCTGACTTTGCACGCCCCCCATCCACACGTATCTGACCGGAACGCAGTAATTTCTGCAGATGCCCGAAACCCAATCCGGGAAAATGGACTTTGAACCAGCGATCAAGGCGCATACCCGCCTCGTCTGTAGCCACATTTTTTTGCTCAATGCCTGCCATGAAAAACCCGATCAATACTTCTTTGGGACACAAGTTCGTGTGCCTGTCTTTATGTCTGTCAATAGCTGCGCAAGGAGCAGATTACTAGGCATAAAAAAAATAGCACTGTTAGGGTCATGACCCTACATAGAACCATAGCGTCTTCACGCTCGGTTACATCTGTTTTTAATTTATGGTCAACCTTGCCACCCATTCGCCACTTCTTGCCATCATTGCATATTGATAGAATAAAGCGACTGCACCATGTAGTCGTTTGAAATAGACCGAGCGGGAGTCCCAAGGTGTCATTGCTCAAAATCTACTGGCGTGCCATGGAATATCTTGCAGCTGAGAAAGCTGCAACAATCACCATGTGTATTGCAAGCGTGCTGGTTGCCCTTGTCATGCTGGCTGAACCGATCCTTTTCGGTCAGGTCATTCAGGCTATTTCGGATAAGGGTGCTATATTTACGCAGCTCGCCATGTGGGCAGCATTGGGTGTGTTTAACATTATCGCAGCCGTGTTTGTGGCCCGTGGGGCTGATCGCCTCGCCCATCGCCGCCGCCTTGGTGTGATGATCGACTCTTATGAGCGTATCATCACCATGCCTCTGTCATGGCATCAGAAGCGCGGCACATCAAACGCGCTGCATACGCTGATCCGTGCAACAGATTCGCTCTTCACACTCTGGCTTGAATTTATGCGCCAGCACCTGACAACCGTTGTGGCTCTGGGTGCGCTTATTCCTGTTGCCATGACCATGGATATGCGTATGTCCATGGTTTTGATCGTGCTTGGTGTTATTTATGTGATGATTGGCCAGCTCGTCATGCGCAAGACCAAAGATGGTCAGGCCGCAGTTGAAAAGCATCACCACAAGCTGTTTGAACATGTAAGCGATACAATCAGCAATGTGTCGGTTGTGCAGAGCTATAACCGCATTGCATCTGAAACACAGTCACTGCGTCAATATGCAAAGAACCTGGAAAATGTTCAGTTCCCGGTTCTTAACTGGTGGGCACTGGCAAGCGGTCTCAACCGTATGGCATCGACTCTCTCCATGGTTATCGTGCTGCTGCTGGGTGCCTATTTCGTTACAAAAGGTCAGATGCGCGTTGGCGATGTCATTGCCTTTATCGGTTTTGCACAGTTGATGATCGGGCGTCTCGACCAGATCAGCGCTTTCATCAACCAGACTGTTACGGCGCGTGCCAAGCTTGAAGAATTCTTCGAGATGGAAGACGCAACAGCCGATCGCCAGGAACCGGAAGGTGCCGTCGATCTTCAAGACGTTAAAGGCGACATTGTTTTCGACAATGTAACCTTCGAGTTCCCTAATTCAGGCCAGGGCGTTTATGACGTATCGTTTGAAGTAAAACCCGGCCAGACTGTGGCCATCGTTGGCCCAACGGGGGCTGGCAAGACCACCTTGATTAATATTCTTCAGCGCGTGTTTGATCCGGCAGCCGGTCGCATTCTGATTGATGGAGTGGACACACGCACTGTCAGCCGCCGCTCGCTGCGCCATGCCATTGCGACCGTGTTTCAGGATGCGGGTCTGTTCAATCGTTCGATTGTCGATAATATTCGTGTTGGTAATGAAGAGGCTTCCAACGAAATGATCCATGCGGCTGCCAAGGCTGCAGCTGCGCATGATTTTATTCTGGCAAAAGGCAATGGCTACGATACGATCGTCGGCGAACGCGGTTCACAGCTTTCCGGTGGCGAACGTCAACGTCTGGCAATTGCACGTGCGATACTCAAGGACTCGCCAATCCTTGTGCTTGATGAGGCAACCAGTGCACTCGATGTAGAGACCGAAGAAAAGGTCAAGCAGGCCGTTGATGATCTGAGCCAGAACCGCACAACCTTCATTATTGCGCATCGTTTGTCGACCGTCCGTTCTGCCGATATCGTCCTGTTCATGGACAAGGGACATCTGGTGGAGCATGGCAGCTTCGATGAATTGGCTGCTCGCGGTGGCCGCTTCTCTGATCTGCTTCGTGCAGGCGGCTTACAGCTAGAAGACAAATCGGCAAAGATCGAAAATACAGAAACTGAAACCAGCAATGTCATGCCCTTCCCGGTCAAAGGGACAGCTGCCTGATCATGGGATTGATTATGAAAAAAGCCCGCTGCGAGATTTGCAGCGGGCTTTTTTATTCAACAGGCACTTTAAAACTTAATCCGTCATAGCCGGGTTCTACATGATCCGGCGTTTCACGCATGAGTGTGTCATAATCGAGGGGCACATGCATATGAGTCAGGATTGCACGTTTTGGTCCAAAAAACTCGATCCATTCCAGTGCCTGCTCCAGTGAAAAATGACTGGGATGCCGTCGATATTGCAGAGCACCGATAATCAGCACATCAGCATGGCGGATATATTTCAAACTTTCATCAGGAAACGCGCTGACATCTGTACAGTAAGCAACATTGCCAATACGAAAACCAAGCGATTCAATATCGCCATGTATCTGGCTGAATGGTTCAAAGCGGATTGCCCCGCCCGCCCCTGTGATTGAGAATGACGTTTCAGCCATGATGTCGTGCATCGACAGAATTGGCGGATAGCTTGATCCCACAGGTGTCTCAAAACAATAACCAAAAGCATCAAACAGCCGGTTGCGTGTGAGCCGATTGGCATAAACATCCATTAATTTGCCGTTTTCAACGACATAGGTCCGCAAATCATCAATGCCATGAATATGATCAGCATGGGGATGAGTATAGATGACAGCATCCAGCGATGTCACATTCGCACTGATCATCTGCTCTCTGAAATCCGGGCCAGTGTCGATAACAACACTTGTGCAGTTCCCTTGATCATCAAATCTCTCAACGAGCAAAGAGGCGCGGCGGCGTTTATTTTTCGGATTTTTCGGATCGCAATTGCCCCAATCCCCATTGATGCGCGGCACGCCGGGGGATGAACCGCAGCCGAGAATTGTAAAACGCAGACAATTGCGAGAAGAAACCACGATGATTATTCCCCGGCAGGTTGTGGCATTTTGGAAAAAAGCCGGAAGGTGTTTGCGCTGGTAATATCAGCGATCTCTTCGCGACTTACACCAATCGTTTCGGCTAGCACGGCAGCAGTATGCTGCACGAATGATGGTTCATTACGCTGCCCACGATGCGGCATTGGTGCGAGATAAGGTGCATCTGTTTCAACCAGCAGACGCTCACGCGGAACAATCTGTGCGATTTCGCGAATCTCAGCCGAATTCTTGAACGTTAAAATGCCAGAGAACGACACATAGCCGCCAAGTTCAATACCCTTTTCAGCCAATGCTTTTCCTGACGAGAAGCAATGCAGAATGAAAGGAAATGCACCCTTCGCCGTCTCAGATTCCAGAATATCGGCCATATCCTGATCGGCATTGCGTGCATGAATTACAAGTGGCAATTGCGTGCGGCGTGCCGCTTTAATATGTGTGAGAAACCCCTGACGCTGGGCTTCAGGCGGCGCATAATCATAATGATAATCAAGCCCTGCCTCGCCTATGGCGACAACTTTTGGATGTTCTGCCAGCCGCACCAGATCATCGGCAGTCACATCCAATTCTTCATGGGCATTATTCGGGTGAGTACCAACCGAGCAATAAACAGATGGATATTGCTCAGCAAGTGCAAGGATCGTATCGAACTTGCGCACACGCGTTGAAATTGTGACCATGCGTTTGATACCGGCATCAAGCGCACGCTGAATGACAGCGTCGCGCTCTGGTTCAAAATCCGCAAAATCGAGATGACAGTGACTATCAACAAGCATGTTCAGTTCTGTTCTTCCGCTTCAACAAAGCGCGGGAAAACCGGCTGCGGTGCGGGAAGCTCTCTGCCTCCAACAAGCGGGCTTTTTGCAACATCAGAGAACTGACGCTGGTCTGCCGGGATTGCCAGAGTATCAAGGAGCTTCTCTGCCGACTGCGGGATAAATGGCTGCACCATGATACCAACGCGGCGGATCACTTCTGCTGTTACATAAAGCACAGTGCCCATGCGTTCAGGATCGGTTTTGCGCAGTGCCCAAGGCTCCTGCCCTGCAAAATAACGATTTGCTTCAGCAACGACTGCAAAAATGCCGCCTAGTGCGATATGCAAAGCCTGATCACCAACTGCCTTACGCGCAGTTTCCAGCGCGGCATCAGCCTGATCAAGAATAGCTGTGTCCGCATCCGAAAATTCACCCGGAACCGGAACTTTGCCTTCGCAGTTTTTAGCAATCATCGACAAAGAACGCTGTGCCAGATTGCCAAGATCATTGGCGAGATCGGCATTGGTGCGGTTAACGATTGCATCATGGCTGTAGCTGCCATCCTGACCGAATGGCACTTCGCGCATCAGAAAGTAGCGTAGCTGATCAAGACCGTAACGTTCGACCAGTTCAAACGGATCGATAACATTGCCGAGCGACTTCGACATTTTCTCACCACGGTTGAACAGGAAACCATGTGCAAATACGCGCTTAGGGAGCGGAATACCTGCTGACATCAAAAATGCCGGCCAGTAAACGGCATGGAAACGCGAAATATCCTTGCCGATAATATGTGCATCCGCAGGCCAATAGCCCCATTTGTCACTCGTCATATCAGGATAGCCGAGTGCGGTAATATAATTGGTCAGTGCATCGACCCAGACATACATGACGTGTTTTTCATCGCCCGGAACAGGAATGCCCCAGTCAAAGGTCGTACGCGAAATCGACAGATCTTTCAGGCCGGACTTCACAAAACTCACAATCTCGTTGCGTCGTTCAACCGGCATGATGAAATCAGGGCTGTTTTCATAAAGTTCAAGCAGCCTGTCCTGATAGCTCGACAGGCGGAAGAAATAGCTTTCCTCTTCAACCCATTCGACTTGTGTGCCCTGTGGACCATAACGAACATTATCGGCACGAACTTCGGTTTCTTCCTCGCCGTAATAGGCTTCATCGCGCACTGAATACCAGCCCGCATAACCACCCTTATATATATCGCCATTGGCAGACATGGCCTGCCAGATCGCCTGACTTGCCTTGTAGTGGCGCTCTTCCGAGGTGCGAATGTAATCGTCGTGTGAGCTGTTTAAAAATGCGCCCATACGCTGAAAAGCGGCCGTATTGCGATCTGCCAGTTCACGTGGGCTTATGCCTTCCTTGCGTGCGCTCTGTAACATCTTGATGCCGTGCTCGTCAGAGCCGGTCAGGAAATAAACATCCTTACCATCCAGACGCTGAAACCGCGCCATGGCATCGGTCGCGATCAACTCATAGGCATGGCCGATATGCGGCTTGCCATTGGGGTAGGCAATTGCTGTGGTGATATAGAATTTTTCGCGGCTCATCGAAATCCGGCTTCTTCAAGTGTGATGTTCAAAAACGTTAGCGGTGACATAACGCATGTGAAGCACCATGTCACGCAAGCGGAGGCACGCCAGACCCAAAAGCGCGATAGGTTTTTTGCAAAAGGATCATAACAGCCTGTTTACGGTCCAGATTATAGGTCTCGGCATTGGTAATTTCGCGGCTGAGTTCGCTCCAGTAGCGCGACCATTGATCAGCTTCACGGGTTTGTCCCGAATCTGCATAACGACGCGCCTCATCAGCAATGCGACTCAATAGATAATCCCGAAACAGTTCATACTGTGTTTCGGCCTCACGGCCATTAAGAACGTTTGAAAGTGCCTGCGCTTTAGGCAGATCAAAAGTTTTTCCCTGCAAGATTGAATCAACCGTGTCCGATATTTCCAGACCACCATGCGCCACAAGCAGCAGGGCTTTGCGAACGCTGCCTTCTGAGCGAAAAAGAAGTGCAGGCGTGATATTATCCGCATCAAGCCCTATCTTCGGGCCAATATGTATCAATGCATCACTAAGTGCTTTATCCGTCAGTGGCTTGAACTGAATGCTCTGGCAACGCGAACGGATGGTTGGCAGCAATCGGCCAGACGAATGCGAGATCATAATAAAGATCGCACGCGCCGGTGGCTCTTCAAGCGTTTTAAGCAGCGCATTGGCTGCATTTCGGTTCATGTCATCAGCAGGATCGATAATAACTATGCGCCAGGCGCCGTCCGAAGCTGTACGGGTCAGAAAATGAGTGACGCGGCGAATTTCCTCAATTGGAATGCCTGTTTTGAATTTGCCCGTTTTCTGATCAAAAGGTCGATTGATATGCAAAACAGCCGGATGCATACCGCCTGCTATCTGGCGCCATAATGGTTTGGTAAAATCAGGTGATTGAATTGTTTCCGGTGCCAGGACCGGATCGCCATGCGCCAGCATGTGACCTGCCAGATGAAAGGCCAGTGTTGCCTTACCGATCCCCTGCTCACCTTCAAAAAGAAGCGCATGATGCATACGGCCTTCATGATAGGCCTGCGCAAGAAATGCTGCAATTTCATCATGTCCTGTCAGATAATCGCTTGCGGAAGGCTCAGGCACGCCATCAATTGAATCATGGGTTTTGGGGACATCGAGTTCTTCGATCACAGAAGCCCTCTTTTCTTGAGAAGTTCATCAACAATGCCAATAATATTGGCAGAAATGGTTGCCTGAGGCCGGTCGGCCTGGATCACCGCGCATCGATCGGGTTCGGCTTTGGCAATCGAAAGAAACGCTTGCCTTCGTGCTTCATGCACGGCAATCGCTTCTTTCTCGAAACGGTCTGCTACATCACTCCCTCGCCGCTTGTTGGCGCGGGACAGCCCCTTTTTTGCAGGAATATCAAGTATAATCGTAAGATCGGGCAGGGTTCCGTCAATCGCAATACGCTCAATCGCTGCCATATAGGTAGGGTCGAGATTACCGGTCACGCCCTGATAGGCACGGCTAGAATCGATATATCGGTCGCACAATACAATGCGATTTTCAGCAAGTGCCGGACGAATAAGTTGATCAACATGATCTGCACGGGCAGCAGCAAATAACAAGGCTTCCATAGCCGGACCATAGCTTTCAGCATTGCCACTTAAAATTACATGTCGAACCGCCTCTGCCCCCGCAGAGCCTCCCGGCTCCCGGGTTATCAGCGGGTCAAGACCAAGAGTGCGCAGATGCTCTGCCAGCAAGCCTATCTGTGTAGACTTACCCGCACCTTCTCCCCCCTCGAATGTAATGAACAATCCGCTCACACTGACTTCCGCAAATAGAGTTCTTGCCTGTTCAGGCTTTCAACCTGTTTACCGGCGATTATAGCCAAGGTCGAGGGCTTACAAATATTTCCTTAGCCAACCAGTAGAAACTTCCATGAGTGCCCCCATTGCGCGCTGCGACAAGCTACCAACAGGGACAGGCTGCGTGGTATATAGCGGTATTTGCTGCACCACATTTTCATTTAATTCAAAAGTGAGCGTACCTATCTGTATATCAGCTTCAACCGGCGCATTCAGTGGTCCCTCATAGGAAATATGCGCTTTGAGTTTATCGCGCCCTTCTTTTGGCAAAAGCAATTCGACGTCATGTTTGACTTTGAGAGGAACAGTTGATGCAGCTCCGCCAAAAACCTGCGCCGCCCCCACCTCTTCATTAGCCGCATAAATATTGACATTATCAAAGGATGTCATAGCCCATTGAATAAGCCTTCTGGCTTCTTCTTCACGTTCTTTGGTGCTGGCAAGACCGCTCATTGCAAGGAAAAGACGGCGTCCATTTTGCTCGGCAGACCCTACGAGCGCATAGCCGGATGCTTGTGTATAGCCAGTAGCCATGCCGTCGGCACCAATATCGAGCCGTAACAGGGGATTTCGGTTACGCTGGAAAATCTTGTTCCATGTGAAAGCTTCCTGCGCGTAATATTTATAAAATTCCGGGTGCTCACTATGGATATGCCGCGCCAGTCTTATCAGATCGTTCAGAGTGACCGTCTGGCTGGCAGCAGGCAAGCCGGTCGCATTCACAAAATTCGAGCCGGTAAGACCAAGCTCTTTGGCTCGCTTATTCATGGCAACCGCAAAGGCATTTTCACTGCCGGACAATCCTTCAGCCAGAATAATTGCCCCATCATTTGCCGCCTGAACGATCATGCCTTGCAACAGATCCGCGACGGAGGGTGAGGACTTTATGGCTGCAAACATGGTTGACGTGCCCGATGGGGCACCACCCGTGCGCCATGCATATTCTGTTACCGGATATGTTGTTTCCAGTGTTGTTTCGCCTTTTTCAAGCGCCTCAAAAACAACCTCTGCCGTCATCAGCTTTGCAAGTGATGCAGGTGGTATTTTCATATCTGGTTTTTTGGAAAGCAGAACAGTATTGCTTTTATCGTCCAGCAAAAGCACCTGTGGTGCTTTTGTGTTAAAGCCTGTCTGATTATTCTGCGCATAGGCTGGGAAACCGACCAAGGCAGCTCCAGCCAACGCCGTTGCAAACTGGATGCTTATTATTATGCGCCTCATGACACACCTATCAACCTTCATCATTGATGAAGAAACGTGGCGTTTACGAGCAATGTCAGTCAGCACGAACAATAAAGGCGTCCATTGCTCCCGCCTTCCATGCAGCACGCAGCAAATCGTCGTTATTGCCCTCTGCCGCAAAAGCGGTCAGTTCATAAATACCCCCCTGCTCTGTCGGTGTTTTGGTACGGGTTATATGGGCAGAACGAGGCAGAGATTTTTCAAGCTTTACAGCATCCTCAAGCCTGTTGAACACGCCAAGTTCAACATATTCGCGCTTTTCTTCATCATTTCGGCGCTTCCATGCATCAGAAACAGCATTTGCGGTCAATATGTTGCCGTAAGTGCTCTCACCTGCATAGGCAGAAGCAGCCATATTCTCGGACGCATAACCAAGCCCACCCAAACGGGCAACAGTTGCAACACCAAAACCGCCTGTTGGACGCTCTGATGGAACAGGAACATTAGCCGGAAGCAATGGCACTTCGTTGTCACTATAATCAGGATTAATCTCAAATGGTGAGTTTTGCGGAACAGGCATTGCAGCGATGCCCGCAGGTGTCGGCGTTGGAGCATTCATAGCCATCATAACACCAGTGGCTGGCTGACCAATCGAATCCGCGTTGCCAGGTTGAAAAGATGCCATCAGATAGGCATCGTCCTGACCATGAAGCGGTGCACGCCCTACATATTCGACCTTGACGTTTGCAGTACCGTGATGCTGATAATCCAGCATTTCTGCGGCTTTTTGCGACAGATCAATCACGCGATTACGCGCAAATGGCCCACGGTCATTCACACGGACAATGATAGAATGACCATTATATGTATTGGTGACACGTGCGTAACTTGGCAGCGGCATCGTCGGATGTGCAGCCGTCAGATGTGTCATGTCGTAGATTTCGCCATTGGCCGTCAGGCGGCCATGAAAAGCGCTGCCATACCATGAGGCGCGACCCGTTGAGGTGTAGTTTTTGTTTTCTTTCGGATAATACCAGCGGCCTTTGACCTGATAGGGTTTTCCCACCTGATTACGACCGCCACCCCGCGGCAAAGGCTTTCCCTGAACACCAGTGACGCGTGGGCTGGCTTTGACGCCATATTTGGATTCAGCAAAATATTCTTTAGATTGTTTTTTCTTCGACGGCTTCGTCTGAGGCGTGCTTGAACACCCTGCCAGTGCTACGGCCAAGGCCATAAACGTCATAATTGCAACCGATCCGCGTTTTTCACACTTGATCAATTGCCCTACATTTCCAGCACGGTTTTGCCATCCGTTCGAAATCATACGCCATACGCCCGCATTTTTTAAACGATCAACCGATCGAAAATATCTTCTAGCAAAGAGTGATGTCACCGAAATATTGACGGATCATTAAAGTTTAAACAAATCCCATGAAATGAGTCGAGTCATTAACCTTTGAAAATAAGCATTTTAGCGGAACGAAATCCTCTCCTTAACGTTGATCTTACAATATCAAGGAGGAAAACATGTTCCGAGCACTCATTCTTTGGCTTCTGGGAGTCCCTTTTATTGTCGTGCTGTTTATCTGGTATTTTTTCTTCTGATCAGGATAGCTTTGGCTCATTCGACCTCAGGACCACCTCCTAAACGTCATAATTCAGGCCCGTTCTATATAAAGGACGTGCTGTTTTTTAGAGCAAGCGACCGATTCAATCATGGATTGAAATGGGTTTTCAAAAATTAGTGATACCGTAAAGTTCAGATCACATACAGTTTTCTTGTATTTGATCCGATAAATGCAGATGATCCAGAAATGAAAATTCTTCTCATCGCAATAGCCGTTTTGGTTCTGCTTGTTTTAGGCTGCTTTCTGCAGACACATTTTGGCATGAAGCCATAATAGCGCCCCTGGAGCATTTCCAGATTAAGTTGAATCACTAGCAATGCTCTATCTATTTGTATTTACGCGCATCCTGTTCCGAAAGCCAGCTCCCCCTTTTCGGGATGTGCTCTAATAAACGCCCCTTGATTAGCTGCATTGTAAGCCTATCTTGCATCATACGACAGTTAAAGGAGCCCTCCTATGCGGCGCAGTATATATGTGGCCATTATTGTAACTGCAACTTCAGTCGCTGCTCTCGCAGCCCCTCCTGAAGGCACAAAGCTCTCGGAAATAATTGCCAAAATCGAGCAAACTCCCGACATGCAATATATTGATGAAGTCGACTGGAATGACCACGGCTATTATGAAATTGAGTATTTTCTGAAAAATGGCACAAAAATCGAGGTGAAGATTGATCCAAAGACCGGGGAATCTGTTCGCTAAACGAATCTCCCCCAAACCTTTACTCCTTGTCTGCGGTTTGAAACCCGATCATTCACATGCAGTGTCACCTTTTCTGAGCAAAAAACTGCATGTTTATCCACAAGAGCAACCATAAATTAGAAATATTCAATTTTTTTATGGTCTTAAGCATAGAAACGATTGACGCAGATGACGTTCCCGCATACATGAGCATCGTTCTCGATTGAAAGAAATCGAAACAATGCGCGGGTGTAGCTCAGTTGGTTAGAGTGCCGGCCTGTCACGCCGGAGGTCGCGGGTTCGAGCCCCGTCACTCGCGCCATTCCTTTTAATGGAATGATATTTATCTCAGGTATAAATCAAATATTTTTTATATTTGAAGTATTTTGGCAGTACTCAGGTTAAATACGCATGAGTATATCTTTATATCCATAACTGTTGGCTATGCCTATAATATGCCACGAGCGAACGTCTCCCTAAATCAAGCCATAAGCGGGTTTTTCTTTTATCCGAATCGTGACACTTATTCTGCGTCACCGCAAATCCCGAATAGTGACACCCTAGTGACACCCTAGTGACACTAAGTTCTAAATTACTTAAAATATATCGATAAGTCATTGATTTTATGGCGCGCCGCGCCGGGCGATGATGAGAACTATACCTACGCTATAGCCCTCTGAACTCGGCATCAAAAATAGGCAGAATCCCACTCGAAAACGATTTACTCAGCGCGCGATATGAGTGCGGAGCAGGCTCTTAATCTCCGCATAGTTGCTATCACTCCGTTTCATGTAAATATGAACTGCCTTATGACAATTGGGGCAGAGGAGTGCCAAATCATCCGGTGTTACGACATACTGAGACGTAAAGGTCGAGATTGGTACTTTATGGTGAGCTTCTATATATCTGACCCCATAGCGAACAGAGAAATCCTCTTCGCAGATATCGCATGTCGAGGGCGTCGATCCTTTCAGAAAATCGACCACACGCCTGCTCCTCTCGGCAAGGAGGTGCGTTACATAGCGCCGACCGCCCTCACGATACGTGATTTCATCCTGTGCCCCAACTGACGGCATGTATGACCCCTGTCGCTCCAAGACGACATAGACTTCCCCGATTTCCGTTACGGAGAATTGTCCTTCAAAGACCCAGCCGACCTGCCCCTCCGTGAACAGCATGATAGGATATAAATGCTGAGGCTGTGCAATAAGCACCCGATTTGCAGTCTCGTTATAGGAAATAACCGAATTTCGCGCCTTGAAAGAATATCGATAGCTATTCCGGCTTTCGTCTAACCAACCATCCAACTCGTAAGAACCGGGCCGCGTTTTGATGACAACACCTTGAACATGTGGGGGAGAGCCTATCCAGTTGATGCCCTGCTGCGGCGTGTTACCGATCGAGAATTCATGACCGCCCCAGAACTGCGAACCTTCGACTTTCGAAAATTGGATCAGGTCGAAGAGATTTCTCTTCAAGACGGTATCGCCGATAGAAATTCGGAAAATATCTTGCGGCTTTTGTAGGTTCATGTGTCCCCCTGAAACTGAAATCAGACTCTGAGTCTTTGAATGTTCCGATGAGAATCATAGCGCAATGCGACTTGAATGATACGGTGCAGCTTCATAGCAGTTGACCAGCGGCACGAGATGAGGATGGCGTCATGGGCAGCCACGTCGAGGCAACTCAAAAGTTGCGGATCGCAGCCCCACGACCACAGTCAATTTGCTTATTGCAATAACCCACGGAATAGCCAAAATAGCTATTTTGTGGTAAATGCGGTGATGCCTATGCGAACGATGTCCGCGAAAGACGCAAAGAACAGCTTCGGAATGCTTCTGGACTATGCGCGCGCTGCGCCGGTTCAGGTCGAGAAGCATGGCAGGCCGGTTGTCGTCGTGATGAGCGTGGAGGAGTTCCAGCGTCTGAACAAGCCGGTTAACCGGTCACATGACGCAATGCGGAAAACGGTGAAGGTCGGTCGTTGAGAATGCTGGAACAGGGAGAGCTTCAAACACAAACGGGGTCCGCTTCGGAATCGGCTCCGCACCACTCCGACGCCATAGGCGAGCCGGTTACCGGATACCCTGTCGTAGACGTCTTCGCCGGCCCCGGCGGACTTGGGGAAGGTTTTGCGTCGGCGCTTGACGATAAGCAGCGTCGCCGGTTCCGCAGTGTCGTATCGATTGAGCGGGATACCTTCTCGCACCAGACGCTCCTGCTCCGTCATTTCTTTCGCCATTTTCATGACGGGGAAGTTCCCGACGATTATTACGATTTTCTGGCTGGCCGCATTTCAGAGGCTGAACTGTTCGCTCGGCACCCTGCTGCGCATGCCCACGCAATGCGAAGCGCGCTGCAAATCTCGCTCGGACGCGAAGCTCATGCAGAGGTGCGTAGCATCATCCAAGATCGCCTCAAGGCCAACGAGCTATGGGCGCTCGTTGGCGGTCCGCCCTGCCAAGCATACTCCTTGGTTGGCCGTTCCCGCATGATGGGGCAGCCGGGGTTCGAAAAAGACGAGCGGCATACCCTCTATCTCGAATATCTGAGGATCATCGCGGATCATCGCCCTCCTGTTTTCGTCATGGAGAACGTGAAAGGGCTTCTTTCGGCGACAATCGAGGGGAAGTCGGCCATTTCCCGTATAGTGCAGGACCTGGCGAAGCCGGCTACCGCAATTCATGACGCGCCGGCCGACCTTACCTACAAGCTCTACTCGCTTACGCAGGAAGAGGCAGCCGAGGGAGAAGTCGATCCGCGGCTGTTTTTGGTTCGAGCGGAGGATCATGGCGTTCCGCAGGCGCGACACCGAATGTTCATTGTCGGCGTCCGCGGTGACCTGAAAGCTCGACCGGCATTGTTGAAGAAGATGCTCGCGCCAACGCTACGGGACACAATTGGCTCGCTGCCTGCGATCCGAAGCGGGTTGTCGCGGGAAGAGGACAGTCCAACGGCGTGGCTGCGAGAAATCCGGAAAATTTCGAGCATGAACATCCGTCGCGAGCTGAATGGAGCCACATATGCAGGTCCCGTTGCGCGCAGCCTTAAGTTTGAAAATCTCATTGAGATGCATTCACCGCGCGCCACTTCTTCGGCGCGCTATAAATTTCGGCGGCCGAACCACGGCGTTCTGCGCAGCTTATATGATGAACGGTTGCCGGTTCTGACCGCACATGAAGCGCGCAGTCACATGGCGTCCGACCTTCGCCGCTATCTGTATGCTGCGACCTTTGCGCAGGAAACCGGCCGCAGTCCGAAACTCGCGGACTTTCCTGCCAATCTTCTTCCCGACCACCAGAACGTTGAGGAAGGACGAGCCGGAAAAATGTTCTCGGACCGGTTCCGAGTGCAGCTTGCCGAGCAAGTGTCGACGACAATTACGTCACACATTTCCAAAGATGGGCACTACTTCATTCACTACGATCCGGCCCAGTGCCGAAGCCTTACGGTGCGCGAAGCCGCGCGCCTTCAGACTTTCCCGGACAATTATCATTTTGCGGGACCACGAACAGCACAATATCACCAAGTTGGCAACGCGGTGCCACCGCAGTTGGCGAAACAAATTGCGGAAATCATTGCTCAAGTGCTGGATTCCGTCCGGAGCGGACGATGATGGCAGACACTCTGACGAGCGAACGTAGAAGCTGGAACATGTCGCGGATCAGAGGTCGGAACACCCGCCCTGAACTGGTGCTGCGTTCGCTGCTGCACCGCGCAGGATTCCGCTTCCGGCTCCACGCGAAGCAGCTTCCCGGTCGCCCTGACATTATCCTTCCTAGATACCGGACCGCGATCTTCGTTCATGGTTGCTTCTGGCATCGGCACTTTGACTGCCGGAATGCAACCACACCCTCCACACGTCGCGAATTCTGGCAGGCGAAGTTCGATGGAAATGTCAGCCGCGACGCTCGCAACCAAGCCGCGCTCGAAGCAGCCGGCTGGACCGTCCTGACCGTTTGGGAATGCGAGCTCAAGTCGGATGCGGAACGCGTTGTTCGTCGTCTGGCGACCGAATTACGGACGGACGATTGATGGCGCGCACTCACCATCTTCCGCCCAGCGCCTCCAGCCTGACGGCATCTCTCCGCGATCTCGGCTACTCGCTCGAAACCGCCGTAGCCGACCTGATCGACAACAGCATTTCGGCCGACGCGACCGACATTCAGATCTTCTGCGATATGAGCCGCAGCGTTCCGATACTTGTCATCGCTGACAACGGTCGCGGGATGACGGAGGACGAGGTGATCGCCGCGATGCGCCACGGCGCCACCGACCCGCGCAAGGAGCGAGGCCCAAAAGACCTCGGGCGCTTCGGCCTCGGCCTTAAGACCGCGTCGTTCTCGCAGTGCCGCCAGTTGACCGTGGTCAGCGCTGTAAAGGACTCACTCGCCGGCGCCGAATGGAGTCTCGCCCGAATCGAGGAGGACGATGACTGGTTTATCTCCATTCTTGAGCCTGACGAGATCGCGGAGCAACCTTTCTTCGACACGCTCGGCGAGACCGGCACGCTGGTCATCTGGCGCGACCTTGACCGATTGTTGGAGGACGAGACCGGGCAGAAGCGGGACGAGATCGTCAATGAGAAGCTGGCGGTTGTCGAACGGCATCTGTCACTCGTCTTCCATCGTTTCCTCGCCGGCGAGGTTAAAGGGCGACGGAAGCTGTCCATCCGGATCAACGGCCATTCAGTCGCTGCCTTCGATCCCTTCTGCCGGAAGAACGAAGCGACCCAGATGCTCCGCGAAGAGAAGGTCTGGATTGGCGACGTGCCGGTTGTGATGCAGCCCTACATCCTGCCTCACCACAGTCGGCTCTCTGCTTCCGAATACGACTATTACCAGGACCGCAGCGACTTCATTTCCAACCAGGGCGCCTATGTCTACCGCAACGGCCGCCTGATGGCTTGGGCCGACTGGTTCCGGCTGGTGCCCAAGGGCGAAGCCACCAAGCTGGCACGGGTGCAGATCGATTTCCCTAACAGCCTCGATGAAGCCTGGACCATCGACATCAAGAAGTCGCGCGCCCGCCCGCCGCATGCCGTGCGCGAGCGCCTGCGCCAGATCATCAGCCAGATCACCGCCCGCAGCGTTACCGTGCATCGCGGTCGCGGTCAAAAGCTGTTCCAGGAAAGCCAAGCCCCGCTCTGGGAACGCTACGCCGATCATGGCGGCATCCGGTTCGCGATCAACGCGGAGCACCCGCTGATCGCGTCCCTCGGCGCACGGCTGTCTGCTCCCAATGCCGCCTCGCTGCGCGTGCTGCTCGATTCGATCGCTGCCACCCTGCCGGTCGAGATGATCTATTCCGACTATTCGACGCACCCGCGCGAGGTGAGCCAGGCGGCTGTGGATCAAGAGCAGACGATGGATCGGCTGAAAAGCCTCAAACAGGTGCTCTACGGCGACGGGCCGGGCGACCCGAAGACCTTCCTCCAGATCGTACGATCGACGCGCCTTTTCGACGGGCAGATCGAGACGGTCGAGAAATTCATCGCAGAGGCTTTCGCATGACCGCGACGATCATCACGGAAGAACGCAACATCGCCAACGCGCTGATCTCGGGTCTCGCCAACCTGACCGAGACGCCGACGCGCGAGCAGGTGGAGGAGAAGGCCAAGCAGATCGCCGCCATCTTCAGTTACACCGGCGACCTCCGCAACATCATCACCGAAGCGATGATCTCGGTCTACACGCGCATGGGTGCCGGCGTTTCGCTGGTTGATGTCGCCGCGAAGCATGACGATCAGTGGGTCCGCAAGCGCGAGGACATCACCTGGACCTATTCCGGCGCCTACGAGAACTTCCTACTGAAGGACGGCTGGTCGCCTCGCCTGGTCCAATCGCTGAGCGACGTGACAAGCCGCATCCTGGGGCATCTCCAAGACCCGATCAGCGAGGGGACGACCTGGAACCGCCGCGGACTGGTCATCGGCCACGTCCAGTCCGGCAAGACCGCCAACTATACCGGCTTGATCGCCCGCGCCGCCGATGCCGGATACAAGTTCATCATCGTCATCGCTGGCATTCACAACAATCTGCGCAAGCAGACCCAGGAGCGCATCGATGAAGCCTTCATCGGGCGGTCCAGCGATCCCGAGGATCGCCGGTCCATCGGTGTCGGGCTCGACCCCGGCTATCCCCACCCGGCGACGCTCACCAACATCAACGAGGACTTCAACAAGAACACGGCGGCAAAGAGCGGCTGGAAGATCAACGATTTCTCCAAGCCGATCATCCTCATCATCAAGAAGAACGTCACGACGCTGACGGCGCTGCACAAATGGCTGAAGGCGCTGAACGCGGAGGGCGACGGCCGGATTTCCGACGTGCCCATGCTGCTGATCGACGACGAGGCCGACAACGCCTCGATCAATACCAACAAGGACGATCTCGACCCGACCCGGACGAACGCCATGATCCGGCGCATCCTGGGGCTGTTCGCGAAATCCTGCTACGTCGGCTACACGGCGACGCCGTTCGCCAACATCTTCATCAATCCCGACGCCTATGACGATGACGTGCGCGAGGAGCTATTCCCGCGCGACTTCATCTACTGCCTCGACGCGCCGACGACCTATTTCGGTGCGGAGAAGGTGTTCCTCGACGATGAGACCAGCCAGTCGATCGTGAAGCCGATCGATGATTGCGAGGACTTCCTTCCCTACCGGCACAAGCGCGGCGACCCCGTGCCGGAGCTGCCACCCAGCCTCTACCGCGCGCTGGACGAGTTCATCGTCGCGCGTGCCATCCGCAACCTGCGCGGGCAGACAGGCAAGCACTGCTCGATGATGATCAATGTGTCGCGTTTCGTGCCGGTGCAGCAGGCTGTGCGCGACTTCCTCAGCCTTCGCGAGAAGGCGATGCGCGAGGCGGTCCGCGTGAACTATCTCATGCCGGAGTCTGTCTCCTCGACGAACATCCACATGCAGCGCCTGAAACAGGCGTTCGACGCCGAATATGCCGATGCTGGATTCACGTGGCCCGAGGTCAAGGCGGCGCTCAACAGCGTGTTCGACCACCTCCACCTCTACGTCATCAACAGCAAGAGCGACGAGGTGCTGGATTTCACGCGGTACGAGAAGGAGGGCGTCGGCCTCACCGCGATCGCGGTCGGTGGTCTCAGCCTGTCTCGCGGCCTGACCATCGAGGGTCTGACGGTCAGCTATATGTATCGCAACACCAAGATGTACGACACGCTCATGCAGATGGGCCGCTGGTTCGGCTACCGGCCGGGCTTCGAGGATCTCTGCCGCGTTCATCTCTCGCGCGACTCCATCAACTGGTATTCCCATATCGCCGAGGCCGCCGAGGAACTCACGCAGCAGGTCAAGCGGATGCGCCGTGACGGTCTCAGCCCGAAGGATTTCGGCCTGTATGTCCGCTCGCACCCGGACAGCCTGCTGATCACCGCCGCCAACAAGATGCGGTCCGGTCAGGAAGTGACGGTTGAGCAAAGTTTCAGCGGGCGGCTGCGGGAGAGCTACGTCGTCTCGACCGACCCGGACGTGAATGCCCGAAATTTCGACCTGATCGCGGAGCAATGGCGCGGAGGCTTCGGCGGGCGGCCGGAGGAGGACACCGGAAAGGGCCTGATCTTCCGCGACGTTCCGATCGCGGCGGTCGAGGATTTCCTTACCCGGTTTGAGTGCCACTCGACCTTCGCCGGCATCAAGTCGGACGTGGTGACTTACCTCGAACGGATCGCGGAAAAGCGTCCGCTCGCCGACGTGCTGCTGATCTCGCCCGGAGGGACACCGGGCGACGGCGGGCCATTCACCCTGAACAACCAAGTGCGCGTCGTCGGCAAAGGTCAGCCCGATGGAACCGCCTGGCGGCTGAACAAGGATCGTGTCGCCTCCCGCGGCGACGAGAAGCTCGGGCTCAACGATGCGCAGCGCAAGGAGGCGGAGGCGCTGGCCGGTGGCGAGGACGGAACCGGCGCGGTGTCCGACACACACTACCGGATGGTCCGGAACAGGCCGCTGCTCATGATCCACAGCCTCGAACCCAGGGATGCTGCTGTGGCAGGGCCGATCGCCGCTTTCGGCGTGAGCTTTCCATACGGGGACTACTCGACCACCATCAACGTCGTCGTGAACAAGGTCTGGCTCCAGCAGATGCAGGGCTATGGCGACGATCCGGACGAGGAGGAGGACTACGATGTCTGAGTCCTCACCCTGGGATGACATCGCCGTCCCCGGCGCGGACTTCAACGTCCGCCAAGTGCCAGGCGAAACCGCCGTGCCCTGCTTCTGGGGACGGGACACGACCGGCGCCTGCCTGTTCATTGTCGAGCTGGAGGGCGACCACACCGATCCGTTCCGGAAGAATGTGGTCACGGTGCATGGGATCGACGTCGATCTTCGTGGGGGCGAGCCGGGGCAGCAACGCCTTGTCCTGACCCTCGAAAAGCAGGTCGACCGCGATCTTTTCGAGGGCCTCTGCCGGACCCTCGCATCCGCGCTGGAGCGCGCCACCGATTCCGCCAGCTCGCTCTCCGTGGCACTGGCGCATATCCGGCGGTGGAAGACCTTTCTATCCGGCCGCGGCCAGCACCTGTCGGCCGAGGAGGTCCGCGGTCTATTCGCCGAACTTACCTTCCTGCTGGAGCTGATCGAGCGGCAGCCATCATCCGCTGATGCCCTCGAAGCCTGGCTCGGCCCGGAAAGGTCTCATCAGGATTTCATCTTCGGCAATACTGCGGTGGAGATCAAATCGCTGTCCGGCACCGAGCGCAGCAAGGTGCGCATTTCGTCGGAGGACCAGCTTGAGTCCCTCAATGACGCGCTGTTTTTGCGCATCTACCGATTGAGCAGTCTGCCGGACGCGGGGAACGCGCAATCCCTCAACGGGATCGTCGCCGCGGTACAGGCGCAGCTCGGCGAGGCGGAGGCCGTCGAAGCCTTCGACCGCAAGCTGGTGGCGCATGGCTATGCTCCGCTTCCCGACTACGACGCGCCGCGCTTCATCGTCAGCGATGTGCATAGCTATCGCGTGGGCGACGGATTTCCGCGCCTGATACGGTCGCAACTGCCGACTGGCATCGACAGGGTCGCCTACGATATCCGGCTGGAAACCATTGTGCCCTACGAATGCGACAATTCGGGAGTCTTCGGGGGGAACTGATGGAACAGACCGTAGAGGAGTTCTTTCACGATTTCCGCCAAGAAACGCTGGCCGACGCCGAGGCGAACAGCACCTATCAGCTTGAAGCGTTCATGGAGGCGGTGTCCACCGAGCTGATCGAGACCGGCTTCATCGAAGGGTTCGAGCACTGCCACTACCGCGCACCGCGCGGCATGCGCGTCGATGGCTACTGGTTCAACGACGAGGGCGCGCTCGACATCTTCGTCGCCGACTTCGACTGCCGACGTGAGCTTGAGACGCTCACGCGCACCGACGTGGACGCCGCCTTCAAGCGCGTCATCAACTTCTTCGAGGCGAGCCTCCAGGGAACGCTGGAGCCCGATGTCACCACCCCCGAATACGGGCTGGTCCGGCAGATTGCCGACCGGCGGGCGATGCTGCGCCAGGTCAATTTCTATCTGACCTCCGAGCGGGTGCTGAGCGATCGCTTCCAGGGATTTCCCGACGGCGAGGTGAGCAGTATCCGTGCCACCTACCACATCTGGGACATGGCGCGGTTCCAGCGCCAGCGCAGCTCGCGTGGGCACAAGGAGCCGCTCGACATCGATTTTGTCGAGATGTTCGGAAACGGCATCAACTGCCTGCCCGCGAATCTCGGCTCGGATTCCTATCAGTGCTACCTGATCGTTATGCCCGCCTCCATCCTGGCCGCGCTCTATGACCGCTACAGCGCACGCCTGCTGGAGCAGAACGTGCGAACCTTTCTCCAGGCACGCGCGCAGGTAAACAAGGGCATCCGCGCGACCATAATAAATGAGCCGCAGATGTTTTTCGCCTACAATAACGGCATCACCGCGACGGCGCAGGAGGTCGAGACGCGGACGACCGACAGCGGCCTCCAGATAATCCGCATGACCGATCTCCAGATCGTCAACGGCGGCCAGACGACCGCTTCACTCTTCCATACTCAGCGCCGCGACAAGGCGGACCTATCGCGCATCTTCGTCCAGATGAAGCTGTCGGTGATTGACAGCGAGCAGAGCGAGATGGTTGTCCCGCGCATCTCCGAATATGCCAATACCCAGAACAGGGTGAACGCAGCCGACTTCTTCTCGAATCACCCGTTCCACGTCCGTATGGCTGAGTTCTCGCGCCGCATCTGGGCGCCCGCCCAGCAGGGCGCGCAGCGCGAGACGAAGTGGTTCTACGAGCGTGCACGCGGTCAGTATGTGGACGCACAGTCGAAGCTCACCGCCGCCGAGCAGAAGCGGTTCCGGGCAGAATATCCCAAGACGCAGATGTTCACGAAGACCGACCTTGCCAAGTTCGAGAACGTCTTCGACGATCATCCACGCTGGGTAAACCTCGGTAGCCAGAAAAACTTCGCTCGCTACGCGCTGCGGGTCGGCAAAGAATGGGAAAAGTCGTCCGACGGCTTCAACGAGTTCTATTTCAAGCGTGCCATCGCCCGCGGCATCCTGTTTCGCGCGACCGAGAAGCTGGTTTCGGTGCAGCCTTGGTATAACGGCGGCTATCGGGCCAACATTGTGGCCTACACGCTCTCCATGCTCGGCGAGGTCACGAAGCGCCGGAAAACGACCGTCGACTATCAGCGCATGTGGTCCGCCCAAACGATCGATAACGTTCTGTCAGAGGCCCTGATCACCATTGCGACGGCCGTAAATGAGGACATCACCCGACCTCCGCAGGGCATCTCCAACATTTCTGAATGGTGTAAGCGGGAGGGATGCTGGACGCGCCTGCTCGACCAGGCCGACCATATTGCCGAGCTTCTGACCGACGAGTTCTGGACCACACTCGCGTCGGTCGAGGATAATCGGCACGAAGCGAAAACTGCACGGCAGACTCAGAAAATCGACAACGGAATCGAGGTGCAGAAGCGGGTCTTCGATGTACCAACAGCGCATTGGTCCCTCATTCTCAAGGAAGGCACAAGCCGTCGCCTTTTAACTCCGAAAGAGATGGGCATACTCAGAATTGCGGAGCAGATGCCCACAAAGATTCCCACGGAAAGGCAGAGTGCTGTCCTTATCGAAATCCTCGATAAGGCTCAGCAAGATGGGATACTCTGAGGGCTCCGGCCTTGCCTTCGCCATCCCCGCAGGGAAATGTCGAATGGTGGGGCATCCGTGAAGCACATCACCCCGGATTCCGAAAAGCCGCATTTCATTGATTTCAAAGGATAAAGTGGACTAATTTGTGCGGTAATCGGCGGTATTTGGCGCGCTGCGCCGGGTGAATATGACAGCTACATTTACGCTATAGCCCTCTAAAGTGCGCTTCCGTTGGGATTTACGAGGTCGAACCTCTGGAAGCGAGCTTACTGCTCAGGAAATATCTTCGCTCATGTCAAAATAGGAGCGATCCCCTGCGTTCGAATCCCTCCCGTTCCGCCAGCTTGGCCTGGAATGGCCGGTTCAGCGAATGACAGACCGCCGAAGGCAGCCCTTTTCCCACGTTCGTGTCATTTTGAGGCAGGAGGATTTCCGAGCAGTCATTAGGTCGTCCTAACGCTCGACGGCCGCATGGCTCGATCGCGCTTGCTCACAATCCCTTGGACTCGAGCGAAACGGCCAGCTTTCGAAGAAGCTCCGCCAAAGCTTCGCGCTCCTCTGCCGACAGGCCGTCGAGCAGTTCTGCTTCGGTCCGCATGTCCTCCACGATCGTAGAGCGAGCCTTCTCAAGCCCATCTGCAGAAAGCCCGACGAGCATGCTTCGCCCGTCTGCCGGGTCCGGAACCCGTTCCACGAGGCCGCGCTTCTCCAGCCGGGATACCCGCGCGGTCAGCCCGCCTGACGTTATCATGAGCCATCTGAACAACTCTGTCGGGCGAAGCCGGTAAGGCTGGCCTGAGCGAAGCAGCGTTGAAAGAACGTCAAAATTGCCGGTATCCAGACCGTGACTGTCGAATACCTTCTCTATCGCCGGGCGGACACTGAGCGTGATCACACGCGCTCGGCCAAGGATGGCCATGCCGCCCGTATCAAGGCTGGGCATTTCAACAGCCCATTGCCTTCGTCTCAACTCGACCCGGTCATCCAAATTCATCGTCCCTCCCATTATCTTGATTGCAAGATAAATATCTTGACGTTAAGATAATGTACAATGCCGACCGCTTGCAACCATCCTTCCAGCGGAGACAAGATGAAACATAGTGACACTGCTCAGAGCGAGCCTGTGAAAGGGCCAGCCTCCTACTTTCCATCGATCGAAAAGACGTATGGTCGGCCTGTCGAGGAGTGGTTCGGCATGATCCGCGCCAAGCCGGGCCTGAAGCACATGGAACTGGTTGCTTGGCTGAAGGAAACGCATGGGCTGGGGCATGGTCATGCGAATGCACTCGTGGCGCATGTGCTCGCCGAAAAGAAGAAGACGGGAAAAGGGAAATGACCCAGAAGACACGGAATGCCATGGGATGGACCCTGACCGGCCTGTTTGCCCTGTTTCTCCTTCTCGCGTCCATCGCTCCGAAGCTCGTCGGAGCGGACGTTGCGGGAGAAACGCTCCGCCAGCTGGGCTGGCCGGACAATCATGTCTTCATGCTCGGCATGATCGAACTGGTCTGCCTAGCTCTCTATCTCTATCCACGATCTTCCGTTGCCGGGGCGATTCTGATGACTGCCTATCTGGGCGGCGCGGTCTCGACACAGCTCCGCGTCGGAAACCCTGTCTTCAGCCATCTCCTGTTCGGCGTCTATCTGGGCCTGTTCATGTGGGGCGGCCTTTGGCTGCGCGACGCTTCGCTGAGAGCGATATTTCCGCTACGCGCCGCAGAGCGCCCGAAACAGGCAAAGTGACGCTGCCGGTCTCAGTCGATGACCGCAGATCGGGAGGATAGTCGGCGTCATGCACCATATCATTCGC
Organism: Brucella gallinifaecis; assembly: GCF_006476605.1. Classification (GTDB taxonomy): domain Bacteria; phylum Pseudomonadota; class Alphaproteobacteria; order Rhizobiales; family Rhizobiaceae; genus Brucella; species Brucella gallinifaecis. Next base: position 343,582 of record NZ_ML636803.1, read on the forward strand.
GCAACCGAAATATCGAAGGCGCCCAACCGGACGTGGAAGTTCGAGGGTGAACCCTTTGGTGCCAGCATATCATTCTTCGCCGTTGATCTCGATCGCGGCCAAGGCCCGGATATGCACACCCACCCCTATGCGGAGACATGGCTCGTGCTATCCGGGACTGCGGATTTCGAAGTGGAAGGTAAGGACCTCCTCGCCTACTCGGGCGATGTCGTGATCGTACCAGCACATACGCCGCACCGGTTTACGAACAGCGGCAACCAACCGCTGAAAATGGTGTGCATCCACGCCCACGGGCGTGTCATCCAGCATTTTCTGAACGAGCGGCTGCCAGAGCTGGCCCGGCGTGACGCGGAGTATGGTTCTCTATGACGATGACGATATGAGCGCGCTGGTTCCGCGAGTCATTTTGGAGGGCCGAAGCCGATGAAACAGAGAACTACACCTACGCCATAGCCCTCCAAGACGCGTATAAATAAGGCGATTCAGGCCGAGAAGCCCCATCTAGCAGGAGGCCACACCGCAACGACCTTCTATGAAACCGTCGCACAGCCGATGGTTCAGGCTTGCCTGGAGCGAAGCGACCCTTAGTAGTCGAGGCTCGACAAAGCTTCAAGTTTCATCAATAAGGATATTCAGGGGGTGCACGCGCGTTGACGAAAACACGGAATACGGCGCGGCTTCGCGTCGAGAGCATAGTATAAACATGTTGAACTGCGTGGATTTGTTCTCGGGCGCGGGTGGATTTAGCTTGGCCGCACAACTGTCCGGCCTACAAATCCGCCTAGCAATTGAAAGCGACAAGCACGCGGTCTCTACCTATAAAAGTAATCTGTGCAAAGGATCGCAAGCGCCGAACGTGCTCAACGAAGACATTACCAAGATCAATGCTTCGAAGGCTTATCGTGACGCCTTTCCCGACCGTGATCAATGCGACCTCATGTTGGGTGGCCCCCCGTGTCAAGGCTTTTCCACGCATCGCATTAACGACGCAGGGGTCGATGATGATCGAAACGATCTCATCCATACTTACTTCGATTTTGTCCGCGCGTTCTCGCCCAGTGTTTTTCTCATGGAGAATGTTCCAGGGATGCTCTGGCATCGGCACGCTGCAGCGGTCGACCGCTTTTATCTGGAAGGGGCGCTCGCTGGCTATGACGTCAGAGACGCGGTGGTGATAGATGCTCGAAATTATGGGATTTTCCAACGCCGAAAGCGAGTTTTCATCTTGGGAATTCGCAACGGACTGGACGCATCAGATCTGAATTGGCCACCTAGTCCCACACATGGGAACGAGGCCGCCCGCCGTCGAAATCCCAATTTATTGCCTTGGAACAACTGTGCAGCGGCCTTCGCCGTGGCACCGGAGGATGATGAGAACGACGTTCACATGAGCCATAGCGCAGAAATTGTTGAAGCCTTCCGCAGGACACCTGCCAATGGCGGAAGCCGGAAGGATTCGGGTCGCGTTCTCGCATGCCATAGAACGCATGATGGACATAAGGACGTATATGGACGGATCGATCCAAGGCAGCCTGCACCGACGATGACAACTGCGTGCATCAACCCCTCCAAAGGTCGGTTTGTTCATCCCGTCGAACACCACGGCATCACCGTTCGGCAGGCGGCGCGAATCCAGACTTTCCCCGACAATTTTGTGTTCGGTGGCGGCCTTATGGCTGCCGGCAAGCAGGTAGGGAACGCCGTTCCAGTAGAGTTGGGTCGCCAATTGATCACCCACCTTCTGCCGCTGTTACGCCGAGGCCACATTATTGAGGAGCGTGACGCCGCACCCGAGGAAGTCCGCATATCGACTGAAGTTGTGGCCGCATGATCACCGGCGTCGCTTTTCAGACGAAGGCGCGAACAGTCGATCACCTCGGTCGCGAGCAAATTGCAGATACTCCTACTGCAATCTCTGAGCTCTGGAAAAATGCCTTTGATGCCTACGCCCGCAATGTAGCACTCGACATTTTCGACGGTGCTACGCCGGTGGCAGTCATCGAAGACGACGGCCATGGTATGAACCGCGACGAGTTTGTCAGTCGCTGGCTGGTGGTTGGTACGGAGTCGAAGGCTACAACCGAACGAACGTCGATTGGGGATCGAAACGGACTCCGTCTTCGTCCACGTCAGGGGCAAAAAGGTATTGGTCGCCTATCATGTGCGAACCTGGGGCCGATACTTCTTTTGGTTTCTAAGCGGCGAGGAACCCCTTTCGTCGCAGCGCTCGTGGACTGGCGCCTATTTGAAAATCCGTTCCTTAATCTCTCCGACATACAGATACCGGTCGTCGACTTCGGAAAGAAAGAGGAGCTTTTCGATCAATTGCCGGGGTTGGTCTCGGCATTGTTACGCAATCTCAATGACCCTGAAGACGCGGCGCGTTCCGTTCGCCTTGAAGCTGCTTGGGTCGCATACGATAGACTTTATGAAGAAGAACATGCGGAAGGCGCATCCAACAAGATGGGAGCCCCGTCGCTGGAGCTTCGCTCCTCCATTGAGAAATTGAAGTTCGAACCCCGACACCTCGCCCAGTGGCCGGTGTGGTCAGGAGAGGCAGAGCATGGAACGGCGCTGCTCATTAGTGGCATCAACTATGATCTTCAAGTTGAGCTGAATACGGAGATCGCCGATTCCACCGCACGCGCCGCTCGGGATCGCTTTTTCGAGACTCTATCCAGTTTTGTCGATCCCTTCGTCGATCCGCTGAACCCGGAAGCTCGCGCTGTTGAGCTAGACTTTGCTTACGCAGTGCGTACTTGGCACGGCGACGTACCAGAACTCGTAGTTGGCAGTGAGAAGCAGTTTGATCGCAGACTACTTGACGGCCTCGAACACCAGATCATCGGCACCATCGATAAGAACGGAGTGTTTGAGGGGCGGGTCAAAGCCTTCGGCGGTTGGGTCAAAGACCCTTGCTGCATCGAGCCCCCCCGTGACCTCGCGATTCCGACGCGAGCAGATAGCGAGGTAGGGCCGTTCGACATTTACATCGCGTCTATGGAGTTCGTCGCCGCGAACACGACGCTGCCGAAATTGGAATTCCAGCGATATCAGGAGCTGGCCGAACGATATTCGGGGTTTATGATCTTCCGAGATGGATTGCGGGTTCTACCCTACGGTCGAACCGACAACGACTTCTTCGAAATCGAATCCCGCCGAAGCAAGAACGCTGGCCGCGAATTCTGGAACCACCGTCAAATGTTCGGGCGGTTGGCCATCACACGAGACGCTAATCCCAATCTCAAGGATAAGGCAGGCCGCGAGGGTCTTCTAGACAATCGCGCAGCGAAAACGCTCAAGTTGATTGTTGCCAACATTCTTAGTCAGTTGGCGCGGCGTTACTTCGGGTCAGCTTCGAGCATCCGTGGTGAGGTACTTCCTCAGATAAAGGCGTCGAATAAGGCTGAACGGGCGAAATCCGAGCGAAACAAACTGCGCCAGCGCCAACGCAAAGAGTTTCGTTCCAAACTAGACTCATATGTGAAGGACTTGCCGCCGCTCGTGCGCGAGTTGGAGGGATTCGCGCAGAGTCTCGATATTGCAGATGAAGGCGGCATCGCCGATGCTCAGGCGGCTTTCGAGACGTATAAAGATCGGGTTGCGGGTTTTCGGCTTTCAGGCGCTCCGAAGACTCTTGGGTCACTGGAAGAAAAGTATGCCGATTACCGAGATTCTATGCGGTCTGCGGCAAGCCTGATCGATACGGCTGCGGAGGAAATCGAGCGCCAGATCGAGCGGATCAACCCGGCGCAGCCCCGCAATCTTTTGGAGCGTCAGCTCGCAAGGCATTCCTCGCAAATTACCCATCGTATCCTGCAATGGAAGAAGATCATCGAAGGTCTTCAGCGGGCTGAATTTCAACGTATCAAAGATTTAATCGCAGAGCGGAATAAGTATTTTCATGCGGAGGCAAGCCCACTCCTGCTGTTGTTCGACCGTGGCGAGCTTTCATTTGCCGAAACGGCTAAACGGCTGGAGCAGGAAAAGGAGCGAGTAGACGCAGAAAACGAGGATTTATTCTTGCCGTATATTGGCGCACTGGAGAGCTTGAAGGAAAGCATCGACCTAGAGCATTTGGCAGCGTTTGGAATGGAAGAAGCGGGTGATATGCGCGCCGAACTCGACCGTCTGAACAGCCTTGCACAGCTGGGCATTGCCGTCGAGATCGTAGGGCACGAACTGCAAGCCTACGACGATATCATCGGTGCGGCCCTGCGGCGGCTCCCTGATGAGGTGCGAGAGAGCAAGGCGGCGAAAGATATCGCATTCGGTTACGAAGGACTCACGGATCAGCTACGCTTTCTGTCACCGCTCAGGCTTGCCGGTCAAAAAATCCAACGCTGGATTACTGGCTTCGAGATAGCGGATTACCTCAGTGAATTCTTTAAGATTCCCTTGGCAAACAACGGCATAACTCTAGTCGCCACCGATTCTTTCAAGTCATTTAGGGTTTTTGATCAGCAGTCTCGATTATTCCCGGTCTTTATCAACCTCGTGAACAATAGCCTATATTGGGTGGGCACTTCCGACCGAGATGATCGGCGAATATTATTGGACGTGATGGATGGCGTCGTAATCGTCGCAGATAGTGGCCCCGGTGTTGATCCAGAGGACGTCGATAGCCTCTTTAGCCTGTTTTTTACACGGAAGGCGCGAGGCGGTCGGGGCGTTGGTCTCTATCTTTCTCGGGCTAATCTTTCGGCTGGCGGGCATCGCATTCGTTACATGTCGTCGTCCAAGGCGTTGCCGTTACCCGGTGCAACGTTTGCGATAGAGTTCAGAGGGGCGGAATTCGATGGCGAATGAGCATTACGCCAAGTTTATCGAAGAAGCTTTCGTCAAACCGATCCGGTCGGTGTTGATCATCGATGACGATTATCCAACACTCGATGAAATGCTTGAACTGGAAATCATTCACAAGAACGGTGACCTACCGCCTAAGTCGGACAAGAGGTGGCATGACAACCCCGGTCGTATAAAGAGCGTCATTGATGGCTTTCGACAGCCTCAGAGACCGCTATTGGTAGATATACATGACGGTGCAAATGTGGATACCAAGGGTGATGCAAAGGTCGCCGCCCACTTGCATCAGTCTGACTTGCTCGTGCTTGATTACGAACTTGATAAGAATCGTCCGCAAGATGGTGCTCGCTCCATCGAGATTTTACGGGGACTTATTACTAACGATCATTTTAATTTGGTCGTCATTCATACGAGCGAAGACCTCGATATGGTGTACCGGGAAGTAATATTGGGCCTGCTTGGGGCAACGAGTGACGAGCTGACTGAGGGTGAGCAAGAGGCGGTTAATCAGCTTATTGTCGAATATGAGGATGTTGATGAAAATGCGCTGCAGGCGCTGAGAGCTGCTGTTGCGACCGATCAGTATTTGCACGCGAGGTTGCATGCTTCAACCTACATGCGCACTATGGGCCAAGGACAGCAGCCCTATTCAGATTTTTGTGCTCTAGCGGATGAGGCGGGGTGGGACAACGGCAACCGACGCTTGGTGCTGCGGAAACTTCTGGCAGATGCCGAGCGCCCTCTCCGGGCGCGTATGCGGAACGCCTCCACTGCAGGCCTAAAATGGGCAACCTCGGGCGTAAGGTGGGTCAAAGCGGAATCGGTATTCATCGCCTTTTCGAGCAAAGCCGACCATGATGATCTTTTTGCGGATTTGCAAAATGCCCTGGAAGCTTGGAATCCTGCGCCTTCGCGGCTTTTTATGGCGAAGCTGCGAGCTGAAATGGATGAATACGGGGTGGTTGCACAAACTGAAGCGCTTGAGCGGCAGCATGCGCTCGCCCATTGGTATGCTAGACTTTTACGCTCTAAGGGCGATGAGCGGCGCTGGTTAATTGCAGAAAGCGTATTGCGACATTCTGACCAGTTACTAAACACTATTTTGAGGCGCGTTGAAGTCTTCGCGACTGAGCTGATTTCTTCGGAAGCTGTGGCTGCTGGAGATAATATCGAAGCACGATGCCAAGAACACTTCAATGTGGACTTGAGCAAAGCAGCCCCGAAGAAAAAGGCTGAACGCGAACATAATGCATTTGTGTCCAGTAAGTCACCGCAGGGGTGGCATCTTACGACCGGACACGTTTTCACGATGAATAGTGAGCACTGGATTTGCCTGTCGCCCGCATGCGATCTTGTTCCCGGCCAAGGTGCGACACGGAATGCTGATTTCGGTGATCGAACACCGTTTATGGCGGTTAAGCTGCACCCTGTTCCGGTCGACGGCAACCACGATGTGAATTCAAATCTCTACATTTTTGTGACTTTGGACGGAGAGGTCCAAAAGTTCTGCTTCAATTCTCAAGGCAAGGAGGCTGTTTCGCCGGTCTGGCGCACTCTTTATGCCGAGCGCCGAGGTCTGCTTGATAAAGATTTCGGCTTCAAAATATCGGCAATGGGCGCAGGTAGCAGGAAGCTTGTCGCGACAATTCATCCAGCCCAAGTTGTTGCCCAACTTCGATACGAATATGCTCTTAATCTCTTACAAAAGCTTGGTGTATCGATGACCCGGATTGGCCTTGATTTTGTTTGATATTTTCTCATGGAATTAGAAGTTTATTCTTTTAATTCCTTCATATGACTTAGGACTTCGCCCTCGGCGCACTTCGAAAGGCTTCCGCCCAGCTTCCTCTGCGCTTAGTGCGCTCCGTGCAGCCGGTTCCCCGCGAAGCCTCTCTCCGTTTGCACACCCAGTCTCGGCGACGGCCAGAAGGTTAGGCGCGGCGTTTCGCTTCGCTGACCTTCAGACCCGAGGATCAGAGACATGACCAACGTATCCGACAGCCACCCCCGCATCTATGTCGCCTGCCTTGCCGCCTACAATAACGGCTATCTGCACGGGGCGTGGATCGACGCGGATCAGGACGCTGAGCAGATCAGGGACGAGATTGCCGCGATGCTTGCTCGTTCCCCCATTGACGTTGCGGAGGAATACGCCATTCATGACTATGAGGGCTTCGAGGGCGTCAGCATCTCCGAACATGCTGGCATCGACAGCGTGGCGCGGACAGCGGCTTTCATCGCGGAGCATGGCGCACTCGGCGCGGGTCTAACGGAGCAGTTTGGCGGCGACCTGGGGCAAGCCGAAACTGCCATGCAGGACTGCTATCATGGCCAGTTCGCCAGCCTTGCCGACTACATGGAGGAACTGACCACCGAAAGCGTCACGATCCCCGAGGCGTTGCGCTACTATGTCGATTGGGATGCGATGGCCCGCGACGCCGAGATGGGCGGCGACCTTTTCACTATTGAAACCGCGCACGGTGAGGTGCATGTGTTTTCCAGCAGATGAGATCATGCCTGCCTGTCCGTGCTCATACAGGCAGGCATCGCGAAAGCACCAGCTTTCGCCAACCCAAAACCACCAAAAAATGATCGGGTTAGCCGCTCAAGGTATCTGCTTTGAGCGGCTTCTATATTTCCAGTGATCCTTGAACCTCTCTTTGCCGGGCGCTGCCGAGCATCCCGGCTTGGGGAGGTGACGCCATGCTCAGCATCGATTGGCGATCTCCGGCGGCATACGGGCACACAAAACACATCCCCGCCGCTGGTTTCGCGTGGGAATATCTGCGCCGCAATCACGATTATCGACAGGACTGCCAGACCATCGCGTTGAATGGACAACCGGCCGCCCGCGACCTTGAAGCGTTTGCGCATCGCTGGGGGTTGCGATTTCCCGTGCGACCCCGACGCGCCGCATGACCAGCAATCCCCGATCTGGACGCCGAGCCTGCAACCGCAAGCCGTGATGTTGTCGCCGGTCGATCCCGAAGACGGCGATGCCGAACCGATATTGACGCTGGCGCATCTCGCCGGCCTCGACCTGCGCCGCGCCGCCGATGGCTGGCACGGCATCTGGCAGGTGGATGGCGTCGCGCATCAATTCTGGCTGCCCGAGGCGGTGCCTGACGCCACCGCCTTCTACGCCGTCACCCTGCCGATGGATTCCTTTCTGGAGTTGCGCGCCTATGCCGCCCGCCGTCTTTGGCGGTCCCTCAACGGCCGCGCGCCCGGCCCCGATTTTCGTGCGGTTCCCGCGCAGCTCCGGCAATGGCATATCCTGTCCCTGCGCGCGCTCGACGCCCGGCTGCGCGGGGAGAGCTACCGCACCATCGCCGAAGTCCTGCTCAGCTTTCGCGGCACCAAGGAAGACTTTGAGAGTGACCCGCGCAAGAACAAGGCGCGCCGTCTGGTCGCTCACGGCATCAAGATGATGCGCGGAGGCTATCGCCTGCTGCTTCACTACCCGATCAAGCCCGACGCGCATTGATCGTGCAGGCATGCCCCTCATGCCTTGTTGGCCGCCGCCTGTTCCAAAATCTTCCGATAGCCTTCCCGCGATAGCCATTGCGCGCGGTCGAGATGGCTTTGCCAGCAACGGTGCGTCCGAAGTTCCTCGGCCACCGGATCACGGTGCAGCACGATCCGAGCCACTTCCTTCCAGTCCGCATCTTCGGCTTTGGCATCGAGAAGGCGCAGATAGGTGACGTAGTGCCGTTCGTCATAGACAGTTATAGCGTCGCCAGTCGGCGCTTCATCGTCCACATCGGGATCGAGTTCGACGGGAACCCGCATGGCTACTCCCCATATCGGAGAGAGTTGGTCTGCGGTGCGCCCCCGCAAACGATTCTCTCTGACTCTTGGTGATCGGGGAGTTCGAAACCGTCACGAAACGGCCCCATGGCCTTTAGCTCGGAAAGCCTGTTGTATACGCCACAGGCTCCCCGACCATAGGTCAAGGAGTTGGTGCCGTTCTGGCCAGCACCAGCCATTCGTGAGGGGTTTCGACGCCCCAGAGCAGCGCGTCTGCTCCGAGGCGATTCTTAGCCGAACCGGGCGCGAATGTCTTTGCCTATTCGGCGCGGCGGGCAATGAGCCGCTGAAATCCTTCATCTATTCATGAAGGCTGCACACCGAAGGGGGTGCCGCCAGCGCACAGGCGCAAATGCGGCACGCTACGCGCCGCCGGTCCCTCGCCATGGTTCGCCACAGTCCGCTGCCGTCCCCGACAGCCAAATCCCGACTGGAGGTGATCCATGCCCAACCCGCTTGCGGGCCTGCCGCCGCGCCTGTTGCGCACCAAGGAAGCCGCGCGCTTCCTCGGCATATCCATCCGCACCCTTGAGAAACATCGCACCTATGGCACCGGCCCGACCTATCGCAAGGTCGGCGGTCGCGTCCTCTACACCGTCCGCGATCTGGAAGACTGGAGCGCGGTCGGCGAACGCAAATCCACCCGCGACAAGACCGCCGGCACCGTCTTTCCCGCGCGTCCGCTTACGCCCGAAGAACGGGGCGCCTGCTGATGCTGCGCGAGGGCGATCATGAACTCGCGCCGCCGACCGGAGACAGCGAGCGAAGCCGCCTGGACCCCTTCGTGGTCGCAACAGGCGATGCGCCGCCGCGCGACCAGCGCGATTTGATGGAACGGCCCTTTTTCTCGCTGGCGAAGAGCCCGCGCACCAAGCCGATTCTCTACAAGGCCGCCGACATAGAGGTGCAGGTGTTCGGGATGCCCGAGCACGGCATGGCGACGATATGGGACGCCGATGTGCTGATATGGGCGGCCTCGCAGATCGTCGCGGCCGAGAATGACGGCCTCGCCACGTCGCGCTTCGTCCGCTTCACGCCCTACCATCTGTTGCGCGCCATCGGACGCCCGACCGGCAATCAACAATACCGGCTTTTGAAAGCCGCGCTGGCGCGGCTCCAATCGACCGTCATCGCCACCACGATCCGCAACGGCCCGCATTGGCGTCGCCGGCAATTCTCATGGATCAATGAATGGGAGGAAATGACGACGCGCGGCGGCCGCGTCGAGGGCATGGAGTTCGTCCTGCCCGAATGGTTCTACAACAGCGTCATCGACCGCTCGTTGGTCCTGACCATCGACCCGGCTTATTTCCGGCTGACAGGCGGCATCGAGCGTTGGCTGTATCGCGTCGCGCGCAAACACGCCGGACACCAGCGCCACGGCTGGATTTTCGAGGTCGCGCACCTTCATCAGAAATCCGGCAGCCTCGCCCGGCCGTCCGACTTCGCGCTGGACCTGCGCCGGATCGCGGCCCGCCAGCAACTCCCCGGCTACCGCCTCCAGATCGAGCGGGAAGACGGCCGCGAGTTGCTGCGCATCCGCCCGGATAATTCGTCAACAGGCACTGTTGATAACCCTGTTAATGCCATCGGCAGATCAGGCGCACGGGGTATCGGCGCATCAGGCGCACGACTATCGGTAGATCAGGCGCACGAACCGCAGCTAACGCTTTGGCCTGAAAAGCGGAATCCGACAGCTAACTTATCTAACAGAGAATCTAACTCTTTTTCTTTGACGCGCGCGCAGGCGAAGCGTGGTGCCGGTTCCGCCCGAAGGGGCGAGCCATGACGGTCGCCGCGAACGACGCGCCGCGCCCGCGCAGCCCCCAGCACATCCCCGGAGACGAACAATGACCCGTCGCGCTCACCGCAGCGCACACGGCCGTCCGCTACCGGACGGACCTGCGCCATTCACCACATTGGTCGAGCTGAACTTCGAGAAACGCAAAGTCGAGCACTGGATACGCTTCGGCCGCAAAAGCTACGAGCAGATCATTGACCGTCGCCGCAGCGTTGTCGGTTTCGCGCCGGGCAGCGTCTTCGCCTTCGTCCGATGGGCGAACGGCGACCATGGCACGGTCGTTTCCCGCATCGACATTGTGCGGGCAATCGGGCGCGGCGAGCCGTTCCAGACATTGCCGTTCGTCCGTCCCGGCGGCGAAATCCTGTTGCGCCTCGATAGCTGGCCAAAAGTGCAGCGCGCGCTAGCCGCCATCGACGCCGTGGAATCGCTCGGCCTCGATCCGGCCGACGCCGCACCGGAGCACTGGCGGCATGTCCACAACCGCTTGACTGCCAATCTGGAGCCGCACGCCTACACGCCCGAGCGACATGCCGCGTGGCTTCACCGCCGAAGGATCGAGCCATGACGCGCCGCCGCATCCTCACGGTGACGGCGCTCGCCGTCCTCGGCATCGCCGCCGCCAGCGCCGTCGATTGGCCCGTGAAACTCATCTGGAACGCGACGGCCAGCGCACCCATCGGCTTCTACACCGTCGAGCCGGCCGACGCGCTCGACCTGCCCGAACTGGTCGCCGTCATGCCGCCCGAACCGCTCGCCACCTTCATGGCCGAGCGCGGCTATATCGCCCGCGGCGTCCCGCTGTTGAAGCGCGTCCTTGGCCTGCCGGGACAGCGGGTTTGCCGCTTGCGATCCACGATCACGGTGGACGGGATCGAGATGGGCGAGGCGCAGGGGCGTGACAGCCTCGGCCGCGATCTGCCCTTCTGGCAGGGGTGCCGAGTGATCGGCGAAGGCCAGCTTTTCCTTATGAATTGGGAAGTCCGCGACAGCCTCGACGGCCGTTATTTCGGACTCACCACCGCAGCTTCCGTCATCGGCCGAGCGGTCCCGCTCTGGACCGATGAGGAAGGCGTCGGCCGCTACGAGTGGCGCGCGCCGACGCACTGAAATCATCCCCCGAAACCAACCACAGGAGATTTCCATGCCCCAGATTGGTCAATTCACGCGCGAGGAATCCGGCTTTGTCGGCCGTATCCATACGCTGACCCTGCTGCGCGACCTCACCATCGTCCCGACCGAAAGTTCGGATGCGGAGAACGCGCCGGACTACCGCGTTCACCACGGCGCAGAGGATGGACCGGAGGTCGGTGCGGCATGGAAACGCACCGGAGAAAAGGCGGGCGAATATCTTTCCGTCCTGCTGGACGACCCGGCCTTGCCGCAGCCGATCCGCGCCAACCTGTTCCAAGATGACGACACTGGAACGTCATGGTCGTTGCACTGGAACCGCCCCAAACCGCGCGACGAGCGGGACTAAGGCCATGCGATCCAAACCCCCTATCCCTTTGTTCGCGGAAAAGCCGTCTCATCCCTTCGTCCCGCTTGGCCACCGGACGGCCGGCGCGCACAGCGAAGGTCAGGGGCGGCCATCGGCCGGCGCTTGCGCCTTGCCCTTGACCGCAGCGCGCACGCTGGCAGGCTGGTGTCGAAGCGGAGACAGGACTGCATGGCATTATGCCGTCCTGATATTGGTCGGCGCGCTTTCCGTCTGCGCCGGATCGGGCGTCGCGGTCGCGCAATCCGCGCCCGTCGAGCGCCCGGCCGCCGCCCACCCCTATGCGGCTCACATCGCCGAGGCGTCGCAGCGGTTCGGCGTCCCCGAGCATTGGATTGTCGCGGTGCTGCGCGCTGAAAGCGCGGGCGACGTGCGCGCGGTCTCAACGGCCGGCGCGATGGGATTGATGCAGGTGATGCCCGACACATGGGCGGGCCTGCGCGTCCGCTACGGCCTCGGCCGCGATCCCTACGACCCGCGCGACAACATCCTCGCAGGCACGGCCTACCTGCGCGAAATGTTCGACCGCTACGGCAATGTCGCGGCGATGCTGGCGGCCTACAATGCCGGTCCCGGCCGCTATGACGAACACCTTGCGACCGGCCGCAACCTGCCGGCCGAAACGCGGGCCTATGTCGCCGCGCTCGCGCCGATCCTCGGCGGCGCGGCTGCAATCGAAGCGCCGTCATCGGCACCGCCACCGCCGCCCGATTGGCGCGAGGCACCGCTGTTCGTCATGCGTCCGGGCGACGGCCGCGCGACCGTTCCGGCGCGCGATCCCATCAATGCAGAGTCACGGGGCGACAGCATTTTCGTCGCCGACGCGAGCGGTTCGGGAGCGCCATGAGGGTGGCGTTCCCGCGCTCGGCGGCGCTCATTTCGGTGTCCGGTCTGGCAGGTTTTTGCCCGGCTGGATTCCCGGCAGGAAGGGCACAGAAGGCAGAAAGGGCGGAGGGCAAGATTAAAGAAGACGGCACCATATCGGGCCGCTTCTGGAAATTATTGTTGTCTGCACACTGGTTAGGTGTCCGGTTCCGGCACCATGGTTTTAAGGGGTCGCGTGCCGCGATTTCGCGCAAAGCCCTGGCTTTGCAGGGTTTCGAGCGGCACCATAGGCCTATATCGGCCTGTTTTCGGCGGTTTTGGCTGGAGTCGCGCGCTTGAGCGCCGACGACGAAAACCGCTTCCGCCCGAAGCCCGGCCGCATCCGATCCGACGCGCCGAAGGCCGGGAAACCCAAGAGCTTTTTCACGCAGGTCAGGAAGATCACCCGGCAGCATCAGGCAGCCACCTCCCGCGCTCCTTCCATGCCGTCATCTGCCTGCCCGTCATCGCCGGGGCGGTCCCGCGCCGTGGTCGCCAGCGGCAAGGGCTTGAAGCGCGGCCGTGGCGCGAGCTTCGTGCGCACCCGGAACATCTCCGGCCAATGGCATCATCGCCAGCCCGGCAGCCGCCGCGTGATCGTCAAGCAGCGCAGCGTCCGGGCCGCGTGGAAGGGCGGCCGCGCCCGCGCGCATTTGCGCTATGTCCAGCGCGACGGCACGTCACGCGACGGCGAGCGCGGCCGGCTCTATTCGGCGACCGAGGACCGCGCCGATGGTGACGCCTTCCTTGATCGCGGCAAGGACGACCGCCATCAATTCAGGTTCATCGTCTCGCCCGAGGACGGCGCGGAACTGTCGGACCTCACAGCCTACACCCGCGATTTCATGCAACAGGTGGAAGCCGACCTCGGCACGAAACTCGATTGGGTTGCCGTCAATCACTACAACACCGGCCATCCCCATGTGCATATCGTCGTCAACGGCCGCGACGATGCCGGCGGGGATCTGGTCATCAACGGCGACTATCTTTCGGCCGGCCTGCGCGAGCGCGCCAGCGAGCTTGCCAGTCTGGAACTCGGCCCCGTCACCGAGATCGAGCAGACCCGCAAGCTGTCGGCCGAAATCGACCAGGACCGTTTCACCCGGATCGACCGCGCCATGGTCGAGGAAGCCGATGCTCGTTTCCTCGACCTGCGCCATGAACCGGCAGAGCCGAGGCGGCAGTTCGAGCGGACGCTGCGTTTGCGCCGTCTCGGCAAACTGGAGAAGATGGGGCTGGCGACCGAACACGCGCCTGCCGTTTGGGAATTGAGCAAGGACATGGAGCCGGCCCTGCGCGAGTTGGGCGAGCGCTGCGACATTATCCGCACCATGCAGAAGGCGCTCGGCCCGCAGGGCGGCGAACGCGATCCCATGAGCTTCCAAATCCATGACGGAGCACCCGAGACACACATCGTCGGCCGCGTCGTGGACAAGCACCTGTCCGACGAGCTGGGCGAGAACCTGACAATCGTGGTGGACGGGATCGACGGGCGGACGCACCACATCGCGGGCATCGCGCCCGAGCGGCTGGAGGATGCCCGCATCGGCAGCGTCATCCAGATCGGCCCGGCCGAGGCGACGGCCCGGCCGTCCGACCGCACCATTACGGCCATCGCCGAGGACGGCATCTACCGGCCAAGCCGCCATCTGGAGCAGGCGAAATTCGAGGGCCGCGTTCCGGGCGGCGACCATGAGGGCTATGTCGATGCCCATGTCCGCCGACTGGAGGCGCTGCGCCGCGCCGGGATCGTCGAGCGCATCGACGCCGACCAATGGCGCATCCCCGATGATCTGGTCAGCCGTGCCGCCGTCTATGACGCCGGCCGTGACCGGCAGGCCAGCGTTCGCGTCCTTTCCCCGGTCGGTCTGGAAAAGCAGATCGGTTCGGATGGCGCGACCTGGCTGGACCGGCGGCTGATCTATGGCGAGACGGCCGACCTTGCGCCGGCCGGCTTCGGCCAGCAGGTGCGCGAGGCGATGGACCAGCGCCGCGAGCATCATATCGAACAGGGCGACGCCACCCGAGCGCGGAACGGTCGCATATTCTACCGGCGCAGCCTTCTCGCCACCCTGCGCGAGCGCGAGGTTGCCCGCGTCGGTTCGGAGATGGCCGAGAGCAAGGGGCTGCCGTTCCGCGCCGCCACGGACGGGGAGAACGTCAGCGGCAAGTTCACTGGCACAGTGCAGCTATCGAGCGGCAAGTTCGCCGTGGTCGAACAGTCCCATGAATTTACCCTTGTCCCGTGGAGGCCGGTCATAGACCGCCACCTCGGCCGCGAGGTCATGGGCGTCGTGCAGGGTGGATCGGTGTCGTGGCAGTTGGGAAGGCAGCGGGGGCTTGAACTCTGATGGTTGCTATTGCGCATTGCGAAGCAAGCGGCGATTTCATATAAGGACAGTATCCATTCTTCAATTTTTGGAACATCAGCATGGGAAGCTCCAAGTCCGCAGACAAGTAAGCCGCAACAACCTGAATTGTTGTTGCGGCGCTCTGTAAGACCCAATCCCTAGTCTGATTGCTGACGAGCAGACGCCGCCCGGTATTTTCTATTCGAGCGGTTGATTCGTCATGACCAATACACGCCCCGCGTGGGCCTACACCCTGCCGGCAGCTTTGCTGCTTATGGCGCCCTTCGACATCCTCGCTTCGCTGGCGATGGATATTTATCTTCCAGTCGTTCCAGCGATGCCAGGCATCCTGAATACGACTCCATCCATAATCCAACTCACGCTGAGCCTCTACATGGTGATGCTCGGTGTGGGCCAAGTAGTATTTGGCCCGCTTTCGGATCGCATAGGTCGACGGCCTGTGCTTCTGGCCGGAGCCATGCTTTTCATCGTCGCGTCGTTCGGTGCCTCATGGTCCTCCACGGCTACAGCGTTCATTGCTTTCCGTGTGGTGCAAGCCATCGGCGCATCCGCAATGCTCGTCGCGATGTTTGCAACGGTTCGCGACGTATATGCCAAGAGGCCCGAAGGGGTAGTCATCTATGGCCTCCTAAGTTCGATGCTGGCGTTTGTTCCGGCACTCGGCCCTATCGCTGGCGCTCTGATTGGAGAGTTTTTCGGCTGGCGCGCAATCTTCGCCACGCTTGCTGTGCTTGCGTTGATTGCCACCGCGCACGCCGGATTCAGATGGCACGAAACCCGCCCGTTGGATGAAGCAAGGACACGCCGATCCGCTTTCCCGATTTTCGCGAATCCAGCGTTCTGGGTTTACACGATCGGCTTTAGCGCCGGCATGGGCACGTTCTTTGTCTTCTTCTCGACAGCGCCCCGCGTGCTCATCGGCCAAGCCGACTATTCCGAAATTGGTTTCAGTTTGGCTTTCGCCACTGTCGCACTCGCTATGATCGTAACAACTCGTTTCGCGAAGTCCTTTGTCGCCAGATGGGGCATCGTGGGTTGCGTAGCGCGTGGAATGGCGTTGCTCGTTTTCGGGGCGGTCCTGCTGGGGGTCGGCGAACTCTTCGGTTCGCCGTCATTCCTCACCTTCATCGTGCCGATGTGGGTCATAGCGGTCGGCATTGTCCTTACGGTGTCGGTTACCGCCAACGGCGCGCTTGCACAATTCGACGACATTGCTGGATCGGCAGTCGCGTTCTACTTCTGCATCCAGAGCCTGATCGTCAGCATAGTCGGCACACTGGCGGTAACGCTGCTAAACGGCGACACGGCATGGCCCGTGATCTGTTACGCGATGATGATGGCGGTGCTGGTATCCACAGGTCTAGTGCTGCTTCGATCCCATGACGTTCCTGCCGAAAGATCGCCAGTCGTCTGACCGGCGATTGGCAGGACGGCTGGCACCCATGCGGCGCACCCGCCATCGCAGCCTCGTGAATGGCGGTATCTTGTCCGGCAGGATACCGCTCATTTCGCTTGTCCAGTTCATTGCCGTTGCCGAGCATCTTAACTTCCGACATGCGGCCAACGCGCTTGGCGTTAGCCAGTCGAGTGTCAGCGCGCGCGTCAAGGCGCTGGAAGAAAATCTCGGCGTCCTGCTGTTCGAGCGTCATGCGCGGGGCGTTCGGCTAACAGACGCAGGCAGACATTTCATGGAGCGGGTCGCTGCGGGAGTCGATCAACTTGACCACGCGGTGAAGACCGCAGGAATGGCTGCGTCGGGAGAATGGGGCCGTGTGCGTATCGGCATCCATGCCCTGATACCGGGCAGCTTCCTCGACAAGCTTATCTCGCAATATCGCGGAGATCATCCCGGCATCCATATCGAAATCACCGAAGGCACTGCCCGAGATGCGGTGATGCAGCTTCGCGCCGACCGACTGGACGTGGCGTTCGTCGCCGGGAAGCTCGAATTGCCTGACTGCCACACCCGCCCAGTCTGGACCGAACCGCTGGTTGCCGTGCTGCCGGATGGGCATCGGCTTGCCGGACAATCGGCAATCACTTGGGCCGATCTGGCAGGCGAGACGTTCCTTGTCCGTCATGGCGGCACTGGCCCGCAGGTTCATAGCCACATCGTCCTGCGCCATGCCGGACGCTGGCCTGCGCCGTCGATCCTGCGCTTCGACGTGGGGCGCGGTGCGCTGCTGTCCATGGTTGGACAGGGCTTCGGCATCACCATCGTCGGGGCTGCTACGGCGCTGCTGCCGACGACCAGCATAACTTTCTTGCCCATCGCCGACGAGCCGGAGCCGGTCCCATTCACCGCCGTCTGGTCGCCGTCCAGCCGCAGCGCGGCGCTCCGCAACCTGCTCACGCTCGCCAGAGACATGGGCCGGATCGTCCGCACGGACTGACTTTCAGCCGCGATTCGTTTCCGCCAGCCGACACAGGCACCAGCATCGGCGACGGTCCCAAGGCAACCGTCCTATTTGCCGCCGATAGTATCCGACTGCCCTCCGGCATCCTCTTTCGTGTTGCCCATCCTGATTTTGCCTACTCTCTGATCGGCTCCGTCTCTTCTGCCGACTGGAGCCTGCATTGCGCGGAGGCCGAATCCTTTGGGGTCAGATCGCTGTCGTCTTCACCATCGTTCTGGTGATGACGTGGGCGGCGACCCAATGGGTTGCTTTCCGCCTCGGCTTTCAGCCCCAACTTGGTGCGCCGTGGTTCGAGCTGGCGGGCCTGCCGGTCTATTACCCGCCCGCCTTCTTCTGGTGGTGGTTTTCGTTCGACGCCTATGCGCCCGCGATCTTCGTCGAGGGTGGCATCATCGCGGTATCGGGGGGTTTCCTCGCCATCGCCGCAGCCATCTTCATGTCGATCATCCGGGCGCGGGAAGCGCGCAACGTTGCCACCTACGGATCGGCGCGATGGGCGGAGGATCGGGAAATCCGTGCGGCTGGATTGCTCGGCCTCGATGGCGTGGTCCTTGGCCGATACGACCGAGACTATCTGCGCCATGACGGTCCCGAGCATGTCCTTTGCTTCGCGCCGACCAGAAGCGGCAAGGGCGTCGGGCTGGTGGTGCCGACGCTGCTGACATGGCCGGCATCCGCCATCGTCCACGACATAAAAGGGGAAAACTGGACGCTGACAGCGGGCTTTCGCGCGAGGCATGGCCGCGTCCTGCTGTTCGATCCAACCAATGCCGGATCGTCCGCCTACAACCCGTTGCTGGAGGTGCGGCAGGGCGAGTGGGAGGTCAGGGACGTGCAGAACATCGCGGATATTCTGGTCGATCCCGAAGGCAGCCTCGACAAGCGCAATCATTGGGAAAAGACCAGCCATAGCCTGCTTGTCGGCGCGATCCTGCATGTCCTTTATGCGGAGAACGACAAAACGCTGGCAGGCGTCGCCAACTTCCTGTCCGATCCACGCCGCCCGGTCGAGGCGACCTTGCGCGCCATGATGGACACGCCGCATCTCGGGGAGGCTGGCGTTCATCCCGTCATCGCGTCATCGGCCCGCGAACTGCTGAACAAGAGCGAGAACGAGCGCAGCGGCGTCCTTTCCACCGCCATGTCCTTTCTCGGCCTCTACCGCGATCCCGTGGTGGCGCGGGTGACGGCGCGCTGCGACTGGCGCATTGCCGATCTGGTCGGCAGCCGCCAGCCCGTCACGCTGTATCTGGTCGTGCCGCCATCCGACATAAACCGCACCAAGCCGCTCATCCGCCTGATCCTCAACCAGATCGGCAGGCGGTTGACCGAGGAACTGACCACCTCGGGCAACCGCCATCGCTTGCTGTTGATGCTCGACGAGTTTCCGGCGCTCGGCCGGCTCGACTTCTTTGAATCGGCGCTCGCCTTCATGGCGGGTTATGGAATCAAAGGCTTCCTGATCGCGCAGAGCCTCAACCAGATCGAACGCGCCTATGGGCCGAACAACGCGATCCTCGATAACTGCCATGTCCGCGTCAGCTTTGCCACGAATGACGAAAGGACCGCCAAAAGGGTGAGCGACGCGCTCGGCACCGCGACCGAGCTGCGCGATTCCACCAACTATGCCGGGCACAGATTGGCCCCGTGGCTCGGGCATCTCATGGTGTCGCGGCAGGAGACGGCCCGGCCGCTGCTCACGCCGGGCGAGATCATGCAGCTTCCGCCAACGGACGAAATCGTGATGGTTGCGGGCACGCCGCCGATCCGCGCGACCAAGGCCCGCTATTTCGAGGATACGCGGTTTCAGGAACGCATCCTGACCCCGCCCGATCTGGTCGCCGCTCCGCTGGCGCCCAGCCCATCCGCCGATGATTGGTCCGGCCGCGTGGTCGCGGCGGAAAGCCGTTCCGCGACCGATGCCGCAGACGGGGCCGAGGGCGATCCGGCCAATGCCGGCATCCGCCGCGAGCCGGAATTGCCCGAGCATGAGGAAGTCGTCGCCCCGCCGTCGTCGCCCGAACAGGAGTTCGAGTTTCTGGACGACGAGCCGGACGTTGATGCGGCCAAGGTCCGCGCCATGCGTCAGCGCATGAGGATGGTAGCGCGGCAGGTCGCCATGAACCCCGATGATGGAATCGACCTTTGAGGACACGCCCATGACCACACGCACCCGCCTGAATATCTATTTCGACCCCGCGCTCATTCCCCAAATCGAAGCAATGGCGCTGCGCCGCTCGGTGGTGCTGCGCCGCAATGTCTCGAAATCCGCCATCGTAGAGGCGGCTGTCATGTCCTACCTGTCCGGCGATTCCGCCGACCAGCTTGAAGCGGCCATGTCGCGCCGCTTGGACAAGCTCGGCCGGCAGATCGACACGCTCGACCTAGATCTCGCCGTTCTCGGCGAGACGGTCGCGCAGTTCATCCATTTCTGGATGACCATCACGCCGCCGCTCACAGGAGCAGCACAATCCGCAGCCCGCGCGAAAGGCGCGGAGCGGTTCGAGGGCTTCATGCAGACCCTCGGCAAGCGTTTGGCGACGGGTGATAGGTTCCTCAAAGAGCTGTCGCGCGACGTCGAGGTTTTTGACAGTGATCCTGCCCAACCTGAAATTACCGATGCGAGCAAGACACAGCTTTAACCCGCCATTATTAGGAATAGGCCGGGCTGCACCTGTTTGAAAACAGCCCGGCCCTTTTTATCCCTGTTGATCCAGACCGAATGCCGGATGATGAATCAGTTCGCCGCGAGGCTCATTGCCGTCGAATGGCAAGGCTTGGACGACCTCGGGTGGAACGCCAGCTACGCCCAATTCGGGGAAGGCCCGAAAGCCGAACCGGCTATAGTAGGCGGGATCGCCCACCAGTGCTGCGCCCCTGCTTGTCGCCCGCAGTCGCTTGAGTGCTTCGGCCATCAGAGCCGTGCCGATACCCTGACGATGCCTTGCAGGCAGAACAGCAAGCGGGCCGATCAGACCCCAACCATCTTGCGACCCGACCCGTGCAGCAGAGCCGGCGAGATAACCAATCACTTTGCCTTTGTCCTCGGCGACAAGCGAGAGGGTAAGTGCCCCCTCCGCTCTTAGCCTTTCAACGATGCCTGCCTCGGTTCCGGTGGATTGCGCAAGTATCTTGAGGGCTTCGGTGACGACGCGGCTAATTGCCGGTATGTCATCGATAGTTTCGTTCCGGATCAGCATGTAGTTTCCTTAGCGGTTGTCGAGTTGAGCGCGAACGGAGCGGCGACCTCTATCGGAAATCCGATAAGGGCTGGACGCTCTGGATTCGATCAGGCGCTTACGTCGGAGTTTGGCAAAGACCTCTGGCGTGCAATCGGCCAAAACATGGCCATCGCGCGTGAAGCAGAGCACGTCGATGATACGGCCGTTATCGGCCCGTTGATGGCGTATATAACCGCCTTGCGCCAGCACGTGTAAAATGCGCTGTTCGCTGCGTGAGATGTTCATGGATAAGCCTGTGTAGAGAAATCACCCGCGCAACATTCAACACCGGCAAAACTTGCCGTTGCGAACGATGCGGCTAGATGTCTCGATCAATCGAGACGATCAGCGGGTGGTCACAAGCTCCAACATCTACAATCCCTTATCTGTATGGATTGGGCAGGCGCGATGTAACGTGTGGGCCGGAGCTTCGTCAACAGCGATTCATTCGAGAGTGTCGGTTTTCGACCCATCCTATTTACCGCCGTTCGCCGCCGATCACCGCACAGAGCTAGATACTTGTTGAACCAGCCCACTTCCGGGCTCTTTTAATCGACCCCGATCCGGGGATCGACTGTCGCGTCCCCATCAAACACCGGGGCCGACATGACCACCAATCACCAAAAACCGGAAGCCATTGCGCGCGGTGCGCGCATGTTGCGCACCGCACTCGGCTCCGCCATTGCCCGGCTGCTCGAAGACCCGGCCGTGGTCGAGGTGATGTTGAACCCGGACGGCCGGTTGTGGATCGACCGCCTGTCCGAAGGGCTTTCCGATACAGGCGAGCGCCTGTCCGCAGCCGATGGCGAGCGCATCGTCAGACTGGTTGCGCACCATGTCGGCGCAGAGGTCCATGCCCGCAGCCCGCGCGTCTCGGCCGAGCTGCCGGAGAGCGGGGAGAGGTTCGAGGGCCTGTTGCCGCCTGTGGTCGCCGCCCCGACCTTCGCCATTCGTAAGCCCGCCGTCGCCGTGTTCAGCCTCGACGACTATGTGGCGGCGGGCATCATGTCCGCCGATCAGGCGGAAACGCTGCGCGAAGCCGTTGCAGCCCGCGCCAACATCCTTGTCGCGGGCGGCACCAGCACCGGCAAGACCACGCTGACCAACGCGCTGCTGGCCGAGGTGGCGAAGACTCAGGATCGCGTCGTCATCATTGAAGACACGCGCGAGCTGCAATGCGCCGCGCTCAATTTGGTCGCCATGCGGACGAAAGACGGTGTGGCGACGCTCTCCGATCTGGTTCGGTCCTCGCTGCGCCTGCGCCCGGATCGCATTCCTATCGGCGAGGTGCGCGGATCGGAAGCCCTCGACCTTCTGAAAGCTTGGGGCACCGGCCATCCGGGCGGCATCGGCACCATCCATGCCGGCACCGGCATCGGCGCGCTCCGTCGCCTTGAACAGCTCATCCAGGAGGCTGTCGTCACGGTCCCGCGCGCCCTGATCGCCGAGACTATCGACCTTATTGCCGTCCTTTCCGGGCGCGGTTCAGCGCGCCGGCTGGCCGAGCTTGCCCGCGTCGAGGGGCTGGGGCCGGACGGCGACTACCGCATCACGCATCCGATCCCTTCAGCAATCCCCACCAGCACAGGAGAATCTTCATGATCCGAACGATTTCGCGCGGCTATCGCTTTGCCGCGACCGCCGCATCCACCCTTGCCATCAGCCTTATGCTCGCACCAGCCGCCCATGCGTCCGGTTCGTCGATGCCGTGGGAAGCGCCGCTCCAGAGCATCCTCCAGTCTATTGAGGGGCCGGTCGCCAAGATCATCGCCGTCATCATCATCATCGTGACCGGCCTGACTTTGGCCTTCGGCGATACAGGCGGCGGTTTTCGCAAGCTGATCCAGATCGTGTTCGGCCTGTCCATCGCCTTCGCGGCATCGAGCTTCTTCCTGTCGTTCTTCTCGTTCGGCGGCGGGGCGCTCGTTTGATGGCGGGCGGCCTCGAACAGCTCGACGCAGTGCCGGGCTTCGCTGTTCCGGTCCACCGGGCGCTGACCGAGCATATCCTGCTCGGCGGCGCACCGCGCGCCATCGCCATCATGAACGGAACGCTGGCCGGGGCCGTTGGCCTCGGCCTGCGTCTCTGGCTGGTCGGCATCGCCATCTGGGCCATCGGCCATTTCGCGGCCGTTTGGGCCGCCAAGCGCGATCCCCTCTTTGTCGAAGTCGGGCGGCGGCATCTGCGCATCCCGGCTTTTCTGGCAGTGTGAGGACGCAGCAATGATGAACCTTGCTGAATATCGCCGCACCGCCACCCGGCTCGCCGATTATCTGCCATAGGCCGCATTGGTTGGCTCCGGCGTCGTCCTGAACAAGGACGGCAGTCTCCAGAGGACGGCGAAGTTTCGCGGTCCCGATCTGGATTCCGCTGTCGCCGCCGAGCTGGTCGCCGTCGCCGGCCGCATCAACAATGCCGTGCGTCGTCTCGGCTCCGGCTGGAGCATCTTCGTCGAAGCCGTTCGGCTTGCGGCTCCGCAATACCCCGAGAGCAAGTTCCCCGATGCTGCATCCGCATTGGTCGATGCCGAACGGAAAGCGCAGTTCGAGGAACAAGACGCTCACTTCGTGTCCCAATATTACCTGACTTTCCTTTGGCTCCCGCCTGCCGATGAGGCCGCGCGCACTGAGGCATGGCTGTACGAGGGCCGCGAGAAAACCGGCGTGGACCCGTGGGAGCTGCTGCGCGGCTTTGTCGACCGCACCGACCGCGTGCTGGCCTTGCTCGACGGCTTCATGCCGGAGTGCCATTGGATGGATGACGGCGCGACGTTGACCTATCTCCATTCCACCATCTCGACCAACCGGCATCGCGTGCGCGTGCCAGAGGTGCCGATGCACCTCGACGCGCTGCTGGCCGACCAGCCCTTGACCGGCGGGCTGGAGCCGCGCCTTGGCGACGCGCATCTGCGCGTGCTGACCATCGTGGGTTTCCCGACCGCGACGACGCCCGGCCTGCTCGACGAGATGAACCGCCTGCCGTTCCCCTACAGGTGGAGCACGCGCGCGATCCTGCTCGACAAGACAGACGCGACGCGGCTGCTGACCCGCATCCGTCGCCAATGGTTTGCCAAGCGCAAGTCCATCGCCGCGATTCTGAAAGAGGTGATGACCAACGAGGCGTCCGCGCTGGTGGACACCGATGCGGCGAACAAGGCGCTTGACGCTGACATGGCGTTGCAGGAACTCGGCGCAGACGTGGCGGGCATGGCCTACGTCACGGCGACCGTTACCGTCTGGGATGCCGACCCGCGCATTGCCGACGAGAAGCTGCGCCTGGTCGAGAAGATCGTTCAGGGCCGCGACTTCACCGCCATGCCCGAGAGCGTCAACGCGGTTGACGCATGGCTCGGCAGCCTGCCCGGACACGCCTACGCGAATGTCCGGCAGCCTCCTATCAGCACTTTGAATCTCGCCCACATGATCCCGCTTTCGGCGGTGTGGGCGGGGCCGGAACGGGACGAGCATTTCGGTGCGCCCCCTTTGCTTTTTGGAAAGACCGAAGGCTCAACCCCGTTCCGGTTGTCTTTGCATGTCGGCGACGTAGGGCACACCCTTGTCGTCGGCCCCACGGGCGCGGGCAAGAGCGTGCTGCTCGCCCTCATGGCGCTCCAGTTCCGCCGCTACGAGGCCAGCCAAGTCTTTGCCTTCGACTTCGGCGGTTCGATCCGCGCCGCGTCGCTCGCCATGGGCGGCGACTGGCACGACCTTGGCGGCGGGCTGACGGAAGGGGCCGAGGCGTCCGTCTCGCTCCAGCCGCTCGCCCGCATCCACGACACCTATGAACGGGCATGGGCGGCGGACTGGATCGCCGCCATCCTCATGCGGGAAGGCATCGCCATCACGCCCGAGGTCAAGGAGTATCTTTGGACGGCGCTGACTTCGCTGGCTTCGGCCCCGGTCGAGGAGCGCACCATCACCGGCCTTGCGGTGCTGCTGCAATCCAACGATCTGAAACAGGCGCTCCGGCCGTTCTGCGTCGGCGGTGCCTATGGCCGGCTGCTGGACGCCGAAGCCGAACATCTCGGCTCGGCCGATGTGCAAGCCTTCGAGATCGAGGGCCTTGTCGGGACCGGCGCGGCCCCGGCCGTGCTCGCCTATCTGTTCCATCGCATCGGCGACCGGCTCGACGGGCGGCCCACGCTGCTCATCATCGACGAGGGCTGGCTTGCGCTGGACGACGAGGGGTTCGCCGGCCAGCTCCGCGAATGGCTGAAGACGCTGCGCAAGAAGAACGCCAGCGTCATCTTCGCCACGCAGAGCCTGTCCGACATCGACGGCAGCAACATTGCGCCCGCGATTATCGAGAGCTGCCCGACGCGGCTCTTGCTCCCGAACGAGCGCGCCATCGAGCCGCAGATCACGGCCATCTATCGCCGCTTCGGCCTCAATGATCGGCAGATAGAAATCCTCGCACGGGCCACGCCCAAGCGCGATTATTATTGCCAGTCGCGGCGCGGCAATCGCCTGTTCGTGCTTGGCCTGTCCGAAGTTGGCCTCGCGCTCTGCGCCGCTTCCGCCAAGTCCGACCAGACGCTCATTGCGCAGATCGTCGCCGAACACGGCCGCGATGGTTTCCTCGCCGCGTGGCTACGGGTGCGCGGCGTCGATTGGGCCGCCGACCTGATCCCGAACCTCACCAATCTTGCCGACCGACCGGAATCCACCGCGCCGGCCCGGCTCCATACCCACCCCACACAGGAGATTCTTCCATGACCTATTCCAAGATCGTCGGGGCCTCGGCCCTCGCGCTGGCGCTCGCCGTGCCCGTAGCCCTCTCGCCGATGGCGGCGGCACCGGCCC
This sequence comes from Brucella gallinifaecis, assembly GCF_006476605.1. Classification (GTDB taxonomy): domain Bacteria; phylum Pseudomonadota; class Alphaproteobacteria; order Rhizobiales; family Rhizobiaceae; genus Brucella; species Brucella gallinifaecis. The sequence continues at coordinate 369,173 of NZ_ML636803.1, forward strand.
ACGCCCAGCTTTTCGGGCGCATCGTCTATGACCCGTCCAACTACGCGCAGAACGTGCTCACGGCCGCCCGCACGCTGGAGCAGATCAACAACCAGATCACCAGCCTCCAGAACGAAGCGCAGATGCTCATCAATCAGGCCCGCAATCTGGCGAGCCTGCCGTATTCCTCGCTCCAGTCGCTCCAGCAGAACGTCCAGCGCACGCAACAGCTTCTCGGCCAAGCGCAGAACATCGCGTTCGAGGTCGGCCAGATCGACCAGGCGTTTCAGCAGCAATACGGCAATGTCTCGCTTTCGGCGACCGACGCCCAGCTTGTCGCCGATGCACGCAGCCGATGGGAGAACACGGTCGGCGGCTTGCAGGACGCGATGCGCGTGCAGGCGGGTGCAGTCGGCAACATAGACAGTAACCGCGCCGAGATGGCTGCGCTGGTCGGCCAGAGTCAGGGTGCAACCGGGGCATTACAGGCGACGCAGGCCGGCAACCAGCTCCTTGCCCTCCAGTCGCAGCAGCTTTCCGACCTGATCGCGGTCATCTCTGCAAACGGCCGTGCCGACGCGCTGACGGAGGCGGAGCGTGCGACCGCCGCCGAACAGGGCCGCATCCAGCGTGAGCGGTTCCTGACGCCCGGCACCGGCTACCAGCCAGGCAACGCGCAGATGTTCAACGGCAACAACTGACGGGAGGCTCGCCATGGACGGCAAGATGCTGGCGCGGCTCGGGGCCGTTGTGTTCATCGCCATCGCCGTCACGGCGACCGCAATCGACATGGCGCGGAAGGACGAGCCTTCCGCGCCACGACCCGCATCGGCCCTCCAGCCGCCCGCCGATCCGCTGCGCGAAACCTTGCGTCGGTGCCAGCATCTCGGCGAGGCGGCGGCGAACGACGCCGATTGCCTCGCCGCATGGGCCGAATCCCGCGACCGCTTCCTCGGCCGTGACCGCAGCGAGGCGCGCTGACCATGGGCAACAAGGGTGTCATCGACAATTTCCTCGGGGTCTTCACCTCCTACATCGACAGCGGGTTCGGCCTGCTTGGCGGCGAGGTTGCCTTCATCGCCACGACGCTGATCGTTATCGACGTGACGCTCGCCGCGCTGTTTTGGGCATGGGGCGCAGATGATGATGTGGTTGCGCGGCTGGTGAAGAAGACCCTGTCCATCGGGGTGTTCGCCTACATCATCAGCAACTGGAACAACCTCGCCCGGATCGTCTTCGACAGCTTCGCAGGTCTCGGCCTGATGGCGTCAGGCACCGGGTTTTCCGTCGAAGACCTGATGCGGCCGGGTCGCGTGGCGCAGACCGGCCTCGACGCCGGACGCCCGCTGCTCGATTCCATTTCAGACCTGATGGGCTGGATCGCGTTCTTCGAGAACTTCATCCAGATCGCGTGCCTGCTGTTTGCATGGGCGCTGGTCGTGCTGGCGTTTTTTATTTTGGCGATCCAGCTTTTCGTGACGCTGATCGAGTTCAAGCTGACCACGCTCGCCGGCTTCGTCCTGATCCCCTTCGGCCTGTTCGGCAAGACCGCCTTCATGGCCGAGAAGGTCTTGGGCAACGTGGTGTCGTCCGGCATCAAGGTTCTGGTGCTCGCCGTCATCATTGGCATCGGCAGCACTTTGTTCAGCCAATTCACGGCCGGTTTCGGCGGGGCGACCCCGACCATCGACGACGCCATGGCGATTGTGCTCGCCGCGCTGTCGCTGCTCGGCCTCGGCATCTTCGGTCCCGGCATCGCCAACGGCGTCGTATCGGGCGGGCCGCAGCTCGGCGCGGGAGCGGCCGTTGGCACGGGCCTCGCCGCTGGCGGCATGGTGCTTGCCGGCGGCGCGGCGGCTGGCGGCGGGGCCATGCTTGCGGCGAAGGGCGGCGCTGCTGCCCTGTCCGGCGGGGCCGCGGCCGTTCGGGGCGGAGCGACCGCCGCGGGCGCGGCGACCGCTGCCTATAGCGTCGGCGCGCTCGGCCAGTCCGGCGCGGCGGGCGTTGCCTCCGGCCTCGGCGGTGTCGCCCGAGCGGCAGGCTCGGCCACCGTCTCGCCGCTCAAACGCGCAGCCTCCAGCGCAACATCCCAAGCAAGCGAAAGCATCAAATCCAGCTTCTCCGCTGGCGCAAAGGCCGGTTTCGGCGTGACGGGCGGCAGCTCCACGATGGGCACGGTCGGCGGCGCAAGCGCCGAACCCGCAGCCGCGCCATCCAACCCGGCCGGCGGCCCTCCGGCTTGGGCACAGCGGATGCAGCGCCGGCAGGCCCTCAACCACGGCACCACCATGACCGCCCATGCCGTCCGCTCCGGCGACAGCCACGGCTCCGGTTCCTCCGTCAACCTTTCCGAAAGTGACCGCTCATGAGCATCTTCAAACGACCAGCAACCCACTACGGCAAAACGCCGGAACCCGAAACGCCCTATCAGAAGGCCGCACAGGCATGGGACGAGCGTATCGGCTCGGCCCGCGTGCAGGCGAAGAACTGGCGGCTCATGGCCTTCGGTTCCCTGATCCTGTCTGCCGGCTTCGCCTCGGCGCTGGTCTGGCAGTCGGCGCGCGGGACCGTGGTGCCGTGGGTTGTTCAGGTGGACAATCTCGGTCAGGCGCAGACCGTTGCGCCGGCAAACGCAGACTATCGGCCGACCGATCCGCAGATCGCTTTCCATCTCGGTCGCTTCATTGAGCAGGTCCGCGCGATCCCGGCCGACGCGATCATTGTCCGCCAGAACTGGCTTCGGGCGTATGAGTGGACCACGGATCGCGGCGCGGCGGCGTTGAACGACTACGCAAGGGCGAACGATCCCTTCACGCGCGTCGGTCGGCAGCAGGTCGCCGTCGAGGTCTCGAGCGTCATCCGGGCGTCTCCCAACAGCTTCCGCGTGGCGTGGACGGAAAGGCATTTCGAGAACGGCCAGCTTTCCACCACGGAACGCTGGACGGCCATCCTCACCATCGTCATCCAGCCGCCGCGCGACGCCGAACGCCTGCGCGCCAATCCGCTGGGAATCTACGTCAACGCGATTTCGTGGTCGCGGGAGATGAGCCAATGAGGACGATCACCCGCACCCCGACAATCGCGGTCATGCTGCTTTCGGCTACCATGCTGGCCGGCTGCGCCACCAACCGGACGCCGCAATTCAGCTACGACGACAGCGTGCCGCCGTTGCCGACCGTGCAGGCGGCCGTCACCAACGACACGCCCCGGCCGCTGCATGTGCCCCCGGCATGGACCGTGGCGCGCGGCGGCACCGCCGCCGGCACGCCGACCGGCCGCGTCGAGAACGCCAACGCAGCCGCCCGCGTCGAGCCACGCCGGGAAGGCTACTACAACGCCATCCAGATTTATCCGTGGTCCGAAGGCGCGCTCTATCAGGTCTATGCCGCAGTCGGGCAGATCACGACCATTGCGCTGGAGCCGGGCGAAAGCCTGACAGGCGCAGGGCCGATTGCGGCGGGCGACACCGCCCGCTGGATCATTGGCGATACCGAGAGCGTTAGCGGTGCGAACCGCCGTGTCCATATCCTCGTGAAACCCACGCGACCGGACATTTCCACCAACCTTGTCGTCACCACCGACCGGCGCACATACATGCTCGAGCTGCGCGCGCGGGAATCGCTCTACATGCCCGCCGTGGCATGGGCCTATCCCGCACCGCCTGCCGGCCAGCGCCAGACGGTCCCGGCCGCGCCGATCATTCCGGCCGAGGCGGCGCGGAACTATCGCTACGCCTTGCAGATGCAGGGCAACAGCCCGCCGTGGCGGCCGGTTTCGGTCTTCGACGATGGCAGGCGCGTCTATGTCGTCTTCCCGGCCGGGATCGTGCAGGGCGAGATGCCGCCGATCTTCGTCCTTGGCGCGGACGGCGAGCCTCAGATCGTCAACAGCCGTATCCACCAGAACATCTTGATCGTGGACCGCCTGTTCGGCGCGGCCGAACTGCGCCTTGGCAGCGGCGACCGCCAGCAGACGGTCAGGATCGTCCGCATCAACCCGACGCAGGCCGCCGCCGCGCAGCCCGCCAGCGCGACCGGAGACTCCCCGTCATGACAGACAACACCAGCACCGATACCGCCGCGCCGATGCGGCTGCGCGCCGAGCCGCCCCGCGTCACCCGCCTGTCCCGCAAGATGCTGGCAGGCGTCGGAGCTGTCGCGCTTCTCGGCATCGGCGGGGCGCTGATCTACGCGCTCCAGACCCGCGATGCTGGACCGGGAGGCGAAGAACTCTATTCGACCGACAATCGGCCCACGGCAGACGGATTGTCCGGCCTGCCGCGCGACTATACTGGCCCTGTCTTGGGGCCGGCTTTGCCGGGCGACCTCGGCCGGCCGATCCTCGACGCGCAGACAAGGGGCCAGCCGGTCGCACCGCCCGTCATGACGACGCCCGCTGTCGATCCCGAGGAACAGCGCCGTCTCGCCGAGGAAGAAGCCGCCCGCTTGAGCAACGTGTTTTTCCAGTCCGGCCCGCGCACGGGAGCGCCAGCAGGAACGGCAATGCCCGGCCTCGCTGGCCTTGGCCTCGGCGGGCAGCCCGCGACACAGGATCGCCACGCGGCGTTTCTCAACGGACCCGTGGACCGGCAGACCGTCGCCCCGGATCGCGTCACGCCGCCGGCATCGCCTTATATGCTTCAGGCCGGGGCCGTGATCCCGGCCGCGCTCATCACCGGCATCCGTTCCGACCTACCGGGCCAGATCACCGCACAGGTGACTGAAAACGTCTATGACAGTCCGACCGGCTCGCTACTCCTGATCCCGCAGGGCACGCGCATCATCGGCCAATACGATGATGGCGTGACCTTCGGCCAGCGCCGCGTGCTGCTGGTCTGGAACCGCCTGATCTTGCCGGGCGGCCGTTCCATCGTTCTGGAGCGCCTGCCGGGCGCGGACGCCAGCGGCTATGCCGGGCTGGAAGACGGGGTTGATTACCACTGGTGGGATCTGATGAAGGCGGCGGGGCTGTCCACGCTGCTCGCGGTCGGCACGGAGCTGGCGACCAGCGACGAGGACCGACTGATCCGCGCTATCCGCGACGGGGCGCAGGATACCGTCAATCAGGCAGGCCAGCAGATCGTCCAGCGCCAGTTGCAGGTCGCGCCGACGCTCACCATCCGGCCGGGCTTCCCGGTCAGGATCATCGTCACCCGCGATCTTGTCTTCGAGCTGGCAGGAGGTTGACCATGACAAAGCTGAAACTAGGCCCGCTGCCCGACGACAAGCCCGTCAAGGTGACGGTGGAGCTTCCCGCGCCGCTTCACCGCGATCTGGTCGCCTATGCCGAGGTGCTGGCCCGCGAGAGCGGCCAGCCTGCCGCCGATCCCGTCAGGCTGATCGTGCCCATGCTGGAGCGGTTCATCGCCACGGATCGCGGTTTCGCCAAGGCACGGCGAACCGCAAGCTAAGCCCCATCCCGGCAGGGGTGCTGCCAGCGCATAGGTGCAAATGCGGCACGCTACAGGCCGCCGACTGCCCTCCATGGTTCGCCTAATTCCGGGGCCTGTAGCGCCCCGGAATCCACCAGAACCAAGGAGGATTCCATGCGCGCAGAGCGACGCCGCGCCCGCAAAGGGCGACCGCGACACCCGGTCCCCGAAGCACTTCCCGACGATCTTTTCGATTACGCCGACGAACCCGCGCCAGACGGCCGGACGCGAGCGGACGACACGCCGCTTCTAGCCCCGGACGGGCAAAGGATGCGCGTCACCGACGATTGGCCGGAGGACATTCCTGTCACCGAGGCCGAGATCGACGTGTTCGAGCGTTGGTTCGGCGATGTGTTCGACGAACTCCTGAACCCGAAAAAGCAGGGTGACGGCTTGCAATTCCTATCACAAGCTGATAGGAAAAAGATGTGAGCGGGCATCGTGATCCCGGCCTCGACACGCTTCTGGACCTCGACGGACAGATGCTTTTTGTCGATCCCGAGGGCGGCCATTGGGTGAAGTTCGTCGTCACCCGCGTTCCGGTCTCGCCGGAAAAGCCGCACGGCCTCGATTATTCGCTCACGCTTCACGGGCCTTCGGGCGAACGGCTGGTCGGCTTCGACAATGCCCATCCGGTCGGCCGAGGCAGACGCGGCGAGCCGATGGACCATCGGCACCGCCTCCAAACCGTGAAGCCTTACGCCTACGAGGATGCGGCCACGCTTCTGGCCGACTTCTGGCAGGCGGTGGACGCGGTGTTGAAGGAGCGAGGTGCCCTATGACCACATTGAAAGTCGGGATTGCCGACTACCAAGAAATGAAGGCCCGCACCATGCGGATTGCCAAGGGCGAGGAAAAGCCCGCACCCGGCGATCCGAAGGTATGGTTCACCTCGACCGAATCCTTCGCCAAGGTGCTGTCGGCCGGCAACCGCGAACTGCTGCGGATCATCGCCGAGAAGGCCCCGGCATCACTGGAGGAACTGGCAGAAATTACCGGCCGGGCCGGCTCCAATCTGTCACGCACCCTGAAAACCATGGAGAGCTACGGCCTTGTGCGGCTTGAGCCGGGTCATGGCCGCAAGCTCGCGCCCAAGGTGGTCCATGACCGGGTGGAGCTGGCGCTGCCCTTGATCGACCGCCCCCAGGCGAAGAAGGCTATGGGAGACCGGCCATGAACATGCACAGCCCAGCCGTTACCGCCCGCGCCGCCCTCTACCTGCGCGTCTCGACTGCCCGGCAAGCCGAACATGACATTTCCATACCCGACCAGAAGCGGCAGGGTGAAGCCTATTGCGAGCAACGCGGCTATCAGCTTGTTGAGACTTATGTGGAACCGGGCGCAACCGCCACCAACGACAAGCGCCCCGAGTTCCAGCGCATGATCGAGGCCGGCACGTCCAAGCCCGCGCCCTTCGATATTGTCGTGGTCCATTCGTTCAGCCGGTTCTTCCGCGATCACTTCGAGATGGAGTTCTACGTCAGGAAGCTGGCGAAAAACGGCGTCAAGCTGGTGTCGATCACGCAAGAGATGGGCGACGATCCCATGCACCAGATGATGCGGCAGATCATGGCGCTGTTCGACGAATATCAGTCGAAGGAGAACGCCAAGCACGTCCTGCGCGCCATGAACGAGAACGCCCGGCAAGGCTTCTGGAACGGCGCACGGCCCCCTATTGGTTACCGCATCGTCGCGGCCGAGCAGCGGGGAGCAAAGATCAAGAAGAAGCTGGAGATCGACCCGCTGCACGCCGACACCGTGCGGCTGATCTATCGGCTCTATCTCGAAGGTGATGGCACATCCGGCACAATGGGCGTCAAGGCTATTGCCACTTATCTCAACGAGCGCGGTTTCTTCACCCGTGACGGTGGCAAATGGGGTCTGGCGCAAATCCACGCTATCCTGACCCGGACCACTTACATCGGCGAACACAGGTTCAACACGCGCTCGCATAAAAACCGGGAGAAGAAGCCGGAGAGCGAGGTCGCCATCATGGCAGTGCCGCCCTTGATCGACCGCGAGATTTTCGACGCTGTGCAAGCGCGTTTGAAGTCGCGCGATCCTTTGGTGACGCCCGCCCGAGTATCCAGCGGCCCCACTCTGCTGACAGGCATTTGCTTCTGCGCCAAGTGCGGAGGTGCCATGACGCTACGCACTGGAAAGGGAAGCGCTGGGCAGACATACCGATACTACACCTGCTCGACCAAGGCTCGGCAGGGAAAGACCGGCTGCAAGGGTCGAGCGATTCCGATGGGCAAGCTGGATCATCTCGTCGCCGATCATATTGGAGATCGCTTGCTTCAGCCCAAGCGGCTGGAAACCATCCTTTCCAGCGTCATCGACAGGCGTCAGGAACGTGTCGAGCGTCGCCGAGCGCATCTGGCTGAGCTTAACAGACGAATCACAGAGACTGACCAACGGATCGGCCGTCTGTTTGATGCCATCGAAGGTGGATTGATCGACAAGGACGACGCCATGTCGAAAGAACGCCTGGCGAGCCTCAAGGCATTACGGAATCAAGCCGTAGCTGATGCCGAGCGCACGCAACTCGCGCTAAACAGTTCAGGCGATCAGGGTGTCACCCCTGACATGCTCAAGGCATTCGCCTGTAAGGCGCGTGAACGGATACGGCTCGACAATGGCGGATATCATCGCGACCACCTGCGTGCCCTGGCTCAGCGTGTCGAGGTCGCCGACGACGAGGTTCGCATCATGGGATCGAAGTCAGAATTGCTGAGAACACTGGTAGCCGCTTCTAGCGTAGAAACGGCGGCGTTCGGCGTTCAGAGTTCTGTACTGAAATGGCGCACCCGACAGGATTCGAACCTGTGACCTCTGCCTTCGGAGGGCAGCACTCTATCCAGCTGAGCTACGGGTGCATCGCCGGGAGGCACAATAGCCTCATTTGAGGCGTTTCTAGCTGATGAGTGACGTCGCTTCAATGGGGCTAAAGTTAAATTATTCCATAATATGTGTGAATTTTACAGCAGAAGGTCGAAAATTCGAAAAACGGCGGTCGAAACCTAGGAAAACTGTTATGAATAATAATGTTTAGGTAAAGCGGATTAAAATTGAGCCTCCATCGTGCCGGTTGAATTGGAAGCACCAGATTTGATAACGAAAATGTAGGAATGGTAGTAAATTTATTGTTTTTAGTGCTGGTCTGAGAACCGAATAACCAGATAAGTGCAGCGGTGGAAAGGACAGGGAGAATCTAAGGCTAGACCATTACAACAGCAGACGCACACATAAAGAATAGAAGTGCTGTAAAATAACACTTTAAGAGAAAGTGATAGATAGTAGAAAAATGGCCGGAAATTTCATATATTGGATTTAATCTGATATGCAGCGCCGCAAAGCAGCAAACCACTAGATCAAAAGAGAAACACTACATTGAAATCGGCCATTTAGCTTGTCTAAGGTATTATTTTTCCAAGTCGATTGAATGCCACATGGGCATATCCCTCGCATAAACCAGTTGATGAGTCCCAAAAATCAGAGGCATCAAGCGAACCCAAATCTATCAATTTAATCAACTGCTCGCGGTCTTTATTGAGTTCTGGATGGTTTAGATTTAAGATTTCAATAATTGCTGTAGATCCAGCGCATTTACCGCTAAGATTTCCATTTAAATGAAAAATAAATGCCTGAGTGCAATTTTCATAAATTGGTTCTATATGTGTCGCTTCATCAAACCAATCACCTTTCTGTGTTCCGCAAGTTTGGGAAACTCCCCCAGTTGGGCCTTCTTGGCCACAACTTAAGTATAAATTGCCGTAATCAACGGAAAGATGCGGATACGCCCCCTGAGGCCTGAAGTGCTCTATATGATAAGTTTTCCCAGGTCGTGACATATCTAGTCTTTGACCGCAGTATACACAAAGACCTCGTTGTGCCCTATGCAATGCATTAACTACCTCTTTACGAACATCATTTTCGTTAAAGGGATAGCTAGGCTTCCATTCTTCATTTTCTTTGGCCACCCATTCCAGATAAATCTCCGGAGGTGACCCTTTACGAGCCCCCTTCATTTTTGTTCTCGCAACTCCCTGATTCTTTTTTTCAAGATTAACAGGTCACTTGGCATACCTTCGATAATATTTTGAATCTTAGCAAATAACGACTCCGCTTTGTCTAAATCAGCACGCTCGATGGAGTTATTAAAATCGTAGATCAGCTTATCTACTTCTGGTAAGCGTTCTTTGGCTTCGAAAACGCCTTCCAATAAATAATTACTACTTCTTCCGCGAGTGCTTTTGGGCGTGTCCAACGTTATATCGCCATTATCCGAACGGCGCACATTCCTTACGTTCAAGCTTTCTATTGCGGATATTACCTGTGGTGAGTGGGTGGTAATAATAAACTGGCACGAGCTAAAAACTTCCTGAATAGTCTGTATGATTTCACTCTGCCAAGCAGGATGCAGGTTTAACTCTATCTCATCAATGAGAACTATACCCGGAATGCTAGATAAGTCTTTTTCTGGCGCGGACAACTGCAAACGTCGCGCAAGATCGGCGAGTAATATAATGTAAGAACGTTCACCACTTGAGAGCTTTGAAACATGCACGCTGGAGCCGTTGTTTTTTCTGAAGTAAAGACCCTGTGGACGCAAGCTCGCTGAATAGAATATTTCTTTAAATCCCTCTATTCTTCGCACAAGGTTTCTTATTGCTTCTAGTTGTGGGTCTCTGAAATCGTGATGGCCATTGTCGCGCACAGTGCGTGCTTCTTGTGCATCCCTTTGGTCCCACCACTCTTCTAAGCTGGAAATTACCCTTAAGTTTCCGTCCAAGGAATCTTCGGAAAGTGCACTAGTTTTTGAGCTCTTAAAACTTTCAAATGAGCGACTTTGGGAGTAATAAATAAAAAGTGGCTTGTGGAACTTACCGTTGTATCCGTTGATTTCATTCACTAATGATGCAAAGTTATCGTTAGCAATTACTTTGTTGGAGTGGCAACGTATTCGCGTTGTGATTTCTCCAAAAATATTATTTGTTGGTGATTTCATTATTAAATCGATCAAGCTAAAATCCTGATTGCTGGTTATATCACCTGAATCAATTCGTTCTGATCTTGAAATCTGTCTTGTTTTATTGGAATACTCCCATGCATTTTGAAACCTCTGAAGAGCAATGGCAATTGCGTCTAATATAGAAGTTTTTCCCGATCCATTCTTTCCAATCAAAACTGTGATCTTGCTGTTTATATCAACCTTCGCAAATTTGATGCAGCGAAAATTTTCGATGATCACACTCTGAACTTCAAGTTCGGAGAAATTTTGTATCGGCATATTAGACTCCATGCGGGACTTCTGCAGCAAATTTTGTTCTGGACTTACGCCTTTTACGTCCTTGCCGTGTGCACATATTATGAGGCTTTTTTCTCGAATACTATAGGATTTTTCCAGCTGGTTTTAAAAGCGCTGCATATTAGAAAGTAAACCATTTTGGGTATACAAAAGACTCCATACTTTGGAGCAATTAATGAAAATCATAAATAAAAATAATTTATATTACTGATGAATGTTTTCTATTCAAACACATCTAAATGGCTTTAGTTAACATGCCAGCTCAGCAAGATCATCTTTTTAGAGTATTTCCTAAGAGCCTGTTCCAAAAAGGGTTGAGCGATTTCAGTGGGTTATGATTCAATCGGGTTTCTGACATACGATGGAGAT
>NZ_ML636804.1 GCF_006476605.1 Brucella gallinifaecis
CCGGCTCCGCTCATTATCAACCAAACCTACCAGACTTCAACAAAATCAGTCAAACTCAAAAACTTTGCGACAGAACCTCTTTGAGCACCTTGCCAATGCCGATCAGTGTCGCTGTATGCAGATCATGACCACAGGCATGCATTTTTCCTGTATGAAGGCTCGCAAAAGCAAGGCCGGTTTGCTCTTCAATTGGCAGCGCGTCCATATCAGCGCGGATAATCAAGGTCGGCCCCGGACGACCACCTTTAATTAAACCCACAACACCAGTGCGTCCAACGCCTGTCTGATGCTCAATGCCTAAGCTTTCAAGCTCCCGGGCAACAACACCGGCAGTTCGTTCGACATCAAAGCCGGTTTCGGGATGGGCGTGAATATCTCGACGTAGCTCAATGAGATGCGGTTCAATATTGGTAGTCAGCTCTTGTACGAAAGATGAAAGATCGTTCAGTATATTGGGATCAGATTGAGCAGTCATTGGTGCATCCGGTTAAATCAAGGTAGATTTGTTTAGGGTCACAGAACCCATTCATTTGGCGGGAATGGTGGGAGGCCAACCATTTGCATAGTCTTCTCATTTCAGATGTCATTCTCATCAAATTATTAGGTTCTGAGCTTAGTTACTGGTTGCGTGGACGTCTATGCGTTTGTTTCTCATTATTGTCTGTATGGTTGCTCTAAACAAAGAAGGCTTTTCCTTCATTCGAAGGACAAACCAAATTTTTAGCAAATAGTTTTTGAAGGCTATCAGCTGATGGTTGTGCATGACATTATTGTTGCGAAACCGAATCCTAATGTTGGAGGAATAGCAGATGCAGAGAATTACCATAACCATCGATGATGATCTTATGGAAGAGCTGGATACTTTGATTGCTATGAAAGGCTACGCCAATCGCTTTCCCCCAATGATGACTGTTGGCACATGCTTCCATCGTCCATTAAATCAGAGCTCGATTTACAGATAGGTGAAATCATATGCTTCAAGATGTTCGAGGACCGCTTGCGGAAAGGCTTGGCGATACCATTCGACTGCCGCCTCAACATCGCTGACATGGATCAAAATGGCGGATATGGCGCCATTCATGCAGGAACAGTCACGCTTGCCGGCATGGCAAGCATCGCCATGTCGATGATTTTCTGCACGGCTTCGCGCGAGTTGCCATCGCGGGCCTCAAAAGAAATGCTCTGCTGGATCATATGATAGAATTCGGTCATCTGCGCGATGTCAGTGCTTGCAGGCAGATCTCCTGCTGCAACGGCGCGGATCAGCCGCTGTGAAAGCCGTTCGTGATTGGTGCGACGGACGCTTTGCAAGAATTCTTTCACATTGGCATTTTCCGGTTTGCACTGAATGGAACTCACGCTGATCATGCAGCCACCTGCCGGACAGGCAAAAGCGCTGTCAGCACTGAGTTCAAGCCATTGGCGCATGCCATCCTGAATAGTGGGCGCTTTTTCAAGTGCATCGAAAGAGCCAGCGCCAATCGTGCGGCTATAATAATCCACGGCTTCACGAAACGCTTGCTCCTTATTGCCAAAGGCAGCATAAAAGCTTGGCGGCGTTATGTGGATTGCCGATGTGAAATCGTTGATCTGAGCGCATTCATAGCCCTTCGCCCAGAAGACTTTCATGACTTTTTCCAGCGCAGTGTCGCGGTCGAAACTGCGCGGACGCCCACGCGGAACCATTTTTCTCCCTTTCTATAGTCGTCCTTATATAATTTGCTTGACGCTTTGGCGCAAGGCGATATGAATTATATAGTCGTGATTATATAAATAGGATTCGTCCCATGAACGAAGTGTGTGATTCTGCCATTGCGGCGGAAGGGGTTTCTGCGTCCTCAACTCAAGCGCGTGAGATTCCGCTGGTGGTTTATTGCCTGACACTGGGCATTTTTGCGCTGACCACGTCCGAATTGATGATTTCCGGTATGATGCCTGCACTTCAGCAGGCTTTTGGACGTTCCGTTTCCGATATTGGCAATTTGATTTCGGTCTATGCGCTTGGAATGACAGTGGGTGGCCCGCTGGTCACCATCTTGTTTCTGGCGCTGAAAATTGAGAATAAGCGCGGTCTGCTTTTTCTGTTGGTTTTTTATGCGCTCGCACAAAGCATTGCGGCTTCGACCAGTAATTTCCATGTCATGCTGGTTGCGCGTGTGCTGACGGGCATGGCTGCGGCAACCAGTTTTGGTCTGATGCTGGCGATCACAGCGCAGCTTGTTATACCTGAATTGCGCGGACGTGCTTCTTCGCTGGTTTTTGCGGGCTTGATGCTTTGCACGGTGCTGGGTGTACCGCTTGCAACTTTAATCACCACCAGCTTTGGCTGGCGTTCGAGCTTCTGGGCGATTGTGGTGCTGATTCTTTTTTGTGCTCTGGTGATCGCAATCAAGATTGAGGCAAGGCCAAACAGCGCCGGCATAAATTTGTCTTCTGAACTCAATGAAATGCGGAAGCCGAGGCTCTGGGCGGCCTATGCAACCAGCGCTCTGGTGATTGGCGCATCATTCTCGGTTTATAGCTATCTGGCGCCGATCACTGTGCAACTATCAGGCTTTTCCGAAGCGCAACTGCCGTTTTTGCTGGCTGTCTATGGTGCCGCCAATATCGCTGGCAATTATGTCATCGGACGCTTTGCCGACCGTCACACGATTGCAACTATCTTTACCGGCATTCTGATCATGTTGGCGGCAATGCTTCTTTTTGCCCTATTTGCGGAATTAAAAACAGCAACAATTCTTGCAATCGTCATGATCGGTCTGACGGGTATCGCGCTTAATCCAGCCTTCATTGCCCGTGTGATGCGGATTGCACATCCGGGCGCACTGGTTAATGCCATGCATGCGTCGGTTATCAATATCGGCCTTGGTGTGGGGCCATGGGCTGGCGGCTACGCGCTTTCAGCGGGCTATAGTCTTTATGCCCCGCTCTGGGTGGGTGTCATCATGACACTTCTTGGTCTGCTCACCCTTGCGCCGCGTGTCTTGCGAAAAATGTGATCCTGTCATCTCCAAAGGCCGCATCATGGTGTGGCCTTACATTTTTTGATTTAACCTGCCTCACAATCGTGCCATCCATAGTCCCGGACATTTTGCGCCGTCAAAGGCCTTGAAAAGGGATAGACATGTTTCGTTGGGGTATTCTTTCCACCGCCAATATTGGCGTTACGCAGGTTATTCCTGCACTTTGTGCTTCGGACAATGGTGTGGTTCATGCTATCGCCAGCCGCGATAAGGCACGGGCCCGTGCTGTGGCAGACAGGTTCGGCGCACCACTGGCCTTTGGTTCCTATGAGGAACTTTTGGCAAGTGATGAGGTGGACGGCGTCTATATCCCTCTGCCGACCGCGCAGCATATTGAATGGACGCTGAAAGCAGCTCAGGCTGGCAAGCATGTGCTTTGCGAAAAGCCGATTGCACTGAAAGCCGATGATATTGATCAGCTGATTGCCGCACGCGACAAGCACAAGGTGACAATTGCTGAAGCCTTTATGGTCTTTTATCACCCGCAATGGATCAAGCTGCGTTGTCTTCTTGAAGAAGGTGCGATTGGAACGCTGCGCCATGTGCAGGGCGCATTCAGCTATTTCAATAATGATCCAGCCAATATGCGTAATCAGCCGGAACTGGGCGGCGGCGTATTGCCGGATATCGGTGTCTATCCCACGGTGGTGACGCGCATGGTGACTGGCAAGGAGCCATTATCGGTTCAGGCATCGGTTGAATATGACCCGAAATTCGGCACCGACCGTTATGCCAATGTATCAGCGCGATTCGATGGCTTTGATTTGAGCTTTTATGTTGCCACCCAGCTTGCCGGTCGCCAGACAATGGTTTTTCATGGCGATAAGGGCTTTATTGAAGTTCATGCACCTTTTAATACGGGCAAATATGGCCATGGCCGCATCACGCTTCATAATGCGGGGCATACGGAAGCTACAGAATGGTCATTCTCCGATACGGATCATTATAAGCTTCAGGCCGAAAATTTTGTGCGGGCCACCAAGGGAGAAGGCGTGATGCTGTTTTCTCTGGAAAACTCAAAAGCCAATCAGAAATTTATAGATGCGATTTATCGCGCAGGTAAAAGCGATGGTTTCGTGAGCGTCTGAGATCTCGAAAGTTTAACAGGCAGGAATCTTTCCCGCTTGCAGTTTGTGTCAGGCAGGAATCTTTCCCGCCTGCAATTTGTGTCAGGCAGGAATCTTTCCCGCCTGCAGTTTGTGTCAGGCAGGAATCTTTCCCGCCTGCAATTTGTATCAGGCAGGAATCTTTCATTGTGATGCGTCTTGTGACTTGCAGTGCAAAACTGCCTTTCTTATATACGCCTCGCACAGGGCTTTGATAAAAGGCCGGGTGGCTTGAAAAATGCTTCCCGACATCACACCTTGAAGCAGGCATTGTGAAACCGATAGGAACCGCTCGTGAAACGCTCGGTAGAGGTTTTGGCGGTTTGCTGAATGGAGAGAAATATGGCTAAAGTTATTGGTATCGATCTGGGAACGACCAACTCCTGCGTTGCTGTCATGGACGGGAAAAACGCGAAGGTCATTGAAAATGCAGAAGGTGCACGCACAACACCTTCGATTATCGCTTTTACCGATAGTGACGAACGTCTCGCTGGTCAGCCTGCGAAACGTCAGGCAGTCACCAATCCTGAAGGCACCCTGTTTGCAGTAAAGCGCCTGGTAGGCCGTCGCTTTGATGACCCGATGGTTACAAAGGACAAGGATCTTGTACCTTACAAGATCGTCAAGGGTGACAATGGCGATGCATGGGTTGAAACCCACGGCAAGAAATATTCTCCATCGCAGGTTTCGGCGATGATCCTTCAGAAAATGAAGGAAACCGCTGAATCCTATCTCGGTGAAACTGTTACCCAGGCTGTTATTACGGTCCCGGCATATTTTAACGATGCTCAGCGTCAGGCCACCAAGGATGCCGGCAAGATTGCTGGTCTTGAAGTTCTGCGCATCATCAACGAACCAACGGCTGCAGCGCTTGCTTACGGCCTCGACAAGAGCGAAGGCAAGACCATTGCTGTTTACGATCTTGGCGGCGGTACGTTTGACGTTTCTATTCTTGAAATCGGCGACGGCGTGTTTGAAGTGAAGTCGACCAATGGTGATACGTTCCTCGGCGGTGAAGACTTCGATATGCGTCTGGTCGAATATCTGGTTGCCGAGTTCAAGAAGGAACAGGGCATCGATCTGAAGAATGACAAGCTTGCCTTGCAGCGCCTCAAGGAAGCTGCTGAAAAGGCCAAGATTGAACTGTCTTCGGCACAGCAGACTGAAATCAACCTGCCATTTATCACGGCTGACCAGACTGGTCCCAAGCACCTTGCCATCAAGCTTTCGCGCTCGAAGTTCGAAAGCCTGGTCGATGATCTGGTGCAGCGTACGGTCGAGCCATGCAAGGCAGCGCTCAAGGATGCAGGCCTCAAGGCTGGCGACATTGATGAGGTTGTTCTGGTTGGCGGCATGACCCGTATGCCGAAGATTCAGGAAGCTGTTAAGGCTTTCTTCGGCAAGGAGCCACACAAGGGCGTTAACCCGGACGAAGTTGTTGCCATGGGTGCTGCCATTCAGGGCGGCGTTCTGCAGGGCGACGTCAAGGACGTTCTGCTGCTCGACGTTACTCCGCTTTCGCTCGGCATTGAAACGCTTGGTGGCGTGTTCACCCGCCTGATCGAACGTAACACCACGATCCCGACCAAGAAGTCGCAGACCTTCTCGACCGCTGAAGACAATCAGTCGGCTGTGACGATCCGCGTGTTCCAGGGCGAGCGTGAAATGGCTGCCGATAACAAGATTCTCGGCCAGTTTGACCTCGTAGGTATTCCGCCGGCACCACGCGGTGTTCCGCAGATCGAAGTGACCTTCGATATTGATGCGAATGGTATTGTGAACGTGTCTGCAAAAGACAAGGGCACAGGCAAGGAACATCAGATCCGTATTCAGGCATCGGGTGGTCTTTCGGATGCTGACATCGAAAAGATGGTCAAGGATGCGGAAGCCAATGCGGAAGCTGACAAGCAGCGCCGTGACGCAGTTGAAGCCAAGAACCAGGGCGAAAGCCTCCTTCATTCGTCTGAAAAGTCGCTGAAGGAATATGGTGACAAGGTCTCGGCTGAAGACAAGCAGGCCATTGAAAGTGCAATCGCAGCTCTCAAGACCGCGCTTGAAGGCGACGATGCTGAAGACATCAAGGCGAAGACGCAGGTGCTTGCCGAGGCTTCGATGAAGCTTGGTCAGGCCATGTATGAAGCAGCACAGGCCGCTGAAGAAGGTGGTGCTGACACTGCTGAGCAGGCTTCTTCCAATGACGATGTTGTCGATGCCGATTATGAAGAAATCGACGACGACAAGAAAAAGTCGTAAGCCTTGTCCGTAAATGCTCAAGCCCGGGTCATTCCCGGGCTTTTGCGGCCTTTCGGGACGGTTGCACCGGACGGACAAACCAGAGCGCATCCCGAAAAGCGGGAACCGGTTTTCGGGATAAAATGTGCTTAAAGACAAAAAGATAGTGCATTTTCAACGATTCAATCAAAACAGAAAATGCTCTGAAAATAGTCCAGCAGGCGAAACAATGTCTGCGCCAAATGGGACCGTGGAGCTGCAAATATTGCATGCGCTCCTGCCGTCGGGATAACGAACTATGAAGATCGATTATTACGAAGCTCTCGGTGTGGAGCGAACCGCAGACGAAAAGGTGCTTAAATCCGCCTTTCGTAAGCTTGCCATGGAATATCACCCGGATCGCAATCCGAATAACCCGGATGCAGAGCGCAAGTTTAAAGAAATTGGCGAAGCCTATGAAACACTGAAAGACCCGCAGAAGCGGGCCGCTTATGATCGTTATGGTCATGCTGCTTTTGAAAATGGCGACATGGGCAATGGTTTTGGCGGCGGTGGCTTTGGTGGTGCCGGTGGCTTCTCTGATATTTTTGAAGATATTTTTGGCGAAATGATGGGTGGCGGTCGCCGCCGTTCCAGTGGCGGGCGTGAACGCGGCGCCGATCTTCGCTACAATATGGAAGTCACTCTCGAGGAAGCTTTTTCCGGCAAGGCAGCGCAAATTCGCGTGCCGACATCCATCACCTGCGATGAATGTTCAGGCTCTGGCGCAAAGGCTGGTTCACAGCCAACAACCTGCACCATGTGTGGCGGCGCTGGCCGCGTGCGTGCGGCGCAGGGTTTCTTCTCGGTTGAGCGCACCTGCCCGACCTGTAATGGCCGTGGTCAGATCATCAAGGATCCTTGTGGCAAATGTCATGGTCAGGGCCGTGTTACGCAGGAGCGTTCGCTCTCTGTCAATATCCCGGCCGGTATCGAAGACGGCACGCGCATTCGTCTTGCAGGCGAAGGCGAAGCCGGAACGCGCGGCGGACCTTCGGGCGACCTTTATATCTTCCTGTCGGTTCAGCCCCATGAGTTCTTCCAGCGTGATGGCGCTGATCTTTATTGCAAGGTGCCGATTTCAATGACAACGGCAGCGCTGGGTGGGGATTTTGAAGTCTCTACGCTTGATGGAACCAAGACGCGCGTGAAAGTGCCGGAAGGAACGCAGAACGCCAGGCAGTTCCGCCTCAAGGGCAAGGGTATGCCGGTTTTGCGTCAGCAGGCTATGGGCGATCTTTATATCCAGATCGATATTGAGACACCGCAAAATCTTTCCAAGCGTCAGCGCGAATTGCTTGAAGAGTTTGAGACACTTTCGTCCAGGGAGAACAGCCCGAAATCGGCTGGTTTCTTCTCCCGGATGAAAGAGTTTTTTGAAGGTATTGGTGATTGATAAAAAGGGAGCTTTTAGCTCCCTTTTTTGTCTTTCTTGGCAATGTCGTCTTGCTTAAGTCATTTAAAGCGGCATAAACTTGTCAGATAACGACAATGGGAGCAATGAGAATGGCAGTGCAGCTCGGCAGGAAACTGGCCGCCAAGTTCGATGAGGAAATCCGTTTTTTCAAAGGATGGATAGACGGGCCGAAAGCGGTTGGTGCGATATTGCCGACAAGTTCGATTACGGCGCGTCGTATGGCGAGCGTTATTGATACGAAATCAGGCTTGCCTGTTCTTGAGCTTGGGCCGGGCACAGGTGTGATTACCAAAGCGATTCTTGCGCATGGGGTAAAGCCATCCGATCTTTATTCGATCGAATATTCTCCTGCTTTTGTCGAGCATCTTGATAAAGTCTATCCCGATGTGAATATCATCGAAGG
Organism: Brucella gallinifaecis; assembly: GCF_006476605.1. Classification (GTDB taxonomy): domain Bacteria; phylum Pseudomonadota; class Alphaproteobacteria; order Rhizobiales; family Rhizobiaceae; genus Brucella; species Brucella gallinifaecis. The sequence continues at coordinate 8,221 of NZ_ML636804.1, forward strand.
CGATGTATTTGATCTTGATACGGCGCTTGGTACGATGAGGGATCAGCAATTTGACAGCATCGTTTCAGCTGTGCCCATGCTGAATTTTCCGATGCCAGGCCGCATTCAGCTGATGGAAGATCTTCTGTCGCGCATTCCTCGCGGTCGTCCGCTTATACAGATTACTTATGGTCCGCGTCCGCCGGTACCTGCTGGCAAAGGCAATTATACCGTCCAGCATTATGATTTTGTCGTGCGCAATGTTCCGCCTGCGCAGCTCTGGGTCTATCGTCGTCCGATCATCTGATCGTTGGAGTAAAAATGACTGTACGAATTCTTGTATTCGCGGGTTCGACCCGCAAGGGTGCCTTTTCGGGCCATATGGCAGATGCAGCCGAAAAAGAACTTGCAAAACAGGGTGCGGAGGTCACACGCATAACGCTTTCTGATTATCCGCTTCCCATCATGAACGAAGATCTGGAAGCCGAAGAGGGTATTCCGGAAAATGCTCTCAAGCTTGGCCGTCTCTTTGCTGAGCATGATGGGATGATGGTCTGTTCACCGGAATATAATGCATCAATTCCGCCACTTCTGAAAAACACGATTGACTGGGTCAGCCGTATTTCAAAAGATGGTGACAAGCCATTAAAGCCTTATGCGGGACTGACCGTAGGACTTTGCTCAACATCAAACGGTGCGTTCGCCGGGATGCGCGGGCTTTATCACTTGCGTGCTGTACTGATGGCAGTTGGCACACAGGTTATTACCGAGCAATGCTCGGTCAGTGGCGCTGCCGATGCTTTCAATGATGACAGCACACTCAAGAACGAACGGCAGGCACAGATGCTGAGCGCTGTTTGCAAAAGCCTGATTGCGCATTCGGCCAGATAGACTAGCTGTTTTATTGATATTCAATAATTTCAGGGCGCGGTATCTTTCGTACCGCGCCCTGTTGTGCGAATAAAATAAAAATCATAGCGGAGGTTTGCATGACGATGAAAGATTTGCGTGATCAGTTGATTGTGGGCCTTGACGTGCCAACCGTTAATGAAGCGGAAAAACTGGTCGAAGAACTGGGCGATGCGGTCACTTTCTACAAGATCGGCTATCAGCTTGTGTTTGCAGGCGGTCTTGATTTCGCAAAGAGTCTGATTGCTGCAAAGAAAAAAGTCTTTCTCGACATGAAGCTTCTCGACATTGACAATACCATCGCCAAGGGCGTGGAAAATGTTGCGAAGATGGGCGTTTCCATGCTCACGCTGCATGCTTATCCCAAGGCCATGCGCGCGGCTGTTCAGGCAGCTAAAGGCTCTGATCTTTGTCTGCTGGGTGTAACGGTTCTGACCTCGATGGATGACGCTGATCTTAAAGAAGCAGGCTATTTAGACACGCCCGAAGCACTGGTGCTCAAACGTGCGCAGCAGGCTCGTGACGCAGGCATGGGCGGGATCGTCGCTTCCGCTGCCGAAGCTTTTGCCATTCGCCAGGCTATCGGACCAGATATGGCAATTGTCACCCCCGGCATTCGTCCGGCGGGGGCTGAAAAGGGTGATCAGAAGCGCGTCATGACACCAGCCGATGCATTGAAAGCCGGTGCAAGCCATCTTGTCGTTGCGCGACCCATTGTCGGTGCTCCTGATCGCCGGGCTTCGGCACTTGCCATTCTCGAAGAAATGCGCACGGTTGGATAATCATTTCCAACGGTTGGATAATCATTTCCAGAGGAGGACAATATGACAAAAGCCTATTGGATCGCCCGTGTGGATGCCCGTGATACGGAGCGCTACAAGGATTATGTATCGACCGCCAAGCCGGCTTTCGAGCGTTACGGTGCAAAGTTTATCGCACGCGGTGGCAAGGCTGAGGCCGTTGAAGGGCCGGGCCGCGCACGTAATGTCATTATCGAATTTGAATCCATGCAGCATGCGCTTGATTGCTACAATTCGCCGGAATATCAGGCTGCAAAAGCCATCCGCCAGACTGTAGCGGATGGTGAAATCGTCATCGTTGAAGGTGTATAAGCATGTCTCCCAAAAGTGGGAACCGGTTTTGGGTTAAAGACATGCGAAAGAAAAAGAACTAAAGTTTGTTACGCTTTGGTTATAGCCGAACCGGCGGGTCGTGACGGCCGCTGACAGCCAGATCAAGCAGAATGACTTTGCCTGCATGCGGATCCGCATTGCGGGCACTTTCATTCATGCCTTCATGTGCACTCGTGACGATCAGCACCGATGCATCCGCACCGATAAAGGCCGGGCAGGTCGGCTGGGTCACGGGCAATTTAATCGAGCGGATCAGCCGTCCCTGCGGTGAATAGGCATTGAGTGCACTGCCACCCCAACAGGCGTTCCAAACTGTTCCGTCTGCATCCACCACTGAACCGTCAACGCCGCCATCTTCCACACGATGATGAAACACGCTCTTTTCCGATGTCGGCAGTCCTGTTTCGGGATCGGTATCCACCCGCCAGATAATGTTGCGGTCGGTATCCGCAAAATAGGCGATTTTTCCATCTGGCGAAAAGCAGATCGAATTGGTGATTGTGATACCAGAAAAAAGTTTCTTCAGTTGCCCCTCCCGATACCACCAGATCGACCCTGCATCTTTCTCGGCTTTCTTGCCCATGGTGCCGATCCAGAATGAGCCGGATGGATGCACACGTGCATCATTGGAGCGTGTCATATCATTATCGGCTTCGAGCGGGCGATGCAGGCTCAATCGTCCGCTGGTGCGTTCGCGTATAAAAAGCCCGTGTTCACTCACGATCAGTTGCCGCTCGCGATCAATCACTGCGAGCGCACTGGCTTTCATGCCAAGATCATGTGCACGGATTTCCCCGCTATCATCTCTTTCAATCAGCCTCTGGCCCAGAATATCGAACCACCAGCATTGACCCGTCAACGGGTCGTAGCCCGGGCCTTCGCCGAGTTCCGCTATATGATCTGCAAATAGGGTTGTCTTGACTGCGCTCACCTGCTCCTCCCAGCTTTGGTACCAACAGCATAATCAAGCTGGCCGATACGATCCAGCCGCAAATATTTATGTGATCAGAAAGTCCTATGTTGCAGTCAAATTCCGTTTTAAGTTCCGGTAACGAGAGCCCCGTGCACCCATCTGGGTGCGCAAAGGACGCTCTGTCAGTTTAGACTTGCTGCATAATTTACCTTAAGTGGATTCACGTTTAAGGATTATGCAGCAAGAATCGCGAGGAAATCATGTCACTAAAAGTCGCGGTCCAGATGGACCATATCAGCACCATCAATATTACCGGTGACACCACATTTGCCCTGTCGCTTGAAGCGCAGAAGCGTGGTCATGAGCTGTATCACTATACGCCGGACCGCCTTTCGATGCGCGATGGCGTTGTTTCGGCACGTCTGGAAAAGCTGGAAGTGCGCGATATCAAGGGTGATCATTTTACACTCGCTGAGCCAGTGCGCCGCAATATGCTGGATATGGATGTGGTGCTGCTGCGTCAGGATCCGCCTTTCGACATGAATTACATCACCAATACGCATCTTCTGGAGCGTATTCATCCAAAGACGCTGGTGGTGAATGACCCTGCATGGGTGCGCAACAGTCCTGAAAAGATTTTCGTCACCGAGTTTCCTGATCTGATGCCACAAACGCTGATCACCAAAGATCCGCAGGAAGTGATGGAATTCCGCCGTGAATTTGGTGACATCATTTTGAAGCCATTATACGGCAATGGTGGTGCGGGCGTGTTCCATCTGGCTGATGGTGATCGCAATCTGACTTCGCTGTTGGAAATGTTCGGCCAGCTTTTCAAGGAGCCGTTCATTGCCCAGCGTTATCTCAAAGACGTGCGTGCCGGCGACAAGCGCATCATTCTGATTGATGGTGAGCCGGTGGGCGCGATCAACCGCGTTCCTTCGGAAAGTGACGCACGTTCTAATATGCATGTTGGTGGCCGTGCTGAGAAGACGATTCTGACAGCGCGTGAGCGTGAAATCTGCGAGCGTATTGGACCATCGTTGAAAGAACGCGGTTTTATTCTTGTCGGTATTGACGTGATCGGCGATTATATGACCGAAATCAACGTGACCTCACCAACCGGTCTTCGCGAGATTGAGCGTTTTGACGGCACCAATATTGCGGCGCTGTTCTGGGATGCGGTTGAAGCCAGACGCAAATAAGCCACCTTGATTGCATCTATTGAAAATGCTTAAATCTTTTGGTTGTATTTAAGCATTTTCTCACGTTTGAGATGTGCTGCGTATCATGCGGGGGCATATGGTAGCGCGGGTGGGAACAGTTGCCTTTCAGGGCATAGAGGCGGTGCCTGTCGATGTGCAGGTAATGGTGGCCCCTGGCAAGATGGGCATGTCGATTGTCGGTCTGCCTGATAAGGCTGTGGCTGAAAGCCGGGAGCGGGTTCAGGCTGCGTTACATGCATCCGGGCTTTCCATGCCAACCAAGCGGGTGACAATCAATCTGGCACCGGCTGATCTGCCAAAAGAAGGGTCGCATTACGACCTGCCGATTGCCGTGGGGCTTATGGCTGCGATTGGCGCTATACCGGCGGATGCCATTCAATCCTATCTGGTGCTGGGAGAATTATCGCTCGACGGCACGATCACGGCTGTTGCAGGCGTTTTGCCCGCAGCCATCAGTGCCAATCGTGAAGATAAGGGGCTGATCTGCCCTTATGCCTGTGGCTCGGAAGCTGCATGGGCAGGCGCGGACATCGATATTCTCGCGCCGCGCAGTTTAATCGCGCTGGCCAATCATTTCAAAGGCACGCAGGTTCTGACGCCGCCTGAGCCGTCAATGCGGGTTTCAAGTGAAGTGCCGCTGGATCTGGCCGATATAAAAGGGCAGGAGACAGCAAAACGCGCATTGGAAATTGCTGCCGCTGGCAACCATAATCTACTGCTGGTTGGCCCGCCGGGATCGGGAAAATCCATGCTGGCGCAGCGCCTGCCGTCAATACTGCCAAAATTAAGCCCGCGTGAGCTGCTTGATGTTTCGATGATTGCATCTATCGCCGGTGAGCTTGCGGGCGGCAAACTCTCGGATCGCAGACCATTTCGTGCACCGCATCATTCTGCATCCATGGCTGCAATGGTTGGTGGTGGCTTTCGGGCAAAGCCGGGGGAAGTATCGCTTGCCCATAATGGCGTTTTGTTTCTGGATGAGTTTCCTGAATTTTCGCCACAGGTGCTTGATTCGCTCCGCCAGCCGCTGGAGACAGGCGAGTGCATGATTGCCCGTGTCAATCATCGCACCAGCTATCCGGCACGTTTTCAGTTGATTGCCGCCATGAACCCTTGCCGTTGCGGCATGGCGGGAGAGCCGGGGCATACATGTGCACGTGGACCACGTTGCCAGAGCGATTATCAGGCGCGGATTTCCGGCCCCTTGCTGGATCGTATTGATCTGCGTGTGGATATGCCTGCCGTCACTGCGCTTGATCTTATTCAGCCAGCCCAGTCTGAACGCAGTGAAAGCGTTGCCAGGCGGGTGGCGCGAGCGCGTGCAATACAAAGTGCTCGCTATACGGCTCTTGGGCTTGATGCATCAATGACCAATGCACATTGTTCGGCAAATCTGATTGAAGAGGTCGCAAAGCCTGATGCGGCGGGTATCAAATTGCTGCGCGATGCCAGTGAGCAGATGCGCTTTTCGGCCCGTGCCTATCATCGTATTTTGAAAGTAGCGCGCACACTGGCTGATCTTGACGGTATCGACCAGATCAGCCGAATACATCTCGCCGGCGCGATTTCCTATCGGATGGGTGCGGAAAGGCTGAGAGCTTCCGCCTGATCTTACTTCACAGAGCCGACCAGCAGATTGTCCGGGCTTTCGATAGAAACCCAGCGGCCAGTATTATTGGCAGCCTGACGCTTGAGAAATGTATATTCCGTATCATCCCAGCGAAGAACTTCGTCAGTCAGATTGTCGAGAACGAAATCGCCGCGGTCGGTGCGAACGCTAAGCACTGCATGGCCTTCGCCGTCTGGCTTGCGGACGACAGTGATCAACAGCGCAGTCATCGGAATACCGGCCTTTGCCAGTTCGCGCTGCTTGAGCAGAACATAGTCTTCACAATCACCAACGGTTGTTGGATAGGTCCAATATTCCTCAACGCCGTATATTTCCATATCGGTCATCGGCTTGATACGTTCATTGACGGCAAGATTTACTGTCTGGATCAGTTTCCAGTTGCTGTTGTTGAGCGATAATGAACGTGTATCACGGCTTATGATATTGCATTCAGCCGCTTCGCGTTTGCAAAATTCGTAATGTCCAATGGGCTGCGAGGTTAATTTGCCAGTCTGCATATAGGCACTTGATGCAGCCTGCGCATTGAAGCTCGATATCAGAGCAGCAATACCGATGCTGGCAGCAGCAATAATCTTCATGCCTGAGCGAACTACACAAAACATACTCAACGCCCTTTTCACAGCCCGAACAGGGCATTTGTTAACGAAAAGTTAAAGTATGAAATGTGGCTCAAGTCAATTCAGCTTGCCGCCTATTCGCCCAACATCTTAATTATTGGTTAACGCGGGTATTTTGCAATCAGTACATCTTTTGCGTGTATTCAAGCATGCAAAAAACCGCCATGGAAGCCCATAGCGGTTTTAGAAAATGCTATTGCTGATGGAGTTTAGAGCGGTGTGAAGCAGACATTTGTGTGCCCGGAATTGATAAAGCCGAGGCGCAGCGCAGCGCCTTTGGAGAGATCAAGGATGCGTCCCTTGATGAAGGGGCCGCGGTCATTGATGCGCACGACAAGCGATTTACCATTGCGTTGGTTCGTTACCTTAACCTTGGTACCGAGAGGCAGTGTTTTGTGTGCGGCAGTCAGTCCGGCTGGGTTCATACGTTCGCCCGATGCTGTGCGGGAAGTGAGCGCGTACCATGAAGCGCTGCCACAACGCGCAGCTTGCGCTTCCATTGCGTTGACTGAGAATAAACCAGTTGTCGCAACGGCGAGTATTGCCATACGGATTTTGAACTTCATCATGATTCCAGATAGTCGTTTCGCTGAGCCTTTGCAGTCATAGCTGATCAAGGCAGAAGCCAACTGGAATCTAAATGTGGCGATGGCGTGATGTTATTGAGAGTATAATGAGATGATTGGAGCGTCTGCCCAGGCGGAATATCATCCTATACTATTGGTTGTTTATTTAAATATTCAAGAAATCATAAAGAATATTTTTGAATTATATAGCGTTATTTATGTAAAGATGCTTATGATCAATCAGGATTTTGCAAAATGCTCGCTTGATCCATGTTTTAAATGTTTGGATGCAAGAAAAGCTGCTTTGCGCGGGTCTGATCCTTAGCCACGACAATGCAATTTCTATTTGTGCTCCAAGTTTTCTCAATTGGCTTCCAAGATAAAGAAATCTGGCTTTTGAGAGATAAAAAACAACTATTAGCTGTATTTTGATTGATAAAGTTTGGAGTCTTTTCTGTAACTTTTGTTGAAATCCGACGAGATGACGCGGTTTTGACCAATCATCCTATGCATGTAAAAGCCAGAATCCTGTTATAAATGCGCATCTTCAGAATGGATTATCATGCCCGACAAGACACCAAAGGATGATGTGGAAGCGCCAATAGCGCCAATAGCGCCGATCTCGGCGGGCAAGCGTATTCTTTATCTGTGTCTTGGTTTTCTGATGGTGGCGCTGGGTATCATTGGCGCCATTCTGCCGGTCATGCCTACTACGATTTTCATTATTCTGGCTGCATGGTTTTTTGCACGCTCGTCACCGAAATTCGAGGCACGTCTTTTGGCCGATCCACGTTTTGGTCCGATGATTATAAAATGGCGCGAGCGCGGAGCAATACCCCCAAGGGCCAAACTCTTTGCATGTCTTGGGATGACATTTGGCTATGCTATGTTCTGGTTGGGTGCGCAGCCCGGTCCTTTGCTTGCAATCGGTGTCGCAATTTTTATGGCTGGCTCTGCCCTATATGTTCTGTCACGACCAGATGAGTGATTTATAGATTAGCTATTTTGTATATGTGGGCACAAAATTGCCTGCATGAATGAATGACACAGAGCTGTAACACGACTGTCATATGATTGTTATATAGAGCGCGTAGATGGCTGCTGACGCTTTTACGTCATGTGTCTTTTACAACAGGGACTGGTACTCATGAACAAGTTGATTTCCTCGAGCGCAGCGCTGGCAATAGCAGCAGTATTGTCGGTTTCAGCCGCAAACGCACGCGAACAGATTCAGGTTTCCGGTTCTTCGACCGTTTTGCCTTATGCCAAGATTGTTGCTGAAACTTTTGGTGAAACCTATCCTAACTTCAAGACGCCGGTCATTGAATCGGGCGGCTCGGGTGCAGGTATCAAGGAATTCTGCAAGGGCGTTGGTGAAAACACCATCGATATTGCCAATGCATCGCGTGCCATGAAGGGCACAGAACTCAAATCCTGCATCGATGCAGGCGTCAAGGACGTTCAGGAAGTCCGTTTCGGTTATGACGGCATTGTCTTTGCGACGGACGTAAACGGCCCGGACTGGAAGCTTGCTCCGGTTGATCTTTACAAGGCGCTGGCTGCCAAGGTTATTGTTGACGGCAAGCTGGTAGAAAATCCAAATACCAAGTGGAATCAGGTCAATGCAGACCTGCCGGATTGGGATATTGCGGCTTATATCCCTGGCGAAAAGCACGGCACACGTGAAGTTTTCGAAGAAAAGCTGATGGCTGACGGTTGCAAGGAATCGGGCGCTCTTGAAGAAATCAAGAAGACCGGACTTGATGACAAGGCTGCGGCTGCTGCCTGTATTGCTGTTCGCAAGGACGGTAAGGCTGTTGATATTGATGGCGATTACAGTGAAACGCTGGCTCGCATTGACTCCAACAAGCAGGGCGTTGGTGTTTTCGGTCTCTATTTCTTTGAAAACAATGCCGACAAGCTGAAAGTTGCAACTGTTAATGGTGTAACGCCGTCGGCTGAAACTGTTGCATCGGGTGAATATCCTGTTTCGCGCCCACTGTTCTTTTATGTCAAAAAGGCACATGTTGGCGTCATTCCGGGCCTCAAGGAATATGTAGATTTCTTCCTGTCTGAACAGATGGTTGGCCCTGATGGTCCGCTTGCTGAATATGGTCTGGTTCCAGCTCCTGATGCAGAACGCGAAGCCCAGCGCACTTCCTTCACAGAAGGCAAGGTTCTGGCTGCTAAGTAAGTTTTGAACTGTGGAACGTGGGGATCATGCGCCCCACGTTCTTTCTCTTTGGCGCTGGTCATATAAGACAGGCGCATTCGCGTGGAAATAAGCTTGATGCATATTGTGTTTATAGGCTAATTCCACATTTTTTGGGGCAACCGGGGAAATTGAATGTCCTTCTTTCTGGTTCTCGTCAGTGTCATTGCAATCGGACTGATCGGTTTCTTTATTGGCCGACAGCGTGCCATAGCAATTGATAAGGCGCAGCCTGCCGAGTCTGTAGGCGCAAGCGCAGAGAAAATGCATTCTCGCCCGCTTTATCATGGCTGGTGGGTTTTCCTTGTTTCTGCATTGCCTGCGATCCTGTTTCTCGCAGTCTGGGCGGTCGGCACATCAGTTTATCTTGATCATACAGCAACCTCGCATATGCCTGTAGCGATTGAAGACGGATCATATTCCGAGCGCAGCCTGCAGCTTGGCATGATCCGAAACCTCTCAGATGGCTTGCAAAAGCTGACACCTGCTGAAATTGACGCTCTCCCGCAGACTTATAAGGAAGTGCGTGAAGTGCTTGGCTCGAAAGGCGTAGCACTTGCGACCGAAGGTCAGGACTATATGGTCCCGATTGCACTCTTCCTTGATAAGGCAAGCAAGGTTTCCCATACCGTTGGCAGTGCAATTGCTCTCGTTATTGCGGTTGCGGGTCTGATTTTCGGCCTGTCGGGTATCAAACGCCGCACGCGTGCCCGTAACAATGTCGAGCGTATTGTCCTGTGGGGGCTGATTGCTGCATCCGGCATCGCAATTCTTACAACCATTGGCATTGTATTTTCTGTCCTGTTCCAGACCGTGAGCTTCTTCCAGTCGATCGCACCGATGGACTTCTTCTTCGGTACAGTCTGGGATCCGCGTTTTGCAGCCGCAGGCTCTGGTGGCGAAGTTGGTCAGTTTGGTCTGATCCCGCTTCTGGCCGGTACTCTTTATATTGCTTTTGTCGCCATGCTGTTTGCGGTTCCGGTTGGGCTGTTTTCGGCAATTTACATGGCTGAATATGCATCGCCGCGCGTGCGCACAGTGGTCAAGCCGGTGCTGGAACTTCTGGCCGGTATTCCGACCATTGTTTATGGTTTCTTTGCGCTTGTAACGGTTGGTCCGTTTTTGCGTGATCTCTCCATGGCAATCGCTGGTGGCCAGGGTTTTATCATGGCGCAGAGCGTGTTGACCGCAGGCATCGTCATGGGTGTGATGCTGATCCCGTTTGTGTCATCGCTGTCTGATGACATTATCACGGCAGTACCCGGTTCATTGCGCGATGGCTCACTGGGTCTTGGTGCTACGCGCTCTGAGACAATCAAGCGGGTCGTCCTGCCCGCAGCCCTTCCGGGTATTGTTGGCGCACTTTTGATGACTGCCTCGCGTGCGATTGGTGAAACCATGATCGTGGTGCTTGCAGCCGGTGTTGCAGCCCGCCTTTCGGCCAATCCTTTTGAAGCGATGACGACAATCACTGTAAAAATCGTCAGCCAGCTTACAGGCGATCTTGAGTTTGATTCCCCGCAGACACTTGTTGCCTTCGCATTGGGTCTCACCCTTTTTGTGCTGACGCTGATCATGAACATCTTTGCGCTCTACATCGTTCGCAAGTACCGGGAGCAGTACGAATAATGACCGATTCAACCCTGAATGCTGGCACTGCGGTGGCAAAGCCTGAGCGTCGCGATATCGGTATCAAGCGTCGCTACGCTGCTGAACGCCGCTTCCGTTTCTATGGTATCATTGCCATTGCGATTGGTGTGTTCTTTCTTTGCGCACTTTTGTTCTCGGTCTTCTCCAAGGGCTATACGGCTTTCGGACAGACAACGATCTATCTGCCGGTCAAGCTTGACGCGCAGGTCATCGATCCGGGCAACAAGCTTGCAAGTGATCCGAATGTTCTGATCACCGCCAATTATCCGCTTCTGGTGCGCAATGCTCTGGCTGAAAAGCTTGGCGTTCCAACCACAGATCGTGCTGAAATGCGTGAAGTCGGGCGCTTCTTCTCTGATGGTGTTCGTGTTCAGCTTCGCCAGATGGTGATGGATAATCCGTCGCTGATTGGCACGACGCAGACGATCCCTGTTCTGGCGGCTGCGGATATTGATTCTGCCTATAAAGGCCAGATCGATATTTCGGTCCCTGAAGCAAATCGCAAGGTTTCAGATCGTCAGTTTTCCTGGATCAAGAAACTGACCGATGAAGGCATTATGAGCGAGGCCTTCAACTGGGGGCTGTTTACCAATGGTGCTTCCAGCCGGCCTGAAACTGCGGGGTTGGGTGTTGCGCTGGTCGGTTCGTTCTACATGATGATGATCGTTCTGGTTCTGGCATTGCCTATTGGTGTGGCAGCTTCCATCTATCTGGAAGAATATGCCAAGAAAAACCGCCTGACCGATCTGATTGAAGTCAATATCAACAATCTGGCTGCTGTTCCCTCGATTGTGTTTGGCCTGCTTGGTCTTGCCGTCTTCATCAACTTCTTCAATCTGCCGCGCTCCGCGTCGATTGTTGGTGGTCTGGTGCTGACGCTGATGACGCTTCCAACCATTATCATCGCAACACGCTCTGCCCTTCGCGCTGTTCCTCCATCGATCCGAGCGGCAGCACTTGGCCTTGGAGCATCAAAAACACAGATGGTCTTTCATCATGTGTTGCCGCTTGCAGCGCCCGGCATTCTGACCGGAACGATTATCGGTCTTGCGCAGGCACTGGGTGAAACCGCACCGCTGCTTCTGATCGGCATGGTGGCCTTTGTTGCCAATATGCCGGCAACACCGATGGATCCTGCCACGGCTTTGCCTGTGCAGATATTCATGTGGGCCAATGAAGCCGAACGTGCCTTTGTGGAACGGACATCAGGCGCTATTATTGTTTTGCTCCTGTTCCTTGCCGTCATGAACATCTTAGCAATTATTCTGCGCCGCCGCTTTGAGCGCCGCTGGTAAACGGGAGAGAAATGATGAATCTCATGACTGAACGATCTCTCGAAAAAGCCGTAGGAGAAAAAATGAACGCCGACGCCCCTTCCATCAAAATGCGTGGCGACAAGGTCTGTGTGTTCTATGGCGAAAAACAGGCTCTGTTTGAAGTTGATCTGGATGTGCCGGAAAAGATGGTTACAGCTTTGATCGGTCCTTCGGGTTGTGGCAAATCCACCTTCCTGCGTTCGCTTAATCGTATGAATGATACGATTGAAGGTTGCCGCATCACCGGCAATATCACGCTCGACAATGAGGATATCTACGATCCGAAGATCGACGTAGTTGAATTGCGTGCCCGTGTTGGCATGGTGTTCCAGAAGCCCAATCCGTTTCCGAAGTCGATTTTCGAGAACGTGGCTTATGGCCCGCGTATTCATGGCCTGGCACGCAACAAGACCGATCTGGAAGAAATCGTCGTCACAAGCTTGAAGAAGGCCAGCCTCTTTGAAGAAGTGAAGGATCGTCTGCATGATGCCGGCACTGGTCTTTCGGGTGGTCAGCAGCAGCGTTTATGCATTGCTCGCGCCATTGCGGTCAGCCCTGAAGTCATTCTGATGGATGAGCCTTGCTCGGCACTTGATCCGATTGCAACGGCCAAGGTTGAAGAACTGATCGATGAGCTGCGTCAGAATTACACGATCGTGATTGTCACCCACTCCATGCAGCAGGCGGCCCGTGTTTCACAGCGCACTGCCATGTTCCATCTGGGCAATCTGGTCGAGGTTGGCGACACGGATGTGATGTTCACTGCGCCAACCGAAAAGCGCACGCAGGACTATATCACGGGTCGTTTTGGCTAAACACTATTTCAGCAAAAGCAGGAATCGATTGTGGTTCTGCTTTCCGCGTTTTTAATCGGAGGTCTATTATGGCGTCTCAGCATACTGTTAGCGCATATGACGAAGAACTTCAGTTTCTGACCCACAAGATCGCCGAAATGGGCGGTCATGCCGAGCGCATGGTCGAGCAGTCGGTTGCAGCAATTGTTAATGCCGATAATGCATTGGCACAGCGTGTTATCTCCGACGATCTTATTCTGGATGCAAGTGAGCGCGAGATCGACGACAAGGCGGTGATGATCATTGCCAAGCGTCAGCCAATGGCTGTTGACCTGCGCGAAATCATTGGTTCGATCCGTATTTCGGCTGATCTTGAGCGCGTGGGCGATCTTGGCAAGAACATCGCCAAGCGTGTTGCTGCCGTCTCGGAATCGCGCCAGCCAGGCAAGCTTTATCGTGGGCTTGAGACGCTGGCTGAGCTGGCTTTGACACAGTTGAAAGATGTGCTCGATGCCTATGCAACGCGCTCCGTACAACAGATCAATGTTGTTCGTGATCGTGATGATGAAATCGATGCCATGTACACCTCGCTGTTTCGCGAGTTGCTCACCTATATGATGGAAGATCCGCGCAATATTTCAGCCTGTACGCATCTTCTGTTCTGCGCCAAGAATATTGAGCGCATAGGTGATCACGCAACCAATATTGCCGAGACGGTCTATTATATCGTCACCGGTCTGCAAATGCCTGCGGAACGTCCGAAAGAAGACCTGAGCCACGGTATTGTCGTGGACGAGGCACCTAAATCCTGATGATAATTTACGCCGTATTATTGCGGCGCAAATTCTGAATATATGTAAGAATAGCGCGGCGGCACGCGGTCGATTGGGGGCTTGTATCTACAGCTCGCTGCTTTTTGAATAGGAAATACTCCACATGTCACAGGCACCCAAAATTGCTGTGGTTGAAGATGAAGAAGCTCTGAGCGTGCTCCTGCGCTATAATCTCGAGGCAGAAGGCTATCATGTTGATGCGATCTTGCGCGGAGATGAAGCCGAAATTGCGCTTCGTGAGAATGTTCCCGACCTTCTTATTCTTGATTGGATGCTGCCGGGTGTTTCCGGGATAGAGCTTTGCCGTCGACTGCGCCAATGGCCGGAAACTGAACGCCTGCCGATCATCATGCTGACTGCACGCGGTGAGGAAAGCGAACGGGTTCGGGGTTTGAGCGTTGGTGCCGACGATTATGTGGTCAAACCGTTTTCAACACCGGAATTGCTGGCTCGTGTCAAAGCGATGCTACGCCGTGCCAATCCAAGTGTGCTCTCGCATGTGTTGAAAGTCGGTGATCTTGTGCTCGATCGTCAGCAGCATCGGGTATATCGCAAGGAAAAAGAAATCCGCTTAGGACCGACAGAATTCCGCTTGCTTGAATATTTCATGATGTCGCCGGGACGTGTTTTCTCGCGCAGCCAGCTGCTCGATGGCGTCTGGGGACCGGATATTTATGTCGATGATCGCACGGTTGATGTGCATGTCGGGCGCTTGCGCAAGGCAATCAATGTCGGTCGGGCGCCTGATCCTATCCGCACAGTACGCGGCGCCGGCTATTCCTTTGGGTAATTGCCGGCATCCCGTATCAAACATGAATTTATGCTCCGCCATTCGAGAAGAATGGCGGAGTTTTTATTGCTGGACGCGCTTTGAAAATACCGATTCGCAAAGTTTCAGCTTCGATTTGTTCCAAAATGGCTCGCATCACGTAATATTACATCGATCCGGGTAAAGTTGATCGCCTTTCATTCAGGGCGTGTAAAAAGGCGTTTTTGGGAAAATTTTTTAAATTAAAAATAGCATTTTGAAAAATTACAGGAAAAAGCAAATTAAGGCAGAGATGTGGCCTGTATTGGAGCGCTTTCTATCGCCTGAAATCAATAACTTACAAGAACCGTAGCAGTTTATTAAGGTTTTATTAATATATTTGAATGGTTTGCTGTCAAAATTAACCGCTTAATACAGATCTGTTTTGCTGCTGTAATGAGGGTGATGTGGTTTCAAAATTTGAC
The DNA here is from genome assembly GCF_006476605.1 of Brucella gallinifaecis. Classification (GTDB taxonomy): domain Bacteria; phylum Pseudomonadota; class Alphaproteobacteria; order Rhizobiales; family Rhizobiaceae; genus Brucella; species Brucella gallinifaecis. The sequence goes on from NZ_ML636804.1 coordinate 23,229, forward strand.
CCATTGCCTTTTTTTGGCCTAAAAATTCAAAAAACATGATGAAGTTGAGTGACAGCAGAATTTTTGATTTCCGTTTTATTTGGCTTTGCATCGCAGCCTGCTTCCATAGAACCTGTTCAGGACGGAAGTGAGGTTGGATCAATTAAGGGTCGTAACTATGAGATTGAACCATTGATGTGCGCTGCTAAGTGGAAATTGCCTGTTATTGTCGGGCTGTTCGTTGCACCATTTTTGGTGACAGGTTGCACGACGACTGGTGGTTCCACCAAGGCTGAAAAGACCGTGGCAACGAGCAACGTCAAGACGGTCAAGGGTGTCAAGACTTTCACCTATACAGCCAGAGACCGCGAATGCCTTGAGCGTGCAATGTTCTTTGAATCAAATCGTTCAAGCCCCGATGGTTTGATGGCTGTGGGTACGGTTGTGATGAACCGTCTTGCATCGGGCAGCTATCCCAATACGATTTGCGGCGTTGTCGGTCAGAAGAACCAGTTTGCCCCCGGTGTTTTGACACGCAAGATGAATTCAAAGGCTCTGCCTGATGTTCAGGCTGCAGCTGATGCCGTTCTCAAGGGGAAACGTCATCCTTCCTTAAAGAATGCGATGTTCTTCCACACGGCGGGCCTCAAGTTCCCTTATAAAAACATGCATTATGTGCTGGTTGCCGGTGGAAATTCTTTTTACGAAAAGCGTGGTCGTGACGGTCAATTGCAGAACCCGGTTCCGCAGACACCTTACACTCTCGCTTATGTATCGACACCTCAGTCGCCTTCAGTGCCAGAGGGACCATTCTATAATGTGACCACGCAGCAGGATGTCACTGTAGCTCAGGCGCAGCCAACGGTGCAGGTTGCTTTGGCTGAAGCTGCGAAATCAACTCAAACGCAGCAAAATGACGGTACTGGCCCGCAGGCCCGTGGTGATCGTGTTGCAACGCTTCCTGTGAAGCCTGATGAAAAACCAGTGCTGACGCAGGTTGCAAGCTATCAACCCGCATTTGATGAAGCGTCTCCATCTGCCCAGAACGCATCTCTTGGCTACGTGGCCGATAAGAAGCATGTTGATGCAATTGGTGCGCTGCTTCTTGCGCAGGAACGCCCGGAAACACCGCTTTAAGCGGCGTTTTTACCGACTTTACAAGCTGTCCTGATATTCAAAGCGCATTTCGACTTGATATTTTCAAGCCGAAATGCGCTTTGAATTTAGTCATCATTCTTTTTTTGATATTTGTTGCGGTATCGTGCGGCGTTGCGTATTTCCCTGTTTGTGCGATGGGAAATCTCTAATTGTAAAAGGCAATTCGAATATTCCGTACTGCCTCTCGGGAATTGCAGGTCATCGCAGGTTTCCCTGTCCGAATCTATCGAAGTGATGGTGCATGCTGATAAAAGTAAAACGAGTATAGATATAAAAAATAGATTATTCATTTATTATTTCCTGAAATTGTATTAATAATAATGAAAAAAATAATAGTAAATATCTCACGGCAGTGAAATTCTTTCAACCAATAATGCCTGTGTGATTTATTTATTCAGAATAACCGGCACCGGCTGGTAAATAACCATTGGCCTTTCATAGAAGTCAGGCTGGTTTTGCCATGCACGACGATCTGCACGGCGGTCGAGATCAAGCCGCATCATGCAATTGGCAAAATTATCGGATTTTTGTTTAAAACCATAATTGCGGCAGGTTTCTTCATCGGCTGCACGGCGCTGTTCAGGTGTCATGGTCTGGCAGCTGGCAAGCAGGGTTGTCAAACCAAGGATAATCAGCACATTTTTCTTCATAACTGTTGCTTTCGTTGAGCAAAAATTTATTCGGCCGCACAATGAATATAGTGCAATTGCAGTAAAAATAGTGGTGAAATTATGCCTTCTGATACACTGCTACTGATTCTTTCAAAGGTGAGGCTTGCAGCCATATGGCACATGACATGAACACGCCCGTTATAGATCCGGTAAAACTCGAACGTCTGGCCGAAGTGGCCGTGCGGGTCGGTTTGCAATTGCGCGAAGGGCAGGACCTCGTCATCACAGCACCTGTTGTTGCTTTACCGCTTGTGCGGTTGATTGCCAAACATGCTTATAAGTCTGGTGCGGGTTTGGTGACGCCATTTTTCTCCGATGATGCGATTGCGCTGGCGCGTTATGAAAACGCATCTGATGCGAGCTTTGATCGTGCTGCTGACTGGCTCTATGAAGGCATGGCCAAGGCCTATGCCAATGGTGCGGCCCGTCTTGCAATTGCCGCTGATAACCCAATGCTTTTATCTGCACAGGACCCGGCAAAGGTTTCGCGCGCCAATCGTGCCAATTCCAAAGCCTACCAGCCGGCTCTGGAAAAGATTGCAGGCTTTGATATCAACTGGAACATCATTTCCTATCCGAACCCGGAATGGGCGAAACTGATGTTCCCCGAAGACACGGCAGATGTTGCAACCCGCAAGCTGGCTGATGCGATTTTTGCAGCCTCGCGTGTTGATGTCGATGATCCGGTTGGTGCATGGGCCGCACATAATGCAGCATTGCGCACCCGTACGCGCTATCTTAATGGCAAGGCTTACAGTGCCCTGCATTTCAAGGGACCGGGCACCGATCTGACCGTTGGTCTTGCCGATGGCCACAAATGGCACGGCGGCGCATCAACGGCCAAGAATGGCATTACATGCAATCCGAATATCCCGACCGAAGAAGTGTTTACAACACCGCATGCACTGCGCGTTGATGGCCATGTGTCGAGCACCAAGCCGCTGTCGCATCAAGGCACGCTGATTGATGACATCTCTGTCCGCTTTGAATCGGGCCGCATTGTTGAAGCCAGCGCCAGCCGTGGCGAAGAGGTTCTCAACAAGGTTCTGGATACAGATGAAGGCGCACGTCGTCTGGGCGAAGTGGCGCTGGTTCCGCATTCTTCACCAATCTCGCAGAGCGGACTTTTGTTTTACAATACCCTGTTTGATGAAAATGCTGCGAGCCATATCGCGCTCGGCCAGTGCTATTCGAAATGCTTTATCGATGGTGCAAAACTGACGCCGGAACAGATCAAAGCACAGGGTGGCAATTCGAGCCTGATCCATATCGACTGGATGATCGGTTCAGACAAGATTGACGTTGATGGTGTTAATGCCGATGGCAGCCGCGAGCCTGTCATGCGTGGCGGCGAATGGGCCAATTGATATAGAAAAGGCCGGGAATTTCCCGGCCTTTTCTTTACAGTCGCAGGACTATTCATTTTGGTGTTATGACGTGTCGAAAATGGTGGATTTCGAGAACCGGAGCGGAATGTACTTAAAGCTACATGAGCACCGGAAACGCAGAAAAACGCCATTTGCAGACCGTCAGAGCGTCAAAATCAGTTCTTTTCCTGAACATGGGCTTCCAGGAACCACAGTGCCTTATCGAGGCTGCGCGAAGCGGCAGTGAAAATATCTGCCGTGGTGTCATCACCGGCTTCATCCGCATCCTTGATAGACTGGCGCACGAGATTGGCCACGTCACCATAGCGCTCGATCAGCTCTGCCAGATGGTCGTGCACAGCATAAATATCGGTCGGATAGGCTTTGAGCTTGGTGTCTTTGGCGACAACCTGTGTTGTGCCATAGGCCGTTCCACCAAGCTGCACAGCGCGTTCAGCAATTGTGTCAGAGTGCTCGTCCAGCTCTGAACGGAACGTATCGAGCAATTCATGCACGGCAATGAACTGTGGACCTTTAAGGTTCCAGTGCGCCTGCTTGGTGATGAGGGCAAGATCAATGGTCGCAGCCAGATTTTCATTCAGCAGCGCGATCATTGTGGTCTTGGTATTGGAGGGAAGATCGTTGCGGGTTGCATGCATCGACTTCTTGGACATTTGATCCTCATATCCTTTATATGATCCGACTTAATGTAACAGTGATTGGTCATCACTGAGTGAAAGCAGATTCGCTTTCTGAAACCGTCCCGCCGGATCTCAATGTAAGGCCGGTTCGGACAGGGTAATTGAATTCCACCCCGCATCCAGCATTAAAACGCTCTGCATTGAGTTTTGTTCCTTTAAACTCCCGTAAATTTATTTCTTTTCATGGGTTTTACTTGTGGCACAACGATTTCTGATTTACCCGGTGGCTTATGAAGATACTTGCCCTTGATACCGCTTCTTCCTGGTGTGCTGCCGCAGTTTATGATTCCGGCACCGATATGGTTCTTGCCCAAATCAGCGAGAATATCGGAAAAGGTCATGCTGAAGTGCTGATGGACTATATAGAGCGGGCAATGGCTCAATCTGCTGTTGTCATGACTGAGCTTGATCGCGTGGCGGTCAATATTGGTCCGGGTTCATTTACCGGTGTGCGGATTGGAGTTTCGGCAGCACGCGGTTTTGCGCTGGCGCTTGAACGCCCGGCAATCGGGATCAGTGCTTTTGATGCGCTTGCCTGTGAAGTGGCCATCAGTCACCCCGGGCAGCCGGTTCTTGTGCTGTTTGAAGCGCATCGCGGTGAAATCTACGCGCAGGCTTTTGGTGCGGATATGCTTGCTATAACAGGCCCGATGGTACTCTCCCGTGATGAGGCGCTGGCGCTTGTCCGGCAGCAATCCTCAGAGACGGTACTGGCTGGTTCTGCCGCCGCTGCACTTAACGAGATTCTGGCCGGAACATTCAGCACGGCACAAACCGGACCCACGGGACGGATTGGCACTTTTGCCAAACTTGCAGCATTGCGTGAGCCGGGTGCTGCGCCAAAACCGCTTTATATGCGTGGACCGGATGTAAAACCCCAAACCGGTTTTGCGCTGCCGCGCAAGGTGGGCGGAGAATAGGATGCTGGGTTTTTTGCTACAGCACTTTGGCCGCAGACCGGTTTCGGTCGAGCCTCTTGATGTGCACGATAGCGCAGAAATCCAGCGTATCCATGCGCTTTCTTTTCACCATGGCTGGAGTTCGGATGATTTTCGCTCGCTGATTGCGCAGGATAATGTTTTTGGCTTTGTAGCCAGGCCTGATCGTCAGCCGGACAAGGCCTGTGGTTTTGTGCTGGCACGACTGGTTGCAGGTGAAGCGGAAATTCTCACGATTGCGGTTTCCGATAATGTGCGCAAACAAGGTGTGGGCCGCGCATTGATGGATGCGGTTTTGCGTTATCTCTATCAGGAACGGGCAGAAACGCTGTTTCTGGAAGTTGATGAAAGTAATGTGGCGGCATTGGCTCTCTATCGACGCATCGGTTTTAACAAGGTTGGCGATCGCCCGGCCTATTATGAGACAGAAAATGGTCGTTCTTCGGCTTTCATTTTGCGACGCGATCTGGTGAGGCCGCAATGATTGGTGCAATCCGCATCATTCTGGTCGTGGGCGCGATGGTTGCACTCAGCCTGTCGCTCATTCCGGTACAATATGTGTTTTTACGGCTTAAAAATACATGGAAGCGCCGTCTGCCGAATTTCTTTCACCGCATCATCGCACGATTGTTTGGTTTTCGCATCACGATTGTTGGCGAGATGGCGGAAGACAGACCGCTGCTGCTGGTCGCCAATCATACATCATGGAGCGATATTGTCGTTCTTTCGGCAGCGGGACAAGTGTCTTTCATTGCAAAGTCGGAAGTGAAAAACTGGCCGGTATTCGGCTTTTTTGCCGTGTTGCAACGCACGGTCTTTGTTGAGCGGGAGCGACGCGGCAAGACCGGCGAACAAACCTCCGACATTGCAAAACGTCTGGCCGATGGTGATGCGATGATTTTGTTCCCGGAGGGGACGACTTCTGATGGCAATCGGGTTTTGCCATTTAAAACTGCGCTTTTTGGAGCAGCACATGCAGCCATTCGTGAAGCGGGTGTTGAGCAAGTGCTCGTGCAGCCGGTCGCCATTGCCTATACTGGTGTGCATGGCATGGCGATGGGCCGCTATCATCGACCGATTGCCTCATGGCCGGGTGATGTTGAGTTAATGCCGCATCTCAAGGGGATTTTGAAAGAAGGCGCAATTGACGTTGAAATACGTTTCGGTGAGCCGATTGTGGTGACAGCCGAAACAGACCGCAAGGCGCTGGCCCGCAGCATGGAAAGCCGGGTGAGAGTATTGTTGCAGACCTCGCTTCTGGGACGTGAGATCGCGGAAGATTGACATTTGGTAAGTTTGTCGCCTTTCAAAGCGATGATAAAACCGCTAGATAGCCGTCTATGAGCGAAAACATGACCGATATTCAAAAAACATCAGATGGCAGCAACACACGTAAAGTGTTTGTAAAAACCTATGGCTGCCAGATGAATGTCTATGACAGTCAGCGCATGGCGGACAGCCTTGCGCAAGAAGGCTATGTCACGACTGACACGCCGGATGATGCCGATCTGGTGTTGCTCAATACGTGTCATATTCGCGAAAAAGCATCGGAAAAGCTTTATTCGGCGCTGGGTCGCCTGCGCAAGATGAAGGATAAGCGCGGACCGGATGGCAAGGAATTGACCATTGGCGTTGCCGGTTGCGTTGCACAGGCTGAAGGACAGGAAATTCTGCGCCGTGCGCCCAATGTCGATCTGGTTATCGGACCGCAGACCTATCATCGTCTGCCCAATGCGCTGGCGCGGGTACGTCGCGGCGAAAAGGTTGTCGAAACCGAATATGCGATCGAAGACAAATTCGAGCATCTGCCGGCGCCAAAGCGTGAAGAAACCCGCAAGCGTGGTGTTTCGGCTTTTCTGACCGTTCAGGAAGGCTGCGACAAGTTCTGCACTTTTTGTGTGGTGCCTTATACGCGCGGCTCTGAAGTCTCGCGCAGTGTTGCGCAGATTGTCGCTGAAGCCGAGCGGCTTGCTGATAGTGGCGTACGTGAACTGACCCTTCTGGGCCAGAACGTCAATGCATGGCATGGTGCGGGTGATGATGGCCGTGAATGGGGGCTTGGCGAATTGCTGTTCCGCCTTGCACGTATTCCCGGAGTGGCGCGTCTTCGCTATACAACCAGTCATCCGCGCGACATGGATGATGCTTTGATTGCAGCGCATCGCGATCTGCGTCAGCTGATGCCTTATCTGCATCTGCCGGTTCAGGCCGGGTCAGATCGTATTCTCAAAGCCATGAACCGCCGCCACAAGGCCGATGAATATATCCGTCTTGTCGAGCGTATCCGCGAAGTGCGCCCGGATATGGCGCTTTCGGGGGATTTCATTGTCGGTTTCCCCGGTGAAACCGATCAGGACTTTGAAGATACGATGCAATTGGTGCGCGACGTGCATTACGCGCAAGCCTATTCGTTCAAATATTCGCCACGCCCCGGAACGCCGGGTGCTGATCTGCCCGATCATGTGGAGGAGGCGGTCAAGGACGAGCGCTTGCAGCGCCTTCAGGCATTGCTCAATGAACAGCAATATGCCTTTCAGGATTCACTTGTTGGCCGCGAAATGGATGTGCTTCTGGAAAAGAAGGGTCGCTTTGAGCGCCAGATGGTTGGTCGTTCGCCATGGCTTTTGCCTGCGATCATCGATAATAATGATGATCAGGTCGGTGAAATTATCCGCGTAAAAATTACGGGGACTGGTACCAATAGTCTTATTGCGCAAAAGCTTGTCTAGGCGCATGATGCCATTGAAGCAGTAGTCGCGGTGCGTAGTCTTTGACCGAACATTCTGCTGGTACTGCGATTGCAATGCGTGAACCTTTGGGAGATGCGTTTGAGCGCTACGGAAAAACTTAAGCCTGCCAAGCCAACCGTCCATACGCAAACAAACACAATTTCAAGCCCGGCTGCGAGTTCTGCTAAAACTGCCACATCCGGGGCTTCCGATATGGCCCATATCGTCCTCACATTCGACAATAACCGGCTTGCCAGTGCGCTTTACGGTCAGTTCGATGAGAATCTGGCACGCATTGAGCAGAAGCTCGGCGTTGATGTGCGTTCGAAGGGCAATCAGCTTTCCATTCGCGGAGAGCCGACAGCGACCGAACAGGCGCGGCGTGCACTGGATAATCTCTATGAAACATTGCAGAAGGGCCATGAACTTGGACCATCCGATGTGGATGGCGCACTGCGCATGGCCATCGCTGCCGATGATCAGCTGACGCTGCCAACCCTTGAAAACAAGGGCAAGCTTTCATCGGCGCAGATTTCCACCCGCAAGAAGACGATCTTTGCCCGCACGCCGGTTCAGGACGCCTATATGCGTGCCTTGGAACGCTCGGAACTGGTTTTTGGTGTCGGGCCAGCCGGAACGGGCAAGACCTATCTGGCTGTTGCCCATGCAGCCATGTTGCTTGAGCGCGGTCTGGTCGAGCGGATCATTTTGTCGCGTCCGGCTGTTGAAGCAGGCGAACGTCTGGGCTTTTTGCCCGGTGATATGAAGGAGAAGGTCGATCCTTATCTGCGTCCGCTTTATGATGCGCTTTATGATATGATGCCTGCGGAAAAGGTCGAGCGGGCTATCACGGCTGGTGTGATCGAAATCGCACCGCTTGCTTTCATGCGTGGTCGCACATTGGCGCATTCCGCCGTTATTCTGGATGAAGCGCAGAACACGACATCGATGCAGATGAAGATGTTTTTGACCCGTCTTGGTGAAGGCTCGCGCATGATGGTCAATGGTGATCCAAGCCAGATCGATCTGCCACCCGGCCAGAAATCGGGTCTTGTTGAGGCGCTGCGTGTGCTGGAAGGTGTGGATTCAGTGGTCAAGGTGCGCTTTACCGAGAAAGATGTGGTGCGTCATCCACTGGTCGCTGCAATTGTCAGTGCTTATGACAATGATGCCAAAAAACATGCCAGATCAGAATAATTCAAAATTATTCTTGTATTGATGTAGAATAATGGCGATTTAAACTATTCCGTCCGTTTTTCAGCGGACGGCGCTTTTTTAACAACTGGAAGGATAGAGCGGCTGTTTCATGGCAAGCCGCAGCACAAGTGTCAGATAACGCGATCCAGATCGACATTATGATCGAGGCCGGCAACTGGCCGGAAGAAACAGCCCTTGAAGGGCTTGTGAGCCGCTCCGTCGAGGCGGCCTGGGATAATCTCCGGCTTGAACCCGCCAAGAGCGAGCTTAGTCTGGTTTTTACCGACGATGCCTCCATCCGTAAAATCAATGCCGAGTGGCGCAACAAAGACAAGGCGACCAATGTTCTGTCTTTTCCTGCTTATCCTGTGAAGGCTGGCGGGCAACCCGGTCCGATGCTTGGTGATATCATCATTGCGCGTGAAACGGTTGAGCGCGAGGCTCTCACAGAGGGCAAGCCGTTCGATAATCACCTCACCCATCTCGTGGTGCATGGATTCTTGCATCTTTTGGGTTACGATCACGAGACGGAAGAGGAGGCGGAAGAAATGGAACGCCGCGAGCGCGAAATCCTTCATGCTCTTGCCATCCCCGACCCTTATGCTGTATCCGATTTAAACGTTGAAACAGATTGATCATGGCTGACCACAACAATTCCTCAACCGCTGGCGATAGCCGAAGCGACACACAAGACACTGAGGGGCAAAGTACGCAGCGCTCACAATTGAGCGAAAAGCGTTCCCTTCTGGCAAATATTTTTCCCTTTATGCGTTCGCGCCATTCATCGTCCTTGCGTGAAGATCTGGCTGATGCGCTTTCAAGCACTGAAAGCGAGCAGGACTCGGTTTTTTCGCCTGAAGAAAAGGCGATGCTTAATAATATTCTGCGCCTGCGGGAAATTCGCGTTGAAGACGTGATGATTCCACGTGCCGATGTGGTGGCGATTGAAATTACCACCCCTCTTTGGCAAGCGCTGGAACTGTTTGAAAGCTCCGGCCATTCGCGCATGCCTGTTTATGCGGAAACACTGGATGATCCGCGCGGCATGATTCATATCCGCGATGTGCTCAATTATATTACACAGCAAGCCCGTCAGAAGACGGATGAGACGAGTGCTGCCAATTTTGACATGGGGCGTGTGGATCTCACGAAAACCATTGGTGAACTTGATCTCATGCGCAAGGTGCTGTTTGTCCCACCATCCATGATGGCGAGCGGATTGATGGCGCGAATGCAGGCGGCGCATATCCAGATGGCGCTGGTCATTGATGAATATGGCGGCACCGATGGGCTGGCATCGCTCGAAGACATTGTTGAAATGGTTGTTGGTGACATCGAAGACGAGCATGATGATGAAGACATCATGATCTCTGAGGAAGCCAACGGCGTGTTTGTTGTCGATGCACGCGCTGACCTTGAAGAGCTGGCCCAGAAGATTGGTCCTTCCTTTGAGGTGGGCGAGCATGGTGAGGATGTGGACACGGTTGGCGGTCTGATTTTTTCTGTGCTTGGACGTATTCCGGTGCGCGGCGAAGTGGTTCAGGCAATTCCGGGATATGAATTTCATGTGCTGGAGGTTGATCCGCGCCGTGTAAAACAGGTTCGTATCGTGCCATTGTCCGAAGCGGATAGCCACGGCCAGCGGCAGGGTGTAATGCTTCCATTAGAGGGTAATGATGGATCTCAAGTGATCAAAGAGGGCTGATGTTCGAGGGGCTTGCAGGGAAAATAGCGGCTTTGAGCGGCTGGCGGCGTGCGCTGGTCGCTTTTCTCAGCGGCGCATTCGCAACCCTGACGCAACCGCCCTTTGATATTTTCATAGCAGGCTTCATCGCATTTCCGTTTCTCGTCTGGCTGATTGATGGGGCTGTTCCAGATAGGGAAAAAGGGTCGCTTCGCCGCTTTTTCCCTGCCGGACTGATTGGCTGGTGGTTTGGCCTTGGTTATTTTGTGTCCGGTCTATGGTGGATCGGTGCTGCTCTTCTCGTTGATGCTGAACAATTTGCCTGGGCCATACCGCTCGCAGTGCTTGGTCTTCCGGCATTTCTGGCAATTTTCTACGGATTGGCCGCAATGGTTGCGCGGCTTTTCTGGTCTCCCGGAATCGGGCGTATCTTTGCAATGGCCCTTGGTTTTGGCTTTGCCGAATGGCTGCGAACATTTGCATTCACAGGATTTCCATGGAATGCGCTTGGCTATGCGCTGATGCCAACGCCGATGATGATGCAATCTGTCGAGATTGTAGGCCTTGTCGGAATGAGTGTGTTTGCAGCTTTCGTGTTTTCAGCCCCTGCGCTTTTGAGTGGCGGACGTTTTGCAAAGGCCGGCTTGGGACTGGCAATTGTTTTCGTTGCCGCGCATATTGGCTTCGGAGCATGGGTCTTGTCGAATGCGCCAGCGCTCGACACTGATCGGACGACGCTTTCGATGCGCATCGTGCAGCCTTCCATTTCCCAGAGCCTGAAATGGGACAATGACGAGCGGCGTGCGATATTCGATAAATTTATCGCCATGACCAAACAGCAACCGGCAGAGGGTGATCCAAAGCCGGATGTGGTGATCTGGCCCGAAACGGCCGTTCCCTATATTCTTTCATTGACACCGGATGCGCTTGAACGCATCGCCGAGGTGATTGATGATGATCAGGTGCTGTTAACTGGTGCGGTGCGTGAAGAACGCGTGCCGCGGCGTGATCCGCGCTATTATAATTCAATCCTGACGATTGATGGTGACGGCAAGATCATTGATTATACCGATAAGGTTCATCTGGTTCCGTTCGGAGAATATCTGCCATTCGAGCGGTTTCTTCGCAGTTTGGGTCTTCAGGAAGTTGTCGAGATGCCGGGTGGTTTTACTGCTGCCAAGGCGCGTCATGCAATCAATGTCATGGAAGGACAAACATTTCTTCCGCTGATTTGTTATGAGGCGATTTTCCCGGATGAACTCTCCTATACCGGGCGAAAGGTGACAGCGATTGTCAACGTCACCAATGATGCATGGTATGGCGATACGCCCGGACCTTATCAGCATTTTCGGCAGGCGCAGGTGCGTTCTGTCGAGCAGGGACTGCCCCTCGTTCGTTCTGCCAATAATGGTATATCTGCCGTTGTGGATGCTTATGGCCGAATCATCCAGAAATTGCCTCTGGACGCTGTAGGGGTGATTGATGCCTACTTGCCTGAAGAACGTGTCCCATTTTGGGGCACCGCGCCAACCGGCAAACATACTCTTGTGATTCTATTGGCACTATTCGCCATATGCGTGTGGTTGAGACTGTTTTTGCGCAAGCGTTTTCATTGACATGGCAATTTTGTTACGTTGTTATACCCGGGCGGTGACGGTTTCTTCTGAAAACCAGTCAGACTACCTCCCCACAATGATTTTTACCCCTGTTCATATGAACAGTACATGAATGAAAGCTCGCGGTCGCGAGGAGTGAAGTTGTATGATTGAGAATAAGAAGAAGCCCAACCCCATTGATGTGCATGTGGGCAGCCGCATTCGTCTTCGCCGCAATATGCTCGGCCTCAGTCAGGAAAAATTAGGCGAAAGCCTTGGCATTACTTTCCAGCAGATTCAGAAATATGAAAAAGGCACCAACCGCGTTGGTGCAAGTCGTCTTCAGGCAATTTCCTCAATTCTGAATGTTCCGGTTTCCTTCTTTTTCGAAGATGCACCGGGTTCAACGACAAATACACAGGCTGGTTTCGCTGAGGATAATGAAGCGACTTATGTCGTTGATTTTCTTAGTTCCAATGAAGGCGTTCAGCTTACCCGCGCATTCACCAAGATTTCAGATCCAAAAGTTCGCCGTAAGATCATCGATCTTGTGAAGTCGCTCGCTGCTGACAGCGAATAAAGCTGTTGTTGCCGGAACTGCGAACCGGGTTTGCAATCAAGGCCAGCGCTCAATAATGGTTATGTCCTGACCGAAACCCGGCAGGATATTCCATTCATAATGTTTATAAACCATATGCTGGAAAGATTTTTTTCCGGCATATGGTATCGTAACAAGAATATACATTGACGGTTTAATCCTAACTTCGCTAACACAATAATGTACCCGGACCATGATGAAACAGTCCCGGGCGCTACTGTGTTTCCATGACGGGCGTTGGTTCCGTTGGATTTTCAAGAGGGGTTACCCGTGTCGCGCAGTTCTTATCTCTTCACCAGCGAATCTGTGTCCGAAGGTCATCCGGACAAGGTTTGCGACCGTATTTCCGATGAAATCGTAGACATGATCTATAAGGAAGCACGCCGCACCGGCGTTGATCCCTGGTCTGTCCGTGTCGCGTGCGAAACGCTTGCCACGACCAATCGTGTAGTTATTGCCGGTGAAGTCCGTGTGCCTGAGACTTTCCTGAAGAAGAATAAGGATGGTTCAATTGCCTGTGACAAGGCAGGCCATCCTTTGATCAACCCGTCACGCTTCCGCTCGGCTGCCCGCAAGGCTATCCGTGAAATCGGTTATGAGCAGGATGGTTTTAACTGGCGTACGGTCAAGATTGACGTGCTTTTGCATCCGCAGTCAGCTGATATTGCCCAGGGCGTGGATAATGCAGCCGATCGTCAGGGCGAAGAGGGGGCGGGCGATCAGGGTATCATGTTCGGCTATGCCTGCCGTGAAACGCCTGATCTTATGCCTGCACCGATTTATTATTCGCACAAGATTCTCGAAAAGCTGGCAGAGGCCCGGCACAAAGGTGAAGGTGATCCGGGCAAGCTTGGCCCTGATGCCAAGAGCCAGGTCACAGTGCGCTATGAAAACGGCAAGGCTGCTGAAGTAACGCAAATCGTCCTTTCCACGCAGCATCTTGATGCAAGCTGGGATTCCAAAAAGGTTCGTTCCGTTGTCGAGCCTTATATCCGCGAAGCATTGGGTGATCTGCCGATTGCAGAAAATTGCAGCTGGTACATCAACCCGACCGGCAAGTTCGTGATCGGCGGACCGGATGGTGATGCGGGCCTGACAGGCCGCAAGATTATCGTGGACACCTATGGCGGTGCAGCGCCCCATGGTGGCGGTGCATTTTCCGGCAAGGATACGACCAAGGTCGATCGTTCCGCAGCCTATGCTGCGCGTTATCTCGCTAAAAATGTCGTTGCCGCCAATCTTGCAGACCGCTGCACGATCCAGCTTTCCTATGCTATCGGCGTCGCACAGCCGCTTTCAGTCTATGTGGACCTGCATGGTACCGGCAAAGTGGATGAAGCGGCTGTCGAGGACGCGTTGCGCAAGGTTATGGATCTTTCCCCAACCGGCATCCGCAAACATCTTGATCTTAACAAGCCTATCTATGCCAAGACTTCTTCTTATGGCCATTTTGGTCGCAAGGCGGGTCGGGATGGTTCTTTCTCATGGGAAAAGACCGATCTCACCAAGGCATTGAAGGCTGCGCTTTCAGTCTGAGCCTAAATGAATAATGAATCCCATCCTGTACGCGCGGCCGGAAATTTTTTTGGCCGTCGTCATGGCAAGCCACTGCGTCCGCATCAGAATAATCTGTTTGAGGATTTGCTGCCGCGTCTGAAACTTGATCTCGGCAGGTCCGCTCCACAGGACCTGCGGACATTGTTTGATGCGCCAGTTGAAAATGTGCGCATGGAAATCGGCTTCGGCGGTGGCGAGCATCTCTATCATGAGAGTGGGCGTTATCCGCTGACCGGTTTTATTGGTGTCGAGCCATTCGTCAACGGCATGGCCAAAATGCTGGCTGCCCTTCATGAAGCACCACGTACTAATCTTCGTTTATATGATGAGGATGCGACCGATCTTCTTGATTGGCTGCCTGATGCATCGCTTGCAGGCATTGATCTGTTCTATCCTGACCCATGGCACAAGCGTCGTCATTGGAAGCGTCGTTTTGTGAGTGATGCCAATCTCGACCGCTTCGCGCGTTTGTTGAAACCCGGCGCGAAATTCCGTTTTGCGTCAGATATTGAACATTATGTGAACTGGACATTGCAGCATTGCCGCAGACATCCGGCTTTCGAATGGCAGGCGCAAGGCCCGGATGACTGGAAAAATGCTTATGATGGCTGGCCGGGCACGCGTTATGAAGCCAAGGCTTTTCGCGAAGGTCGCACAGCGGCTTATCTTACATTTATCCGCAAGTGATCTATCTCCGATGCAGCTCTTGAAAAAATCAACACCGGCTGGTATATAAGTTTCAAATTCTTGGTCGTTTGAACAAGAGTGGGCCCTCCCGGACCCGCTCTTTTTTGTTACCTGCGACCCTGTAAAGAAGGTTTATCGAGTGAGCGAACACGAACAGGCAGTTGAAGCCGTAACCGCAGATGTCGTAACTGCAGATGCCGTAACTGCAGATGAGCGTATCATCCGCGAAACCGGCATCGATGCAAAAGTAGCATCCATTGTGGAACCGGTGATCAATACGCTGGGTTTCCGCCTTGTGCGTGTGCGCCTTTCCGGTCTCAATGGCCAGACATTGCAGATCATGGCAGAGCGTCCTGATGGCACGATGACGGTTGAAGATTGTGAACTGCTAAGCCGCACAGTGGCTCCTGTTCTGGATGTCGAAGACCCCATCAGCGGCAAGTATCATCTTGAAATTTCGTCGCCGGGCATTGACCGCCCGATGGTTCGCAAGTCTGATTTTACCGATTGGGCCGGGCATATTGCGAGGGTTGAAACGTCGATCGTGCACGAAGGACGCAAGAAATTTCGTGGCCGTATCGTGGTTGATGAAACGGCATCTGAAGATTCCATCGTGATCGAGAGTGATCAGATTTCTTATGGAAATGAACCTGTTGTCCGTATCCCGTTCGAGCTGATTTCAGATGCGCGTCTGGTCCTTACCGATGATCTGATCCGTGATGCGCTGCGCAAGGACAAGGCTCTGCGTGAAGGCCGCATTCCTAATGATAATCTGGGCGATGATCTGGGTGCTGACGAGAACGATAAGACGGAAGATGCTGGGTCAGCAAAAACTGAACCAGAAAAGAAATAAGTTTCAAAGTGAGTTTCAGGCATCCTCTTTCACAAGATGATCGGATGCGTCACCAAGGAGAGACCTATGGCAGTCAGTGCAAACAGGCTGGAACTTCTGCAGATCGCCGATGCGGTTGCACGCGAGAAGTCGATTGACCGGGAGATTGTTCTCTCGGCCATGGCCGATGCGATCCAGAAAGCCGCGCGTTCGCGCTACGGTCAGGAAAGCAATATCCGCGCCGACATCAATGCGAAATCCGGCGAGATCAAGCTTCAGCGTCTGCTTGAGGTGGTTGAAATCGTCGAGGATTATTCCACACAGATTTCGCTGTTTACTGCACGTGACCGCAATCCTGATGCACAGGTTGGTGATTTTATCGCCGATCAGTTGCCGCCAATGGATTTTGGCCGCATTGCTGCCCAGTCGGCCAAGCAGGTTATCGTGCAGAAGGTGCGCGAAGCCGAGCGTGACCGTCAGTATGACGAATTCAAGGATCGTGTTGGCGAAATCGTTAACGGCACCGTCAAGCGCGTTGAATA
This sequence comes from Brucella gallinifaecis, assembly GCF_006476605.1. Taxonomy (GTDB): domain Bacteria; phylum Pseudomonadota; class Alphaproteobacteria; order Rhizobiales; family Rhizobiaceae; genus Brucella; species Brucella gallinifaecis. The sequence continues at coordinate 39,464 of NZ_ML636804.1, forward strand.
TGGTAATGTGATCGTTGATCTTGGTCGTGGTGAAGCCATTGTGCGCCGTGACGAACTGATCCCGCGTGAGGCGTTCCGTTATGGTGATCGCATCCGCGCCTATGTTTACGATGTTCGTCGCGAACAGCGCGGTCCGCAGATTTTCCTCTCGCGCACCCATCCATCTTTCATGGCTAAGCTTTTCAACATGGAAGTGCCGGAAATCTACGACGGTATCATTGAAATCAAGTCGGTGGCCCGTGATCCGGGATCGCGTGCCAAGATCGCCGTTGTCTCGCGTGATGCATCGATTGATCCGGTTGGCGCCTGCGTTGGTATGCGTGGTTCGCGTGTGCAGGCGGTTGTTGCTGAATTGCAGGGCGAAAAGATCGATATTATTCCGTGGTCGCCGGATGCGGCTTCCTTCATCGTCAATGCGCTTCAGCCTGCTGAAGTTGCCAAGGTTGTTCTTGATGAAGATGCGGAACGTATTGAAGTTGTCGTTCCCAATGACCAATTATCATTGGCAATTGGTCGTCGCGGTCAGAATGTGCGTCTTGCTTCGCAGCTGACTGGCTGGGATATCGACATTCTGACTGAAGACGAAGAATCTGATCGCCGCCAGAAAGAGTTTGCCGAACGTTCGAACCTCTTCATGGAAGCACTCAATGTTGACGAAATGGTTGGTCAGGTTCTGGCATCGGAAGGCTTTGCCTCGGTTGAGGAAATTGCTTATGTTGAGCCGGGCGAAATCGCTTCCATCGACGGCTTTGATGATGAGACTGCCGGGGAAATTCAGGAACGCGCACGCGAATTTCTGGAACGTATTGAAACCGAGCAGGATGATCGTCGCAAGGAACTGGGCGTTGAAGATGAACTTCGCGAACTTCCGGGCCTGACCACTGCAATGCTTGTGGCTGTCGGTGAAGACGGTGTGAAGAATATCGAAGATTTTGCCGGTTATGCGGTTGACGATCTCGTCGGCTGGCGTGAACGCAAGGACGGTGAAACCATTAATCACAGTGGTATCCTGTCATCATTTGATGTTTCCCGCGTTGATGCCGAACAGATGATTCTGACTGCACGCCTGAAGGCTGGCTGGATCACCGAAGAAGAGTTGGTTGCGGTTGAAGCTGACGAAGCTGTAGAAGGTGGTGAAGAAGAAGCCGCGTCGTAAAAAATGGAGCCGCATCACTGTTGTCTGATGCAAATCGGGTGTAAATGATGCGGCTCTGCGCTCTTGTTAGAGTTTGATATTGTGATGTGGCGTTAGCTCTGCTAGGTCGCTGCCAGTTCTTTAATAAGTTCTGGACCAGTTTTGGACCAGTCCTGAAATTGAGTAAAAAGGCAGTTTATGGCAAAACCGGCATTGCGTGTGGAGCAGGATATGAATGACAGAACCTGTATCGTCACACGTGAAAGTGGTTCTGCGGATGATCTGATCCGTTTTGTGGCCGGGCCTGATGGTTCGGTTGTGCCTGATCTCAAGCGTAACCTGCCGGGCAGGGGCTGTTGGGTTAAGGCAGAACGGCGACTGGTGGATGAAGCCGTCAAGCGCAAGCTTTTTGCGCGGGCGCTGAAAGATGATGTAAAGCCACAGCAGGATCTTGGCGCACTGGTTGACCGGTTGCTGACGAAATCCGCGTTGGGCAGTCTTGCATTGGCGCGTAAATCCGGTGCTGTCGTGTCTGGTTCAACCAAGGTTGATCAGGCAATCCGCTCGGGTCAGGCGGCATTGGTTTTGCATGCGCAGGAAGCCGCTTCTGACGGTGTGCGCAAGCTTGATCAGGCCCGTCGCGTGGTCGTGCATATGGATGGCCCCGAAATTCCGGCCTTTTCTCTTTTCAAAGGAGAAGAAATGGATTTGGCATTTGGGGGTGGAAATGTGATACATGCAGCCGTACTCGACACAAAGGCAGCAGCCGGCGTCGTGCAAAGGTTGCTTTTATTACATAGATATCGGGGCGAAAGCGCATCGATTTGAAATGGTGATTTGAAACGGCGAGTTGAGATAGCAGTCCGATACTGCTGTGTGGTAAATTAGTAGAGCGGTTCTCTTGAAACCCGACGAGACGGGATCCGCTCTGGAGCATAACTGGATAATTGGCCTGATTGGTCTGACCCTATTATGCGCTGAAGTGGATGACCGGAGCATTATTCAAAATGATCTGATCGCGGTGAATGATGCTCGGGTAAAGCGGCTGCGGCTGCGAAGGAAACGGAAACGTAATGAGCGATAAAACTAACGACGATAAGACGCTGAGCGTCAATTCCAAGAAGACGCTGACTATCAAGCGGCCAGGGGTTGAGCAGAGCACCGTGCGCCAGAATTTCAGCCACGGTCGCACAAAGGCTGTCGTCGTTGAAACGAAAAAGCGTAAATTCTCACGGCCTGATGAGAAGCCTGAAGTGGAAGCTGCGGCACCAAAGCCTGCTGCTCCTGCTCCGGTTGCGCCTGCACCAGTTGCTGCGGCACCAACACCAACGCAAGCCCCAGCGTCAGCCCCAACCTCAGCCTCGGCGCCAGCACCATCTTCGGCTCCGGCAGCCCCGGTTGTCGCTGCGCCTGCTCCGGTAGCGGCAAAACCTGCGGCACCTGCAACACCGCCTGCTTCACAGTCGCCAAAACCTGCAGCGCCGAAACCTGCATCGGCAGCACCTGCACAGCGTCCGCAGACAGCACAGCAACAGCGCCCGGGCCAGCAGCAGTCTCGTGGTCAACAGCGTTCGGGCCAGCAGCAGCGTCCACGCCAGTCAGATCGTTCTGGCATGGTGCTCAATACTTTGTCCCGTTCTGAAATGGATGCCCGCCGCCGTGCACTGGAAGGTGCATTGGTTCGTGATGCGGAAGATCGTGCGCGCGCGGCAGAAGAAGCCAAGCGCCGCGCTGAGGAAGATGCCCGTCGTGCCAAGGAGCGTGAAGAATCCGCTCGCCGTCAGGCAGAGGAAGAAGCACGCATCAAGGCGGAAGCAGAAGCCAAGGCACGTGCCGCAGCAGAAGCTGCAAAGCGTGCGCCGCAAACGGATGCACGCACAGAGCGTCGTGATGATTCCCGTCCGGCATCGCAGGGTCGCCCGCAGCAATCTGGCCGTCCTCAGCAGGGCCAGCGTTCGGCGTCTCCTGCCATCGCAGACGTTATTCCAACAGCAAACAAGCCGCTGCCGCAAAGCCAGCAGCGCAAGCCGGGTGCAGGTCAGGACGATGATGACCGTCGTGGTCCCGCAGGTGCACGCCGTGGTGCTCCGGCAAAGCCTGAAGTGCGCACACCAAAGGTTGTCAAGGGTGAAGACGATCGCCGTCGTGGCAAGCTGACCATCTCCAGCAATCTGGAAGATGAAGGTCGTTCCCGCTCGCTGTCGGCAATGCGCCGTCGTCAGGAAAAGTTCAAGCGTTCGCAGATGCAGGAAACCCGCGAAAAGATTTCGCGTGAAGTGGTTATTCCTGAAACAATTACGCTTCAGGAACTTGCACAGCGTATGACTGAACGTTCAGTCGACATCATCAAATACCTGATGAAACAGGGCCAGATGATGAAGCCGGGCGATGTGATCGATGCCGATATGGCACAGCTGATCGCTGAAGAATTTGGTCATACGGTTAAGCGTGTTGCTGAATCGGACGTTGAAGAAGGTATTTTCGACGTTGTTGATAATGAAGGTGCATTCGTTTCGCGTCCTCCGGTCGTGACCATCATGGGTCACGTGGATCACGGTAAGACCTCGCTTCTTGATGCGATTCGTCAGGCCAATGTTGTTTCAGGTGAAGCCGGTGGCATCACACAGCATATCGGTGCTTATCAGGTCGAGCAGAACGGCCATAAGATTACCTTCATCGATACGCCGGGCCATGCTGCGTTTACTGCGATGCGTGCCCGTGGTGCCCAGGCAACCGATATTGCCATTCTGGTGGTTGCAGCTGACGACAGCGTCATGCCGCAGACGATTGAATCGATCAATCATGCCAAGGCAGCCAATGTTCCGATCATTGTTGCAATCAACAAGATCGACAAACCGGAAGCCGATGCGCAGAAGGTTCGTACTGCTCTGCTTCAGCACGATGTTTTTGTTGAATCCATGGGCGGTGAAGTGCTTGACGTTGAGGTTTCGGCCAAGAAGAAGCTGAACCTCGACAAGCTGCTTGAAGCCGTTCTGTTGCAGGCTGAAATCCTTGATCTCAAGGCAGATCCGCAACGTACCGCTGAAGGCGTTGTTATCGAAGCCCAGCTTGATCGTGGCCGTGGTTCGGTTGCAACCGTTCTGGTTCAGAAGGGGACATTGCATCCGGGCGATATTATTGCTGCCGGTAATGAATGGGGGCGCGTCCGCGCACTCGTCAATGACCATGGCAATCATGTCAAGGAAGCCGGTCCTGCAATGCCTGTTGAAATCCTTGGTCTTCAGGGCACACCTCAGGCTGGTGATCGCTTTGCGGTTGTTCAGAACGAAGCCAAGGCGCGTGAAATTGCTGAATATCGTCAGCGTCTCGCTCGTGACAAGGCTGTTGCCCGTCAGACTGGTCAGCGTGGCTCGCTTGAGCAGATGATGAGCCAGTTGCAGGTCAATGGCACCAAGGAATTCCCGCTTGTCATCAAGGGTGACGTGCAGGGTTCGGTCGAAGCGATTATTACCGCTCTCGATAAGCTGGGCACTGACGAAGTACGGGCTCGTATCGTTCATTCGGGTGCGGGTGGTATTACGGAAAGTGACGTGTCGCTGGCCGAAGCCTCCAATGCTGCAATCATCGGCTTCAACGTTCGTGCCAACAAGCAGGCGCGTGATGCTGCCGATCAGCAGGGTACTGAAATCCGCTACTACAACATCATTTACGATCTGATCGAAGATGTTAAGGCAGCGATGTCGGGTCTGTTGTCGCCGGAACGCCGTGAAACCTTCATTGGTAATGCCGAAATTCTTGAAGTCTTCAATATTACCAAGGTTGGTAAGGTTGCCGGTTGCCGTGTTGTTGATGGCAAGGTTGAGCGTGGTGCAGGTGTCCGCCTCATCCGTGACAACGTGGTTATCCATGAAGGCAAGCTCAAGACACTCAAGCGCTTCAAGGATGAAGTGGCGGAAGTGCCAATGGGTCAGGAATGCGGCATGGCATTTGAAAACTACGACGATATTCGCGCAGGCGATACGATCGAAGCGTTCCGCGTCGAACACATTACGCGCACGCTGTAATATCTTGTGCCGGACCGTCCCTGATTGGATGGTCCGGTTTTTCATTGCCCGGTTCCGAGGGTCTGACTCCCATCTGGATTGTGGTAGGTCGAGTTTATCATTTTGTAGTTGTTTTACCGCTCAGCCTTCATGGTTGTTGTCGGTCAATGGCTGTTTATCGAGGATAAAATTATGGCACGTTCTCCGGACCCGAAAGGATCGGGCGGTCTTTCGCAGCGCCAGCTTCGTGTAGGCGAGCAGGTTCGCCATGCTTTGGCACAAGTGCTCATGCGCGGTGAAATCCGCGATGATCTGATCGAGCGCACGGTAATTTCCGTGTCGGAAGTCCGCATGTCGCCTGATTTGAAAATCGCAACCTGTTTCATCACGCCGCTTGGCAACACAGATGCACAGGCGATTATCAAGGCGCTGGCGGCCAATGCGAAATTCATTCGTGGTCGCATTGCTCCAAGCTTGAGCCAGATGAAATACATGCCGGAATTCCGCTTCCGTGCAGATACGAGCTTTGACAATTTTTCAAAGATCGATGCGCTTTTGCGTTCGCCGGAAGTAGCGCGTGACCTTGGACGTGACAATGATGAAAACGGTGAAGCGGACGATGCTTCCCGCAATGGAGACGCATAAAGCATGGCAAGACGGGGCAAGAAAAAAGGCCGTCCGGTTTCTGGCTGGGTTATTTTTGACAAGCCAAAAGGTATGGGTTCGACGGAAGCTGTTTCAAAGATCAAGTGGCTTTTCAATGCTGAAAAAGCAGGACATGCAGGAACACTTGATCCGCTTGCATCCGGCATGTTGCCAATTGCACTGGGCGAAGCCACTAAGACCGTGCCTTATGTCATGGATGGCACCAAGGTTTATCGTTTTACTGTCAGCTGGGGTGAAGAGCGTTCGACGGATGATCTGGAGGGCGTTGCCACCCAAAACTCCGACAAGCGTCCATCACGCGCGGATATTGAAGCCCTGCTGCCAAATTATACCGGTGTTATCTCGCAGATTCCGCCGCAGTTCTCTGCCATCAAGATCGGGGGTGAACGCGCCTATGATCTGGCACGGGAAGGCGAAACGGTAGAAATTCCGGCCCGTGAAGTCGAGATTGATCGTCTTGAGATCGTCGATTTTGCCGATGAAAACCGTACCGAATTTGAAGTTGAGTGCTCCAAGGGCACCTATGTTCGCTCGCTTGCGCGTGATATGGGCCGCGATCTTGGCTGTTATGGGCATATTTCAGATTTGCGCCGCATTGAAGTGGCTCCCTTCACCGAAGAGGATCTGGTAACGCTGGCAGAGCTTGAAGAAGCATGGCCACCGCTGCCGCCGAAAAAGGAAGAAGGTGCTGAAGCGTCGGAAGCCGAGGTTGCAGAGCAGCCTGCGCCACGCCGCGACTTCTCGGCAATGGATGCATTGATCATCGAGACAGGAGCAGCACTTGATTGCCTGCCACAGGTTGCCCTGTCGGATGATCAGGCGCAGCGTGTTCGTCTTGGTAATCCGGTGATCATTCGTGGCCGTGATGCGCCGCTTGAAGCCGATGAGGCTTGTGTCACGACCCATGGTAAATTGCTGGCAATTGGCTATATCGAGCAGGGCCAGTTCAAGCCAAAGCGTGTGTTCACAACAGCAGCTTTCCAAAAATCGTAATTGATTTCTGGAAAGCACGATGTGTCGTTTCAATAGTTCAGGGCGTCCTTTGTGCGTCCTGAAGAACGCATGGCGCTCTGGTTAAATTAACTCAGATAATATCAGTGTTTATTTGATGCTGGTATTATTGCCAATTTTGCACTATATGCCCCATCAGCGATCTTATGAATTAATTGTCTGATCGTTTAAATGGCCCGCGCTGGACGACATCCCGGCCTGGGCGTCTCTTTTTCCTCTCATCAAGAAAGGGTGTACGATGTCGATTACTGCTGAGCGCAAGCAAGCTCTTATCAAGGAATACGCCACCAAGGAAGGCGATACCGGTTCTCCTGAAGTACAGGTTGCCGTTCTTTCCGAGCGTATTTCTAACCTTACAGATCATTTCAAGGGCCACAAGAATGACAATCATTCGCGTCGCGGCCTTTTGAAGCTGGTTTCGCAGCGTCGTCGTCTTCTTGACTATGTCAAGGGCATCGACCAGGCACGTTACCAGGCGCTGATTTCCCGTCTGGGCCTGCGCCGCTAACGTTAAAAATCGGGCGGCGCCTCAAAGCGTCGCCCGTTTGATTTAGAGCGCGTTTTTCAGATGCGCACTAAAGGAATACCTTAAGGCATTCTGAGAAGCGGATAGCCGCTTTCTAAAAGAGAATGCGATATTTCGGGCGAATGCCCGCTGGCATGAGACGGCGCACAGGGTGCTTACCGTCATGCTAACAGAGCCATAAGGCTCATGACCTGGACCAGTCATGGGGCAGGATTGCAGGTGGTTCGTGCCAGACAGCATTCTCAAACGAATGCTCAGACACGTGACGAACTTCCCGTTGTCTTGCCCGTGGCGTGTCCGCCAACCCGGACGATGTCTTCAGACGCTTTTGCGCGGCATCTCCAAACAAGGACTAGATATGTTCAACACACATAAAGTTGAAATCGAATGGGGCGGCCGTCCGCTGACACTCGAAACCGGCAAGATTGCACGTCAGGCTGATGGTGCCGTTCTGGCAACTTACGGTGAAACCGTTGTTCTGGCGACTGTTGTTTCTGCCAAGGAACCAAAGCCGGGTCAGGATTTTTTCCCGCTGACCGTCAACTATCAGGAAAAGACCTATGCTGCTGGCAAGATCCCTGGTGGTTTCTTCAAGCGTGAAGGTCGTCCGAGCGAAAACGAAACGCTTGTTTCGCGTCTGATCGACCGTCCGATCCGTCCGCTTTTTGTTGATGGTTACAAGAACGACACGCAGGTTGTTCTGACCGTTATTCAGCATGATCTCGAAAATAACCCGGACATTCTGTCGATGGTTGCGGCATCGGCTGCGCTGACTATTTCCGGCGTTCCTTTCATGGGACCGATTGGCGGTGCCCGCGTTGGTTATATCAACGGCGAATATGTGCTGAACCCGAACATTGACGAAATGCCGGAATCGAAGCTCGATCTGGTTGTTGCCGGTACTGCTGATGCAGTGCTGATGGTTGAATCGGAAGCGCAGGAACTGTCCGAAGAAGTCATGCTCGGCGCTGTTATGTTTGGTCAGAAGGGCTTCCAGCCAGTGATTGATGCGATCATCAAGCTTGCTGAAGTTGCCGCCAAGGAGCCGCGTGATTTCCAGCCGGAAGACCTGTCGGAACTCGAAGCCAAAATGCTCGCCATTGTCGAAAACGACCTGCGTGAAGCTTACAAGATCACTGAAAAGCAGGCTCGTTATGCGGCTGTTGACGCAGCCAAGGCCAAGGCGAAGGCACATTTCTTCCCTGAAGGTGTTGAAGAGCCGGAATATTCGGCTGAAAAATTCGCAACCGTATTCAAGAATCTTCAGGCCAAGATTGTTCGCTGGAACATTCTCGATACCGGCAGCCGTATTGATGGTCGTGACCTCTCGACGGTTCGCACAATTGTTTCGGAAGTTGGCCTTCTGCCACGTACCCATGGTTCGGCATTGTTTACCCGTGGTGAAACACAGGCAATCGTTGTTGCAACCCTTGGCACTGGCGAAGATGAACAGATGATCGATTCTCTGACGGGCACGTACAAGGAATCCTTCATGCTGCATTACAATTTCCCGCCATATTCGGTCGGTGAAACAGGCCGTATGGGTTCGCCGGGCCGTCGTGAAGTTGGCCATGGCAAGCTTGCATGGCGTGCAATCCACCCTGTGCTGCCTGCGGCCGAACAGTTCCCTTATACGATCCGTTCGGTTTCCGAAGTGACCGAATCCAATGGTTCGTCTTCGATGGCAACCGTTTGCGGCACATCGCTGGCTTTGATGGATGCAGGCGTTCCGATCATTCGTCCGGTGGCTGGTATTGCTATGGGGCTTATCAAGGAAGACGAGCGTTTCGCAGTTCTTTCTGATATTCTCGGTGATGAAGATCACCTCGGCGATATGGATTTCAAGGTAGCAGGTACCGAAAGCGGCATCACAGCCCTTCAGATGGACATCAAGATCGACGGTATTACCGAAGAGATCATGAAAGTTGCTCTGGAACAGGCCAAGGGTGGTCGCGTTCACATCCTGAACGAAATGGGCAAGGCTATTTCGACCTCGCGTGAAGAGCTTGGCGAATTTGCTCCACGCATTGAAGTCATGAATATTCCGACCGACAAGATCCGTGATGTTATCGGTTCAGGCGGTAAGGTTATTCGTGAAATCGTCGAAAAGACCGGCGCAAAGATCAACATCGAAGACGATGGTACGGTCAAGATTGCTTCGTCGAACGGTAAGGAAATCGAAGCCGCCAAGAAGTGGATTCATTCGATTGTTGCTGAACCGGAAGTTGGCGAAATCTACGAAGGTACGGTTGTCAAGACTGCTGACTTCGGCGCATTCGTAAACTTCTTTGGTCCACGCGATGGTCTGGTTCACATCTCGCAGTTGGCTTCTGACCGCGTTGCCAAGACCACTGATGTGGTTAAGGAAGGCCAGAAGGTCTGGGTCAAGCTGATGGGCTTTGACGAGCGCGGCAAGGTTCGCCTCTCGATGAAGGTTGTCGATCAGGAAACCGGCAAGGAAGCTGTTGCTGAAAAGAAGGCAGAAGCAGACGCTGAATAAGCGTTCTACGCTGCAAAAAATTAGAAAAAGCGCGCCGTTCTGGTGCGCTTTTTTTGTTGCGCGTAGAACAATTCAGGGCCATGGATGGGCCATGATGACACCAGCGCAACAAACACTCTTTCTCCCCTTCTATCAGGACATTCTGGATATGCCTGAAGAAGGGCAGTCTTTCCTCGCCTGTGGCTTGTCTGCCGATCGGCAGCTTGAGGATGAATGGAAACAGGCGCTGACATTCTTGCAGCCCTGGCGTCCTGACTGGCTGGCTCTCCATAAGGAAGGTTTTAAAGCAATCCCGCGATTGCCCACAGAATTGGACGTGGAGAGCAGTTTTTCCGGTGGGCTGCTTCTACTCGGAAAACATCGTGGACGCAATGAGGCGTGGTTTGCGGAGCTTCTGGCGCGTGTTGAGCCGGGCGGGTGGATTGTTGTCTCAGGTGACAAGAAGCTTGGCGTCGACAGTTTCCGCAAATGGGTCGGTAATATTGCTGAAATCAGTGACCGTCTGTCCAAGAATCATGCCGTTGCCTTCTGGCTGCAGCGCCCGGCCGATCTGACAAATGACTTCATCAATGCCTTGAAGCCGTTGGCGAGCAATATTGATGATGTGTTTCGCACAGAGCCGGGCATGTTCTCGCATGGGGCGATTGATAAAGGCTCGGCACTTCTGGTGCCGCATATGGAAAAGATCGTTTTTGGTCAGGTTGCTGATCTTGGCGCGGGCTGGGGCTATCTTGCAGCGCAGAGCCTGAAATATGCTGATCGTCTTAAGGGGATCGATCTGTTTGAGGCCGATTATGAAGCGCTTGAGGCCGCACGCAGCAATCTGGAAAGGCTTGGCGCATCTGTGCCGGTATCGTTTAACTGGTTTGATGTGACGAGCGAGAAACTAACCGGTATTTACGACACGGTGATCATGAATCCGCCATTTCACGAAGGGCGTGCGACAGAGGTATCGCTTGGTCAGACTTTTATCGCAGCCGCTGCTTCACGGCTGAAAAGCGGTGGACGTCTGCTGATGGTTGCAAACAGACAATTGCCCTATGAGGCAACGCTTAAAGGTCTGTTCAAGAATGTGACAGTTCTTGAAGAAGCTGATGGCTTCAAAATATTTGATGCAAAGAAGTGAAAAAAGCCGCCCCGAGGGCGGCTTTTTATAAGGCTTATTCGCCGCGTGTATCAGCCGAACTTTTCAGCTCTTCCAGCGTTGGCATTGAAACAATGTTATAGCCCGAATCCACATAATGGATTTCGCCGGTTACACCGCTTGAAAGATCAGACAGCAGGTAAACAGCCGATTTGCCCACATCATCAATATCAACAGTGCGGCGCAAGGGTGAATTACGGCGCTGATAGCTGAAAATGGCGCGTGCATCGCCAATGCCGGCACCAGCCAGCGTGCGTACAGGGCCAGCCGAGATCGCATTGACGCGGATACCCTGCGGGCCGTAATCGGCAGCAAGATAGCGAACCATGGCTTCAAGAGCGGCTTTCGCCACGCCCATGACATTGTAGTTGGGGATGGTGCGCGTTGAGCCGCCATAGGTCAGCGTCAGAATCGAGCCGCCGTCCTTCATCAGTTTTTCTGCACGCTGGGCCATTTCCGTGAAGGAATAGGCAGAGATCACCATGGTGCGGCTGAAATTTTCGCGCGTGGTGACGTCTGCGTAACGTCCCTTCAGCTCTGTCTTGTCCGAGAAACCGATGGCATGGACGATAAAATCAAGCTTTCCCCATTTTTGCTCGATTTCAGCGAATACGGCATCAACCGAAGCAATGTCTTCAACATCGCAAGGCAGCACCATATCCGATCCGACCTGTTCGGCCAGAGGCTTGACCCGCTTGCCGAGCGCATCACCTTGATAGGTGAATGCGAGTTCGGCACCCTGTGCTGCGAGTTGCCTGGAAATTCCCCAGGCGAGTGAGTGGTTGTTCGCGACCCCCATAATGAGGCCGCGTTTGCCTTGCATCAAACCTTGCATATTGTCCCTCTCCATCAGCTCTGATAGCGCTGGAACACCAGCGTTGCATTGGTGCCGCCAAATCCGAAAGAATTGGAAAGCACGGTATTGAGCTGAGCATTGTCGATGCGCTTGCGAACGATAGGCATATCCGCGAAGGCAGGATCCAGTTCTTCGATGTGAGCGCTTTCGCAGATGAAGTTATTTTCCATCATCAAAAGCGAGTAGATAGCTTCCTGAACACCCGTGGCGCCCAAAGAGTGACCCGTCAGCGACTTGGTTGCCGCAATTGGCGGGCAGGCATCGCCTGAACCAAACACCTGACGGATAGCCTCGATTTCAGGAGCATCGCCAGCAGGTGTCGAGGTGGCATGTGGGTTGATATAATCAATCTTGCCCTTGACGGTTGAAAGCGCCATTTTCATGCAGCGGATTGCACCTTCACCCGAAGGCGCAACCATGTCGTAGCCATCCGATGTAGCACCATATCCGACGATTTCGCCGTAAATTCTGGCACCGCGTGCAAGTGCTGTTTCAAGATCTTCCAGCACAAGAACGCCTGCGCCACCTGCAATAACAAAACCGTCGCGGTTTTTGTCGTAAGCGCGTGAAGCCGTTGACGGCGTGTCGTTATATTTCGACGACATGGCACCCATGGCGTCAAACAGCACGGACAATGTCCAGTCGAGGTCTTCACAGCCGCCCGCAAACATGCGGTCCTGCTTGCCATACTGGATCATTTCAAATGCATTGCCGATACAATGATTGGATGTCGCACAGGCAGACGAGATCGAGTAGTTGACGCCCTTGATCTTGAAAAAGGTTGCAAGCGTTGCCGATGCGGTTGAGCTCATGGCTTTGGGCACGGCAAAAGGACCAACGCGCTTTGGGCCTTTTTCACGGGTGATATCGGCAGAATCAACGATCGTGCGTGTTGAAGGACCGCCGGAACCCATGATGATGCCGGTACGATCATTGGAGATTTCCTCCTCCGAAAGACCAGCATCGGCAATGGCCTGATCCATGGCGACGTGATTCCATGCCGTACCACGGCCATGAAAACGCATGGCGCGACGGTCTACGAGCGCCTCGACATCGATTTTGGGCATGCCGTGCACCTGGCAGCGAAAACCAAGCTCGCTATATTCTTCAGCACGGGAAATGCCGGATCTGGCCTCACGCAAGGAGGTTGTGACCTCTTGCGTGTTGTTTCCAATCGAGGATACGATCCCCATACCCGTTACGACCACACGCCGCATCGCGTTCTCCTTTACACCTGTTCCGTGCGATCAACCCGTATGGGCTGACCCTTGTTCCCGGTTACATAGGTGCGATCTTCGCATGTTTTGAGCGCGTTCACATGAAAACTCGTTATTTTCTGCTTACGCGCCCGTGAATGATGGTTGAACTAAGCGCTGTCGCCATCCTTGGACAGGCCGACGCGCAGGTCGCTTGCCTTATAGATGGTTTCTCCATCAGCTTTCAGCCATCCATCGGCAGTGCCAAGAACAAGGCGGCCACGCATGACACGCTTGAAGTCGATACCATATTGCAGAAGTTTGGTATGCGGGCGAACCATGCCCTTGAACTTCACTTCGCCGGTGGAAAGCGCCATACCGCGGCCCGGCTCACCAAGCCAGCCGAGGAAGAAGCCTGTCAGCTGCCACATACCGTCGAGACCAAGGCAGCCCGGCATGATCGGATTGCCCTGAAAATGGCATGGGAAATACCAGTCGTCGGGGCTGACATCGTATTCGGCACGGATATAGCCCTTGTCGAACTCTCCGCCGGTTTCGGAAATTTCGGTGATGCGGTGCACCATCAGCATTGGCGGCAGGGGGAGCTGTGCATTACCGGGACCGAACAACTCGCCGCGTGCGCAGCTTAAGAGCTCTTCATACCCGTAGCTCGATTTCTGTTCTGCCATTACGCCTCCCTTGAGGGTTATTCTTGTGATGGCTCCTGCGTTTCAGGAACGATCAAGTTTCGTCAATTCGGGAACACCTCTATCATAGAGTGTTTCCATCAGTAAAATAGTGAGCGTGGTTTTCCAAAAAAAGGCGGAATAACCATGCCTATTGATACTTAATTCGCAACGGCATATATCAATGTCAGTAGGCAATGGGCAACAGCCCGTTTAATCTTTGACGAAATTGCTACAATCTTGTGACGGATCCAAGGGTGAATATGCAGAATTATCATGCCAGCCACTCGATGGTTTCAATGGAAGAACGCCTTCGCAGCGCGGGTTTGCGCCCGACGCGCCAGCGTGTTTCGCTTGCCAGCCTGATCTATGCGCAGGGTGATCGCCATCTTTCCGCTGAAGACCTTCATGAAGAAGCTGTCCTCGCAAATGTGCCGGTATCGCTTGCGACTGTTTACAATACGCTGCATCAGTTTACCGAAGCCGGTATGCTGCGCATCATTGCGGTTGAAGGTTCGAAGACCTATTTCGACACCAATATTTCCGATCACCAGCATTTTTTCCTCGAAGGTGAAAATGTCGTGTTCGATATTCCCCATGGTGAACGTGGGCAGCCGACGGTCTCCAATATGCCGGAAGCACCGGAAGGCATGGAAATCGTCAATGTTGACATCATAGTTCGCCTTCGTCGCAAGACACGCTAGGCTTTTTGGTAAAAAATTCTAAAAAGGCGGTCTTTTGGGGCCGCTTTTTTGTTGTGTATTGTCGTGCGAAATGATTCATCCTGCCCCTATCACCTGTGAAAGGCGCATTTGAACGGGGCTTTTGGGCAAGCATTCATGCGTCGATAATGATTTGACTGGAGAGATTCATGCGTAAGTTGATTATTGCTGCTACCGCTTTTGCCCTGTTTTCAACGGCCAGTGCTTTTGCTGAAAAGATAAGAATTGGTGTCACGCCCGGACCACATGCACAGATCATGGAGAAGGTGAAGGAAGTCGCCGCAACCAAGGGAATGGAAATCGATATTCAGGAGTTTTCTGATTATGTGATTCCCAATATGGCGTTGGCTGACAAGGCGCTTGAAGCCAATTCTTTCCAGCATCAGCCTTATCTTGATAATCAGGTGGCCGATCGCGGCTTTCCGATTGAAACAGTTGCGCAAACGGTCAATTTTCCGATGGGACTCTATTCAAGCAAGCTGAAAAATATTTCGGAGCTGGCTGATGGTGCAACCATTGCGATCCCGAACGATCCGACGAATGGCGGTCGCGCACTTCTGGTGCTGGCCGATAATGGCCTGATCAAGCTTGATGCATCAAAGGGCCTGAAGGTCACAACAATTGATGTGACAGAAAACCCGAAAAACCTGAAATTTGTAGAGCTGGATGCTGCGCAATTGCCGCGTTCGCTGGAAGATGTGCAAGCTGCGGTTATCAACACCAATTATGCTTTGGAAGCAGGTCTTGATCCGGCAGGTGACGCACTTGTCCGTGAGGGCGAAAAGGCGCCTTACGTCAATGTGCTGGTTGTGCGTTCAGAAGACAAGAATGCCGAATGGGTGAAAACGCTGATCAGCACTTATCACAGCCCTGAAGTGAAACAGTTTATCGCCGATACCTTCAAAGGCTCGGTGATTCCTGCCTGGTAAGAATGAAACCTGACCCTAATAATAAAAAGCGGCTTTCGAGCCGCTTTTTTGTAATCGTCAGTCAAAAACCTCGTCCGGGTAAACGCCCCAGAGTTCCGATTGTCTGATCCAGCCGCGTGTGCCCTGAATATCCATCCGGCACCACTGGCCATTGC
This sequence comes from Brucella gallinifaecis, assembly GCF_006476605.1. Classification (GTDB taxonomy): domain Bacteria; phylum Pseudomonadota; class Alphaproteobacteria; order Rhizobiales; family Rhizobiaceae; genus Brucella; species Brucella gallinifaecis. The sequence continues at coordinate 54,994 of NZ_ML636804.1, forward strand.
ATTCGCGTGCGGTGCCTATAACATTTGGTTCGACTTCTGCAGCAATTCCTGATGTTTCGCTCGGATCGCGATGCATGGCAATCATTGCACCCTGATCATTTTTAAGCCATGGCGCGGTGATTGCGGTACGTTTCCCCGACAGGAGTGACTGGTAGACCCAGCCCTCTGTGCCGTCGGCATCGCGAATACGGCGCCAGTTATCATATTCCTGAATGATCTCGACAGGCAGGCCGGATTTCATAAACAGCCAAGACACTGCATAATCGCGTCCCGGCCCGATGCGCAGATTAACGCGCGCTGGCTTGAGACTGACGAAGCGCGGGACTGGCAGACCGCTGGCACCAAGCGTTGTGCCTGCCGGCGTTTGAGCCATTGCAATATGGTTATGCGGTGCAATGACCAGCAGCAATGTCATGCTGCAAATTATGGTCATCAAAAAGCGTTGCGAAAGTACCCGGTACAATATTGACCTCTCGCCGTCCTGTCACTAGTGGCAATTCCAGCATATGGGAGTTGGCGTCTGAAACTGCTCAATGAATCAATTGCGCGGTCACCCGCGTCTGCCTGCCGCTCTCGCGGTTGTGTTTTTCTTTGTCTTTGCGGCGCCAGCTTGCTAGAGATGTGCAGCTGAAGCAAAATCGCATATTGCACCTTCTTGGTTAAGGAGGTCTCAACATGTTAAATGGCAAGGCAGTTTTCTGTGAAATCTGTAAGCCTTTACGGGTAGCTTTGCTCAAGGAATGGGGTGGAGATGTCGAACAAGAAAAAGCCACTGGTGGTATTGACCCGGAAACTGCCTGATCCGGTGGAAACCCGAATGCGGGAATTGTTTGACGCGCGTCTGAATATTGACGACCATCGCATGTCGCAGCCGGAAATTATTGCTGCGATGAAGGAAGCTGATGTTCTGGTGCCCTGTATCACCGATGTGATTGATGCAGCCGCCATTGAGCAGGCTGGCCCTGATCTCAAGCTTATCGCCAATTTTGGCAATGGCGTTGATAATATCGATGTTGCAGCGGCTGCAAAGCGTGGAATCACTGTCACCAACACGGCAAATGTGCTGACTGAGGATACCGCAGATATGACGCTGGCTCTTCTGCTGATGGTGCCGCGCCGTCTGGTTGAAGGTGCCAATGTGCTTAACGAGCGCAATGGCGAATGGCCGGGCTGGTCTCCGACATGGATGCTTGGACGTCGTATCTGGGGCAAACGCCTTGGTATCGTTGGCATGGGGCGAATCGGAACGGCTGTTGCACGTCGCGCCAAGGCTTTCGGGCTTTCGATCCATTACCACAATCGCAAACGGGTCAATGCGCAGCTTGAGGAAGAGCTGGAAGCGACCTATTGGGACAGTCTGGATCAGATGCTGGCCCGTATGGACATTATTTCGGTCAATTGCCCGTCAACGCCGGCAACTTTTCATCTGCTCTCGGCGCGTCGAATCGCTTTGATGCAGCCAACGGCCTATCTGGTCAACACATCACGCGGGCAGATTATCGATGAGAATGCGCTGGTCGATCTGATAGAGCAGGGCAAGATCGCCGGTGCTGGCCTTGATGTGTTTGAGAAGGAGCCGGCAACCAATCCGCGTCTGTTGTCATTGGCTGAAAAAGGCAAGGTTGTGCTGTTGCCGCATATGGGGTCAGCCACGATTGAAGGCCGCGTCGATATGGGCGACAAGGTGATTATCAATATCAGGGCATTTTTTGACGGGCATCGTCCGCCGGATCGCGTCTTGCCGAATCGTATCTGAATTATCTTTACGGCTATGGTCGTCTGATGCGTGTGGGCAGATCATAAAGATAGGCGATTCGTTTGATCGCATCTTTAAGTGGCTCAAGCGTTACTGTCATCGTGTGGCCGCTGGCGTGAAGCAGCATGTCAGGCGAGGCGCAGATCGCTACATGACCTTTCCAGAATATGAGATCGCCGCGTTGCAAATTGGAATAGCCGGCATCCGGTTCGATGATTTTACCGATTGAATTTTCCTGCATGTCCGAATCGCGCAGAACTGATCTGCCTGCAACCCACATCGAAAGCTGGACAAGACCAGAGCAGTCAATGCCAAAGCCTGATGTGCCGCCCCACAGATAGGGTGTATGCAGCAGCGTTTCTGCAATTTTGACAAAGTCGCCGGAAGATTCGCCCAGAGGCGCAAGATGTTTTGCAATCAGCGCTTCGCCGCTTTCAAGCAGGGCATATTCAGTGCCGCGCTTTTCAGACGTGCCGGTGATTCTCACGCGCGAACCAAGCGAAAGCGCCTGAGTGTGTGCAAAACGCAGATCATTGCCGGGATAGACGAATGTGCGCGGAACGATGACCATATGTGTTGGCTCGCCCATCGGCTTTTCCAGCGCAGCTGCTGAGACATAGCCGGTATAGCCATCGCGTTCAGCCTGAACCCAGCACCAGCCGTCCTGCTCTTCAAAAACACGTACAATATCGCCAAAGATAATCTGTGTTTGCGGCCCGCTGTCAGGACGCGGTTCTGCCCGCAGGTCCGTAACCGAATCGCAGACCTGCATCAATGCTCCAGCCGTAAAGCGACTGGCTTTGATCTGACCAATCAGCCGTTCATCGGCAAGATCAGGACGGTAGGCATTGAGACGACGATCAAGCATGCTCACAATGGTAACTCCCTGGCATTGGCAATCACAAGATCCCCCAGTCTTTCGACATAAAGCGCCCCTGTGACAGTTCTCTTTACGAGTACATTTCTGCGATCTTTTTCATCACGATGCCGGGATACGAGATCAAGCGCTCCCATCGTGTCGAGTGCGCGCGTAATCACCGGCTTGCTGACATCAAGCTTTGCTGCAAGCCCACGCACCGTATGGGGCGGGGGTTCGAGATAAATGGTCAGAAGAATCGCTGTCTGCCGCGTTGTGAGGTCAGGCATTTCATCGCGCACCTGCGCCAGCGACAATGTTCTTAGCAATGTCAGTGCCTGCAATGGCTTCAGTTCAACGGGCATATTTTACGCAACGCTCAATATCGTTTCGGTTCCGTATTATTCAACGCCGTTTTCACTTTGCAGGCAAGCGATTTCACTGAGCAGGATATTTATGCTTGAGATATGCATAGACTGCACGAATGGCCTGTGCTTCCCCACCCACAGGCGAGGCAGGTTTTTCAACGGGCACCCAGCCAAAAATATCGAAATGCACCCAGCTTTTTGCTTTCTCGACAAAGCGGCTGAGGAACAGGGCAGCCGTCACCGAACCGGCAAAGCCATCGGTGGTGACATTGTTGATATCTGCCACACGTGAGGACAGTTTTTGCGCATAGGGCTGCCAAAGCGGCATACGCCACAGCGGATCGGCGCTCTCAACGGCCTTTGCGGCAATGTTTTCAGCCAGAACATCATCATGAGTATAGAATGGTGGCAGATCCGGGCCAAGCGCCACGCGTGCCGCACCCGTCAGTGTCGCCATATCGATGATGAGTTCCGGTTCTTCCTCATCGGCCAGTGTGAGCGCATCAGCCAGAACCAGACGGCCTTCCGCATCCGTATTGCCGATTTCAACACTCAGTCCCTTGCGGCTTTGCAATATATCGCTTGGCCGGAAAGCATTGCCTGCAATGGAATTTTCAACAGCCGGAATGAGTACGCGCAACCGCACAGGCAATTTTGCATCCATGATGATGGAAGCAAGGCCCAGCACATTTGCAGCTCCGCCCATATCTTTTTTCATCAGCAACATGCCGCTTGCTGGCTTGATGTCGAGACCGCCCGTATCAAAACAGACGCCTTTGCCAACCAGCGTGATCTTTGGATCGCTGTCCTTGCCCCATTGAAGATCGATAAGACGCGGCGCAATACTGCCTGCGCGACCAACCGCATGAATCATCGGGAGATTCTGTTCAAGAAGCGCTTCACCTTCAACGGTGCCAAGAGACGCGCCATTTTTAAGTGCAAGATCACGTGCAGCCTGTTCCAGTGCATCCGGGCCCATGTCGTTGGTCGGCGTGTTGATGAGATCGCGTGCAAGCGTCACTGCATAGGCGATACGTTTGACTTCAGACGCATCCACATTGTCCGGCACGGCCAGACGGATCACCTTGTCGTTGCCCTTGCGGTAACGCGTGAAATTATAGCCGCCCATCAGAAAGGCAAGGGTTACGAGTTCTGCATGATCTGGTCTGCCTTCAATATGCCACTCACCCTCGGGCAATCCGCGTGCAAGCTTTCCGGCAAGCAATTGTGACTGTCCGCCTTGCTCCGCCTCACCTGTACCAAAAAGCGCACCTGCAATCGTGCCGTCTTTACTGGGGAGTATGAGAACACGACCTGCCTCACCGTTAAAATCATTGGCCTTTGCCCAAGCGCTAGCATCCGGCGCAAGCCCCGCCTGATCGATTGCATTCTTTCCGATAAACCAGACAGGGCGGCTATCGGCTGATTTCGCAGTAATGATTTCAACGGTCATGACATTCCTCGGCGATTAAAATACGAACCAATCAATAAACAAATAGCCAGCTGGCGTGAACCGGCTGGCTATTCAAATCTCTATGAGGTGAAATAACTCAGTTTCGTTCGGTCATCTGAATTTGTGCTGCCTGATAGTCAAAGGCAGAAGCAGGCTTGCCGGCAAAAAGTGCCATGCCACTGATGACAGCAATAATTGCAAGCGCAGCGATGAGTGTGCATTCAATCATCGCTGCACCTGATCTGTTTTTAAAGAAGCGCGTCATCAAAGCCGGCATATTATTTACCCTGAACTGAAGTCTCGTTGGGGTTCCTTTTAGTGCCTGCCAATTGTGATGAGTTTAAGAAATAAGGAAAATAAAACCTTAATATAGCCCGGCTTCTGCTTCGATGTGGTTTGGGTTAACGGATGGCAAATGCCGGCAACTGGCATTATATGACCCTGACAGCTTGTTTCTTTTCTGCCTGAAAGATGAAAAATGCCCGAATTGCCAGAGGTTGAAACTGTTCGCCGTGGTCTGGAACCTTTCATGGAGGGTTCAAAGATCGAAAAGATCGAGCAGAACAGGCCCGATTTACGGTTTCCTTTTCCGGATCATTTTGCTGAACGCCTTTCGGGGCGGCACATCAAATCTCTCGGGCGACGGGCAAAATATCTGACGATACATCTTGATGACGGGGTGTCGGTGATTTGTCATCTGGGCATGTCCGGTTCATTTCGAATCGAGGCTGATGACACGCAAGCCATGCCCGGCGGCTTTCATCATGAGCGATCCAAAATCGCTAAACATGACCATGTGGTTTTTCATCTTTTATGCGCAAATGGCTCGACAGCGCGGATTATTTATAATGATCCGCGGCGCTTCGGTTTCATGCTTCTTGCAGAAGATGGTGCTCTTGATGAACATCCTTTTCTTAAAGATCTGGGAGTTGAACCAACGGGCAACAGCCTTTCAGGTGAATTGCTCGGCTCACTCTTTGCAGGCCGAAAGACACCGCTTAAAACAGCGCTTCTCGATCAGCGGCTGATTGCTGGCCTTGGCAATATCTATGTCTGTGAGGCGCTGTGGCGCTCACATCTGTCACCGATGCGTGCAGCCGGTTCCATTGTTGATGACACAAATCTTCTCAACCGTCTGGCTGAAGATATTCGCAATGTGATTGCCGAGGCGATCAAAGCCGGTGGATCAAGCCTGAAAGACTATATTCAGGCTGATGGTGCACTTGGTTATTTCCAGCATTCGTTCTGTGTCTATGGACGAGAGGCTGAGCCCTGTCGCGCACCGGGCTGTAGCGGTATTATTGAGCGTGCGGTACAGTCGGGTCGTTCGACATTTTTCTGCGCATCCTGCCAAAGTTGAGGTTTAGCGAACCTTGCCAAAGCGAGGCAAGCGGTTCAACTTGGCTGCAAGATACGAACAGATTAAGGGGAAGAGGCTTTTCATGGCTTATGAAACGATTGTTGTAGAAACCCGGGGTGGCGTAGGGCTTATCCGTCTTAACCGGCCACAGGCGCTCAACGCGTTAAACAGCGTGGTTCTTGAAGAGCTGACCGAAGTTCTGGGCACGTTTGATGCGGATGGCAAAATCGGCGCAATCGTTCTTACAGGCTCTGAAAAGGCTTTTGCGGCGGGTGCCGATATCAAGGAAATGCAGCCGATCAATTTCGTCGATGCCTATTTGCAGGACATGTTCGCCGACTGGCGCAAGGTCGATCGGGTGCGTAAGCCAATCATTGCGGCGGTTTCAGGCTATGCTTTGGGGGGCGGCTGTGAGCTGGCCATGATGTGCGATTTTATCATTGCTGCCACCAATGCCAAATTCGGCCAGCCGGAAATAACCCTTGGCATCATGCCGGGCATGGGCGGCTCACAGCGCCTTGCACGCTTTGTCGGTAAATCCAAGGCGATGGATATGTGCCTGACGGGACGGATGATGGATGCGCAGGAAGCCGAGCGCTGCGGTCTGGTTTCACGACTTGTTGCACCGGAAGAACTGATCGAGGAAGCACTGAAAGCCGCCGAGCGTATCGCATCCTTCTCACAGCCATCGGTGCAGATGGTAAAAGAATCGGTCAACCGTTCGTATGAAACCACCCTTGATGAGGGATTGCGGTTTGAACGCCGTCTGTTTCATTCGCTTTTTGCAACACAAGACCAGAAAGAGGGCATGTCGGCTTTTATCGACAAACGCACGCCTTCATTCAAGAATCGCTGATTTTATGTGTTTATTTGGCCGCGCTGATCTTTGCAGAGGCAGAAAAAATTGCCGGAAGGCCGTATATCCGGCCTTTTGGCAGGTGTTGCGATCAGAATCCTCGTTGACGTGAACTCAAAGCTGATCTATAAGCCCGCCACGGATCGGCGGCCCTAGGCACTATGGCTGCCCTAGAGGTTTTGTGCCCGACGGTTATTGACCATGGGCTGCTGACAGAAAAAGAGAGGCATTTATGGCCAATACTCCTTCGGCCAAGAAGGCAGTGCGCAAGATCGCTGCCCGCACCGAAATCAACAAGTCGCGTCGTTCGCGCGTTCGCACATTTCTCCGCAAGGTTGAAGATGCGCTTTTGAGCGGCGACAAGGAAGCAGCATCGATTGCATTCAAGGCAGCTGAGCCTGAACTGATGCGCGCTGCTTCAAAGGGCGTTGTTCACAAGAACACTGCTGCACGTAAGGTCTCTCGCCTTGCTGCACGCGTTAAGGCTTTGAATGCTTGATATAGCCTAAATTTAAAACTGGATTTTAGAACCCGGCTTATTGTTAGCCGGGTTTTCTCTTTTTGAGCATTTTTCGAATGCCGGATAACATTGTTTTTGAATAATATTTTTTAGTATTCTTGCATGTTTATGCAAAACGGCTTCAGGAAATATGAAGGGATTAATAGAATTTCTCTTATTTTTTCAAAAGCTTGCAGAATATTATCCACATTTATCCACAGGGGCTTTGCAGGACTCGGAAGGGCTATTGAGTCAAGAAGATTTTTAAAAATTATTTTCTCAGAGGAGATATCGCGGTCTCCTAAAAAAACGCCAATCAAAACACATTGAATCCAAAGGCCTTATTTCTTTTGCACCCGATTCCCTTCATCGGCAAACATGCATTGCAAGCCTTGATCGAAGAAAAAACTACAGATTCGAGGCTTGCTCTTTGCTGCAAGGCTTCGCTAAGGTTAAGCCATAAGAGGGTAGGCCTTGAGCCTGGAGTTAGCATTAAATCAATAATTTGTCGGCGTGGGCAATCTTGCCTGCGATAGCTAAATTCTGGTCTTAAGTTCCTGTTCCTATTAAGTTTGTCATCTTTTGATGATTGCTTACTATTCATTAACTGGAATGCTGCTTTAGGCACATCCTCGTCAATTGAATGGTTGTCGCCAGAGTCGTTTGAGGCAATTGGCCTTGAGCAGGAATGGCAGCCTGATGAGCAGGGATTATATGTGTCTGAACACCGGGCCGGAAAGGAGAGCTTGGACATTGGTCCATGATCGATGTTTGAGGCAGTGATTTTTGAGTTTGTGTCTGACCTTCCTGGATGAAGTGTCAGTTTGAAATGAGTATCCGCGAGGTGGCTGGATCACATGATCAGCTAACCTTATGCAGGAAATAACGACAAGCGCCGTAAAAATGGCGCGTAAGAATGTGAAGGCAGGCGAGACGATGGCAATGATGACCGATAAGTCGGCGGCAACGATGGGTGATAATGCGCATGCGAACCGTATCCATGGATCTTCTGCAACAAGAAAAGAAAACGGCCTTGTGGTGAGTGCCGAAAATACGCTGAATGATGATGCCTTTGAACGCCTGACTGCAAAGCTCAAAGCACGTGTGGGCAGTGAGATTTATTCGAGCTGGTTTGGCCGTCTCAAGCTTGACGATCTCTCCAAGAGTGTTGCGCGCCTTTCTGTTCCGACTGCTTTCCTTCGTTCATGGATCAACAATCATTATTCCGAATTGTTGACCGAGCTCTGGCAGGAGGAAAACCCGCAGATTCTTAAGGTCGAAGTGGTCGTGCGCGGCATGAGTCGCGTTGTTCGCACCGCGGCACCTGTTGAAACGCCGGAAGCCGTCGAAGCCAAATCGCCTGTCACTATGCGTGAAAAGATGGTGTTTCCTGTTGGTCAGCCTAGTGCTGAAAAGCGGGGTTCTGCTGTGGTTGCCGATTCGGTTGCAGCATCAGGTGCTGTGCTCGGCTCTCCCCTTGATCCACGTTATACGTTTGATTCTTTCATTGATGGCGCTTCTAATCGCGTTGCTCTTGCGGCCGCCCGCACCATTGCAGAAGCAGGCTCAAGCGCCGTGCGCTTCAATCCGCTTTTCATTCATGCATCCGTTGGCCTTGGCAAGACTCACCTTCTTCAGGCTATTGCCGCAGCAGCTCTCCAGCGTCAGGAAAAAGCACGGGTTGTCTATCTGACGGCTGAATATTTCATGTGGCGTTTTGCAACGGCCATCCGCGATAACAATGCCCTGTCCTTCAAGGAACAGCTGCGCGACATCGATCTTCTGGTTATTGATGACATGCAGTTCCTTCAGGGCAAATCGATCCAGCATGAGTTCTGTCATCTGCTCAATACATTGCTCGACAGCGCCAAGCAGGTTGTGGTTGCGGCTGATCGTGCGCCATCGGAACTGGAATCTCTGGATGTTCGTGTCCGTTCGCGTCTTCAGGGCGGTGTGGCACTTGAGGTTGGAGCGCCAGATTATGAAATGCGCCTTGAAATGCTGCGTCGTCGCTTGACCGCAGCTCAGGTTGAAGATCCGAGCCTGAATATTGAAGATGAAATTCTGGCCCATGTTGCCCGTACAGTGACAGGATCGGGCCGCGAACTGGAAGGTGCATTTAACCAGCTTTTGTTCCGCCAGTCTTTCGAGCCGAATATTTCTATCGACCGTGTTGATGAATTGCTTGGGCATCTCACCCGTGTGGGCGAACCAAAGCGTATTCGTATTGAAGAAATCCAGCGCATTGTTGCCCGTCATTATAATGTTTCAAAGCAGGATCTTTTGTCCAATCGCCGCACGCGTACCATTGTGAAGCCGCGTCAGATTGCCATGTATCTGGCCAAGATGATGACGCCGCGCTCGCTGCCTGAAATTGGCCGCCGCTTTGGTGGACGCGATCATACGACTGTTCTTCATGCCGTGCGCAAGATCGAGGATCTGGTTGGTGCTGATGGCAAGCTGGCGCAGGAGCTTGAGCTGTTGAAGCGCCTCATCAATGATCAGGCTGCTTGATTAAACAGGCTTGGCCACTGTTTTGGTGGTTATCAACAAAAACGCCCACGCACTGACCTTTCGTCGCGTTGCGTGGGCTTGCTTTTAGGCACAAAAATCTGCCACTTTAGCAAACCTTCTGGCGCTCTGGCGCCTTATTGATGGGGGCGTCTGCCCATTGCGCAGTTGCCCTGTCCTAGAGAGCGAGTGCGTTTCAATATGCGTGTAACCCTGGAACGGTCGAACCTTCTTAAGTCCCTTAACCACGTCCATCGTGTGGTGGAGCGGCGCAACACGATTCCAATTCTTTCCAATGTGCTTTTGCAGGCCGAAGGTGCAAGCCTTGCACTCAAAGCAACTGACCTTGATCTTGAGGTCAATGAAGCAACCGCAGCCATGGTGGAACAGGCGGGTGCAACGACGGTTCCTGCACATCTTCTTTATGACATTGTGCGCAAGCTGCCGGACGGCGCTGAAGTGATGTTGGCCGCCAACCCCGATGGCGGCTCGATCTCGGTTATTTCCGGGAAATCCTCTTTCCGTTTGCAGTCGCTGCCCCAGTCTGACTTTCCGGAATTGACAGCCGGCTCTTTCACGCATTCTTTCCGCATTGATGCGCAGGCTTTGAAGCGTTTGATTGATCGCACGCAGTTTGCGATCTCGACGGAAGAAACCCGTTATTATCTCAATGGTATTTATTTCCATGCTATTGAAAGTGACGGTGCGCTGAAGCTGCGTGCAGTTGCAACCGACGGGCACCGTCTGGCCCGTGCCGAGCTTGAAGCGCCGGCAGGGACCGAAGGCATGCCGGGCATTATTATCCCGCGCAAGACGGTCGCTGAACTTCAGAAGCTCGTTGATGTACCGGATACGATTGTTTCAGTCGAACTTTCGGACGCAAAAATTCGCTTTACTGTTGGCTCGGTAGTTCTGACATCAAAGCTTATCGATGGCACATTCCCTGATTATCAGCGGGTGATTCCTTCGGGCAATGACAAAAAGCTGACTATCAGTCGTCAGGACTTTGCTGCATCCGTTGACCGCGTATCGACAATTTCCAGCGAGCGTGGACGTGCGGTAAAACTCTCCATTGCTGATGGCCAGCTTACCCTGACGGTTAACAATCCTGATTCGGGCAGCGCGACCGACGAACTCGCAGCAGATTACGATGCTGATCCGATCGATATTGGATTTAACTCGAAATATCTGCTCGATATCACCAGCCAGCTTTCAGGCTCTGATGCTATTTTCATGCTGGCCGATGCCGGCTCGCCTACGCTGGTTCGTGATACAGGCGATGAAGACGTGCTCTATGTTTTGATGCCGATGCGCGTTTAAGCTCTGAACACTGGTCGTGAGTATTTCTGAAACCATTACAAGCCGCCCGGATCGTGTCTTCGTCCGGCGGCTTAAGCTTGTCGGTTTTCGCAACTATGCAGAGCTTACGCTTCCGCTTGGTTCCGGTCATGTGGTGCTGACGGGTGAAAATGGGGCAGGCAAAACCAATCTGATTGAAGCTGTTTCCTTTCTGTCTCCAGGCAGAGGGTTGCGACGCGCTTCTTATGATGATGTTGCATCTGCAACGGCACAGGATGGTTTTGCCATTCATGCCATGCTTGACTGTATGATCTATGGCGATGTTGAAATCGGCACAGGTACCGCAGGGGTGAGCGAAGGCGGGCGCAAGGTTCGTATCAACGGTAATACTGCATCAAGCGACGAATTGCTCGATTATGCACGTATTTTATGGGTTGTCCCCTCAATGGATGGCTTGTTTACCGGTGGCGCTTCCGAAAGGCGGCGGTTTCTTGACCGTATGGTGCTGGCCATTGATACCGGCCACGGCAAACGGGTGCTCGATTATGAAAAGGCCATGCGTTCGCGCAATCGTCTTTTAAGTGACGCAAACAGCGACAATCAGTGGCTGGATGCGATTGAGAGCCAGATGGCCGAGCTTGGCATTGCCATTGCTGCGGCGCGTGCCCAATGTATGCAGCTGATTGCAGCGATGATTGAACGCCTGCCTTCTGAGGGACCATTTCCCAAAGCGGATTGCTTTCTTGAAGGTTCGCTTGAGCAGCGTATAGGTCTTGAAGCAGCCCTTGATCTGGAAGAGGATTTTCGCCGTATTTTGCGCGATGGCCGTATGCGTGATCGCTCAGCCGGGCGCACGCTTGAAGGCCCGCATCGCACTGACCTGATTGTCCAGCACCGACCCAAATCCATGCCTGCCGCTCTCTGCTCTACCGGCGAACAGAAAGCGCTGTTGATCGGTCTCATATTGGCCCATGCAAGACTGACCGGAGAACTGTCCGGCATGGCACCGATTCTGCTTCTGGATGAGATAGCCGCCCATCTTGATACGGGGCGGCGTGCGGCACTGTTTGGCATTCTCGATGATTTGGGCGGACAGGCTTTCATGACCGGCACTGATCAATCACTGTTTGAAGCGCTTGAGGGTGACGCGCAGTTTTTCAATGTTGCGGCAGGCAAATTGACAAGGATTTGAAAATAGTCGCTGACAGCGCAGTGCAGCAGGCTTATGCTTGAACATTATGAACGTATCCTCAAAGCCTTTTTCATCTGAAGAACTCGAGCGCTATGCGCGCCATATCGTGCTGCCGGAAATCGGTGGGCCGGGTCAGCAGAAGCTCAAATCTGCCCGGGTGCTGATTGTTGGTGCCGGTGGGCTTGGTGCGCCAGTCGTGCAATATCTGGCAGCAGCAGGTATTGGCACGTTGGGTATTGTTGATGATGATACGGTTTCGCTTTCCAATCTGCAAAGACAGGTGATCTTTGATACGCAAAGCATTGGTCAGGCGAAGGTGGAGAGTGCCAAAGCATCTATTGCCCGGATTAATCCGCATGTGCATGTTGAAACCCATGCATTGCGTCTGGATAGCGACAATGCACAGTCGTTGATTTCAGAATATGACGTGGTGGTCGATAGTTCGGATAATTTTGCCACCCGCTATACGCTGGCAGATGCTTGCGCCCTGGCAGAGCGTCCGCTGGTAACGGGGGCTATGGGGCGCTTTGATGGTACCGTTACAGTGCTGATGCCTTATGCAAAAGGCGCTGACGGTTTGCAAAATCCGTCCTATCGCGATCTGTTTCCCGATATGCCACCACCGGGCACTGTACCGACCTGTGCGCAAGCAGGTGTTCTTGGTGTTTTGCCGGGGGTGATTGGCAGTTTGCAGGCTATGGAAGTCATCAAGCTGATAGTGGGGATTGGCGAACCATTGGTTGGCAGGCTCCTGCTTTACAATGCGCTGAATGTGCGTTTTGAAACCATTCGCTACAAGGCCCGTAAACCCAAATGATATAATGATGCGTAAGAAATTTGGATGCGCAAGATATTTGCGCATCATGTCTGGTGTCCTGAACCTAATATTGTGTGGTCCGGTCAACCACATTTTCCAGCGTTCCATCCCGTTCAAAAGCTTCAATCTGGCGGATGATTAATGGAACGATTGCGTTCGCTGATGAGCTGGCCGCAGCATGTGGAGTGATTGTCACCTTCGGATGCGCCCAGAGTGGGTTGTCGGCAGGCAAAGGCTCCTGATTGAACACGTCAAGCGTCACTGCCGACAGCAATCCGCGATCAAGGGCGGCCAGAATATCGGCTTCATTCTGCAAACCGCCACGACCTGCATTGATCAATACAGGCGCACCAAGCGGCCCATCACTTTTCAATTGCGCAAACATGGACATAGACAATATGCCCTTGGTGTCTGGCGTCAAAGGCAGCAGGCAGACAAAAATATCGGCGCTCTTGAGGAAGGATGTAAAACCGTCCTTGCCGTTAAACGTTTGAACACCGTCCAGCTCCTGTGGGCGGCGGCTCCAGCCGCTCACATTGAAACCCAGCATTTTGAGCTTTTCGGCGGCATCGCGCCCCAATACGCCAAGCCCCATAATGCCGACAGTGACTTCATGCGCTGCCGGCTGGCGCGGGTCTTCGTGCCAGACGTGATTTTTCTGCTGCTTGCGATAGTTTGCACCAAGGCGATGATGATCAAGCACCTGCCAGACGACATATTCGCTCATACGCATGGTGAGATCATCGGAAATAACACGCACCAATGGCACATCCGGGATATGCGGATCGTGGAAGACATGATCAACACCGGCGCCCAATGAAAAGATCACTTTGAGATTGGGCAGATTGGCGAGCGATCCGGGCTTTTGTTTCCACACAAGCGCGTATTCAATGCTGGGATCATTATCTGCATGATCGGTTACGACAATGCGTTCAGGCGCATGGGCCTTGAAACTGTCGATCCAGATGGATGGATCCCAATTGGTCAGAGATAAAAATATCTTTTTATGATCAGATGTCATTGTTTTATTCCTCCCCCGGTCGCTTCCATATGGAAAGCTGCCGCCATCAGCGCTTTGGTATAGTCGGTTTTGGGATTGGCAAAGACTTCCTTTGACGTTCCATATTCAACCGCCTTGCCATTGCGCATGACCAGCACATCATTGGCCAGTGCCCGCACCACTTTCAGATCGTGACTGATGAAAAGATAAGCGAGTTCATGCTTCTTTTGCAATGCACGCAAGAGATCCACCACCTGCGCCTGAACACTCATATCAAGTGCCGAGGTCGGCTCATCCAGCATTACGAATTTCGGGTTGAGCACCATGGCGCGTGCAATAGCGATACGCTGGCGCTGGCCACCGGAAAATTCGTGCGGATAGCGAAAGCGGGTTTGCGGGTCGAGATTGACTTCTGCAAGTGCTGCCACCACCCGCTCATCACGTGCGTCAGCGGAAAGCTTTGGTTCATGCACCAGAAGCCCTTCCGCAATAATATCCGCAATGGTCATGCGTGGGCTGAGTGAACCGAACGGATCCTGAAACACGATCTGCATTTCACGCCGCAGCGGACGCATATCCTTGAAGCTGAATTGCGCAATATCGCGGCCATCAAAACGAATTTCGCCTTTTGATGAAATCATGCGCGAAAGTGCGAGACCAAGTGTCGTCTTGCCCGAACCCGATTCGCCCACCACGCCAAGCGTCTGGCCTGCACGCAGTTTTACATCAATACCATCCACCGCCTTCACATGATCGACTGTCTTGCGCAGAAAGCCTTTCTTGATCGGAAACCAGACACGGATATCCTTGCCTTCCATCACCGTTTTAGCGCTGAGATCGGCTACGGGTGGTTCGCCCTTTGGCTCTGCTGCAAGCAGGTGCTTGGTATAGTCATGCTGCGGATTATCAAAGATTTCTTTTGTTGGTCCCGTTTCGACAATTTTACCTTTGCTCATCACGCAAACCCGGTCGGCAATCTTGCGCACAATGCCAAGATCATGGGTGATGAACAGCATCGACATGCCCTGCGCTCTTTTAAGCTCGGCAAGAAGCTCCAGAATCTGCGCCTGCACCGTTACATCAAGCGCCGTTGTCGGCTCGTCTGCAATCAGCAGTTTTGGCTTATTGGCAAGCGCCATGGCGATCATCACACGCTGACGCTGGCCGCCGGAGAGCTGGTGCGGAAAGGATGCGAGACGCTTTTCCGGTTCGCGGATACCAACTTCTTCGAGCAGTTCCAGCGTACGCTTGCGTGCCGCCTGATCACCCATGCCCTGATGCATTTTCAGGATTTCAGTGATTTGCTGTTCCACCGTATGCAGCGGATTGAGCGAGGTCATCGGCTCCTGAAAGATCATTGTCACGTCATTGCCGCGCACACGCCGCAATTCAGGCTCGGATGCCTTCATCAGATCCTTGCCGTTGAAGATAATCTCACCGCAAGGATGACTTGCTGCCGGATAGGGCAGAAGCTTGAGGATGGAGAGCGCTGAAACCGATTTGCCGGAGCCTGATTCTCCCACCAGCGCGACAGTCTCCCCTTGCGCTATATCGAAGGAAACGCGATCAACGGAAATCCGTTCTTCCCCATTCTGGCGGAAAGCGACAGAAAGATCGCGAACGCTGAGCAGAGGATTTTTTACTGATCCACTCATTGAAATGCCTTTCGTGGATCGAATGCGTCACGTGTTGCTTCGCCGATGAAAATCAACAGCGACAGCATGACAGAGATCACCACAAAGCCGGTTATACCAAGCCATGGCGCCTGTAGATTGTTTTTGCCCTGAGCAAGCAATTCACCAAGTGAAGCCGAGCCGGGTGGCAGACCAAAGCCAAGGAAGTCGAGGGCGGTCAGCGTTGTGATCGAACCATTGAGAATGAATGGCAGGAAAGTCAGCGTTGCCACCATCGCATTGGGCAGCAGGTGCCGCCACATGATCGTGCCATTCTTCACGCCAAGCGCACGCGCTGCATTGACATATTCAAAGTTTCTGGCACGCAGGAATTCGGCACGGACAACGCCGACAAAAGCCACCCATGAAAACAGAAGCATAATGCCCAACAAGACCCAGAAACCGGGCGGTAATATCGCAGCAATGATCAGCAAGAGATAAAGCACAGGGATTGAGGACCAGATTTCAATCACCCGCTGGAAGATCAGATCGACCCAGCCGCCGAAATAACCTTGTACGGCACCCGCTGTCACGCCAATGACTGCGGAAAAAAAGGTGAGAATAAGCCCGAACAGCACGGAAATACGGAAGCCATAAAGCGCACGCGCAAACACATCTCGCGCCTGATCATCGGTGCCAAGCCAGTTGAAGTTGCCAAGAATACAATTGGGATCATTCACACCGAGCGGATAGCGCTGGCAGCGCTGTTCTGCTGTGTAAAGCCAGAATGGTTTGGAGGGCGCAGCTTCAGGAATATCATTATTGACGGTGTTGTAGGAATAGCGGACCGGCGGCCATAGCGCCCAGCCATTGCTGTTTATCTCGTCCTGAATAATGGGATCGCGATAATCGGTGACGGCATAAAAACCGCCGAATTTTTCTTCCGGGTAATCGACGAAAACAGGTGTCAGCAACTCGCCCTTATACGAAACGAGAATCGGCTTGTCATTGGCGATAAACTCAGAGCAGAGTGCTGCCACAAGCAAAAACAGGAAAATCCAGAGCGACCAGTACCCGCGCTTATTGGCCTTGAAATTCTGCCAGCGGCGTTTGTTGAGCGGCGAGAGAAACGGGCGCTTTACCGGCTTTATGGAAGGGGTGAGAGTGGTATCTGTCATCACACATCCCTCCGGTCAAAGTCGATGCGTGGATCAATCCATGTATACATCAGATCAGAGAGCAGGCCGACCAGAAGCCCGATCAGCGAGAAGATAAACAGGCTGGCAAATACCACAGGGTAATCACGATTGATAATTGATTGATAGCCAAGAAGCCCCAGACCATCGAGCGAGAAGATCGTTTCAATCAGCAGTGAGCCAGTGAAGAAAGCCGAGATGAAAGCGCCCGGAAAACCGGCAATGACGATCAGCATGGCATTGCGGAACACATGGCGGTAAAGCACCTGATGTTCGGTTAATCCTTTGGCTCGAGCCGTGGTTACATATTGTTTGCGGATTTCTTCCAGGAATGAATTCTTGGTCAGAAGCGTTGTCGTGGCAAAGGCTGAAAGCACCAGCGCCGTCACCGGCAAGACCATATGCCAGAGATAATCGCCAATCTTTCCCCATAGTGACATTTGCGCAAAATCAGGCGAGGTGAGGCCACGCAGCGGGAACCAGTCAAAGAATGAGCCACCGGCAAAAAGCACGATCAGCAGGATTGCAAACAAGAAGCTCGGAATAGCATAGCCGACAATGATGATGGCGCTGGTCCATGTATCAAAGCGCGTACCTTCCTTGATTGCCTTGCGAATACCAAGCGGAATCGAGATCAGATAGGACAGGAAAGTGAGCCAGAGACCAAGCGAGATTGATACGGGCATCTTTTCTTTGATGAGGTCGATCACGCTGATGTCACGGAAATAACTGCGGCCAAAATCAAAGCGCATATAATTCCAGAGCATATGTCCAAAACGTTCCAGCGGCGGCTTGTCGAAACCGAATTGCTTTTCAAGATCGGCAATGAATTGCGGATCAAGACCCTGTGCACCGCGATATTTGGAATTGACTGATCCGCTGTCTATTCCCATTTGTCCGGCATCGGCACCGCCGCCGGAAATACGGTCGAGAGCATCGCCCCCTTGGCCGGAGAGCTGCGCAATGACGCGCTCGACAGGTCCACCGGGTGCGAATTGAACAACAGCAAAAGAGATGGCCATGATGCCGAGGATTGTCGGGATCATCAAAAGCAGGCGGCGTAAAATATATGCGCCCATCAGCTCTCACAGCTCCGCATGTTCAGATTGTTTTCATGGCTTGCCAACAGCTTCCACTTTCTTTTCATCAATCCACCAAAGCGTCTCAACCGGGAAGCCATAATCGGGTTTTGGCTCTTTGAAGCCAAAACGATCCCAATAGGCAACCAGATGATTCGCTGCTGTCCAATTTGGAATCCACTCCAGTCGGATACGCAAGTACCGATCAAGCACCTTGATTGTTGCAATCAGTTCATCGCGGCTTGAAACCTTGCCGACATCATCAATCAATGCATCTATTATCGGGTCAGAAGTGCCGGGAAGGTTGTAGCTGCCCGGTGTTTTGGCTGATTGCGATCCAAACATGCTTGCGAGCGATTCTTTAGTCGGCGTTGCATTAAATTGCATGGCCATGCCCACCAGATCAAAATCGAAATCCTGTAACCGCGCCTGATACTGGCTGGGATCGACCAGCCGCAAGCTGGCATCAATGCCGATTGCCCGCATCTTCTGTACAAACGGATTATAAATACGCGAGAAGCTTTCCGAATTGCTGAGAATTTCCAGCGAGAATTTCTCGCCATTCTTGCTGTGGAACTGACCGTTCTTGCGCTCAAAGCCTGCTGCATGCATCAGTTCAATGGCACGGGAAAACTGCTTGCGGTCTCGCCCGGAGCCGTCTGATACGGGCATGAGAGGCACCTCGCCAAAAGCCGCTTCGGGAATTTTTCCGCGATAGCGCTCCAGCACCTTCATTTCGCCGGGCGTTGGTAAGCCCACGGCCTGAAAGTCTGATCCATTGAAATTGGATTGTGAGCGTTGATAGGTAGAATAGAACAGATTTGCATTGGTCCATTCAAAGTCGAAGCACAGATTGATTGCTTCGCGTATGCGCGGGTCACGAAACCGTTCTCGGCGCTGGTTCAATGCCCAGGCCTGCATCAAGGGGCGCTTTTCTCGCGTAAATGTGCGTTTGATGATTTTCTTTTGCTCGATAGCCGGAAAATCATAAGCGGTCGCCCAGTTTTTGGCGACACTTTCCTGCCGGAAGTCGATATTGCCCTTTTTGAAAGCTTCAAATTCCGGTTGGCGATCACGATAAAACTCGATTTTCAGGCGATCAAAGTTGTTCAGGCCGCGCTGCACCGGCAAATCCTTGGCCCAATAATCTTCAACGCGTTCATATTCGATGGACTGCCCGGCGACCACTTTGCCAACGCGATAAGCACCTGAACCAAGGATGGTTTCCATATTGGCGGCGTCGAAATCGCGATCTTTAAACCAGTCTTTCGATAATATAGGCAGCGTTACGGCATCAAGAATGGCGTCAGGACCACGATCAGTAGCAAAGCGCATCTGCACTTCCCGCTTGCCTTTTTCTTTCACGGATTGCAGTGCGGCAAGGGTTTGCCGGATAAGCGGATGACCTTTTTCCTTTAATATTGTGTAGGTGAAAACCACGTCTTTTGCTTCTATGGGCGAGCCATCATGAAAGCGTGCTTCCTTGCGCAGCCGGAAGAGACAGGTCTGACGGTCTGTAGAAAGCGTTACGCTTTTAGCAATCAGGCCATAGACGGCATCGGGTTCATCCAGCGCGGAAGCCATGAGGCTGTCAAAGGTCAGCTCCATGCGCGGCGGTGCGTCACCCTTGAAAGTGAGTGTGTTGAGCGTGTTGAAGGTGGATACATTCTGGTTCCAGAACCATGTGTTTGGTGCCAGTGTAAAAGTGCCGCCTTTGGGCGCATCCGGGTTTACATAGTCAAAATGGCTGAAATCTGCCGGATATTTCAGCTCGCCAAAGGCCGAGAGACCATGCAGCGGCTTATTGACGGCAAGCTTTGCAAAAGCCGTTGCAGGTAGACAGGCTGTGATTGCGGCACTGCCTGAAAGCCCGAGAAAATGGCGGCGATTCATGCGAAGAAAGGTCATTTTCTCGTCTGCCTACTGAATAGCGCTTTTGATTTTAGCATCCTTCGCAGGGTCTACCCACCAGGAGAACGGGTCAATTCCCCGATATTCGGGTTGCTTCTCAGGCATGCCGAACTTGTTCCAATAGGCCACATTGATATGGTCGGAATACCATTGCGGAATGACGTAGTAATTCCACAACAAAGCACGATCGAGTGCATGGGTTGCAGCAACCAGTTCCTCACGATCCTTGGCATAGATGACGCGGTCGATCAGCTTGTCGATAGCAGGGTTCTTGATGCCGGCATAATTGCGGCTGCCTTTGAAATCTGCGGCCTTGGAACCCCACATGTCACGCTGTTCATTGCCTGGAGAATCGGATTGAGGGGTTAGCGCAGATATAACATCATAGTCAAAATCATTGACCCGAGCCTGATATTGCGCGGCATCAACGGTGCGAATTCGCGCGTCGATACCTATTTTTTTCAGATTCTGGATATAGAGATTGTGAACGCGCTCAAATGCGCTGCCGTCATTTAGAAACTCGATGGTGAACTGGTTGCCATTGGCATCAACCAGCTTGTTGTTCTGTAGTTTCCAGCCAGCTTCATTTAAAAGTTGCAGCGCCTTGCGCAGATTATCGCGCGTCGCCTGTGGCGTATCATAAACGGGTGCCTTGAATTCATCTGTCAGTGCTGCTGCAGGCAATGCATCCTTTACTGTCTCAAGAATTGCCTTCTCTTGCTGAGTGGGTGCACCCTCGAGCTGCAACTCATTGCCCGAGAAATAGCTGTTGATGCGGGTATATTGATTGAAAAACAGCAGACGGTTCATTGTTTCAAAATCGAAAGCATAGGTAAGCGCTTCACGCACTTTCGGATCTTTGAACTTGTCTTTGCGGGTGTTGAGAAAATAGCCCTGCATCCGGCCTACAGCATTATATGGGAAGGAAGCCTTCACGACATCGCCGCGCTGTACGGCAGGGAAATTATATTGTTCAGCCCATCTTTGTGCACGATTTTCATTGCGATAATCATATTCGCCGCCTTTTTTAAAGGCTTCCCATGTCGCATCTTCGCTTAGATAATATTCGTAGCGCACTTCATCGAAATTGTTGCGACCGACATTTTCCGGCAAGTCTTTGCCCCAATAATCAGTGACCCGTTCCCAGACGACTGAACGTCCCGGTACAGCAGTTTTGATTTTATAGGCACCTGATCCGAGCGGAATTTCCAGTGTCGGACGGCTGATATCGCGCTGTTTTCCCTGTGCGTCCTTGCCTTCCCACCAATGTTTTGGAAGCACAGCAAGTTGCCCCACAATATGTGGTAATTCGCGGTTGCCTTTTTGTGAGAAGGTGAACTTCACTTCACGCTCGCCGGTCTTTTCGGCTTTTTCAACATCGCCATAATATTTGTTGTAAAGTGGTGACTGTTTTTTGAGGACATCAAACGACCAGATGACATCATCAACGGTAATCGGTTGTCCGTCATGCCATTTCGCTTTTTCGTTGAGCCTGAACTTCACCCAGGAAAAATCGTCGGGATATTGCAGTGCTTCAGCGATTTGCGGGTATTGGGTGGACCCTTGATCAAGGGCGTCACTCATCAGCGTGTCATAAAGCATTCCGCCGCCGAAGTCAGAAAGACCGGCCGCAGCAACACCTTGAATGACATAGGGATTAAAGCTGTTGAATGTACCGACTGCGACCTGATTGAGGGCGCCACCTTTGGGTGCGTCGGGGTTTACATAGTCGTAATGCTTGAAATCTGCCGGGTATTTGGGTTCGCCGGTGAGGCTGGAAGCGTAACGCCATTGGGGTTCGTTATCTGCCGTAAACCCGAAGGATATTGTGCTTGCCAACAAGGTTATTGCGAAAGCACCTGCCCAAAAACCCCGCATCCTGCATCTCCATTTTTGTTTCGCCCGTTCTGGAAGCGATTCTTAGGGCTTTTTGCGGAGGAAGAAAGGCAGAAGTTGAAAAAACATGCGTGCAATAAGAAAGCCGGATTAATATCCGGCTTTCTTGCAATATTCCAATCAGCTCAATTTGCCGGTTCTGGTTGAGCCGGTTCTGGTTGAACTGGCGCGTCCCCGTTGCTGGCCGGAGCCTGTTGCTCAGGCTTTGCTTCATCACCCTCAGCGGGTGCTGCTTCAGCCGTTGGAAGCGGAGCAGGATTGTCAGAGAGCGTGCGCAGGAAAGCAATCAGATCTGCACGTTCATTGTCCTTCTTGTCGCCGGCAAAGCCCATGGCTGTGCCTTTGATATAGCCCTTTGGCGAAGTCAGGAACTTGTTGAGATGTTCATAATCCCATTTGTTTCCATTCGCGCCAAATTCCTTCATGGCAGCCGAATAGCCAAAGCCCTCAACAGAAGCTGCCGGGCGATCCAGCACATCCCAAAGATGAGGCCCAACCTTGTTGGCCCCTCCTTTTTCAGATGTGTGACATGCGGCACAACGTTTGAAAACTTTTTCACCGCGTTCAGGATCAGCAGATTGCATAAGAACGGCAATCGACACTTCTTCCTTGGCAGGCGCAGCTCCGCCACCTGTCGAAGCTTCTGCGGTTTCGATTATATAGCCTGGCTTTTCAGGCGCGGGCGCATGAAACAGCGAGTCGGACAGGATGCCCGTTGTCATGACAACGAAAACCGTTGCCAGAAAAGCCATGATAAATTTATTTGTCCGGGTTGAATTCATCGCCGGTCAGCGCTCCCTCTACTCAACGCCTCCAAAGGCCGGCATGCAAAACATAAGTCTGGCAAGTCTCTCCCCGGCATCGGGCGAAAACTAGGTGGTTTAAGGGGGGGATGCAACACCTATAAGCGGTTCTGGCCCCGTGACTTTTTGACACTTTTGCTGCAAGGCATGGGTAGATAAATGTCGAAAGAAGGCGCAATAAGAGTTTTTGGCCAAACCACATATGAAGAGGCGGTCATGCTTCAGACTTTGAAAACACTGACACTTATCCCGGCACGTATGGCTTCGGTTCGCTTGCCGAACAAGCCGCTTGCCGATATTTGCGGCAAGCCGATGATCGTGCATGTGGCTGATCGGGCTGTGGCAGCAAAGCTTGGCCGTACGGTGGTTGCAACCGATAGTGAAGAGATTTTTGCCGCAGTTCAGGCTCATGGTCATGAAGCCATAATGACACGCAGCGATCATGAGTCGGGCTCGGATCGTATTTATGAGGCACTGCAAAAACTCGATCCGGATGGTGAAATAGAGGCGATCGTGAATGTGCAGGGTGATCTGCCGACAATCGATCCCGAAACGATCCGGCGTGTATTGTTGCCGCTTGTTGATGGACCTGCCGATATTGCCACACTGGGCGTCGAGATTACTGTTGCTGAGGAAAAGACCAATCCGAATGTCGTCAAGATTGTCGGCTCGCCCAAGGTTTTAGGTTCGCCCAGGGTTTTAGGTTCGCCCAAGATTTTAGGCTCGCAACAGAATGAGGGTCAGCGTTTGCACGCGCTTTATTTCACCCGTGCGACTGCACCCTATGGCGATGGACCGCTTTATCATCATATCGGGCTTTATGCCTATCGCCGGGCAGCACTTGAGCGGTTTGTAAAGATCGGCCCATCTGCACTTGAAAAGCGTGAAAAGCTTGAGCAATTGCGCGCGCTTGAAGATGGAATGCGCATTGAAGCCGAGATTGTCCGCGCTGTTCCGCTTGGTGTTGATACACAGGCTGATCTTGACCGGGCGCGTGAAATTATCGCAAAGGGATTATGACGAACAAGCTTCGATTGTTGCGGAGCATTTGAGAAAGTACAAACACGATGAAGACCAACCGGATTTCCTTTCAGGGTGAAGCAGGCGCCAATTCCGATACGGCTTGCCGCAACATGTTTCCCGATATGGAGCCTTTAGCGTGTCCGACTTTTGAAGATGCTTTCAATGCGGTTGAAACTGGCGCTGCCGATCTTGCGATGATTCCTATTGAAAACACGCTTGCTGGTCGCGTTGCTGATATTCACTATCTTCTGCCGCTGGCTGATATGCATATTGTCGGCGAATATTTTCTGCCGATTCATTTCCAGCTGATGGTGCTGCCCGGCGTCAAGCGCGAAGAGATCAAAACGGTTCACAGCCATATTCACGCGCTTGGTCAGTGCCGCAAGGTTATCAGACAGAATGGCTGGAAGCCGGTGATTGCCGGCGACACTGCAGGTGCTGCACGCCTTGTAGCCGACATGAAGGATCGCTCGATGGCAGCCTTGGCGCCAAGTCTTGCGGCTGAACTTTATGGCCTTGATATTCTGGAAGAGAATGTCGAGGATTCGGAAGATAATGTGACCCGCTTCGTTGTTTTGTCGAAGACGAAGAAATGGGAGCCTCGCCCCGAAAACGATGAACGCATCATGACGACCTTTGTGTTCCGCGTCCGCAACGTGCCAGCAGCTCTTTATAAGGCGATGGGCGGTTTTGCGACCAATGGTGTCAACATGACCAAGCTTGAAAGCTATCAGCTTGGCGGGCGTTTCATCGCTACGCAGTTTTATGCGGATATTGAAGGCCACCCGGAAGACCGCAATGTGCAGCTCGCTTTGGAAGAACTGGCCTTTTTCTCAAAGGAAGTGCGGATTCTGGGCGTCTATAAGGGCAGCGATATTCGCGGCACGCAATTGCTGGCAGCGGAATGATCAAAGCATGTCTCTCAAAACTGGGAACCGGTTTTGGGAGACATGCATTAAAACAAATAGACTCTAGCTTTCCGCCCAGGCTCTGATCAGATGGGTTGCGATGGCACCGGATGCCGGTACGTGCAGCCCGTTTTCATGGCTACCTTCAATCATGGCACGTACCTCTGCCTTGCTAAACCAGCGACCATCTTCCAGTTCTGAACGGTCAATGGTGAAGTCATCGGATAGCACTTCCGCATGACAGCCGATCATCAGCGAATAGGGGAACGGCCATGGCTGGCTCGCATAATAGCCAACGCGACCGATTTGAAGCCCCATTTCCTCAAGACTTTCCCGTCTTACCGCAGCTTCAATTGTCTCGCCATGTTCGATGAAACCGGCAAGGCAGGAATAAGATCCAGCGGTAAAATGTGCGCTGCGGGCCAGAATGCATTTTTCACCACGAATGGGCAGCATGATTGCCACCGGATCGGTGCGCGGAAAATGCTCCGCCTGACAATGCGGGCAGACACGTTTTGCACCTCCGGCACGCATTTCACTCTTGTTTCCGCAACGTCCGCAAAAGCGGTGATTGCTGTGCCATGCTGTCAGTGCCGCAGCCTGTGCCAGCGCACCAACAATATCTGAAGGGACCAGACCTTCCATATAGATGCTGCGATAGTCCTGTGCGCGAAAGGGATGTTGGAGGGTTTCTGGATCAAGTAACGCCATTAACGCCACAATCGGCGTGCCATCCTGCAAACCGAGCAGGACGGGTTCATGCAAATCTGGCGAGAAAGCCTGCGCTTGCTCAAGCGAAAACAGAGCGCGGGGTGCCAGTTCCTCAGTATAATCGAGCAACAGCTTATTGCCGCCCAGAATCATTATGCGGGTCTCAGGCAGTTCCAGTGCAGTGAAAGCAGAATCATCCTGCCGTTTTTCGGAAAGCCGGTCGATGCGGTTTGCTGCAAAGCCAACAAGCTGGCTCGGCTCAGTCTCCGGCAGGTCGTAAAGGCGAAAAGCCATCATGTTCTCGGAATATAATGTGAGGGAATCAGAGTGCTGCGCGAATATCTTCGATCAGTTTTTGTGCGTCGTTATCATGATAGGCTTCGCGAGTGCCGTGGCCCCAGACAGGGCCGGGCCAGCCCGCATCGTCTTCATTGCGGGCAATGACGTGGATATGCAACTGGCGTACGATATTGCCAAGCGCCCCGCTGTTGATTTTTTGGCATTTTGTCAGCGTCTTGAGCGCCTGTGCCACAATGCCCGTTTCAAAAGTCAGCATGGTCTGGTCAAGCGGCGTCATATCGTGAATTTCACTCAAGTCAATACGGCGCGGAACAAGGATCAGCCATGTCCAGCGCCTGTCATTCATAAGTCGCAGCTCGCACAGGCCAAGTGAGACCACTGAAAAAGTGTCGGCTGAAAGCCGTTTATCGAGTTCAAACTGTTTCATGGGATAATTCT
The DNA here is from genome assembly GCF_006476605.1 of Brucella gallinifaecis. Lineage (GTDB taxonomy): Bacteria > Pseudomonadota > Alphaproteobacteria > Rhizobiales > Rhizobiaceae > Brucella > Brucella gallinifaecis. Next base: position 80,839 of record NZ_ML636804.1, read on the forward strand.
ATCAGTTTTTTTGCCTCTGCGCTTGCTTTTTGCGTATTAATTGACGATATGCAGCGTGGGAGGTTGGTGGTGGACGAGCCACTCGCCAACCGGGTCAGGTCCGGAAGGAAGCAGCCCCAACGAGCACGGCACGGGTCATCGTGCCAGCCTCCCACCTTTCTTCACGACGATAATGGTCCTTCATGACGATCATGACTGTTGATGGTTGATAAGCCAGTGTTGAAGCCACTTTCGTCTCCCGTCCAAACTGTTTAGAGTTTGTTGATCGGAACAGCGAACAGAGAACGGAAGGGTCGCAATGGACACAAAATCCGAAACTGGCGCTTATCGCGTTCTCGCCCGCAAATATCGTCCGCAGAATTTCAATGATCTGATCGGCCAGGAGCCGATGGTCCGCACGCTGAAAAATGCATTCGAGACAGGCCGTATTGCGCAAGCCTGGATGCTGACCGGTGTGCGTGGTGTGGGCAAGACGACCACAGCGCGTATTCTCGCGCGTGCGCTCAATTACAAGACTGATTCTATTGATCAGCCGACCATTGATCTTTCCGTGATGGGTGAGCATTGTCAGGCAATCATGGAAGGCCGCCATGTCGATGTGATTGAAATGGATGCGGCTTCGCATACAGGTATCGATGATATTCGCGAAATCATCGAACAGGTGCGCTATCGTCCTGTGTCGGCGCGTTACAAAGTCTATATTATCGACGAAGTACACATGCTCTCCAATCAGGCTTTCAATGGCCTGTTGAAGACGCTGGAAGAGCCGCCGCCGCATGTGAAATTCATCTTTGCGACCACAGAAATCCGTAAAGTCCCGATCACGGTCTTGTCGCGCTGTCAGCGATTTGACCTGCGCCGTATCGAATCGGGCACGCTGGCCGCACATCTGCGCCGCATCGCACAAGCAGAAGCAATCGAAGTCGATGATACTTCACTTGCGATGATTGCGCGTGCAGGCGAAGGCTCGGCACGCGATTCGCTGTCAATTTTTGATCAGGCGATTGCCCATGGCGCGGGGCATGTCTCGGCGGAAGCTGTGCGCTCTATGCTCGGTCTTGCTGATCGTGCGCGTATTATCGATCTGTTTGAAATGTTGATGCGCGGTGATGTGGCCGGTGCTTTGACCGAATTTCGGGCGCAATATGATGTTGGAGCCGATCCATCGGTCGTGCTGACGGATCTGGCTGATTTCAATCATCTGGTCACACGTCTGCGGTTTACGCCCGATGTGGCGGACGATGTATCGCTCTCGGAAGACGAGCGCGTGCGTGGTCGCGATTTTTCGCAAAAACTCTCAGTGCGTGTGCTTTCACGCACTTGGCAGATGCTGCTCAAGGGCATTAACGAAGTGGATACCGCAACGCGGCCCGTACAGGCGGCGGAAATGCTGCTGATTCGTCTAGCCCATGCAGCCGATCTGCCAACGCTTGATGAAGCGCTGAAGGGGCTGGAAAATGGCTCTGTTTCTGCACCACGTCCGCAGCCTTCAGGAGGGGCGAGGCCGAATGGCGGCTCGCAGCCAGAAGCGCGTGGCCCAGAAACCAGTAGTAATGTTGATGCGGTTTCATCTTCGGTTGTGCCTGCATCAGGTGGTCCTGCAACGGCCATGCGTCTGGTGGAAACACAGCCGCAGCAGGTCCAGCCGGCTGTTGCGCAACCATTCGTCGATAATACGCCGCAGCCTTCGGTTCCGATTAACAGCCTTGACGATATTGTGGCGCTGGCTGACAAATATCGCGACATGCAGTTCAAGATTCTGGTCAAGAACTGCGTGCGCCTTTCGTCGATTGCCGCCGGGCGGCTTGAAATTGGCCTGACCGATGATGCGCCTAAATCGCTGCCGAGCGATATTTCGCTGCGTTTGCACAACTGGACCGGCATTCGCTGGGTGGTGAGCGTTGCACGCGATGTTGCGGGGCAGACTGTTGCAGAAGTGGAAACCGAGCGTCGCGATAATCTTGTGACCGATGCGCGTGCTGATCCTGATGTTGCTGCAATTCTGGCAGCTTTTCCGGGTGCAAGGATTACCGATGTCCGCATTGCCGTTGCAGAACAGGGTGATGATGACGATATAGATCTTGATGTGGTTGAAGACGTGCCCGGTGCGCCTTCTGACGACGACTGAGTTTTTACAGATAATGGAGTGAACCCATGCGTGACATGATGGGCATGATGAAACAGGCGAAAGAATTGCAGGCCAAGATGAAGGCCATGCAGGATGAGATCGCCAATCTGGAAGCAACTGCCTCTTCGGGTGGTGGTCTGGTAACAATCACGCTTTCGGGCAAGGGCACCTTGTCTTCGCTCAAGATCGACCCTTCGATGATGAAGGAAGAGGACACTGAAATCCTCGAAGACCTGATCATCGCAGCACATAACGATGCTAAAGCGAAGCTTGAAGCTGAAATGGCCGAAAAGACCCAGTCACTGACCGCTGGTCTGCCAATTCCTCCGGGGCTCAAGCTGCCATTCTAAGACCATTCGGGGGAGCGCTTCAGCTCCCTTTTTTACCCCTTTATGATACCTCAACCTTTTATAGCAAAATGTCCAAACGTATTGCCGGCCCTGAAATCGAACGTCTGATCCAGCTTCTGGCCCGCGTGCCGGGATTGGGGCCGCGTTCTGCGCGTCGTGCGGCGCTGCATCTGATCAAGAAGAAAGAGGCGCTGCTGGTGCCGCTTGGCGGCGCCATGCAGGAAGCGGCTGAAAAGGTGCGTATCTGCTCGTGCTGCGGCAATGTCGATACATCCGACCCCTGCACGATCTGCACGGATGTGCGACGTGATCTGTCGATGCTGATTGTGGTCGAGGATGTGTCTGATCTTTGGGCGCTGGAACGTGCAGGCACCATGAATGTGCGCTATCATGTGCTGGGTGGTCGCCTGTCGCCGCTTGATGGCATTGGTCCGGATGATCTCAACATCAAAGGTCTGGTGGAGCGTGTGGCATCGGGTGAAATCAGGGAAGTGATTCTCGCAGTCAATGCCACTGTCGAAGGGCAGACGACGGCGCATTATATCACCGATCAGCTGGCAAATTTTGAAGTCCGTGTCACCCGGCTTGCGCATGGCGTGCCGGTTGGCGGTGAGCTTGATTATCTTGATGAAGGAACGCTTGCGGCGGCTTTGCGCGCACGCACAGCACTCTGATATTCAATTCGGGAGACATATATGAAGGCTGCATTCTGGAAACTAAGCCTGATGGCGGCTTTTTGTATCGCTGCATGCGCTGTCTCCCCATCTGTTGCCGCCCCTTCCAAAGCGCAGGTCGAAAGACAATATCGCAACTGGATTGAAAAAGACCTCTGGCCAGAGGCAAAAGCAGCAGGCGTTTCGCGTGCAATTTTTGATCAGGCTTTTGCAGGTGTCAGCATTAACTGGAAACTGCCTGATCTGGTCATTCCGGGCGAAAAGCCGACAACGCCGAAAGAGCAGAAGCAGGCCGAGTTTGGTGCTCCGGGCAAATATTTCAATCCGAAGACTATTGGTGGCGTCACCAATGGCGGCAAGGCGCGTCTTGGTCAGCATGCAAGCCTGCTCAAACGCATCGAGAAACAATATGGCGTGCCGGGGCGTATTGTTGTTGCCATTTGGGGGCGTGAATCGGGCTTTGGCACCGTAAAAATTCCCTATAATGCTTTTGAAGTGCTTGGTACCAAGGCTTTCATGGCAACGCGCAAGGATATGTTCCGTAAAGAGCTGATTGCGGCCCTTCAGATCACGTCACGCGGTTACATTGCCAATGGCGCGATGAAAAGCTCGTGGGCGGGCGCTCTGGGTCAGCCGCAATTCATGCCGACTTCCTATCTCAAACATGCCGTTGATTTTGATGGTGATGGCAAACGTGACATCTGGAATTCGGTGCCCGATACACTGGCTTCAATTGCCAATTATCTTAAAATCCATGGCTGGCAGGCAGGGCGTGACTGGGGTTATGAGGTCAATGTGCCTCAGAATATTTCGTGCTCGCTGGAAGGGCCGGATCAGGGCAAGACATTTGCTGAATGGGCAAAGCTTGGCATCACCCGCACCAATGGCAAGGCATTTCCGGCCAATGAAATGCGGGGCGAGGGCTTCTTGCTGATGCCCGCTGGCCGCTATGGCCCGGCCTTTATCGTGACGCCGAATTTCTACGTTATCAAAGATTACAATATGAGCGATCTTTATGCGCTTTTCATTGGTCATGTTGGCGACCGTATTACCTATGGCGCGGGTGATTTTCAGACGCAATGGGGCAATGTCGGCACCATGTACCGTTCTGAAATTCTGGCGATGCAGAAACGCATGCAGGCGCAGGGCTATGATGTTGGCAAGGCCGATGGTCTGCCGGGTTTTAAAACCCGCCGTTCGATCGGTCTTTGGCAGTCAAAACATGGCATGGCGCCGACCTGCTTTACCCAGTCTGAACTGGTAAAATCCATTCGTTAAAATAATTTTCCGGGAGGCAAAAGCTCCCGGAAAATCGTGTTTAGGGTCAGGACCCATTAGTTTGATGAGAATGGCATCTGAAATGACCAGATTTGCAAGGAGAGACGTGAGGACCGGGGTGGTTCCCCCGGTTGAGCGGCTCGACGCAGCAGATCGCCAAGTCATTTCGATGTCCGAAGGATGTGGTCCATCCGCCCGCCTACTTCGTCGAAAAGTCTTGAAAATGAACCACATTTCCTTCGCCTTTTCTTCTCGTATCCGAACGGATGGCCTCACACCATTCCCGTCAAATTAATGGGTCCTGACCCTAAGCAGCCTTTGTCAGCATTCCGTGCGGGTCGAGAACAAATTTCTTCGCCACACCCTGATCAAAGCTTTCATAGCCCTGCGGCGCTTCTTCCAGCGAAATCACCTGCGCATTGACTATGTCTGCAATATTAAGACGTCCATGCAGAATGGCCTGCATGAGCTGGCGGTTATATTTAACCACTGGCGTCTGACCTGTATGGAAAGACTGCGCCTTTGCCCAGCCAAGGCCAAAACGCAGCGACAGACTTCCCTGCTTGGCGGCATTATCGACAGCGCCCGGATCTTCCGTCACATATAATCCCGGAATGCCGATGGAACCTGCCGGACGGGTGATTTCCATCATCTGGTTGAGAACAATGGCCGGTTGTTCGCCGCCACTATGCCCGCGGGCTTCAAAGCCGACTGCGTCAATGGCACTGTCCACTTCATTGCTGCCCGTTACTTCCGCAATCATGTCGCCAAGGCGATCACTTGCGGAAAGATCGATCGGCTCAAAGCCAACTTTTCGTGCGTGGTCCAGACGTTCCTTGTTAAAGTCGCCAACCATGACGACCGCAGCACCCAGGATTCGCGCCGAGGCTGCGGCAGCAAGCCCGACGGGTCCGGCACCGGCTACATAGACAATCGAGCCAACGCCAACACCTGCTTTCACCGCGCCATGAAAGCCGGTGGGCAGAATGTCGGAAAGCATGGTCAGGTCGCGGATTTTTTCAATCGCCTGTTCACGATCCGGGAATTTCAGCAGATTGAAGTCGGCATAAGGCACCATGACATAGCGGGCCTGTCCGCCAATCCAGCCGCCCATATCAACATAGCCATAAGCGCCGCCTGCACGGGACGGATTGACCGTGAGGCAAACGCCGGTATCCTGAGATTTGCAGCATCGGCAGCGCCCACAGGCAACGTTAAAGGGCACGGAAACGATGTCGCCCACTTCGAGCATTTCGACATCGCTGCCTTTTTCAATCACTTCGCCGGTGATTTCATGACCAAGCACGAGGCCGGGCATGGCGGTCGTGCGGCCACGAACCATGTGCTGGTCGGAGCCGCAAATATTGGTTGTGATCACTTTCAAAATGACAGCATGATCGAGCTTGCGCCCATCAGGTGCGCTTAACACCGGATCATCAATATCACGAACTTCGACTTTACCCGGGCGCATATAAACAACGCCTCTGTTCCTGCTCATGTCTACCTCCTCCAGATCGACTGTGCGGATCGTTCCCGATCCGCATATAGGGCCGGGATGTGCGGGATATACCCGTGTAACAAGCCTATCGTGATTATCGGTCAAAGAGTTATCCTGTGCGCGACATGTCCGGTTCTCTCATCAGCATATCAGTGAAAGATTTGAGCGCTTTTGTTTGATAGCGGTCATTGAGTGAAAGCATCAGAAACTGACGCTGGGGCAGGGAAAAATCGGCTTTTACCAATGTACCTGCCGCAAGATGGGGGGCTGCGACCAGTTCTGAAATTGCCGTGACATAATTTCCAGACAGCACAGCGGAACAGATCGCCTCGTTGGATGGAAGCTCAAGCGCGATGTCAAGACGTGCAGGATTGTAACCGGCTGCCCGTATCGCATCTTCAAACACGCTGCGGGTGCCAGATCCATGTTCGCGTAATATCCACTGGCTTTGATAGAGCGAATCCCATGTCAGTTTTCCGGCACTGCGCCATGCATGATCAGGCCTTGTGACAACGATAAGCTGATCCATGCCAACCTTGCGAAGTGAGAGGGCAGGAGCCTGTACTGCGCCTTCAACAAGACCGATATCTGCCAAACCTTGTTGTGTGGCCTGTGTTACACTTTCGGTGTTTCCAAGCGTCAGTCGCACATCAATCATGGGATAGGTCGCATGAAACTGCGCCAGATAAGGGGGCAGCCAGTAGCTTGCGATGGTCTGGCTGGCATGAATGGCAAGCATGCCCCGTTTGCCGCCGCCAAGTTCCGATAGCATGCGTTCAGCGGAGTGAGCACGCGATACTGTTGCACGCGCTTCATCCAGAAACAGGTGGCCATCGCCGGTCAGTTCGATGCGCCGCCCGATCCGGTTGAAAAGCAGCGCACCATAGCGGTCTTCAAGCGTGCGAATGGCCGAACTTACCGCCGACGGCGTGAGATGCAGTGCTTCTGAAGCACGGGTCAGATGCTCACGCTCGGCCACTTCGATGAAAATACGCAGTTGTTCCAGTGTCATAGCTACAATCATTCGATTTTATCGAACGAATTGTGCCATATTATGCGATGGAATGAACAGAAGAAATAGCGCATCTGATTGAAAAATATTTCTCAACCTATGAATGCTGCTTGAAATGACCACCGCAACCATTACCAAATTCCAGAATATTCTCCCCGGACTGGGCCTAAGTATCGCTGTTTCGGCTCTGGCCGTCGGCCTTGAAATGCTTGAGGCGCATTACACAGGCAAAGCGTGGCTGGAGGCACTGGTTCTGGCAATCCTCATCGGGACAGCGGTGCGCACTCTTTTTCGTCCCGGAAAGCAATTTTCCAAAGGCATTAATTTTTCAGCAAAGCTTCTTCTGGAGATTGCCGTGGTACTGCTTGGCGCCTCGATCAGTGCGCGTGCAGTGATTGATGCCGGGCCGGGTCTTATATTGGGTATTGCCAGTGTGGTGGCGATTGCGATCATGCTCAGCTATGGCATGGGGCGGCTGTTGAAGCTGCCACATCGCATGGCTATTCTGGTTGCTTGCGGCAATTCGATCTGCGGTAATTCTGCTATCGCCGCAACTGCCCCTGTTATTGGCGCTGATAGTGAAGATGTCGCCGCATCAATTGCTTTCACGGCCATTCTCGGGGTCGTGGTTGTGCTGTGCCTGCCGCTGCTGGTGCCTTTGCTGGGATTATCTTATACACAATATGGCGTATTGGCGGGGCTGACGGTCTATGCGGTGCCGCAGGTGCTGGCTGCAACCGCACCTGTTGCCATGATCAGTGTTCAGCTTGGCACGCTGGTCAAGCTCGTTCGGGTGCTGATGCTTGGGCCTGTTATTCTGGCGCTTTCTGTGCTGGCTGGTAACAAGGACGCTGAAGTGAAGCCGGGCCTGTTGCAACTGGTGCCATGGTTCATCATTGGCTTTCTGGGCATGATGGCATTGCGTTCGCTGGACCTGATCCCTGAAACTATTCTCCCCCTTATTGTGTCAGCATCTACAGCCCTCACGATTATTTCAATGGCAGCTTTGGGGCTTGGTGTGGATGTGCGCTCTGTGGCCTCTGCTGGTGGACGTGTTACGCTCGCAGCAATCCTGTCTTTGCTTGCGCTGGGCGCGATCAGTCTCGGCCTCATTCATTTGCTTGGTGTGGTTTAACGCGTATCTTTTACGTAAAAAGTGGGAAATGAACTTTTGGATATGAAAAAGCCCGCCAGATGGCGGGCTTTCTCTTATTTGAATTGAAGCTTGAAAACTTAGTTGTTTTCCGACTTCTTCATAGCTGCAGCAAGAATGTCGCCGAGCGATGCACCGGAATCGGTCGAGCCGTACTGAGCGACTGCTTCCTTTTCTTCAGCGATTTCCAGAGCCTTGATGGAGACCTGCAACTTGCGGGTCTTCTTGTCGAAGGCGATGACGCGAGCGTCAACTTTCTGGCCCACGGTGAAGCGTTCTGGACGCTGTTCGTCACGATCACGCGACAGATCCGAACGCTTGATGAAGCTGTCGAGATCGTGGTCAACGAGACGGACTTCAAGGCCACCATCGGTAACGGCTGTGACTTCACAGGTTACAACGGCGTTCTTGCGCAGTTCACCCGAAGCTGCTGCTTCGCCGACCTTGTCGCCGGAAAGCTGCTTGATGCCGAGCGAGATGCGTTCCTTTTCGATGTCAACGTCGAGAACAACGGCCTTAACAACTTCGCCCTTGTTGTATTCTTCGATGACCTGCTCGCCTGGACGGTTCCAGTCGAGATCGGAAAGGTGAACCATGCCGTCAACGTCGCCGTCGAGACCAATGAACAGGCCGAATTCGGTCTTGTTCTTGACTTCGCCTTCAACGATTGTGCCCTGTGGGTACTTGTCAGCAAAGGTCGTCCATGGGTTGTCGAGAGTCTGCTTGAGACCGAGCGAGATACGGCGCTTGACCGGATCAACTTCGAGCACAACAACTTCGACTTCCTGCGTGGTCGAAAGAATCTTGCCTGGATGTACGTTCTTCTTGGTCCACGACATTTCTGAAACGTGGATCAGACCTTCGATGCCTGGCTCGATTTCGACAAATGCGCCGTAATCGGTGATGTTGGTTACAGTACCGGTGATCTTTTTGCCGATCGGGTACTTCGCACCAATGCCATCCCAAGGATCGTTCTCGAGCTGCTTCATGCCGAGCGAGATACGATGTGTATCCTGGTTGATACGGATGATCTGCACCTTGACCGACTGGCCGATGGTGAGGATTTCCGAAGGATGGTTGACGCGGCGCCATGCCATGTCGGTAACGTGCAGGAGGCCGTCAATGCCGCCGAGGTCAACGAACGCACCATAATCGGTGATGTTCTTGACAACGCCGTCAACAACCTGACCTTCTTCAAGGTTCTGAACGATTTCCGAACGCTGTTCCGCACGGCTTTCTTCAAGAACTGTACGGCGAGAAACAACGATGTTGCCGCGGCGCTTGTCCATCTTGAGGATTTCGAAAGGCTGTGGGACGTGCATAAGCGGGGTAACGTCGCGGATCGGACGAATGTCGACCTGTGAACGTGGAAGGAAGGCAACTGCGCCATCCAGATCGACGGTGAAACCACCCTTGACCTGGTTGAAGATGACGCCGTCGACGCGTTCGCTGTTTGCGAATTTCTGTTCGAGCTTGCCCCAGCTTTCTTCACGACGTGCTTTTTCGCGCGACAGAACAGCTTCGCCGAGTGCGTTTTCGATGCGCTCAACGTAAACTTCAACTTCGTCGCCCGGCTTCATCGAGCCGTCTTTGCCCTTCGCGCCGAATTCCTTCAGCGGTACGCGACCTTCGACCTTGAGGCCGGCATCAATGATTGCCATATCTTTTTCGATGGCAACGATGCGACCCTTTACAACATAACCTTCTGCAAGGTCATTATTGGCAAAGGATTCAGCCAGCAGCGATTCGAAGTCTGCGAGGGAGGGATTAAATTCAGACATAAATACTCCTGATGCATCCGGCATAAAACAAACATCGGATGCGGCGCCGGGGGTTAGAGTTGCGTTAGGCCTGTCCTTCGGCTCCGTCTCTCAAGAGACAACCGGCGCGTGGAACGCGAAGTCAGGTTATAAAGATGAGTAAGCCCTATATAGGAACAAACCCGGAATTCTCCAGCATTATTCTATCAGAAAGTCGCTAAACTGTCTCGAAATTATGCCGTTCGCTGCGCAAAAGCATGATCAATCAGCTTTTTCGCCGCCAGAAATGCTGCTTCTATACTCATTTTGCTTGTATCTAGCAAGTGCGCGTCTTCTGCGGGCTTGAGCGGTGAATCCGTGCGGTTCATGTCGCGCTCGTCGCGCTTTTTGAGATCAGCCAAAATCTCATCAAAATCAGCTGTGCCGCCTTTGGCAATAATCTCGTCAAAGCGGCGTTGTGCACGCACTTCAGGCGATGCAGTTACAAAGAGCTTTATCTGCGCCTGCGGGCAAACAACCGTCCCAATATCTCGTCCGTCAAGCACGCTTGAAGGCAAAGCATTGGCAAAACTGCGCTGGGCTTCAACGAGCGCCCGGCGCACTGCAGGCATGACCGCTACTTTCGATGCCGCTTCGCCAATGGTGTGGGCTGAAAGCACAGCCTTATCCATGTCATGCAGATTGAGATTGAGCGCCACATCCGCCGCAATCGCCTCATCATCAAGCGGGAGCGCCTTATCAAGCAGCGCTTTCGCGACTGCACGATAAGTCAGGCCGGTATCAAGATGTGGCATGCCGTAATGAATGGCGATCCGCCGGGCAAGGGTTCCCTTGCCCGAAGCAGCAGGTCCGTCGATGGCTACGACGAAACTTGTCATTGCTTCTCGCTGACTTCGATTTTCGCACCAAGGCCCGGCATCATGGTCATGAATTCCGGGAATGAAGTGGCGATCATCAAGCTGTCGTCAACGGTGACTGGCTTTTCAGCGGCCAGACCCATGACAAGGAAGCTCATCGCAATGCGGTGATCCAGATGTGTTGCAACCGTACCGCCGCCAAGGCCTTTGCCGCCTGGACGACCGCGAACCGTCAGCGACATCTCGCCTTCGGTGCAATCAACGCCATTGGCTTCAAGGCCGCGAGCAACGGCTGCAAGCCGGTCTGATTCTTTGACGCGCAATTCGTCAAGACCGTCCATCACTGTTTCACCTTCGGCAAAAGAAGCTGCAATTGCCAGAACCGGATATTCATCAATCATCGACGGTGCGCGTTCAGGCGGCACCACAACGCCTTTGAGTTTGGATGACTTCACGCGAAGATCAGCAACATCTTCACCGCCGGCAAGACGCGGATTGATGATTTCAATATCTGCGCCCATTTCCTGCAATGTCAGGATAAGCCCGGTACGGGTCGGGTTCATCAGAACATTGAGGATAGTCACATCCGAACCTTCAACCAACAGAGCTGCGACAAGCGGGAAAGCGGTCGAGGATGGATCGCCCGGCACGTCGATGGTCTGGCCGGTGAGTTTGCCCTGTCCGACGATGCGGATATGACGCACGCCTTCCTTGTCGGTCTCAACCGTGAGGTCAGCACCAAAGCCTTGCAGCATTTTCTCTGTGTGATCGCGCGTCATGACCGGTTCAATGACCGTTGTAACGCCCGGCGCGTTGAGACCGGCAAGCAGAACTGCCGATTTCACCTGAGCCGATGCCATGGGAACGCGATAGCTGATCGGGTTTGCAGTCTTTGGACCTGTGAGCGTCAATGGCATGCGGTCGCCTTCTGCGGCCTTTACCTGCACGCCCATTTCACGCAGCGGATTGAGCACCCGTCCCATCGGGCGTGAGGTCAATGATGCGTCCCCGATAAAGCTTGTCGTCATGTCGTAGGTGCCGACAAGCCCCATGGTAAGGCGGGCGCCGGTTCCGGCATTGCCAAAATCAAGCGGAGCTTCCGGCTGCAAAAGGCAACCATTGCCGACACCATTGATGACCCAGACATCGCCATCTTTGCGAATCCTGGCACCCATCGCCTGCATGGCGCGGCCTGTATTGATAACATCTTCACCTTCAAGCAGGCCAGTGATGCGGGTTTCGCCCGCAGCAAGGCCGCCGAACATGAATGAACGATGCGATATGGATTTGTCACCCGGAATACGTATTTCGCCCGTCAAAGCCTCTGAACGGCGGGCGGTGGCAGGTTTCGGGGTAGCGGAATGGGACATGGATTCTTCACTGTCTCATTTTGGCGTTATTCACGCTGGATTAATCAAAGCGGCAGCTTCCTAACACAGGAACAAGGCGTGGTCATCCGCCAATATGTGTTTTGAGGCATAGTTAGCGTGCAGAATGTGTCTTTGGCTTTGACAAAAGCTGCAAATTGCGTTTATGCACCAAAACAACACTGTAAGGCGCGTCTTCCGCCTTCTCCCGACTGATTGCCGGTTGAGGAGTTTGATGGCAAGCTGAAAGCATGAAAATGTCGCTGGCGCGACGGCGAAATCAACTCAAGAGGCTAAACGTGGCAAAAGCTGAACTTGGTACCAAGCGCATCGACCCGGAAACGGGCAAGAAGTTTTATGATCTCAATCGTGATCCGATTGTCTCACCTTATACCGGCATTTCCTATCCGCGTTCTTATTTTGAAGCGACTGTCGCTGAAACCCGCGCGGCAGAACAGGAAGAAGACGAAACCGAAGAGCTGGATACAGCACTTGAAAAGCCGGAATTCGTGTCTCTCGAAGACGCGGATGACGAAGCTAAGGGTGGTGAAGATCTTCCGGATATCGATGATGACGTCGATCTGGGCGATGACGATGAAGATACATTCCTTGAAGAGGAAGAAGATGAAGACGACGACGTTTCCGGCATTCTTGGCGGTGGCGTTGGTGGTGATGATGACGAAGTCTGATCACCGTTTTCTCGGATAGATTTATACAAGGCGGCTCAGTGGGCCGCCTTGTTGTTTTTGCGGTTTTTGCGGCTTGTGGAACATAATCTGCAATTATTTTCGAGCGTTACGAAAAGAGTTGCGATTTAGCTCTTGATCTTCTCGCAAACGCCATTTAAGAAGCCGCCACACCGGGTAGAAATTCTGTCTGGACGACCTCGAAAGAGGACTGATGGGGCCATAGCTCAGCTGGGAGAGCGCTTGCATGGCATGCAAGAGGTCAGCGGTTCGATCCCGCTTGGCTCCACCAATAACCTTGCAAGTCTTGGATATTACTAAGTTTCATATAAAATCATTGGCTTAGGTTCACAGTGTAGAACTGGATCGGTTATTTGTATTTGAGTGCAGAATGCCGCAATCGATAACGCGCTTCGGCCATTCGCAGTTAAATACGAACGGCCTCGCTCTTGAAGTGGCAAGCTTTCTTATGACTTGCCCTGTAATCCAAATATGGCATCAGCAATGCTGGATTGGCTCAGCCCGTTTTGCCTTGAATCAACATCTTCGGTTAAAAGCACACCGACTTGACCAATGCCAAGGTCATCCAGCTGATCGGGCGTACCAAAACCATATTCCATATGCCCGCGACCGATGATGCCAATGACGAGCGCTTCCGGCTTTTCTTTAAGATAGGCTGCGATATTGCAGGCAAAAGCCCGGTCCCATGTTTGCTGTGCGCGAACAAAGCGATCAAATTCTGGTGCATCCGCTGACTTGCCTTGCATAGAAGGAGGTCCGCCATTTGTGAGGCGAAGGAGGTGCTCACGATGCGCAAGGCTGGCAGGACGTGCAGGCGTTAATCCATCACGATCGACTTCAGGAATGGCATCCCACCCTTCTTTGCCCACGCGCGTAACAAGATCGCGACGACAATTGAGTGCCAGCATTTTCACTTTGAACTCGCGGCAGAAATGAAAAAGCGGCCAGTAGAGATCAGCCTCAAAACCCCAGACCTTGCCCCATTCTGCCTTTTGCAGAAATGAGGCCTCATCCAGATGGCCTGCAACCCATTCATCCAATACAGATTGCAGCCGTCTTGGAAACATTTCAAAACCCACAGCAATCTGGTCTCTAAGGGCAAGAAGAGAAGCTGCAACATTCACCTGCCAACGGTGAATGTCATATCGATCATGGGTTTCTCCGAGAAGAACGACACGATTTTCAGCCATTTCTTGCATCACAGATCGATGAGTGCGGATTGTCAGGGATTTGGGATCAACCCATTGTCCCGGTTGGAAAGAAAGCAATTCTGAAGTCACTGAAACGCCTCCTTATTGGCAGAGATGACAAGGCCTGTTTCCTGCCCGCTCGCATCAAGCGCATAAAAGCGATGCTCATTTCCCTCTTCTGCTTCACGCCAGGATGCAACGTGACCTGCTTTAAGATGCAAGTGGAAATCGGGTTTCATGACATTAATAAAACCGCGGGATGGGCGCACTTCCGGCATTTCACCACTCCATTCCTGTTTGAATGCCGGCAGATCAAGGGCAATACGCACTTGAGCCTTATTGCGCTGAGCCGCAACAAATGGCTTCAAGCCGGGTTCGTCATCACCGATTTCTACCGCTTCACTGTTGCCGCGATTCTTGTCTTTGGGGGGAAGCTGAGAGAATGCAAATTCTTTCAGAGCCTGATCGAACGGCTCCGCCCCATCAAAGCCGATCACACTTCCGATCACACTCTCATCTTCAGCGATAAGGTCGATACGGGGATAGACCTTATCCTGCATGATGCTGCTGCGATCAGCAATCAGCGAGACAATTGCCGAAAGATCTATGCGCGAATGATGCTCATCACCTGAGAAGTAAATCCAGCCGTCACGCACCTCAACTGTTTTCACCACACCAATTCGCTCATGCGTTGCGCCACCACTTTTGGAATTGATCATAAGCTTGCCCATTGCAGGCAGTGTTTTGAGAATATCAGCCGCATCGGCCAGAAGTTTTACGCGGGTCGGTTGTTCGCTCATAATTTCCTCATGCAGTTTGTAGGACAGGTGCTTGCGTTTGGGGTGCGCCAAACGCCTCAAGATCAATCACTCTGTCGATTGAAAGATTTTCCGGCTCCCTATGAGCCAGAATAATGATGGTTGAATTGGGAAGCTCATGGCGCAGAAGATTGAGCAACTGCGTTTCAGACGGTTTATCCAGTGCACTCGTTGCTTCATCGAGAAAGAGCCAGTCCGGCTTCATCAACAAGGCGCGAGCAAGGGCAAGTCTTTGTAATTCGCCGCCAGATAATGTTCCCGGCGCAATATTCTCAGCCGATGCCGCAGGAAGTGACAGTTTTGATAATCCAACCTTGTCAAGGACAGTATCTATTTCAGCCTGATCAAATTGTTCTGCAAAAAGCGGATAGCTTATCGCATCATAAAGAGATGCATTGGGCATATAGGGCTTTTGTGAAAGCACAAGCATTGTCGCGTGAGGGCGGTGGAGTGTGCCGCTGGCAAAATTCCAGGCGCCTGCAATAAGACGAAGCAATGTCGTCTTACCCAGGCCCGAACGCCCCCGCAACCAGACAGTTTTACCCGCTTCGATATCGAGATTAGAAATTTTCAACAAATCCTGCCCATCGGGCGTTTTCAATGTGACATCACGCAAATTGAGTGATGAATGTGCAGGCTGTGCAATGGATATCTGTCCCTCACGACCAACAGTTTGAATTGCATTTAAAAACCCGGACAGTCGTGAGACTGCCGATACGAGTTCAGCCAATTTTCTATAATTGAATATGAACCAGGAGAGATTGGTGGAAACATGCGAGAAAGCCTGCCCGAGCTGCATCAGCCCGCCGAATGTCAATGAGCTTGCAAAATATGCCGGTAAACCAAGAAAGGTTGGAATTTTGAAAATGCTGTGCCGATAGGGAAATGTGAATATGCCAAGCTGTACCTGACGGAAGACCAATCGGAACCAGTTCTCTCGGACAGCCGAAAATTTATCTGCCAGGATCTGCTTCTCCCGGTTTTCACCATTCATCACGGCAATATCGCCGGCATGCTGGCGTAGATGCGCCATAGCAAAGCGAAAATCTGCTTCTTTCTTCTGTTGTTCAACGAAGGTTGTTTTTAGACGCTGTCCGAAGAAATGCGTCATAAATGATGAAATGAACACATAGAGAAAAGCTGCCCAGAGCATGTAACGTGGAATAGCGATATCCATGCCGAAAATGCTAAAGCTTAGCACATAAGTTGAAAGACCCCAGAGCACTGCGACATATGAAAACAGAGCTATGATTGTCGTGATCAGATCAATGCCTTCCGCCAGTGTATGTTTAACAAATAGCTCGCAATCCTCGGCAATACGCTGATCCGGATTATCGGGTTTATGTCCATCTTTGCGGATTGCCAGATGCCAATAGGCTTTGTTTGCCATCCAGGCAGAAATAACAATCTCTGTAAGTTTCTGTCGCCAGCGGATTCTCAATGTGCCTTGAAGATATTCGCCACTAAGACCGATACAGGTATTGATAAGGACAATAAGCCAGAAAACTCCGATTTGATTGATTGCAACAGAAACATTGCGTTGCTCAAGCGCATTATAAAAATCTGCTGTCCATTTGATGAGCCAGAGACCTGCATAAATACCGACCAGTTTCAAAGCGAATATCAAAGCCAGAAACAGCCAGCTGAGAGCTTTTCCCTCACCTGAATTGCAATATTTGAGCAATTGCCAAAATTGTTTAAGCACAATGAGCATAATCAACCATTACTGACATGAGAAAGCCGGGGCAGCTTTAAACCTGCCCCGGCATATTGATCATCATTTGCGATCAGAAACGCATCGTGGCGCCGATCTTGAAGGTACGGCCCGGTGCAATCTGCATCTCAAGTGGATTGACATTGGCAACCGATGAGGAAGCAGGACTATTCGCATAGCCTGTCAGCGTATTCGGGAAGTAGCGCTTGTCGAAAATGTTTTCGATGCCGAAATTCACATCAATATGCTTGGTCGGAGACCATTTTGCATAGGCATCAAACACCGAGTAATTCGATGGTTTGAAAGCATTTTCGTCGGCACGCCGCTTTACACCGGACGCAAAAGTACCGACAAATTCAGTTTCAAGGTTCCACTCAGGAATAATATAACGCAGACCAAGAACCGTGGTCAGCGGTATGGCGCCGTCGAAAGGTGTCTTTTCAGAATCGGCATCAACACGTTGATCACCGCGCATATAGGAAAGAGCGGCATTGGCGAAGAGGTTGTTATAGACCTCATATTCACCGCCGAACTCAATGCCCCAGATTTTTACACTTCCAACATTGTCTGATGTATATTTATCAGCCGTTCCCGGCACCTGTTGCAGGCTGCGAATGAAATCCTTGTAATCTGAATAAAATGCAGAAGCACTGAAATAGCCGTGATCAAACTCGCCGCGCAGACCTGCTTCATAGCTTCGAACAAATTCAGGTTTCAGCTTCGGGTTTGGAATAACCTCTACCATTCCCGTTGCGCCAATAGACGTCGATGAGACGAACAATTGCTGAGACGTTGGCATTTTGAAGCCTTCGCCATAGGAAGCAAATACCGAATAGGTATCATCAAGTTTATATATGGCGCCGAGCCGCTTGATCAGGCGCGTCTTGTCCATTTTTTCCGGCTCGAAACCATCAAGCGGAACATAATCGCCATCCTTGGTCGGATCGATGGAATATGTAGCCAGACGCAATCCTGGGGTCAGCGTCAGACGCTCATCCAGCAGTTTAATTTCATCCTGAACATAAAAATCGGCACGAACCGTATCGACTTTCGGAAAGTTAAAGCCTTGACGCGGCGTGATCGTGGTGATGCCCGTGTTGAGATTGGTGGTGATATTCTCACCGTCATAATTGCTCTTGGTGATATCGCCCGCAAAACCATAGATTAATTTATGGCTTGTCTGACCAAGATCAAATGACGATGTCAGCTGGACATCAGCCTGTAGAAAATCCTCGCTATAGTTGCGGATCTGTATGCGCTCTTCACGCCGTGGCGGCGCGAGAAGCGTGTAATTACGGATTTGATTGCTGGTCGTATCGCGCTTTTGTGGCGAATAGGATATATTCCACTTCAATTCATCCAGCCAGGATGCTCCGACGTTCCAGCGATGCTCCAGAGCAAAGCGAGAACGCTGCATTTTTAGCGAACGATCCCAGCTCTCGTTTTCATAGTAAAAGCTGGGTCTGCTCAGATAGAGCGGATTGGCTGCACCGGAATCATATTTCTGATCAACATCGCTATTGCGTTCAAACCATTCGCCGGTCAGCTTGAACTCATGGTCAGCCGATGGATTCCATTGTAATTTCATCAAACCATTATAGGAATCAGTATCCATAGGGGATGCTTTATTGCATGGCCAGATGGCTTCACGTGGGCACCCCCATATGCCGCCATCGGCCCTTGCTTTACGCATATCAGGCTCAGATGCATTCATATGTCCGAAACTGCCGAGAATCTTGAAATCACCAGCTTCGGCAGCGCCTGTAATCTGCTGCCGAAAAGACTTGTCAAAACTGTCATAGCTGAACTTGGTTTCAACAGCCCAGGGCTTTGTACCGTCCAACAGGTCGTCTGGATCGAGTGTCTTGAAAAATACGACACCCCCGAGAGCATCTGCACCCCATAGAACAGAATTTGGACCGCGTGTAATTTCCACTGACTTCATATTGAAGGGATCAACGAAGTCACGGCTACCATCTGTAATCCGCTCCTGAACACGGGCGCCATCAACCAGAATCTGAACACGATTGCCGCCGACGCCACGAATATTAAAGCTGTTGAGCTGTCCGAAAGGATTGGCGAGCGACGTCTGCCGGTCGACACTTACACCGGGTTCATAACGCACCATATCCTGAATATCGCGCACCTGATGACGATCAAGTGTATCACGATCAATCACACTGATGGACATCGGAACATCAAGCACATTTTTGGCTGCGCGTTCTGCGCTCAATGTGATTGTCTTGAGCTTGATCGTCTCTGCGCTCTCATTCACATCAGATTGGGTGCTCTGTGCCGAAGCGCGTTCAGGCACAGCCTGCGCATGGGCAGGTGTTACTGCTAATAAAGCGACTGATGCTGATAAGGCTGCCAACCAGCGGCGATTGACGGTTGTTGAACAGTGTGGAGTCCCCGGCATAATATCCCCGAAATAAGCGTTGCATAATCGCTGGCTTGCCTACTGGGACTTGCTGGCTAAAAGTTGATAAATGTGCTCATATATTATTCGCTCGAATATTCAATGGCTCTATTTTACGAAGATCAGCGATTACACATAAATGAACAATCGATGATGCCTAATTGCAACATGCCGAAATTTACTCATTTAGCAGTGAAAATGTTTTGGTTGTGTTTTTCTGAAATTACAATTTTTTCTAGACTTTTCGTTCGATATCACTACACCAATTCAATGAAATAATTTCAGTGAAGTGCAGTATGAAAAGACTTGTTGAATTCGATGGATTGCGTTTTTTGCTTTGTATGGGAATTGCAATTTTTCATTATTCATTCAGAATTCCTGTAAAGAATGATGTGCTTCAAAGTGTAATATTAACTTTTGCTTATTTTACAGATATTTTCTTTCTTATTTCCGGATTGTTTCTGGCAGGGCGAAGTGAATATATATGGCGTTGGCGTCAATATGCCGGCTTTGTCGGAAAGAGACTTGCGCGTATTTATCCGTTGCATGTCGCAACTTTCTCCTGTTTCGCACTCTTGTCAGTGCTGACTGCTGCTGGTCTTCTTCATCCGAGCCAGGAACCCAATATGAGTTTATGGGATGGGCTTGCGCAATTATTTCTTGTTCATGATTGGGGCTTGGGGAAAACCCTCTCTTACAATTACGTCAGTTGGTCGCTGAGTGCGCTTTTCCTGATGTATCTTTGTTTTCCGCTATTCGACATGCTTTGTCGTCGACTGGGAGTGACAATTCTTATTATTGTTGTTGCAGCCATTCTGGGTGGAGAATATCTGGCGCATAAATTGAATGCTCCGTCTCTGACGCGGGTTCAATTGGCTGATTTGGGTATATTGCGTGCATTGCCATCATTTCTTTTTGGCATGTGGCTTGCACGGCAGAAACATTACCAGATGCCCAAAGCTCTGATTATGGTCGCGCTTTTTGTCTGCCTGAGTGTATTTTTATTCTATCATCCTGAAAATACTATTGGTGAACCTGCAACACTTGAAGGTCCATGGCGCCTGACCTTCTTATATTTCAGCATTTACATACTGTATCTTGCTGCGAAACAAGACATATATACACCATTGCGCTGGTGGCCTTTTGTAAAATTATCGCGTTACAGTTTTGGTATTTTTATTATCCACCCGCTTGTAGGACTGGTGTTTTTCAATGCTGTTCCGCAACATTGGGGAGATACCACCACAGGGGCAATATTGCTGATTGGCGGCGGTGCTTTATTAAGCCTGCTTGCTGCAATTGTTGCCTGGCATCTTTATGAAAATCCGGTCAATAACTGGTTGGTAACACGTATCAACAGGTGGATGAGCCAGGAAAACGAAACTGCGGTGCAGCCTCTTCAAAAGGAAATGCCCATTGGCCCTGAAGCCTGAGCCGCTTTGTCCAGATCGATGGAAACTATAGAAAATCAGCCCTTTCATGAGGTGATTCCGACCCTGAAAGACAAGGAAGATTTTCGTTGATTTTGCCGCTTCTTGCACCCTTGCAATCGGAAGCCGGAAATGCATTCTTATCAGATCATGAAAGCACGCTCCCCTTCAGGAGCATGATTCTGAAAGAACCTGTGTGATTTCGGATAATATTATGGCTCTGATGTCGCAAAAGGGCAGTGGTGTGGCGTGCTTTTGGAATGACCTTTTAAGATCGCGTGATTGAAATAAAAGGGAGGACCGGCAATTCGGTGACGCAGATGCGTTGCGCTTTGACCGGTATGGGTTGTCTGGGGGCATCGGGAAATACGAGGCCTTGCAAAGGAGAAAAAGAATGAACCACAAGCTTCTGTCCAGCGTGGCTTTTGCCGCTACTCTCGGTTTTGCCAGTGCTGCTTATGCGGATATTACCGTTGGCCTTGTTGCACCGCTTACCGGTCCGGTTGCCGCTTATGGTGATCAGGTCAAGAAGGGCGCGGAAACCGCTGTTGAAGTCATTAATGCCAATGGCGGTATCAAGGGCGAAAAGATCGTTCTGAAATTTGCTGATGACGCCGGCGAGCCAAAGCAGGGCGTTTCGGCTGCTAACCAGCTGGTTGGCGAAGGCGTCAAGTTTGTTGTTGGTCCGGTTACGACCGGCGTTGCAATTCCCGTTTCCGATGTTTTCGCTGAAAACGGCGTGTTGATGGTTACACCAACTGCAACCGGACCGGATCTGACCGCTCGTGGACTGGAAACTGTGTTCCGTACATGCGGCCGTGATGACCAGCAGGCAGATGTCATGGCGGCATATTTCCTGAAAAACCTGAAGGACAAGAAGGTCGCTATCGTTCACGATAAGGGCGCTTACGGCAAGGGTCTGGCGGATTCCTTCAAGGCGGCAATCAACAAGGACGGCATTACGGAAGTCCAGTATGATTCTGTTACGCCCGGCGACAAGGATTTTAGCGCTCTCGTATCCAAGTTGAAGGCTGCCGGCACTGAAGTTGTCTATTTCGGTGGCTATCATGGTGAAGGCGGTCTTTTGGCACGTCAGTTGCATGATGCAGGTCTGAAAGCATTGATCCTCGGCGGTGAAGGTCTTTCCAATACCGAATTCTGGGCAATTGGTCAGGACAATGCCGAAGGCACGCTGTTCACCAATGCCGTTGATGCGACGAAAAACCCTGCTTCGAAGGAAGCTGTCGATGCGCTGACCGCTAAGAACATTCCGGTTGAAGCATTTACAATGAATGCCTATGCCGCTGTTCAGGTTCTTGCAGATGGTATCGAACGCGCTGGCACGACGGATGATGTGACTGCTGTTGCAAAGGTGCTTCGTGATGGTCAGCCAATTGAAACCGTTATCGGTAAGCTG
Organism: Brucella gallinifaecis; assembly: GCF_006476605.1. Taxonomy (GTDB): domain Bacteria; phylum Pseudomonadota; class Alphaproteobacteria; order Rhizobiales; family Rhizobiaceae; genus Brucella; species Brucella gallinifaecis. The sequence goes on from NZ_ML636804.1 coordinate 102,611, forward strand.
ACTTATGGTGAAACGGGCGATCTGTCTTCACCAAGCTTTGACGTGTTCAAATGGGAAGATGGCAAGATCGTTGGTCTTGACTGATCCACTCTTTGAATTGAATGGAAACGCCGGGGATTTCCCCGGCGTTTTTTATTCTTACAAATTCACAGAAAGTAAGTTTTGGTTAACCATGTCGGCATAATCTAGCTGTATCAAAATGGGGCATTTAGCGGAGCAAGCTTATGCAGCGCTATAGATTTGACGATAAAAGAGTTTTGATAGAAGCAATTGTCGAGCTTCTCAATCGTGGTGTTGAGCCGGACGAGCTGGATATGGTCTTGAGCCGGATCGGACCGGTTGATCTTGATCTGATGCGGCAATGTTTGATCGAGGTCTGGAACTATAATCATCCGGCATCGGTTGAAACGCCGATGGCAGCCTGATTGATCGGCTGGTGATGTCATAATCTTGAAATACACAGCTATTAAATCTGTCTGTGTATCGGGGATTCATTCGGTAATGTGACCACGGATGTACTGGCACATAACCGCAATGAAAGCGGAAGGTCGGGTTTAGCCCGGCCTTTTTCGTTTGAGCATAGAAGTCCTGTCGCAACGACACGACGATTGATATGATTATATTTCAAATAAAACATGTTTTAGAGCATGATCCGATTTTCGTTCAACGAGGATCGATACGATTATGCTTAAGGTAGAAAGAGTTAGAGCGCCGATCTGATTCAATCAGATCGAAACGCGCTCTAATGAGATTTTTGAACGGGAGTGGGCTGAATGCTGCGTCATATCGTGCTTGTGAAATTCAGATCGGATGTCGAGGAAACCTCAATCAATGCGGCATTAGATCAAATTGTTGCGTTGCGCGAAAAAATTGCTGGTATTACTGCAATCAGCACGGGAGCCAATGTCAGTCCTGAAGGGCTGGAAAAAGGCTTCCGGCATGGTTTTGTGGTCGATTTTTTAGATGAAGCCTCACGCGATAGCTATCTCACCCATCCCGACCATGTGATTGCGGGCAGTGAACTGGTCAGGCTTGCAGATGGCGGGATCGATGGAATTCTTGTCTTTGACTATAATTATTGATCGATTTTAGGGTCAGGACCCATTAATTTGATGAGAATGGCATCTGAAATGACAAGATATGCGAGGAGAGACGTGAGGACCGGGGTGGTTCCCCCGGTTGAGCGGCTCGACGCAGCAGATCGCCAAGTCATTTCGATGTCCGAAGGATGTGGTCCATCCGCCCGGCCTACTTCGTCGTAAAGTCTTGAAAATGAACCACATTTCCTTCGCCTTTCCTTCTCGTATCCGAACGGATGGCCTCACACCATTCCCACCAAATTAATGAGTCCTGACCCTAGATCAGAAGTCCGCCAACCCCCATTTGACCAAGCTCCCCGGCATCGAGCTCCATGCCCACCATCAGGCGATCCAGTATCCAGTCAAGGCTGTTTTCACGGGCACTTCGCGCAGATCCGGGGGCGACAACGATATATTTTCCGTTGAGCCTGGCCAGAATGAGAAGATTGCCGGGGTCGACAGGAACCCCCATGCGCAAAATATGGCCACCACAATTGATGATTGCACGTGGAACAATGTCAGCTTCGTCGGCAACGGAAGAGGCGCTGAAAATAACGATCACATCGCAAGAATCTGCTATTTGCTTGATTGATTGTGACAGTGCGGTCGGTTCATGTTCAACGCGAAGTTCAACGCTGATGGAACCGTGATTGCGGTTGGCCGGCTGGAAATCAGCTCTTTTGTTTTTTCGAGTACACTTTCGCGTATTGCAGGCATTCGCGATTGTATGAGGCCAATCCGCGTGGCTTTGAACGCTTTGACGTCGATTGTTTCAGCCGTGTTCTGTGTGTCGTGGAGCTTTTTGATTAATGTTTCAGGAATGGCAAAGGGGATGATTTTGACCGTTGCGATCATTTGGCCGCGATCAACACGCAAGTTGTTGCGCAAGGTCGCAATCGATATGCGTGGATCAAGCAGATTGATCATATCGATGATTGACGGTCTGACTTGAAATAAACCATCGTGCCGGGCGAAAAGATTGATGCGACCGGTTACAGCTTTGCCGGCTTCGACATTTTCTGAAATCAGCATTTGCCCAATTGCAAACGCTGCTTCATTTTCAAAAATATCCCCATTCTCCAAACGTGCTGCGTGAATATGCGTGATACCTTGCTGTTTCAGTATCGCCAGATGTTCGCTTGTAAGCAGAGTACCTTTGCGAAAACTGTGGGCGCCTGCGGCAATTGCATAGCCAAGTATCGCTCCTTCAGCTTCTTCAATTGGCAAGTTACCAAAAATCATGTATGTCTCTTCAGGTTTATTTCTCGCAAATATAAAACAATCATTTACAATATTTATTATACTTGCGATTTTCTTATGAGCATATTTTCTAAATTCGGTTAATTGCGGTTAGTTTACGCTAGAATATCGTCTTGAATCTTTTGAACTGAACTTGTAGAGAGCCGCAAACTGCGACTGGTTTGTCTGATTTGATTCTGAATGAGTCGAATATGACTCGCCAACACCCCATAGCCGCGACATTTCGATCCAATACATTTTTAGTCAGAGGCGTGACAAACGGGATTATTCGTTATAACGGTACTTTTGAAATTTTCAGAATTTACCGAAATCTAGGAAATGACGAATGCGCCGGACTGATGTTCTGTGCGCAGGATGGAAAAACAAATGAAACACGGCACCCCCCGGACGATCGTTTCGTTCGCCGTCTTGGCCCTCACGGCGTTTCTCGCCGGCTGCGAGAACCAGGTCCTGCTTTCTCCGAAAGGAGAAGTTGGTATGGCAGAGCGCGATCTCATTTATTTTGCAACAGGTCTCATGCTGCTCGTTGTACTCCCGGTCATTGGTATGACGCTTTACTTCGCCTGGAAGTACCGCGCTACCAACGAAAAAGCGGAGTATCTGCCTGATTGGCATCATTCCAACAAAATTGAAGCGGCGGTCTGGTTGATCCCCGTGGTGATTATTATTGTGCTTGGAACCGTGACGTGGATTGCGACGCACAAGCTGGATCCTTATCGTCCGCTGGTGTCCGATGTAAAGCCAATCAATGTCGAGGTTGTGGCGCTCGACTGGAAGTGGCTGTTCATCTATCCTGATCTCGGCGTTGCCTCGGTCAATGAAATGGCCATGCCTGTTGATGTTCCTGTGAACTTCAAGCTGACATCCAGCAGCATTATGAATTCCTTCTTCATTCCTGCGCTTGGCAGTCAGGTTTACACCATGCCAAGCATGCAGACCAAGCTTCATCTGATTGCCAATTATGAAGGCGAATTCGACGGGTTTTCGGCCAATTACAGTGGTCAGGGCTTTGCGCAGATGCGTTTCAAGGCACGCTCACTGGATCAGGCCGGTTTTGACAAGTGGGTTGCTGACGCGAAAGCTTCCGGTCAGGAGTTGACTCGTGAGCGTTATGCTTCGCTGGTACAGCCCAGTGAAAAGGCGCCTGTGCAATATTTTGCCTATGATGATAAGGCGCTGTTCCACAATATTGTGAATCGTTGCTGGGATGGCAAGTCGGTCTGTATTGATGATCTTATGCATCAGGAGCAGATGGTGCGTGAGGCGCGTGCGGATCTGCGCAAGTCTTCGCCAGTCGATTTCAGCCAGTGGGCAAATGATATCCTTTGTCTGACTCAGCCGCAGCGTATGACGCAGCTTGAAAACTGATTTGCCGATGCAGCATGGTCCCGGATATTCAAACCGGGACTTATGCTGCTGATCGCACTCCAATCGAAGTAAGAATAGAAATGTTCGGAAAACTTACGCTCGAAGCGATTCCCTATCACGAGCCTATCATCATGGTCACATTGGCCGCGGTGGCTGGTGGGGCGCTCGCTATTCTCGCAGCCATTACCTACTATAAAAAGTGGGGCGTGCTATGGAATGACTGGCTGACATCGGTCGATCATAAACGCATTGGCGTGATGTATATTATTCTGGCTTTCGTGATGCTGTTCCGCGGCTTCTCGGATGCTGTTATGATGCGTGCGCAGCAGGCTATTGCCTCGGGCGCCAATGAAGGTTTCCTTCCGCCTCATCACTATGATCAGATTTTTACCGCTCACGGTGTGATCATGATCTTCTTTGTGGCGATGCCTTTCATTGTCGGTCTGATGAATTTTGCCGTGCCGCTCCAGATCGGAGCACGCGACGTTGCATTTCCTTACCTCAACTCCTTGAGCTTCTGGCTGACCGTTGCCGGTGCTGTTCTGGTCAACCTGTCGCTCGGTATCGGTGAATTTGCCAAGACCGGCTGGCTGGCTTATCCGCCGCTTTCCGGTATTGAGTTCAGCCCGGATGTTGGTGTCGATTACTATATCTGGGCTTTGCAGATTTCCGGTATGGGCACGCTTCTTTCCGGCGTTAACCTCATCACCACCATCATCAAGATGCGTGCGCCGGGCATGGGCATGATGCAGGTTCCGGTTTTCACCTGGACTGCACTTTGCTCGAACGTTTTGATCGTGGCTGCGTTCCCGATCCTGACCGTGACCCTGGCTCTGCTTTCGCTTGATCGTTATCTGGATTTCCACTTCTTCACCAATGACAGTGGTGGCAATCCGATGATGTATGTGAACCTGATCTGGATCTGGGGCCACCCGGAAGTCTATATTCTGGTTCTGCCGTGCTTTGGTGTATTTTCGGAAGTTGTCTCGACCTTCACGGGCAAGCGACTTTTTGGTTATACGTCAATGGTTTACGCAACTATTGCGATTACTGTATTGTCATTCCTGGTCTGGGTGCACCACTTCTTCACCATGGGTGGTGGTGCAAGCGTCAATGCCTTCTTCGGCGTTGCAACCATGATCATCTCGATCCCCACGGGCGCGAAAGTCTTCAACTGGCTGTTCACCATGTATAAGGGGCGGATCCAGTTCACGACACCAATGTACTGGACGATCGGCTTCATGTGCACTTTCGTTATCGGTGGTATGACCGGTGTTCTTCTTGCTGTTCCGCCGGCAGATTTCGTGCTGCACAACTCGGTGTTCCTGATTGCTCACTTCCATAATGTGATTATCTCGGGCGTGTTGTTTGGCTGTTTTGCCGGTCTCGTCTACTGGTGGCCGAAGGCATTTGGCTTCAGGCTGCACGAAGGACTGGGCCGTAAGGCATTCTGGTGCTGGCTCGTTGGCTTCATCCTTGCATTCATGCCGCTTTATGTGCTCGGCCTGATGGGTATGACCCGCCGTCTGAACCATACAGAAAATCCAGCCTGGCACATCTATCTGATCATTGCAGCAATTGGTGTTGCAGTCATCCTGTGCGGTATCATCTTCCAGGTTCTCCAGATCATGATCTCGATCCGTGATCGTGAAAAGTTGCGTGACAACAATGGTGACACATGGGGCAATGGCCGTACGCTGGAATGGTCGATTGCTTCGCCTCCGCCATTTTACAATTTTGCTGAAGTTCCGCATGTCCGCGATCATGACAGCTGGTGGGATATGAAGCAGAATGGATATGTGCGTCGTACCGAAAAATTTGCCCGCATTCACATGCCAAAAAATACCGGCACGGGCTTTATTATCGGTATCCTGAATATCCCGCTTGGCTTCGCTCTGGTGTGGCATATCTGGTGGCTGGCAATTGCCGCAGCCGTTGGCATTCTCGTGGTTGCTATCGCCCACTCGTTTAACAATGACAGGGACTATTATGTCTCGGCCGAAGAAGTACAGCGCATCGAAGATGCACGTACCCGGCAATTGAATGCTCAGGAGGCTTGATCCATGAGCGCTACCGTTCATAACGCTGGACCTTTCAAGGGCGGCAACGAGCATCCTGCTCACGAAGACCATCACGATGCAGGGTCGACCACGCTGGTCGGCTTCTGGATCTACCTGATGAGTGACTGCGTTCTCTTCTCGGGTCTTTTTGCAACCTATGCCGTGCTGGCACATCAGTTTGCGGGCGGACCAACCGGCCGTGAACTGTTTGACCTGCAGTTCGTGCTGACAGAAACCATGTTCCTGCTGGCATCATCGCTGACCTATGGTCTGGCGACATTGTCAATGTACAGAAACAACCGGGCAGGCGTCCTGTTCTGGCTGGGGGTTACTTTCCTGTTCGGCGCAGCGTTTCTGGTTATGGAAATCTATGAATTCCATCATCTGATCGTTGAAGGTGCAGGTCCGGGCCGCAGTGCATTCCTTTCGGCTTTCTTTGCGCTGGTTGGAACGCATGGTCTGCATATTACCTCGGGCCTGATCTGGATTCTGGTGCTTTCGGCCCAGCTTCTTCGTGATGGTCTGACTGAAACAAACCGGACGCGCGTGATGTGCTTGAGCCTCTTCTGGCACTTCCTGGACATCATCTGGATTGGCGTCTTTACCCTTGTCTATCTGCTGGGTGTATTGTGATGAGCTCTGGACACGAAACACACGATCAAGCCGCACATGGCAGCCTGAAATCATACCTGATCGGTCTGGTACTGGCAATCATCCTCACCATCGTTCCGTTTATGCTGGCGATGAATGGCTATTTTACACCAGCAACGACTGCAGCGATTGTTATCGGTATGGCTGCTGTGCAGATCGTGGTGCATCTGGTTTACTTCCTGCACCTTGATCCAAAATCAGAGAATGGCTGGAATATTCTGGCGCTTATTTTCACGGTTATCATTCTGGCGATCGTGCTTGCTGGCTCCATCTGGGTCATGCATCACCTCGATACCAATATGATGCCGATGTATATGAGCCCGGATGATGCGCGTAATCTGCCATAGTTGAATGTCTGTGCGCATCCCGAACAGGGATGCGCTTTTCGAACGGGATGCCTGAAAGCAGACAAAGCGAGCATCTCCAGATTATCAAAGTGATTCAGGGGGAATTTGCCCCTGATTGCCTAAACCCGGTCTAACGGCCCGGTTGCGCGGCTTTTTCCTCCCTCTCCCCCCTTAAAAGCCGCGTTGCGCCCCGGTTCCCTCCGGGGCGCTTTTCGTTTAGAGCGCATTTCGAAAAATGTGAGACGGTTATTGAGAAAAGATGCGCGTTAAAACAGGGATTTGAGACGCGAAAATATTACACATTCAGTTCAAAGAACATTTTCTCTGAAGCGTCGCGATTAAATAAACAACAGATAAAGCTTTATTAAATTTGTGATGATGCTTTTCAAACATCGAAACTTCTCAGCTCTCAAAAAGCCAGAATGTTATCAAACGCTGATCGAAAATTTGCGACAAAGCCGTTGCGACCAGCTGTAAGCCAACAGTTGATTTCTTCCCGGAGCAGATCACTGACGATGTGTCCGAGCCGCGAGAGCGGGGAAACCACCCCGGTCCTCACGTCTCTTCCCGGTTACGCATCAACAAAACTGTTGCAGGTATAGCTATTTAATCGACGACTATCGTCGAATCTTGCTCTGGGCACAGCCCGAAGCAAGTTTTTAGTATACTCGCTCTTTGGATCATTAAAGATTTCCTCTGTCTCCCCTTCCTCCACGATCTTGCCAAAACGCATAATGGCTACTCGATGAGCAAATTGTCTTACAGTGCTCAAATCATGGGTAATGAATAAGAAAGAGAGACCTTGTTCTGCCTGAAGATCCGCAAGCAAGTTAAGAATTTGCGCTCTGACTGACACATCAAGGGCGGACACAGCTTCATCGGCGACTATAAATTCAGGCTCTAAGGCGAGTGCGCGGGCAATTGCTACTCGTTGCCTTTGTCCGCCTGAAAACTGATGCGGATATCTTTTCGCTGCGGAAGGATCCAGCTCAACTCGGCGTAAAAGCTCTTCAACGCGGAACTCTCTCTCCTTGGCATCACCGATTCCATGGATCTCAAGTCCATCCGCAATTGCTTGCCCAACTGTTCGGCGAGGGTTCAATGAAGCGTAAGGGTCTTGAAAGATAGTTTGAACTTTCTTACGAAAATCGAAAAGACTCTTTCCCTTAATGGAAGACACATCCTCACCACAGTACCGAATTTGCCCTGAGGTTGGCGTGTCAAGTCGAGCAACACAACGCCCTAAAGTGCTTTTACCGGAACCGGATTCCCCTATGAGAGCACAGGTTTTCCCACTCTCAACTGTAAGATTAATTCCGTCCACAGCACGTAAAATCTTGGGTTTTAAACTGAGTAGACCGGCTGAAAGAACATAGTGACGTGAAAGATCTGTGATCTCCAGCACGGGTCCCGCAGAGTCATTTTCGGAATCGGAAGCGGGAGATACTGTGATTGATGCATTAGCGTTATTTTTCGTGCGCCTATCGCCTGACGCCTCGCCAAAAATCGCTCCTTTATCGACCGTTGGAAAACGAAAGCCTTTTTTGGCGGGCATTTCAACGTCAGGAGCTGCGGCAAGCAAGGCTTTTGTATAGGGATGGGCTGCGTTTTCAAAAATGCTCTTAACATCGCCTTGTTCGACAACTTTTCCGTTGTAGAGCACGATCACTCTATCTGCGATTTCGGCAACGACGCCAAGATCGTGAGTGACGAAAATTAACGCGCAACCCAGCTCTTTTTTCAGGTCATACAGAAGAGCGAGAACTTGCGCCTGTACGGTGACATCAAGTGCAGTCGTTGGTTCATCTGCTATGATGAGTGCAGGTTTTGCCGCACATGCAATAGCTAACATGACCCGTTGACGCATGCCCCCTGAAAGTTCATGTGGAAACGCTCTTTCTCTCAGCTTTGGGTCTGGAATACCTACGCGTGTTAAAAGAGCAATAACGCGTGCACGGGCTTCTGATCGAGAAACCTGTGAGTTTAGCATAATCATTTCGCTTATTTGCTCACCCACGCGTTTCGAAGGATTGAGCGCTGTCATTGGTTCCTGGAAAATCATACTGATCTGGCCGCCGCGGATGTTACACATCCTGGCTTCCGAAGCGTTATCCATTCGACTGCCACGAAACCAAATTTCGCCTTGTTGTTTGGCTGATTCATCCAGCAGGCCTATGACAGCTTTTCCCGTCACCGATTTACCTGAACCGGACTCGCCAACAAGACAAACCGTTTCGCCAGGCTGAACATCAAAGCTTATGTGGTCGACTGCTGTAAAACTTCCGAAGCTGACAGATAGGTCACGGACCGATAGGAGAGACTTCATTTTCTTAGCTCCGGATTTAAAATATCTTGGATGAAGTCACCGAGAAGATTGACAGCGAGCACGACCAGAAGAAGCGCACAAGCAGGAAAAATAATTGGTAATGGATTGATAAATATATAGTTTTTAAGCGTGCCAACCATTTGTCCCCAAGAGGAGATTGGTGGCTGAACCCCTAATCCTAAAAAGCTAAGACCCGCCTCCATCAGCAAGGCAAAAGAGAATGTCACAGAAGTTTGGACCGCTATAATGGAATATAGGTTTGGAAGTGCTTCAGTCCGAATGAGCCTTAATTTTCCTGCACCTAATGATTTCGCAGCTAAAACATAATCGCGTGATCTTATACTTTTGGTCATATCAAATATAACGCGCACGAATTGTGGGCAGTAGATAAAACCAATGGTGAGTATCAGTGTTGGAAGACTGCCCCCGAAAAGCGCAAGGACAATGATTGCTACGAAAGTTTCAGGGATTGAAATCATCAGATCAATGATCCGCATGAGAGCTGCTTCGACCCGCGGTCCTGCAAACCCAATTGAGACGCCCACAATTGTCCCGATTGTCCCCGCGATTATCACGGCGGCAAAGGCAACACCCAACGAAATTTGTGCTCCATAGACGATCCTGGACAGAAGATCGCGACCCAGTTCGTCGGTTCCTAGCCAATGCTCTCTCGATGGGCTTGAAAGAATATTTAAAGTGTCGAGAGCCACGGGATCCTGCAATGGGAGAACCGTCGCAAAGGATGCTAGAAATATAACTGTCATCAAAAACAACATAGCCAGGATAGCTGGTATGTTTTTTACTTTAAAAAGCTCACCGGTAAGAATCATAAGTTTTCCAGAGATCATCACGCAGCCCTCAAACGTGGGTCAAAAATACTTTGAGTGAGGTCGATCAACAGGCTTATGAGAATAAAAATCGCAAAAATTGCTAAAAGTGATCCTTGCATCAGTGGATAGTCTCTAGCAAAAGATGCGCTCACCAAAAGTGAACTAAGTCCCGGCCAATCGAACAGTGCTTCTATTATGACTGCCCCGCCAAGCAAACTCCCGGCACGAATTCCGACAATAGATATGACCGGTACCAAGGCGTTTGGCAGGGCGTGCCGGTTTAACGCCTGGCTGCGCGTAAGGCCTTTTGACCTCGCTAGAGCAACGTAATCTTTGTGCAGAATGTCAACCAGACTGGCGCGTGCGACCCGGCTGACAACTCCCATGAAATTGAGACCTATCGCCAAAGCTGGCATTACCAGGCATGATAGATGCAACCAGGGATCCTCTGCAAACGGAACAAATCCCGAAGGCGGCAATATCTGTAGCCAGACTCCAAATACCAAAACAAGCAATACTCCAGTCACAAAAACCGGGGCAGAAAAACCGATTGTGGCAATAAAGGAGGTCAAACCGCCAAGTAAGTTTCCGCGATTGCGAGCAGAGATGATACCCAGTGGAAGGCCGAGGATTACGGAAATCATCAACCCCGCTCCGATGAGCTCAAGGCTTCGCGGAATACGACGGAGCACTTCGCTCAAAACGGGTTCGCCGCTTCTGATCGAGACCCCCAAATCTCCATGAAGAAGCCTTTCCAGCCAAAAAAAGAACTGCATCGGCAATGGTTTGTCCAGGCCCATTTCTTGCCTGACACGCATCACGACAGCAGGGTCGCCGCCGGCGCCTTCTCCCAGCATGATCATGACTGGATCGCCTGGGATTAAGCGAACGATGAGAAAGATTGCGATTGCCGCCAATGCCAATGTTACGGCAGCAGACGCAGTACGTCGGTAGAAAAAGCTGAACATAAGCGCCTCAATGGCGCCCGACTTTTAAACAGAAGCCGGGCTTTTTTGTGCTACAGCATAATTCCTTAAGCCAGAAGAGATTGAGGTGAAATTATGCAGCAAATATAGCGTGTTAGAGCGTTTTCTAGGCGCCTTGCACTCTAGCGGAAAGACATTGAGGGCAAACAAATCGCAGCCGCACTCTCATTAAGAGCTCCGGGGATATGGACGTAACCCGAAACTTTACGGAGATAGGCCTGGGCTTGCTCTCTGAAGTTTATGAAAATCCACGGCATCGTTTCTAACAAACGTTCTTCTACTTTTTGATATATGAGTTTCCGCCGCTCAAGATCAGTTTCCGCCCTGCCTTCATCAAGCAAAGCTTCTAAAACATCATCCCTATAGCCAATCGGTTTTGCCCAATATGTTGATGTTGAGCCGAAATAATAGCTATAGGCATCAGGGTCATTCAGCTTCATCGATACGCCATAAAGCATAGCATCGTAGTTGCCAGAGTTTTTACGGTTAATAAGGTCCGACCATTCAACAAGTTTGATGGTCACATTTATACCTACCTGCTTCAAATTCGCCTGAAGTATCTGAGCTGTGGTCGTATAAACACCCAATCCCTGAAATACGATAAGCTCCATGGACAGACCTTCAGCATATCCAGCTTCTTTAAGAAGTTTCTTGGCTTCTTCTAAATCCAGGGAGACACTGTTTTTTAAATCGGCATTATAAAATGGCGATTCTTCTGGGGTTGGCGCCCCGTAGATAGGCGCTCCATGACCAAAGAATGCAGCTCGAGAGACGGCTTCTCTGTCGATAGCGAATGCGATAGCTCTGCGCACCAATGGATTGTCCCATGGGCTTCGTGACGCATTAAACCAAATATTCATGAAACCGCCACTGGCAGAATCGACTTTGAAATTAGGCATACGTCCAAGAACGTCAATGTCCTTCCATGGTACAAAGTCAATCATGTCAAGAGTGCCGCCCCGAAGTGCACTAACTCTCGCATCGTCGCTCTTGATCATTCGGAAATCCACACCGTCCAGCAGTGGCTGATCCTTGTGAAAATAGCTGTCATTCTTGAGCAATTTTGCCGATACGCCCGGCTCGTAAGACGCCAGATGGAATGGTCCCGTACCATTCGCATTGGCCTTTATATTCACACCTGAATTGACCCATGCTCTGGATAGAATTGCCGCTTCTGGAAGGGATAGCACTGAGAGAAGAGAAACATTCGGCGCCACACTTTTTAACTCAATCGTCTGCGGATCCAGTATTTTGACAGACACATCATTGAGATAGTTTCGAAGTGTTGCTCCTGTAGCCTCGTTCTTTATTCTTTCGAGTGAAAAGAGAACATCGTCTGCCACAACGTCAGAACCGTCATGATACTTAACACCTTGGCGCAATTTGAAGATGATCGTGGACGCATCTGGCTGCTCCCACGATTCTGCAAGCCCTGCTACCATATTGCCGTTCGTGTCATTGGTAACAAGCGTCGAATAAATCGAGCCAATAAGCACTTTCCATGCAGTTCCCCCGTAAACATGAGGATCCAGGTTTGTGACTTCGGTCACTGTACCATAGCGCAGAAGATTTCCGCGCCCCTGGCCAAAAGCTGGTACCGCACCGTTAGTGAGAACGAACCCGCCGATAGCGCATAAGCCAGATAGTGCAAATGTACGCCTTGTCAGTTCCATGTCTTTGCCTCCTTGTTTTTGTTCCCGCATTATTTTTAAGGTAGATGATGAAGCAATTGATCGATTTCAGCTATATCATTGTAATAGCTGGGTGAAATTCTCAGACGTCCCCCTCGTTGAGCGAGATCTATGCCCGCCGCCTGAAGTTTTTTGTCAATATCTGCAGGACTTATTGAAGGGTGAAGGAATGAAAGATTCCCGGACCGCTCATGATCCGCAAAGGGGCTAGAGATTTGATAGCCCTTCCTTTTTAGGCCTTCGGCTGCGTGCGAATTCAAGGAGTAGATGTGCTTTTCAATAGCACGGGGAGTGAGTTGGAGCTGTAAGTGAACAGCGGCATCAAGGCCCCATATGCCTGGGAAATTCACCAAGGCTTCTTCGAAACGACCCGCGTTAGGCCGATATTCCAATAAATATTCAAGGTGATCTTCACCACGGTCTACAGAATGGTAACCGACAGATGGCGGATCGAGTAACTCCAGCACTTCTTTTCTACAGAAAAATATGCCTGTTCCCACCGGTGCCAGCATCCATTTGTGTCCACCGAATGCCATAAAATCAACCCCGTACTTGACGACGTCCATTTCCAAAGCACCAACCCATTGGATCGCATCGAGATTCAGCAGAACGCCATGCTCTTTGCACAGGGCGGAAGTCTGCTCCAGATCCTGACGGAAACCGTTTGTAAATTGCACTGCACTAAGAGATACGAGGCGCGTTTTTTCGTCCATCAATGCACGGATATCATCGACAAGAACCCGGCCGTCACGGTTTTTCACCCACCGGATTGAAACACCTTTGGCAGCAAGCTTCATCCAGCAGTAAACATTGGATGGATACTCAAAGTCCGCAATGATGACATTGTCACCCTCGTTCCAACTCAGTCCGTTTGCGACATTCACCAGGCCTTCTGTGGTGTTTTTAACGAAAGCGATTTCACTGCGTTTTGCACCAATGAGCTTGGCAACGCGATCCTTGATCACCGTATCGGCATGGCTACACCAATGGGGATAATCATTGCGTCCATTGTCACGACAGTTCTCTAAGAAGCGCTCTACCGACGCAACGACGGGCGAACTCAACGCGCCGATGGACGCATTGTTGAGGTAAATCCTTTTATCTTTAATGGGAAACAACTTCCCGACATTACTGAATGAAACTCCAGAAATCCCATCCGGATCATCAGCGAATAAAGGCTTGGTGGGTGCAGCACGCATTGCGATCGTCAAGATTGACTCCTGTCTATCAACGGCTGAGGTGACTCGCACCTTAAGCCGAGCAAAAATTCTCTATGGATTGTGGGACGTCGCCCGGCTGAACACTTTTCGCAGGTCAGATGATCCACGTAACGCTTGTATCAATTTATGGATACTGTATACTGGATCCAATCTATCGTTGCAAGCGCATTTGATAACTTTTATGAAGCTGGCCAATCTGCTCTAAACAGATAACTACAATTAATTGGCAATTAGAGAGAATCGATATGACATCCATTCAACCTGCTATTGAGCGGCGCACGATTGCTTCGCAGGTTACCGAGCGTTTACGGTCCAAGATATTATCGGGAGAGCTCGCAATCGGTCAGCGGCTGAGGCAAGAGCAGCTTGCTGCAGAGCTTGGTGTCAGCCGGGTTCCTGTACGTGAAGCTCTGAACCAGCTTGAGGCTGAAGGGCTTATTCTTGTGGAAGCCAATAAGGGCGCCGTAGTTAAAGGAATTTCGGTTGAGGCGCTAAGTGAGATGTATGAGCTTCGTGCACATATTGAAGAGTGGCTTATTGCTCTTGCGATACCGCGCGCAAGCGAGGCGGATTATGAAAGCGCTGCGCGTATTCTTGATGAAATGCTAAGTGAAAGCAGCCCGGTGCATTGGACAAGCCAGAATTGGAAGTTTCATGAGACGCTTTACCGGCCATCAGCGCGAACTCAGTCACTGGATATGCTCGATCGTTTGTATAAAAATACATATCGGCATTTTCCTGTTCCGGTTAGATTCACATTAGGAATTGAAGCAATGGATACTGAACACCGCGAACTTTTAGCGCTTTACAAAGCCAAAGACATCGTGGCGGCCCAAAAATACTTGCGGCAACATATAATGCGCGGAGCAAGCTCATTAGTTGAACGAATGCTGGCAGCCCAGAACACGGAAACATAAGATGGGCTTGCTTCTTTCATGTGGTGATAAGGCATCGTTACCCACCAGACAATGCCCATCAGACAATGTGCAATGAGCTGAGAAATCTGGGCGCGGTTAGCGCTGCCTTATTGATGTATTTGCTGCAACGAACAGCAATGGGTTTGCAAGAGTTTCGGAGCTGGTTCTCTGCATCAATTTACAGAATATCCTTGGCGCTTGAAGCCCAGCCGAATATCGAAACAGTCATGGCATCGTGCCATAAAACCAGTCCCGGTTTTTATCCGCACCTAGTGGATTGAATTTGACATTTGAATCACGGTTACCCTCACTGCCTGTTCAAATGTCAAATTCGTAAAATCCACTAGAAACATATACTTGGCTAGTGGTTTTTGGATTCCAACATTTGCCCTCATGGGTGGAGTGGCGGGATGCAAATGTTGGAATCAAACCACTGGCTCACTCATTTCTTCTCTTGATAAATCCATGCAAGTTATGCCCATCAATTAATTGAATTTATGAGCCTTTACCCGGCAGTTTTCCATTAAGTACGACAGACGCGACGAGGCCGATCACCAGCCCCCAGAATGCTCCGCCAATGCCGAGCAAACTGATATTCGCAGCAGATGCAAGAAAGGTAATGAGTGCAGCTTCTCGTGAACGAGCGTCTGCCATTGCACCGGCAAGGCTTCCCCCGATTGCCCCAAGCAGAGCAAGCCCCGCAAGTGTAGTGATGAATGTTGCGGGAAATGCCATAAATACCGCTGCGAGCGTTACTCCAAACACCCCGACCAGAATATAAAAGCAACCCGCAGCTATACCGGCGATCCAACGTTTTGACGGATCTTCATGCGCTTCCCGACCTGTCGCAATGGCAGCGGTAATTGCTGCAATGTTAAATGCATGCGAGCCAAACGGGGCCATGATAAGTGAGCCCAGACCCGTTACCGTTACGATAGGGTTGGCACTTGTCTGAAACCCGTCATTTCGCAGTACCAGCATGCCGGGCATATATTGACCTGTTAAGGTGATAAGGAACAACGGCAGTGCGATACTGAGCGTGGCGTTCAGGCTAAATTCTGGCATGGTGAAAACGGGAGCGGCCAGTTTCAATTCCAGATCAGATAGATCGACACGACCCTGCATCAGCAGGATAAAAAGCCCAATCACCAAGATACCAATGACTGCATATCGTGCGCAAAAACGCTTTAAAACGACATAGGCAGCAATCAGCGTGCCTACCAAAACGGGATCGACACTCACACTGCTGAATGCACCTATTCCAAATTGCAACAATATGCCTGCAAGCAACCCTGAAGCTATGCCCGGAGGTATCAACCGGATGACTTTTTCAAAACACCCGGTAAGACCAAGCAGTACGAAGGCCACGGCTGAGATCATATATGCCCCGATTGCTTCTGCATAGGATGCCGTGGCGAGCGCAGTGACAAGGAACGCTGCGGCAGGTGTGGACCATGCCGTTATGATTGGCTCACGATAACGCCAGCTTAGCAGCAAACCAGAAAGACCGACGCCGATCGAAATCGACCAGACCCAGGATGCGGTCAGTTCGGGGCTAAGATTGGCTATACGCGCCGCCTGAAAAACGAGAATAAACGTACCGCCATAATTAACGATGACTGAAATCAAGCCTGCAACAACAGGGTGGATGATATCATTTATTCGGGCAGGCGTACGTGAAGAGGTGCAGGACATGTTCGGGCTACTCCGGAAAAGCATATTCAAGCGATAGACAGGCTTGACTTTTAGATGCTCAATGGACTGATGTGCCCCTCCAATTACAGCAAGAGATACCATCCATTTGTTCAAGCACTCGCAACTCGAATCCGTAAAAGCCTGGCTCAATCATCCCGCGCATTCAGCCATGCCGCTTCATGCGCGTATACAACGTGCGATCCGGCAATTGATTGTGGATGGTGCACTCAGTCGCGGCAAACCACTTCCGGCCTCCCGTGCGCTCTCACAGTCACTTGGCGTCTCACGCGATACAGTTGAAGCGGCTTATACGCAGCTCCACGCAGAAGGTTTCATTGAGCGCCGGGTCGGCAGCGGTAGTTTCGTCTCGCAAATCGCAGAGTTTTCCATTGGTCGTCGACACACGAAACGTTCCCGCAACCCAAAAGATCAATCGCCTGAACTCAGCAAGCGTGGCAAGGCGATATTCCAAAGCGGCGGCGTGCTCGAGACTTTGACACCATGCCCTTTTGCACCCGGCATACCCGACACACGAAATTTCCCGCTTGCGCTTTGGGAGCGCCTGCAAAGACAAGTGCTCAAAGAGATAGGGCCGCAAACGCTTTTGCATGGAGACCCGCAAGGGGTTGAGCAACTACGACAGGCAATCGCAGATTATATCAATCTCGAACGCGGCGCACGCGCCACTGCCGGGCGCGTTTTGATACTCACATCTTCGCAACAGGCGCTGACATTGTGCGCGAATGTATTGTTTGATCCGGGTGAGCGCATCTCTATCGAAGACCCCGCCTATTATGGAGCCCGCAAGGCATTTGAAGCTGCCGGGCTGAACTGCGTGCCTGTTGAGCTGGATCAGCAAGGAATCAACATCGAGCCTATCGTCAATGATCCCAACCCGGCACGCGCTGTCTTCCTCACACCCTCACATCAATTTCCAACGGGCGTAACCCTGGCCCTGGACCGCCGGCTTGCATTGATCGAATGGGCGAAACGTCACCGAGGCTGGATAATAGAGGATGATTACGACAGTGAGTTTCATTATGCGGGCAAACCCACAGCCTGCATGCAAGGCCTCGATCATTATGATAGAACTATATATATCGGCACCTTCACCAAGTCGCTCTTTCCGGGATTACGGATAGGCTATGTCGTGCTGCCCGAACAGCTGGTCAAACCAATGACCACAGCGCGAACGCTTCTTGATGGGCATACGGCTTCCATTGCACAATATACGCTTGCCCGCTTTATAGAAGGCGGACATTTCGGAGCCTATATTCGCACCATGCGTGGCATCTATGCCCAGCGCCTTGAAATATTGACCAGATTGGTTCGCAAACATCTTGCAGGTTTTGTCGAGCCGCGGGTTCCTGTGGGAGGAATGCAAATGCCCTGCCTGTTGACATGCGACATCTCCGAGCAAGTTGTTTTGGAAGCCGCTCGCCGTTCTGAAATTGGGCTGTTGGGGCTATCAGCACTCCATGCCACAGGTGAAGGCGAGGCAGGGTTTCTGCTCGGCTTCGCAGCCTATACGCCAACAGAACTTGAGATCGCGGTCAGGAAGCTTGAAAAAATATTCCACACACTCAAGGTCGTTCCGGCACTGAAATATAACTGAATTGATAAAGCCTTATCTTCAGATAAACTAAAAATTCTGCCGGGATCGCGCTCTAAAGTCTTTGTATTTGCAGCATAATCTTATCGATCCTCGTTGAACGAAGATGGGACTTATGCTCTAAATCAAACTGTTGCAACACAACCTCATGGTCGTCACAGTGGAAGAGGTTTACCGTCCTGTCCTTGATGGCGTACCTCATAGATGACTTCCGCCAGTCGGTGCACGCCACGCTCAATTTGTCTTGGCTCAAGCGCAGCATAACCCATGACCAGACCCATCAAGTCGGGAACTGCGTCAGGTTCATGCGGATCATAGAGTGCGGATATGGAGTAAAGTCCTAGTCTGGCCTTGCGGGCGGAAAGTAACAGTGCTTCTTCGGATGAGCGCGGCAGCTCCTTGAACCATACGACCAGGTGAAGGCCGGCATCCGCGCCTTCGATGATAATAGTTTCCCCAAATCGATGCTTCAGCGCGTTCAGCAGAGTTTCCCGTCGCTCTATGTTGAGGCGACGAACGCGGCGGACGTGCTTTTCATAGGTGCCGTCTTCGATAAGAGATGCGAACGCCTCCTGATCGGTGATCGGCGAGTGCCTGTCCATGAACTGCTTGGCGGATGCGAAGACTGGTTGCAGCTCAGGCGGGAGGACGAGATAGCCGATGCGCAATGTTGGCGAAAGCGTCTTGGAAATCGTGCCAAGATAGATGACATTGTGACTGTCCGGCAGCCCGTAAAGCGGCGGCACGGGATTGATGTCATAGCGGTATTCACTGTCGTAGTCGTCTTCAATCACATAGGCATTCTGCCGTCGCGACCAAGCCAGCAATTGCTGCCGGCGCGGGACAGGCAGGATACCACCCAATGGATATTGATGCGACGGGGTAACGTAAGCGAGACGCGCAGACACATTCTCCAGATGTTCGGTTGCGAGACCGTGACTATCGGCTGGAAGAGTGACCGGCAGGGCTCCTGTACTGGCAAAGGCATATCGCGCCATGGCATATCCGGGATTCTCCATGACGAACCGGTCGCCGGGATTGAGGAGAAGCCTTGCGCAAAGGTCGAGGCCTTGCTGGGAGCCATTGACGATTATGATCTGTGCCGGACTGCACTGAAGACCACGTGCGCGCCACAGATATCCCTGCAAGGCAGTGCGCAAGCGCCACGAACCGCAAGGATCACTGTAAGTCAGCCTCTCAGGACGCTGCGCCATTGCCTTGTTCATAGCGCGTTTCCAGATTGTCGTCGGGAAATCTACGATGGATAAATCTCCATAGTGGAAGTCGGCGACGAGATTGGCACCGGGCTGGTGCGGACGCGGAGGCAAGGTGAGCACGCGTTTACCGTAGTCTGACAGCAGGACAGGCTGAAGGGTATGTGCGCCCTTGCTCTTGGGCGAATGGTCGAACATCGCGCGTACGACACGTGGCCGGCTACCTTGCCTGACCTCAATAAAGCCTTCTGCGGTGAGTTGCTCATAAGCAATGGTGACGGTTGTTCGGGAAACACCCAGTTCCTGAGCCAGTGCCCGCGATGATGGCAATTGACCATTCTCACCGAAAACGCCGCTGGCGATCTGGCTTTTCATGGCGTTGTAAATCTTGCGTGCACCCATGGTGTGACGCGGAGATTTCAACATGTGGCTATCGTTCATGCTGTTTCCAGACAATCATTCGGGAATAGCCGAGGCGAGCGGCGTGCCCGGCAACTGGACCATATAAATCTATTCTAACTGGCTCACTCTTTTATGCCAGATTTTTATTAGGCTGACGCAAAAATCAAGAGACCGACAAGAAGTTGGGCTTCTAAAGCGATGAGAGAGAAAAACTAGCGATGGATCAGCCTCGATCCCTGGCCATGCGGCCGCAAACCCATTTTGCCGTCCTGATCGTGCTGAGTGTCACACATCTTCTCAACGATCTGATCCAGTCATTGATTCCGGCGGTCTATCCGATCATCAAGGACGCATATTCGCTCGATTTTGTGCAGATCGGGATGATCACTATGACCTTTCAGATCGCGGCCTCGCTGTTGCAGCCGGTCGTGGGGCATGTCACCGATCAGCGCCCGATGCCTTATGCATCTGTCGTTGGCATGGTCTTTTCTCTTGCCGGGCTGGTCGGTCTGGGTTTTGCGACCAGCTATGGCTTCATCCTCGTTTCGGCTGCCTGTGTCGGGATCGGTTCGTCAATCTTTCACCCCGAGGCGACGCGGATGGTGCGCAATTCCTCTGGTGGACGGCAGGGTCTGGCTCAGGGGCTGTTTCAGATTGGTGGACAGGCAGGAGGTGCGCTTGGCCCATTACTGGCTGCGATGATCATCGTTCCTCGCGGACAGGCAAGTCTTGCCTGGTTCGCGGCGGCGGCCCTTATCGCCATGATGCTCATGATATGGACGGCAGGGCAGTACACGACGATCCACCGCCGCCTGATAGCTGCAAAGGCGGCCTCGGCCATGTTGCCCCGGCCCTCGCTGCCGCCGAAAACGGTGATACTTGGCCTGATAGTCTTGACCCTGCTGATGTTTTCGAAAAATGCCTATGTCGAAAGTTTCCGGTCCTTTTACACCTTTTATCTGATCGACCGATTTGACGTATCAATCCAGACCTCGCAATTGATGCTGTTTGTCTTTCTGGTAGCATCAGCTGTAGGCGCATTGGTTGGCGGCATTCTCGGGGATCGGATTGGCCGTTACCGTATCATCTGGATATCGGTTCTCGGTCCCCTGCCACTGACACTGCTGTTGCCCTTCGCCGATTTCTTCTGGACCGGCATATTGACGGTTTTCATCAACCTCATCATGGCGAGCGCCTTCGCCTCGATCCTGATTTACGCCATGGAACTGGCGCCCGGCAGGATCGGCCTGATCGGTGGCCTGTTCTACGGCCTCAATTTCGGGCTGGCCGGGATTGCCGCCGCCGGCCTGGGCGCACTGGCCGACAGTATCGGGATTGAAAGCGTCTACCAGATTTGCGCTTTCCTGCCTCTTGCCGGGCTGATGACCTGGTTTCTTCCGCATATTGAACAGCGGTCGGCATGACGACATCCATTCAATTTTGCTACGGATAAATGACTATGACCGATATTCTCACCGCTGAAGACATTGCCCGGTTTGGTGCCGACCCGTGCAAAACCTTTGGCGACAACCTTGTGGCTGTTGAAGAGCGGATTAAACGCGCTTGCGCCAGAGCGGGACGCGAACGTGCCTCCGTGCGCCTGCTTCCGATCACCAAAACCGTGCCCACCCACGTTCTGCGTCACGCCTATAAGGCCGGCATTCGCTCGTTCGGAGAAAACAAGATACAGGAAGCGATGTCCAAGCATGGAGCACTGGAAAGCCTTGCCATCGACTGGAGCATCGTCGGGCATCTTCAAACCAACAAGGTGAAATATCTCACACGTTTTGCCTGCGAGTTTCATGCACTCGACAGCCTGCGCCTTGCAGATCAGCTCAACAAACGGCTGGAGCGCGAGGACCGCTCGATGGACGTTTTCGTTCAGGTCAACACGTCGAGCGAAGACAGTAAATTCGGGCTGCATCCTGACGAGTTGATGCCTTTCGTAGAAACGCTCGACAGGTTCCCGAGGCTTCGTCCGCGTGGTTTGATGACGCTCGCACTCTTTTCCTCCGACATGTCGAAAGTACGGCCCTGCTTTGCGCTTCTGAGAAATCTCCGGGACAAGGCGGTGCAGGTGCATGCGGGCCTGACGGGGCTGTCGATGGGTATGACTGGAGATTTTGAGGAGGCCATTGAGGAAGGTGCGACCGTCGTGCGGGTGGGGCAGGCGATCTTCGGCAAACGCCCGACGCCTGACGGGCACTACTGGCCGGGACTGGCGGACAGCGAATGATGCGGGTGATCTCCATTCAGAGCCAGGTTGTGCATGGTCATGTCGGCAACAGCGCGGCTGTGTTCCCGATGCAGGCCAAGGGGCTGGAAGTCGCGGCCATTCCAACGGCGCTGCTGTCCAATCACCCGCACTATCCGACCATGCATGGCCGTGTGCTGGAACCCGAACTTGTGGCTGGCTTGCTACAGGGTGTAGAGGAGCGCGGACTGATCGAGGCATCGAGGGTTGTCGTCACTGGCTATCTTGGATCGGTCGAGAATGCGCGGGTTGTAGCCCGCTTCATTGAACGGGCGCATAATCGTAATCCCGATCTGATCTATGTCTGTGATCCGGTTATGGGTGATGATGATCTTGGCATTTTCGTCAAGGAAGGCTTGATCGAAACATTCCGCGACAGTCTGGTGCCGATGGCGTCGGTCATTACGCCGAACCAGTTCGAGCTCGAATTGCTGGCCGGCAGCAAGGCCCGTTCGGCGGAGGGGCTGGCAATGGCTGCAGACGAGATCATCAGGCGCGGCACGGGGGCCGTGGTGACGACGGGTTGCGTGCTCGACGACACGCCGGATCGGAGTGTGGAGACGATCACCCGTGCAGACGGACAGCTTCATCGAACATCGGTGATGCGTCTCAATATGCGCCCCTGCGGAACAGGCGATATCTTTACCGCCCTTCTGGTTGCCCAGCTTTGCGCAGGCAGGCCGCTAGCGGAAGCAACTGAGACAGCGACCCGGGAAGTATTCGCCATTCTTTCCCGTAGCCCCTCTGACGGGCCGGGCTCTGACGGGTCTGGCTTTGGCGGATCTAGCTCTGGCGGATCGGGCGAGATGCGGATCATCGGTTTTCCATTTTCTCAATTCCGGTCTGTCGAGGTTTGATCGTGTCCTACCTGCAAGGTCTGTCTGGTTTTCCGATCACTCCGACAAATGCGAAGGGGAGCGTTGATGTGGCGCAGCTTCGTATGCTTATCGCGCGGCTGGTTGGGGCCGGTGTTGACTCCATTGGTCTGCTGGGCAGCACGGGAACCTATATGTATCTTAGCCGTGAGGAACGTCTGCGGGCGGTCGAGGCGGCGATCGGGGAAGCCTCAGGAAAAACGCCTGTGGTGATTGGCATCGGCGCCTTGCGGACAGATGAGGTTGTCCGGCTTGCTCAGGATGCGAAAGGCGCAGGCGCCGTGGCGGGGTTGCTTGCCCCTGTTTCCTATACGCCGTTGACCGAAGACGAGGTTTTCGACCATTACACAACGGTCGCGCGTAAAAGCGGCCTGCCGATCATCATCTACAACAACCACGCCACCACGCATTTCAGCTTCAGTCCGGCACTGATCGGACGTCTCTCGCGTGAACCGGGCATTGTCGGGATCAAGAATCCCGCGCCGATGGATGATGCAGCCAGAGAGATCGCAGAACAGCGCAGCTCGGTCAGCGAAGGGTTTTCGCTTGGGTATAGCGGCGATTGGGATTCAGTGGAGGCTCTGATTGCCGGCGCGGATGTCTGGTACAGCGTCCTTGGCGGCTTGTTTCCAGATGTCTGCCTCAAGATCACCCGTGCGGCCCAGAGCGGCGATGTGTCGGAGGCGCGCCGTCTCAACGCTCAGCTTGCCCCGCTTTGGGATATCTTGAGGCAATATTCGAGCCTGCGCACTATTTATGCGATTGCCGATCTGCTTGATATTGTCCATGCCGAACCATCCAGACCGATCAAGCCGGTGTCAGATGAAGTGAGGGTGCGGATTGCCGAAGCGCTGGCGGATATTGGAGAATTACAATGAGCTTGAATTTGCGCCGTGGCCTGTTTTTACGCCACCCTGTCCTGTTTTCGTCAATGTATTGATGTCAGGGTTTGCCGCAATAAGGGCTGATGATCGAACCTCGTTCTCCCCTTTATTCATGACCTGAGAAGCGGCCTGCCGGATTTTCCTTCCTCCCGCAGGCTGCATTCATTTTTAAATCTTAACTGTCCATTGACTCAATTTATTCACAATAGGGTGTAAATGACCTTTGGGTTTTGGAAAGCATTTAACGATTCTGGTCAGCGATGGAATTTCGTTTTCACCGGATAAAAATGTTTCTTCATTCCCTAAAAGTCATAACGCATCTGGGTTGAACCTTGGCCTTCCTGCTGCTCTATGCTAATCCCTGTATCGTCCTGGGATTTGGGGGGAGGACGAGGCGATGCTCAAGCGGCCGTGAAATTGCAACCGGACAGTAACGTGTATGACTTGGAGTAACAGGACGATACAGGGAAGAAGTTTGATTGTACTCGCGCTTGCAGTGCAATTTTCTTCCATAACGGTTTCGCCTGCTCTGGCGTTTGAGATTTTTGGCGTCCACCTTTGGGGGGAAGACAAGAAGGTCGATCCCGACATCATTGATCCCAAAAGCTACAGTGTTGAAGTGACCACCACCGGCGCTCGAAAAAATGCTGATGGCAGCGATGCCGACCTGAAATCAATCATTGATGGCGCATCAGGACTTGTCGCAGACGAGGATACACCGGCATCCGGTTCGGCAGGTCTTCTGGCAAAAGCGCGGGGTGACTATCGCCGTATTCTGGCCGCTCTATATGGAGAGGGGCGTTACGGTGGCACGATTTCTATCAAGGTGAATGGGCGAGAAGCCGCCGATATACCTGCTGATACCAATATTCCCAACAATGCGAAGGTCGATATTTCTGTCGATCCGGGCCCACAATTTCTGTTTTCGCGAACTGCGATTTCAAATATAGCGCCTCCATCTGTCGATAGAAAAGACAAGGTTGAAACACCGCAGGAAGCAGGTTTCACGCCGGGACAAGTTGCGCGTTCAGGCACGATTTTGAAAGCTGAACGTCTGGCAGTTGAAGCCTGGCGACAGCAGGGCTATGCGAAAGCAAAAATTACCGGCGAAGATATAGTTGCCGATCATGATGGCAATACACTTGCAGCCGATGTTTCGCTCGATCCGGGGCGCAAGGCGCATTATGGGCCTGTCAGCGTTGTGGGCACCGCACGCATGGACCCGCAATTTGTGGCCTGGATGACCGGGTTGAAACCGGGCGAGCAATATGATCCCAAAGATATTGAAGACGCAAAGAAGCGCCTCGGGCGCATGGAAGTGTTCCGTGCGATGACTTTTGAGGAAGCAGACAAGATCGAGCCGGATGGCAGTCTGCCGATGACGCTCAATGTGCAGGAGAGAAAACCCCGCCGCTTTGGTTTTGGTGCTGAATATTCGACACTGGACGGTTTTGGTGTCACCGGCTATTGGATGCATCGCAATCTTTTTGGCAGAGGCGAGCGCCTGCGCTTTGATGCCAAGGTAAGCGGTGTTGGCGGTTCACAGGATAATTCCTTCGATCCGGCAAATTATACCTATACGGTCGGGACCAGCTTTGCCAAACCGGGTGTCTATACGCCGGATACGGATTTTATTGCAGCACTTGATGCCAGGCGCGAAGTCCTGGACGCCTATACTGAAACATCGATTAACGCGAAAACCGGGTTCACGCAGATTTTCTCTGATGAGCTGTCCGGTGCGCTTTATGCAAAAGTGAGCCATGGCCGTTTCGATGATGACTATTTCGGCAAGCGTGAGTTCACGACTGCGGGTCTTGAAGGCAATCTTCTTTATGATGGCCGCAACAACAAGCCAGACCCGACATCGGGTGTTTATCTCGAAGGCAATATTCAGCCGTTTTACGAGTTCCAGCGCGGTAATTTTGCGACACGTTTCACCGCCGAAGGCCGCGCCTATTATGGCTTTGGTGCAACGGATCGCGTTGTTCTGGCAGGTCGCTTGAAGCTGGGTTCTGTTGTGGGGGCTGATATTGCAGACCTTCCGCCAAACCAGCTGTTTCTTGCTGGCGGCGGCGGTTCAATCCGCGGTTATTCCTATCGCAGCATTGGGGTGGAAACATCGACCGGTGAGACGATTGGTGGCCGTTCGCTGGTGGAAGCATCCGGTGAAGTGCGCACACGTGTAACCGAATCGATCGGCGTTGTCGGCTTTGTTGATGCCGGCTATGTGGGCGAGCAATCCTATCCGGATTTTTCGGAGGAAATGCGCGTTGGTGTGGGGCTTGGCTTGCGTTATCTGACCGGGCTGGGACCGCTTCGTTTCGATGTGGCCCTTCCGCTTAACCGTCATTCCGGCGATCCGAGTTATGCATTTTACGTTGGCATAGGACAGGCGTTTTGACCAGATTTCTCGCACTTCTCGCCTTCATCCTTTTCGCATCCCCTGCCGTTGCACAGGAGCAACAGCAGGAAGAGGAAAAGTCGTATTTTATCTCTTTTGTGGAAAGCAAGCTTTCTGCACCCAATCGCCGTATCCAGTTTTCCGGTCTGAGCGGACTTTTGTCGTCTGAGGCAAGTGTTGCCCAGATCACCATTGCTGATCGTGAAGGGGTATGGCTGCGCATTCAAAATGCCAAGCTCAACTGGAGCCGCACGGCGCTGTTTACGGGGCGTCTGAGCATTCAGTCACTCATTGCCGAACGCATTGATTTCATCCGCAAACCATTGCCGGATACGGGTCTGCCTTCGCCTGAAGCAACGAGTTTCAGCCTGCCGGAATTGCCGCTTTCGGTTAATATCGATAGTCTTGATGTGGCGCATCTGTATTTTGGTCAGGATGTTTTCGGACTGCAATCGGAAGTGTCGCTGAATGGTAATGTTTCGCTTGCCGACGGATCGCTCAATTCTGCTTTTGACATCAAGCGCCTCGATGGACCGGGTGGTAATTTTGCACTCCATGCCGCCTATGCCAATGCGGATCAGAAGCTCGATCTCGATCTGAAAGTGACCGAACCTGCCAATGGCATTGTTGCCAATCTTCTGAAAATTGATGGTCGTCCGCCGGTCGATCTGACATTGACCGGCAAGGGCACGCTGGATGATCTCAAGATCGATCTGGCCCTTGATACCAACGCAAGCCGCACATTGACAGGTGGTTTCACCCTTGTGCGTCAGGCTGATGGTCGCGTATTTGCGACACAGATCAATGGCCCGATCGCTGTTCTGGTTCCGCCGGCATTCCGCGACTTTTTTGGTGCTGAAACGGTACTTTCCGCCAATGGTTTGCTGAAAGATGGCGGTGGTTTCCGCTTGAATGATCTGGCGCTCAACAGCGCGGCCCTCAATGTCAAGGCATCTGCCGATTCCGGCAATGACGGTTTTCTGAACAAGCTGCGTGTGGATGCGACTATTCGCGATGACAGCAAAAACGAAGTGCTTTTGCCTGTCAAAGGCGGCGAAACCACCATCAACAATGCCATATTGCAAATCGCATATGGTGATCGGCCAACCAATGACTGGGTTGGAAAACTTGCGGTCCATGGCTTTAAAAATGCAAGTATTTCCGCTTCCGATATTGCCCTTGATATGGGGGGTGTCGCGGAAAGTCTGAATGATGCCGCTAATCGCCATATTACCTTTGACGTGAAGGGTGGTGTCAGCGGGATAGATGCGACAGATGCAAAAGTTGCCGAGGCACTGGGTGATAAGATCGATCTGGCGATTACAGGCGGTTGGCGTGCTGGTACGGCGGTCGATCTTGCCAAGGCCGCCATTGAAGGCAACGGTCTGAGCCTCGAACTTATGGGCAAGATCGATGATTTTGTATTCAATGGCGATATTGCAGCCAAGGTTGCAAGCCTTGCACCCTATGCAGCGCTTGCGGGTCGTGATCTTGCAGGTCGTATTGATGTCAAAGCACAAGGCACTGTCAGCCCGATCAGTGGTGCTTTTGATCTTAATCTTGATGGTAATGCGCAGAATATGCGCACAGGCACGCAAGCGGTTGATAATATTTTTGACGGTGAAGTGCAGCTGGGCGGCGGCATTGCCCGCAGCACTCAGGGTTTTGCAGCACGCAATTTCCGTATTGGCAATGATTTGAGTGAAATCACTGCCAATGGCTCCTTTGCATCTGAAAAGGCTGATTTTGATTTTGGCGTCATGCTGTCCGATCTCAAGCTTTTATCTGACAAGGCTTCTGGCCGCATGACGATCAAAGGCAGTGCACGTGGCGACGACAAGCTGATTGCCCTGGCACTGCGTGCGGATGCACCACAGGGAACGCTTGCAGGGCGAAAGCTTACCCAAGGGGCGCTTGATTTCAATGCGCTGCTGGATGGTAATGCCCCAATGGGAGCATCGCTTTCCGGCAAGCTTGCCGGCAATGCATTCCTCAATGGTCAGAAGATCGATCTTGGCACATTGATTGATATTGTTGATGATGAAAAGCGTTTGACCAACCTCGTATTTAACGCCGGTGGCACGCATGTTTCCGGCAATGTTACACAGAATGCCAAAGGCCTGCTGGCCGGTCAGTTAAAAGTCGATGCGCCGGATATTTCCACTGCTGCTGCACTTTTTCTGGCCGATGCAACCGGTGCTGCCAATGCTGATATAAAGCTTGATGCCATGGCTGAGCGTCAGAATGCGACCGTGAATGCCAGGGCCAATGGTCTGAAAATCAACGATAATCACATTACATCGGCAGATATAGCGCTCACAGTTCAGGATTTGTTTGGTATTCCGGTCGTCGATGGTAGCGCGAGCGCCAGCGATATTCTGGTTGGCACTTTCGGCATTGATAATTTTGATGCCAAAGCCAATGCAACCGGAACAAAGACCGATTTCACACTGAGCACCAAACTCAAGATTGGCACGCTTGCCAATGCAAGCGGTTCGCTTGAACCAAAAGATGGCGGCTTTGCACTTGCACTGGCATCGGCTGATGTGAAACAGGGGGCGCTTGCGGCAACACTTGCAGCTCCTGCAGCCATTACCATGAAGGGCAGCGACATTTCCTTTGGCGATATTGTCGTCAATACGGGGGATGGCCAGCTCAAGCTTAATGGTGCAATTGGTGAAAAGCTTGATCTTTCAGTCGCACTTTCAAATCTGCCGCTGGCGCTCGCCAATACATTCAAGCCCGAACTTGGACTGGGCGGCACGCTTAATGGTACGGCTCGGGTTACGGGCACAAAAGACAATCCGAATGCTGCATTTGATATAAGTGCGCGTGGTATCACGGCTGCTGAACTTAAGAATCAGGGCATTGCGGCGCTTGATGCAGATGCCAAGGGTAGCTCCGATAATAATCGTCTCAATATTGATGCACGTGTCACGGGCGGTGCCAGTAATGGCAATGGTATTGATGTGACAGCCAAGGGCTTTGTGCCGCTTGGCAAGGGGGACCTGGCCATTGATGTTAATCTTGCCAATCTGCCGCTGACAGTATTGAACGGCGCGGTCAAGGGGCAGGATCTGGCTGGTAATGTCACGGGCACTGCGCGTTTGACGGGGCCGCTGACCAATCCGGCAGCGCAGTTTAATCTGCGTGGTACAGGTCTTGCAGCCAAGCCTCTGCGTGAAAACGGCCTTGCACCAATTAGTTTGCAGGCAGCCGGTAATTATGCAGCCAAGGCGGTCGATATTTCTTCGCTGACCCTTGAAGGTCCGCAGGGGCTAAATGTTACAGCCAATGGCAAGGTGCCACTTTCGGGGCAGGGGCTTGGCGTCAATGTTTCGGGCAGTGTGCCCTTGGCGCTTGCCAATCGCTTCCTTGCAGATCGTGGTTCGCAGGCAAGCGGTACGCTTTCACTGACCGCAAGTGTTTCAGGTGGTTTTGACAAGCCGAAATTGCGCGGCATGTTCTCGACTTCGGGTGCACAATTTACAGATCCCGAAACCAATCTTCGCCTCAATAATATCAATATTATGGGCGCGATGGAGGGTGAAACAATCACGCTTCGTCAGGTTAATGCAGCCTTGAGTGGCGGTGGATCAATATCGGCGACAGGCACGATTTCCACCAATGCCTCTGCCAGTTTCCCGGCTAATATAAATATCAAGCTGGACAATGCGCGTTATGCGGATGGAAAGCTGGTGGCAGCGACCGTTAATGGTGGTATTGCAATCACTGGCCCGCTGATGCGAGATCCATTGATAGCAGGTCGTATTGATGTTGATCGTGCTGAAATAACCGTGCCAGAAAATCTGGGCGGTGGCGCAGCCTATGTCCCTGTGAAGCATATCCATACTCCAAAGAATGTTCAGGCGACGCTTGATCGCGCCAAGGTGGAAACGCGTAAAAGTAACGTACCTGTGCCGACTTCGCGTCCAACCGTGCCTCGTCTTGATATTCTGGTTAATGCACCAAACCAGATTTTTGTGCGCGGTCGTGGTCTTGATACAGAACTGGGTGGGCGTGTGCGCCTGACCGGCCCTGTGACGAATATCAAGCCGGTTGGTTCGTTTGATCTGATCCGTGGTCGTATCAGCATCCTTGGTCAGCGCATTACTTTTGATGAGGGCAGCGTCACGCTTGTTGGCGATCTCAATCCGCAGATCAACCTTGTTGCACGCAGTGAAGGCGATAATATTACGGCGATTGTGACGGTGACGGGTACGGTCGATAATCTCAATATTGTTTTCTCATCTTCACCGGAACTGCCGCAGGATGAAGTGCTCGCGCAATTGATCTTCAAGCGCTCCATTGGCGAATTGTCCGCTTTCCAGATTGCACAGCTTGCAGCCGCAGCCGCCGAGCTTGCCGGTGGTTCAAGCAATTCGCTGATGAACAAATTGCGTCAGGGCACGGGGCTGGATGACATTGATGTCGTAACCGATAGCAAAGGCCAGACCTCTGTACGTGCCGGTCGTTATATTCGCGATAATATCTATCTTGGTGTTGAGGCGGGTGCCGGTGGTACCACCAAGGGGACAGTCAATCTCGATATTTCGCGAAATCTCAAGGTCAAGGGGGCGCTTGGTTCGGATGGCGATTCCAGTGCCGGTATTTTCTATGAAAAGGACTATTGACGATCAGCCGAACAGGATTTGCAAGGCCGGGCATTTGTCCGGCTTTCTTTTATCTGCCACGCGGTCGCCATTTTTCTTAATGTTTGCACGCGCTGTTTAACCCTTCCTCAACCATAAGAACGCAAATTGTCAAAAATGATCAGAAGCTATTTTGCCGATTTTTTGAGTTAGGCGATTTGTATGTCTAAATTGACCGAGAAGTTAAGCCGCCGCCATTTTCTGCTTGGCACAGGTGCTGCCATGCTTGGCAATGTTGCGGGTTGTTCGCAAAGCATGGATATGTCGGCATTCCAGATGAATGTTGATCCGATGTCAACGGGTGGCATCACGCCGATGCGGCCACAGATCAGCATTGATAAGAACATCACGACACCGGATGTCATGTATGCTTCAGTGCAGGAGGGCCAATATGCGCTTCCTGCCATTCCTTATGACAAGGTGCCCAAGCAGTTCCGCCGCCAGATCGTACCGGATCCGACAGGTCAGGCTCCGGGCACTATTGTTGTCAGTACTAAGGATCATTTCCTTTATTATGTACTGCCGGGTGGCGAGGCGCTTCGCTATGGCGTTGGTATAGGCAAGGCAGGCTTTGAATGGTCGGGTCGAGCCAATGTTCAATATAAGAGGAAATGGCCGCGCTGGACGCCGCCACCGGAAATGATCAAGCGCAGGCCCGATCTTGAGAAATATCGCAATGGTCAGGAACCGGGACCGCAGAATCCGCTGGGTGCGCGTGCGCTTTATATTTTCCAGAATGGCCGCGATACCGGCTATCGGATTCATGGATCACCGGAATGGTGGTCGATTGGCCAGTCGATGTCATCGGGCTGCATCCGCTTGATGAATCAGGACATTATCGATCTTTATAATCGTGTTCAGGGACAGGCGCCGATCATCGTCGGATGAGTCCTGACCCTAAAAATTAGAGCGCGAGCATTTTGCAATGCCGCGCTCTCATTATGACCGGTCTGACTGGAGGTTTTTCCGGTTTGTTATTCTTGTTTTATTCGTAATGGACAGGTTTTGTTGCAATGTCGGTAAATGCGACAAGGCGGGATAATTCAAGCTTCATGCTGTCCACTGATGCATGAAGTGTTGCGGGTGCAGTAGTCAGTGCAGGTGTTTGTGCAGTTGCAACTTGCACCATATGCGTTGACACTGCCGGCATGGCAAATGCTGATGCCGTGAGGGCAATTGCCGCTACAAAGCCAAGGCGTCGTTCGGTTCTGGCTTGCATTTTCGTTCTCCTCGCGCCGCTATTAGCGACCTAAATCAAAATTTGTTTGCGTGCAGCGTTTTCAGATCAGTGAAAAGTCGCGCGACGGGTTATGTTCAAAGCGCTGTCGATTGCATGGATGGGTATTGGCAGCAAAGTCTGTCCGAAATCCGCCAAAGTATCGGCAAAACTACGAGCAGCATCCGCCACATCAGGACTGCGCTGCTTGCAGGCAATCGCATCAAGACATGTATCGATCAGCAGGCCATCCTGATTCTGAATGCCGGAGATCAGTCCGAGCGTCAGGCACTCTTCTCGGCAGATATGATGTGAATCAAATGGAAAAGCACGCAATTGGCAGCTTGCACAATGGCGCAATACGCGAATGAACTGGGAGAGTTCACCCACAGCACGTTTTGCCTCTGATGATCCAAGCAGTTCCGAATAAAGCCCCCAGGTCATTTCCCAGGGAATGATCGATCCGGTTTCAAAACCGGCGGTCCAGCGGCGATAGCCTTCCAGCACCAGCTTTTCCGGCAGGCGGTCATAATAGCCAATGCTGTTGCTGCCATTCAGCTCTGAAATACGCATATTCATGTGCGCCTCCATTGAGAGGTGCGAATAGAGGCGCAGTCTGGCTGCTTAAGTTTCGCGAGGCGTTCTGTTTCCCCCCGCGCATTACAATATCCGGTCGGCATAAGATGAAGTTGCCACGGCACCCCATCCACATTTGCGGACCGGCACTCACTGAGACCGATCATAAGGTCCTCCAATCGAACGGGTTCAAGGCCCAAACATCAAAGGCTGCACAAAATAACTCTCACGCATAAAAGCTGCAAATTGATCTGGAGTCAATTACTCATCTTTTAAAAGTTGAATTATTTCAATAGTTTGGAATTATTCTAGAGTATTTAATTCATGTTTACAGCAATAAACGAATATCGCAACCGCTACAATGCGTAGCGGTTGCGGCAAACAGGCGCATAATGCAGAAACGAGAAACCTGCACTCGCGTCTTATGTTGCAAGACTAGTGGTGTGAATGGTCTTCCGACTTGCCGCTTTGCGCGGTTACAGGAAATTCCAGATCGACCTTGCCTGATTTTTCAAATTCAAGCGTGGCTGTAACCTTGTCGCCTTCCTTGTAAGGATGGTCTGGCTGGATGAACATCAGATGATAGCCGCCGGACTTCAGTTCCACCGTTTCGCCAGCCGGAATATTGAGACCGTCTTTGAGTTCGCGCATTTTCATAACCTGATTTTCCATGCTCATTTCATGGATTTCAACGCGCTTGACGCCGGTTGTTGTGACGCCGACCAGCTTGTCTGCATCCTTGCCGTTATTCTTGATAGTGAGATAACCGCCGGCAACTTTGGCACCCGGAACCATGGCGCGGATTGATGGGCCGCTGATGCTCAGCTCACCGAGTTTGGTTGAAGTTACAGCATGATCGCCGTGCGAACCGTGACCGGAATGATCATCAGAAGTGCTGGAAACAAGCACGCGAAGCTGCGGTGCAGGATTTTTCAGATCATGAGGGTCCTGACCATCGGCGGCAATTTCGGTCCATGCGACAGAATCATCTGTGCCGCAGAATTGCGTGACCGGGAAGGAGAGGGTCGTGTCCTTGTCGAATTTGGCAAGCTGTCCGACGACCACGAACTCATCATAGAAATCGCTTGGCAGTTCGCCTTCGCTGAAGGTGACTTGCTTGACACCGGAGGTCACGTCGCGCCCATGAACCTTGTAGCTCTGCGCATAATCACCTTTGGCGGTTTCAATTTTCCAGCCAGCTTTTGCCTGAGGCTGAGCTGAAACAAAACCTTCCGGCAGTTCGATCTTTACAGACGTGGTGGCTTTAGCACCGCAACCATGGGGTATGCGAAGGACTGCTTTATAAAAGCTTCCGGCCTTTGCTTCGCCTTGCTCGAGCGATGAATGAGCATTGACCATGCCTGCGGAAGCGCAAATTGCAAAAAGCGAAATTGCGGATGTCAAAAGACGTGTGTTTTTCATTGTTTCAAACCTGAATAATCATATGTCGGGACGCAGCACATGAATGCGCTGCATGAAAAGACTGATTTCAGGAAAGGGGTGGGGCTTGCGGTGGCGCTGATGGCGGATAAATGTCCCGCCAGAACACAGGTTCTGACGGTTCAACGACATAGGCCACTGTATTATGGGGAGCGACCCCGGTGGATGCAGCAGGCAGCGGGCAGAGAAATGCTGATGAAATACGGCAGGCATCGCAAACAGTGCTGTTATGCAGATGTTGAGTGCGATCATGGCCGTCATCGTCGACCGCATGATCAGTAATGCACAGTACCGGATAGCTGCCATCAGGCAGAACATATTGAGCCAGCAATATTTGTTCAGGAGAAGCGAGCGTAACAGGCTTATGTCCAAAAGCGACAAGCATCAGTGCCAATACGCTTAACATGCGTATTGCCAATGTTGCCCGTAACTGGACTATGTGCCTGTTCAATCCGTGTGCTCCTTCAGGATTGACCTTATCTATTCCAGAGCCGCGCCCTTTGCCAAGTGTCAAATAGACGCTCGCCTGATCGTTCTTACTGGTATCGGCCGCCGCGTTCAATCACTTCGATCTTGTAGCCGTCAGGGTCTTCGACAAAGAAAAACCGTGCGACCGGCACGTCACCATTTTTGAAGTCCACCAGCTTGCCGACCTTGAAACCCAGATCGGTGAAGCGTGCATGTTCCGCTTCAAGATTATCAACCACGAAAGCCACATGGCCATAGCCATCACCGAGATTATAAGGCTCGATACGGCCTTTGTTGATCGTCAGTTCAACTTCAAAGTCGGCTTCATCATTGCGCAGATAGACAAGTGTGAAGCTTTCGAAATCCATGCGCTCTGCGATTTTCAGTCCAAAAGCCTGATCGTAGAAGGAAACGGAACGTTTCTCATCAACAACGCGTATCATTGTGTGAATGGCTTTGGCCATGTTGTCACCTGTCTGTTAAAAACTCTTTGCTTGGTTCTATTGGCCTTTTGGCTAAAACTGGATTATCTCAAGATATGCAAACTGGGCAAGCGGAGAGCTTGCCGCAGACGAGGTTGGAATAATGTCAGGCGTAACGCGTGAACAGGTTCTTGAGCGGCTGAAAGCTGTGACAGGACCAGATTTTGAAAGCGATATCGTGTCGCTTGGTCTGGTGTCGGATATTTTCATTGCCGACGGCAAGGTCTTCTTTTCCATCACGGTTCCTGCGGATCGCGCAAACGGGCTTGAGCCAATGCGACTGGCCGCAGAAAAACTGGTGAAGGATATTCCGGGCGTGTCCGGTGCTCTGGTTACACTGACTGCGGAAAAGAAGGGAGGACGCACAAGCGATGATGCGCCTCCTCCTCCTAAACCCCAGTCTTCCAAGCCCCAGTCACGGCCTGCTCCGGCAATGTCAAACCGTCAGCCGCCACAACCGCGTCCGGCTGCCAAGCCCGGCATTCCCGGTGTTGGCGCGATCATTGCTGTTGCATCCGGCAAGGGCGGGGTTGGCAAGTCCACCACTGCCGTTAATCTGGCACTGGGCATGGCAGCCAACGGCCTTAAAGTTGGCATTCTTGATGCTGATATTTATGGTCCATCCATGCCGCGTCTGCTTGGACTGTCCGGTCGACCGGAAACGCTTGAAGGCCGCATTCTCAAGCCGATGGAAAACTACGGTGTCAAGGTGATGTCGATGGGTTTCATGGTGGATGAAGACACGCCGATGATCTGGCGTGGGCCGATGGTTATGTCGGCATTGACGCAGATGCTGCGTGAAGTGGCATGGGGCAACCTGGATATATTGGTTGTCGATATGCCTCCGGGCACGGGCGATGCACAGCTTACCATGGCGCAGCAGGTGCCACTGGCCGGTGCGGTGGTTGTGTCAACACCGCAGGATCTGGCGCTGATTGATGCGCGCAAGGGGCTGGCCATGTTCCGCAAGGTCGATGTGCCGCTGTTGGGCATTGTCGAGAATATGAGCTATTTCATCGCACCCGATACCGGCAAACGCTATGATATTTTCGGCCATGGCGGCGCACGCAAGGAAGCCGAACGTCTCAATGTGCCATTCCTTGGCGAAGTGCCGCTGCATATGGATGTGCGTGCGCATTCCGACAATGGTACGCCGATTACAGCGGTAGAGCCGGACAGTGAACATGCGAAAATCTATCGCGATATCGCAGCCAAGGTTTGGGGAAATATGAAGTCAGGTGCAGGGGCCGGAAAGCCCGCTCCGGCGATTGTGTTTGAATAATCCAGTTGGAAAGGGCCGCGAACGCGGCCCTTTTTATTATGTGATTACGCTTGGCTCTGTTCGTCCACTGCGCTTTTTTACCTCTGTGATCTGCTCTGCTGCATCAATCAGCGTTACCAGCGTTTCCTGTGTATCGAGATTGTGTTTTGTCTGATCCGCTTCATAGCGCTCGATATAGATACGGATGGTGGCGCCCGAGGTTCCTGTTCCCGACAGACGCAGGACAACCCGTGCCCCGCCTTCAAAGTAGATGCGGATGCCCTGATGTTCGCTTATCGAATGGTCAATTGGATCGTGATAGGCGAAATCATCCGCCTTTTCGATTTTCAGACCGTTGACGCTTGTGCCGGGCAGATTTGCAAGCTTTTCCCGCAGATCAGCAACCAGCTTTTTTGCAATATCGGCATCAACCGCTTCATAATCATGGCGGGTATAATAGTTGCGGCCAAAGCGTGCCCAATGTTCTTCAACAATGGCCTTCACACTTTGCTTGCGCACCGCCAGAATATTGAGCCAGAGCAGAACTGCCCATAGCCCGTCTTTTTCGCGCACATGATCAGAGCCGGTGCCGGAGCTTTCCTCGCCACAGATCGTAACCTTGCCATGATCGAGCAGATTGCCGAAGAATTTCCAGCCGGTTGGCGTTTCATACAGGCCAATACCCAGCTTTTCGGCAACGCGGTCGGCTGCGGCGCTGGTTGGCATGGAACGGGCGATTCCCTTGATGCCGTCCTTATAGCCCGGTGCCAGATGCGCATTGGCGGCAAGCATGGCGAGCGAGTCGGATGGGGTAACAAAAATGCCGCGTCCGATGATGAGATTGCGGTCGCCGTCACCATCTGATGCCGCACCGAAATCCGGCGCATGATCAGACATCAAAAGATCATATAGTTCTTTGGCATAGACAAGGTTCGGGTCGGGATGATGTCCGCCAAAATCAGGCAAGGGCACAAAATTCATCACGCTGCCTTCTGGCGCACCAAGGCGGCGTTCAAAAATTTCCTTTGCATAGGGGCCGGTAACGGCATGCATGGCGTCGAATTTGAGCTTGAAGCCTTGCTTGATCATGGCGCGGATTGCATCAAAATCGAACAGGCTTTCCATCAGCTCAGTATAGTCTGCGACCGGATCAAAGACGACAATTTCTGTATTGCCAATCGTGCTATTGCCAATCTTGTCGATATCGATATCAGCCACATCCGCTATTATGTACTGATCAATCAGTTTTGAGCGGGCAAAGATCGCCTCGGTGATTTTTTCAGGCGCTGGTCCGCCATTGCCAATATTATATTTGATACCGAAATCTTGTGTCGGGCCACCGGGATTGTGGCTTGCAGAAAGAATAAGCCCACCAAAAGCCTTGTATTTACGGATCATATTGGAAGCGGCTGGCGTGGAAAGAATACCGCCCTGACCAACCATAATCCGGCCAAAGCCATTGGCGGCAGCGATCTTGATGACTTTCTGGATCACTTCGCGATTGTAAAAGCGTCCGTCGCCACCCACCACGAGGGTCTGTCCCGCAAAACCGTGCAATATATCGAAAACCGACTGGATGAAGTTTTCGGCATAATTGGGTTGCTGGAAAACCGGCACTTTCTTGCGCAGACCCGATGTCCCGGGCTGCTGATCCTGAAAGGGCGTAGTGGCAATGGTCTTGACGGTCATATTTTTCCCGTTCGATATAATGGTTTGAAGTAAGCAGTGATCAGTCTTTGCACTCATTGCAAGACAAGATAGATCAAACTTGTTGTTTGAAAATAACAAACTGTGTGCTGTTGTGCAGAAACAATTCTGTTTTTCATTCCGGGTATCCTCCTATGAAGCTTTGCCAAGCGGAAAACCTGCCTGCCGAAATCCTTTCAAAATTTGCTGGGAAGGATGGTCGATTGACCGTTGCAATTGCAGGACCACCCGGTGCAGGCAAATCCACCATCTCGGAATATTTACGCGATGCTATCAATCAGGGTGAGGCGGGACCAGCCGTAATCGTGCCGATGGACGGCTTTCATCTTGATAATGCAATTCTTGATGAACGAGGTTTACGAAGCCGCAAAGGTTCTCCGCCAACATTTGATTGCGCAGGCTTTGCTGCTTTGCTGGAACGGCTGAAAAATACATCGGAAGATGTTGTTATTCCGGTCTTTGACCGTAAGCTTGATCTTGCACGTGCCGGCGCATCTGTGGTGGCTGCTGATCACCGGATTTTGCTGGTTGAGGGCAATTATCTGCTGCTTGATTGCGAGCCATGGACGCGATTGGCGCCGTTTTTCGACATGACGATCTTTCTCAACGTATCTTTTCTCGAGCTTGAACGTCGTCTGATTCAGCGTTGGATCGATCACGGGCATACGCCGGATGCCGCTCGCAAACGTGCTCTTTGCAATGATATTCCGAATGCCGAACTCGTTATATCTTCTTCACGCAAGGCGAATTATATTGTGACAACGATATAGTCGTCTATGACAGAAAATTGCAACTATATGATTTGCAGGCTGCATTGGCAGGCTGCATGATAAAACGCATATACATCTTACGGGATCAGCACTTTATGACAAATTATGTTTTTCAACCTTCTCCACAGCCCTTTGTGCCGGTTAAGGGAGCAAAAGCGCGTTTTCCCGTGCATCGCATTTATTGCGTGGGTCAGAACTATGCGGATCACGCCATCGAAATGGGTGGTGATCCAACCCGCAATCCGCCGTTTTTCTTCCAGAAAAATCCCGATAATCTGGTGATTGACGGTGGTGATTTTCCTTATCCTCCAAAGACTGAAGATGTGCATCACGAGATTGAACTTGTCGTCGCACTGAAAACCGGCGGCAAGGATATTCCGGTCACAACGGCGCTTGATCATATTTATGGCTATGCTGTTGGCATTGACATGACGCGCCGTGATTTACAAACTGTTGCAAAGAAAGCCGGGCGTCCATGGGAAGTGGCGAAGGCTTTTGAACATTCCGCTCCATGCTCGGCGATTGTGCCGGTTTCTGAGGTTGGTCATCCTGATTCTGCCGCAATAACCTTGAAAATCAATGGTGAGACACGCCAGTCCGGTGATCTCAATCAGATGATCTGGAAAGTTGCCGAGACTATTTCTTATCTTTCGTCTCTGTTTGAACTGCAACCCGGCGATCTTATCTATACCGGTACTCCTGCCGGTGTTGGTGCTGTTCAGCGTGGTGATCTATTGGAGGGGGCTGTAGCCGGCATTGGCTCGATTTCTGTAAAAGTCGTCTGATGATTGTGCATTCCGGCAATTGTGAAACGCTCTGAGGAGAAACAATGAGCACATATCTACCCAAAGATGTGCATGATGCGCTCGAACGTTTCATCAATGAGACGCATCCGGGTATTAACCAGACCGAGGCTATTATTCTCATCCTGAAAAAAGCCCTGATGCATCAGGGCTATCTTGCAGCTCAGGGAGAACATGCTACACCGCCTGAAGATTTGAACGCCACGAATGATGCTTGACGATGAATAAGATACCACTTGATGGAGCGGGCAATAGGACGGCACTCGGACGTCGTCTTTTGCTGCTGACGATTCTGGCGATTTTACTGATATGCGCACTCATATGGATGAGTATTTATCTGTTTGATTCAACAGGCAGTCTCGGATTTGATGATTTTGGAATTTTTGCAAGCGAATACAATGCGATAGATACTCTGCTGCCACGTATTTTGTGAGTCGTCAGCTGATTTTGTTACGCGTTGAAACATTGATTTTGATGCATTTAAAGTTCAGGGCTTTCGCTTTGCGCATCGGGCGTGGTACATCAATGTCATCGATTGAAAGAATATTGCCTGAACCGGGCTGTTTTGCGCCTGACAAGCCAAGAGGATATTATGGCATTCGAGGATATCAAGGCAGAGATTGCTCTGTTGTTTGAGCAGATGGTGAACCAGCCGCAGGACGTTCATGAGATTCGTGAAAGCGTTCGCGAGAAGCTCAATACTCTGAAAGCGACCGGTATGCCTCTGCCGGAAGATCTGGTTGAACTCGAAAAACGCATTGAACAAGATTTCGATTCATAGGATCGGTTGATCATGCATTTTCAGGCTTTCTCACGACCGTTCATAGTTTCGTTTACCAAGAGTGTTTTGCTGTTTGGCTGCGTTTTTGCATTGAGTGCATGCAACACGACAAATGATGGAAAGCCTGCCGGAACAGCAATGGTTGCCCCAGCTGAAAATGCTGATGCCTTGGGTGCTGACGTTGGTACTGATGCCAATGCTCTTGCGACGCAACAAAATATAGCCTCGCTTGAAAATCCGGTTCTTCCATCTGTTGTGCCAATTCCGGGTGTTCGTGGACAGTCTGAGCCGATGCTGGCTTTCGCCGGTGCGCAGGCTGCGGCTTCACCTGCATCGCTTGCCACCAATATGGCTTTTGAAACGCCGGATCATGCACCGGAAGGTCTCGATGATCTCATCAGCAAATATTCGGTAGCCTATGATGTGCCGGAGCGTCTGGTGCGCCGCGTCGTGCATCGTGAAAGCCGCTTTAATCCCGCTGCCCGTAATGGACCTTACTGGGGGCTGATGCAGATCAGCCATCCCACGGCCCGTGGCATGGGATATCAGGGGAGCGCCAAAGGCCTTCTCGATGCGGAAACCAACCTCAAATATGCGGTCCGCTATCTGTCTGGTGCCTATAAGGTTGCAGATGGTGATGAAAGTCAGGCCGTCCGTTACTATGCCCGTGGCTATTATTATGATGCCAAGCGCAAGGGACTTTTACGCGAAACCGGGCTTGATGGAAGCTGGAGGCGTAAGGCTCCCTCAGTCAAATCGGCAGCCGCTTTGCCTGAAACTTCTGCTGCCCCGCTTTCAGATGGCGCACTTGCTGCACAATAATATTGGGCCGGAATATTGGGCCACTCGTCTGTCATTTTGATGCTGCAATGCAATGTCATCATATGTTTCATGTGTGAATATGGAAAAGCATGATGGATTTAAAGCTGCCTTATCCGATCAAATGGAAATATGATCGTGCCGAACTCTGGGCTGATGGTATTATCCATGTGCTTGGGGTAACAATGGCACTTGTCGGCGCCATTGCCATGCTTTTCTATTTTCTTCCCAATATGCCTGTTGCCACCTCAATTTCGTCAGGGGTCTATCTTGCCAGCCTTGTGGCTGCATTGGGGGTATCGGCTGTTTATAATATCTGGCCAGTATCGCAGACCAAATGGTTTTTACGCCGTTTTGATCACTCGGCAATTTATCTCCTGATCGCCGGTACTTACACGCCTTTCGCCATGCATATGGGAGAACGGGCATTGCCGTTGCTTCTGTTTGTCTGGAGCGTCGCATTTGTCGGTATTATGCTCAAACTTTTCATGCCGGGGCGTTTTGATCGGCTGTCAATCCTGCTTTATCTGGCGCTGGGCTGGAGTGGCGTCATGGTCTATGACACAATGGTGCAATCACTGCCGCCAGCCGTTTTCTGGCTTATTGCCGCTGGTGGCATGGTTTATTCTCTGGGCGTGATCTTCCATGTCTGGGAGCGTCTGCGGTTTCAGAATGTGATCTGGCACGGCTTTGTCGTCGTTGGAGCGGCATTGCATTATTGTGCCGTATTTTTTGTCGGCGCATTTTCCTGAATATCCCTGACACACACCGGACATCCTGTTATTACATCTGCTTGTCTTTGAAAGGCACGCTTGCCAGTTGAGCGAGATGACCACCAAGATCGGTGCCCGCACCTGCTGCATTAACAGTGTCAAAATAACCATGCCAGCCGGTAGCCGTAATTCCGGCAAGCAGCATGTCGAGAGCTGCCTCATCCGGGAAACGCCAGATGGCAAAGAAGCTTTGTTGCGGTGCATGGGGCTTGGTTGCATCAATGGGTCCCAGGGCCAAAGCCTCAATGCCAAGCTCTGCCAGGCCGCCCATGCCTGCACCTACTTTTTCAAAGAAAGCTTGCCTGCCTTTCATATCAAGCTCCAGCCAGCTTGCCTTGGGTGAGTAAAGTTCTGCGAGGTAATAGCTCATGTTATATCCTTAGGGTCAGGACTCATTAATTTGATGAGAATGGCATCTGAAATGACAAGATCTACAAGAAGAGATGTGAGGACCGGGGTGTTTCCCCCGGTTGAGCGGATCGACGCAGCAGATCGCCCAAATCGCATACTAGTCATTTCGATGTCCGAAGGATGTGGTCCATCCGCCCGGCCTACTTCGTCGTAAAGTCTCGCAAATGAATGACATTTCCATCGCCTTTTCTTATCAAATCCGCCCGGATGGCCTCACACCATTCCCGTCAAATTAATGGGTCCTGACCCTAGGGTTTCGCTGATTTTGAAGGAACGGCCCGCATCGGTGCGGCTCCAGATGCGGCGCAATAATGTGCTCAGCAATTGCTGCTCGCCAGTTGAAAGATCGCTTATCAGGCCCGCGATCCAGGCGGTATGCTGATCAAAAAGTTTTTGCGCCAGACGCGCACCTTCAGGCGTAAGCCTGACAGTGAGCTTGCGGCGATCTTGTGTATCTGCATGGCGCTTGAGAAAACCGTCACGCTCCAATCCGTCGAGCAGACCGGTAATAGTGGCGCGCGTCACACCGGCGCGTTCCGACA
The DNA here is from genome assembly GCF_006476605.1 of Brucella gallinifaecis. Taxonomy (GTDB): domain Bacteria; phylum Pseudomonadota; class Alphaproteobacteria; order Rhizobiales; family Rhizobiaceae; genus Brucella; species Brucella gallinifaecis. Next base: position 145,384 of record NZ_ML636804.1, read on the forward strand.
ATTCGTGCGGTGAAAGGCCATCAGGTGCATTTTGCAACAAGAATAGCAGCACAAATTTTCCTTCAGAAAGTTTGTAGGGCGCAAGCCTGTTCGCGCAATCGCGGTCAATGGCGGCGGCCAGCGACAGGATTTCAAAGCACGCTTTCAACTCGCCCGTGGAAGGGCTGTTGCGGCGTTCCAGCTCGCTCAGAAGGGCGTGATGTTTTTGCTCTATAACTTTCATATGGCGACATATAATATGGTGCCATATGAAATGCAACAGGTTTGAATCAAAAGCTGTAATGGACGGCCTTGATTGAATGAAATATACGATATATATACATTTCGTATATTAAATGGTGGAATAATGGGTATCGTAAAAATCAGTGACGAACTACATGAAGAATTGCGCAAGGCAAGCGATGTCATGTGTCGTTCGATCAATGCGCAGGCTGAATACTGGATGAAGATCGGTATGCTGGCACAGGCTAATCCTGAATTGACATTTAACGAGATTGTCCAGATGCAGTTGCGTGCCGCCCATGTCGAAATTCCTGTTTTGCCAGTGCACTCCTCATGACCAAGACCCAGGCTGAAGTGGAGAAAATGGCCGCTTCGGGCGCATTGCTGGCGTCCGTATTTACACTTCTGGATCGCACACCGCTTGCCGGAATGAGCACGATGCAGGTCAATGATCTGGTTGAGGATTATATCACGCGCGAGTTAAAGGCACGGCCTGCAAGCAAGGGGCAATATGATTTTCCCTATGTGCTCAATGCTTCAAGCAATGAAGTTGTCTGTCATGGGATGCCGTCGGAGAGTGAAATCATCACCAATGGTGAGATTATCAATTTTGATATCACGCTTGAGAAGGACGGTTTTATCGCTGATTCAAGCAAGACCTATCTGATTGGCGATGTTGCTCCTTTTGCTTCACGTCTGGTGCGTGTGACTTATGAAGCTTTGTGGAAGGGGATTGCCGCTGTGCGCCCCGGTGCTACTTTGGGCGATATTGGCTATGCGATCGAGCGTCATGCGAAGCGTCATGATTACAGCGTGGTGCGCGAATATTGCGGTCATGGCATTGGCCGTGAAATGCATGAAGAGCCGCAGGTTTTGCATTTCGGCAAGCCGGGAACAGGTGAGCGTTTGCGTGAAGGCATGGTGTTCACCATCGAGCCGATGCTTAATCAGGGTACAGCCAAAGTAAAGACCGAAAAAGACGGTTGGAGCGTGGTGACACGCGATGGAAAATTGTCTGCGCAGTTTGAGCATACCGTGGCTGTCACATCCAATGGCGTGCGTGTCCTGACCTTGCGCCCCGGCGAAGAAAAGATGCTTGCTGGCATCAGGCACGGGTGAAAATAAGATAAAAAGCCTCCGGCAATACCGGAGGCTTTTATTATATTATGCTTCAAATAAAACGCGCTCTAACGGCGGTCGCGAGCAGCCAAAGTACGCAGACGAAGCGCATTGAGCTTGATGAAGCCTGCTGCGTCCTTCTGGTCATAGGCGCCCTGATCGTCTTCAAATGTCACGAGCTTGTCTGAATAAAGCGACTTGTCCGAGGAGCGACCGGTTACAATCACATTGCCCTTATAGAGCTTGAGCGTGACTTCACCCTCGACATGACGCTGGCTGAGATCGATCGCAGCCTGCAACATTTCGCGTTCCGGCGAGAACCAGAAACCGTAATAGATGAGTTCCGCATAGCGTGGCATCAGCTCATCTTTGAGATGTGCAGCACCCCGGTCGAGCGTGATCGATTCAATTGCACGATGTGCAGCAAGCAAAATCGTGCCGCCCGGTGTTTCATAAACGCCGCGCGATTTCATGCCGACGAAGCGGTTTTCAACCAGATCAAGGCGGCCAATACCATTGTCGCGACCATAATCATTAAGCTTTGCAAGCAATGTCGCAGGCGACAGGCGTTCGCCATTGATCGAAACAGCGTCACCCTTTTCAAAGCCAATCTTGATAATGGTTGGCTTGTCTGGTGCGGTTTCCGGCGAAATCGTGCGCATATGCACATATTCAGGCGCTTCAATTGCCGGATCTTCCAGAACCTTGCCTTCTGATGAGGAGTGAAGCAGGTTTGCGTCAACCGAGAATGGCGCTTCTCCCATCTTGTCCTTTGCAACCGGAATCTGGTGCTGCTCAGCAAATTCGAGCAGATGCGTGCGGCTCTTGAACGACCAGTCGCGCCATGGAGCGATAATCTTGATGTCCGGGTTCAGCGCATATGCGGCCAGCTCAAAGCGTACCTGATCATTGCCCTTGCCGGTTGCCCCGTGTGCAATAGCGTCAGCGCCGGTTTTCCTGGCAATATCAATCAGGTGCTTGGAAATCAGCGGACGGGCAATCGACGTGCCGAGCAGATAGACGCCTTCATAGACGGCATTGGCGCGGAACATCGGGAAAACGAAATCGCGCACGAATTCTTCACGAACATCCTCAATGAAGATTTCTTTGATGCCCAGCATTTCCGCTTTCCTGCGTGCTGGTTCAAGTTCTTCACCCTGACCGAGATCGGCAGTAAAGGTCACGACTTCCGCATTAAGCTCAGTCTGCAACCATTTCAGGATGATAGAGGTGTCGAGGCCACCCGAATAGGCGAGAACGACTTTTTTGACGTCTTTCAGCTTGCTCATAATTCACTTCCGTCTGATGCAATGTAGACTTGTTGCAAGTCTTTTATCAGTTGCCAAGCCTCGTGCAAGCCGGATGGTTATCTCTTATGAAAAAGCCGCAAAAAATCCTATGGCGCAGGGCATAAATTCGCGTTAGCTTGCCGCGAATTTATGGAGTCTCGTTTCATGTCCTTTCTGTCAAATCTGACTTTCATTCCTGAATGGACGATCTTTGTCCAGTTCATGATCGCGACCGCCATTTTGTCCATTACGCCCGGCCCGGATATGACGCTTTTTGTCGGTCGTGCTTTATCGGAAGGCAAGGGGGCCGGTTTTGCTTGTCTGGCGGGTGCCAGCACCGGTATTATCATTCATACCAGCATGGTGGCGCTGGGCCTCTCTGCGTTGATCCTTGCGTCTCCCGCAGCTTTTACAGCATTGAAGGTGGTGGGGGCGGCCTATCTTGTCTGGCTCGCGGTGCAGGCAATTCGCAAAGGTTCGGCATTCTCGCCGGAAAAGAGTGGTGGCAAAAAGCATACATTGTTTCAGAACTGGGCGACGGGCCTTGGCATCAACCTGCTTAACCCGAAGGTTATTCTGTTCAACATGACCTTTCTGCCGCAATTTGTGTCTGCACATGATCCCCATGCTATGGGGAAACTGTTTTTCCTTGGCCTGTCATTCATTCCGCTGGCGCTGATTTTCACCATTCCGATGGTGGTTGCTGCTGACAAATTTGCCGGTCTTCTGAAGAAAAACCCGACAGTGACGCGGATTGTGGATTGGCTTTTTGCAGGTATTTTTTCAGCTTTCGCACTGAAGATCATCACTGCACAGGCAAAATAAAACCACGCAGCCGGGCGTGTTAGAGCGTCGATCTGATTCAATCAGATCGGATCCGCTCTAAAAAGCGTCCGGCATTGCGACCGGCAATCAGCCAGTAGACAAAGCTGCCAACGATACAGGAACATATGACAACGAGGCAGCGAAAAAGATCCGATGCGAATGGCAGTTCCCTGGATGCGCCATAGGCGATGAAGGCAATGCCCGTCACGCTGCCGCAAATCATGTAGAAGATTACGTCTTTTTTGGCAGCGATCTCGCTCAGGCAAACGATGAGCAGCATTGGATATATGGCAAGCTGAGCCACTATGATGGCCGTAATGGGTGTCGCAAATAATATGATGAAAAACGTGAATATCTTTGGAGCTTCAGGATTTAGTGGCTCCATTGCGCTCAGATCGGATGCGAAATTGAGCGCAATGAAGAAAGCTGTCCCGACCCATAGGGCAATGCATGCCCCGATCAGGATACGAAACGCACCAAACACATAATCCCATATATCCATTATTCGGCCCCGTGGCCGGCAATCATCATGGCTTCAAGTGCCAGGCGTTCGCTCTTGCGCATGCGCTCCGATTCCGATTTCAACTGACCGCAGGCAGCCAGAATATCGCGACCGCGCGGTGTGCGGATCGGTGAAGCGTAACCGGCTGCATTCACATAATCGGCAAAGCGCTCGATATGCTCCCAGTCCGAGCACTGGTAGTTCGTGCCGGGCCACGGGTTGAAGGGGATCAGATTGATCTTGGCCGGAATGCCTTTCAACAGCTTAACCAGAAGCTTGGCATCTTCCATGCTGTCATTGATGTCTTTGAGCATGACATATTCAAATGTAATGCGCTTGGCATTTGAAAGACCCGGATATTCGCGGCAAGCTTTGAGCAATTGTTCAAGCGGATATTTCTTGTTGATCGGCACCAGAAGATCACGCAATTCATCGCGCACCGCATGCAGCGAGATTGCCAGCATGACGCCGATTTCTTCGCCGGTGCGGTAGATTTCAGGTACGACGCCGGAAGTCGACAGGGTGATGCGGCGCTTGGAAAGCGCTAATCCGTCACCATCAGAGGCAATCAGCAGAGCCTTTTTCACTTCTTCAAAATTATAAAGCGGCTCGCCCATCCCCATCATGACGATATTTGTGACTTTGCGGCCCTCAGCAGGGACAATAGCCCCGTCTGGCGTGTTGGTATCCGGGAAGTCCCCAAGACGATCACGCGCCGTCAGAAGCTGCGCCAGAATTTCTTCCGATGTCAGATTGCGCACCAGCTTCTGCGTTCCTGTATGGCAGAACGAGCAGGTGAGCGTGCAGCCAACCTGTGAAGAAATGCACAGCGTGCCGCGGCCTTCTTCAGGAATATAGACGCATTCGATTTCAACAGGACGTCCGGCCCCGCGTGGCGGAAAGCGGAACAGCCATTTGCGTGTGCCATCCTGAGAAATCTGCTCTTCAACCACTTCCGGGCGTGCAATGGTGAAATGCTGGGCTAGAAGCGCTCGCAGATCCTTGGAAATATTGCGCATATCGGCAAAGTCAGAAACGCCGCGCACGTAAAGCCAGTGCCAGAGCTGCGCAATGCGCATCTTGACCTGTTTTGGCGCTACGCCGATTTTGACCAGCTCCTCAGCCATTTCCTCCCGCGACATGCCGATGAGCGACGGCCTCTGCTCCATATTTGCACGCATATGGCGGGCAAGCTGGTCGCGTGTATCATCAATGGTCAGGTCGAACGAAATGGACATATGTTTTCAACTGTTGGGGCGCCGCATGAAGCGTGCCGGTAATTCTGTCGATACATGTAATTCTGTCGATACATGGATATATGGGGGCCTTCATTTGAAATGCGACCCTTGTTAAGCGCGCTCATAGCACACAATATTTGATCCGTCATCCTGCTGTGTTTCGTGGCAGATATGCATGAGCCGCGATGCAGGATCAAAAAAGAAAAGCCGGAGCATCGCCCCGGCTTGAGAATTCACTTGGAACCGACTGGCTTATTTGCATTTCTGAATGGCTGCGAGTGCTGCCGAAATGCCCTTGAGCGAATAAGTATAGCTGGTCTTGGTGCCGCGTTTGGATTGTGCCTGCACCTTCATGTCTGAGCCAGCACGCATGGCTGCGACCAGCTGTGGTTCTTCAGCGGCATTTTCCATCCAGCCGGATTTACCATTGACGAACATGTTGAAGCTGCGATTGCCAATGGTAACAACCACCTTGGCATTCGCATTGGTGTTCAGCTCATAACCTGCCATAAATTGCGGTTCAAAGGTGATATTCTGTCCCGGCTTCTGGCTCACGATAAAGAAGTTGTCGCCATGATCGACATTGGCGGGGGCTTTTTGTGTCGGAACAGACAGGACATAGCAAACCTTGCCATTACCTGACTGGTAGCTATATGCGCCCCAGGCGTCGAACTGCTTAATCTGGGTCGGTGTCTGTGCGAGTGCAGAACCCGCCATTGCAATTGTAAACACCGAAGCCGCGACGATCGATTTTCCAAGCATGGTCTTTTACCGGTTCTCTTTCGTTTGCTTCAAAGTCGAATATCGGGATGTCGTCGTTCAACACGCCGCCCCGTTTGATGACCCTTAATGTGCCTTAATCTGGGTTACCAAACGGTGAAGTTTTGAAAGAAAACTTGAACGAGCAGGTAAAACCCCACGATCCCGTTGTTAGGGTCAGGATCCTAACTTCATCCAAAAGAAAGCGGCAAGAGTTTGTCCTGCTGGTCTGAGGCAGGATCATAGGCTTGTTAAGTGATAATAAATCTGTGAACGCTCAGGCGGCTTCGCCCTCATTGCGTAACGCATCACGTGCCGCAATTCTGTGTGCGGGCGTTATATGCGCGCGCACGGCAGTAAGTGCTGCCATCAGCACTGCAAAATCGTCGGTAAAGCCAATGCCCACCAGCATGTCTGGAACAAAGTCAAAAGGCAGAACGAAATAGGCCAAAGCTGCCATCAGCGTCATGCGAACGCGCATCGGTGTTTTTTCATCGAGCGCACAATAATACGCTGCCACAATTTCATCCATGAACGGAACCATGCGACCGGCACGGCGTGCAGTCTTCCAGAAACCCTGTTTCACCCGCTCGCTGCGTTTTTGATAATCGCGTTCGTTTCCGGGTTCAAGGATATCATCAATCTTGGTGCGATCCATAATCAATCAAACTCCAGTCAGCCAGATGAAGGGCTGTGACGACAATAAGATGGGGGTGTTTTCAGCAATTTTCAAGCTGTCTGACCCTGGCATGGTTCTGCTAGCCTGTTGCGTATCATCACATTCTGCCTATGTTGCAGTTCATCTCATAACTTGTCATCGCTGCGAGAGTTCCGTGATCCAATCAGCCCCAACCAGTATTCTGTTTGTCTGTGCAGGCAATATTTGTCGCTCTCCACTTGCTGAAGGTGTGATGGGACAGGTTCTGGCTGAACGGCGCATTGATCATGTGCTGATCGATTCAGCAGGCACCAATGGCTATCATACCGGCGAAGAGCCAGATGAACGCTCAATTCGCGTTGCAGCACGCTACGGCCTTGATATTTCTTCACAGGCTTGCCGCCAGCTCATTGCCAGTGACTTTACCCGTTTTGATCTGATTCTGGGGATGGACCGCTATAATATGCGGATGATCAGCCAGCGTAAGCCTGCCAACGCAACTGCCCGGATCGGATTGTTCACCGAGATTGCTCAAGGCACAGCCGTTGAAATCCCCGATCCCTATTATGGCAAGATCGGGGATTTTGAACAGGTTTACCGGATGGTTCTGGCTTCCGCAAAAGCGCTGGCCGACCAGTTCTGGCGTGATTGAGGCATCAAAGGCCAGGCTTCTTCGACAATATAGGGGCCGCCGCCGACAGAATCGCGTGATGACATCAGCACGAAACGGCCTACCTTGAACGGCATTGTCGAGAAGTTGCCGCGCGATGAGAGGTATTGCACGACATCTTCGATGCGTGGATTTCTCAACCGCGCCAAAGTCACATGGGGGGTGAATTTGCGCGGATCGGCGGGAATGCGAAGGCGCTGGCAGATGCGTTCGATTTCTGCCTGCAAAGCGTTGAGTTCAGGCGAGGGAGATACGCCTGCATAGATGCTGTGCGGTTTCTTGGAACCGAAAGCATCAACACCGGACAGATTGAGCATGAATTCAGGACGCCTTATGCGATCAAGCGCATTGGCTACCTCGTCGGCCACATGGCCTTCCACATCTCCGATAAAACGCAAGGTTATGTGGTAGTTTTCGACATCAATCCAGCGTGCACCGGGAAGTCCGCCTCGTAATAACGAGAGCGAAAGCGCGGCATCACGCGGGATTTCGAGGGCAGTAAAGAGACGCGGCATAAAGCATCCTCCTCGAACCGTTCTGCGCCAGAGCGTCATGTGGTAAACCACGGGAGGACGCTCTGCGTTAGAGTGCCTGTGCATCGATCATCAGAAAAACGAATCTCTTTTCATCAGCGATGCAGCTCATAGCGAATCATTCTTCTTGGCCATGGGCAAGCTGTTTATGCCTTTCGATTGTGTCAGCCGCCTGATGTCCCCGTCTTTTGTTGCGTTTTCAGGGTTTTCTCGATTGTTGGCATGAAATTGCTCACTATCATTTCCACACCCTTTTCATTGGGATGCATGCCGTCTTCAAGCAAAAGCTCTTTTTGTGCTGCAACACCATCGAGAAAAAACGGATAAAGCGCTACACCATATTTCTGGGCAAGCTTTGGATAGATCGGGTTGAACCTGTCGGCATAATCCTTGCCCATATTGGGCGGGGCTATCATTCCGGCAAGAATGACAGATATGCCGCGTGTTTTTAGTCGCGAGAGCATTTCATCGAGGTTCTTCTCGGTAATATCTGGTGAAATACCGCGCAGCGCGTCATTGGCTCCGAGTTCCAGAATAACCAGATCAGTACCATCGGGGATCGACCAGTCGATGCGTGCAAGCCCGCCGGTGGTGGTGTCGCCCGACACGCCGGCATTCTCAATGCTGACATCATAGTCCTTGTTATCAAGCGCTTTTTCAAGCTGCTGCGGGAAGGCGGCATGGGAAGGCAGAAGATAGCCCGCCATCAGGCTGTCGCCAAAGCCAACAATCTTTACCTGCGCAAGCTGCTCGGTTGGCAATGCATCTTCAAGCCCCGTTGGCTCTTCCTGTGCACGTGCAGATGTCACAATAAAAGACGCAGCTACGGCAAAAATCGATAACCAAACCGTGATCGAGTGTTTGAAACGCATTTTAAGCAACCCATATCTAGCTAATTGGTGATCTATGCACCTACATGATTCCTTGTTGCGCCAAACAAGTTCATTTTTGTGACGCGCTTTGGCTCTTGAATATTCATATAGGAAGAAAAACGCGTGACGGAACAGGTGACCTCGCTAAATCATAGCTCAATTTCCGACCCGATCATTGAGCTTGAGAATGTTCATCTGACGCTGGGACATGCAGCATCATCTGTCCATGTGCTCAAAGCTATTTCGCTTTCAATTGCAAAAGGTCGTTCTGTTGGTATTGTCGGGCCATCGGGTTCGGGCAAATCCACGCTTTTGATGGTGCTTGCCGGTCTTGAAAATATCGATCAGGGCATGGTCAAGATCGCTGGCGAAACCATCAGCGAAATGAGCGAGGATCAGGCCGCAGCCTTTCGCGGCGCCAATATCGGTATTGTGTTTCAGTCTTTCCATCTTATTCCGAATATGACAGCGCTGGAAAATGTCGCTGTGCCACTGGAACTTGCAGGCCGCAGGGATGCTTTTGAAGTGGCCGAGCGGGAACTGCGTGCCGTGGGCCTTGGCCAACGCCTGACCCATTACCCGTCAGAACTTTCAGGTGGTGAGCAGCAGCGTGTGGCAATTGCCCGTGCGCTTGCGCCAAGTCCGAAAATTCTGATTGCCGATGAGCCAACAGGCAATCTTGATACAGCCACGGGGCGCCAGATCGCCGATCTTCTGTTTTCCAAACAGCGCGAAAATGGTCTGACCATGGTGCTTGTCACCCATGATCCATCGCTTGCCGCTCGGTGCGATCAGGAAATTCCGGTGCGCTCAGGCCGCATTGAAGAACCTGCGCTTGAAACAGCGGCGGCAAGCGCATGAGTTTTGCAAGATCGTTTTCTCTCGCTTTGCGTTTTGCACTGCGCGAAATGCGCGGTGGACTATCCGGGTTTTATATCTTTCTGGCCTGTATTGCGCTGGGTGTTGCAGCCATTGGCGGCGTCAATTCTGTTGCGCGTTCGGTCAGTACCGGGATTGTCGCGGAAGGCCAGAGCATTCTTGGTGGTGATGTCAGTTTTGCACTTAATCAGCGCGAGGCAAGTGCGGATGAACGCGCTTTTATTGAAAAGCAGGGCAGGGTGGCTGAAAGTGCCACAATGCGCTCGATGGCGCGTTTGCCGGATGGGTCTGATCAGTCGCTGGTTGAAGTGAAGGCCGTTGATTCTGCCTATCCGCTTTATGGTGAACTGAAAGTAGCGCCTGCGCTTTCGTTTGAAGAAATGACAAAACAGCATAATGGCGCCTATGGTGCTGCTGTCAGCCAGGATTTTCTCAACCGTATGGGCGTTGCGCTCGGGACCAGACTTCTGCTTGGTTCGCAAACATTTGAATTACGGGCACTGATCGAAAACGAGCCGGATCTTCTTTCATCGGGCTTTAATTTTGCACCGCGTTTTCTGGTCTCGATGGATGGACTTCGTGCCTCTGGCCTCATTCAACCGGGAAGCCTCGTTGATCATATTTACAAGGTGGCCTTGCCGGGCGATGCTTCTGATTCTGCAATTTTGCAAATGCGTGAAAACGCAACGAAAGACTTCCCCGATGCAGGCTGGAATATCCGCTCGCGCAATAATGCAGCACCGGCGCTGAGTGCCAATATTGAACGTTTTTCGCAATTTCTTACACTGGTTGGCTTGACTGCCCTGATCGTCGGAGGCGTGGGGGTAGCCAATGCCGTACGCGCCTATCTGGATGGCAAGCGCGGCGTGATTGCGACGTTTAAATCTCTGGGCGCTCCTGCGCGTTTTGCTGTGCTGGTCTATCTGGTACAGATCATTGTCATTGGACTTATCGGCATTGCTATTGGGCTTATACTGGCTGCAATCATTCCCTTTGCTGCTGCCATGGCCCTTGCCAATTATCTGCCAGTTGCAGGCAGCGGCGGGTTTTTCTCCGATGCGCTGGCGCTTGCAGCCGTGTTCGGCCTGATAACAACATTGGCTTTTGCTGTTATTCCGCTGGGTCGTGCGCGCAATATTCCTGCAACCGCCTTGTTTCGCGAACAGGGTTTTGAACAACGCGGTCTGCCATCCTTTCCCTATCTCGCGCTTGCGGTTCTGCTGATTGCAGCTTTGGCCGCTCTTGCACTTTATGTCGCCTATGACCGGCGCATCGCAGCCATATTCATTGTGGCATCCATTGCTGCCTTTGGAGTTCTTCGGCTTGTGGCTGATGGTATTCGCTGGTTGGCGCGTCGTGCGCCGCGCACACGCTCAACTGCTGTGCGGCTTGCGGTTGGCAATATATATCGCCCGGGCGCATTGACGCCATCCGTGGTGCTCTCTCTTGGCCTTGGTCTGACATTGATGGTGGCGATTGCCTTGATCGACGGCAATTTGCGGCGTCAGGTGAGCGAAAATATTCCGGCACAGGCCCCGGATTTCTTCTTTGTCGATATCCAGAACAATGACATTGGCGATTTCACAAAGCTTGTGAGTGGCATTGTCCCGGACGGGAAACTCACTTCCGGGCCGATGCTGCGTGGACGTATTGTTGCTTTCAATGGCACCAATGTGCGCGATATGACCATTCCGCCAGAGGCTGCATGGGTGCTGCGCGGTGATCGCGGCATTACTTTTGCCGACAAGGTTCCTGAAAATTCAACTTTGACCGAGGGCGAATGGTGGCCGGAAAATTATACTGGCGAGCCGCTTGTTTCTTTCGCAGAGCGTGAAGGCAAGGAACTGGGCCTCAAGCTTGGCGATATGGTGACAGTCAATGTGCTTGGCCGCACGATCAATGCGAAGATTGCGAGTTTCCGGCAGTTGCAATGGGAAACGCTGGCGATGAATTTCGTCATGGTGTTTTCGCCCAACACGTTTGCCGGCGCTCCTGCCACCTGGCTTGCAACCTTGACCATTCCTGACGGTCAGAAAAATCTGGCGCCCGATGTTTTGCGGCAGGTCACAAAAACATGGCCAGCCGTTACAACTGTCAGCGTGACTGATGCGCTTGATGTGGCGAATAATCTGATCAGCCAGCTTGCAACGGCAATTCGCGCCGCTGCATCGATCGCCCTTGCTGCTTCTGTTCTCGTGCTCGGCGGCGCTCTGGCGGCTGGCAATCGTGCCCGTGTTCATGATGCGGTTGTACTGAAAACACTGGGTGCCACGCGGCGTATATTGATCACAGCCTATATTGTTGAATATATGCTTCTGGGGCTTGCTACAGCATTGTTTGCGCTTATTGCGGGTGGCGTTGCCGGCTGGTATGTGGTGGTGGAAGTGATGAAGCTGAAAGCTCAGTTTCTACCCGATGTAGCTTTGCTGACTGTTGGTGTTGCCCTCATATTGACAGTCGGATTCGGCCTCGCTGGCACATGGCGGGTACTGGGTCAGAAGCCTGCAACCGTATTGCGAACCATATGACATATTTGTAATCTTGATGCGGGAATAGGTCTAAGTTCTTGGTTCCCATGGGGAAAGCGATTTGAATTTCAAGCCGCTTCATCACGATTTTTTGCAGCTGCTACTTGTGTGAGAGCACTAAAATCACCATAATAAAACACAGGCATGCTGGGGTTCCGCCAGCGGCGCCTGGGAGTGGCTCGGAATGAGCCTGCCCCCGACACCGGACGGAACAAGGCAAGAGGATTTAAGTCATGGCTGACTTTCGTAATATTCAGGCACAGCAGAGGCCGGTAGGTGGCGCTCGGGTTGGTGCCGACATCGATCAGGGTCTGCGCAGCTATATGCTGGGTGTCTATAACATGATGGCAATTGGTCTGGTTGTTACCGGCCTTGCTGCTTTGGCTGTTGCATCATTGGCAACAACAACGGATCCGTCCGCTGCTGTTGCACAAATGTCTAACGGCAAGATGCTTACTGCACTTGGTGCAGCCCTTTACACATCTCCGCTGCGCTGGGTGGTTATGCTTGCGCCGCTCGCAGCCGTATTCTTCCTGAGCTTTCGCATTGAGCGTCTCTCAGTCGGCACAGCAAATGCTGTGTTCTGGGGCTATGCTGCTCTCGTTGGTCTGTCGCTGTCGTCGATCTTTCTGGTCTTCACAGGACAGAGCATCGTTCGCACATTCTTCGTGACAGCTGCATCATTCGGCGCATTGTCGCTTTATGGTTACACAACCAAGCGTGATCTGTCGGCGATGGGTTCGTTCCTGATGATGGGACTGTTTGGTCTGATCATCGCATCTGTCGTCAACATCTTCCTTGGCTCCACCGCGCTGCAGTTTGCAATCTCGGTGATTGGCGTTCTGATCTTTGCCGGTCTGACCGCTTATGACACGCAGTCGATCAAGGAAATGTATTTTGAAGGCGATTCTGCTGATAGTCAGGGCCGCAAGGTTGTTATGGGCGCGTTGCGTCTCTACCTCGACTTCATCAACATGTTCATGTTCCTGCTTCAGTTCATGGGCAACCGTGACTGATAGGTCTGATCAAGGCTAATGAAAAACAATCCCTGTCAAGTTCTCTTGGCAGGGATTTTTTATTGCGGCCAGGTTATAATCATTGAAGTCATTTAGAGCGCGTTTCGATCTGATTGAATCAAATTGGCGCTCTAACTCTTTCTACCTTAAGCATAATCTTATCGATCCTCATTAAACGAAGATCGGATCATGCTTTAAAATGAGCACGCCTAAAACTTGATTTTATAGATGTGCGCTTGCTTCAAGCTTCACGTTTCTTAATGCAGGAGCGTATCGTCTCATCTTTGACGGATGGTACCCAAAATGGATAAAGAAGGCATCAGAAAAGCTTCTCTGCGATGAAAAGCCTAGATTGCATGCTATCGTTTCCAAATCCATTTGATGCGGTTGAGAAGGGGCGGAGAGCCATCTGAAGGCGATGGACAGGCGTTTCTTGGTAATAAAGCTTGCCAGACCTTCATCTTGCTTAAACATTCGATGAATTGCCGATTTAGACAAGTTGAATTGCTGGCTGATCAAGGAAATATTCAAGTCAGGATCCAACAGGTTCTTGTTTATATAAATTTCTATGGCAATCCGGTCGGCTACAGGAGGGCTGATCTTCTCAGCTGTCTTCACCGTCCGCGCTGGTTTTTGTGGCTCTTCGTTGTCATGAACATAGCGGGTCAAAGGGGCTATTGTCTGTGTTTCAATAATCCCGGAGCGAGTGTCGCTGCCACTGCCACTGATCGTTATGAGTGTTGTGTTTGCGTAATTGATATATTCTGACGCTGGTTGAACGGGTGATATTCCGTGTTTTAACTCGATCGACGAACTGTCAGGGAATATAGTGTCCTTCCTCTCAACGCTCCACAAACGGCTGGCTTGGGAACGTTCCTCATGCCCAACTAGATCAGTGTAGATTGAGGTTGTTTTCAAATCCACATGTCCGAGCCATTTTTGGATGAGAGATATTGGTATACCCGCTTCAATGGCGCTGACGGCAAAAGCGTGGCGCAGGGCTTTGGGCGAAGCTTGATCTGCTGAAATGCCCGCTTTGAGCATGATACGATTGACAATCCGGTAGGCTGTCATTCTGGAGCAGTCCCATAGGGGCTGATTTTTGGGAATTCGGGCGTCCTGAATATATTTCTTGAACAAAAGAATTGTTACATCAGACAATGGTATTCTTCTGAATACGCCTTTTTTTCTCTTCTTTAAGCTTTCAATATATAAATTATTTTCAGTAAAATCTATATTAATCGGTTTAATGTTCAAACATTCAGATATTCTTATGCCGGTCTCGTGTAAGATTCTGCAAAATAGATATGAACTGATTTCATTTTTCTTTGCTTCTTCTAGGAATGCTTCCCTTTCATGCTTGTTTAAATATTTCCGCTTCCCGAAAAGATTCATTCCATATCCCCTGATAAGTATGAATGCATGAGATAAAATATATAATATTTCCTTAAATTGTTTTTTAGTAAATTCTATTATATATTCATTCCATAATTATTATGGAATTATAGAAAAATACAGTCAATACCTAATTTAAGATGAATATTGGCGAAATGGCCGTTCATCGTATCATTTGTCATTTTCAAGAAATTTTACAATGAGCATGAACAGATGTGAACTGTGAGAGCAACCTTTCTGTTGCTCCAGAGGTATGGGCCGGTTATAGAGCACACGAAAATGTGAACGATAATGATTGGATTGTGATCGGTTGTCTTTAAATTGAATTAACAAATTGATTGTTCACGCAAGTTCGACAAATTTTCAATGACTGTTTCATTTTTGAAGACAGACTGTCGTCAATATGACGGCTATGCAAACGTGCTATTTAAAATTAGTGGGCAATATTCGTAACTGCGGAAATAAACCGAAAAACAACTTAAGATTGTTCTTTGTTTTCGCAAAAAAATTCAAAAATCAGGATAAACGACTGATTACTTGTCAATAAAATGCAGTAATTACAATTACTTATGTGTGCTGTTACAATATTGCTGATTTTGTAACAGCAAGTGGTGCATTTCTACATCCTCTAAATCACGTAAAAATTAGTAATTTCAAACAAATAAAGTGAATAGAAAATGTATTTTTCAGTTATTACTGATAAAGGTCAAAGGAAATACCTGACTCAAGCCGAGAGAGAACAATTCCTGAATAAATCCAAGGAGATGAAGCTTGAAATATACACTTTCTGTAGGCTTCTTGCCGAAACTGGCTGTCGTATATCGGAGGCATTAAACCTGCGACGTGAGCATATAGATGTTGCAGAAAAAATGGTTTCCATCGAAACGCTTAAGAAGCGCCGTGCCGGTACGTTCCGCAGAGTACCAGTGTCGGATGCGACCCTTTTGGCACTTATCAGCAGTTATGCAAATAACAATAACGGCAATGTAGAGGGACATGGAAGGCTGTGGAACTGGAGTCGCATGACAGGCTACAGATATGTTTGCAATGTGATGAAAAAAGCCAACATAAAAGGAGACTGCGCCAGCCCAAAGGGATTGCGTCACGGCTTTGCTGTCGCCGCCCTTCAGTCTGGTGCGCCATTAAATCTTGTGCAACGCTGGCTAGGCCATTCCCATTGGAATACCACAGCAATTTATGCTGATATGATAGATAATGAAGAGCGTTTCTTTGCTGAAAAAATATGGTTCGCACAGAACCAGGACGCACATTTATGAGATAATTTTAGCCATCTGATTGCTCTCCCCTTCTGCGAAAAGGGGGATAAAACGTTGCAAGAATGCAACGAAATTACAAATTAGCCTCCATTTTCAGCCCACTCAGGCATTGTTCAGAACTTCGATCTTGACATAAAAAGCGGCTTCCCCCATTGAGCGTATAAATGTTACAAAATTAGCAATACTGTAACATTGGTTTATATCAGTAAGTACTTCTCTAGTGCGATCTTCGCTTTAGAGTTGCTGTTTTGCGGGGTGGGTAAATTGCTTATGAGGCTTTTGCTCGAAGAAAGAGTGACAAATCTTTTGTCACCAATTGGGAACGATTGTTCACCAATAGAGTGCCGGTCGAGAGGATGGTATCGTGTTTTGCGATGCATCCAGTGGATGGCGGGGGAATATTTCAGGCGATATTCAGTCTATATTTTCAACAGCAGAACTTTCTTTTCGGAAACTTGTTTTGAAAAGTTTGCATTGGTCCCTCACAGGGTAAGGGCATGGGAGGGGGGGCAATCCCGCTATTGGAATCCCCTCCATCTCTGGGAAAATTCTGTTTGTAGCTGCTTTGCTGGGCGGCGGCCCGTGGCCGTTGGCGCAAGCGGCAGAACAGTATTTTCACTTATAGTGAAATTAAGGGCGGAAACATCTGGCCCTGGAGCCTGGCTGGTTAATGATACCGGCAATTTCAGGAAAATCTTTCAAAGGGGTTGCGCCGGTTTCTGAAGGGAACCGGGTGATCTCCTTGATACTTTTTTACAATTCACAAAATGAAAATTTTTACAGGTAGGAGAATATTTATGAGTGCATTTAACAATGATAATCATTCCGGCAATCAGGCCATGTCCGCAGAGACCAAGGCTGGAAAAGCGCTCAACCGTACTATGCGCACCCTCGCCGCATCATCAGCGCTGAACAATGGCAGCAGGCTTGTAGCCGCAGCGCTTTGGGCTGCGATGGTGGCAGCAACCGCTGCCACACCACTCATTCTCGCCAATACCAATCAGGTAAAGGCTGAGGATTTGAAGGGAACACCGGGTGCGCAGGGTAAAAAAGGTTCAGGCCGATTGGGTGGCTCTGGGGGGGCAGGTAATGGCTATGGAGGTAAGGGTGCAGCAGGTGATACTACAGGAAAGGGAGGGGAGGGGGGTGAGCCTTTTAATGGCAACGGCGGCGGCGGCGGCGGCGGCGGTGCCGGTGCCGGCACTGCCGCCGACGGCGGTGCCGGCACTGCCGCCGGCGGCGGTGCCGGCGGTGCCGCCGGCGCGATTGGAGGCGGCGCCGGCGGTGCCGGCGGCAGTGTTGGCAGTGACGGCACCGGCGCCGCCGCCAATCGCGTCGGCGGTGGCGGCGGCGGCGGCGGCGGTGCCGGACTATTTCTCGAAGAGAAAGTGACACAAACTACACAGTCTGGATTGGAAATTAGTGGCGGCAAGGGCGGCGACGGTGCCGGCGACGGCTTGGGCGGCGGCGGCGGCGGCGGCAGCGGCGGCGGCGCTGGTGCTCTGGTGAATGGCCAGTTGACCAATGTGTCAGGCGCGACTATTCGCGGCGGTGCCGGCGGCGCCGGCGGTGCCGGCGACGGCTTGGGCGGCGGCGGCGGCGGCGGCGACGGTGTTGCTATCGTTGGTGTTGGTTCTCGTTTTGAAAACTTTGGCACCGTCATTGGCGGTGATGGTGGTGAAGGGGGGACTGCAGATATTGGCGCTAATGCCGGCGCTGGCATTCGTCTGGGCCATGATGCCTATGTGGTCAATGCAGGTGTTGTGAAGGCTGGCGTGTCTTATGGCGCTGATGCTGCTTTACATACCGGTGCGATTGAGATTGTCGGTGATAATGCAACGCTTGAACTGCGTGTTGGCTCGGATATTCAGGGCAAGGTCAATGTTCAGTCGGGCGTGAAGAATGCAGTGCTTGCCATTGGCGGCGCGGATGATTCAACTCTTGATGTCGGCACCGGCATTTATGCGGGCTTTTCGAGCCTGACCAAGAGTGGCACCAGCAAATGGACCCTTGCGGGCGAGACACCGGCAATCACCCCATGGCGTATTGAAGATGGTGTGCTTTCTGTTGCAACGGCTGATGGTCTTGGCGATGTATCGGGCACTATCACCTTGGCTGGCGGTACACTTGAAGGCACATCGAGCTTCACACTCGATCATGATCTTGTTGTTGATGGCACGGGTTCTGGCATTCGTGTTGATGCTGGTGCCGAGATTACGGCAACAAAAGCCATCACGGGTGCTACTGGATTCACCAAATCAGGTGCAGGCAAGCTCGTTTTCACCAATGAGCACAATGTATTGGGTGGCCTGACGGTCAGTGAAGGCACTTTGGCTGTCGGCAATGGCGGTATCGAAGGTCTGATCTCCGGCAATGCTTCGATTGCCAATGGCGCGACACTGGAATTCAACCATTCCAATATCGAAGTCTATAATGACAGCCTGTCAGGTACTGGTACGCTGAAGGTCGACAGTCCCGGTGGTCTTACACTGGCAGGTGACAGCAGTGCTTTCACAGGCATAGCCCAGCTCAATGGCACCACAACAATTGACGGTGTGCTGGGTGCTTCAACTGTGACGGTTGGTGCGACAGGTGAGCTTGCTGGTATAGGCCGCATTATTGGTAATACTTCTATCGAGGCTGGCGGTACGCTTGTAGGTGTACAAGGTACAGCCCTGCGCATTGATGGCAACCTTGTCACTGACGCTGGAACTATCATCAATCTTTCTTTGGGATCCGCGAGTGAACGGGCGCTGTTTGATGTCGGTGGCGATCTGACCCTGAAAGGCACGATGAATGTGTCATCGCTGGGCGGTTTTGGCCGTGGCCTTTACCGCGTTGCAGATTATGCCGGCACATTGACGAATGCTGCAACAATTACAACAGATGTTACTTTTGGCACAATACCTGCCGGTATGAATGCAAGTGATCTTGCTCTGGTGGCAACGACAGCGCATCAGGTGTCCATCAATAATGATGTCGGTGCCACAACGGCTTTCTGGAATGGCAGTACCTTGCATCTTGGTACGCTCAATGGTGGTAGCGGTACATGGGATGGGAATAATACCAACTGGACAAATGCAGAAGGTAACATCGCAAATCTCTGGGATGAAACGAAGTTTTCCATCTTCTCCGCTACAGGCGGCACGGTCAAAATCGACAATGAGTATGGTCAGGTAAAAACGACCGGCATGCAGTTTGCAGTTGATGGCTATGATGTCACGGGTGGGGCGCTTGAACTGGATAATGGCGCTGATGCACCGATTATCCGTGTTGGTGATGGCACCGTTGCCGGTGGTAGCATAACCACGACGATTGCTTCAGAACTTCAGGGTTCGCATGGTTTTACCAAGACCGATTATGGCACTCTGATCCTGACAGGTGATAACACTTATAGCGGTGTTACCAATGTCGAGAACGGCACTTTGCAGATTGGCAATGGCGGTACAACCGGCAGCGTTGCAGGCGACATTGTTGTCGGCACCAATGATAGTCATGAAGCACGTCTGGTCTATAACCGTTCTGACGATATCACAGTTGACAAGGTGATCAGCGGTACGGGCACTCTGGTCAAGGAAAACAGCAATACGCTGATCCTGACAGGTGAGAACACCTATGCCCATGGAACCACCATTGATCATGGCACTGTACAGATCGGCAATGGCGGTACAACAGGCAGCATCATCGGTGATGTCGATCTGGTCAATGATGACAGCCGTCTTGTGATCAACCGTTCCAATGATCTCACCCTTGATGGCACTTTTGAAGGCAAAGGCGGTCTGACACAGTCAGGAACCGGCAAGACCACATTGACGAATGAGCAGTTCTACACGGGTGAGACTGATATTACTGCGGGTGAATTGATCCTCGCCGGCAATGGCAGCATCAAGGAGTCGCATCGGGTCAAGATTGAAAGCGGTGCTGTGCTGGATGTGACCGGCGCTAATGGCCTGAATGTGGATGTCCAGAGCCTTGATGGTAAGGAAGGCAGTACAGTCCGTATCGGTGACAAGACACTCAACATCACCGATTCCAAGGATGATACCTATGCCGGTATCATTGCCGGTGATGATGGTCATGTTAACCTCAAGAAAGGTCAGAAGCGTCTGACGGGTGAGAACACCTATACGGGCGGCACCGGCATTGATGAAGGCGCTACGCTGATCATCGGTGATGGTGGCACGAAGGGCAGTGTTCAGGGTGAAATCGCAGTTGCGGGTACGCTGATCTATGACCGTTCGGACCGCTACACCGTCAATGAACTTGAAGGTAAGGGTGAGCTTGAGCTGAAAGGCGGCGGCACGGCTGTTATCGACAAGAAGCAAAAACTCAATGGTGAATATATCATTGACGAGGGCAATACGCTTGCACTTGAAGGTGATGGTGATATCAGCGAAGGCAAGGGCGTCACGTCGAATGGCAAATTCGATATAAAAGACAGCGACCTTGATGAAATCCGCATCGCACATCTTCGTGGTGGAGAGAATGGCGAAGTTGATCTTGGTGCCAAGACTCTTGTGATTACCGATGGTGATGGCAGCGAGTTTGCAGGTAGCGGGATTAATGGCTCCGGTGGGTTTATCGTTGAGAAGGGCAAGCAGCTTTTGTCGGGCGATAACAGCTATACTGGTGATACGCTGATCAAGTCGGGTGCCGAGCTTCAGCTTGGCAATGACCATGGTCGTGAAGGCTCCATCACCAGCAATGTCGTCAATGAAGGCATTCTGTCTGGTTCTGGCTCGATGAATGACCTTCACAATCAGGGGATCGTCTCACCGGGTACGGATGCAAACTTTGGCACGCTGACGGTCAAGGGCAATTATTCGAGCGATGGCGGCAAGCTGATCCTGCACGAAGAACTGGCTGATGATACCACCAAGGGCGACCGGCTGGTGATTGCCGGCAATACGTCTGGCACAACGGAAGTCACGGTTGTCAATCGTGGCGGCTGGGGCGACCAGACGGTCAATGGCGTTGAAGTGATCTCCGTTGGCGGTCAGTCGGATGGCGTGTTCACGCTGAATGGCGATTATGTCAACTATCGCGGTGAACAGGCTGTTGTTGGTGGAGCTTATGCCTATACGCTTGAAAAGGGTGGTGTGAACACTCCTGATGGCAATTACTATCTGCGCAGCCAGATGAAGGATTATAACCCCGGCCCCAATCCTGAGCCAAAGCCTGAATATCAGGTTGGTGTTGGCGTATATGGTGGTGCATCCAGTGCTCTGTCTTCTTTGAACCGTGGCGGCTTTGCTTCGTTTGGTTCGCGTATGAAGGCACGCGGTGCGGGAACAGGAGCCGACTCTGGCTCTGACCAGAATGATGACCAGAATGATGATGAGATCCTGCGCTCAAAATTCTTCTGGGGTCAGGTCACGGGTGGTTACAGCTTCTTAACCCCGAATGGCAATGCAACAGACAGCACCTATGGCAGCCATGACTGGCGCTTGCAGGCCGGTCTTGATGGTCAGCTGATGGATAATGCCAGCGGATCGCTGTTTGGTAGCATGTGGCTTGATTATACACGCAGCAACATCGACGTGTGGTCACGGGTTGGCAATGGCAAGGTCAAGGTCAATGGTTATGGCTTTGGTGGTGCACTGACCTGGTATGGCGAGAACGGCTTCTATCTTGATGGTCAGGGTAAGGTGAGCTGGTACAAGTCGGATATGGAGTCTGCGCTTCTCAACGAGCAGATTGCATCGGGCGTCAAGAGCTTTGGCTATGCGCTGAGCCTTGAGGCAGGACAGGCCTTTGCTCTGAATGACCGCTGGACGCTGACACCCCAGGCACAACTGATCTGGTCTTCGCTCAACACGGATGATTATCGTGATGTGTTTAATGCTTTTGTTAACACTCCTGATAGCCAGACGCTGACAGGCCGGATCGGATTTGCAGCGGATTATGCCACGAGCTGGATTGATACGGATGGCACGACCACGCGCCTGAATGTTGGTGGACTTGCCAATATCTATCAGGAACTGAAGAGCGGTTCGAACTATATAACCGTGTCTGATATTCGTGTTGCCAGCGGCACGATTGAAAAGACATGGGGTGAGATTGGCGCAACCGCCAACTACTCATGGGCGAATGACACCTATTCGGTGTTCGGCAAGGCATCCGTTGCTTCCAGCCTTCAGAACTTTGGTGACAACTATTCGGTCACTGGAAATGTTGGCTTCCGCGTGAAGTGGTAAATGCACAGGGAATGCTTTAAAACTTAAATAAAGCAATTTCTTTCAACCGGCGCAGGATGATCCAATCCTGCGCCGGTTTTTTTATAAAAATCCTTGCAGAATACGCATTTTAGCTGTCGACCAGCTTGAGACTTTTATCAAAAACACGGAGCACACGTTCAAGTTCATTTCCACGCTTCATAATCAGGCCGCTTGCGGCAATGACAGAATAAGCGCCTTGTTTCTGAGCAAGTTTCGGTTTTTTCTCGACACGAAATAGTGGCACTTCGCTGGAGCGGCGAAAGATTGAAAAGATTGCTCTGTCGGCAAGGTGATCGATTGCATAATCGCGCCATGCGCCGGTTGCGACCATCCGGCCATAAATATTGAGGATTTTACCAAGTTCGTGCCTGTCGAAACTGACAGTGGCTGCCATTGGGCGTGATTGCCCCAGAGGGATTACTTTGGACGCCGCCGGTGCATGAGATGATTTATCTTCATTTGCAGCACTTGGAATATCCATGTTCTTTCTTTCATTACAGACTGGGCAGGCTGGGCAGAATGGGCAGACTGGGCAGAATGAATTGTGCAGCAAACAGAGCAAGCGGCGATCATCCTGCTTCATGGGTACATGGTGATGCTTTTATTAAATTTTTGCAAGGTTGTGTTTGAGTGCTGGAACTCCCGCCTAGATTGGTCTATATAAAATACATCCCAATTAGTTGCATATTAGTCGTTCACGAAAAGAGAACAGCTGTTCTTAATGGTGATCGCCGGCCACATTTTGGCCTTGTCAAATTCGCAATCCAGCCAGATTATGACGTCAGCATCCACGCGTTGCCTGAGACGGTTCGGTTCGGGTATGTCCGACCCCAAGCCCCCCGCCCAAAGGACTGCCCGAACCGAACCAACTCTTGATGGTTCAGCCGCTCAGGAACAGGCAATATTTTCCGAAATTACAGGATAGTTTCTGCTGCTTTTGCATCAGCAGGAAATGCTATCGCATGGCGCGAAAGAAAAGCGGCCTTAGCGAAGAGATGAACCAGAATCTTGCATGATGCGCGCTGAAGCAGTGCGCAATGGGTTTAGAGCGCATCCCGAAAAGTGTGAAACGGTTTTCGGACTAAGATGCGCGTTAAAACAAATATTTAGAGCGCCGATCTGATTCACTCAGATCGAAACGCGCTCTAGAGACCCAGTTGAGCCTGTGGCTTAAATATGGCCGCGCCATAAATCTTGCCCAGTGATTTATTACCGTTGCTTTCCTGCAAAATGACAGCACAACCGCTCACATCCTTGCGGGTAAGTTCGGAGGCAGGCAGTTCGATTTTCAGGGCATCGCCGTCCCACATGCCGATCGTATTGATATCTGTTACCGTGTTGCGATAAGTGACTGACTGGCCTGCATTCTCGCCCTTGCTGATCGGAATTGTCACTGAATCACGCAGATAAAACATCACGACATGCACAGGCTTGTCCGGCTTGTGACCGGCTGCAATCTCAATCGAAAGGCGCCCGTCATTTTCTCTGGTGATAGAAACAGGAATGTTGAGCTTGTTTTCAGTGAGATGGTTTTTGACGGTTTCAGCATCATTGCCGTTCATCTCAGTAGCGCCATTGACGATTGCCTGCGGTGTATAAACCATCTTGGCATTGAATGAGTTGCGATAGGCATTCTGACGATCGGTATTGTCCTGAGTGGCAAGCGTATCGCGCCAGCCCATATAATCCCAGTAATTGACGTGAAATGACAGTGCCAGAATATTTGGATCATCCGCATAGGATGCCAGGTTCTTGTCAGCCTGCGGGCAGGATTTGCAGCCCTGACTGGTGTAAAGTTCAAGCACTGATGTACGCGTACTGTTGTCCTGCGCTTTCGCAACGCCCTGCATTGTAAAACATCCGGTGAAGGCCAGTCCCACAGCAGTACAAATACAGCGTAAACCGGGTGCATATTCACCCGATAGCCATGTATTGGTTCCATTGAATGGAGAGTGGAAGCTCACGTTTGTTTCATCCTGCAATCGAAAATTTTTAGCAAAACGGGCAAAACGTTTTGCATAGCGCAATGCATAAATAATTGATTTGTACCTTTATTATGTAGGAACTGTGACGATCAATAGGAAGTCACTTTGCAGTGAGTTTCATCACAATCTTTGCATTGCCAGTGTTTCCTTTATCTCACTCTGCCAGTCTATAGGCAAAAAAGCCGCAGGATTTCTCCGGCGGCTTTTTCATTTTACAATTTTTGTTGCTTAAGCAGCGAGATCGCGCAGAACAGTCTGCAAAATGCCACCGTTTTTCATATAGTCCAGTTCGTCCAGCGTATCGATACGGCAGATCAGTGGAACCTTCTTCACAGTCCCATCGGCGAATGTGATCGAAGCATCGACCTTCTGGCGCGGGCGAATATCGGCGAGACCTTCAATGGTGATGATTTCGTCCCCCTTCAGGCCCAGTGTCTGCCAGCTCGTACCTTCTTCAAACACAAATGGTACAATGCCCATGCCGACGAGGTTGGAACGGTGAATACGCTCGAATGACTGGGCAATCACGGCCTTCACCCCAAGCAGGTTGGTGCCCTTGGCAGCCCAGTCACGCGACGAACCATTGCCATATTCCACACCGGCAAAGATGACGAGCGGAATACCCTCGGCCTTATATTGCATGGCAGCATCATAGATCGAGGTTTCTTCCTTTGAAGGATAGTGAATGGTGTAGCCGCCTTCGCGACCGTTTTCGCCCAGCATGAAATTGCGAATACGGATATTCGCGAAAGTGCCACGCATCATCACTTCATGATTGCCGCGGCGCGTACCATACTGGTTGAAATCGGCAATGCCGACACCATGGTCGATAAGATATTGCCCGGCCGGCGACTGTGCCTTGATGGAACCGGCAGGTGAAATATGGTCGGTGGTGATCTTGTCTCCGAAGAGGCCCAAAATACGTGCACCCTTGACGTCTGCGATTTGACCTGCCGACTTGCCCATGCCCACGAAGTAAGGCGGGTTCTGCACATAGGTCGAGTTATCGTCCCATGCATAGGTCTGGCCAGCAGGAACCTGAACGGCCTGCCAGTTTTCGTCGCCTTTAAATACATCCGCATATTTCTCCGAGAAGACCTTGCGGGTTACATTTTTGGCGATGAAATCCTGAATTTCAGCCGATGAAGGCCAGATATCGCGCAGGAATACCGGATTGCCGTCCTTGTCTTCGCCAAGTGGTTCCTTGGTCAGATCCTTGGTGACAGTTCCGGCCAATGCATGCGCCACAACCAGTGGAGGTGAAGCCAGATAGTTGGCCTGAACATCGGGTGAAACGCGGCCTTCAAAGTTACGGTTGCCGGACAAAACAGTCGCTGCAATCAGGCCTTTTTCATTGATTGTCTTTGAGATCGGAGCAGGCAATGGGCCAGAATTGCCGATACAGGTCGTGCAGCCAAAACCAACAAGATTAAAACCAAGTGCATCAAGATCTTTCTGAAGACCAGCCGATTCAAGATAGGCTGCAACCACCTGAGAGCCGGGAGCCAGCGATGTCTTGACCCATGGTTTGGTTTTGAGACCCTTGGCAACAGCATTGCGGGCCAGAAGACCGGCAGCAATCAGAACGCTCGGATTGGATGTATTGGTGCACGACGTGATAGCGGCAATCACCACATCGCCATGACCAAGATCATAGTCTTCGCCTTCAACAGGGTATCGCGTGGTCTGGCCTGTGGTCTTCTTATATTCGGTTTCAAGCGCCGATGCGAAGCCCGATCCGATATTCTCCAGAGCAATACGGCCCTCAGGGCGCTTTGGACCTGCCATTGATGGCACAACTTCGCCCATGTCCAGCTCAAGAACATCGGTGAAAACCGGATCTTCCGAACCGGATTCACGCCACATGCCCTGTGCACGCGAATAGGCTTCCACGAGCGCAAGACGGTCCTCGTCCCGGCCAGTCGTGTTCATATAGTTGAGCGTTTCTTTGTCGATTGGGAAAAAGCCGCAAGTTGCGCCATATTCCGGGCCCATATTGGCAATCGTCGCGCGATCAGCCAGCGTCATATTTTCCAGGCCCGACCCAAAGAACTCGACAAATTTGCCAACAACGCCCTTCTTGCGCAGCATCTGTGTGACGGTGAGCACGAGATCGGTTGCGGTCACACCTTCCTTGAGCTTGCCGGTCAGGCGGAAACCGATAACTTCCGGCAGCAGCATTGAAACAGGCTGGCCGAGCATTGCGGCTTCCGCTTCAATACCACCAACACCCCAGCCAAGAACGCCAAGGCCATTGACCATTGTTGTGTGGGAATCGGTGCCGACGCAGGTATCAGGATAAGCGACGATCACACCGTCTTCTTCCTTCGTCCATACGGCCTGTGCCAGATATTCGAGGTTCACCTGATGGCAGATGCCGGTGCCCGGAGGAACAACACGGAAGTTCTTGAACGCCTGCTGGCCCCATTTCAGGAAGCGATAACGTTCGCCATTGCGCTTGTATTCGAGGTCCACATTGGCTTTGAACGCATTGGGGTTGCCAAATTCATCGACGATGACTGAATGGTCGATAACAAGATCCACAGGAACCAGCGGATTGATCTTTTCCGGGTCGCCACCAAGGGCCTTGAGACCATCGCGCATGGCTGCAAGGTCAACAACGGCCGGAACGCCGGTAAAATCCTGCATGAGCACGCGGGCAGGACGATAAGCAATTTCTGCACCGGCAGAGCCGCGATCTGTGAGCCATGCGGCAACGGCTTCGATATCCGATTTCTTGACAGATCGGTCATCTTCAAAGCGCAGCAGGTTCTCAAGCAGAACCTTCATGGAAAATGGAAGTTTGGAAATGCCCGTCAAGCCGTTTTTTTCGGCTTCTGTCAGACTGTAATAGATATAGTCCTTACCGTTGACGGTAAGCGTTTTGCGGCTTTTGAAACTATCAATGTTAGACACTTTAGTTCGTCCTCATGCTGCTGGCCGGAAAACCAGGACGAACGCCTAGGCTTGCGTTTCAAGGACGCGCCAAGGTGCGGGTGCAGTCATTTCCGCTGTCCGTCCCGAAAACTGAAGCCTTTACAAGCGCCAAGTGTTTGAGATCGGCCAAAATTTCTTTCCACACCGACCGCTGGCATGGTAACTCTGATATAGGTTGTTTCTTAAAACGATTCCAGACAGATTATTGTGAACCGGCACCCTTGCGGCAAAATGTTACGTCATCCCGGTTTTTTTTAAGCTTGGCTCAAGGAGAGAATATGCGGCTTTCGGCCGAAAACCTGGCGGGAGAACGCGGAGGCGAGGCGATCTTTGCCAAGCTCTCATTTGCATTATCGTCCGGCGAGGCGCTGATTGTCACAGGTCCGAATGGTTCGGGCAAATCAACCTTGCTGCGTATTATCTGCGGATTGCTTGCACCTGAAGAGGGCCAGATTGCACTGGTTGAAGATGCAACAACCCTTCCCGTTCGTACGGCCTGTCATTATCTTGGCCACCAGAATGCCATGAAACCCGCCTTGAGCGTGCGTGAAAATCTTCTGTTCTGGCAAAAGTTCAATGGGGCAGCCGCACATGATATTGGCGAGGCGCTGGAGGCTGTTGATCTGCCGGGTGTTGAACATCTGCCCTTCGGCTATCTTTCAACCGGGCAGAAGCGCCGTGTTGCAATCGCCAGACTTTTGACCAGCTATCGCCCATTGTGGATTGTCGATGAGCCGACTGCGGGGCTCGACAGGGCATCTGAGGCGCGTTTTGCAGAACTTATGCGTGAGCATATGCGCGACGGTGGAATGGTGATTGCAGCAACACATATTCCGCTTGGTCTCGAAAATGTTCATACGCTCGACATGGCGCAATATTCGCCCGAGGATGTGTGATGCTTGCACTGTTTCTGCGAGATTTGCGCCTGAGTTTCCGCGCTGGCGGAGGCGCTTTGATCGGCATATTGTTCTTTCTGGCAGTGATTTCGGTGATGCCATTTGGCGTCGGGCCTGATCTTAATCTATTGTCACGTATTGGACCGGCCATGCTGTGGATCGGTGCTTTGCTGGCGGCCCTTCTTGGCCTCGACAGACTGTTTCAGGCGGATCGTGAGGATGGTTCGCTCGATTTGTTGCTGATCGGTGCGGATCGCCATATGCTGGCTTTTACTGTATTTGTGAAATGCTTCGCCCATTGGGTTGCAAGTGTTTTGCCGCTGGTGATTGCTTCACCTTTGCTGGGGCTGTTCATGAATATGGATATGACGGCTGTGGCTGCGACCACACTCACACTTCTGGTTGGAACGCCTGCAATCACCTTTATCGGTGCAGTTGGAGCCGCTCTTGCTGTTGCACTGCCGCGCGGTGGTTTGCTGGTCTCGGTGATCGTGCTGCCGCTCACAATTCCAGTGCTGATTTTCGGTGTGTCGGCTTCTTATGGTGCAAGTGATGCCGTGGCGCCTTTTTTTGCACCATTCCTTATTCTTTGTGCGCTCACCTTGTTCTTTGCAGTTTTGGGGCCGTTGGCAGCAAGTGCTGCTCTTAAAACATCGGCGGATTAAACAGGTTTCGCTGTGATAAGGTGATATTGTTCTCGGCAGAGTGTCGCAGTTGATTACGGTCAATTGAACGTCATAACGCCTCAGGTATAAGTATAGACTATGACGAATGACATTGTGAAAACCACAAGTTGGCTTGATCTTGCAAACCCCACGCGATTTCTTGGTTTCGCGGGCCGGGTTTTGCCCTGGCTTGCCATTCTCTCGGCGCTGTTTCTCGCAGCAGGGCTTTATATGGTTTTCGTATCGCCTGATGATTACCAGCAGGGACTGACAGTGCGCATCATGTATATCCATGTGCCTTTCGCATGGCTTTCCATGATGTGCTACTCAATCATGGCAATCTCAGCGCTGGGCACGCTGGTCTGGCGACATCCGCTGGCCGATGTTTCAATCAGGGCTGCAGCGCCTTTGGGTGCGGTGTTCACGGCACTGGCACTTGCGACCGGCTCGCTCTGGGGCAAGCCGATGTGGGGAACATGGTGGGTGTGGGACGCGCGGCTGACATCGGTTTTTGTGCTTTTCCTGATGTATCTTGGCATTATCGCCCTGTCGCGTGCCATGGATGATCCGGCAAAAAGCGCTAAGCCTGTAGCCGTGCTCACGCTTGTTGGCTTCATCAATATTCCGATTATCAAATTCTCGGTTGACTGGTGGAACACGCTTCACCAGCCAGCATCGGTTTTCCGCATGGATGGCCCGACGATTGACGGCTCCATGCTACGTCCGCTTTTTGTAATGGCGATTGGTTTCACATTGCTGTTTCTGACATTACACATGATGGCCATGCGCAATGAAATCTGGCGCCGCCGCGTGGCCATGATGAAGAAACTTGCTCTGCGCAATGCAGATCGCAGCCGCCTGAAAAAAGAGTGTTCTCATGCGCAAGGGGAGGCTGCACGATGAGCCATTTCGCTTATGTGATGACGTCTTACGGGATTGCGGCAGCAGTGCTGGCCATGACCATTGGCTGGATTCTGATTGATCAGCGCATTCAGAAGAATGAGCTGAAACGGCTTGAGGTACAGGGTGTGCGCCGCCGTTCCGACAAAGCATCCGGTTCTGCCCAATGACTGAAGCAACCAAAAAACGCGCAACCTGGGTGGCATTGTTGCCGCTGATGATTTTCATTGCTCTTGCTGCAATCTTTGCGGTGCAGCTTCTGTCCGGCAAAGACAACACGACTATCCCGTCAGCCTTGCTGGGCAGGCAAGCTCCGCCAACCAATCTTCCACCAGTGGAAGGTCTTGTGCAGGACGGTGCGCCGGTACCGGGCCTTGACAGTGAAGATTTTAAAGGCCGGCTCACGCTGGTCAATGTCTGGGGATCATGGTGCGTCCCATGCCGTCAGGAGCATCCGCTGCTGATGGAAATTGCCAAGGACGAGCGCATTCGCGTGGTTGGCCTCAACTACAAGGATCAGCCTGAAAACGCTCGCCGCTTCTTGGGCGATCTCGGCAATCCGTTCGCCGCAGTCGGTGCTGATCGGACCGGGCGTACAGCCATTGAATGGGGCGTCTACGGCGTGCCGGAAACCTTCCTCGTCGATGAGACAGGGAAGATTGTTTACAAGCATGTCGGACCGTTTACGCCGGAGTCTGTGAAAAATGATCTGATGCCAGCCGTGGCAAAGGCATTACAGGAATAAGTTTATACAATGAAAAAAGCCCCCATATGGGGGCTTTTTAGATTATCAATCCGGCAATTTACGAACCGCACCCTTGGCAGCACTGGTTGCCATGGATGCATAGGCTTTCAGTGCCGTGGAAACCTTGCGCTTGCGCTGTTCCTGAGGCTTCCAGCCTGCTGCTTCCTGCTCTGCGCGGCGTTCTGCCAGCGTTGCATCATCAACAGCCAGATGGATGGTGCGGTTGGGAATATCAATGTCGATAATATCGCCCTCACGCACCAGACCGATCGTGCCACCTTCGGCTGCTTCCGGCGAAACGTGACCAATCGAAAGGCCTGAAGAGCCGCCCGAGAAACGTCCATCCGTGATCAGCGCACAGGCTTTGCCCAAGCCTTTTGATTTCAGATAGCTGGTCGGATAGAGCATTTCCTGCATGCCCGGACCACCGCGCGGACCCTCATAGCGGATCAGCACGATATCGCCAGCCTTGATCTTGCCGTTAAGAATGCCAAGCACTGCCGTATCCTGACTTTCAAAGATGCGGGCGGGGCCGGAGAATTTCAGGATTGAATCATCCACGCCCGCTGTCTTTACGATGCAGCCATCTTCGGCGAGATTGCCGTAAAGCACGGCCAGACCACCATCCTGAGAGAAGGCATGTTCTTTCGAGCGGATGACACCTTTTTCGCGGTCAGTATCGACGCTGTCAAAGCGGCGTTCCTGAGAAAATGCAATCTGGGTCGGCACACCGCCGGGAGCAGCGGAATAGAACTTGTGCACCATCTCGCTCTTGCTACGGATCACATCCCAGTGATCAAGCGCCTTGGCCATGCTTTCACTATGAACAGTCGGCAGATCGGTATTGATCAGCCCTGCTTTTTCGAGCTGGCCAAGAATGCCCATAATGCCACCGGCACGATGCACATCTTCCATGTGAACATTGGCGACTGCCGGTGCGACCTTGCACAAAACCGGCACGCGGCGCGACAGGCGGTCAATATCCGCCATGGTGAAGTCAATTTCGGCTTCCTGTGCGGCAGCAAGCAGATGCAGGACCGTATTGGTCGATCCGCCCATGGCAATATCGAGTGTCATGGCATTTTCAAAGGCCGGGAAGCTCGCAATCGAACGTGGCAGCACGCTGTCATCATCCTGCTCGTAATAGCGGCGTGCCAGATCGACAATCAGATGGCCGGCTTCAACAAACAGGCGCTTGCGGTCGAGATGGGTTGCAAGGGTTGAGCCATTACCGGGCAGCGACAGGCCAAGTGCTTCTGTAAGGCAGTTCATCGAGTTTGCTGTGAACATGCCTGAACATGAGCCGCAGGTCGGGCAGGCGGATCGTTCAATCGCCTTGACCTGATCATCCGTGTAATGATCATCGGCAGCAGCAACCATGGCGTCCACGAGATCAAGCTTCTTGACCTGATCATCCCAGACAACCTTGCCAGCTTCCATCGGTCCGCCGGAAACAAAGATAACCGGAATATTAAGGCGCAGCGAGGCCATCAACATGCCGGGCGTGATCTTGTCGCAATTGGAAATGCAGACCATCGCATCGGCACAATGGGCATTGACCATATATTCAACCGAGTCGGCGATGAGTTCGCGCGATGGCAGCGAATAGAGCATGCCGTCATGGCCCATGGCGATGCCGTCATCGACCGCAATGGTATTGAATTCCTTGGCAACGCCACCGGCTTTTTCAATCTCGCGTGCCACCAGCTGTCCAAGATCCTTGAGATGCACATGACCCGGCACAAATTGCGTGAATGAATTCACCACAGCAATGATTGGCTTGCCAAAATCCTCATCTTTCATGCCGGTGGCGCGCCAAAGGCCGCGCGCGCCAGCCATATTGCGGCCGTGGGTGGTAGTACGCGAACGATAAGGAGGCATTTTCAAACCTTTTAGGAATATTCTAATTTGTGATGCCGGTATGACAGAACTGCTTGCGCAGAGCAAAGCGCAAATTGCCCCAGCGCGTGCACCGGTCCTGATCCTGAGGATAGTGTACTCAGCAGTAATTGGAGATGCCGACAGGACCAATCTAGCACATTATTGATATAATGCAAAAGATTTAAGGCTTCAAACGTAATGAAATTTCTCAAAGCCCTTGTCAGCATGTGCTGAAATCTACTGGAATCTCGATTTGTTCAGAAAGCTGTA
This sequence comes from Brucella gallinifaecis, assembly GCF_006476605.1. GTDB lineage: Bacteria > Pseudomonadota > Alphaproteobacteria > Rhizobiales > Rhizobiaceae > Brucella > Brucella gallinifaecis. The sequence goes on from NZ_ML636804.1 coordinate 177,663, forward strand.
AATGTCAGAGTGGTCAGCGAGCGCACGATATTGGGAATATTGAGCACGTTTTCGTTGATGAATTTGCCAATATCATCGCCTTCTTTGACATAGATTTTGGCAAGAAGATCATATTCGCCGCTTGTTGAATAAAGCTCTGAAACAATTTCGCGCTGATAAAGCGTGTCTGCCACCTCATAGGTTTTACCGGGGGCGCATTGCAGTTGCAGGAAAACGGGTTTCATATCTGTTCCTTCTGCCACAGGACATCTACGGCTGTATTGTCAATTTATCTTGGGCTGTTTCAAGCACGGTCTCATTCGCGAAATCAAGAGCATTTCACATGGCAATCTCTGTGAAGCCTGTATGGCTGCTGTATTTCAAACAGGTTTTTGTTCTCATTTACGCAATTGTATTTTTAATTGAAGAAGGCGATAAGACTCCGCAATAGTTGTAATAAGATAATAGTTATATGCTTTACGTTCTGCCAGCCGTTCTGGTTCTGTTTTCAATGGCCTTTGCTATCGTTTGGGCCGTTGATAAATTGCGTCGCTATCTTCTGTGGTGTGCGCTGTGCTTTTTCTGCATTGGTCTGGCAATGTTGCTGCAACTTATTGATATTCCGGCTGATGATGGCCACAATACGTTGTTGACAGCGACAATTTATATAGTGGGCGCTTTGGCTGGCGGGCAGGGAATTTTGAGCCGCTCGGGCCTGTCTGTGCCGCGGTGGTTTTGCATAAGCAGCTTTGTGCTGGTCCTTGGTGGTATACTTGTTTTTCTGTATATTTATCCAAGTCTGTCTGGCCGTATCTATGTTCTCAATTTTGGCCTGGCCTTTATTATTCTTGCATTTGTATGGTATTTGCGCGGCCTTATCGACGGAACGGTTGCTGACAAGCTGATCATTGCCATGCTGCTGCTAGTGTCATTGCAATTTTTCCCGCGTACACTGTTAACTGCACATCTGGTTGCCGGTGATGATACATCGGTTGATTTTGCTTTTACGCCTTTCTGGCAATGGACGGTTTTTTCAACCGCTGTCGCCTCGGTGATTGCCGGTCTGGTGCTTTTTGCAGCCGCAGGTGCTGATCGTTTCAGCGAACTTGTTCGCGAACGTGACAGCGATCCGCTGACCGGACTCCTCAATCGCCGGGGGCTGGAGGCACGTATAAATCTTGCCGAACGAAGCAATCTGTCTGGCTGGATCGTTGCCTGTGACATTGATCACTTCAAGGTTATTAACGATTTGTATGGTCATGCGACTGGTGATGCGGTCCTGAAAGAATTTGCTGATATTCTTCAGTCCTATTCTGGCGATCATAATCTGACGGCACGTATCGGCGGCGAAGAATTTATCCTTTTTCTCGATGATATGCCGTCAGACGAAGCCTTTGCATTGGTTGAGGCCATTCGCGAAAGTGTCAATGACCGGGGATTTGCCCGTTTGCCTGAAGATGAGCATGTGACGTGCAGCTTTGGCGCAGCCAAGCTCGAAAGCTCCGGAGATTTCTGGCAGACCGTGGAGCGAGCCGATATGATTTTATATGCTGCAAAAGAAGCAGGACGAAACAGAACATTTTTCGGAAGATGATTTCCGCCAATCCGTAAGATGCATTCAGGATGATATCCATTCTTGTGGGGATTTCATTCAATAATGCTTCTGTGAAGCTCGACAGGCTGGCCCGGAAATGTGTTATCGGCTTTTCAGACCGCTATAGTGGTTTAATATCTGTAGTCGTTTTGTGCATGCTGCATAAGAATAAACAGTCAGGATCACTCATTCTGAGTGAATGCGTCCTGAAGTCTTTTTAAGTGAGTTTTTTGAAATCCAATGCAATTCCTATACCGTCGGGTATCCATATCGAATTTTTTATGTTTCCTGTTGTCCATTCTGGCCTTTATGCTGCTCGCTCTGAATGCTCCTGCCATAGCAATGACGGCGCTTGAAAAGGCGCAGCTTAAAAAGCTTGATCCTGCAACCCGTCTTGAGCAGCGTTGCGACGTCGAGGCAATGGAACGGATCAGCCGTGAGATGAGAAAATTTTCGGTCGACAAGGTGCTGGCCTATGCCTTTTCTGATCCGCGTATAAATAAAAACAGCATTCAGGCTGATGGGGCAGCGTTTCGCAGCCATCATCGCTGGTACAGGCTCGCCTTTGTTTGCAAGAGCGATGATAATCACATGAAAATCACTTCATTTGATTATGAGATTGGCGAAGAAGTTCCCCTTGATCAGTGGGACAGGCATTACCTCGTCCCCTGATTATATATTACTGTTCGCGATCATCCGCGCGGCAGGCTGCAAGTATTGTCACTTCCTTTGCTGAATCATCGGCTTCCAGATGTGTTAAAATGGCCTGCCCGTCTTTTTCCGCCCAGCGGTAGCTATCCTGCTCATCCATTGCGACGTATTTTTTCAAGGCATCATGCCATTGCAGTGCAACCATTTTTCCTTCTGCATCCAGCACTGCAAAAGCCGGTTCTTCGCCAGCATGGATATAGGTGAGCGGTACGACCACGCCGCGCTCGCAGATATAGTCAACTCGCAAGACCGAGTCCCGGCTGATGGTTTGCGCCAGAGCTGGAGCTGTTGTCATGAGAGCCGCAGAAAATGCGATGATCGTGTTCTGAATTGTGCGCTGCATGATCGTCTTTCTGTTTCGATGAATTTTATAACAATCCCATCATGATATGGCGGGATAATATGGCGATTATAGGCGCTCGCATGGGAAATGCGATTCATGGTTAAGCGTGTAAAATCCAAAAAGCTTAAATAAACAATTTTACAATGGAACCGAAGCCATACTTGGCCGTTATAAAATTGCTGATCGTCAGATTGGCCGGGGCCCGGAATAAATTTGCCCCCGCAATCCTGTCCGGGTCCCACCTTTCAGGGAGCATTTTGATTTGAAAGCGCTATTGCCATTATCATTACATTGATAATTCTTGCCTCTGTTCCAGTTATTAAAGAAGACGGTTAGAAATTTATTTCTTATAATCGCATCAGATCGCTCGGAATTTCCAAGGTGGTTTCAAAGAACAGAAGCGTTGTAGCATCCTGTAAGCAATGACCTCTGATACTCTTTGGTGAGTGAAACGTGGAGAGGTGGCCCTGATTATGTTGAAGAACACATCGAAATTTTCAATTGCGCTTGCGGCTTTTGTTGCGACCGCAGCACTTGCCGGGACCATTCAGGCAAGTCATGCAGACCAGACATTGCTCAATGTGTCCTATGATCCGACACGTGAGCTTTATAAGGATTATAATGCTGCTTTTGCCAAGCACTGGAAGGATGAAACAGGCGAGACGGTGACCATCCGCACCTCCCATGGCGGATCGGGCAAGCAGGCGCGTTCTGTCATCGATGGCGTGAAAGCAGATGTCGTCACCCTGGCACTGGAAAGCGATATTAATGCTATCGTGGAACATTCGGGTAAGATCGATAAGGATTGGCGCAAGCGTTTGCCTGACAATTCGTCGCCTTATACTTCCACAATCGTCTTTCTCGTACGCAAGGGCAACCCAAAAGGTCTTAAGGATTGGGGTGATCTGATCAAGGATGGCGTTGAGGTTATTACGCCAAACCCCAAGACATCAGGCGGTGCGCGCTGGAACTATCTGGCCGCCTGGGCATGGGCTGACAAGGAATATGGCGGTGATGATGCCAAGATAAAGGAATATATCGGCGAGCTTTTCCGTCATGTACCGGTGCTTGATACGGGTGCACGTGGTTCAACCACCACCTTCGTCCAGCGTCAGCTGGGGGATGTGCTGCTGGCATGGGAAAATGAAGCCTATCTTTCTATCGCCGAATTTGGTGATGACGCTTTTGATATTGTCGTGCCGCCGCAATCGATCCTTGCAGAGCCACCGGTAGCGCTGGTCGACAAGAATGCCGATGATAACGGCACCCGCAAGGTTGCTGAAGCCTATCTTGAATATCTCTATTCGCCGGAAGGTCAGGCGCTGGCATCCAAGCATTTTTATCGCCCGTCAAAGCCTGATGTGGTGCCTGCTGACCAGAAACGTGAATTCCCGCAGTTGCAGCTCGTAACAATTGATGATCCAATCTTTGGCGGATGGGCCAAGGCGCAGCCTTATCACTTTGGTGATGGTGGCACATTCGATCAGATTTATAAGCCAGCAAAGTAAGGCGCATTCAAGTGAGTCAGTACGACCAATAAAAGGGAACATAACCATGTCTTCTCACCCTGCACCGGTCAGAGCAGGGTGGCATTTCAGAAAACCGAGCGTCATTCCAGGCTTTGGACTGACCCTCGGTTTTAGTGTCGCCTATTTGACTCTGCTCATTCTCATTCCGCTCGCAGCGCTTGTTTTGCGTTCCACCGATGTTGGTTTTGCAGGTTTTTGGAAAATCGTCACAGATGCGCGTACGGTTGCAGCGCTTGAAACAAGCTTTGGCACCGCTTTCATCGCAGCTTTGGTCAATGTCGTCTTCGGGGTTATTCTTGCGTGGGTGCTGGTTCGCTATCGCTTTCCGGGACGCAGGCTCATCGATGCGATTGTCGATATTCCCTTTGCACTTCCCACCGCCGTTGCCGGTATCGCACTGGCGTCGATCTATGCACCCAATGGCTGGATAGGCAGCCTGCTTAAGCCTTTCGATATCCGCATAGCCTTTTCACGCGCTGGTATCGTGGTGGCGCTGATTTTTATCGGCCTGCCATTTGTGGTGCGCACGGTGCAGCCCATCATGGAGGAAATCAGCCGTGAGGTTGAGGAGGCGGCAGCCACCCTTGGCGCATCGCGTTTTCAAACCATCTGGCGTGTGCTGTTGCCAAGTCTTCAGCCAGCCATTCTTACGGGCTTCGCACTGGCTTTTGCGCGTGGTGTCGGTGAATATGGCTCGGTCATCTTCATTGCGGGCAATACGCCTTATGTGTCTGAAATCGCTCCGCTTTTGATCGTGATACGGTTGGAGGAATATGATTATGCCGGTGCAACCGCATTGGCCGCAGTCATGCTGGCGCTTTCATTTGCCATGTTGCTGTTCATCAATCTGATCCAGTCGTGGTCAAGAAAGAAGTATGGTTATGGCGTATAATGTTTCCACGCATAGTGCAGTGAGCGAAAGTCTGCTGACACGGATTATCCTGATTGGGGTGGCGCTCGCATTTCTGGCACTTTTTCTCATTCTTCCCGTTATTGCAGTTTTTGTCGAAGCCTTTCGCAAAGGCACCGGCGAATATCTGGCAGCCCTTGTTGAGCCGGATGCGCTTGCGGCGATCCGGTTGACCTTGCTGGTTGCTGCGATCTCTGTGCCCGTCAATCTGGTTTTTGGTGTGGCTGCGGCCTGGGCGATTGCGAAGTTTGAATTCAAGGGCAAGGCGCTTCTGACGACACTGATCGATTTGCCGTTTTCGGTGTCGCCGGTTATCTCCGGCCTTGTGTTTGTATTGCTGTTTGCAAGCCATGGTTTGCTCGGCCCATGGCTTGAAAGCTATAATATTCAAATTCTGTTTGCTGTGCCCGGTATTGTGCTGGCAACCTTGTTTGTGACATTTCCCTTTGTGGCGCGTGAACTGATCCCGCTGATGCAGGAGCAGGGAAGCGGCGACGAAGAGGCGGCTATTTCGCTCGGTGCGAATGGCTGGCAGACTTTCCGCTATGTCACATTGCCCAATATCAAATGGGGACTTCTTTACGGTGTGCTTCTTTGTAATGCGCGTGCCATGGGTGAATTTGGTGCGGTTTCCGTGGTGTCCGGGCATATTCGTGGCCTGACCAACACCATGCCGCTGCATGTCGAAATTCTCTATAATGAGTATAATTTTGTTGCAGCCTTTGCGGTGGCATCGCTTTTGGCACTGCTGGCTCTGGTCACTTTGGCGATCAAGGCATTTCTTGAGTTTCGTTATGGCGCTGAACTGGCTGGCAGTAACGGGCATTAACATTTAGAGCACATCCCGAAAAGTGGGAAGCCAATTTCGGAACAAGATGTACGTAAAAACAAATAGATAGAGCATTTTTAATGATTCAACTTAATCCAGAAATGCTCTAGATTAAATACAAGAGAATAAGCCGCCCGGATATATTGGCCCGTGGCGGCAGGGGAAAGGGTCTGGAATGGAAGTTCGTGTCGCCGGCGTGCGTAAAGAGTTTGCTCGCTTTCCGGCATTGCATAATGTGTCGCTGGACATTCGCTCATCCGAGTTGATTGCCTTGCTTGGGCCTTCCGGTTCCGGCAAGACCACTTTGCTGCGCCTTATTGCTGGTCTGGAAAAACCGACCGAAGGGGCCATTTATTTTGGCGATGAAGATGCTTCGCAAAAAAGCGTACAGGAACGTAATGTCGGTTTCGTCTTTCAGCATTATGCGCTGTTTCGCCATATGACAGTCGCCGATAATATCGGTTTTGGTCTCAAGGTTCGCCCGGGCCGCACCCGTCCGCAAAGCGCAGAAATTCGCCGCCGTGCACTTGAATTGCTTGATCTGGTGCAGTTGAAAGGGCTTGAAAACCGCTATCCATCACAGCTTTCGGGTGGTCAGCGCCAGCGCGTCGCCCTTGCTCGTGCCATGGCGATTGAGCCAAAGGTCTTGCTTCTTGATGAGCCTTTTGGTGCACTTGATGCACAGGTCCGCAAGGAATTGCGCCGCTGGTTGCGTGAAATTCATGACAAGACCGGCCATACGACTGTGTTTGTGACGCATGATCAGGATGAAGCGCTGGAACTGGCTGACCGCGTGGTGGTGATGAGTCAGGGGCGTATTGAGCAGATCGGCACGCCGGATGAAGTCTATGATAATCCCAATTCATCCTTTGTTTATGGCTTTATCGGTGAATCGAGCACGCTGCCGGTGCGCATTGAAAATGGCGAAGTCTGGCTTGCTGACCGCAATATCGGTCTCAATGTAAAGGATGTTGCTGACGGTGAAGCGCAGCTTTTCTTCCGCCCGCATGAGGTTGAACTGCTCGATGGTTGCGGCGGTTGTATCGCTGGCACAGTTGTTGCAAGCCGCCGGTCTGGTGGCAAGCGCCGTGTGGAGCTTGAAATTGGCGGTTCGCGTGAGCGCGTTGAAATCGAAATCCCTGCCGAGCATCCGGCACTGGAAAAAAGCCGTATCGCTTTCCGTCCACGCTATTGGAAAGTTTTTGGCCATGAAGACGCGCAAAACAAGCCAGATTTGCACCGCGAAGCTTCATAAATCGGTTTCACAGCATAGATAATCTCTCAAATATCATCCGCATCCTGACCGGGGTGCGGATGTTTTTGTAGGCGATACTGGTTTGCCTGCCTGCAAGTATCGCAATGAAGCTGTATTCTCTGCGGTATTATTTTTATTTTCAGTATGTTAGGGTCGTAGCTGCTGCACAATTCATAACGCAACATTACGATCGGGAAAGATTTGTGCGTTGCGATCTAAACGATTTGAATATCAGCACATTCTGTTGTCGCATTTTGGTCAAATGATACAGACATTGAGGAAATCGATTATGAATACTGTCGTTTTTCTGAATTGAAGCTCTAAATAGTATTCACTCGCCGCATTCAACTCATTCCTCCCGAAAGGCTGTTAAGGCACATGCCGGAATTGTCTTCTTCGCCGTTAAAATCATCCATTGTTGATCGCAAGGCTGCGGATCAGGTTCCGCCCGAGCAACCTTCTCCAATCCGCGCTCTTTATAAAAGCGAGGATGAGTTGCGCGAACTCGCAGCCTCTGTCGCGCGTGGGGATGAGCTGGCGCTGCCCGGCTATCAGTCGTTTGAATTTGATCAACGCCTGTCTGAAAATGGCAAGCTCATTCTGCATGCCTATCGTTCGTCAGATGCGGCATCGCGTGCGGGTGAAACCATCACACCCGCAGCCCAGTGGTTGCTCGATAACCACTATCAGGTTGACAAGACCGTCCAGCAGACCCGTCGGGATTTGCCGCGCAAGTTTATTCGCCAATTGCCAACCTATGCCGCGCAGAAAGACATGCCGCGCATTTTCGCGCTGGCCTGGCTTTATGTGGCGCATACGGACAGCAATTTTTCACTCAAATCCCTGAGCGCCCTTGTGCAGGGGTTCCAGAGCGTCGAGCCGCTCAAGATCGGTGAATTATGGGCGCTGCCTTCGGCTGTGCGCTATTTTCTGATTGAAAATGTGCGCCGCCTTGCGCTGCGCGTTGATCGCGCCCGCGACATGCGCAATCTCGCAAATACCGCTGCCGACCGCATCGTGACGGCTGCTGACGAGCAGGAACTGGAAACGGTTCTGGCGCAATATACGAAGGTGGCATGTGACAGCACTTTTGCCACGCATCTGCTCTATCGTTTGCGCAGTGCCTCCACTGATACCTCTGCCGCATCGAGCTGGCTTGAGCGGATTTTGGAGCAGGAAGGCAGCAATGCCGAGGATGCGATTGTCGAGGAACATGCCCGTCAGTCGACCGGCGGCGTGACCATGGGCAATGCGATCAGCAGCCTGAAACGTATTGATGATATTGACTGGGAAACATGGTTTGAAACCGTCAATGAGGTCGATGCGATCCTGCGCGATCACAGCGATTTCGAACTGCTCGATTTTCGTTCGCGCAATGCCTATCGTGTGACGATTGAAAAGCTGGCCCGCTTTTCAGATATGAGCGAAATCGATATTACCTGGGCAGCACTCAGACTTGCGGAGGAAAGCAGGAGCGATGAAACGCAGGCCGAAGGAAAAGGCTCGATAGCCTATTATCTTTCGGGCGATGGTCGCAAGGAGCTTGAGAAGCTTTGCTTCTATAAGGCGCCCTTTGGTACAAAAGTCCTGCGCTTTTATCGTGGGCTTGGGCTTTTGGGTCTTTTCATCCCGACTGCAATCTTCACGATCATTATTCTGACAATCGTGCATTACTGCATGATGAAAGCTGGCCTGTCGTCTGATCTGCGCATGCTCTTTACACTGCTTGCGCTTTTCCCGGCAATGGACGCTTCCTATTCACTGTTCAATGCGCTTGTCCCGCGCTTTGTTCAGCCAACCCGTCTGATCGGGTTTGAATATAAGGAAGGCTTGCCTGTGGAGGCACGCACGCTTGTTGCCGTGCCGACCCTGATCACCACGCGTGATTCCATCGATGAGCAGATCCGCAATCTTGAAGTCCATTATCTGACCAATCCGCGTGGCGAGATTTATTTTGCGCTGGTCAGCGACTGGACAGATGCACAGCAGGAAATCACGCCTGCTGATATGGAAATCTATGATTATGCTCGCGAAGAAATTGCCAGGCTCAATGAGCATTATACCGGCAATGATCAGCCGCGTTTCTTCCTGCTGCATCGCCGCAGGCTTTATAATGAAAAGCAGGGCTGCTGGATGGGCTGGGAGCGCAAGCGCGGCAAGCTGCATGAGCTGAACCTGCTTTTGCGTGGCGATCAGGATACCAGCTTTTTCCCTGCTGATGCACGCCTTCCAAAAGACATTAAATATGTGATGACGCTTGATGCGGATACACGCCTGACGCCGGAAGCTGTTACGCACCTTGTGGGCAAACTCAGCCATCCGCTCAACCGTCCTGTTTTCGACGAGAAGACTGGCCGGGTTGTGCGCGGTTATGGCATTTTGCAGCCGCGCGTTACGCCATCATTGACCACCGGCGATGAAGCCTCGTTCCTGCAACGTGTGTTCTCGGTCAATCGCGGCATTGATCCTTATGTCTTTGCAGTGTCCGATACCTATCAGGATCTGCTCGGAGAGGGCACCTTTACGGGCAAGGGCCTTTACGACATCGATGCTTTTGAAACGGCACTCAAAAACCGTGTGCCGGAAAATACCCTGCTCAGTCACGATCTGCTCGAGGGCGGCTATGCGCGTGCGGCCCTTGTCAGTGACGTGGAAATCGTTGAAGACTATCCGACCGGTTACAATGTTGACGTTTCGCGCCATCATCGCTGGGCGCGTGGTGACTGGCAGCTTCTGCCTTGGCTGTTTTCGACCAACCGGGGCGTCACAGCTGTTACCCGCTGGAAGATGGTTGATAATCTGCGCCGTTCGCTCAATCCGATCATGTGGTTGATTGCGTCGGTGATTGGCTGGAGCATCCTGCCTGTTGGTGTTGCTTCCGTCTGGCAGGTATTCCTGATTGTCAGCATGTTCGTTGCGCCAACTTTTGGCATTCTCACCAATCTCATTCCATCGAATATGGATTATTCGCTCAAAGGTCATGCCCAATCGGTATTGACCGATGTTGCGCTTGGCACCGCAGATGTTGCGCTGCGCACCACCTTCATTGCTCATTCGGCCTTCCTGATGGCTGATGCAATCGTGCGCACGATCTATCGTCTGTTCGTATCGCATCGCGATCTGCTCGAATGGAAGACGGCAGCGCAGGCAAAATCATCGCCGGATACGCTGCTTTATTATTTCCAGCTCATGTGGCCGGCCATGGTCATTGCGGCACTTGCAATTTTCATCCCGCTTGGTGCGAATAGCCATGCGGCCCTGATTGCGGCCCCTTTTGCTGTGATCTGGTTTGCATCTCCTCTGGTTGCATGGCTTGTCAGTCGATCGGCCAAGCCCCAGGATACGCTGGAAGTTCTCTCCTCCGACAAGGCGGATCTTCGCCGCTATGCGCGGCGTACATGGCGTTATTTTGCCGAATTCACAAATGAAGAAAACAACCATTTGCCGCCGGATAATTTTCAGGAAGACCCGGCGCCGATTGTTGCCCAGCGCACTTCGCCAACCAATATCGGTGTTTATGTTCTCTCGGTTATTGCGGCGCGTGATTTCGGCTGGATCGGCTTTGATGAAACGCTGGAGCGCATTCAAAAGACCATCACCACGCTTGAAAAGATGGAGAAATATCAGGGCCATCTCTACAACTGGTATGAAACAAATACGCTGGCGCCAATGCATCCGCTTTATGTTTCTGCGGTCGATAGTGGTAATCTTGCCGGCCATCTCGTAACCCTTTCTTCTGCGCTCGAAGAATGGGCGGAAGCACCAAGTGTCTATCTTCAGGCCGATCTCGACGGTATTCTCGACGTCAATGATATTCTTGAGGAAAGCATTGCGCAGATACCCGATGACCGGCGTATCCTGCGTCCGCTGCGCCGCCGTCTGGAAGAGCGGATTGCCAATTTCCGCCGTGCCGTGCGCACCATCAAGGAAGAGCCGGAATCCGCATCTTTCCGCACGATCAATCTGTCACTCTTTGCCACAGATATTGTGCGCTTGATGGAAGAACTCGATAGCGAGATTGAAACTCCGCTCAGTGCTGAAGCCAGGGAATGGGCCAATATTCTGGTCGATACCTGCAAGGCACATACGGATGATTCCGTTGGCGAGCACAATACGGAAGAGCTGCGCGAGCGTTTGCAGGATCTGGCCGGGCGCTCGCGCCAACTGGCCTTTGATATGCAGTTCGGCTTTCTTGAACGTAAAGAACGCCGCCTTCTTTCCATCGGTTTCCGTGTTCAGGAAAATGAACTCGATGAAAGCTGCTATGATCTTCTGGCGTCCGAAGCCCGCCTTGCCAGCTTGTTTGCGATTGCCAAGGGTGATGTGCCGGTAGAGCATTGGTTCAAGCTTGGGCGTCTATTGGTGCCGGTAGGCTGGAAGGGCGCTTTGCTTTCCTGGTCCGGCTCGATGTTTGAATATCTTATGCCGCCGCTGGTCATGTCCGAACCGCTTGGCTCATTACTCGACCAGACCAACAAGCTCGTGGTGCAGCGTCAGATTGATTATGCGACCTCGCGCGGCCTGCCATGGGGCATTTCGGAAGCGGCATTCAATGCGCGTGATGCGCATATGAATTATCAATATTCCAATTTTGGTGTGCCAAATCTCGGTCTTCAGCGTGGTCTGTCGCGTAATGCGGTCATTGCGCCCTATGCAAGCCTGCTTGCCGCGCAATATCAGCCAGCCGCAGCAGTGGCCAATCTCAAACGTCTGGCAAAGCTTGGTGCGCTGGGCCGCTATGGTTTCCACGATTCGGTGGATTTTACCCCTTCGCGTGTTCGTGAAGGTGAAACCTGTGCCGTTGTGAAAAACTATTATGCCCATCATCATGGCATGTCGATTATCGCGGTCAATAACGTGATTTTTGAAGGCCGTATGCGTGAGCGTTTCCATTCCGATCCGGTGATTGAAGCGGCAGAATTGCTGTTGCAGGAAAAGGCACCGCGCGAAATCCCGATGATCTACGCCAAGACGGAAAATCCGATGCGCGTGGATTCAGGCGGCTTTGACGATGCGCCAATGCGCATTATCGATGTGCCTTTCAAGGCACCGCGCACCACCCATATGATGTCCAATGGTCAATATGCGCTGATGGTCACGGCCAATGGTTCGGGTTACAGCCGCTGGCACAATTGGGACATTACCCGTTTCCATGCCGATGCAACGGAAGACCTGCAAGGCAGTTTCCTGTTCCTGCGCGACATGGAAAGTGGTTACTGGTGGTCTGCAACCGGTGAGCCAGTGCGCAATCCTGACGAAGAAACCAAGACGGTGTTCACCGAAGACAAGGCGGAATTTTACAAGACTGCCGGTGATATCAAGACCGTCATGGAAGTGATTGTGTCCTCAGAGTCCGATGGTGAAGGCCGCAGGCTTGATATTATCAACACCTCTGCGCGTGATCGGGTCATTGAAGTGACCTCCTATTGCGAACTGGTGCTGACGGATAGTGACAGCGATGCTGCGCATCCGGCATTCGCCAAGATGTTTGTGGAGACGGAAATTGCGGATAATGGCTCGACCATTTATGCCAAGCGCCGCAAGCGGGCGCCGTCTGACCCGGATATTCACGTCGCTCATTTCGTGACCGACCTGTCCGGTTCGATCCGCGAAACAGAAGTCGAAACCGATCGCCGTGCTTTTATCGGTCGTGGTCGTTCGCTGCGTGACGCGAGCGCCTTTGATGAAGGTGCGACCTTTACCGGCTCTCAGGGTTGTGTGCTTGATCCGATTGCATCGGTGCGCACGCGGGTCCGTGTTCCGGCGCACAAGAAAGTGAGCCTTGTTTTCTGGACCTTTGCAGGCGGCAGCCGTGATGCGGTGGAACATGCTGTTGCAACCCATCGTCATCCTGAAACTTTTGTTCGTGAATATTCGCTGTCATGGACCAGCTCGCAGGTAGAACTCTATCATATCGGCATCAAGCCTGCGGAAGCAGCCGATTATCAGAAGGTTGCGGCCTATCTGCTTTATCCAGAGCGGACCATGCGCCAGCCGCCGGAAACCATTGCGGCAGGTCTTGGCAAACAGTCCAATCTCTGGCCAATGTCAATCTCGGGCGACTATCCGATCTTTGCATTGCGCATTGATAATGAAGCCGATCTCGATGTGTTGCGTGGCGTGCTGCGTGCGCAGGAATACTGGCGCAGCAAGGGCTTGACGGTGGATGTGGTCGCGGTCAATGAACGCGCCTTCTCCTATGCGCAGGATACGCAGCGTGCGATTGACTGGATCATTGAGGGCTTCCGTGCCCGCGGTGGTGATCAGCCGCATATTTTTGCTGTTCGTCGTGATCAGATGAGCGAGGAAAGCTACAACACCTTGCTTGCTTCTGCCCGTATTGTCATGCATGCGCAGAATGGCTCGCTGGCTGAACAGCTTCGCCGCAGTGAAGAACTCACCGTGGATATTGCTGCTCGCAGTGATGGCAAGACACCGGCGTCGCAACAAGGGCTTGGTGCTGCGGGTCTTGCGCCGGCAACGATTGAGCGCGGCAACGAAGAACGCCGTCTGGTCGCCAGGCCAAAACCTGTCACACGTCCTGCCCCGACCGGTGATGATCTAAGATTCTGGAACGGCTATGGTGGTTTTGCTGAAGATGGCAGCTATGTTGTGCGTATCAATAATCGCACAACCACGCCGCATCCATGGATCAATGTGATCGCCAATCCGAATTTTGGCTTCCATGTCTCGGCAGAAGGCTCGGCTTTCACCTGGGCGGGTAACAGCCGTGATTATCAGCTCACCCCTTGGGCCAATGATCCTGTCACCAACCGTCCGGGAGAGGCGATCTATATTCTCGACCGCGAAACGGGACGCAGCTTTGCCCCAACGGCCAATGTATTGCGCGATGAGGCCGTGACCTATGAAGCACGGCACAGCCATGGCTACAGCACATTTGCCGCCCAGCATGGTGAACTGGCACTGGAGTTGACGCATATTGTCGATGCGGAAAAGCCGGTTCGTCTTTCACGCCTCAAAATCACCAATATGGGCCGTTCCAGGCGCAAGCTGCGGGTCTATGGCTATGTGGAATGGGTGCTTGGCAATGCCCGCTCGAAGAATGTGCCGTTCATCGTGCCATCGCAGGATGAAGAACTGGGTGCACTCTTTGCCGGCAATCCCTATCACCCTGATAAGTCCGCTCAGGTAGCTTTCTTTGCAGCATCCGAAAAGCCGCAATCTGTAACGGCAGACCGTGGTGAGTTTATCGGCTCAACCGGCTCGGTGGATCGTCCTGAAGTCGTGCTTGGTGGCAAAGCACTGTCCAACACGGTCGAAGCCGGGCGTGATCCCTGTGCAGCACTCGCAATCGATGTTGAAGTTGGTCCGGGCGAAAGCCGCGAAATGGTGTTCCTGCTTGGTAATGCAGTTGATCAACAGCAGGCAAAGGCGCTGGTTACAGAAAGCCGCAAGGCTTCCTTTGATAAAAAGCTCAATGCCGTGCGCAAACATTGGGAAGGCCTGTTCAATCGTGTACAGGTCAAGACGCCTGATCCGGCATTTGATCTTCTGATCAATGGCTGGCTGCCCTATCAGGCAATTGCCTGCCGTATCTGGGCGCGTGCAGCCTTCTATCAGGCCAGCGGTGCTTTCGGCTTCCGCGACCAGTTGCAGGATACGCTGTCGCTCTTGCTGATTGATCCGTCACTGGCGCGCGCACAGATACTTAATGCCGCTTCGCGTCAGTTCCCGGAAGGGGACGTCCAGCATTGGTGGTTGCCTGCAACAGGTGCAGGCGTTCGTACGCTGATTTCCGATGATGTTGTCTGGCTTGGCTATGGCACTTCGCTTTATGTGCAAACCACTGGCGATCATGCAATCCTCGACGAAAAACTGGCGTTCCTGAAAGGACGTGCGCTGGATGAGGGCGAACATGACGCCTTCTTTGAACCGGAAATTTCCGATCAAACCGTGAGCCTCTATGAGCATTGTGCTCTGGCACTTGATCTGGCGATCAAGCGCACGGGTAAGCACGGTCTGCCCTTGATGCTTGGTGGTGACTGGAACGACGGCATGAACCTTGTCGGTGTGAAGGGCGAGGGTGAGAGCGTGTGGCTTGGCTGGTTCCTCGCCTATACATTGCGTCAGTTCATTCCGATTGCGCAATCGCGCAAGGATGATCGTGTAAAAGCATGGACTGCGCATCTTGAAAGCCTGACCAAAGCGCTCGATCGCGATGGCTGGGATGGCGAATGGTATCGCCGTGGCTTCTTTGACAATGGTTCGCCGCTTGGCTCGAAAGACAGCGACGAATGCCAGATCGATGCGATTGCGCAATCGTGGAGTGTGCTGTCCGGCGTTGCCGATCCAAAGCGTTCGCAACAGGCAATGGAGTCGCTTGAAAAGCACCTGCTTGACGATCAGGGTGAATTGCTGCGGCTCTTCACACCACCTTTCGACAAGACGGTTCAGGAGCCGGGTTATATCAAGGGCTATCCGCCGGGTGTCCGTGAGAATGGCGGTCAATATACCCATGGTGCAACCTGGGCAATTCTGGCACTTGCCCGCATGGGCAAAAATGCGGAAGCTTGGAAGCTGTTCTCACTGATCAGCCCGGTTAATCACGGTCGCAATCCGGATATTTACCGCGTTGAACCCTATGTGATTGCAGCCGATATTTATTCGGTCGAGCCGCGTCGCGGACAGGGTGGCTGGACATGGTATACGGGCTCTGCCGGCTGGTTTTATCGTGTGGCGACTGAAGGTATTTTGGGCATTACCAAACATGGTGATCGCCTGCATCTTGACCCGGCGCTGCCGCCGCAATGGGATGGCTATGAAGCGGAACTTCGTTTCGGCGAAGCGCTCTATCGTGTGAAGGTTGTGGCTGGCGCCAGGACTAGGGTCGTCAAGCTCAATGGTCGCAAGCTGGGCAAACCGGATGAAGGCGTGCCGATAAAAACCGATGGTGAACATGAAATTATAGTAGAGCTTCCCAAATCTGAATGAAGCATTTAAAAAGGCGGGTGAAAACCCGCCTTTCTTTTTGCTGCATTCGCTTTTGCGGTGCTTGCAGCATATGCTCATGCAATGGAGGCCGCTATGGCCAAAACCGATATCGCGCGGCGCGTCTTTAACCACGCATGGAAGCTCGATCCTATTGTCCGCAGTCTGCTGGATACGGATTTTTACAAGCTTCTGATGTTGCAGATGATCTGGGGGCTTTACCCCAAGGTAGATGCGACCTTCTCGCTCATCAACCGCACGACATCGGTGCGGCTTGCCGATGAGATTGATGAAGGCGAATTGCGTGCGCAGCTTGATCATGCACGCACATTGCGTTTCACCAAAAAAGAAATGATCTGGCTGGCGGGTAACAGTTTTTATGGCCGCAAGCAGATTTTTCAGCCCGAGTTTCTTCAATGGCTGCATGATTTTCAACTGCCGGAATATGAATTGAACCGCAAGGATGGCCAGTATGAGCTAAATTTCCATGGTCCGTGGTCTCACACGACCATGTGGGAAATTCCGGCTCTTGCCATTATCAATGAGCTTCGTTCGCGTGCTGCGATGAAAAGCCTCGGGCCGTTTTCGCTCGATGTGCTTTATGCCCGTGCCAAGGCCAAGATGTGGAGCAAGGTCGAGCGGCTGCGCGAATTGCCTGATCTCAAGATTTCAGATTTTGGTACGCGTCGTCGCCATTCTTTCCTGTGGCAGCGCTGGTGCGTGGAAGCCTTGAAAGAGGGTATCGGTTCAGCTTTTACCGGCACCAGCAATGTGCTTCTGGCGATGGATAATGATCTTGAAGCGCTTGGCACCAATGCGCATGAATTGCCGATGGTGCTGGCAGCGCTTGCCAATACAGATGAAGAGCTGCGTTCTGCACCCTATCGCGTGCTACAGGACTGGAACCGCTATTATGGCGGCAATCTTCTTATCGTTCTGCCCGATGCCTTTGGCACGGCTGCTTTCCTGCGCAATGCGCCGGACTGGGTTGCTGACTGGACCGGCTTCCGCCCCGACAGCGCTCCGCCGATTGAAGGCGGAGAACGTATTATTGAATGGTGGAAATCACGCGGCAAGGACCCACGCGAAAAGCTTTTGATTTTCTCCGATGCGCTCGATGTCGATACGATTGAGGAAACCTATCGCCACTTTGAAGGACGAGTGCGCATGAGCTTTGGCTGGGGCACCAACTTGACCAATGACTTTGCCGGTTGTGCACCGACAACGATCCATGGCCTGAAAGCCATATCGCTGGTTTGCAAGGTGATTGATGCCAATGGTCGTCCGGCAGTCAAGCTTTCGGATAATCCGCAGAAGGCAACTGGCGATCCGAAGGAAGTCGAGCGCTATCTCAAATTCTTCGGCAATGAAGAACGTGTGGAGCAACTCGTCAAGGTTTGACGAGTTGCATTTTACTATTCCATCAGCCGCGCAGTACCGGACAGGCGGATAGGCTCGCCGCGTATATGGCCAATCTCTGCATGTAGATGGCAGGGGATTCCCATATCTTCGCCCTGAAATACTTCGATAGAGCCTTCATGCGGCCAAGCAATATCGCGCAGGTAAGCGGCAAAGGCGGCAGTCGAGGCACCTGTCGCAGGATCTTCATAGACACCACCTGATGCAAATGGGTTGCGGCTGTGAAAACGCCTTGGCGTTTCAGCATAAACCAGCAGGATTGTGGTCCAGCCCTGACGGTTCATCAAGACCCGACCACGTTGCAGATCATAATGCATGGCTGCAAGTTTCTCGCGTGAACGCAAAGCCAGCACGATATGATCAGCCCCGGCATGAATCAGCGCAGGTGGAATATTCGGAGCCAGATCGTCTTTTTCATAGTTGAACAATGCAAGCGCCTGCTCAATCTCGATTTCAGATGCGGCACGATTGCGGGTTGCTGGCGATTGCAGGCTGGCGGCAAAAAGATCGCCTTCTTTTCGGCCTTTCACGCTGATTTCAGCATTGTTGAGTTTGAGTGCAAAATGCCCGTCACCTTCGCGCATGGCGAGGGCTGCGCCAAGCGCAATGGTCGCATGGCCGCAAAACGGAATTTCTGTTTCCGGTGCAAAATAGCGCACACGAAAACCTCCCGCTTCCGGCGTGGCAAAGGCCGTTTCCGAAAAACCCACATCCTTGGCAATCTTCTGCATGTCCTCGCTTGAGGGCATTTTTTCAGAAATCAGTACACCGGCTGGATTACCACCCTGATTGCCTTGCGAGAAGGCAGCTATACGCAAGACGTCCAATGATTGTCCCTCGCTTGATTTCGATTCTCTGTCGTCCTTGTTCAATAGAAGGCGCTAAATAAGACAGGTCAAGGGCGAGGGACTGTCCGTTCACACACAAGTTCTAATTGGGGGTGGATCTAGGGTCTTGACCCTAATCTTTCATTTCCACCGCCCATGGCGGATTGGCGCCTGCGCGTGAAACTGTGACTGCCGCAGCACGAACGCCAAGCGCCACGGCTGCATGTATCTGATCTTCATTGAGTTGAGCGATCGCCTGCTTGTTCAACAGACGATCAGCATTGAGGCTTGCAAGAATCCCCGCATTGACAGTATCGCCCGCGCCAACCGTATCGATCACATCGACCCTCACGCCCGGCACGCGAACGGTGGCATTTGCGCTATAGGCATCAGCTCCATGCGCCCCTTTGGTAATGACAATCAGCTTCGGCCCAAGCTTGAGCCATCGCGCGGCAATCGCGTCATGACTGCCAGTTTCGCCGAACCAGTCGAGATCTTCATCCGAGAGTTTCACAATATCTGAAAGCGCGATCATGCGCTTCATGCGGGCAAGATGTTTTTCGCGGTCGGTAATAAAGCTTGAGCGAATATTCGGATCGAGGAACATGACACGGCTCTTGGCCTCACGTTTCATCAGTGCCTCATAAACGCTGCCACAAGGCTCGGAAATCAGACTGATACAGCCAAACAGCATGGCTTTTATTGTATCATCAATCGGCGGGATATCGCTTTGCGATAGCATCCGCAGTGCTGTGTTTTCATCATAAAAAGCATAGCGTGCCTGCCCATCAATGAGGCGGACAAAAGCCAACGTTGTCGGACGATCCGAGGTGGCTGAGAAAGAATAATCGACATTGGATCGTGCGAGCGTATCACGCAGCACATCGCCGAAAAAATCGGACGACAGCCCTGAGAAGAACCCGGTCGGGACATTCAGGCGTCCAAGCGCTATTGCCGAGTTGAAAACCGATCCACCGGCAAGCGGTAAAAATGCCGTCTCACCATTCGCGGTTTCGCGTGGCAGCATGTCGATCAGAGCTTCGCCGCAACAAAGGATCATGGATAACCCGACTTTCAATCAAACGTGTTGGCCGCCATTGATGTGGATTTCTGCCCCCGTCACATAGGATGAAGCTTCGGAGCAAAGATAATAGATGGTTTCTGCCACTTCCGAAGTTTTGCCAAGCCGACGCATCGGCAATTGCTCAACCAGCTTTTCTGTTCCGGGAGACAATATGGCCGTATCGATTTCGCCGGGAGCAATCGCATTGACGCGAATACCATGGGGGCCAAAATCCGATGCCATTTCGCGGGTGAGGGCCGCCAGCGCTGCCTTGGAGGTTGCATAGGCTGTACCGGCAAATGGATGCACGCGGCTTCCGGCAATCGAGGTCACATTGACAACAGAACCCTGCGCAGCTTCCAGTTCCTTGAACAGACCACGCGCCAGCATGATCGGCGCCATGAAATTCACCTGAAACACATCGCGCCAGACGGCCATCGGGGTTTCGATTGAATTGAGGCGGCGTCCACCTTCTGCTTTTGGCGAAATACCGGCATTATTGACAAGCGCGTGCAGCTTGCTGCCATTCGCTTCCAGTCTGCGGCGAATTTCGGCAATGGCCTTGCCGATATCTTCCTGATCGGCAAGATCGACCTTGATGTGATCTTCCGGTCCTGCTGGCCAGGGGCAATTTTCGGCAAAGTCCTGCCGCGAACAGGTGATGACACGCCAGCCAGCACGTGAAAAACGTTTGACTGTCGCATGACCGATGCCACGGCTTGCACCCGTCAAAACCAGTGTTTTACGCTCTGCATCTGGATTGGGAGCTTCAGACCGGGCTGCATCTGTTTGGGAAATTGTGGACATGAAAACCTCACTCTCAATCCTTGAATAAACTAAGCCGCTCAGGATTTCGAGCAGATTTAACGGATGGCACCGCTAGCTGCTTCACTTGATCGCGATGAGGGCCGATATGTCACCGGCCCCGAACCTGGCTTCCCGAACTCATCTGCCCGAATCTATCTTATTGCGTATTTCCCATGATAATATCGAGAAGCGTTGTGGAGTCCCGGTTTTGCTGCGGCGGAGCACCATTACCATTGAGCGGATAGTTGGCAGATACGCCCGTTTGTTGCCCTTGCTGAACGTTGTTGCGGGCAGGGGAATCAGGTGCCGGTGGCCAGTAACCATCATCATCATTGCCAGCCAGCGGCTGTTCTCCATAGCCACCCTGCGGGAGCATACCCGGTTCATAAGGAATGTTCGGGTCAATACCATCGCTGCCGCCGGGTATGATATTTTGGATATCGTAATGGCCGGGAAGCTCTGCAACAGGGACGCCCTTATGCGCTTCTTTCATATAGGCTTTCCATGCGTTGACGGGAAGCGTTGAGCCGAATACGCGTTTCATGCCCTTGCCGTCATCATTGCCAAACCACACACCAGTGGTGAGGTTGGCGGTGTAGCCTATAAACCATGCATCGCGAAAATTCTGGCTGGTGCCGGTTTTGCCAGCTGCTGGCCAGCCAAAAGCCGCGCGTTTTGCGGTGCCGTCTTCCACTGTTTTGCGAAGCATGGCATTCATCATGCCGACATTGCGATCATCAATCACCCGCGGTCCGATGCTGTCTTCACGCTGATAAAGAACCTTGCCTTCAGAATCGGTAATTCTGGTGATGAAATAAACCGGCGCACGATAGCCGCCATTGGCAAAAGGCACATAGGCATCGGTCAGTTCCAGAAGAGATACTTCTGATGTTCCAAGTGCCAGTGACGCATTGGGTTCGAGCTTTGACTGCACACCAAGGCGATGTGCAGTATCGATCACAGTCTGCGGGCCGACCTCCATTACAAGCTGGGCCGAAACAGAATTGAGCGAGTGGGAAAGGGCTGTCGCAAGCGTCACTTCGCCCATATATTTGCCATTGTCGTTGCTTGGCGTCCATTTACCGATCCGCACCGGCGCATCATTGCGCACAGAATCGGGCGTGCGTCCCTGCTCCAGAGCGCTGAGATAAACGAACGGCTTGAAGGATGAGGCTGGCTGGCGGCGTGCGTCGGTCACGCGGTCAAACTGGCTGGCTGCATAATCATAACCGCCAACCAATGCGCGCACTGCTCCCGTTCCATCGATGGAAACGAGCGCCCCCTGGGTGACATTCATCTTCTTTCCATTTGCGGAAATCTGGTCTTTGATTGCTTCTTCACCTGCGTGCTGAAGATTAAGATCAACCGTTGTTTCAACGGTGATATCTGTCTTTGTCTCGCCAATCAGCGCCGGAATTTCAGCAACCACACGATCAGCGAAATAGTTTTCAGAACCCTGCCAGTAAGAGGCTGCCCGTGTCGGTGGTTCGCTTTCTGCAATCGCCACCTGACGGTCATCAATCATGCCTTCTTCACGCATGGCGCCGAGCACCAGCTTCGCACGCGCACTCGCGGCTTCCGGGTTGCGTGCCGGTGACAGGCGTGAAGGCGCCTTGAGAAGGCCTGCAAGGGTCGCGGCCTCCATCAGGTTCACGTCTTTGGCCGATTTGTTGAAATAGCGGCGTGACGCAGCATCCACACCATAGGCGCCCGAACCAAGATAAACACGGTTCAGATACATCTCCAATATCTGTTCTTTAGTGTATTTATGTTCAAGCCAGAGGGCGAGCATCACTTCTTGCACTTTGCGTTCCAATGTACGTTCCGGTGACAGAAACAGGTTTTTGGCAAGCTGTTGCGTGAGCGTCGAGCCGCCCTGAACAGCACGGCCAGATGCAATATTGGTAACAATTGCACGCGCAAGTCCGATTGGATCAATGCCGAAATGCGACATGAAGCGGCGATCTTCAATGGCCATGACTGCTTGCGGGATAAAAGGCGACATTTCGTGCAGCCCGACAGCCTGGCCGCCGGTGGTGCCGCGATTGGCAATCAGATTGCCCTGTACATCGACAATTCGCACATTGGGTGGACGATCTGGAATAGCCCAGTCAGTTGTCGGCGGCATTTTGGCGGCGAAATAGACAAGCATACCGGCAAATGCAATGCCGCCCCAAAGACCGAGCACAAGACACCAGTAAAAGCTGCGGCGAATAAAGCCAAAAACACCAGTGCGTTTTTTAGGCTTGCGGCGTGAGCCGCGTGGCTGGCGTTCTTTCGGCTGCCTGGCTTTGCGTTGCGTTCTGGCCATGCGATCCTCTTCATCGACGCGAAACACGTCTTCTTCCTTTTCCTTTGGTTTTCCAAAAGAAGGTTCGATCCGTCCGTTTCTACCGTCTCGCGATGCCATGTTTTCTTAAATCCACCCGCCTGCATATTTTTTAAGTTCTTTATCGCCTGAAGTGTAAATGCGGCAGTTTAAAGGGGCGTAAACTCAGCATTCACAAAAAAAGCCCCCATTTGGGGGCTTTATATACAGTCTCGGATTATTCACCGCGACAGAGATATCTGGACCTTCTCCATGTCGATAAAAGCAAATCCTATTGAGAAAATTTTATCTCATCGCGCAAGTGCCTGTTCGATAATTTCAAGCTCTCGGCAATCAATAAAATATTTCGCTCGCTGGTGGTTCAAATCCGAACGGATGGCCCCACATCATTCCCGTCAAATTAATGAAACCTGACCCTGCTTATTGTGAGGCAGGATCATAATTTTGCTTAATTACTACAGTGTCTAGAGGAGTTGCAGTCCGTGCATTCAATTGTCTCTTCATTTCTTATTGTTATCCAATAGCCTTTTCGTAAATTAAAATTGGATAAGTTTGAAATTATATTTCCAGAAAGTATATTATATTTATATTTTACAGATACATATATGTGATTAAAATTTCCTGATTCTCTTTTAATTGATTCAGGTATAGCAATACTCATTTGTTCATCAAAATCATTATCGTTAATTTCCCATTGTTTTTGTCCGTTCTGAAAATAACTTACTAATAGGCTTAGGTTGTTTGTATTTTGAGGATATAAATTTTTCTTACCAGCATATATAATGTCACAAATTTTTTTATAATCTGTTTTATTTGCCGATCTGTCATCATTGCCGTATTCCTCAAAATCTTTACTGTCTACTATTAGCTCACTTAAAAGATCTGAAGTTGTTGATGCAACAAGGTATAGTTTTCTATCTGTGTCAAACATATTAAAAAGTTCGATAGTAATGAGAAGTAGACATAAAATAACAGGAAATAATAGTGCAAATTCAACTGATATACTGCCTTCGTCTGAGGCGGTAAAGCAGTCTTTTGAATTATTCATTTGTCCATAACCTTACTTCATCAGTATTGAAAAAATCTTTAAATATGCTGTTAAAATATTTATTATCACTTAATATGTCTGACCAGTTATACTTAACAAAGACAATAGATATTTTTTCTTTTACATTTGTATTACTATAATTGTTTTCAGAGATGGGTGCGGAGAAATTTCTAAATTCACCAATTTTGTTATATCCAACCATATGAACATTTAATTTGTCACAATTGATTTTAAATGACTTATTGTTGTTTTCACATAATTTAATACGAAATTTATCTGCATTAAATTCCATTGGATTTAATCGCGATGCAATTTTCATTTGTCTTGTTGTTTCATCTATTGAGTTAGCTAATACTTGCTTCTCAATAAATACAACAGATAAGTATATTATAGTAATAATTGTTACAATTAATGGAAAAGCAATGATAGCAAACTCAACAGCTGCAGCACCATCGTCCGAACGATAAAATTTTCTGATGGATTTTTTATTTAATATAGATAAGTATAAATTATTCATTATTACTCAACTAATTTTACACGTCGAATTAATTTATCGACAACGCGGGTTAGATTTTCTGTAACACTTAATCCAAAATTAGTCTTATAGCTGAGTCCTGGACTTGCACATTTAGCAAGATAATCAGACACCATTTCAGCTTGCGGTATAACTATTTTTTCAAATTCGTCATCCGCATTTTTTAATTCCGGTACGTATTCTGTTTGAACTGTACCAATCAGAATCCCCTTTTTCTTAATCTCTTCACATAATTCTAGATTGATTGGCCCTACACACGTACCTAAAGGAATGGTTCTCTGAGGTCTGACCGAGACACTTTGATAACATTTGTCTTTGTCTTTCATGTCGTAATTAGCAAAACCATCGGTTATGATGATCATAGCTTTTTTTCTATCGGTTTTATTGGAAAGAATGTCTTTTTCTATGACGCGCATTGCTTCTGGAAGATTAGAATTATAACGCGGTCCAATAGTATAGCCCTTCGTTCCAGGGATGCATGGTGTGCAATTTCCTTCATAATCGCATGATTGATTTATACACTGGGCTTCTATTCCAACCTTCATAAGCGATAAATATGATTCTGTTTTTATATTCTTTAAAATATTCGTATAATTATCACTTAAATCAAAAAGCTTTCTAATATCATCCGGGTTTCCACCCTTCAGCGAATCTTCTTCTGGAAAAGAATAAGCTGCGATATTGACTGGATTTTTTTTGCTTAAGTGGCTCTCAGCTTCGATACGCTCAATTTCATGTATAAAAGATTTTTTAAGATCATCAATGCGTAGAGTTACTGGAGGCAGTCGTTTACGAAGGTTTGGTAGCTCTGATGGAGTCCATTCACTAGGAGATTCTTCTGGTCTAAAGTGGCAGGCAAAGCCACAACCACCATTATTAGTGCCCCAGACGGGGTATTTTTGTAGCGCATGAATGTCATCGCGCGTTAGACCAATTCCCATCGATGGAGAATTATCAAGAAAAAAGTATAAATCAAATGGAGTATCTGTTTTGCTTTCATTTATTTGTATTAATCTTCTAGCTTGAGCATGACCACTTAACTCAAAACTGTCATATCCTAATATTCCGGAAAAATAAGATTTCAATTTTGCATTATAAGTCAGGTCTGACTGCAGGATTTGATTTTTAATCTCGACACGTGGTTCTACTTGATTTTTTTCCATTATGAGTACATCGTTCTTAGGAAAATTTTGTTCAAAGTAGTCCGTTAATTCAATGTCGCCTTCTGGAATCCTCATATGTTGCGTTGTGGCCTGCTCGCGCCATATTCTGGCTGCCTTGGAAGAATCCGAAATAGCAGCTAAGACTGCAGAATCTGCAGCATGTTGCAGCTCGCTTTTATAGGTAACAATGCGGGTTATTTCTATCGCGGAACCGGAGGCAACACAGAGCACTCCTATAAGTATAGCAGTTGTAATCGCAGCAGAGCCATTGTTGTCTTTAATAAAGTTTTTCACATCAATCTCTTTAACTTAACAATTTATATATTCAGGATGTTTGCAAATATTAATAATAATATGTTGCAATTATCCATTTGCAGAGAGAAAAGTATTCTTTATATAAGCAATATTAGATTCTGTTTGATCTTTTGGTAAATCTTTGTTGTACCATCTGCGTGCTGCATCATAGTTTCCTTGCAGACCGAGTACGAATGCTAGATTTTGACGTATTTGTGGTGTGGCGTCGGGCATGGCTACAGCCTTAACGAGAGCTGCTTCTGCTGCCTTGTTATTTTTAGTCAAAATATAGGACATGGCTAGATTAGATAACAGCGAAGCATCATTGGGATTCATATTGATGGCCTGCTGGTGAAGCTTCAGGGCTTTAATATGCTGGCCTAATCCGTCCCGTGCTGAAGCCTCAGTTGAGATAAGGCGCCAATCTCTTTTTGCAGGGTTTTCTGCCATGTGGACGGCCTGAAGCGCCGACTGATACTGTCCAACAGACACCAGCGCTTTTCCATAGGCGGCTAAAACGTCTTTATCATTGGGATGACTGGTTTGAAGCTTTTTTATAACTTCAAGCGCTTGCATTTTTTCGCCACGCTCGCTCAACGATCTGGAATATTCGAGTGCAATTTTCTTGTCATCCGGCTCGCTCTTTAAAGCCTTTGTCATATCCCAGTTGGGCTTTAAGGATGCAAGGCAGCCGCTTAATGGAAAGGATATGCCGATCATAAGCAGTATTGATAAGGATTTGGCCAATGATGAGCGGTGCTTAATTGGTAAAGAATGATTATATAATGACATTATAGAATAATTACTCTGTAATTTAATAAAAAATGATAGATACAAGATAATTATTTTATATTTAATATAAATAATTCATATACTATTGTTAATTTATAATATCTTGTATTGTTAGAAGGCCGGCAATTCCCAATGCGACACCATAAGGAACCTTATGGCCTCGTTTTGTAAGCCAGTCCGGTATCCATACCGGGATAGGCAGATAAAATGCAATATTGCGCACAGTTAAAGCGCACAGGCATAGAAGCCCCCCAAGCAGGCCGGCTAAGACCGTATATTCAAGAAATGGCTGGCTCCAGCCATACCATAGGGCGATTACTGCAATGAATTTACCATCTCCGCCGCCAATAATTCTAAAGACAAAAAGCAAATAGGATAATATAAGGATCGATAAGGCACAGGAAACATGAATTATAATGTCATATAATTCATGCTTCCTGTATAATATATAAAATATATATCCAATAATCATTGCCAATGACAACATATTGGGAATACGCATCAATCGGAAATCGTAAATTATTGCGAGTATAAATATTAAAGATAAATATTGAATCATTTTTTTAGCCCTGAAAGGAGAATTTCCCCTTTCAGGTTTTTGCTAGATATTAATAATTATGAGCCCGAGCTTGTGGCCGGGGTTGCACTTACAAGCTTACCACTGATCCTATTAAAAGTAGCTGACAGATTTTGACCCAAGGTAGTAGCCGCTACAATAATAGCAACGGAAATCAGGGCTGCCAGAAGACCATATTCAATAGCAGTTGCACCGGAATCATCTTTAATAAAACGAACAATATTATTCATTTTTGTCTCCATATTAGTAATATAATTGAGTATCCCACAAAATTGGGATGAATCTATACAGCGTTGATTCTGCTGTCGGGGGTGCTTATACACAAAAATGTGAAAAGATATAGCGCAAATATTATTTTCTTTGTATAGATTTTATTAAGCGATTGATTCGTTCATAAAATCATAAATATTATTTTAGTGTGGCTGCATATATTGCTTATGCGGTTTTTTCATTTTTATTTGGTAGGTCAAGATTTTGAGATTACGACGCATAACTCTTTTCGTATTTGCCGCCATTGCTGCGGTGGTTACATTGTTGATTGGGACTTTTGAAGTTCTGAAAGGTAGCAATCAAACAGTTGAATATCATGAGGCAAAGCCGCGACCGGTCGAGGTTCTGGTTGTTGACCGGAGCCTTCAGCCGGGAGACAAGCTTGAAGGAGCCTTGAGCTGGCAAACCCGGTCCAGTGATATTGTTCAGCCGGGGGCTGTCATGCGTGAAGCAGAGCCGGAAGCAATTGAAGGCCTTGCCCAGCTTCGATTAAAAACGGCTGTGATGCCGGGGCATATTCTGAATGTGAGTGATTATATTCCTCTTGAAAAAAGAGCGCTGTCGCTCAAAATCAAGCCGCATATGCGTGCCATGGCGGTTAATGTTGCGGTGGATACTGTTGCGGGCGGTTTTATTCTCCCGGACGATAAGGTCGATGTTGTCATCACGCGCACCAGGCCGGGGGCAAATGGCAATGCTGACATTAATCTCGGTCGTTTACCAAGTATGATTACAGAGACTGTTCTTCGTGATGTCCGTGTGCTGGCGATTGATCAGGTTGCTGCAAGCAGTGATGCTGAGGAGCCGGTTATTCTTGGTAAAACAGCTACGCTTGAACTGACGCCTGCTCAGGTTGAAATCATGGTGGCCGCTCAGGCGATGGCTAGCAAGGTGGATCTATCGTTGCGTTCGGCAATTGTCGAAAATGATGAAGTTCCGCTCGAGTCTGAAAAAGATGCTGAGCACCTGGTTTTTGCGCCGGGGCCTAAGGGCAATGTTCATTTGATAACCAGTTCTAATATTACAGAGGTAGGAGTGCGTCGATGAAGTCCCTCCAGATGAAAAAATCTAAAAAAATCAAAAGTGCTATGTTTGCTTTATATGTTGGTGGCTTCTTATGTGCCGGCCTTGCGCTCTCACCTGTTTCGGTAAATGCTGCGGAAGTAAATGTGACCCGCTCGATTTCGAGCGTAAATGTTGGGTTGAATCAGACAACCATTGTCCATTTGCCACGCGAAGTGAGTGACATTGTGGTCGCAAACCCGAAGGTTGCGGGTGCGATCGTACGATCTTCCAAGGATATTTATTTGTTCGGCAAGAGTGTTGGACAGACCAATCTTGTGGCATTGGATACGGACGGAAATACAATCAGTGATATTTCAGTTCGTATTGAACGTGATTTGTCTCCGTTGCGGCAGGCATTGCGGCAATATTTGTCCAATTCTGACATTAAAGTTTCCCTGGTTAATGACAACGTTGTCCTGTCCGGGATGGTGCAAAAGGCAAGCGATATTGAAAAAGCAACCGCTTTGGCCAATGCATATATCTTTGGAGGCGATGCCAGTATTAAACATGACGGACAAAGTGGCAACGAACCAGAATTGACTGGTGCAAAAGCTTCCGGCGGCAAGAATGAGATTATCAATCTCATTCAGGTTACGGGAGGACAGCAGGTAACGCTCAAAGTTGTGGTCGCTGAAGTTAGCCGAAATGTCAGCAAGCAGCTTGGGATTGAGCTTAAAACAAAGAAGACCGGATTTGGTTTGGATAGCTTGCCGGGAGCTACAGGAAAAATACATACATTAGCCCTCGGAACTACCCTTGAGGCATATCTGGATAGTCTGGAAAAGTCCGGTGCAATGAAAGTTGTCGCTGAGCCGACACTTACTGCGCTTTCAGGGGAAACCGCTCAATTTAAAGTGGGCGGAGAGTATAATGTGATTAACAGCTTGACAGTTGATGGTCGTAGTTCGTCCAGCTTGTCTCAGATTAACTATGGTATCGGGCTGGAGTTTCTGCCAGTTGTGCTTTCACCGGGGCGCATCAGCCTGAAAGTTGTTACTGATGTATCAGAACCGGCTAGCAATACCAAGGTGCCAGGTCTTAACGGCGAGGTTGTCTCCTTGAACCGGCGAAATGCATCTTCAACAATCGAATTACCATCGGGTGGTTCTATGATGATTGCAGGACTTGTGCAAAATCAGGCAGAACATAGTCGAACTGCTGTCCCGCTTGTGTCGAAAATTCCGCTCATTGGTGCAATGTTTAGAAATGAATTGCGCCGTCGTATCGATAAAGAGCTTGTTATTATCGTGACGCCTTATCTGGCAAAGCCGGGTAATGAAGCAGATTATTCACGTCCGACAGACAATCTTGAAATGGCAACAGACGTCAATTCCGTCTTCCTCGCTAAGGTTAATAAGATTTATCATGGTTCTGGTGCAGCGGCGACATCTGGAAAATATCACGGATCAGTTGGATATATTAATAAGTAATTCCACGATTCCCGTGTCGACGTAATAAGTTAATGTTTTAATTTGATAATTTTCCTGAATACAAAATTCATATAGGAAACATTACATAATAATGCAGAGGATAAATAGAGTTGGGATCAAATAATAGATACCTGATTTCTATGACGAACAATGACAAGATATAATGTTATAGCTTTATCAGTACTGTTACTGGTTGCAGGATGTACGAGCCAGGAGAGATTAGCTTCTCAAATGGTTAGTGGCGCAGATGATCATCACTTTACTTATGTACGTAAAGCCCCTCCAACTATGTATGCTATGCCAAATCTTGTAAAACAAGCAGTTCTTTCTAATGAACAGAGAAAAGTTTTACAAAAGGCCCTTACGGAAGCCAATCAGCGCAGGGATTCCAGTATAAAAATTGTCGTACCTCAATATGCCAAAAACCAGAATGACCTCAATAGGTTGGAAGAAATGGTAATGACATATCTCAGATATAGCGGTGTGCCCTCAGAGAGAATATCTGTCGCAAAAATTCCGCTTAAAAAGAAAGAAAAGGCATATATCAGACTTGATGTATATGGGGTTGTCGGGGCCGTTCAACGTGAATGCGGTATTTGGCCTGATGATATCCTCAATGATAAAGATATGAGGACATATTCAAATTTCGGTTGTTCAATGAACAATAATATTGCTGTTCAGATGGATAACACGAATGATCAATATAGAATGAGAAATATAACACCTCCTGATGCTGGAAGAATTAATAGAATTCTCAAAAAGTATCAGCAAGGTGAATTGTCATTAAAAAGTGATAATAAAGAATAAATAAATTTATTATTTTAATCGTTTATTCAACGCAAAATATTTTATATTATAATTCATTTTGCGTTGATTTTTTTATCAGAAAAGATAATGAGTAATTTACCTAATATATCAATAGGATTTTTTACAGTTTCAGAAGAACTGGAACTGGTTATTACTGAATTAAAGAATAATGGTAAATCGTCCAAGGCGCGGATAAAGATCTTTGAAGGCGGTAGTGAAGCTGCTATTCGGGAGCTTAAAAATAGCAGTTTTGATCTGATTGTCGTAGAATTTACGAGCGGATATAATTTTATTTTGCGGGACGTAGAGGAAATTGCATCCCTGTGCCAACTTGGTACAAAAGCAATTATTCTTGGTCACGACAATGATATTCAGCTATATCGCAGCCTTATTGCTTGTGGAGTATCTGATTATATAAATGCTCCATTTAATTCTAGTGATATTTTTAGTTCTATCACTAGAATATTTGCCAATAAGACTCAAAGTGATGCGCGCGTTATCGGCTTCATTGGAGCAAAGGGGGGCGTTGGAAGCTCAACCATATCTCATAATATTGCCACTTATACAGCTGAGATACTGGGAAAGAAAACTATTCTATTGGATTTTGATCTCCAATTTGGAACTTCAAGTTTGAGTTTCAATAAGCCTTCACAATCATATTTTGACGAGTTAATCAACTCATCCATACAAATAGATGAGCTTTTCTTGAGTAATATGCTTGTAAAAGTATCAGATAATCTATCAATATTCCCTTATTTATTGAAGCCAGATGCTGTTATAAAAGGCATTGATAACATTCTAAATAAAATTATTGAGTATTCATCAAAGATGGCATCAATTGTTATCATTGATATGCCAAATAAATTATCTAATGAATTGCTATACGTGGTTGATAGTCTTGATGACTTGGTTGTTGTTGCAGAACAAGATATCATAAATGTAAGAAATACATCTATTATAACTAAATATATGGATGATAATAATAAGTGTGATTCTGTACATCTTATTATAAATAAAGAAGGTAAAAACTCTTCTATTGAGTTGTTTGCAAATGATTTCAAGCAGCTGTCATCACTTAATGCTCTGGCTGTCGTTCCTTTTGAAGCTAAGGATTTCAGAAAATCTGAAGAGGCAGGAAAGGTTATTATATCGGCTAAGCCGCAATCAAGGGCAGCAAAAGAGATTCTAACAGCATCTGAAGCGCTATTTAATGAAAAAGTAACTGTCAAAAGAGCTGGGCGTATTCGGATGCTCATGAATATGGTGAGGGAAGGCTAAAATTATGTTTGGTAAAAAGAATGTAAGCGTAGAGAATAATAATGATAAACCCTCTACGGGTGATGTTACTGTAGTGCCAAATACAAAGACAGATAATATTCTTGAGAATAACGTTATTTCTGATCTTAAGCATGATCAAAGACGTTATAAGAATAAGCAAAATGTTATCTCAATTCTTTTCAACATTATCGATACGGCTGAGCTGGCTGCCATAGATAATAATGAGGCTCAAAAAAGAATTACTGACGCAGTCAGGGAAATAGTAAGCACTGAGCGAATTGTCATGTCAGGTGCTGAACAGCAGCAGCTTATTTCTGATATTTGCGATGATATTTTGGGATTTGGTGCATTGCAGCCTTTGCTTGCCCGGGACGATATCGCTGATATCATGGTGAACGGGCCGGACAATGTTTTCATTGAAGTTAAAGGTAAGGTACAGAAAACACCGATCAAGTTCAGAGATGATCAGGAGCTGTTAAATATTTGTCAGCGAATAGTATCTCAGGTTGGTCGTCGTGTTGATGAAGCGTCACCTATTTGCGATGCGCGACTTGCTGATGGCTCCCGTGTCAATATTATTGCGCCCCCATTGGCAATTGACGGGACTACTCTCACTATTCGTAAATTTCGAAAAGAAGCGCTAACCATGTCAAAACTGGTTGAATATGGCACAATATCCAGTGCTGGCGCCGAAATTATTGAGGTTATAGGTGCAACGCGATGCAATGTGATTGTCTCGGGTGGTACGGGTTCTGGTAAGACGACGCTTCTTAATTGCCTTGGTTGCTATATCAATCCCTCTGAGCGCATTGTTACTTGTGAAGATGCGGCTGAACTTCAGCTTCAGCAAGAGCATGTTGTTCGTCTTGAGACGCGGCCTACCAGTGCTGAAAACAAAGGCGAAGTTACCATGCGTGATCTGGTACGTAATAGTCTGCGCATGCGTCCGGATCGAATTGTTGTTGGTGAGGTTCGTGGAGCAGAGATTATTGATCTTTTGCAGGCGATGAATACTGGTCACGCCGGTTCAATGGGCACTATTCACTCAAATAGTCCGCGAGAATGTCTTAATCGTATTGAAACTCTGATGGCAATCGGGGGATATCAGCTACAGCAGAAAACTATCCGTGAAATGATATGCGGAGCTGTTGATATTATTATCCAGGTATCTCGTCTTCAGGATGGAAGCCGAAAGATAACGCATGTTACGGAGATAATGGGCCTGGAAGGCGATGTGATCGTTATGCAGGATCTTTTGACATATGAAATGGCGGGATATGATGAAGCGGGACGAATTGTTGGTCGCCATATAGGGGCGGGACTTTCACGTCCGGGCTTTTATTCAAAAGCGGTCGAGTTTGGCCTTCAAGACAAGCTCATAAATGCATTTAATGAATTATAATTAGATAGATAAACTGCTTCATATATTGTGCTATCTAAATATAAAATTCCTTTGAGCATGATCCGATCTGATTCAATCAGATCGAAACGCGTTCTAATATAGTATATGCAATTATTTAATTATAATCTGTTTCGGTAGATTTAGGTTATATTAAAAATTTATAAAAAGCAAAAAAATGTCATCTATTTTTTATATTTCCTTAATATGCTTATTTTCGCTTATAATTATTATTTTCTTTGCAGATATGCGGAAGAAAAAACATATTAGGATGCACATCAATAACAAGCTTGCTATACAGAATGTCTTTAATGCAAAAGATTTTTCTGAGAGATATAGTGATCTGAAAAGTAAAAGCATTATCAGTAATTTACGTCGTTTAAAAGAACGTTCGGGAATTAATATATCATTTAATGCCTATATGCTATCTTTTCTGTTTGCAGGACTGTGTTGTTTCATATTCTTGCTGGTTTATACAGGAAAAACGTTTCTGGCTTTAATCCTAGGATCAGTAATAGCGTTATTATTGCCTTTAATCGTGTTGAAATATTTGTGCGCAAGGCGTCAACGCAAATTCCTTGCAAATTTCCCTGATGCGATTGACAGTGTTGTGCGTGCTATACAATCAGGGCTTCCTTTGTTTGATGGGTTTTCATTATTGTCGGCGGAAGCCGAGGAGCCTATCAAAAGTGAATTTTCTCGCATTGTTGAATTACGCAAGCTGGGGGCAACTGTTCCTGAAGCGGTAGAAAGCCTGACACATCGCATCGATGCGATAGAAACAAGACTTTTTTCAACTGTTGTTAAAATCCAAAACCAATCAGGTGGGAGCATATCTGAATCACTGTCTAATATCAGTACTGTTATTAGAAATAGAATTCGTATGAGGGAAAAGGTTAATGCCTTGGCTGCTGAGGCAAAGGCGTCTGCTTACATTATTGGTAGTCTTCCATTTTTTATTATAGCAGCTATATATTTTTCATCTCCAGATTATATTATTCTTCTATTTACTACTTTCACAGGAAATTTCGTAATTTACTGTAGTCTCGCATGGATGGCGATTGGAATTGCCTTGATGTGGAAAATGATTAATTTCGAGATATAATAATATGACATATTTTTTTCTAATTATTACGTTACTTTTTGTTGGTTCATTATTTTTTGAATCATTTATACATAAGAAAGAAAGAATCGATGTTCACGTAAGGGATAAATCATCTAATTATAATAGTGATTTTATAGATAAAAATATATCATCCAGCTATATAAGAAAACTGGCTATATCTATATTGTCTAATAATAAAAATGAAGTTGATCTTCTAAGAATACGTTCCGCAGGATTTAGAGGAAGTAAGCCAATTGTTGTTTTGAGATTGGCTAGAATGATTTGTCCATTATTTCTTATCGCCATTTGGATAATTTTATTATTATTTGGTGTGTTTAATAATATGTACTTTTATTTTTACTTCTTAATAGCTATTGCTGTAGGTATCATAGGATATTTTCTCCCGGGGATTTATCTGCATAATCGCATTATAAAACGGCGTAAGGAAATTGAGAAAAGCTGGTCCGATGTGCTTGATCTGATAATAGTGTGTGTCGAGACCGGGATGACAATCGAAGCTGCATTAAGTAAAGTTGCAAGTGTTGCTGAGTTTTTGTCAAAAGAACTGTCCGAAGAGCTTAAGCTAACAATCGCCGAGTTTGGTTTATATCCAGACAGAAGAATTTCTTATAGAAATTTTGCTAAAAGGGCCAATTTGCGCAGTGTAGACACATTTGTACAATGTGTGATTCAATCAGAGAAATATGGTACTTCCGTAGGCGATGCTATGAGACATCTTGCGGCTGAACACCGAGATCAGCGTATGTTGAGAGCGGAAAAGAAAGCTGCTGCTTTGCCGCCAAAACTTACAGTACCTATGATTTTGTTTTTCTTGCCTGTTATCTTTGCCGTTATATTAACTCCTGCTTTTATCCAGGTAATGGCTCAAGGCGGTATTATGGGCGGTAATTAGTTTTACAGGGTAATCTCCCCTGTTCTTAATGTGGTTATTTGAGTTCCTGTGCTGATCGAGCCATTTATCTCGGGCCGTTCGCTGACCACACGCAACGCCACTTTTTTCCCGGCCATCTTTTTGCAAGAGATGGCCGTCTTTTTTCTCAAAGCCTCTTTCAGCAGCGCCGCCTGCTGCCTGTCCCGGAAAATATCTTTTTGCGGGGGTCTCGATATCTTGCGCAGTATGCCATGGATGTGCGGTTTTCTAAAATTACCCGTCTTCATCAAAAACTTTTCACTTAATAATTGACAATTGAATTCAAGTTTATTTAATATTAGAAAACTTCAATATATTTCTGAATTCTATTCAAACAATTTTACTGCGCAATTAGATCAGCTATCTTGAAACATGCAGCTATGGATGCTGCTAATATACTGTATTATTTAATTTATTTTTGCTGATCTGTGACGTTGGTTCTCCGTCAGGGGTACAGAATGACACATTTGATTTATGATTTTATCGCCATTGGCTTAGGCCCATTCAATCTCAGTCTTGCTTGTCTCTCACAGCCCTTGCAGCATTTTAAAACACTGTTTTGGAAAGAAAAGCACGGTTTGAATGGCATCCTGGAATGTTGACTTCTGAAGCGATGCTTCAGACCCCATTTTTCAGTGATCTGGTAACAATGGCCGATCCGACCAGTGATTTCAGCTTTCTCAATTATCTGAAACAAAAAGGCCGGCTTTATAATTTCTATATTCGGGAAAATATTTATCCCAGCCGTAACGAATATAATGATTATTGCAATTGGGCTGCTTCTCAATTGCAGAATATTTGTTTCATGCAAAATGTCTGCTCTGTCACCTATGATGAGCAACAGCACCTTTATGTAGTCACGGTTTATGACGCTGAAAACAAGTGCAAAATTTCCTATCTGGCACGGCGGCTGGTACTGGGAACCGGAACCACTCCCTGTATCCCTACTTGTGCCGATGCATTGATCAACAATCATGAACAGACAGATACGTTCATTCACACTTCCCGCTATATGTTTGAGAAGCACACTCTTCAACATTGCAAGTCCATTACCGTCATCGGCAGCGGCCAAAGCGCGGCAGAAGTTTTTTATGATCTTTTGCAGGATCATGATCAGAGAAACTATCAATTGAATTGGGTAACTCGTTCATCCCATTTCTATCCGCTTGACTTGTCGAAACTGACACTGGAACTCACTTCGCCGGATTATGTGGATTATTTTTATCATTTGAGCGAAACGAAAAGGCGGAAAATTTTACAGTCTCAGGGACCGCTTTATAAGGGCATTAATGACAGCCTGCTCCAGAAAATCTATCACCGGCTTTATGAGCGCAGTATAGATCAGGCCGAGCATGTAAGAATGTTGACCAACAGCGAACTCATGCAGATTAGTCCGCCCGATCGACTTTCAGATCAGTATGATCTGTATTTTCAGCATATCGAACAAAACCGCAATTACCGAATCCGCAGTGATGCGGTTATTCTGGGCACCGGATATACCTATAGGGAGCCGGAATTTCTTAAGCCGGTCAGTAGCAGAATCCGTTATTTGCCATCCGGTCAATTTGATGTTGACCGGTTCTATTCAATCGATGGGGGCAGGGGCGAGATTTTCGTTCAGAACGCTGAATTACACAGCCATGGTTTTACAGCTCCCGATCTTGGCATGGGCTGTTATCGCAATGCCTGTATTCTGAAGCAGATCTGCGGACAGGATATTTATCTGACAGAAAAACGCATTGCGTTTCAAGAGTTCGGAGCGCCGTCCGCGGCCCATGAACAAATATATGAAACAGGCTGTTTCCCGGAAAAATTGCAGTAATCAAGCCGCTCCGGGCGGCGTTTTGGGCAGATATATTTTATCTTAAACCGGATTATAGTTTCATGACCTCTTTTATTCATGCTTTAAAATCAACCGATAATTTTACACATAATGATCCTGTAACGGGGAGGTTTTCTATCAGGCTGCTCCAGTCTGTAGAGCAAGCGGATATGATTGCTGGATGGGTGAACCAGCCTTATGCCCGTTTCTGGAATATGGGCGGTTTTAGTAAATCTCAGGTTCTGTCTTATTATCAGACTATGCAAAATGAACCGGATAAGGCGGTTTTCATAGGTTTTTGCGATGATCAGCCTGCATTTCTGGCAGAAATTTATGACCCGCTAACAGATAGTCTTTCCGATCATTATCGTGCTGAAAAAGGCGATTGCGGTATGCATTTGCTGGTTGCACCGCCTGTGCTGCGCCGTGGCGGTTTTACACTGGCTGTGATGCGCAGTCTGTTGCATTTTATCTTTTCTGAAGCTGAAATACGCCGCATTGTGGTCGAGCCGGATATCAGAAACCATAAAATTCATCGCCTGAATTGTCTTGTCGGTTTTACCCATATCAAACCTGTGCAGTTGCCGGATAAGATGGCTTATCTTGGCCTGTGCAGGCGGGAGGATTTTTTTCAGTCTCTGGACGTCATCAGGCCTGCAAAGGGTCCGCTTTATAGCTGTGAGCAGACCGCACATTTGTCTCCCTGTTACTGGGAGAAAGCAAACCGTCATTTGTTGCGTAAAATGATTGCAGAGCTTTCCCATGAGGAGGTTTTGCAGCCGCAACAACTGAATGCACGGATGTTTCAGATCACGGCTGGTGAAACCTTACGTTATGAATTTGCTGCGCGGCGTTTGATGGTCGATCATTGGCTGATTGATGGGAGAAGTCTTAAACGGCTGGTGAGATCGGATCAGAATGAATGGCTGGCAGAGGGAGGTCCCGATGCGTTGGAATTCTTGATCGCCATAGGTGATCAGCTGGATATAGGCTGCGATGATTTTCCGCTTTATCTCGAAGAGATCAGCAGCACATTATACTCTGCCTGCTATAAACTATCATCCGGCAACCGCTCAGCAGAAGATCTATGCCATGCCGAATATCAGGATAGTGAAGCCGCTATGAGCGAAGGTCATCCGGTTTTTATTGCCAATAATGGCCGTATCGGTTTCAACACGGCGGATTATCTGGCTTATGCACCGGAGACAGCCCGCTCTTTACCCATGACATGGCTGGCAGTCAGTCGGAGCCGTGCTGTTTTTAGTTCTTTCACAAGTCTGACTTACAAGCAGTTGATCGAGCAGGAACTGGATGCGGCCCTGTTGAACCGCTGGCGCGATTATCTGGTCATGCTTGAGCTTGAGCCGGATGATTATTATTTCATGCCGGTGCATCCGTGGCAGTGGCAGAATAAGATCGCAATCACTTTTGCCGCGGAGGTGGCGCAGCGCCATCTTGTGTGGCTTGGTGAGGGGGACGATATTTACCGCCCGCAGCAATCCATCCGTACATTCTTTAATATTACCGCTCCACATAAACATTATGTCAAAACCGCGTTGTCGATTTTGAATATGGGGTTCATGCGCGGTCTGTCGCCGGAATATATGTCTGTTACACCGGCTATTAATGAATGGCTGGTTGATCTGCTTGGCACTGATGCAATTTTAAACGAAGCCGGTTTTACTATTCTGCGTGAGGTGGCCGCTATCGGTTATCAGAACCCCGTTTACAGTAAGAAAATCAGCGGATCGACCGGTTATGGCAAAATGCTGGCAGCCCTGTGGCGCGAAAGTCCGCAACAATATTTGAAGCCGGGTGAAAGACTGATGACAATGGCAGCCTTGCTGCATCAGGATGCGGATGGCAAGGCTTTGACAGGACGTTTGATTGCCGCCTCGGGCCAGTCTGTCGAAGGCTGGATATGCAGCTATCTCAAGGCTTATTATGTGCCGTTGATCCATTGTTTCTATCATTATGATCTTGCTTTCATGCCCCATGGCGAGAACCTGATCATGGTCATGAGAGATTGCCGGATTGAGCGTATGCTGATGAAGGATATCGGCGAGGAAATCGGCTTGATGAACAGCACCCTTGCGGTGCCGGAAGAGATTTCCCGTATCAGCTATAAGCTTGATGAAGCGCTGAAAAGGGATCATATTTTTACTGATGTTTTTGACGGGTTTTTCCGCCATCTTTCTGCTGTTCTTGACGATCAGGGACTGATGAAAGAACAGGAATTCTGGGCTTTGGTTGCAGAATTTACCAAGACCTATCAAATGGCATATCCTCACAATGCAGATAAATATCAACGCTATGATCTGTTTCGACCGGTCATGACGCGCAATTGTTTCAATCGTCTGCAATTGCGTAATAATCGTCAGATGCTGGATTTGCTTGATCCGCAAAAAAGCTTCCGGTTCGGGACGCCGATGGTTAATCCGCTGGCGCAATTTGCCTGAAGCGGGATAGTTTTATCTGCCCGTTTCAAAACGCTCCATCGACCAGATGAGCGGCATTGCGGCTGCAGACAGTCCTGCGCCCACTGCAAAGAGGGGCTGATAACCGTATAATGCAGCGATTTTTCCGCCCACAACGCCGCCGATCATGCTGATGACGCCGTCCATACACTGGAAGATTGTAAAATCCACACCGGCTTGCCGAATATCCGAGATTTCCATGAAACGGGCATAAAGGGCAACAAAACCAAAAGCCATCACACCGAAAGAGGAGGCCAGTGCACATAGCAGCATGAAAAAACGCGGCGGGTTGCTTTGCCCGGAGAACCATATGAAGCTGATCATCAGCAGGCATTGCAGAACAAGCGCTGTAAGCAGGACAGGGCGCGTTCCTGAATATCTGACCGCCAGACCGCCGATACATGCACCTGCAAGGCCAGTGATGAGCCCACCAGCTCCATTTAATATACCCAGAAGTGACAAGCCAATCTTCGCATCGATCATATAGGGTTCCATCATCACCCCGCCCCATTTTTGCGCTGCAACAAAACAGGCCGTGAGCACCAGCCCTTTGCGGATTTCGGTGCGTTGCAGCGCCAGACGCAGTGACGGTATGTGTTGGCGTTCCACAGCTGGCTGATGAACATTTTTTTGCAGGACAAACGGTATGGCCAGCAAAAGCACCATAGCCGCCATCAATGCGAGGGACAGGTTCCAGCCGTAATGATCATAAATAACCAGAAACAGCCCTGAGCCTATTGCAGCGCCAAGATAGGCACTGCCGACCTGAATTGCATTGCCCCAGCCATAATCGCGTTGTGCGAGAGCTTCCACTGTATAGCCGTCGCAGGCTATATCAATGGTTGCGGCCACAAAGGCAACGAGGGTGAGACACAGCAGCAGCGGGGTCAGTTGCTGCGGGCCGATTTGACCTGCCAGTAACAGACAGGATGCTGATAGAAGCCCGCCGGTAAGTATGATCTGAGCCGAACGGTTTTTGCCACGGGCAGGCAGACGAAAACGCTCAAGATACGGCGACCAGAGAAATTTCAGCGACCATGGCAGAATAGCCAGATAAATCAGCCCTATCTGGTCAAGCGGTAATCCGTTTGTCCGCAATATTGCAGGCAGGCTGGTAAAGGTCAGCCCACTGATTACACTTTGACTGATATAGACCCCACCAATTGCAACAAATACTGCAATTGGTGAAGGGGAGGGGTTTGCAAGGCGATTTGTCTGTCCCATCAGGGGCAGTATCGCATATTGACAATAATTTTATAGCCTTCATTCCACGAATAGAACCAGTTCCGGGGCAGAACCTGTTTATTCAGATCGAAACAGGCTCTGATGTGAGGCTATTCATTCCCGACAAATTAACTGGCTCTGGCCTTAAAGCCTCCGTCGCCGGATTTTTTGCCGTCTCTCTTCTTGAAACCGTCTTTCTTGAAGTCGCCCTTTGGCTTTGACCAGCCACCTTTGCCGCCATCGCGGAAGTCACTTCTCGGCTTGAAACTGCCTTTGCCTTCGCGCGGTGCTGCATCGCCGCCAGCGCCTGCAACAGCGGTACGGATAACAAGACCCTTCTCGCCTGTGCCGTGTTCTTCAACCGAGCGGCGGAATTCTTCGGCCTTGGCTGCGGTGATTTCAAAGCGGGTTTCATTGTCGAAAATCTTGATCGAGCCGACATCGCGCTTGGACACATCGCCTGCCTTGCAGATCAATGGCAAAAGCCATTTTGGATCAGCGCGGTGTTTGCGACCGGCAGAAACCGAGAACCATACGCCATCAAAACGTGCATTGCGGTCGAAACGCTCGCCCGCTTCGCCACGATCAAAACGCTGGCCGCGTTCGCCACGCTCTCCACGTTCTGCGCGATCACTGCGTTCTGAACGCTCGCGCGGCTTTTTACCGCCAATCGGATGCACCGGCGCATCGGAAATTTCTTCCGCGGCCGGATGGGATGCAACTTCACGGTTAAGAAAGGCACTTGCTATCTGCTCCGGCGTATAACGTTCGGTCAGCGCTTTCAGCAGATCCTGATATTCTTCTTCAACCGGCTGGTTGAACACTTCTGCATTCAGAATGCGTTCATTGGTCTTGGCCTGAACAGCCGCAATACCGGGTGCCGGAACGGTCTGTGCGTCGAGCTTTGCCATATGCAGAAGGCGTTCCGCAATGCGCCGACGCGAGAATGGTACCACCAGAACACAGGTGCCCTTGCGTCCGGCACGGCCCGTACGGCCTGAACGGTGCAGCATGGTTTCAGCATTGTTCGGCAGATCGGCATGGATTACCAGATCAAGGTTTGGCAGATCGATACCGCGTGCCGCAACATCGGTTGCCACACAAATTCGTGCGCGGCCATCGCGCATTGCCTGCAGCGCATTATTGCGCTCGGCCTGGCTTAGTTCGCCTGAAAGCGCCACAACCGCAAAACCGCGATTGGAAAGGCGGCTTGCCATATGCTTGACCGCTTCACGCGTTGAGCAGAAAATAATCGTATTCTGCGCATCATAATAAAGTAGCGTATTAATGATTGCATGATCACGTTCCTGCGGCGGAACAGGCATGGCGAAATAATCAATATCGGCATGCTGACCGGCTTCGCCAGCAGCAGAAATGCGCAGCGCATCCTTCTGGAAGCGCTTGGCAAGCTGTGCAATTGGCTTTGGTACGGTTGCCGAAAACATCAATGTGCGGCGGTCTGCCGGTGCTTCACCAAGAATGAATTCGAGATCTTCACGAAAGCCCATATCGAGCATTTCATCGGCTTCATCAAGCACAACAACGCGAAGCTGCGACATATCAAGCGCATTGCGTGAAATGTGATCACGCAGACGGCCCGGAGTGCCGACAACAATATGCGATCCGCGTTCAAGCACACGGCGCTCGGAACGAATATCCATGCCGCCAACGCAGGATGCAATGGTGGCGCCTGTATCGGCATAAAGCCATTCCAGTTCGCGGCGAACCTGCAAGGCGAGTTCACGTGTTGGCGCGATGATCATGGCAAAGGGCGCTTCCGGGCGGCCAAAACGCAGTTCATCACCAAGAATGGTCGATGCCATGGCAAGGCCGAAAGCGACAGTCTTGCCGGAGCCTGTCTGCGCGGAAACGAGCAGATCGGCATCAAGTGTCTCAGAAGCGAGAACGGCATTTTGAACAGCAGTGAGCGTATTGTAACCACGAGCGGCTAATGCTCCGGAAAGTGCCGGAGCGATCGTTTCAGGTAGGGACATGAATAACTTTCACGAAAAAAGCTTCTCAAGCCGCACACCCATCAGTCATGAACCTGTTTGTTCACGACTCTCCTGACGACCAACGAAGCAACATAATTGACGCCTACCTATAGGTTTGCGCCTCTCAGGTCAACAGGGTGAGACTTTAATGCGCCTCATCCCAGTTATGCGCTGCACGCGCATCGACATGCAGCGGCACCGAAAGCGATACGGCTGGCATGGCTGCGTTTTCCATCACTTGACGCACCAGACTGATTGTCTGCTCGACCTCGTTATCAGGCACTTCAAAGATCAGTTCGTCATGTACCTGCAACAGCATACGGGCTGAAAGCGCTTCTTTTGCAAGCGCGTCCTCCATGCGGATCATGGCGCGGCGGATAATGTCGGCAGCAGAACCCTGAATAGGGGCATTGATTGCCGCGCGTTCATTGAAGGCACGCACCTGCGCATTTGATGCCTTGATATCGGGATAATGCGCACGACGCCCAAAGATGGTTTCGACATAGCCATGCTCACGCGCAAAAGCCTTGGTCGCTTCCATATAATCCTTGATGCCGGGGAAACGTTCAAAATAGGTGCGGATATATTGCCCTGCTTCTTCGCGCGAGATCGAAAGCTGATTGGCAAGCCCAAAGGCTGAAATGCCATAAATGATACCGAAATTGATCGCTTTTGCACGCCGGCGCACTTCCGAAGGCATGCCTTCAACGGGTACGCCAAACATTTCTGAAGCCGTCATCGCATGAATATCAATGCCGTCCGCAAAAGCCTGTTTGAGCTGTGCAATATCGGCAACATGCGCCAGCACCCGCAATTCAATCTGGCTGTAATCGGCAGAGATCAGCTTGTTGCCGGGTTCTGCGACAAAGGCGGTGCGGATTTTGCGACCCTCAGCGGTGCGAACCGGAATATTTTGCAGGTTCGGCTCAGAAGAGGATAAACGCCCTGTCGATGTGGATGCCATTGAATAGGATGTATGCACCCGCCCGGTCTGCGGATGGATAAAGCCCGGCAAGGCATCGGTATAGGTGGATTTGAGTTTTGTGAGCTGGCGCCAGTCGACGATCTTGCGCGGCAGGGGCAGACCTTCGGCAGCCAGATCTTCAAGCACCTGTGCAGAGGTCGACCATTGGCCGGTCTTGGTCTTTGAGGCACCCGGAAGCCCCATTTTTCCAAACAATATATCGCCAAGCTGCTTGGGCGAGCCGATATTGAATTTTTCACTGGCCAGCTCGTAGATTTCATCTTCAAAACGCGCAGCAGACTGGGCAAGA
Organism: Brucella gallinifaecis; assembly: GCF_006476605.1. Lineage (GTDB taxonomy): Bacteria > Pseudomonadota > Alphaproteobacteria > Rhizobiales > Rhizobiaceae > Brucella > Brucella gallinifaecis. The sequence continues at coordinate 221,692 of NZ_ML636804.1, forward strand.
TCGCCCGACAGCCGTGAGAGAACCTGCCGGTCAACGCAAATGCCGCGCTCTTCCATCCGTGCGAGAACATCAATCAATGGCCGTTCAAGCCGTTCATAAACCGATGCCAGACCTTCAGCGGCAAGACGCGGTTTTAGCACCTGCCACAGACGCAATGTTACATCGGCATCTTCAGCAGCATAGGCCGTTGCACGCTCAATCTCCACCATATCGAAAGTGACAGCATTTTTGCCGCTGCCTGCAACATCCTTATAGGCGATTGGCGTATGGCCCAGCCAGCGCTCTGACAGCGGGTCCATGCCATGGCCACCGGTGCCGGCATCCAGCACATAGGAAATCAGCATCGTATCATCAAAAGACACAGCATTGATGCCATGGCGACGCATGACCAGCCAGTCATATTTCATATTCTGCGCGATCTTGAGAACAGATTCATCCTCAAGAACATTTTTCAACGCAGCCAGGGCCTTATCGAGCGGTATCTGTCCTTCGACCATGCCGCCGCCGAGCAGATCGCCTGCGCCGGATTTATGCTGGAGCGGAATATAGGCAGCTTCGCCCGGAGCAAGCGCGATCGAGAAGCCGATCAGTTCCGCCTGCATCGGATCAAGCGAATTGGTTTCCGTATCAAAAGCAACAAGACCTGTTTCCACGGCTTTCGCGAGCCATGTGTTCAGCGTTTCAATATCGCGAATGCAGCTATAGGCACTCGTATCGATTTTTTGCGCCAGAGCATCCGATGCACGTTTTGCGGCAAGCGCTTTGGGCGTATATCCGCTGGTATCAGTTGTGTCCGCTGCAACGGTTTGAGTGCCAGACGAAATGGTTTCCGGTTTCACTGGCACATCAACATCGGGACCATGCGCATCAGCACCCCATTCAGTCTCGATATGGCAAGGCTCAACTGCCGATGCATCGGTGTCGGTTGCCTCCGCCACGCGGCGGGTGAGTGAGGTGAAATCAAGCGCCTTCAGGAATCCGATGAGTTTCGGTCCATTCTGAGGCTCAAGCACCAGACCATCAAGATCGACATCCAGCGGCACATCATTTTTAAGCGTCACCAGTTCGCGTGCGATTTTGGTCTGATCGGCATAGGCGATAATGTTTTCGCGGCGCTTGTTCTGCTTGATCTCGGACGCACGTGCGAGCAGCGTATCAAGATCACCGAATTCTTCCAGCAATTGCGCCGCCGTTTTTGGTCCGATGCCGGGAATGCCCGGCACATTGTCGGTGCTGTCACCGGTCAGTGATTGCAGGTCGATCATTTTTTCCGGCGGCACACCCCATTTTTCGATCACTTCCGGGATCGAAATCTGCTTGTCCTTCATGCCGTCATACATTGAAACCTGAGGCGTGACGAGCTGCATCAAGTCCTTGTCAGACGATACAATAGTAACATCAGCACCGGCTTCTGCCGCAATCCGGGCATAGGTCGCGATCAGATCGTCCGCCTCGAAGCCTTCTTTTTCAATACATGGCAGATTGAAGGCGCGTGTTGCCTGACGGATCAGACCAAATTGCGGAATCAGGTCTTCAGGTGGCGCGGTGCGGTTGGCTTTATATTCAGGATAAATCTCTTTGCGGAATGTCTGCGACGAATAGTCAAAAATGACCGCAAAATGGGTTGGCACCACACCCACATCCGTATTGCGTGCATCTTTCAGCAGCTTCCACAGCATGTTGCAAAAGCCGGAGACGGCGCCGACCGGCAAGCCATCCGCTTTGCGGGTCAGCGGTGGCAGGGCATGATAGGCACGGAAAATATAGCCCGAGCCGTCAATGAGGAAGAGATGATCACCTTTTTTCATGGCTTAGGATTAGAGGAAACAAAGCATAAAGAAAACCGGCCTTGTGCGGGTTGGCAAACATGTCCACGTGAAAGCTTGTTCGTAGCTTCGCACCCATCACATAAAACTCTCAAATTGATAACGCTTATGTTACAAATTTGTAATCTTAAAACGCCCTCTATGCCCTTGAATAGCCACAGTTGAAGGGCCAAATCCTGATCATCAACAACACGTTGATCGCCGGTTTTCTGACCCGTCCCCCGTTGGATGCCGGTGATAAACGATAGCCCCATCCCCTCTCCGGGCTGTCGTTTGTGAGTGTAGTGATATGGCCGTTGTGGTATCCCCCCTCACCACGACGGCCAATTCATTTTCACGGTATTTTCGTTGATCAAACCGGGTTTCTTCTTGGGTCTCGCAGTTGTACTGTGCAAACAGTTTTACGACTCGTCAGGAAATATCCATGTCTGCGCACTCACTCGATAAAGTCCTCCATCACATTGACGCAAATCTCGACAAAAGCATCGATCATCTGTTCGATCTTCTGCGTATCAAGTCGATTTCGACTGATCCGGCTTACAAGGCCGAGTGCCGCAAGGCTGCCGAATGGCTGGTTGAGGATTTGAAGTCTATTGGTTTTAGAGCAAGCGTGCGCGATACGCCGGGGCATCCTATGGTCGTTGCGCATCACGATGGGGCCAGCGCTGATGCACCGCATGTGCTTTTCTATGGCCATTATGATGTGCAGCCGGTCGATCCGCTCAATCTTTGGGAAAATGATCCGTTTGAACCTTCTGTCAAGGATGTCGGCAACGGTCGCAAAATCCTGACCGGTCGCGGAACTTCCGACGACAAGGGTCAGCTGATGACCTTTGTTGAAGCCTGTCGCGCTTATAAGGCTGTCAACGGCAATCTGCCTGTCAAGGTGACCTTGCTGTTTGAAGGCGAGGAAGAATCCGGCTCACCTTCGCTCAAGCCATTTCTTGAGGCCAACAAGCAAGAGCTGAAAGCCGATGTGGCGCTGGTCTGCGATACGGCCATGTGGAATGAGGAAACACCGGCGATCAGTGTTGGCCTGCGCGGTCTGGTTGGCGAAGAAATCGTCATCAAGGCTGCTGACCGCGATCTGCATTCGGGCTTCTTCGGAGGTGCCGCCGCCAATCCTATCCATATTCTGAGCAAAATTCTTGCCGATCTTCATGATGACACCGGACGCGTTACAATACCGGGCTTTTATGAAGGGGTGGAAGAAACACCGTCGCAGATTTTGCAATCATGGGAAGGCCTTGGCCGTACTGCTGAAAATTTCCTTGGGCCAATTGGTCTCTCAATCCCTTCGGGCGAAAAAGGCCGCAGCGTTCTGGAACTGACATGGGCGCGTCCCACTGCGGAAGTTAACGGCATCATCGGCGGCTATACCGGTGATGGTTTCAAGACCGTTATCGCAGCACAAGCTTCGGCCAAGGTTTCCTTCCGCCTTGTGCACAAGCAGGATCCGGTGAAAATCCGTGAAGCCTTCCGTGCCTTTGTCGAAGAGCGCCTGCCAGCCGATTGCTCGGTCGAGTTTCATCCGCATGGCGGCTCGCCGGCAATCCAGTTGCCTTATGATTCACCGCTGGTTTCCAAAGCCAAGGATGCGCTTTCCGATGAATGGCCAAAGCCTGCCGTTTTGATTGCCATGGGCGGATCGATCCCGATTGTCGGTGATTTCGACACGTTCCTTGGCATGGAATCGCTGCTCGTCGGTTTTGGTCTTGAAGACGACCGTATCCATTCGCCCAATGAAAAATATGAGCTGAACTCTTTCCATAAGGGCCAGCGCTCTTGGGCTCGCATTATGGCGGCTATCGCCGCCAAGTAGGGCCAGAATTATGGTGGCAATTGCTGCGCAGTAAGGAAGACTAAATGACGACTATCCGTTTTCATAAAAACGACTTGCCTGATCTTGAACATTATCAGGTGGATTCGGTCGCAATCGATACCGAGACGCTGGGCCTTAATCCACATCGCGACCGGCTTTGCGTTGTGCAGATTTCGCCCGGTGACGGTACGGCTGACGTGATCCAGATTGAAGCCGGCCAGAAGAAGGCTCCCAATCTGGTCAAGCTTCTGAAAGATCGATCAATCACCAAAATCTTTCATTTTGGCCGTTTTGATCTGGCGGTGCTGGCGCATACATTCGGCACCATGCCGCAGCCGGTCTTCTGTACCAAGATCGCATCCAAGCTGACCCGCACCTATACTGACCGCCATGGCTTGAAAGAAATCTGCGGCGAACTGCTTGATGTTTCTATCTCCAAACAGCAGCAGTCGTCGGATTGGGCAGCAGAAGTTCTCTCGCAGGCGCAGCTTGAATATGCAGCGTCCGATGTTCTTTACCTGCATCGTTTGAAAGCTGTGTTTGAACATCGCCTTGAGCGTGATGGCCGCACAAAACAGGCCGAGGCCTGTTTCAGGTTTTTGCCAACCCGCTCGGAGCTTGATCTGATGGGCTGGCCTGATACGGATATTTTTGCACACGCATAAAAATTGGAACATAAACAAGGCGCACTCCAATATTAGTGCGCCTTGTTTATTTGGACAAATGCTTAGTTTTCTTGAAGTAACGTCATAATCTTACAGATGAAGCACTTAATCGATTAACTGTTTAATAACCAATAATTGTCGATTTTTAGCATAAACACCCGGAAATGCGCATGTTTTTCGGACAGGTGTTCACTGTTGCATTCTTGTTACAGACATTACGGACGGGTGGTTTATATTGGGGGCAATAAATGAGTATTCCTTTTTCTCCCTGGAGGTTACGTTATGAAACTTAAGTCTCTTCTTCTTGCATCAACCATCGCTCTTGTTGCTGCAACCGGTGCCAAAGCCGCCGACGCTATCGTTTACGAAGAACCAGCTCCGGTCATCGTTGCTCCTACCTTTACCTGGAATGGCGCTTATCTCGGTGGTCAGATCGGCTACGGCTGGGGCAAGTCGCGTTTCAGCCAGTATGATGGCGAATATGGTGCTCTTAACCTGAAGCCGGATGGTTTCCTCGGTGGTCTCTATGCTGGTTATAATTTCGACCTCGGCAACAGTGTTGTTCTCGGTCTTGATGGTGATATAACCTACAATAACCTCAAGGACAGCATTTCGGCGACCGAAGACGGTGATAGTGCAAGCATTGAAAGCAAGCTGCGCTGGTCTGGTGCTGTTCGTGCCCGCGCTGGTTACGCAGTTGATCGCTTCCTGCCTTATATCTCTGGTGGTGTTGCATTCGGTAGCGTGAAAAATTCCATTAACGGAACTATTGACGGCGTTTCGGAAGGCTACTCTTCAAGCAAGACCCTTACGGGCTGGACAGCAGGCGCTGGTGTTGATTATGCAGCAACAGACAATGTTATCCTTCGCCTCGAATATCGTTACACCGATTATGGTCGCAAGAACTTCAATTTCTCTGACGGAGTTGACAGCATTACTGTTCGTGACAAGTTCAAGACCAACGAAGTTCGTCTTGGCGTTGCATACAAGTTCTAATCTGATCTGATCAGATTGAAGTTTTGAAAAGCCCCGCATTGCGGGGCTTTTCTGTATAGAGCATGTTACGGAAAAGAACTGCGCATATTTCAGGCGCAAGAAAATATTGAGGGCGCCGATCTGAATGAGATCAGATGGCGCCCTCAATGCATGATTTGAATGCAGTCTTGTCGAGTTTTATTTTGCTCTGGTTGGAGTTTGCATTAAACGTCGAGATTGGCGACGCTCAACGCATTTTCCTGAATGAACTCGCGCCGTGGTTCCACTTCATCTCCCATCAGACGGGAGAAAAGTGAGTCAGCATCAGTTGCATCATTGACCTTGACCTGCAACAGCGAGCGCACATTAGGATCAAGCGTTGTTTCCCAAAGCTGTTCGGCGTTCATTTCGCCAAGGCCTTTGTAACGCTGCAATGCCAGCCCCTTGCGGCCAGTTGCGAAAATTGCATCAAGCAGCGCCATCGGGCCGGAAGGGGTCTCGACTTTATCCTTGCGACGCAGAACCGGCGGCTCTGCAAATACTTCCGACAGACGTGCGGCCACCCGGTCGATCTGGCGGGCATCAGCAGAACCAAGCAATGCCATATCGAGAATGGCAACATCTTTCACGCCCCGCACCATGCGCTCGAAACGATAGCCACCATCTTCTGTTACATGGGCAGTCCAGCCACGCTCTGTTTCTTCTGAAATCATATCGAGGCGCTTGGCAACAATATCGGCAGACGACTGTGAAGCGGCATCGTTTACTGTTGCTGCCGGGTTGAGAAGGCCTGCAATCGCTGCCTGCTCAACAACACTGCGATCATAGCGGGTGTGAAGCCCGGAAAGAAGTTGACGCAATGTGCGTGCATCATCAACCACGGAACGAAGGTCTGGCTCTGCACGTACTTCACCGCTGCTCATTTCAAGAGCGGCCTCTTCAAGGCCTGTTTCAATGAGGAAATCCTCAAAGGCCGCTTCATTCTTGATATATTGCGAAGACTTGCCACGAGTGACCTTATAAAGTGGCGGTTGCGCAATATAGATATGACCGCGTTCAATCAGTTCCGGCATCTGGCGGAAGAAAAAGGTCAACAGCAATGTACGAATATGCGCACCGTCCACGTCAGCATCCGTCATGATGATGATCTTGTGGTAGCGCAGCTTGTCAGGATTGAAACCGTGTGTTTCATCCTTGCCGATTGAGGTGCCAAGGGCGGTAATCAGCGTGCCGACCTGATCGGACGAGATCATACGGTCAAAACGAACACGTTCCACATTCAGGATTTTGCCGCGCAATGGCAGAATGGCCTGATTTTGACGCGAGCGACCGCTTTTTGCGGAGCCACCGGCAGAGTCACCCTCGACGATGAAGATTTCTGATTTTGCCGGATCACGTTCCTGACAATCGGCAAGCTTGCCCGGCAGCGATGTCACACTCAGATTGCTCTTGCGGGTGATGTCGCGTGCTTTACGCGCGGCTTCGCGGGCTGCGGCTGCCTGAATGACCTTTTCAACGATGATCTTGCCACCGGATGGATGTTCTTCAAGCCATGTCGAAAGCGCTTCATTGACAAGGCTTTCAACGACCGGACGGACTTCTGAAGAAACCAGCTTGTCCTTGGTCTGCGACGAGAATTTCGGATCAGGAACCTTGACTGAAAGCACCGCTGTCAGACCTTCGCGGCAATCATCGCCGGTCAGACTGACCTTTTCTTTCTTGGTCATGCCGGATGCATCGGCATAGCCTGTAACCTGCCGGGTCAGGGCGCCACGGAAACCGGCCAGATGTGTGCCACCATCGCGCTGCGGAATATTGTTGGTGAAGCAAAGCACTTTTTCGTGGTAGGAATCATTCCACCACATGGCGACTTCAACAGTCATGCCGTCTTTTTCACTGCGGATATAGATCGGCTCTTCCAGCAGCGATTTTTTGTTCTGGTCGATATATTTTACGAATTCGACAACGCCGCCATCATAATGCAGCTCCTGCTCACGTACGTCTGCATGACGACGGTCGCTCAACCTTATGCGAACACCGGAATTGAGGAATGCCAGCTCGCGCAAACGGCGTTCCAGCGTGTCATAGTCGAATTCGACCATGGTGAAAGTTTCAGGCGACGGCAGGAAGCTGACTTCCGTGCCGGTCTCGCTGCCTGCATCACCTGTAATAACCAGTGGCGCATCGGCCACGCCATGGGTGAAGGCGATTTCATGAATTTTACCGGCACGACGAATTTTCAGCCTGAGCCAGATCGACAGCGCATTCACAACCGAAACGCCCACGCCATGCAGACCGCCGGAAACCTTATAGGAGTTCTGGTCGAATTTGCCACCGGCATGAAGCTGGGTCATGATGACTTCAGCAGCTGAAACGCCTTCTTCCTTGTGGATGTCAGTCGGAATACCGCGACCATTATCGGTAACAGTACAGGAGCCATCAGCATTGAGTGTAACCGTTACCAGAGTGGCATGTCCGGCAAGTGCTTCATCGATTGCGTTGTCTACGACTTCGTAGACCATGTGATGCAGGCCCGAGCCGTCATCCGTATCGCCAATATACATGCCCGGACGCTTGCGAACTGCGTCGAGGCCTTTCAGAACACGAATGGAATCCGCGCCATATTCGGCGGGGGCTTCGGAATTCATCTCTGGAGTCTCGCTCATGAAAATCTTTCGAAAATGCGCCGCGAATGCGGCCCTAAATCCTGCTGTCATAGCAGCATCAAAAACCCTGTCGAATCACTCGACAAACATGGCTTTAATATAGGCGTTAACAGCGATTTTTCCAAATTTTGCAGTCAAATTTGCCGGGGATTGCGCGTATTTGACAAAGCGGGGCTTTTGCCCCGCCTGTATTCTATTTTTTCAACCGTTCTGCATGCCATTTCAGATGCTCATCCATATAGGTCGAGATGAAGAAATAGGAGTGGTCATAGCCTTCGCGCATGTTGAGCGTGATAGGGATACCCGCTTTTTTGCAGGCTTCTTCCAGCAGCCATGGTCGCAAACCTTCATCAAGGAAGCTGTCGGCTGTACCCTGATCAACCATAAACTCTGAAAATCGGGCGCCATCCTCAATCAGCAAAGTTGCGTCATAGATGCGCCATGCGCGTTCCTCAGCCCCCAGATATTTTTCCAATGCAGGCTTTGACCATCCGGCTGTCGAGGGTTGTGCAATGGGTGCGAAAGCGGAGGCCGATTTGAAACGGTCGGGGTTTTTGAGCGCTATCGTCAGCGCACCATGACCACCCATGGAGTGGCCGCTGATTGCCTGACGCGCCATATCCAGCGGGAATTTATCTGCCACAAGATCGGTCAGTTCTTTGGTGATATAGCTATACATCTGATAGTTTTTGGCGAAGGGTGCCTGCGTGGCATCGACATAAAAGCCTGCTCCCTTGCCGAATTGCCAATTATCTGGCTCATCCGGCACGTCATCTCCGCGTGGGCTTGTATCGGGGCAAATGATGGCAATTCCCAATTCTGATGCCATTTTCCGATATTCGCCTTTATCCATCACATTTTGATGTGTGCAGGTCAGGCCGGAGAGATACCACAATACTGGCACCGGACCATCCTTTGCCTGTGGTGGCATGAAAACAGCAAAACTCATGTCGCATTGAGTGGTTTCGCTTTTATGGCGATAGACGCCTTGCGTTCCACCAAAGCATTTTGCAGTCGAAATTGTTTCCATGATTGATCATGACTCCCGGAATAGCTTAACCAAGGGCTACAGCGACATTGACCGTTGCAGCCACAAGGACAGTGTTGAAGAAGAATGACACGACGCTGTGCAAAAGCGTCACCTTTCGCATTGCGGTTGTGGTCACATTGGTGTCGGATGTTTGTGCGGTCATACCGATGATGAAAGCATAATAGGCAAAATCCCAGCCAGAGGGTTGCGGCGTTTCGGGAAATGCAAATCCACCGCGTACAGGGCTGGCATGTGCCGGATCCTTTCCGGCCGGCTCTGTTGGCTGCCAGTATAAATGCGCGTAGTGGATTGCTGTCATCATGTGAATAGTGCACCAGCCAAGTGGCACCGAAGTGAGCGTGACGATGAGGGCAATCAGGCTGGCTTCCGGTTTTTGATTGATCAGTACAAACAGCGATATGATCGCAACCAAAACGGTGGCAAATGTCACCAGAAAGATGATCCATGCCGGCTCATCCGCTGTGGCTGCATGTTTCTTGAGAAAGGCTGCGGTCAGCTTCGGCAAGGCACAAAGCGCCAGGATCAGATAGATCAGAAAAAAACAGTTTGCTCCGATGACCGGGGCAAGCTGTCTGTCCAGAAACCAGGCTAGAATGAAACCCAATGCACCGCCAATGGCTGCGATATAAAACGACATATGGCGGTGCAATAAAAACATCTGGTAGCACTTTCTTGCGGATCTGACCCTAGGCGGATTCTAAGCGCATATCGACATGCGGGATACCATCTTCGAGATATTCATCCGAAATGACGACAAAACCGAATGCGCCATAAAATTTTTGCAAATGGCTTTGTGCATTCAGTTCAATGGCAATGCCCGGAAAGTGGTCTTGCGCAAAAGCAACCGCCTCTTTCATGATGCGATGACCAAGTTTGTAACCCCGATAATCAGCGCTCACGACAACCCGCCCGATCTTCGCCGGCTTGCCATCCGCTTCCGGTGGCAGAACCCGCAGACTTGCTGCAAGTTCCTCACCATCCAGAACGCGCAATTGAAACGCATGATAATCCTTGCCGTCGATTTCCGGGTAGGCGCAATTCTGCTCGACCACGAAAACATCCACACGCAGCTTCAATATTGCATAAAGTGCGCGTGGGGTCAGCTTGTCGAACTCATCCCAATGGGAAATGAAAAGCTTTTCGCTCATCAGTAGACAATCACCGAACGGATTGATTTTCCTTCATGCATCAGGTCGAAAGCCGTGTTGATTTCATCAAGCGGCATGGTGTGGGTGATCAGGCTGTCGATGTCGATCTTGCCTTCCATATACCAGTCAACGATTTTTGGCACATCGGTACGACCGCGTGCGCCACCAAAGGCCGTGCCTTTCCAGACGCGCCCGGTGACAAGCTGGAATGGGCGTGTGGCAATTTCCTTGCCTGCTTCAGCAACCCCGATGATGATCGATTCACCCCATCCGCGATGGCAGCATTCCAGTGCCTGACGCATGACATCGGTATTGCCTGTGGCATCGAATGAATAATCCGCACCGCCATCGGTCAGGTCCTGAATGGCCTGAACCACCTTGTCATTGCCCACTTCGCGCGGGTTGATGAAGTCGGTCATGCCGAATTTCTTTGCCATTTCCACCTTGGATGGATTGATGTCCACACCGATGATCTTGTCAGCGCCAACCATGCGTGCGCCCTGAATGACATTAAGACCAATGCCGCCAAGACCAAACACCACGACATTGGAACCCGGGCGAACCTTGGCTGTATAAATAACTGCGCCAATACCCGTGGTCACACCGCAGCCGATATAGCAGATCTTGTCGAAAGGCGCGTCTTCGCGGACCTTGGCGACAGCAATTTCCGGCAGAACGGTGAAGTTGGAGAAGGTCGAGCAGCCCATATAATGGAACACCTCGCCCCCATCACATGAGAAGCGCGATGTATTGTCGGGCATCAGGCCTTGCCCCTGTGTCGCGCGGATCGAGGTGCAAAGGTTTGAGCGCTGTGACAGGCAGGTTTTGCACTGGCGGCATTCCGGCGTGTAAAGCGGGATCACATGATCACCCGGCTTGACCGATGTCACACCGGCACCCACTTCGCGCACAATACCAGCCCCTTCATGGCCGAGAATGGCGGGAAACTTGCCTTCAGAATCAAGGCCTGAAAGCGTATAGGCATCGGTGTGGCAAACGCCGGTCGCCATGATTTCGACCAGCACTTCGCCAGCACGTGGGCCGCCGATTTCAACGGTTTCGATAGTGAGCGGCTTTTTTGCCTCCCAGGCAACGGCTGCGCGTGACTTCATGTTTGCAATCCTTTTTTCCGTGCGCCCTATTTCAGATAGGTGCGCAAAATCCGCATGATTTCGTCGATTTGTGTATCGGGATCAGCCACTGCATTTTGCGCTATGGTCTCACGGGCCATTGTTTCACGGGCTTGCCCGCGATTTTGACTGAATGTCTCGCGAAAATGGCTCTCCAGCACTTCCGCCATCAATCCGTTGGCAGCCCCCCGCAAGGCGGCAATCTGCTGCAACAAGGCAGCACATTCCGTGCCTGCTTCCACCGCGCGTTCCAGAGCTTCAGCCTGACCCTTGATGCGTTTTAGTCGCGTCAGGGCGCGTTTTTTATCTTCCGGTGAGTGCGGCATGAAATCTCCCGATTTTCACAAAACCTATATACTCTGGGGGAGTATGTCAATTGCTCATAAAATAGCTTTTTTCAGAATGCTATTCTCTCTCAATGTCAAAACGAGAATGGATCATATCTGCTCCTGTGTGATAAGCAGCAGAGATAATGCCTCAACCACGGACACTCTTTTGACGCGCTTGCCCGATCTTCCCGTTACCCGCATATTGCCGGAGCTTGATGCCGCCATGAACGCGCATGCCAGTGCTGTTCTGGTTGCGCCTCCCGGTGCGGGTAAGACAACGCTGGTGCCGCTGCATTTTTTGCACGCGGACTGGCGGGGGAACGGCATGATCGTGCTGCTTGAGCCGCGTCGCTTGGCAGCGCGTGCGGCTGCACGGCGTATGGCGCAATTGCTTGATGAAGAGCCCGGCGAAACGGTCGGCTATCGCATGCGCCTTGAAAGCAGGGTTTCGGCCAAAACCAGAATCCTTGTCGTCACCGAGGGCGTTTTTACGCGTATGATCCTTGATGATCCTGATCTCAAGGGTGTTGCCGCGGTTTTATTCGATGAGTTTCATGAGCGCAGTCTTGATGCCGATTTTGGTCTGGCGCTGGCGCTTGATGTGCAGTCAGTCCTGCGCGATGATCTCAAAATCCTTGTCATGTCGGCAACGCTTGACGGCGCACGTGTCGCTTCACTTTTAGGCGATGCGCCGGTTGTTAAAAGTGAAGGCCGTGCCTTTCCCGTCGATATTCGCTATCGCGAACGCAAAGCCGACCAACCTATCGAAGATGCGATGGCAGGCGCCATTCGCGAGGCTCTGGCCGATGAAACCGGCAGTATTCTCGCTTTTCTCCCCGGTCAGGGCGAGATCGAACGCACAGCACGCATGCTGGAAAGCTTTCTGCCTGCCAATATCATTCTGGCTCCGCTTTATGGTGCAATGGAGGGCAGTGCACAGGATGCGGCGATCAAACCCGCAATGTCGGGCCACCGCAAGGTGGTGCTGGCGACATCGATTGCCGAAACGTCCCTTACCATTGATGGGGTAAGAGTGGTGATTGATTCAGGTCTTGCGCGTCTGCCAAAGTATGAACCCGCCACTGGCCTCACGCGCCTTGAAACCGTACGAACATCACGCGCCAGCGCTGATCAGCGTGCCGGTCGCGCTGGTCGTACAGAGCCGGGCATTGCCATTCGCCTCTGGCATCAGGGACAGACCGCAGCACTCCCTGCCTTTTCACCACCGGAAATTCTGGAAGCCGACCTCTCTGGTCTTGTGCTGGATGCAGCCGCATGGGGTGTGACAGATCCCGCAACATTGCCACTGCTCGACGCGCCACCGGCGCCGGCCCTGAAAGAGGCCAAAGCGCTGCTTATCCGGCTTGGTGCGCTTGATGATGCAGGGCGTTTGACCGCAGATGGCGAGCTCATGCGCTCACTGGCACTCCCTGCACGACTTGGCGCCATGGTGGCAGAGGCTGGTAAACGCGGCGAGGCTTTGCGGGCGGCAGAGCTGGCCATGCTTTTGACGGAGCGTGGTCTGGGTGGCAATGATATTGATCTCGACATGCGCATGTCACGCTTTCGCAATGACCGCTCTGATCGTGCGCAACGCGCCAGAAATCTTGCAAAACGTCTGAGCGCCAATGTGCCGAACAAAGGCCCGGCAGCCGGCTCTTCTATCGGCCGTATGCTGATTGATGCTTATCCCGACCGTATCGCCAAGGCGCGTGGCATAACGGGACAATTTCTGCTGGCCAATGGTCGCGGCGGCGAGCTTGACCCTGCTGTCAGTCTCAGCCGTGCGCCATGGCTGGTGGTGACTGACATGTCGGGCAAAGCGGGCAGGGCGCGTATTCTGTCTGCGGCGGAAGTGACGGAGACGGAAATCCGTGCAGCTCTGGGTACGAGAATAAAAAGCGGACGGCAGGTTGTTTATGATGCTGAAAAAAACGCATTGCGTGCGCGTGAAGCGGTGCGGATCGGTGCGATTGCTCTTTCAGAAAAGCCATTGGCCGCACCTTCAGGGGTGAGCGCCGATGAAGGTGTGATTGCGGCCGTGCGCGAACATGGTCTGCAAATCCTGCCATGGGGCAAGGATACGCAAATCCTGCGCCGTCGTCTGGGCTGGCTTTATCGTGGCCTTGGTGATCCGTGGTCGGCCATGGATGATGATACTCTCATTGAACGCCTTGATGACTGGCTTTTGCCCTTTCTTAACGGCGAAGCGCAACTTGACCGCATCCCGGCCCATGCGCTTAAAAATGGCCTGATGAGCCTTGTACCTTTTGATATGCAACGAAGCGTCGAAAAACTGGCGCCAACACATTTTACCGTTCCGACCGGCTCCCATATCCCGATCCGCTATGATGCAGAGGAACCAGTCCTTGCGGTGCGTGTGCAGGAGCTTTTTGGCCTCGACACGCATCCGGCAATCGCCAATGGCAATGTGCCGCTTTTGCTGGAATTACTGTCACCCGCCCATCGTCCAATTCAAATCACGCGCGATTTGCCTAAGTTTTGGCAAGGCTCATGGGCTGATGTGCGCTCTGATATGCGTGGGCGTTATCCGCGTCATGTCTGGCCTGAAGATCCGGTGAATGCGCAAGCGACACGCAGGGCCAAACCGCGCGGTACATAATTGCCTGCGACGGGATGACACAGTTTTTCTTGCATTAAGCCTGCACCTTGGCACATAAGGGGCCAACAGGGGTGATCATGCACGCAGAATTTGACAATCGCGCTTCCAATCTTTCACGCAGACCGCGCCTCACCACATTGGTGCGCCTGCGCTGGCTGGCCATTGCCGGGCAGACGGCAGCCGTCATGTTTGTGGCGCTTTATCTGCAATTCAGCTTCTCGATCAGTATTTGTCTTGCGCTGATTTCAGCCTCCGCATGGCTCAATCTCTATCTCGCCTTTCATTTTCCAAACAATCACCGGCTGAACCCTGATGCTGCAAGTCTGGTTCTGGCTTTTGACATTCTGCAATTGGCAGGTCTGCTTTATCTGACGGGTGGCGTGCAGAACCCATTTATCATTTTGATGATTGCGCCGGTTATCATTTCTGCGACCTCACTTTCAGTCCGGCACACGCTGGGACTAGCTTTGCTGGCCGTGTTCTGCACCTCGTTTTTGATATTCTATCACCTGCCTTTGCCATGGTATCCTGGTGAGACGCTGGTGCTGCCCTTCCTTTTTGTGGTGGGCATCTGGTGCGCGATTATCTCGGCTTTGGGTTTTACCGGTGTTTATGCCTATCGTATCGCCGAGGAAACGCGCCAGCTCGGAGACGCTTTGACCGCGACCGAATTGATTTTGCAGCGCGAACAGCATTTGACTGCCCTTGATGGGCTTGCTGCTGCCGCCGCGCATGAGCTTGGCACACCGCTTGCGACCATCACGCTGGTGGTCAAGGAAATGCAGCGCACTTATGCAAAAAAGCCCGATAGCGATCCTGCACTGGCAGAAGATATTGCGCTGTTGCAATCTCAGGCCGCGCGTTGCCGTGAAATCCTGCAACGCCTGACCAGTCTTTCTTCTGAAAATGAAGAACATATGTCGCGTCTTCCATTCTCGTCGCTGGTTGAGGAGGTGATTGAACCGCATCGTAATTTTGGTGTTGTGCTTGATGTAGTAAAAATGGAAGGCCCAAAGCCTGAGCCGGTTGTGCGGCGTAATCCGGGCCTGCTTTATGGTCTTGGAAATTTGATCGAAAATGCCGTCGATTTTGCGCGTAATGAGGTCTGTGTGACATGGGGCTGGACCGACACCACGGTCTCGGTAACGATCCAGGATGATGGTGAAGGCTTCAAGCCGGAGGTTCTTGACCGAATCGGTGAGCCTTATATGACCAGTCGCGATAACGCTCATAATGGCGGTGGCGGACTGGGTCTGGGTCTTTTTATCGCAAAAACCTTGCTTGAGCGCTCAGGCGCGCAGATCAGTTTTAAAAATCGTAAAAATCCGGGGCAGGGGGCTGAGGTCAAAGTGGTTTGGCCTCGATCAGCATTCACTGTAAGATAATGAATACATTCGATAATCTTCGATATTTATTTGATCTTTGCTTTGCAGTGACGCAAATTTAATGCAACTCTTTCACAGGGTTAATTGTAAAAATTCTTTGCAAATACAGGCGTTTGTCCTGTCTTGATTTATTATTTTTTGCTTGGATTGCTTCAATAATTCAATGGCTATTTGACTTTTTGACGCAGGGGTATCAATAAAGAAACAAAAATTCAGGCAGGAAGCACCCATGGAAGACTTGAAGCAGGAAGACACCGAAGCCATTGGCAACGATCCGACCCTCCTTCTGGTTGATGATGACAAGCCATTCTTGCAGCGTCTTGCCCGTGCCATGGAAGGGCGCGGGTTTCAGGTGACGACTGCGGAATCGGTTGAAGAAGGCATCGCCGCTGCAAAACTCGCAGCCCCCGCTTATGCGGTGGTGGATATGCGCCTTGGTGACGGAAACGGCCTTGATGTGATCGAAGCCATTCGTGCCCGTCGCACTGATACCCGTGCCATTGTACTTACCGGTTATGGAAATATTGCAACTGCTGTAAATGCGGTAAAGCTTGGTGCGATTGATTATCTGTCCAAGCCAGCCGATGCGGATGAGGTCTTTGCAGCGCTTACCCGGCGTCCGGGCGAAAAGGTTGCACCACCGGAAAATCCGATGTCTGCCGATCGTGTTCGCTGGGAACACATTCAGCGGGTTTATGAAATGTGCGAACGCAATGTTTCCGAAACTGCACGTCGGCTCAATATGCATCGGCGTACCTTGCAGCGAATTCTGGCAAAGCGTGCTCCCCGTTAGTCAATGGGGCTAGTCAATGCACTAGTCAATATTTGCTTCGGGTATCTCCAGTCCTGCAAGTTCTGCAATTGTAAGTCGTGCGGCGCTTACTCGTGCAAAGCGCAGCATCAGTGCTTTGCGGGTTGCACCGGGAAGTTTGTGTTCGGGTGCATCACGCAATATTTCCGCGCCATAACCATCCGATAAAATGAATCCGCAATCTTTCGGGAAGATATCGCTTGGCACTGTTGGATGGGTGGCAAAGAACAGCCTGTCGCAATGGTTGCGATAGTCCGGCCATTTGCGATCAGCCTTCCAGTCCTCGATTGAAGATTTGATTTCGACAATCCAGATTTCGCCTTTGCGACTGACGGCAATCAGGTCCGCACGCCTTCCCGAAGCCAGGGACAATTCAGGCAAGACGGCCAGTTCCATTTTCAGAAACAGACGTTGCACACCGCGACGAACAAGCATCGCATTTTCGGATTGCCGTCCGTCAAAAAGTGGATGGGTTTGTTTTGGAATCACAATTGGCATTTGTACATTTTGTGCAGGAAAATTGCCCGAAACAACCGCCAAAAGCCGCAAAACCTGCGGCTAATCTGGCGCAATATTATGGTAGTGATGGCAATAAAGTGGCCAAATAATGTCTTTTTCAATTTACGGTTAACGAGTGGTTAATAATACTCCCTCATCTTTGTGAGTGAACGAGCGATTCGCTCTTGCCGATGGCCCATTCCAATCCGGGGAAAATATATGAAGTCTCGCGTCTTGCAGCTAACCTCAGCCCTTCTTCTTGCCGGTGCACTAGCTGGTTGTTCTACAGTCGGAGGGACTTTCTATACTGCATCCTATTCTTCAGTTCGTGATGCCGGTTATACGATTCCAGCTATTCCGAATGAGAAAATCCCGCAGCAATATCGCCGTCAGATCGTCAAGTACAAGACCAGTGAAACGCCCGGTACAATCATCGTCGAAACAGGCGAAAAGTTTCTCTATCTCGTCCTGCCGGATGGTAGGGCCATGCGTTATGGCATTGGTGTGGGGCGCGAAGGTTTTGGCTGGAGCGGGACGGCACGGGTTGCGATGAAACGTGAATGGCCGACCTGGACGCCGCCGGCAGCCATGATCAGACGCCAGCCGGAACTGGCAAAATATCGCAATGGTATGGGTCCCGGTCTCAAAAACCCGCTCGGTGCACGTGCCCTTTATCTCTATAACAAGGGTGGAGATACCGGTTATCGCATCCACGGGACGCCGGAATGGTGGTCTATCGGTAAGGCCATGTCATCGGGCTGCGTGCGTATGATGAATCAGGATATTCTTGATTTGTATGAACGCACGGAGAAGGGCGCAAAGGTTATTGTTCGATAATAAAAAATAGACTGGCACGGGATTTGAAATTAATTTCGTGCCAATTCTGAACTAATATTATATTGTAGTAATTCAATTTATTTCGTTTTTTATTGTAATTCAATTAAGTAAATATAAGATGAGATAATATCTTTTCTGCCATCTGTTTGAATTACTATTTCGATTAATATTTTATTATGAATTTTCGTATGCATTCTTCCAATTGAATTGAATGATAATTATATTAATTATGAAATAATGCATATGATTTACTGTTAGTAGTTTTATATATTTTATATTAGTTATTTATTATATGCTAATATAAATGATATTTCAAAACATTGTGATTACACGCTTTGATTTTTTTAACTATTGGTCTATTTATTAATACCAGAAAATAGCTTTTTATATAAGGTGGTTGTAATATAATGGAAGTATTGCTTCGCTATGTCCGTGGTGGAAAGTTTTTCATCTCTAAAGTGGTTGCCAATCTTTCAAATGATCTGCAAAGTTTCAATAAATGGCGGGGCGGGCGTGTTATCAAGTCCAGGGGCCGTGTTGTAAGCTTTGCGTCACATATTGCATTTTGTTTGCTGATGCTGATGGCGCCCGCATCGGGCGAAGCGCTCTACTGGGATGCGAATAAAAGTGATCCGGGTACTGGCGGTAGCGGTGTCTGGAATCTGAGTAATTCCTTTTGGAGTGCGAGTAGTGATGGTGTCTCGGGTCCTTATGCTTCATGGGATAATGCAGGGCTAAACACGGCAGTATTTGGCGGAGTTGCAGGGACTGTTACTGTTGGTGGCAGTGTAACTGCCGGTGGCCTTGATTTTGAAACGACAGGATATTCGCTAACCGGTGGCACAATAACACTGGCCGGTGGCACGCCTGCAATTTCGGCAGCCAGAAATACTGTAGCGACAATAGGTTCTGTCATTGCAGGTTCGTCTGGTGTAACGCTTGATGGATTGGGAACAGTTTATTTCACTGGCGCCAATACATTTACCGGAGATATATTCCTGCAATCAGGTATTTTTCAGGCCAAAAATAGTTCAGCATTTGGTAATGCATCAAATATTTTAAGGGTTAAGGGAGATTCAACTTTAAGGGTTGATGAAAACTCGCCGACCAGATCTGTTATTGTTGATAATGATGTAGATTTACTGCTTACAGGAAATGGTACTGGATCTTTACAGTATAGTGGTGGAGGAAATATTTCTTTAACCACTGGTGTCAGGATGACGAATGACGCCAATAATTATACTGGAAGCACGGCTTTTAAAGGCCAGAACAATGGTACTGCCAGTATTTATTTCTCATCAGTTCGTAATTTGGGGGAGGCGAGCGCATTAGGCGCTCCAACTACTGTTGAAAATGGAACGATTGAATTTTCAGGCGGCTCCCAATATTCAGATCGTATTTTTTATACTGGTAGTGGCGATAGTTCAAATCGCAACTGGGTGTTTGCTGGGTCCACGCTTCGCCGGTTTACCAATCAGGGTACTGGAACGCTTAAAATAACGGGAGATATACTTCTTAACCGTAGCACAAATTTTGACTCAACAAATAATGGAGCCGGATTTGAGCTTCTTGGTGTTATTAGTGGTGGAGAATCTGCAGAATTAGGATTGGCACCTTCATCTGGCGGTACTATTGTACTTGGCTATAATAATACATATGCTGGAAAAACAAATATTACCAATGGAACGGTTATTGTCTCATCTCTCGCCAATACTGGTTCCGCAAGCTCGCTTGGAGCAGGATCTTCGGTCGTTTTAACTGGTAGTACTCTGTCATATACCGGAAGCGGGAGTTCAACAGATCGCAATTGGGATATTTCCAATGGTACTGTTCTGTCCAGTGGGACGGGCGGAGTAACATTGACCGGTAATGTTGTTCTGTCGACATCAGGGGGAAAACAAGGTCTGGAACTTGGCGGCAGTTTCACTGGCGTGAATACAATTTCAGGCGTGATGAGTGGCGCTGGTACGATTACGACGAGCGGTTCCGGTACCTGGGAATTCAGCGGGTCGAGTACGCGAACCGGTAATGTTGATATCAAGAGCGGGGTGCTTCGGCTGGGAAGTGCTTCAGGGCTTGGTACTGTCAACAATCTGACTGTAACTGGCGGTACTCTGGACCTGAATAACTATGATTTGACATCTGGTACTCTATCGGGCGGCAACAGCACTATCTCGCTTGGATCGGGCACGTTAACAACAGATTCCTCGGCAGCGTCTACTTATTCTGGTTCTATTACCGGAACGGGTGGTTTTGCAAAACTGGGTCAGGGAACCTTAACTCTGACTGGCGAGAATACATATACCGGTAGGACAACGATTTCCGGTGGAACTCTGGCTCTTGATTTTTCTGCTGCAGCTGCGCCGCAATCCAACATATTATCCCCTTCAACATCGGTTTTCCTTGATTCCGCAGGGTTGAGAATCATCGGTGGGACTCAGGCGGGAAGTCAGACTTTTGCTTCTGTAGATATCGTAGCTGGGTCTAATTTGATTGAATCAACCCTGGGTACAGGCGGTTCAATGGCCGTCAATTTGGGTGCGATAAATTATACGTCAGGTGTCGTTAATTTCGTCATGCCTGCCAATGGTAGTTTTCATACGTCGAATCCTGATGGCAAATTGGGTGGCTGGGCGATGATTGATAGCACTGACTACGCCAAAGTGGTGAATGGTGTGATCGTACCCTTTGATGAGACAGATTATTCATTGAAGGATAATGCGGCAATCTGGCAGACAGGCGATATAGTAAGCGATTCAGGTGGTGATCCCAATACGCCATTTTACGGTACGGTCGGAAGTTCTGTTACGCTGCAAGGGCTACAATATACGGCTGCGGCGGCATCAACCGTCACAATAGCCAATGGCCAGACACTGGGTGTTGATGGCTCGATCATGGTCAGTTCAAATGTTGGTAACAAGGCGCTCAGGATAACGGGTGGCCAAGTGACCGGCGGAACGGCGAATGTTTTTGGTGTTCAACACAACAGCACAGGTACTTTTACTGTCAGCTCAACCATTGTGGACAATGGCAATCCCGTTGAATTTGTCAAATCCGGTACCGGCAAGGTTATACTTGGGGCGAGCAATACCTATACTGGTGCGACGACGGTTGGTAAGGGTACACTATCCGTCAGCACTATCGGCAATGGCGGCGTTGCGAGTAGTATTGGTGCTTCCTCAGCGGACCCTGAAAATTTACGCATCCAGAATGCAACTCTCGAATATACAGGTAATTCCGCCCAGACTGACCGTGGCATAACACTGGTCGAAGTGACCGGGCAGCCAAGCAATATTTCTGTAACGAAGGCTGCTGAAAATTTAACTTTGAGCGGAAAAATACTGGGTGAAGGAGATGCTTCTCTTAGTAAGCTTGGTGCAGGGCGCCTGACGATATTGGGGACAGAAAATGATTATTCTGGCCCTACGATTGTCAAGGCTGGAACTCTCGATGTCATGAGCATCAAGAATGGGGGCGAGGTAAGCAGTATCGGATCCTCAAGCGGAGATTCTGATAAGCTTGTTCTTGCTGGTGGTACCTTAAATTATAGTGGTGGTACTGCGTCCTCAAATAGAGGTTTTACGCTAGAGGCTAACTCAACATTTGGCGTATCAGACAGCGCTAGTACCTTGACAATGAGCGGCCGCGTTGTGGGGAGTGGCCGCTTAACAAAAAGCGGCAGCGGCACTTTGGTTCTATCGGGAACCAATAGTTTCACGGGCGGCAGTGAGGTTGCAGCCGGAATCTTGCGTGCTGGCGCGGTGAATGCTTTGGGAACCGGCGCCCTTAAAGTCGATGCCGGTGCAACTGCTGATCTGGCCAATTATAATAATACGGTTCAAAATCTGAATGGTGCCGGTGAAGTTAAACTGGGTTCAGCGACCCTGACGGTTCAGGCTCATGGAACCTTTACGGGAAGCATTAGCGGCTCTGGTGGCTTGCGTGCAAATGGCAATACGCTGACCTTATCGGGCTGTAACAGCAGCTATACGGGCGCCACGCTGATTGCAAATGGCACTCTTTCCACTGACTGTCTCAAGAATGGCGGAGAGGCGAGCGGTATAGGTGCGTCATCCGCTGCCGCGAATAATTTGCGTCTCGAAAATGGCACGCTTATCTATACGGGTGGCAGTGTCGATACTGACAGAGGTCTCTCACTCACCGGAAATAACAGCACTATTTCGGTTGCAGATATCAACACAGTGCTGGAGTTTAAAGGAACGATTGTCAGCAATGTTCCAACTTCCGGAAATCTCGTGAAGCTGGGTGATGGTACGCTCGTACTCTCTGGCAATAATCAATATGGTGGCTCGACCTATGTGCGTGGTGGTACTGTGCGTGCCGGGTCCACGTCAGCTTTTGGCAATAGCTCCGGTGGCCTCTTTATGGATAGGGCGAATGGCATTGCTGATTTGAATGGTTTCAGCAATGCTGTTGGTTATCTTAGCGGCGGCTCCACGTTAGAGCAAACTGGTAATATATCGCTGGGAACGGCAACGCTGACCATTAGTGATGGTCGTGGTCAAACCTATGCGGGCATGATTTCAGGCGCTGGCGGGGTTGAAAAGGCAGGCGTTGGATCGCAGACACTGACTGGTCTGAACAGTTACACTGGCTCAACCGTGCTGACGGGTGGCGTGCTGATTGTTGATACGATCAGGGATGGAGGCAGCAACAGTTCAATTGGCGCCTCTGGTGCACAGGCCGGCAATCTCACGCTCAATGGCGGCGAACTGTCTTATATTGGTGATGGCGACACGACGGATCGTCTTTTCACACTTGGTAAATCAAGCGCGATCTCGTCTTCTGGTACAGGAGCGCTGGTATTCAACAATACTGCAAGCATGGCTTTTATCAGCCCGGATACTTCAGGCACGCTTACGCTGGCGGGGAGCAATCAGGACAGCAACATTTTTGGAATTAAAATTTCCGATAATGGGACAGCACAGACGTCATTAATAAAAGACGGCAGCGGAGTCTGGAATGTTGCAAACGCGGCCAATAGCTATACCGGTTCGACTTCGATTGAAGAAGGCACGTTGCAGGTTACAAAAATTGCAGATGGTGGTCTGGCGAGCAGCCTTGGATCATCCTCCAGTGATGCTTCAAATCTGATCATCCAGGATGGCGGCATATTGAGCTATGTCGGTTCCGGTGACACGACCAATCGTCGGTTTTCCCTTGGGGCCGGGATAACGAGCATTGATTCATCCGGGTCTGGTGCGCTGGTCTTTTCCAACGATGCCGCCGTTGAAATGCTGAATTCAGGCCAGCCACATATTTTTGTTCTCAAAGGATCAAATACGGGTAAAAACACGATGGCTGCCGCTGTCACTGATTCAGGGGCAGGCGTTACATCGCTTATCAAGAATGATAGCGGCACCTGGGTTCTGACGGGGCAGAACACCTATTCCGGTGTCACAACTATCAATGATGGTGATCTCGTTGTTGGTGATGGTGGAACAACGGGCAAGCTGGGCACGGGCGCAATAACCGTAACCCTTGCGACTTCAAGGCTTTCGATTAATCACAGTAATACGGTGACGATTGAAGGGGCGCTGGCTGGTGATGGCGAGCTTGCTCAGATTGGAACGGGAATGACCGTTCTGACATCGAGCGATAATTCAATTGGCAATACAATTATCACTGCCGGTGAACTGGATGTTGCCGGAAAACTGGAAACGGACAGTTTTCAGTTGAGCGGAAATTCTACGCTGAGCGTCACCGGCACGGTTGAAGATAGAACCGGTGGCACGACACTCGTTTCAAGTGCAGGCGGTAACAGCACCATTAACGTTGCGAAAAATGGTATGTTGCGTGCGCATGGTGATCTTGGTGATGGATCAAATACTGTCAATTTGAGCGGCACACTTGATACAGGGACTGATACCAGGCTGACCCTTGGGTCAAATGACGACAAGCTTGTTCTCAATGATGGTTATGTTGTTACTGGCGAAGGCATTGACGGGGGCTCTGGCAACCACGATGTGCTTGAGGTGAACACCACTGTGGGCCAAACGCTCGCAGGAGCGCAGTTTATAAATTTCGATGACTTGCAGAAGAATGGTAGCGGAACGCTCACTCTCACTGGAACTCATGCCTATGCGGAGGGTGTGAGTGTCAATGCAGGCACATTGCAGATTGGCACGGGTACAACGGCGACAACACTTGATGCTGATATCAAAAACAGCAGCATTGTTGATTTCGCGCTCGATAATAATTTTTCCTATTCGGGCGATATTTCCGGAACCGGAACGGTTCAAAAGACCGGAACGGGTATCACAA
Source organism: Brucella gallinifaecis (assembly GCF_006476605.1). Taxonomy (GTDB): domain Bacteria; phylum Pseudomonadota; class Alphaproteobacteria; order Rhizobiales; family Rhizobiaceae; genus Brucella; species Brucella gallinifaecis. The sequence goes on from NZ_ML636804.1 coordinate 245,743, forward strand.
CACTTTCCGGCACGAATAGCTATGAAGGTGATACAGAGGTTCTCGCAGGTACATTGCTGATCGATGGAGATCAAACGGGTGCCACCGGGCAGACGGTTGTTCACGATCTTGCAACGATTGGCGGCAGCGGAACCATTGGCGGTGATGTTGAGATCCAGAATGGCGGCACAATTGATGCCGGTTTCACAGGTACTCAAACCAACACCTTGACGATCAATGGCAAGCTTGCACTCAACCAGAATTCCAATATCCATTATAATCTGGGCGACAAGGATGCCATTGGTGGGCCTCTTAACAATCTGATAGACGTCAAGGGCGGCCTTATTCTCGATGGCAAGCTTACTGTCACACAGACGCCCGGCGGCGTGTTCGACTTCGGTGTTTATCGCCTGATCAATTATCAAGGCACATTGACTGACAATAGGCTTGAAACAGGCAATGCCAATTACGCTATTCAGACGGCGATCGCCAATCAGATCAATCTGGTGAATTCTGATGGTCTGACGCTGAGTTTCTGGGACGGTGATGCCGGTCCTCATGCCAATGGCACTGTTAATGGCGGCAATGGCACCTGGCGTGTATCGGGCGACAGCAACTGGACTGATGCAGATGGAAATTACAGCGCAGCCTTTGCCAATGGCTCGGCGGCAATTTTCCAGGGAACCGCTGGCACTGTCATCGTCGATGACGGAAATGGTCAGGTTGAAGTCAAAGGCATTCAATTTGCAGTCGATGGCTATGTGGTGCAGGGTGACAGCCTTGCTCTGGCAGAGGCATCCAACATAATTAAAGTTGGCGATGGCTCTGCTGCTGGAGCAGGCTATACGGCAACAATCAATTCCGTGATTTCTGGTACGGGAGCACTGGAAAAGACGGAAACGGGCACGCTTGTTCTGGGTGGTGCAAACACCTATCAGGGCGGCACGAAAATCAGTGCTGGTGTGCTTGCCATAGCCAGCGATAATAATCTTGGTGCCAGCGCTGGCGAGATAACGCTGAATGGCGGCACCTTGCGTACGACCTCCAATATGACAACGGCGCGTGCCACATCCATTCTTGCCACAGGCGGTACAATTGATACTGCTGGTGATCTTGAGATCAGCGGAACTGTTTCAGGTGCAGGTACGCTGACCAAAACGGGTTCGGGGACGCTCACCCTGAGCGGTTACAACGACTATGCCGGTACCATTATCAATGGCGGTGCGGTATCGGTTTCGGCAGATGATAATCTCGGTATCGCAACCGGTAGCGTCATTATAAACGGCGGTACGCTGCAAGCTGCGACGGCATTTTCCTCTGCACGGTCTGCTGTTTTGAATGCACAGGGCGGGACATTCCAGACGGATGGGTCTCTTAGCTGGTCTGGCGTGGTTTCGGGTGCAGGCGCTCTGACCAAGAGTGGAGCCGATGCGCTGATATTAACCGCTGAGAACACTTATATGGGTGGCACCACCATTGATGCAGGTCGCTTGCAGATTGGTAATGGCGGCAATACCGGCATGATTAATGGCAATGTCATCAATAATGGCGTCTTTGCCTTCGACCGGCTTGATGATGTGACCTTCAGCGGTGCTGTTATGGGAACTGGATCATTCGAGAAGTCTGGTGGGGGAGCGCTTACACTGACTGCCACGAACAGCTATACGGGCAATACAGACGTTTTAAATGGTGCACTCTATATTGATGGCAATCAGGCACTTGCAACGGGCGATACAACTGTAAAGGCTGGTGCAGCGCTCGGTGGTACGGGCACTATTGGCGGGAATGTATATATTGAAGCCAATGCGACGCTCACCCCGGGCGATGCCGGTGATAAACCGGGCACATTGACGATTAACGGCAATCTCGTTCTTGATGCTGCCTCAAGTCTTGATTATCGGTTTGGACAGCATGATGTGGTTGGTGGTGCCTATAATGACCTGACCATCGTGCGTGGCGATCTGACATTGGCTGGTCAGATCAATGTAACTGAAACAGTTGGTGGTGACTTTGGTGCGGGTACTTATCGCGTCATAAGCTACGAAGGTACGCTGACTGATCATACGCTCTCCACAACATCTCCAACCTATGTCATCCAGACGGCGGACAAGGGTGAAGTCAATCTTGTTCGTGGTGCAGATGGTATTCGCAACTTCTGGGATGGTGGAAGTTCTTCAGCTGTGAATAACAATACCGTTGATGGCGGCGCTGGTATCTGGAGTCTGGATGCTGCAAACACGAACTGGACGGACACAGACGGCATATTCAATGGCGCTTATGATAGCGGTCAGAATGCCTTCTTTGGTGGAACAGCCGGAGTGGTGACTGTTGATGAAACCGCAGGTGATATTGTGGTTGGCGATATGCAGTTCTCCACCTCTAACTATGTGGTTGAAGGGGACAAGATCGAACTTGGCAACGCGCAAACCAATCTGCGTGTTGGTGATGGAACGGCTCAAAGTTCCGGGTACAAGACAACAATCAAATCTGCTTTGACGGGCGACAGCACGCTTGTGAAGAATGATCTGGGTACACTTATTCTTGAGGGTGCAAACACCTATACGGGTGGAACGATCATCAGAAATGGTGTGCTTCAGATTTCTTCTGATGGAAATCTGGGTGCAGCAGGGACGCTTTTGACCTTTGATAGCGGCACGCTGATTAATACGGGCGAGATGACCTCCGACCGTCAGATCAATCTGATCACCAGGGGCAACTTCAACACAAATGCAGATTTGGCATTGAGTGGTGTCATTGACGGTGCTGGAGGTCTTACCAAGAATGGTGCCGGCGCTCTGACCTTGTTTGGAGACAATGCCTATAAGGGTGCTACGAGTGTTAGTGCCGGCTCTCTATGGGTGAATGGCGATCAGTCGGCAGCAATGGGTTCTGTTCAGGTTTCGACTGGCGCGATTTTAGGCGGTTCCGGTACAATAGGTGGCAATGTTGATATCGCTGATGGCGGAACGCTTCAGGCTGGTGCTGCTGCTGATCAGGTCGGTACTCTGACAATTGGTGGCAATCTTGTCCTTGGGCATGACGCGAGCGTAAATTTCAAGCTGGGCTCAGCCAATGACGTTGGCAGTGCACTCAATGACCGGATTATCGTCAAGGGCGATATTACTCTGGACGGTATGCTCAATGTCAGTGTCAGCGATGGCGGCACATTTGGGGCGGGTGTCTATCGTCTGTTTGACTATGACGGAAAACGCTATGGTCCCGGCTTCACTCTCGGCAGCATGCCAACGGGTGATGCTTTTGTGCAGACCTCAGTCGATCATCAGGTCAATCTCGTTTCAACGAATGGACTGGTGCTCAATTACTGGAATGGCAATGCGCAGGATCGTCAGGCAAACACGGTCAATGGCGGCAGTGGGGTCTGGCAGTCGCATTACGGCAATGATAACTGGACGGATGCTGATGCGCTTGTCGATGCGCCGTTCACCGACAATTCTTTTGCTGTGTTCCAGGGCAAGGCAGGCACAGTCACCGTGGATAATTCCACTGGTCAGGTTCAGGTCAGCGGTATCCAGTTTATGACCGATGGATATCTGGTAAACGGAGATCGCATCGAACTGACAGGAAACCCGACGATCCGGGTTGGTGACGGCACCAGCTCAGGCGCTTCCACAACGGCTGAAATTGCATCACAATTGTTTGGTGACACGCATCTGGTGAAGGATGATAATGGAACCCTGATCCTGAGTGGCGACAATAGCTATAAGGGCGGCACGCAAATCAAGGCCGGTACATTGGCGGTTTCCAAAGACAGCAATCTCGGTGCTGCTGCTGGGGATGTCTCGCTCACGGGTGGTAATTTGCGTGTGCTTTCAAGCTTTGAGAGTGATCGAAAGCTCAATGTGATCAATAGCGGTGGCATTTCGGTTGATGAGGCTGCGACCCTTGGCTGGAATGGCGAAATTTCTGGCTCCGGCACTTTTGACAAGTCCGGCAAGGGAACATTCACTGTCAAATCCAACAATGAAAACTTCATGGGAACGCTTGCAGTTAATCAGGGTGCTCTTGAAGTCGATGGTGCGCTTTGCGGTATTGTCAATGTCAATTCCGGTGGCCGTCTTCAGGGAACAGGTTCGGTATGCAGCGTCAATAATTTCGATGGCGGTATTGTTGGTCCCGGCAACTCGATCGGAACCCTGACTGTTCTGGGCAATTATGTCGGTGCAGGCGGCACAGTTGAGATTGAAACCGTGCTCGGTGATGATAATTCTTCAACTGATGTGCTCAAGGTTCTGGGCAATACATCCGGTAACAGCAATGTCAGGGTTGTGAATATTGGTGGCACTGGCGGCCAGACCGTCAATGGCATCAAGATCATTGATATTGCAGGCGCTTCGGATGGCGATTTCAAACTGGTTGGCGATTATGTCTTTCAGGGTGATCAGGCTGTTATTGGCGGTGCCTATGCTTACCGTCTTTACAAAAACGGTATTGATAGCCCGACTGATGGGGACTGGTATCTGCGTTCAGCTCTGATTGATCCGACTGATCCCACGAATCCAGTCGATCCGACCACACCGCTTTATGCGCCGACCACACCGCTTTATGAAACCTATGCTCAGGTCTTGCAGCGTTTCAATACGCTTGGAACCTATCAGCAGCGCACGGCAAACCGTCGTTGGACGGATAATATGGGTGGCGTAGAGAGCGCTGGTAAACAAGATCGTCAGAACGGCCATGCTATCTGGGCACGTATCGAAGCCTCGCATACGAAATATGCGGCCCATGACAGTACAACAGGCACCAGACATGATGATACGCTCTGGCGTATACAGTCAGGCATGGATGGCCTTTTTTATGGAGGCGCAGATGGTACGCTTGTCGGTTCGCTCATCGCAAATTTCGGTACGGTCTCGTCCGATGTCTATTCGGATTTTGGTTCCGGGACGATCAGCACAACCGGTTTTGGTATCGGGGCCACAGCCACCTGGTATGGTGATAACGGCCTGTATATTGATGCGCAGACTGGCATCAATTGGTATATGAGCGATCTGGAATCTGCGAGAACTGGCACTGAGCTTGTTAATAACAATAATGGCTATGGTTTTGCAGCCAGCCTTGAAGTGGGCAAAAATATTGCAATCGATGAGCATTGGAGCATTACGCCACAGGCGCAACTCTCCTATTCACAAGTCGATTTCAGCAGCTTTGGTGATCGTTACGGTTCAAAAATCTCGTTAAATCGCGCCAATAATCTGGTGGGCAGACTGGGTGTCTCGGCAAATTACAGCGATCAGTGGGCTGATCAAAAAGGCCGTGCGATCAAATCGACCATTTATGCAGCCGGTAATTTTTACTATGATTTTGTCGGTGGAACACGGGTTTCGGTTGCGGATGTATCTTTCGCAAATACGAATGCTCCGCTCTGGGCCGGTGTTGGCATTGGTGGGTCATTGAATTGGGCTGATGGTCAATATTCGCTTTATGGAGAGGTCACGACGCAAACCAGTGTCGAAGACTTCTGGAAGAGCAATAGCCTTGGCGTGAAAACCGGTTTCCTGGTGCATTGGTAAGAATAGAAAAAAGAGCGCATCCCGAAAAGTGGGAGCCGGTTTTCGGCAAAGATGCGCGTTAGAATAAAAAAGAGCGCCGATCTGGTTCTGTCAGATCGGCGCTCTGCTGTTAGATAAGCCTATCTTATATCTGTTCGACCTGCTGCACTTCCGGCACAAAATGGCGCAGAAGGTTTTGAATGCCGTGCTTGAGCGTTGCGGTCGATGACGGACAGCCAGAGCAGGCACCCTTCATGTGCAAAAACACCGTACCGTTTTCAAAGCCGCGGAATGTGATGTCGCCACCGTCCTGAGCCACAGCCGGGCGAACGCGGGTTTCGATCAGTTCCTTGATGGTTTCAACGATTTCGACATCGGCTTCATCGAAAAATTCTTCTTCACCATGGTCGTCACCTGCGCTGGCGGCAGAATTACCCGCCATAACATCGGCGCCCGACATGAAATGTTCCATGATCGTGCCAAGAATAGCAGGCTTCAAATGCTGCCATTCACCGTCTTCTTTGGTGACAGTGATAAAATCAAAGCCAAAGAAAACGCCGGTTACACCGGGAACAGCAAACAGTTTTGCGGCCAGTGGCGATGTATTGCCAGCACTTGCTGCATCGCGGAAATCCGCAGTCCCCTCGGGCATGACGACCTTGCCCGGCAGAAATTTCAGGGTTGCCGGGTTCGGCGTAGTCTCGGTCTGGATGAACATATCCGTTCTCCGCTTTAAATATCGTAAGCTTTTGTTAAGCAGGGATGCGCATTAAAGCAAGCCTCATCATAGGGGCCGCTTGCATGTTAAGATCAATATAGGGTGATTATGTCACCGCATCAATGTCGGCATCCGAAAGCCCGGCGGGGATGACGGTCACAGGAATCTGGAATTGGGCGCGATTGGCCAGAGATTGTACGAGAGGGCCGGGCCCTTCATTGCCGGAGCCTGCTGCAAGCACCAGAATTGCAATGTCCTGATCATCATCGATGAGGCTCGACAGTTCTTCTGTGATGCGCCCTTCACGAATGATCAGTTCAGGGTCTATGCCCTGTTGCGCACGTATAATGGCCGCGAATTTTTCGAGCGTGGAACGTGCACGTTCTTCGGCTTCTATACGCATGATTTCGCCAACGCCCAGGATTTGCTGAAAATCAGAATTGTCGATGACAAAAAGCAGAACCAGTGCACCATTTGAATTTTTGGCGCGGCGCGCGGCATAGGCAACGGCGCGCCCACATTCCGGCGTTTCGTCAATCACGGCAAGAAATTTGCGGCGGTGTCCGGCTTCCCGGCTAAGTCGTTTTGATACCATGGCGATAATGTGGCATTGCGAAGCACTGCCCGCAAGCGGGCAGTGCAGGAATTTTTGACAGGTCTAGTCTTGCAACCAGCCGATAATGTCACGCACATGACGCATATTGGCCTCAGCAATCGTGCTTGCGCGTTCGCCGCCATCTTTGAGCACATTGTCAATATAGGCCGGATCAGCCACCAGACGGCGCATTTCATGGGTAATTGGCGATAGTTTTGAAACTGCAAGATCAGCAAGGGCTGATTTGAATTCGGAGAACTGGCGTCCGCCGAATTCGCTTAAGATTTCTTCCTTCGATTTTGATGAAAGCGCTGCATAAATGCCGACGAGATTGTCGGCTTCCGGGCGACCGTTCAACCCATCGACTTCGGAAGGCAGACCATCGGAATCGGTTTTTGCCTTGCGGATCTTCTTGTTGATGGTGTCTTCATCGTCGATCAGATTGATGCGTGACAGGTCTGATGGGTCTGATTTCGACATTTTCTTGGTGCCGTCACGCAATGACATGATGCGCATGGCAGGGCCGGAAATCATCGGCTCGGTCAATGGGAAGAAACCTGAAACCTGTTCGTCACCCACCTGCATATCCACGCCGATGCCAAGTGAGGCAATCCGCTCGGAATAGTCATTGTTGAATTTCTGCGCAATGTCGCGCGTCAGTTCCAGATGCTGTTTCTGGTCTTCGCCGACAGGCACATGGGTTGCGCGATATAGAAGAATGTCGGCAGCCATCAGGCTCGGATAGGCGAAAAGACCGAGCGAGGCATTTTCGCGGTCCTTGCCAGCCTTGTCCTTGAACTGCGTCATGCGGCTCATCCAGCCGATACGCGCCACACAGTTGAACACCCATGCAAGTTCTGCATGTTGCATCACGCGGCTTTGGTTAAAGACGATGCTGCGTTTGGGGTCGATGCCTGCAGCGAGAAATGCAGCCGTTACTTCGCGCGTGGACTGCATCAGCTCGAGCGGATCAGGCGAGACAGTCAAGGCATGCATATCGACAACGCAATAAATGCATTCCTGCGTTTCCTGAACCTCTACCCACCGCTTGATGGCACCCAGATAATTGCCGAGGTGAAGATTTCCGGTCGGCTGAACGCCGGAGAAGACAAGCGGCTTGAACGTGCTCATGATGTTATCCTGATGTTGGCCTTTGCCGGTGGAGAGCAAAGGGTCTTTATTTGATGCGGTGTTTTCGCAGACGCATGGCTGCCTTTCAAGAGCAATTATATTTTGCTCTCCGGCTCTTTTTTCACGGCCCCACGCTTGATCCCGCGACGGATCATGGCCGTGTTTGCACCGCCAAGGCCAAAGGCCAGTGCAAAATAGACGACCATGGCTACGATCACCATAATAGACAAGGTTCCGGCACGCACACCAAAAGATGCTGCTGACGAAAGCTCATATGCAAAATAGCCCATGGCAAAATGAATGCCGGCAGCCATGATTGCGGCTGCAATCAGCAGGCGCGGGATGCGGGTCAGCAAGGCAATGTCATTGCCCCAGTGTCTGCGCTTGACGAGCGTTGCAAACAGCAAAGCTGCATTGACCCAGCCCGCTGTGATTTCTGCAATGGCAATGCCAGTTGGTCCCATGCGCGAGAAGAGTATCAGCGCCAGCGTTATATTCACAGCAACCGAAATTGCAGCGAAGATCATTGGCGTTCGCGTGTCTTCACGGGCAAAAAAACCGGGAAGGAAGGCTTTGATCAGCACATAGGCAGGTAGACCGATACCATAAATCGCCAGAATGCCGGAAACAACGATTGTTGATTGAGCACTGAACTGCCCGCGTTCAAATAGCAGTCGCACAATCGGTTCCGACATGACCAGAAGGGCAGCGGCTGCGGGAAGGGTGAGAAACAGCGTGAACTCGACCGAGCGGTTTTGCAGGTTCGATGCTTCCTGCATATGCCCGCCGCGTAAAGCGCGTGAGAGTTCGGGCAGCAGCACGGTCGCAACCGCAATCCCCACCACACCAAGAGGAAGCTGGTAAATGCGGTCGGCATAGACGAGCGAGGAAACAGCCCCCTCCATACCGGAGGCAATATTGGTATTGATCAGCAGATTGATTTGCGTGATGCCGCCGGTGATTGCGGCTGGAAATGCCAGAATGAGCAGGCGTTTGACGCCGGGTGTCAAACGCGGGCGGCGGAAGCTGATCTTGATGCCTGCAACGCGCACGTCGATCCAGACGATAGCGAGCTGCACCAGACCTGCGGCCATCACCCCCCATGAAAGCACATAGCCGACTTCAAGCGCGTCATAGCCCTGCCACCATGCAAAAGCCAGAACAGCAATCAGGATAATATTGAGAAACACCGGCGCAATCGCCGCTGCAAAATAGCGATGCAGCGAATTGAGCATGCCTGCCATCATCGAAGCCAGTGACATACAGGCGAGATAGGGGAACATGATGATCGCGAGCCGCACGGTATTGTCGAATTTTACCGGATCATCGGTAAAGCCCGGCGCAATCACCGTGCGCACGATAAAGGGCATGGAAAGTTCCATGGCAATGGTGATGAAAAGCAGGACCGTAAAAAGAACGCCGAACACTTCTTCAGAAAAACGGCGTGCTCCATCAAGGCCGTTCTTTTCGATCTCACCCGAAAACAGCGGGACAAAGGCAGTATTGAACGCGCCTTCGGCAAACAGCCTGCGAAATGTGTTTGGAAAACGGAAAGCCGCATTGAATGCATCTGCAACCGGACCGGTGCCAAGCGCTGCCGCCATGAACATTTCACGCGTGAAGCCGAAAATACGGCTCATCAGCGTGCCAGATGCAACAGTTGCGAATTTTTTGACCAAACTCATAGTCTTGAAATACCTGTATTATGCAGTTGCGCGGCCATTGGCTTTTGCAACATTTTCGCCACCCAGCAGGCCCAGAAGCTTGCGCCTGATATTGCCCTGCCGGGTTGCGTTTGAAATCTTGTGTCCTACGAGATCGGTGACGTAGAAACTGTCGATCACTTTTTCTCCGAAGGTTGTGATATGTGCAGAAGCAATATCCAGTGACAAGTCGGAAATAAGGCCGGTCAGTTCTGACAAAAGGCCGGGACGATCAAGGCCTTCCACTTCGATGACCGTAAATTTGTCAGAAAGTGTGTTGTTGATTTCCACGCGCGGCTCCACTTTGAAAGCCTTTGCACCACGCTTGGGCTTGGTCCGTCTGGCAAGAACATCCGGCAGATGCGCTTTGCCTGACAGCACATCTTCGATCACCTTGCCCACACGTTCAGCGCGGCGGCGCTCGTCTTCGTCGGTGTCGAATTCGCGATTGATCAGGATCGTATCAAGGGCACGTCCATCACCTGTGGTGAAAATCTGCGCATCGACAATATTGCCGCCAGCAGCCGCACATGCCCCGGTGATGATTGATAAAAGCCGGGGATGATCGGGGGCAAGCACGGTAATTTCCGTCACGGCTTCAAATGTATGTGGTTTGGCCATGGTCGCCAATGCACGGCCATTGCGATCAGCTTCGCGGATGAAATGCGCATGGCGAAGCTGGTCCTCAAGGCTGACGGTGAGGAAATAATTGGTGTAATGCAGACCAAGATAGGCGTCACGTTCGGCTTGCGGCCAGTCGTTCAGCTTTTCAGCCAGCGCTTCGCGTGCCTGCCGGTCGCGATCAGCGCGTGGCAGTTTGGAGAAACCACCTGTGAGCACCAGTTCCGTTTCGTAGTAAAGCGTGCGCAGAAGCTGGCCTTTCCAGCCGTTCCACACGCCGGGACCAACCCCCTTGATATCGCAGACCGTCAGGATGAGCAGAAGCTTCAGCCGCTCCATGGTCTGTACCGTATCGGCAAAATCGACGATTGTTTTGCGGTCGTTCAAATCGCGTGACTGGGCAACCATGCTCATGGTCAGATGTTCACGCACCAGCCATTCGACGGTTTTGGTTTCTGAAGGCGAAAGGCCGAAACGCGGGCAAAGCTTTCTGGCAATACGTGCGCCTGCAATCGAATGATCTTCAGGCCGCCCTTTGGCAATGTCATGCAAAAGCATGGCGACATAAAGCAGGTTGCGGTCGCGTTTAAGGGTGGAGATCAGCTGGTTGGCCAGTGGATGTTCATTATCCAGCTCGCCATGCTCAATTTCGGAAAGCACCGCAATACAGCGCAAAAGATGCTCATCAACCGTGTAGTGATGATACATGTTGAACTGCATCATCGCGACGATTTTACCGAAATCGGGGATGAATTTACCAAGCACGCCCGATTCATTCATGCGGCGTAAAATGAGTTCGGGATTGCGCGGTGATGTCAGCACTTCCAGAAACAGCTTGTTGGCTTCCGGGTTTTCGCGCAGCTCTGCATTGATCAGTTTCAGCGAGCGGGTGAGCTGTTGCATCGCATCGGGGTGAAACTCCAGCCCCAGCCTGTCTGCCAGGTGAAAAATACGGATGATATTGACCGGATCGCGTTTGAACACATCTGCGTCGGCAATATTGATGCGATGATTTTCCGAGATAAAATCACTGCTTCCGGCAAGCTTGCGCTTGCGGTTGGAAAAGGTCAGAAAAATACGATTAAAGCCCGGCACATGCTTGGCCTGCTCTTCTTCGAGCGCCGCACAAAGAATGCGCGTCAGATCGCCCACGTCTTTTGCGACGAGGAAGTAGTGCTTCATGAAGCGCTCGACATAGTTCTGGCCGGGATGCGCTGTATATCCCAGACGCTGCGCGATTTCCGGCTGTATGTCGAAGGACAGGCGCTCTTCGGCCTTCAGCGTTGCAAAATGCATGTGGCAGCGCACAGCCCAGAGAAAATCTTCGGCCTTGTTGAAAAGCTTCAGTTCTGCGCGTGACAATACGCCAAGCTTGACCAGCTCTTCCTTGCTTTTGACGCGGTAGAAATATTTGGCAATCCAGAACAGCGTATGCAGATCACGCTGGCCACCTTTGCCTTCCTTGACATTCGGCTCGACCAGATAGCGGGTTTCGCCCGCTTTTTTGTGGCGGTTATCACGCTCGGCAAGTTTGGCCTGAATGAATTCAGGACCGGTATTCATCACCACTTCTTCGTCAAAACGCGTGACAAGCGCATTGAACAGATCACGATTGCCGATGATGAAACGCGCATCGAGAAGTGCGGTACGGATTGTCATATCTTCGCGCGAAAGGCGGATGCATTCATCGATATTGCGCGTGGAATGCCCGACTTTCAGCCCCATATCCCAGAGCATATAGAGCATATATTCTGCGACCTGCTCGCCCCATGGGGTTTGCTTATAGGGCAGCAGAAACAAAAGATCGATGTCGGATCCGGGTGCAAGTCCGCCGCGGCCATAGCCGCCTACGGCCACAATCGCCATATTTTCGGCTTTTGATGGATTGAGCGCCGGATAGGCTTTGGTGCTGGCAAATTCAAACAATATGCTGATCAATGTATCCATCAGATAAGACAGCCGCCGCACACAAAGCGTACCGCCGCCATCTTTCATCAGCATGTTTTCCGCATTGTCGCGGCCACGGGCAAGCGCGTCTTTGAGCGCATGCAAAACCACCTTGCGAACAGGCTGGCTTGTATAGTTTTCGTCGGCTGAATCCGCCAGCTCGTTGATCTTGCGGCGCAGCGTTTCGGGATTGACGATGTCTTCAAGCTTCAGGTCGTGTGCGCTCATGCGGCTTGTATGTCCGGCGTGTTGGGAAAAGACTGACGGAACTATCCTATAGCCGGTTTTAAATTGTATGAATATACCAACGCTTGTCGCGGAAAAGTGGTCCCGGTTTTCGGGTAACGACAAGCGCATAAAAAGAAATGGCCGGGGGTTTCCCGGCCTTTAGCATTTTCAGTTACCGGCATTATAGGCCGCGATTGCAGCCATATTGACGATATCGGTATCTTTTGCGCCGATGCTGACGATCTGTGCCGGTTTGTCGAGACCGACCAGCAATGGACCGATAATGGTTGCACCACCCAGTTCCTGAAGCATATCGGCGGCAATGGATGCAGAGTGATTATCCGGCGTCACGATAACATTGGCCGGACCCGACAGGCGGATGAAAGGATAACGCTCCATCAGCTTTGGATTAAGAGCCACATCGGCACTCATTTCACCGTCAAATTCGAAATCGACATGGCGGGTATGGAGGATACGGACTGCATCCTGAATGAGGGCCGAGCTTTCGCCGACCATATGGCCGAATGTTGAAAAGGCTGTGAGTGCAACGCGCGGCACATAGCCCATGCGGCGTGCCATGCTTGCTGCTTCAACAGCAATATCTGCAAGCTCTTCAGCTGTTGGCTTTTCATGAACGGCAGTGTCGGCGATGAACACGGTACGGCCACGGCACAGCGCAATGGAAACACCGACCAGACGATGCCCCGGCTTTGAATCGATCACACGACGCACATCCTCAAGGCCGGTTGCGTAGTTGCGTGTTATGCCCGTCACCATGCCATCCGCATCGCCAAGCGCCACCATACAGGCCGCAAAATGATTGCGGTCATTGTTGATCAGGCGATGGCAATCGCGTGCCAGATAGCCTTTGCGTTGCAGCTTCTCATAGAGATAATCGGCATAGGCTGTGTTGCGGCTCGAAAGACGGGCATTGATCACTTCAATGCCGGGCCGGTTGAGATCAAGACCCGCTTCCTTGGCCGTTTCTGCCACGCGCTCTTCGCGGCCCACCAGAATGGCTGTGCCGAGCCCCTGATTGACGTATGAAACAGCCGCACGCATGGTTGGCTCTTCTTCGCCTTCGGCAAAGACGATGCGCTTTGGCTGACGGCGCACCCGCTCATAAATTCCGCGCAACGTGGACGCAATCGGATCACGACGCGCAAGCAGTTCGCGCTTATAGCCTTCAATATCGTCAATCGCCCGACCGGCGACACCTGTTTCCATGGCCGCCTTGGCAACGGCTGCGGAAACAGTTGCCAGCAAACGCGGATCGAATGGCACTGGAATTATATATTGCGGACCAAAACGCGGGCGGCTGCCCTGATAGGCGGCAACCACATCATCAGGCACATCTTCACGCGCCAGTTCTGCAATGGCATAGACGGCTGCAATCTTCATCTCGTCATTGATCGTGGTCGCACGTACATCGAGCGCACCACGGAAAATATACGGGAAACCGAGAACATTATTGACCTGATTTGGATAATCCGAGCGTCCGGTGGCAACGATTGCATCATCACGCACTTCGGCCACATCTTCCGGTGTGACTTCCGGGTCTGGATTGGCCATGGCGAAAATGATCGGATTGGGCGCCATGGAGCGCACCATTTCCTTGGTCAGCGCACCTTTTGCTGAAACGCCAAAGAAAATATCGGCATCTTTCATCGCGTCTTCGAGCGTGCGCTTGGATGTCTTGATGGCATGCGCCGACTTCCACTGGTTCATGCCCTCGCCGCGGCCCTGATACACCACACCCTTGGTATCGCAGAGTGTGACGTTTTCCGATGGAAAACCTATAGCTTTGATGAGTTCAATACAGGCAATGCCTGCCGAACCTGCACCATTGCACACAAGCTTGGTATTTTTGATGTCGCGCCCTGTCAGATGCAGCGCATTGATCATGCCTGCTGCGGCAATGATTGCTGTACCATGCTGGTCATCATGAAAAACCGGAATATCCATCACTTCGCGCAAGCGCTGTTCGATGATGAAGCAATCCGGCGCCTTGATGTCTTCGAGATTAATACCGCCAAAGGATGGGCCGAGATAGCGTACCGCGCCGATGAATTCTTCAATATCAGTCGTATCGATTTCAAGATCGATGGAATCCACATCCGCAAAGCGCTTGAACAGCACCGCCTTGCCTTCCATGACGGGCTTTGAAGCCAGTGCGCCGAGATTACCAAGCCCCAGAATAGCCGTGCCGTTGGAAATGACCGCAACCAGATTGCCCTTGGCTGTATAATCATAGGCAGCGGCAGGGTTGTCAGCGATTGCCTTGACCGGTACAGCCACACCAGGCGAATAGGCTAGCGACAGGTCGTGCTGCGTGGTCATCGGCTTGGTGGGATTGATTTCCAGCTTGCCCGGGCGACCGTGGGCGTGAAAGTCGAGCGCTTCCTTCTCACTGGCTGTGGGTGTGCGTTCTGGCGTGTTGCCCTTCGGCGTCGAGACTGGCATGTTCCCTCCGGTTTCTTCTGCGGGACAAATTCGATAGCGCCAGTCCCGGGAAGTGTAAACAGCGCATTTTGGAATAGATATTGATCCTCAAAAGCATGGTATTATTCATATTGTGTCTTTAAATGGATTTAAATCGCAATAAATGAAGGTTTGGCATGGAAGCGAAGGTCGAAGAGAAACAGTTGGAGGCGGGAGAAAATACCACGCAGGAAACCGTTATTCGCCTCACCCCCATGATGGAACAATATATCGAGATCAAAGCTGCGAATGTTGATTCGCTGCTTTTTTATCGCATGGGCGATTTTTATGAGCTGTTTTTTGATGATGCGGTCGAGGCTTCAAAAGCATTAGGCATCACATTGACCAAGCGCGGCAAGCATCTGGGTGATGATATTCCGATGTGCGGCGTGCCGGTTCATGCCTCCGATGATTATCTGCAAAGGCTGATCGCCAAAGGCTATCGCGTTGCGGTCTGTGAACAGATCGAAGACCCTGCGGAGGCCAAAAAGCGCGGCTCGAAATCGGTGGTTCGCCGCGACGTGATCCGGCTGGTGACACCCGGCACCATTACCGAAGAGAAATTGCTTGATCCGTCAGAGGCCAATTATCTGATGGCGCTTGGCCGCACCAAAGGTGATGGTGCATTGGCGCTCGCATGGATCGATATTTCGACGGGTACTTTTCGCGTGTCGGAAACCACCGAAGACCGGCTTTTTGCCGATGTTGCCCGTGTTGACCCGCGTGAACTGATCGTGGCGGATACGGCATTTCATGATGTTGATCTGCGCCCGATCTTTGATCTGATCGGCAAGGCGGTCATTCCGCAGCCTGCAACCCTGTTTGACAGTGCTGCGGCTGAAAATCGTATCCAGCGCTATTTCAATGTTTCAACACTGGATGGTTTTGGTCAGTTCAGCCGGTCTGAACTTTCGGCCATTTCCGGTGCCATTGCCTATATCGAAAAGACGCAGATTGCCGAGCGGCCGCCTTTGATGCGGCCTGAACGCGAGCAGGAAGGCGGAACGATTTTCATCGATCCTGCCACCCGCGCCAGTCTTGAACTGACCCGCACCATGTCGGGTAATCGTGAGGGCAGCCTGCTCAAAGCCATTGATCGTACAGTCACGGGTGGTGGTGCGCGGCTTCTTGCCGAGCGTCTGACGGCACCTCTGACCGACCCTAAGGCGATTGCGGAGCGTCTTGATGCTGTTTCATGGTTTTTGAGCGAGCAGTCTTTGTGCGAAGGGCTGCGGCTGGAACTTAAAGGCGTGCCGGATATGCCGCGTGCATTGTCGCGTCTGGCAGTCGGTCGTGGCGGTCCGCGTGATCTGGGTGCTTTGCAGCGTGGCTTTGAAGCGGCCAATGGCATTGCATCGCTTCTTGAAGGCGCATTTCTGCCCGATGAGCTGGCTCAATCCCTGGAAGCAATCGAGAGATTGCCGTCGGGCTTTGCAGCCCATATTGATCGCGCACTTGCTGACGAAATGCCTTTGCTAAAGCGTGATGGCGGGTTTGTTCGCGAAGGCTATAATAGCGAACTCGATGAAATGCGTGCACTTCGTGATCAGTCACGCCGTGTCATTGCCGGGCTTCAGGCGGATTATATCGAGGAAACCGGCATTAAAACGCTGAAAATCAAGCATAATAATGTGCTTGGTTATTTCATCGAAGTCACCGCCAATAATTCAGGCGCGATGACTGATACCGATCAAGCCAAAGGCCGGTTCATTCATCGGCAGACCATGGCCAATGCCATGCGTTTCACCACCACCGAACTGGCGGAACTGGAGAGCAAGATCGCCAATGCCGCCGATCGTGCGCTTTCCATTGAATTGGCAATTTTTGAGGAATTGACTGCAGAAGCGGTTCACCACGCCGATAGCATCCGTGCTGCCGCTGCTGCCCTTTCTGTCTTTGATGTTTCTGCTGCTCTTGCCGTGCTTGCCGAAGAGCAGGGCTATTGCCGTCCGCTGGTTGATGACAGCCTGTCGTTCAACATCGTCGCCGGTCGTCATCCGGTGGTGGAGCAGGCATTGCGCCGTCAGGCTGCCAATCCGTTTGTCGCCAATGATTGCGATCTTTCACCGCAAACAGATGGTGGAAATGGCGCAATCTGGCTGCTGACTGGCCCGAATATGGGGGGTAAATCGACCTTCCTGCGCCAGAATGCACTGATTGCGATTTTGGCGCAGATGGGATCATTTGTCCCGGCAGGCGCGGCGAAAATCGGGGTGGTGGACAGGCTTTTCAGCCGTGTCGGTGCGTCAGATGATTTGGCGCGTGGGCGTTCGACCTTCATGGTGGAAATGGTTGAAACAGCCGCCATTCTCAATCAGGCAGGCGAGCGTTCATTGGTCATTCTCGATGAGATCGGTCGTGGAACGGCAACTTTTGACGGGCTGTCCATTGCCTGGGCAGCGGTCGAATATCTGCATGAGAAAAACCGTTGCCGCGCATTATTCGCAACGCATTTTCATGAAATGACGGCGCTTTCTGAAAAGCTCGACCGTTTGTCAAATGTGACGATGCGGGTCAAGGAATGGGACAATGATGTTGTCTTCCTGCATGAAGTGGCCAAGGGTGCGGCTGACCGGTCCTATGGTGTGCAGGTTGCGCGTCTGGCAGGGTTGCCAGAGGCTGTCGTCAATCGTGCACGTGATGTGCTGCATCAGCTTGAAGCCGGCGAAACCTCCGGCAAGGCTGACAGGTTGATTGATGACCTGCCGCTGTTTTCAGTCGTGCTGCAACAGGAAAAGCCAAAGCCGCAAGCGAGTGTAAAAGACAGTGAATTGTCGAAGGCGGTTGCCGAAATAAGCCCGGATGAGCTGACGCCGCGTGAGGCGCTTGAGCTGATTTATAAGCTTAAAGAACTGGCGGGCAGGGCGTAAGGGCACAGCCCAGTCTGTTTGAGATTCTGGTTATGGTATGCAGAAAAGCGCCATTTGCAGGCCACCAGAACCAGAATATCTACAGACTAGACGAAGCGGTTAGCGTCCGCCCCGTAATACGTGATGTAGCGGCTGGAAATTCGTTCGATCGGCAGGATGATAAACACATCCGTGGTGCCGAAAGCCTCATCGATCACAGCGCCATCACCGATCATCGCGCCAAGGCGTAAGTAACCCTTCACCAGTGGCGGCATGGAGAACAGCGCAACTCTTGTATTGATTGCTTCCTTTGGCATCAGGTCCATGGACTGATAGCGATGCGGGAGCGCACGCACATCCCAATCCGGTGTTGCACGGCAATTCTGATGCAGGAACGAAAGCCCGAGCGCATGGGCTGCAGGCACGGCACCATGGAATGACGCACAGCCAAACATCACATCAATCGAATGGCGGCGGCAATAGGCCCATGCCCCCTGCCAGAGCAGCTCGACGGTCCGCTTGGAACGGTATTCCGCCTTCACGCAGGAGCGGCCAAGTTCGAGAAGCTTCAGATCAGGACGCGAAAGCGCCAGACGCTGCACATCATATTCATCTGCCGAATAAAAGCCGAGGGCTTTTTCAGCCTGTTCGCTGCGCATCAAACGATAGGTGCCGACAATCTGCTTGTGCTCAGGCACAGCCAGCGCGGTATCGTAAACCAGAAGGTGATCGCAAATCGCATCGAAGCGGTCGGCATCTTTCAATTCAAATTCTTCGATGCTTTCCTTGCGGGCGCCCATTTCTTCAAAGAAGACACGAAACCGCAATTCCTGTGCCGCTTCAATTGCGTCACGGGAGTTGGCAAGTCTTACTTCAAGCGACCCGATGCGCCCCAGAACAATAGGATCGCCTCCAGCTGCGAAGAGTGTCTTTTGTGCGTCTATGCCCGACATAATCGTATCATCAATGATTTGCTGGCTCATTCCAAGCAGTGTTGACATGATGATAGGCTCCTGATCCCGTTTTCACGCATTTCTGAATGCTCTGCTCAAGCAACGGGTGATTTGTTCCGTTTATGCCAAAGCAATAGGCTATCAGTGCTACGCGAGGATGACAGAAGCATGTCACCATTGTGTCAATTGGGTTGGTCTGAACTTATCCCCTTCAAAAAACTGTTAAAATTAATATGCAAACTATGACAAAGAATTTGTGCGATCAAGAGCTTCAGCAGGGCTATTTAATAGGGTTCTAATGCATGGCCTTTTCACGTCGCCAGCCCAGAAATTCTTCCAGAATGATCAGTGCAGCACCAATAGTGATGAAGGTGTCAGCCAGATTGAAAACGGCAAATGACCACGCAGGCAGGTGGAAGAGGATATAATCAACCACATAGCCATTCATCACGCGGTCGATGAGATTGCCGATGGCGCCACCCACCACAAGCGCAAAACCATAGCGGGCAAAGATACGATTGACCGGGTTTGTCCACCACAGATAAAGTACGAAAACAATAACTGCTGCGGTGATCGCAACCAGTCCCCAGTCATGCAGCCATGCCAGCATCGAGAAGGCAATGCCTTCATTATGGGTGCGGAACAGCGCGAGAAACGGCAGAATATCAATTTGCTGGCCGTAGCCCATGCGGGTTTCGACCAGATATTTGATGCCCTGATCAAGAATCACAGCGATAATGACAACGAGAAACGACGACATAACCGCATGGCGCTTCATCCGCTGGACCTTTCATCAAGAGTGAGTGCTTCACGGCGAATTTCATAAAGCATGACGCCGGTAGCAATCGCGAGATTAAGCGAATCAGCCCGGCCCGCCTGCGGAATACGCGCAAGCTTGTCACAGCTTTCGGCCAGATTATCCGGCAGCCCCTGCTGCTCATTGCCCATCATGAGGATGACCGGCTTTTTGGCATAGGGAATGGTGCGATAATCAACAGCACCTTTAAGATGTGTGCCAACCAGAAGCCCGGAAAAACCTTTTCGCCAGTTGAGAAAATCCGTTTCCGTTGCCTTATAGAGTGGCATCGAGAAAACCGATCCCATGGTAGCGCGAACGGTTTCCAAAGAATAGGGGTCGGTGGTGTCGCCGATCAGGATCACGCCTTTGGCACCAACCGCATCAGCAGTGCGGATGACCGTGCCCAGATTGCCCGGATCGCGCACACGATCAAGGGCGATGTAAACATCATTGCCCTTTGGCCTGAGATCTGAAAGCGGCTGATATTGCTGTTCAAAAACGCCAACCACCATCTGCGGATTATCGCGTCTTGTGATGGCAGCCATGATTTTTTCGGTGACTTCCAGCACCAGTCCGCCCTTGGCAAATGTACGGGCCGCAACCTGCTCGACCATCTTGTTGCCCTTGGCCGACTTGGCAAATACCAGTGTCCTGATGCGCCAGTCCTGCTCAAAGGCATCAATCACGAGTTTCAGACCTTCGGCCAGAAATACGCCCTGCTGATCGCGATATTTTTTCAGCGCCAGCGAACGCAGGTCTTTGACAATCGGATTGGTCAGGCTGGTGACTTCCTTTACCTGACCCACGCGTGACCCGCTCTGATTATTGCCGCTTCTGGAGATTTCGTCGTTTCGGCTCATTTTGCTACCCAGCGGCTGAACATGGAAGTGGAAAGTGCACGTTTTGAGGCACGTTCGCGAAGAATAAGTTCGCCCGATTCGACCGTTCCGCCAAGGCCCGTGAAACGGTCGCGGACCAGCTCGTGAATGGCGAAGAAGGAAGCGCGGATCGAATAGGCGGTCAGAATGACAGCCAAAGCTTTTGGCGAAAGAATTGCGCGACACGTATCGACCATTGCTGGCAGATGCTCGAACAATTGCCAGACTTCACCGTTCGGACCACGGCCATAGGCGGGCGGGTCAAGCAGGATAATGTCATAGCTGTTTCCGCGGCGCTCTTCACGGGCCACGAATTTCATCGCATCTTCGCAGATCCAGCGGATTGGCTTGTCGGAAAGTCCGGCCATTTCCTGATTTTCACGCGCCCAGACGATTGATTTTTTGGAAGCATCAACATGGGTGACTTCGGCACCTGCCCTTGCAGCTACAAGAGAGGCAACCCCTGTATAGCCGAACAGATTGAGCACTTTCACGCTACGGCCTGATTGCGCTGCATCACGGATGAGCCTGTCCATATAGGACCAGTGCGCTGCCTGTTCCGGGAAAACACCGACATGGCGGAACGAGGTGAAACGGCCATGAAATGCAATGCCGTCATGCTGCATATGCCATGTTTCGCCCAGCGTTTCACCCTGCGGAATTTTTGGAAACGCCCAGCGTCCCATGCCTTCTTCATCGGTATTGCCGGTAAAGACTGCATCGGCCTTGTCCCATTCGCTTTTTGCAAGACTTGGGAGCCAGATGGCCTGACCTTCCGGGCGGATGATGCGATAGGGACCATATTGTTCGAGCTTGAGACCATCGCCACTGTCGAGCAAGGCATAATCATCCGACGGCGCAGTTTCGAGAATAACCGGCGCATGCTCGTCGGGACGCTCACCATCATAGGCTTTGATTATGCGTTGAGGGGCCGCAATTTGCTTTTCTTCAGCCAGTTTTTGAGGTGCTTTGGCAAATTGCGGACGCGGCTTTTTGAAGAACGAGCCTTTGTCGTCAGGCTTGTTTCCCTGTCTTGCAACTGAGCGCGGTTCCTCATGTCTAGCGCGGCCTGAACCGCGCTGCTCTTTACCGCCTGTTGGCTTTTTGCCTTTTCCTTTTGGCGCCTTCACCCGAAACTCCGTAAATTATTTAGGGGTTAGGTATGGCAAATGAACTCAGAACGAAAGTGAAAAAACAAAAAGTCGCAATCAGACCTTGGTGAGAGGACCGGAAGCATGGCGTTTTTCGGCAGTTTCTGCCCGATCGAGAAGCTGCGAGGTTTCCTTTTTATATGCACGATTGCGGCGGCGATGCTTGCCCTGCGCCAGCCATGTGACAGCAGCGCCGATCAGGGCGCCAAGAATAAGCGCACCAAACAGCCATATGAACAGCGGAGCCTGATAGGTCAGCGCCGGATTTCCGGGGTTGAATGGGTCAATCGTCAGGCCAATCGATTGACGATTGGCCACCGACAGGGCGATCAGGATAATCGCCAGCGGTACAAAAATGACAATTGTTACAATGCGTTTTGCAGCCATGACGGATCAGATAGCACCGTTGAGACGGTCGCGCAGTTCCTTACCCGTCTTGAAGAAAGGCACCCACTTTTCTTCAACTTCCACCGTGTCGCCGGTACGTGGATTGCGTCCGCTGCGGGCAGGGCGGTTTTTCACCGAAAATGCACCAAAACCACGAAGCTCGACGCGGTTTCCCTCGGCAAGGGCATTGGTGATTTCGTCAAAAACCGCGCCAACGATGTTTTCGACATCGCGTTGGAAAAGATGTGGATTGCGGCTGGCAATAATCTGAACGAGTTCCGATTTTATCACGGCTTTAAACCCCTGTGGTTTGTTGTCCGATGAAAGGACTGAAATTATTTGCCGGGTTTGGCGCCCGGCGTTCCGTCAACGTGCCAAACGGAGAGAAGTCCGTCAAGGAAGATACGATCTTTTGCGATCTCATTCAGTAATCCATTGGCTTCCTGAGGCAAGCCCAGAAATTTTGCACCGGCATGAATAATGAGATCGCGCAGGGAAAAACCGGTCTCGCTGCTGACCGGTTTCCATTCCAGTTTTGGCAGATCCTTTGAAATACCCTTGGATGTCAGCCACGCAACAGCTTCTTCTTCTCCGCCAAGTCCATCGATCAGCTTTTTCTCAAGCGCCTGACGCCCGGTAAAGACAGCGCCATTGGCAAGTGCAAGCGCTTCTTCATGCGTGAAAGAACGGCGCTCCTGCACAATTCCGACAAACCAGTCATAGGAATCCATGATCATGCTGCGGATCATGGCCTTGGCTTCCTCGCTGGCCGGGCTGAAATAATTCGGCTCTGCCTTGAGTGGTGAAGATTTGATGGTTTCAATCTTCACACCGACCGTATCGAGCAGTTTAGAAAGATCGGGATACTGAAACAAGACGCCGATTGAACCAACAATAGACGCCTGATGTGCGATGATATGATCCGACCCGCTGGCAATCATATAGCCGGCAGAGGCTGCCAACGTGCCAACCTGCGTCACGACGGGCTTCTTTTTGGCAATCTTACGAACGGCTTCATAAATGGTTTCGCCGCCGACCGTGGTGCCGCCGGGAGAATCAACAATGAGGATTACGGCTTTGACTGCATCATCATCTGCAATTTTGTTAAGGCGCTTGAGAAGTTCTTCATTTTCAAAAATGGTGCCTTCTATGCGCACTTTCGCAACATGGGATGCCGCAAAATCCGGGCCACGCATGGAATAGAAAGTGATTGCGGCGATCAATCCTGCCAGTAGAAGCAGAAATGCGACCCGCCATATGGTGAGCTTTCTGCGCAGTTTGCGTCTTTCGATCAGCGCTTCGGCATCTTGAGCCATTCGGTCCATCCAGTTTTAAAAATACTATCAATATAGCGCATGTATGAACTGGAATGGTGCTGCGCGGCAAGTACTTTGCACAATTTGCTGCCATGAAGAGGCTGCTATAACAAAATACAAACATGTGTTAACAAGGATTTGATCGAGAAAGTGTTTTTCTGAAAACCCGAAAAAAGGGCCTTTTTTCCGGTTTTTCTGGCTGTTGCAGCAATTTTGCATGGCAGGTGCGATGTTATGTGTCGTATATTCGTCTTGAGTGTCAGGCTAATGCACCCCAAATAAAACATATTGGTCTTAAATAGCTGGGGCCTCAAATAACTTGAACCTCAAACAGCTTGGGCTGATTGCAGTAGCTCTGGATGAAAATATCAGGCGATAATATTCATTCAGGAAGATTTGTTAAACGCTTTGGCAATATAGCCAGATTTGATGATGTAGAGTAACCAAAGAAGACCATGAGCGCTGACACACCACATATTCATGTTTCGCAGGGCGTGGCCATTTCGGCTTCCGCTGGCGCTGGCATGCATTTTGGAGCGTCTGAAAAGGCGGCGTCTATGTTTAGGGCCGCGCAGCGCCATTCTGTGCGGGTGCGTGTGCTCAAAACCGCCTTGCCTGTTGCAGCTATCATGGTTGGAGCTGTGTTTTCATGGTATACATTTCTTGCCACTCCATCTGCGCCGGTTAAAGTCGAGGTGAATAATGGCGGCGAGAGCGGGAAGCTTGTTATGAGCAATCCGCAGCTCAACGGCTATACCAAGGATAATCGCCCCTATTCAATGATTGCGGCAAAAGCCGTGCAGGACGCCAAAAACAGCGGTTCGATTGCGCTGGAAGGCATTTCGGCGCAATTGCCAGTCGGTGACAAGGGAAGCGCAAAAATTGAAGCAACCTCCGGCGTTTACGATAATGCGAATGGCCGTTTGCAACTTGATAAGGATTTTACTGTTACCACCGACGAAGGCCTGCATGCCGTGATGAGCAATGCGGATGTTAATCTGAAAAGCGGACAGGTAACAACAGATAAGCCTGTTGATATTCGCAATGGCAGCACACAGATCAGTGCCCAGAGCATGCAGATCAAAGAAAGTGGCAAGGTTGTCATCTTTGAGGATAAGGTGCATGTCGTTATTGACGGTGATACAGTTTCAGGTGAAAAAAAGCCTGAAAATGATCGTGCTGGATAAGTGCTGAAAAGCAGCGCAGCTTTTTGTTGCGCTTTTTGGCTGATGGCTATTTGTTTTATACGCAGTCAGATATTCCTGTCTGGCTGCATTATGTTTAGGGTCCAGACCCTTGGATCAAGGTCAGTTTCCGACCTGATCTGTGACTGACCTTTGCCTGAACTTTGGTTATGAGAGGTTGATCGACTTTTCAGAACCGTTTATGCGTCAGGTGATTATAGATTGCGCTGGACCTGACCCCGAGGTGGGGTCTTTGGGGGAAGTACAAGCGATGGAACGCGAGACGGGCACGATGAACAAAAGCATGAAGACTCGCATTTTGCGGATGGGATTTGCAGCTTTGGCGCTTGGTCTCGTTGTTGCACCGGTTTCTGCGATGGCTCAGGATAGCCAGCAGGTTCCATTTGGCAGCCTCAAGCTTTCCGATGGCAAAAATCCAATCAAGATTGATGCAGACAAGCTTGAAATGCTCGACAAGGAAGGCAAGGCCATTTTCACCGGCAATGTTTCCGTCGTGCAGGGCGATGCGCTGTTGAAAACGGGCAAGATGATTGTCTTTTATAACAAGGATGCCCAAGGCGAGGATGGTAAACCCGCTGGCGGCACTGCGGGCTTGAGTGGCGCAGGCATTGATCGCCTTGAAATCAGCGGCAAGGTTTATCTGAAATCCGGCACCCAGGTTGCGACCGGCGATACGGGCACTTATGACGGCAAAAGCCAGGTCATGGTGTTGCATGGCCAGAAAGTCGTCATGACCGATGGTGATAATGTGGCCACCGGCTGCAAGCTGACCGCCAATATGGGGACGGGCAAGGCTTTTCTTGAAAGCTGCAAGGGCCAGAGCAATGGCCAGAGCAAGGGTCGTGTATCAATCATCATGTCGCCCAAGGACCAACAGCAGGGCGGTGCCGCGCCCAAGTCGAAATAATCGGAGCGCGGGTGGGATTGTTCTGGAACAGGAAAACCGACGAGCCGCAGGCCGTCTCTGAAAGTGCTGCTTCATCAGCCGTCGATGGTATGATGCCGTCGCAACCGGGCAAGGAAACACGCCTTAAGGGAACTCTGGTGGCACGTGGGCTTTGCAAGAGCTATCGTGGACGGCAGGTCGTCAATGGCGTTTCATTTGGTGTGCGTGCTGGCGAAGCTGTCGGTATTCTCGGGCCAAATGGTGCCGGCAAAACAACCTGTTTCTATATGGTGACTGGACTTGTTCCGGCTGATGCCGGTTCGATTGAAATTGATGGTTTTGATGTAACCTCCATGCCGATGTATCGTCGCTCACGGCTTGGTATTGGTTATCTGCCGCAGGAAGCTTCGATTTTTCGTGGCCTGTCGGTTGAAAATAACATCAAGGCCGTGCTGGAAGTGGTCGAAAAGGACCGCAAGAAGCGTGCAATGGAACTTGATGCGCTTCTTGAAGAATTTCATATTTCGCATCTGCGCAAGGCGGCTGCAATTTCGCTTTCAGGTGGTGAGCGTCGCCGTCTCGAAATTGCCCGTGCGCTGGCCTCACGCCCCAATTTCATGCTGCTTGATGAACCTTTTGCAGGCGTTGATCCAATTGCGGTTTCTGATATTCAGCAACTTGTCCGTCATTTGACCAGCCGCGGTATCGGGGTTTTGATCACGGATCATAATGTGCGCGAGACGCTTGGCCTGATTGATCGCGCCTATATTATTCACGCAGGTCAGGTGTTGACCCATGGCCGCCCGGCTGAAATTGTTGCCAATCCTGACGTGCGCAGGCTTTATCTTGGTGATCAGTTTACGCTCTGATCATCTCAGCTTTCTAGGTCCTGACCCTGAAGAGCCGGCAACCGCTTTTCTTTTTTTCTGAATATTTCGCGACGGCTGTTTCAAGAGCCGCGTCTTTTTTGCGACTCTTTTCCTCTTTTATGAGAAAAATGCACATTCAGAATTGACAAGCAAGGTTCATACCAGTTTTGATATCCTGCTCGCCCTAATTGAAAATAATTTAGAATCATGCGGCGTGCCAGCTCAATTGCTGTCGGGGAAATGGGGGATACATACCGAATGGCTCTGTCGCCAAAGCTTGATTTTCGTCAATCGCAATCGCTGGTGATGACGCCGCAATTGATGCAGTCCATCAAGCTGTTGCAGATGACGCATATCGAGCTGGAGCAATTTATCGACATTGAGATCGAGAAAAATCCGCTTCTGGACAGGGTCGAAGCCGCAAATGATGACTTTGCTGAGATTGAAACGGCTGGTGATAGCAGTGAAGTGGTAGAATCCTCGTCGGATGAGGACTGGTTCAAGACAGATACCGTTACTGACGCACAAAATCTTTCATCGACTTTTGACAGTTCATTGGAAAATATTTTTCCCGATGATCCCGGCAGATCAGACAATGCCGGTACGATGCTCGACCCTCAGTGGAAAACGACAGGGGGAGAGAGTTCCGGTGTCGGGGGCAGCTATGATATTGATCAGCTCACCGCAAGTCGTCCGTCTTTGAGCGCGCATATTGCCGAGCAGATTGCCTTGTCATTCAGCGACACAGCAGATCGTTTTATCGCCACTGCGCTTGCCGATGCACTGGATGAAAGCGGCTATCTGCGTGCTGATACATCATTGCTTGCACAAAACATGGGCGTTGAGACCGCCCATGTCGAGCGTGTGTTGCAAGAGGTTCAGACCTTTGATCCGGCGGGTATTTTTGCCCGTGATCTTCGCGAATGTCTGGCGATCCAGCTTCGTCTGAAAGATCGCTATGATCCGGCCATGGCTGCATTGATCGACAATCTTGAATTATTGGCACGAAGGGATTTTGTAACACTTAAAAAACTGTGCGGCGTCGATCAATCCGATCTTCTTGATATGCTTGGTGAAATAAGGGCGCTTGACCCCAAGCCCGCTACGCAGTTCGAAGTAATGGTTGCTGATGTGATCACGCCTGATGTGCTGGTATCTTCTGCAAGCGATGGCGGCTGGGCGATTGAGCTTAATCCCGAGGCGATGCCACGATTGATCGTGAATAACGAATATTATGCGCAAGTCAGCCCTTCGGTGAAGGCGGAGGAAAAAGCTTTTCTGTCTGACTGCATGCAATCGGCCAGCTGGCTGGTGCGCAGTCTTGATCAGCGGGCACGAACGATTCTCAAAGTTGCACAGGAGATCGTGCGGCAGCAGGATGGTTTTTTGCGCGATGGCGTCACTTGTCTCAAACCGCTGAATTTACGCATGGTTGCAGATGCGGTCGGAATGCATGAATCAACCATCAGCCGCGTGACAGCCAACAAGTTCATGGCAACATCGCGTGGGGTGTTTGAACTGCGTTATTTCTTCAATGCCTCTATCGCCTCGTCTGAGGGCGGCGATGCGCATTCATCGGAAAGTGTGCGACATCGTATTCGTCAGATGATCGACGCGGAAAAATCTGATGATGTCCTGTCAGATGATGCAATTGTCGACGCGCTGAAAAAAGACGGTGTCGATATTGCACGCAGGACCGTCGCGAAATACAGGGAATCAATGAATATTGCTTCATCAGTCCAGCGCCGGCGTGAGAAAAAAGCCAGGCTGGCTGCTCGCTGATTATGAAAATGGCTGTCAAAAGCTGTGATTGACATTTTACGTTTTGGTCAATAGAAGCCCGACCTTCGTTGCGATGTGCAACAGGCAGTGCTTTGACGGGGTATTTCGACACTTTTCCCGATAGCATGAGATGTGGATGAAATAAGCGCAGGATGAAAGCAAATTTGATGTTGGTTCACTTTGCGCTTCGCTCACCATATGGTTAAACTGCGTCCTGTTGTGTAACGCAAATGAGGTGTACCAAATGACTCTGCGTGTATCTGGAAAGCATATGGACGTCGGTGAAGCTTTTACGACCCGGATCATTGATCGGGTTAATGAGGCAGTCGGCAAATATTTTGATCATGGCTTTTCCGGGCAGGTAACGGTCACCAAGTCCGGATCGCGCTATAGTGCGGATTGCACCTTGCATCTCGATAGTGGTGCCACTCTTCAGAGCACCGGAGAAGCGCAGGACCCGCAATTGGCATTCGATGCGGCGGCTGACAAGATTGAAACCCGGTTGCGCCGTTACAAGCGCCGCCTGAAATCGCGTCCGGCCACTGCACCAAATGCGATCTATGATGATGTGGCATATCGTGTTATGGCACCGCTTCCGGAAGAAGAGGAGGACCTTCCGGTTGATTACGCGCCGACTATCGTTGCGGAATCATCTGTTGCTCTTCGCACCCTTTCGGTGGCGTCGGCAGTTGTGGAACTTGACCTGATAGAAAATCCGGTTCTGGTATTCCGCAATGCAGGCAATGATGAAGTTAATATCGTCTACCGTCGTGCGGACGGAAATATTGGCTGGGTCGATCCATCGACAGTGACCCGCCAGTCTGCGCCACGGGCCTGACGGCAAACCTGAAGCGCACGCAGTGGATGCTGTCGTGCGCTTCCCTAAACCGGGTCTTGAGTGGCCTGATTGAAGAAGGAACGGAGAGAATGGATCTTAGTGATCTTATTCAGCCAGGGGCGATTATCCCTGCGTTGAAAGCCAGCTCCAAAAAACAGCTTTTGCAGATTTTGTCTGAAAAGGCTGCGGAACTGACCGGTCTCCCTGAGCGTGAAGTTTTTGAAACGATTCTTCAGCGCGAACGCCTTGGCTCAACCGGTGTCGGTAATGGCGTTGCCATTCCACATGGTAAGCTTACGAGTATTGATAAGATTGCCGGAATTTTTGCGCGCCTGGAAACGCCAGTGGATTTTGAAGCACTGGATGATCAGCCTGTTGATCTTGTTTTCCTGCTTCTGGCACCGGAAAATGCAGGCGCTGACCACCTGAAAGCATTGTCGCGGATTGCACGTATGCTGCGCGATGCGGATACGCTCGCCAAGCTGCGTGGTACCCATGATGCGCAGGCTCTTTATTCATTTTTGAAAGAACAGCCGGCGACTAACGCTGCCTGAAGCAAAGTTGAAATGAGAAAGGCCGCCGTTTCGGGGAGAACGGCGGCCTTTCTTTTACCTGTTCAAGCAGGGAAGCACTGTCACTGTAGCGTCACTGTGCGCAACTCATGTTCATGTGCGCCCTGCAAGGCCGTGGCCCGCACATCGGAGAGCACAATCGGTTCGCCATTTGCGCCAAACAGGGCCCATAGCTCAAGGCCGGGTGCAATGGGGGGAAGAGCAGGGAAGGTGCGGGAAAGGTCATCAGACCTGATCTTGCGCACATAAGCCAGTTCACCTTCACCCAGATGCGCGAATTCATGATCAGTGAGAATATGTCTGTTCATAATTGTAGCCTCCGTTCTAGTGTGGTGGATTTGAAGTTTCTATCAGTAACATGGCATCCACGTTTAGGAACTTCAAATCCGTAAACCACACTAGATTCAATAATTTGCTAGTGTGGCTTTGAATCTGAAATTCGATCAAAGCCCTGCTCCAAAGTGATGCGAATTTCAGATTCGCCACACTGGTGGCATATCATTTGCGATCATGGCGCTTAAGAGCTTAATAAATTCCTATAGCAATTCTTATCTGAACCCAGGCTGAACCGGGATCAGTCCTTGACCGCTATATTGATACGTTTGATCAGCCGTTCCGGTTCAGGCCGATCAAGATCGATTGCCAGAAGGCCGTTTTTCAGATCGCAGGCAATTACCCGCATGCCATCAGCCAGAACAAAAACACGCTGAAACTGACGCGCAGCAATGCCGCGATGCAGAAATTCACGTTCAGTATCATCGGTCTGGCGTCCACGGATAACAAGCTGATTGTTTTCCGTCATGACTTCGAGGTCGTCGCTGGCAAAACCCGCAACAGCAAGCGTGATGCGCAGGCGTTCAGAGCCTGTTTCGCCGTGTAAACGCTCGATATTATAGGGCGGGTAGCCCTCACCAGATTTGGCAATCCGTTCCAGTGTCTTTTCCATTGTATCGAATCCGAGCAATAGCGGGCTCGAAAACGGTGTCATTCGTGTCATTGCATCAGTCCTTATCGAAGCGACCGGTTATGGAAAGAACCCTTGCGGCGTATCTTTCACTCAACTGATATGGCTTGTGAAAAGCCCAACTTCAAGAGCCGAAACCCGATTCCTGTCACGACATCATAAATCAGACGGGAGGCAGGCAAAAGCCGTCAACCTATGTGGAAATGCTCTCGCTGCGTCAAGCTGTGGCCTGTTTTTGGGAGATTGAGCCAGCTATAGATGGCAAAATGGAAAGCGCAAAAATAAAATCACCCGTACATATTGCATCAACCGCCCGTCGTCCGCGCTGCGTGGCTGGTACGCTTTACACAGCGGATGAGATTCACGAAATTTTCCGGCGTTTTTCTATTTTGCGTCCTGAACCCAAAGGTGAGCTGGAGCATGTGAATGCTTTCACATTGCTGGTGGCGGTGGTTTTGTCGGCACAGGCAACCGATGCGGGCGTCAACAAGGCGACACGTGCATTGTTTGCCATTGCCGATACGCCGCAAAAAATGCTCGCCCTCGGTGAGGAGAAGCTCGGTCATTATATCCGCACCATCGGCCTTTGGCGCAATAAGGCCAAGAATGTCATTCTTCTGTCAGAAGCACTGATCAGGGATCATGGCGGCGAAGTTCCTGATGATCTTGATGCGCTGGTAAAATTGCCGGGCGTTGGCCGCAAGACTGCCAATGTGGTGCTGAGCATGGCTTTTGGTCATTCGACCATGGCGGTCGATACCCATGTTTTACGCATCGGCAACCGTATGGGGCTTGCGCCGGGCAAGACACCGGAAGCGGTTGAAGCCATTCTCATGCGGGTGATTCCGAAGGAATATCTGTTTCACGCTCATCACTGGCTCATTTTGCATGGGCGCTATACCTGCAAAGCGCGCAAGCCTGAATGCGAAAAATGCGTGGTGGCCGATATTTGCAAATTTCCGGGCAAAACCTGCGATGTTCCGGCAGCGCTCATTCCATTACCGCCGCAATTTTAGAACTTCACGCTGCGAAATCGCTTTATGCAGGTGGATCATCAGCGCGGCTGCAAACAGTGGTGTCAGCAGATTGACGATCGGGATTGCCAGAAACCCTGCAATCAGCAGTCCTGCAAGAAATATTGTGACACCATATTGTGAGCGCAGCGCTTTGGCATCCGCTTCCGGGCGATAGCGCATTGCGGCAAATTCAAAAAATTCCCGGCCAAGCAGATAGGCATTGATCACGAAAAAGGCGATCAGATTGATCCCGGGTATGAACAGCAGAAACAGGGCTACGATATTGCCGAGAATGACCACGCCTAAAAATTTGAGCGATACCACAATGGAGCGCCCAAGCGGAAGAGGCGTCCCTTGCGGCTCGCCGGGATAATCTTCGCGTTCGACCACATCGGCAACGTCATCAAGGAAAATACCGGCTACAAGCGCTGTGACAGGCGCAATCATCAGTGCCAGAACCAAAGCCAGCCCAAGTCCTGCAACAATGGCAGCGATGATACCCAGCCATCCAGCCCATTCGGGCATGCCGGGCAGGATCTGCTCCATCCATGGCCATGCAAAAGTAAAAAATACTTGTCGGATCGCCACCCAGAACCCGATCAGCAGCAAGAGCGTCAGACCAAGCGTTTTCCATAGAACCGAGCGAAATTCCGGTGTCGGAAGGCGCTTTAGAGCTTTTAATGCTGCTTCAAGGATCATTTAATCCACCTTTCGCAATCTCACAGCACCAAAATAGGGATACAATCCCGGCTTCGCAATATCCCCCCTATAGGTTTAACAGGGTGGTCAAAGCTCTTGCAAAGCGTTAAACCCGCCCCACATTGCTGTCGTCAGTTCCTGTTTGAAAAACTCAGGCAATGTATGGCAACAGATCAAAGGGGAGCCCATACCGGACCATGGCTACATTCGACGTTCTTTGTATTGGCAATGCCATTGTCGATATTATTTCACGCACTGATGACGCATTTCTCGAAACAAACGGCATTATCAAAGGGGCCATGAACCTGATTGATAGCGACCGGGCTGAATTGCTCTATAGCCGCATCAAGGGGCAGGTCACAGAAATCTCGGGCGGCAGCGCAGGCAATACGGCAGCAGGCATTGCAAGCCTTGGCGGGCGTTCTGCTTATTTTGGCAAGGTGGCAACCGATCATCTGGGGCGCGTATTTGCGCATGATATTCGCGCACAGGGCGTTGCCTTTGATACCCGTCCGCTGGAGAATGGCTCGCCAACGGCGCGTTCAATGATTTTTGTGACAGAAGACGGTGAACGCTCAATGAACACATATCTGGGCGCCTGCGTAGAGCTGGGACCGGAAGATGTTGAGAGTTCCAAGGTGGCTGATGCGAAAGTTACCTATTTTGAAGGCTATTTGTGGGATCCGCCACGGGCCAAGGAGGCGATTGTTCTGGCTTCCAAAATCGCCCATGAACATGGCCGCAAGGTTGCGATGACCCTGTCTGATCCGTTCTGTGTGGATCGTTACCGCGATGAGTTTCTGAATCTTATGCGTGGGCAAACGGTCGATATTGTTTTTGCAAATGAAGACGAAGCCAAGTCGCTCTATCAGACAAAGAGTTTTGATGAAGCAATTGATGCGATCCGTAAGGATTGCCCGCTGGCAATTATCACCCGATCTGAAAAAGGGGCGGTGGTCATCACGCCTGAGCAGATGATTGAAGTACCGGCGATTGAGATTGAAGAACTGATCGATACGACCGGCGCTGGTGATCTTTATGCAGCAGGGTTCCTCTATGGTTATACCCATGAGCGTTCGCTGGAGGATTGTGCGCGTCTTGGATCGCTTGCAGCCGGTATGATCATTCAGCAGATCGGTCCGCGTCCTCTGGTTGATCTCAAGATTGTGGCAACACAGGCCAAACTTATCTGATTATTCATCAGGTCTGACAATCCGGTCGCGCTTGAGCTCATCCTCGGTGCGACCGGGGCGACTTTTATAAACCGGTAGGTTCCAGCCGAAATAAAGAGCACCGCCACGCACGATAAAGGCGGTTAGCGCTGAAGCAAGTGCTGCAAATAGCGGGTCAATCCCGATGCTGGCCAGCACGACATAAAGACATGCACCGGCAAGGGCGGCACTGACATAGATCTCGCGCCGCATCAGCACAGATGGTTCACCTGCCACCATATCGCGTAAGATTCCGCCAAGTGTTGCCGTGAAAATTCCGGTAACAATTGCCACCGATGGGCCGAAGCCGAGCGCCAGTCCCTTGGCTGCCCCCACGACGGTATAGGCGGACATACCGATGGCGTCACACCACAGCAGAAGCCGGTAGCGTGATTCAACCAGATGGGCTGTAAAATAGACAATGACGGCGGCTGATGTACCAGCCAGCAGATAAAACGGCTCAATCACCCAGAACACAGGTGCGCCCAGAAGCAGATCGCGGATCGTACCGCCACCGATTCCGGTAATATTGGCAAGAAAGATAAAGCCGATAATATCAAGCTGGCGGCGTGAAGCAGCAAGAGCACCGGTCGCAGCAAAGATAAAAACGCCTGCGAAATTGGCAAAATCAAAAATTGTCATTCATGCTTCCCAGCTCTTTTGTCGATATTCGGCTGTATAGCGACAAAAAGAAAGAGCGGCGATGAATCCGCCGCTCTTTCTCTTGAATTGTCTTGAGCAAAGATGATGCTTATGCATCACCCTCAGGTGCCGCTTCTGTTGCAGCCTTTGGCCCACCTTTTGAAACGCCAACCATAGCCGGACGCAACACACGTTCACCGATGGCAAAGCCTGCCTGCACAACCTGCACAACCGTATTATTCGGCAATTCCGTATTGGGAACCTCGAACATTGCTTGATGGAAGTTCGGGTCGAATTTTTCACCTTCAGGATCAAGCTTGGTCACGCCATGGCGTTCCAATGCCTGTAACATGGCCCGTTCGGTCATTTCCACGCCTTCGGCCAGTGATTTGAGGTTGGTGTCGCTTTCCAGCGCATCTGCCGGAATTGCCTCTTGTGCACGGCGCAGATTGTCGGAAACCGAGAGCATGTCACGTGCAAAATTGGTTACGGCATAGGTACGTGCATCCTGAACATCGCGCTGGGTGCGCTTGCGCAGGTTTTCCATTTCAGCAACCAGACGCAGCATCTGGTCTTTCAGTTCTGCATTGTCGGCTTCCAGGGCAGCAATTGTATTTGCAGCGAGATTTTCGGAATCAACATCGTCTTCTTCGACCTCGGCGCGAGCCTCCGCCTTACGACTTTTCAGAAAATCGTCGGCAGCACGCTTCAGCGCATCACGATCACGTGGATTGTTGATATCGCGCTGCTCAAGATCGGGGGTTTCCGGTGTGTTTTTTTCATCAGCCATTTTATCTCTTCCGTCTTGAAGTATGTTTAGGCCGGATATCGAGTTTCGCGGCGTTAAAATCAAGGTCTAATTTGTTGGCCTTGTTAAGACTGACAACTTAACGCAACAATCGCGACACGATTTGTGCGGTATAATCGACCATTGGCACGATACGCGCATAATTAAGACGTGTCGGACCAATCACGCCAAGCGCACCAACCACCCTTTGTTCGCTGTCCCGATAGGGGGCCACCACCAGTGATGAGCCGGAAAGCGAAAACAGTTTATTTTCCGAACCGATAAAAATGCGCACACCAGAACCCGATTCGGCCAGATCAAGAAGCTGGATCATGCCATTTTTGGTTTCAAGATCATCAAACAGATGGCGCAGGCGCTCAATATCTTCCTGTGCATGAATATTCTCAAGCAGATTGGCGCGACCACGCACAATCAACCGTGCCGGCTGATCGGATCCGGCACCACTCCACACTGCAATGCCTTGCTCGACAAGTTCCTGCGAGAGCTGATCAAGCTCCTGCCGGGTTTCCTGCGAGAGCTTTTCCAGCTCCGATTTTGCTTCTGAGAGCGTGTGGCCGTGAATATGCGCATTGAGGAAGTTTGAGGCTTCGACAAGTTGTGAGGCCGAGATTCCGGCAGGCAGATTGATGACACGGTTTTCCACATCGCCATTTTGCATCACCAGAACGGCAAGCGCCCGGGTTGGTTCAAGCCGCACGAATTCAATATGTTTGAGCGCACCTTCAGCCTTGGTTGCAAGCACCAGTCCTGCGCCACGCGAAAGGCCGGACAGAACCTGACTGGCCTCGGTCAGCACGCTCTCAACAGAATTGTTTGCGCCTGCCGAACGCACCTGGGCTTCAATGGATGAGCGTTCATCGGATCGCAGATCGCCAACTTCCATGAATGCATCGACAAAGAAGCGCAGGCCAATTTGCGTTGGAAGACGACCGGCAGAAATATGCGGGGCGTAAATGAGGCCGAGTTGTTCCAGATCGCTCATCACATTACGAATGGTTGCGGGCGAAAGGCTGTGCGGCAGCAAACGCGACAGATTGCGCGAACCGACCGGGTCGCCTTCATTGAGGTAGTTGTCAACGATCAGCCTGAAAATATCCCGCGATCGCTGATCGAGCGAATTAAGCAGTTGATGTTCCGGTGACTTGATCATGATCTTGCTGCGAACCCTCTGAATTGCATAGTATAAATATAAGCGAGCAAGCCGGGGCGTCAAAGGCTTTGCGCAAATCTTTGAGAGTTCTCTCAACATCTCTCTTCAATGATTATACGAAATTCCTTTCCATTCCAGCATGACCAGCCTAAAAAGCCGCAACGAAAATTGAATTGAGGAAATACCATGCGTCCATCCAAGCGCGTTGCTGACGAAATGCGTGCCGTCTCTTTTGAGCGCGGCGTCTCCAAACATGCGGAAGGCTCTTGCCTTGTGAAGTTCGGCGATACCCATGTTCTTTGCACGGCAAGCCTGGAGGAAAAGGTTCCGGGCTGGATGCGCAATTCGGGCAAGGGCTGGGTTACGGCAGAATATGGCATGTTGCCACGTTCGACCGGCGATCGTATGCGCCGTGAAGCCGCCGCAGGCAAGCAGGGTGGGCGCACACAGGAAATCCAGCGTCTGATTGGCCGCTCATTACGAGCTGTCGTTGATCTTCAGGCATTGGGTGAATTTCAGATTACGGTAGATTGTGATGTTATTCAGGCTGATGGCGGCACGCGCACTGCCGCAATTACCGGTGGCTGGGTCGCGCTTTATGATTGCCTGCGCTGGATGGAAGCACGTCAGATGATCCGCTTTGAGAAAGTGCTCAAAGATCATATTGCCGCAATTTCCTGCGGTATTTATGAAGGTCAGCCTGTGCTTGATCTTGATTATGCAGAGGATTCAGCTGCTGAAACCGACAGTAATTTCGTGATGACCGGCAAGGGCGGCATTGTCGAAATTCAGGGCACCGCCGAAGGCGCACCGTTTTCGGAAGAAGAGTTTGCAGCTCTTATGAAGCTTGCACGCAGCGGCATCAATCAGCTGGTCGAGTTGCAGAAAGCCGTACTTGCCTGATTATTAAAGCATAGTCATGCCGAATGACGGCACGGTCAAATGATAACATGGCCGATTAACAGCAGGAAAGAACAATGCGGGTGCTTGAAAAGGGTAAACTCATCGTTGCATCGCACAATGCAGGCAAATTGCGCGAATTCGATGGGCTGATTGCGCCGTTTGGCTTTGAGGTGAGTTCTGTTGCCGCTCTCGGTCTGCCGGAACCGGAAGAAACCGGCACGACATTTGAGCAGAATGCTTATATCAAGGCGCTGGCGGCAGCCGAAGCCACAGGTTTGCCTTCGCTGTCTGATGACTCCGGCGTGATGGTTGATGCGCTGGATGGTGATCCGGGCGTTTACACGGCGGATTGGGCTGAGACCGAAGACGGCACCCGCGATTTTAATATGGCGATGCAAAAGGTGGAAGATCTTTTGCAGGCAAAAGCTGCGACAACGCCGGATCAGCGAAAGGCGCGTTTTGTTTCGGTGATCTGCCTTGCATGGCCGGATGGTGAAGCACAATATTATCGCGGCGAAGTGGAAGGCACATTGGTCTGGCCTCCACGGGGCGATATTGGTTTTGGTTATGACCCGGTTTTCAAGCCGCAGGGTTATGAAAAAACCTTTGGCGAAATGACTGCCGATGAAAAACACGGCTGGAAACCGGGGGAAGCGTCTGCACTTTCGCATCGTGCGCGTGCCTTCAAGCTTTTTGCTGAAAAGGCACTCGGTGTTGTTTCGGATACGCCCGAATGAACCATCACTTTTCTCCATCTGCTGATATTTTGCCGATTGCACGAGCGGATGGAGCTAGCGCGATTTCAATCGCGCGGACAGATGCAGAGAGTGCATTCGGAGTCTATGTGCATTGGCCGTTTTGTCTCGCCAAATGCCCCTATTGCGATTTTAACAGCCATGTACGGCATCAGCCGGTTGATCAGGAGCGTTTTGCGCACGCATTCAACCGCGAGATGGACACGCTGCGCGAGCGCACCGGATCACGCATAGTCACCAGCATCTTTTTGGGCGGCGGTACACCATCGCTGATGCAGCCCTCGACGGTTGGCAGTCTGCTTGATGGCATTGCCTCACGCTGGTCTGTGGCGCCTGACATTGAAGTGACACTGGAAGCCAATCCGACAAGCGTGGAAGCTGATCGTTTTCGCGGCTATCGTGCGGCGGGTGTCAACCGTGTTTCGCTCGGTATTCAGGCGCTGAACGCTCCTGATCTGCGACGTCTCGGGCGTATGCATTCGGTTGATGAGGCCAAGGCTGCAATCCGGCTTGCGCGTGAGATTTTCCCGCGGCTTTCGTTTGATCTCATCTATGCGCGGCCCGATCAGACCATTGAAGCCTGGCGCGACGAGTTGAAAGAAGCCATTGATCTGGCCGCCGATCACCTCTCGCTCTATCAATTGACGATTGAGGAAGGCACACAGTTCTATAATCTGTGGAAGGCTGGCAAACTGACCACACCTGAGCCTGATCATGCGGCGGCTCTTTATGAAGAAACGCAAAAGATCACGGCGCAACATGGTCTGCCTGCCTATGAAATTTCAAACCATGCAGTGCCGGGGCGCGAGTCGCAGCACAATCTGGTTTACTGGCGTTATGGGCAATATGTCGGCATTGGCCCGGGAGCGCATGGGCGTTTTGTTGAAAACGGCACGCGCACGGTCACAATGACCGAAAAACACCCGGAAACCTGGCTCGAAAAGGTTGAGACCAATGGCCATGGCATCATTGAAGAAGAATATCTCAATGGCAATCAGGAGGGCGATGAATTCCTGATGATGGGGCTGCGGCTGCGTGAAGGCATTGATCTTGCACGTTATCATCGGCTGACCGGCCATGATATTGATCGCAGGCGCCTTGAACGGCTGATTGCTTCAAACATGATTGAAAAGATGGATGGGACTTTCATCCGTGCGACGCCGGATGGTTCGCTGGTGCTTGATGCGCTGGTGGCTGATCTGGCGGCTTAGGAAAGATGTATGGCTGACTTTTTGGACGATCAGAAACGCGAATTTGTTGTTGGCGGCATCACTCAGCGTGCACGCCCGATCGAACCCGCGCTTTATATCGTCTCCACGCCTATCGGTAATCTTGGCGATATGACGCTGCGTGGGCTGGAGGTTCTTGCGAGTGCCGATATTGTGGCCTGTGAAGATACCCGCGTAACCCGTGTGCTGCTGGATCGTTATGGTATTATCCGCCGCCCGGTCAGCTATCACGAGCATAATGCTGCTGAAGCTGGCGCAAAGCTGATTGCAGCTTTGCAGTCTGGAAAAAGCGTGGCACTGGTGTCTGACGCAGGCACGCCGCTCGTGTCTGATCCGGGTTTCCGGCTTGTCGGAGAGGCCCGAGAGGCAGGCATTCGCGTTGTGCCGGTTCCGGGCGCGTCCGCACTTCTTGCAGCATTGGCAGCGTCCGGGCTTCCCACCGATGCTTTCATGTTTTGCGGCTTTTTGCCGGTCAAGCACGGTCAGAAAACCTCCAGGCTCGAAAGCCTCAAGAATATCGATGCAACGCTTGTGTTCTATGAATCGCCCAATCGTACGGCAACAACTCTTGCCGATATGGCCGCGGTGTTTGGCGATGCGCGCGAGGCAGCACTTTGCCGCGAACTGACCAAGGCCTATGAAACCATCGTCACCGCAACCCTGGGCGAGTTGAAACAACAATTTGACGGTGAAGATCGTATTCGCGGTGAAATCGTGCTGCTGGTTGGTCCGCCAACAGGTGAGGCCGGTCCGCAAAGTGAAGAAGACATCGACAAGCTGTTGCTTTCGCTCGCACAAGAATTGCCACCATCAAAAGCTGCAGGTGAGGCCGCAAAGATGACCGGCGAGCAAAAATCGGTGCTCTATCAGCGTCTGATGCAGTTAAAGGCGCAAGGCTGATGCGTGATTTCCGTGAAAAAAAGCGTATTGCTTTCTTTCGCGGACACAGCGCCGAGCGGCTGGCGGCTTTCGCGCTCATGCTCAAAGGTTATCGTATTATTGCACGCCGCTATCGCACGCGGCTGGGTGAAATTGATCTGATTGCCCGGCGCGGCAATCTCATTTTGATTGTTGAAGTTAAAGCACGGCCAAGCATAGAAGCCGCACAACTGGCCGTCACGCCGCAAGCGATGCGCCGGATCGAGGCGGCAGCCGATCTATGGCTGCAACGCCAGCCCGACCATGCAAAATTATCACTGCGCTTTGACCTCGTGGCTGTCCTGCCGCGTCGCTGGCCAAAGCATGTGGCCGCATTTTTTACCTCCGGCAATTACTTGTAAGTTTTTGTAAATCCTACAAAAATTATGGGATATAATTTAAGGCAAACAGGAATTAAAATCCTCAAAATGCCCTTTCAGAGGAAAAGTGATGCTCCGCGTGATTTTACCACGCAAGCCCGTTTCTTATAAAATTTTGCCAGTCCGGGAATAATAGCAGCAGTCTTAAAAAGGATACTGCTGTGGCTCTTGCGTCCCAACGACTTCTTGCTGATTTTCCTGCCTTCTTCCGTGTTTCGGGAGAAGTGGTGGTTATTATTGGTGGTGGCGAAGAAGCGCTTAACAAAGCGCGTCTTGTGGCGCAGACGTCGGCTCGTTTGCGTATTGTTGCGCCAGAGTTTGAACCCGCTCTGGCAGCTTTCATTGAAAGCCATGATGCAGAGCAGATTATTGCAGCTTTTGAACCAAAACATCTTGAAGGCGCGAAGCTGGTTTTCGTGGCAACCGGCAGCGAGCATCAGGATCGTGCGATTGCAGCGATTGCCAAAGCTGAGAGGATTCCGGTCAATGTTGTCGATCGTCCCGCTCTTTGCGATTTTTTGACCCCGGCTATCGTAAACCGTGCGCCGATTGCCATTGCCATTGGCACGGAAGGGGCGGCCCCCGTGCTGGCGCAGATGGTGCGTGCGCGTATTGATGCGGCCTTTTCGCCTCGCCTTGGCGATCTTGCGCATTATGCTGAAAGCTGGCGTGTGCGGGTCGAAAAACTTCTGCCCAAAGGTCTGGTGCGGCGCAGTTTTTGGCGTAGCTTCCTTTCCGGTTCTGTTGCGCGTTGCGTTGAAAACGGTGATCGCGAGCAAGCCGACAAGGCTGCAAATGAATTAATCGCACAATCACAGAATGCTGCTGGTTATGTCTGGCTGGTTGGTGCGGGTCCGGGTGCAGAAGACCTGCTGACTTTACGTGCGCATCGTGTGCTGATGGAAGCCGATGTGATCGTGCATGACGCATTGGTGCCGGAAAGTGTGATTGCCATGGGGCGTCGCGATGCAGAACGTCTTCCGGTCGGAAAGCGCAAGGGTTGCCATTCCAAAAGCCAGAACGAGATCAATGATCTGTTGGTGCAGCTTGGTCGTGATGGCAAGCGCGTGGTGCGTCTGAAAGCGGGCGATCCGCTGGTCTTTGGCCGCGCGGGTGAAGAAATGGCGGCATTGCGCTCTGCCGGCATTGGCTTTGAAATTGTGCCGGGCATCACGTCTGCTTTTGCAGCCGCTGCCGACATGGAACTGCCATTGACCCTGCGCGGTGTCGCATCTTCGCTGGTGTTTACGACGGGTCACGACATGGCAGGTGATGTGCTGCCCGGCTGGGCTAAACTTGCCGTCTCTGGTGCGACAATTGCCGTCTATATGGGATCAAGCGTTGCAGCCTCGGTTGCAAGCCGTCTGATATCTGCCGGTCTTCATCAAGATACGGCGGTCGCTGTTGTTGAAAATGCCAGCCGCAAGGACAAGCGGCTGTTTCATGGAACATTGAAAGATCTGCCATCGCTGCAAGAGCGCAAAGAGCTGGGCGGTCCGGTCATGGTCATTATCGGCGATGCCGTTGCAGGCGCCGCTATCGACAAGGCGCAGGCACTGGCGGTCAAACCGGTCCCTGTCGCGGCCTGAATCTGAGGAGTTTGGAAATGGTTGTAAAAGTTCTCACTGCAAACCGGCTCATCGATGGACAGGCTGTGTGGCTTGGCGCCGACGGATCATGGCAGGAAACCATTGATGGTGCGCTGGTTGCCCGCCATGCAGAGGCGGTAGCCGCACTCGAAGATGCGGGCAAGGTTGCAGCACAAGCCAATCTGGTGGTTGATGTCAATGTGATTGATGTCGAAGAGCGTGACGAAGGGCTTTATCCCATTCGCCTGCGCGAGCGCATCCGGCTCTCCGGCCCCACCATCATTACGCTTGGTCAACCGCATGGCTCCCAAAAGTGGGAACCGCCTTCGCGGGGAAATCAGTCCACTGGACTGATTTCTGATCCCGCTACGATAGGATAAAGCCAAGCGTGAAAAAAACCCTGAAGCAAGCTTCCTGATCTGAATATCGGAAATTACCATGTATCGTTATGATGAATTTGACCGCGATTTTGTTGCGGCCCGTGTTGCACAGTTCAAGGATCAGGTTGAGCGCCGTCTTTCAGGCGAATTGACGGAAGATCAGTTCAAACCGCTGCGGCTGATGAATGGTCTTTATCTGCAATTGCATGCCTATATGCTGCGTGTTGCAATTCCCTATGGCACATTATCGAGCCGCCAGCTGCGCAAGCTTGGCTCGATAGCCCGCGATTATGATCGGGGTTTTGCACATTTCACGACGCGGCAGAATGTTCAGTATAACTGGCCAGCCTTGAAAGATGTGCCACGCATTCTCGAAGAACTTGCTAGAGTCGAAATGCATGCAATCCAGACCTCGGGCAACTGCATTCGCAATGTGACTGCGGACCATTTTGCGGGTGCTGCCGCTGATGAGGTTGCCGATCCGCGTCCTTTGGCAGAAATTCTGCGTCAATGGTCGTCGCTGCACCCGGAATTTTCCTATCTGCCGCGCAAGTTCAAAATTGCGATTGTCGGTTCCGAGCATGACCGTGCAGCCATTCAGGTGCATGATATTGGCTTGCAGCTTAAAAAGAATGAAGCAGGCGAACTGGGTCTTGCCGTCTATATTGGCGGCGGGCAGGGGCGCACGCCGATGGTTGCGAAGAAAATCCGCGATTTTCTGCCGCTTGAGGATATGCTGACCTATGTGACGGCTATTGTGCGCGTTTATAATCTCTACGGACGTCGCGATAATAAATATAAGGCGCGGATCAAAATCCTCGTGCATGAAACCGGCGTCGAGCCGCTTGTCAAAGAGATTGATGCCGAGTGGGAGCAGATCCGTTACAGCGATCTTCAATTGCCGCAACGTGATATTGACGCGATTGAAAGCTATTTTCGCATGCCGGATTTGGTGCAACGCCCTGAAGGTTGGGAAATTCTGGCCGTAACGCAAAAAGCA
Organism: Brucella gallinifaecis; assembly: GCF_006476605.1. Lineage (GTDB taxonomy): Bacteria > Pseudomonadota > Alphaproteobacteria > Rhizobiales > Rhizobiaceae > Brucella > Brucella gallinifaecis. The sequence goes on from NZ_ML636804.1 coordinate 288,785, forward strand.
GATAGCGATTTTGCCGCCTGGACCCGGCGCAATGTTACTGCGCATAAGAACCCGGATTATGCCGTTGTTACGATCTCGCTTAAACCAATTGGCGGTATTCCGGGTGATGCGAGTGCCGAGCAGATGGAACTGGTGGCGGATATTGCGCAAACCTATTCTTTTGATGAAATCCGTGTCAGCCATGAACAGAATCTGGTTCTGCCCCATGTGGCCAAGGCCGATCTTCCGGCAGTCTATGATCTGCTGCAATCGGATGGGCTGGTGACGGCCAATGCAGGTCTGATCACCGATATTATCGCATGCCCCGGCCTTGATTATTGTGCACTCGCCAATGCACGTTCGATCCCGGTTGCGCAGCGTATTTCAGAGCGTTTCGGTGATCTTGAGCGCCAGCTTGAAATTGGCGATCTCAAGATCAAGATTTCCGGCTGCATCAACGCCTGCGGCCATCACCATGTCGGCCATATCGGTATTCTCGGCGTCGAGAAAAAGGGCGAGGAACTCTATCAGATCACGCTTGGTGGCTCGGCGGATGAGCATACAGCCATTGGTGATATTACGGGGCGCGGCTTTTCATCCGAGGATGTGGTCGATGCCATTGAAACGGTGGTTGATACCTATCTTGGCTTGCGCGAGAGCGAAGAGGAAAGCTTTATCAACGCCTATCGACGGGTCGGGATGGAGCCGTTTAAACGCGCTCTTTATGGCGAGGTCAGTCGTGTTGCCTGATATGGACCCCAATGCAGAAAAGCGTGCGCAAGCGCTGGCTCGCTTGCTGGAAGGAAGCCACGGGGCTTCCTCTGCGCAAGAGGTGATCGGGCTGAGCATTCGTGAGGTGTTTGAGGGGCGTATTGCACTCGTCTCATCCTTTGGTGCTGAATCGGCGATATTGCTGCATATGATTTCCGAGATTGATCCGGCGACACCGGTCTTGTTTCTTGATACGGGCAAGCATTTTCGCGCGACACTTGATTATCGACATGATCTTGTGGAACGGCTGGGGCTTCTTGATGTGCAGGATATTCTGCCGCTTGAAGAGAGTGTGAAAGCAGATGATCCGTTTGGTGCCTTGTCAATGACTGACAAGGATCGCTGCTGTTTCATCCGCAAGGTGGAGCCAATGGCGCGTGCAATTGCGCCTTATCGTGCGTGGATGACGGGAAGGAAGCAGTTTCAGGCCTCGACCCGTAATGCTTTGCCGGTTTTTGAATCGGTAGGTGCGCGTATACGTATCAATCCGCTTGCACGCATGAGTGCTGAGGATCTGCGCAGCTACGCGCGTCTACATGATCTTCCTGTTCATCCGCTGACGCAGCAGGGCTATCGCTCAATTGGCTGCATGCCCTGCACGCGACCAGTGAGCGAGGGGGAAGATCAACGTGCCGGACGCTGGGCGGGATCAGAAAAGACTGAATGCGGCATTCACCTGAGCGGACTTGCCGAAAGCTTAAAGAGCATCCCGAAAAGCGTGTAGCGGTTTTAGGGTAAAATGCGCGTGAAAAAAGTAATATGGGAGCTTTGGATCAGAAATGAGTGAAACCAGACTTTGGTCCGAGCAGGGCTTTCGTGAAGACGACTATGTCCTCGCGGATGATCTGGAAACAGCCGGTGACGCGCCGGCTATCATCATTCCTCTGGCTGTATGGCTGGGGCTTGATGAAGAGCTGCGCCGCGCTTCCAATCGTCGTATTGGTGTATCGGTAGCATCGGGCGAGAAGATCGAGCCTCTGCTTGAGCATCTCAACACTTTGCCGGTTATTGTTTTGGAGTTTCCAGCCTTCAATGATGGCCGCTCATATTCAAAGGCTGAAATTCTGCGTCGCGCAGGCTTTGAAGGAGAATTGCGGGCGGCAGGTGATGTGCTGATTGATCAGGCAGCACTGATGCTGCGTACGGGTTTTGACAGCCTGCAAGTGACCAACAAAGTCGCACAATCGCGCCTTGGCGAGAAGCGTCTGGTTGATACGCCCGGCTATTATCAGCCCGGTCGTGGATCGGTCACGCAGGAAGGCAGCTATGCCTGGCGGCGCGTAAAAGCGGGATGATCATTTTTTTGTGGTTTGTCTTGTCCGCTTGATGGGGTAGATACCCTCATCAATTTTTGGAGACGAGACGTGATCCGCCACATTGTTTTCTTTAGCGTCAAGCCAGGTCAGGACATCGATGTCGTGCGTAAGGGCCTGGAGCAGCTGGGCACTATTCCTTATTCAGACCTGTTTGAAGTCTTGCCAAATTCCAAGGTCGATCCGATGGGTAATGCGATTGATCTTGTCGTTTATGCCGAGTTCAAAGATGAGGAAGCGCTTTTCGCGTTCAAGAAACATCCGACCTATGATGCGACCACGCAATATGTGCGCCCGATGCGCGAATTGCGCTTTTCGGCAGATGTTGTAACGGATAAGGGCTGAGTTCAATCAAGCCGCGGTGGTGCCTGCAAGGGTAGGCCACCGAATAAATCCGGCTCAGGCGATGTTCTGGCGCGTTCGATATTGAGCAGGCGCAGCTTGGTTGCCGTGCCTCCGGCAGCCGAAAAGCCGCCCAGCTTGCCATTGGAACCTATCACCCGGTGGCAGGGGACGATAATCGGGAACGGGTTTTTGCCAAGTGCATAACCGACCGCCTGAGAAAGACCGATATTGCCTAGCCTGCGTGCGATTGCACCATAGGTGATTGTCTCGCCAGCTTTGAGTTGCAGCAGGATTTCATAGACCTGTCTGTTGAGGTCTGGCACCTGATCAAGTGCCAGCGGGGTCTGTGAAAAATCCGGGTTTCCGCCAGTGAGCAGCATATGCACCTTGCTAATGGCTTCGCTGACATAATCGGGAGCGTCGCTGGCATCATCAGTCGCTGAAGATATTTGCAAATCTGCAAAGCGCGATTGCAGTCGATAGCGCGTTTCGCTTTCATCCGCATCACCGATTTCCATGCCGATAATTTTATCCGCACGCCATGCGATCCCGCATGGGCCGATCACTGTATCAAATAGGGTGATGCCGGTTGAAGTCATAAATACGCATATAGCATAATTCTCAATAATTGCTGCGGATGGCGCAGCGAAATGGTTGAAGAACGATGAAAATAGTGATTGTGTGGAAATAGCCGCCATAAGCGTGACCATGGTCATGACATTATATGGCCAAATGACAGAGCGATACCTTCCGGGGCATGATTGTTGCGATCGGAACAAGGGAATTTAAATGGACGATTACGAACGCTATGCCACAGGGCTGATGATCGTTTTTGGTGCGCTGATCGTCGGTGCGCTGATGGCAGCCAATCTTTATCATGGCGACAAGCCGGGGTTTCTGTTCGCACTCGGTGCGGCAGTGGTTGCCTGGTTTTCTGCTTTTGCCGTGCTTTTCGATAAGCCACGTGTTTATGGTGTGATGATTGCTATCGCTATTGGCCTTGTTGCAGCATCAATAGGCGCTTTCGTCACCTGATCTTGCAAAATAGATTTATGAAACAGCCCCGGTTAATCCGGGGCTTTTGAGTTTAAATATAAGGTGAATAGCACTGACGGCGTGGGCCATAATTGGGCTGGAACGTATTGTCATAAGCCCGATATGAGCGATAACGGTTGTAGCACCAGCGCACATGCGCGTTGCTGCGTCGATATATCGGTGCTGCGCGATAGCGCGGCGGATGATGACGATAACGTGGAGGCGGACCCCATTTTCGATAATGTGGCCGGTAGTGAGGGCGATAACGCGGCGGATGGTGTCGCCAGCCACGTCGATCCTGACGGTAATCATGATATTGAACGGCCTCGACAGGCGCCTTTATACCATGCATGACAGCGGGTGTTATGCGTTTGGTTGGCTGTGCCGCACCTGCATTTGCTGCCATAGCAGTGACGCCTATAGCCAGTGACAGACATGCTGCGAAAAAGGATGATACAAGCCTTTTCATCAATTTTTCCTTTATAATTAAAGGGTTTATCTTCAATGTCACTGGCAATATCTTGATCGCCCATTGTGGCGGTCTGGTGGCTGGGGACACTCACTTTTTCTTCGCATTCGCAACACATCAGTGATGGCGCAAACAGTAATTGAAAACAAAGCATTATAATTGACATAAAGATATGTTTATGTCATTAAGTTGCTTTATGCGCCGCCTGTTCGTGAAGAGCGGATAAGTGTGCGTTAAACAAATTGGTAGCGCATTTCCACAAATAGGCTGAGCATTTTCAATGACTCAAAATAGACCGGAAATGCTCTGGAATACAGGCGGTAATCCCCCATGACGTCTTCTCTCGATAATCTTTTTGGTGCAACGGCAGCAAAGCCGGATGGCAGGCAAGTGCTGGCAGCACTGACAAAGGCCGCTCAAGAGCGCATTCTGATTCTCGACGGTGCCATGGGAACGCAGATTCAAGGGTTAGGCTTTCACGAAGAGCATTTTCGTGGGCAGCGTTTTGAAGCCTGTGATTGCCAGCTTCAGGGCAATAATGATCTTCTGACGCTCACCCAGCCAAAGGCGATTGAAGAAATTCATTATGCCTATGCCATGGCTGGCGCCGATATTCTCGAAACCAATACATTTTCTTCGACCACTATCGCGCAGGCCGATTATGGCATGGAGGATGCGGTCTATGAACTGAACCGTGATGGTGCGCGTCTTGCGCGGCGTGCTGCAATTCGTGCGCAGCAGAAAGACGGTCGCCGCCGCTTTGTTGCAGGCGCACTCGGACCGACAAACCGTACTGCGTCTTTGTCGCCGGATGTCAATAATCCCGGCTATCGTGCCGTTACATTTGATGATCTGCGCATTGCCTATGCCGAGCAGATTCGAGGCCTGATTGATGGCGGCTCCGACATTATTCTGATCGAAACCATCTTCGATACGCTGAACGCCAAGGCCGCAATTTTTGCAGCCGAAGAAGTGTTCACGGAAAAGGATGTGCATCTGCCGGTGATGATTTCCGGCACGATCACCGATCTTTCAGGTCGCACGCTTTCCGGTCAGACACCGACAGCTTTCTGGTATTCGTTGCGTCATGCAAGACCTTTTACGATTGGGCTTAACTGTGCGCTGGGTGCCAATGCAATGCGCGCACATCTGGCAGAAATAGCTGGCATTGCCGATACATTTGTCTGCGCCTATCCCAATGCCGGTCTTCCAAATGAATTTGGTCAGTATGACGAAAGCCCGGAAGCCATGGCTGCGCAGATCGAGGATTTTGCGCGTGAAGGTCTGGTGAATGTGGTGGGTGGCTGTTGCGGGTCAACGCCGGACCATATTCGTGCAATTGCTGCAGCGGTTGCCAAGCATCCGCCGCGCAAGCCGGTCAAGGTGCCGCCTTTGATGCGTCTGTCCGGTCTTGAGCCTTTCACGCTGACCAGAGATATTCCTTTTGTCAATGTTGGCGAACGCACCAATGTCACGGGATCGGCGCGTTTTCGCAAGTTGATCAAGGCTGGCGATTATTCGACAGCGCTTGATGTGGCGCGTGATCAGGTGGAAAACGGCGCACAGATCATCGACATCAATATGGATGAAGGCCTGATCGACAGCCAGAAAATCATGGTTGAATATCTCAATCTGATTGCGGCTGAGCCGGATATTGCGCGTGTGCCGGTGATGATCGACAGCTCCAAATGGGAGGTGATCGAGGCTGGTTTGAAATGCGTGCAGGGCAAGCCGATTGTCAATTCGATTTCGCTCAAAGAAGGCGAGGAAGCTTTCCTGCATCATGCGCGTCTGGTGCGTGCCTATGGTGCGGCGGTTGTCGTCATGGCCTTTGATGAGACCGGACAGGCCGATACAGAGCAGCGCAAGGTCGAAATATGTACCCGTGCTTACAAGATATTGACCGAACAGGTTGGTTTTCCGCCGGAAGATATCATCTTCGATCCGAACGTCTTTGCGGTCGCGACCGGCATTGACGAGCACAATAATTATGGCGTCGATTTTATTGAAGCGACGCGCCGCATTACCGAAACCTTGCCGCATGTGCATATTTCGGGCGGTGTCTCAAACCTGTCCTTCTCGTTCCGTGGCAATGAACCGGTGCGCGAAGCAATGCATGCTGTCTTCCTTTACCATGCCATTCAGGTTGGTATGGATATGGGTATCGTCAATGCCGGGCAATTGGCGGTTTATGACACAATCGACCCCGAACTGCGCGAAGCTTGCGAAGATGTGGTGCTGAACCGCCGTGATGACGCAACAGAACGGCTGCTCGAAATTGCGGAGCGTTTCCGCGACAGCGGCACAAAAGAAGCAAAGACACAGGATCTGAGCTGGCGTGAATGGCCGGTGGAACAGCGGCTTTCGCATGCGCTGGTCAATGGCATTACCGAATATATCGAAGCTGATACTGAAGAGGCGCGTCTTGTGGCTGAACGTCCGCTGCATGTCATTGAAGGCCCATTGATGGCCGGCATGAATGTGGTTGGTGATCTGTTTGGGTCGGGCAAGATGTTTTTGCCGCAGGTGGTGAAATCTGCCCGTGTGATGAAACAGGCTGTGGCGGTCCTTCTGCCTTATATGGAAGAAGAAAAGCGCCAGAATGGTGGAGAAGGCCGCCAGAGCGCTGGCAAAGTGCTGATGGCTACCGTTAAAGGCGACGTGCATGACATTGGCAAGAATATTGTTGGCGTTGTTCTTGCTTGCAACAATTACGAGATCATTGACCTTGGTGTGATGGTGCCGGCACAGAAAATTCTTGAAACGGCAAAGGCTGAAAATGTTGATGTGATTGGTCTGTCGGGACTTATCACGCCGTCGCTTGATGAGATGGTGCATGTGGCGGCTGAAATGGAGCGCGAAGGCTTCAATGTGCCCTTGCTGATTGGTGGTGCGACAACCAGCCGTGTGCATACAGCCGTAAAAATTCATCCGCGTTATGAGCGCGGGCAGGCGGTCTATGTGGTTGATGCCAGTCGTGCGGTGGGTGTGGTCTCCAATCTGCTGTCACCTGAAAACAAGGCGGATTATATAGAAGGCATCCGTGCTGAATATGCCAGGGTTGCAGCAGCCCATGCACGCAATGAAGCGGAAAAAAAGCGTCTGCCTTTGGCCCGTGCCCGCGAAAATGCCCATAAGCTTGACTGGGATGCCTATACGCCGCCAAAGCCGACATTCCTTGGCACGAAAACATTCGATAATTACGATCTTTCAGAGATTGCACGCTATATAGACTGGACACCATTCTTCCAGACATGGGAGATGAAAGGGCGCTTTCCGGCCATTCTCGACGATGAAAAACAGGGCGAGGCGGCGCGTGCTTTGTGGAATGATGCGCAGGCCATGCTTGCAAAGATCATAGAAGAGAAGTGGTTTGCACCACGTGCTGTTATCGGTTTCTGGCCTGCCAACACGGTGGGGGACGATATTCGCCTCTTTACCGATGAAAGCCGGAAAGAGGAGCTGGCGACTTTCTTCACGCTGCGTCAGCAATTATCAAAGCGTGATGGTCGTCCGAATGTCGCCATGTCTGATTTTGTAGCCCCGGCTGAGAGCGGCAAGCAGGATTATGTTGGCGGCTTTGTTGTTACGGCGGGTATTGAGGAGGTGGCAATTGCCGAGCGTTTTGAGCGGGCAAATGATGATTATTCGTCTATCCTCGTCAAGGCTTTGGCTGACCGCTTTGCAGAAGCTTTTGCAGAACTGATGCATCAGCGTGTGCGCAATGAGTTCTGGGGCTATGCACCGGGCGAAGATCTCACAAATGATGATCTGATCCATGAGCGTTATGCAGGTATCCGCCCGGCTCCGGGCTATCCGGCACAGCCGGACCATACGGAAAAGAAGACCCTGTTTGAATTGCTTGATGCAACCGCGCAAACGGGTGTTGAGCTGACAGAAAGCTATTCCATGTGGCCGGGGTCTTCCGTATCGGGCCTTTATATTGGTCATCCCGAGAGCTATTATTTTGGTGTCGCCAAGGTGGAGCGTGATCAGGTCGAGGATTATGCCAGCCGCAAGGGAATGCGCGTTGAGGAAGTCGAGCGCTGGCTTGGACCGATCCTCAATTACATTCCCGGCCAGACGCCGGAGCCGGTTGACGCGGCAGCCTGATCAAAATTATGGAATAAGTATAAGCCCCGCATTGCGGGGCTTATTTATTTAATGTTACTTAAACTTGAACTATTTTAAATAAGTATCAGTTTTGTGAAATTTATAAAACTATTGAAATCAATATATATGGATGATGTGTATTTTATATGTTATATAATACAGGTGGCTCACGGAATTGTGGTCGATAAATACATATGCGGGTTCCGGCGCCATAGAATCCTGAAAATTATTATTTGTTTGTCTGGTCGTTTATTCGACACAGAATGCACCTGTTTGATCAAAATTAGAATGCATCCCGGAACGTGTAAAACGGTTCTCGTATAAGGATGCATATTCAAACGAGGAATTAGAGCGCATCCCGAAAAGTGTGAAACGGTTTTCGGGCAAAGATGCGCGTCAAAACAAATATTTAGAGCGCTGATCTGATTCAATCAGAACGAAACGCGCTCTAACCGAATTATCTGGTTCATTGAAACAATAATAGGATTCCAGCTATGAAATGGGAAGATTTTTGTGAGACTGTCCAATCATTCGATAATGCAGAAATTTTGTTTGAACATATCAAGTCTTATGCGGCAGAGCTTGGTTTTGCCTATGTTTCCTATGCCATGTGCGTGCCGTCGCTGGATAGTGTCTCACGCTGGATACGCTTTGAAAATTTGCCTGAAGCCTGGCAACAGCATTATGCAGCAAAAAAATATCTTGAAATCGATCCCATTATGCGATGCGGGATAAACAGTATTGAACCACTTGTTTGGTCTGAGAAACTTTTTGCTGAAGCGCCACAGATTTGGCGCGATGCGCAGAAGTTTGGACTGCGTACCTGTATCACCCAGCCATGCTGGGCTGCGCAGGGCGTTTTTGGCATTCTTACATTTGCGCGTGATAAGCCAGCCTTGTCAGAAGGCGAGATTTCAATGTTGCGGCGCCAGATGCAGATTGTGACCAATCTTTTGCATTTGGCCATGTATGAGCATCTCGATGTTCCAAAAATCAATTGTGCGGCAGAAGTCAATCTCACACTGCGCGAGCGCGAAATCCTGCGCTGGACGAGTGAAGGCAAGACGGCCGAGATCATCGGCACAATCCTCAATATCTCGACCCGGACTGTGAATTTTCATATCAGCAACCTTCTCACCAAACTAGTTGCTGTTAACAAGGTGCAGGCCGTTGCCAAGGCGCGCACTTTTGGTTTTCTCTGATGGCTTTTATCCTTTGGCGGTTTGCTCCAAAGGACAATTTACTCCTCTGAAATTCGCTAAATACTACAAATTTAGTAGTATTTTCCGTAACTTGGCCAAAAAACGGACTTTTCAGTTTGGCGCAAGTTTGTTTCTGTTATCGCCTGAAAACAGGGATGTTTTCGCTTAACCCCGGCAGAATACGCGATAGCATACTTTTCCTTTTGAGCGGTCTTTCACGACAATGCGCATTGAGTGGTTTTCCAACGCCTGCGCCGGATCAAACCTCCCGTCAATATTCTTTTCGAGCTGGTTTCCGGGAGAAACAGACGTGCATCATGCATCCCTGAGTAAAAACCTGACGCATCTTGAGCGTCTGGAAGCAGAAGCAATTCATATTTTTCGCGAGGTTGCGGCAACATTTTCCAATCCGGTTATGCTTTATTCGGTGGGTAAGGATTCCTCCGTCATGCTGCATCTGGCGATGAAGGCTTTCTATCCGGCGCCGCCGCCTTTCCCTTTCCTGCATGTCGATACGACATGGAAATTCCGCGAGATGATCGAGTTTCGCGATGCGCAGGCCCGAGAAAAGGGCTTTGAGCTGCTGGTTCATATCAATGAAGATGGTGTGCGCGATGGCGTTGGTCCATTCACCCATGGCTCGAATGTCCATACCCATGTCATGAAGACGCTCGGGCTTAGACAGGCACTTGATAAATACAAATTTGATGCGGCCTTTGGCGGCGCACGACGTGATGAGGAAAAATCCCGCGCCAAGGAGCGTATTTTTTCGTTTCGCAATGCCCGGCATGGCTGGGACCCGAAGAACCAGCGCCCGGAAATGTGGAAAATCTATAATACCCGCGTTGCAAAAGGTGAATCTATCCGTGTGTTTCCACTTTCCAACTGGACCGAACTGGATATCTGGCAATATATTTTGCAGGAAAATATCCCGATTGTGCCGCTTTATTTTGCAGCCTCCCGTCCGGTGGTCGAACGCGATGGCATGTTGATCAAGCGCGATGATGACCGCATGATTCTTCGTCCCGGCGAGAAGGTGGAGGAACGGCTGGTGCGCTTTCGCACGCTTGGCTGCTATCCGTTGACGGGTGCCATTCAATCAAGCGCCAGCAATCTTTCTGATATTGTTGAAGAAATGCTGATCGCCCGCACCTCCGAGCGTCAGGGCCGTGCCATTGATCGTGATGAGGCAGGCTCGATGGAAAAGAAAAAGCGCGAGGGCTATTTCTGATGAATGCCATTTTGAAGCCTTCTGTTACCAGTGCTGCTGTGAGCGATTTTCTTGCCGATCAGGAACGCAAGACGATGCTCCGCTTTCTGACCTGTGGTTCGGTCGATGACGGAAAATCCACGCTGATCGGGCGTCTTCTCTATGACACCAAGCTGATCTTTGAGGACCAGCTTGCGACATTGAAAAACGACAGTCGCAAATTCGGCACCACTGATGATGATTTCGATTTTGCGCTGCTGGTCGATGGTCTGGAAGCCGAGCGCGAACAGGGCATCACCATTGATGTGGCCTATCGCTTTTTCTCGACACCGCGCCGCAAATTCATTGTGGCTGATACGCCGGGGCACGCGCAATATACGCGCAACATGGCGACTGGCGCGTCAACGGCAGACCTTGCAATCGTGCTGATTGATGCGCGTCAGGGTGTGCTGACACAGACGCGCCGCCACAGCTTTATCGCCTCGCTTTTGGGCATCCGGCATATTGTGGTGGCGGTCAACAAGATCGATCTGGTTGATTTCTCACAAGACACATTTGACCGGATCATTGCGGATTATATGGGTTTTGCCAGGGATCTGGGCTTTGCCAGCATTCAGGCCATTCCGCTGTCTGCCCGCTTTGGCGATAATGTCAGCAGTCTTTCGCCGCGTACCGATTGGTATAAGGGTCCATATTTGCTGGAACATCTGGAAAGCGTGCGTCTTGATACGGATGCTATCGGCAAGCCGTTTCGTTTTCCGGTGCAATATGTGAACCGGCCCAATCTTGATTTCCGCGGCTTTTCCGGCACGGTTGCATCGGGTTCTATTGCAAAGGGCGACAGGGTTGTGGTTGCCAAATCGGGCAAGCAATCAAGGATCAAACGTATCGCCACCTATGATGGCGATCTTCTGCGTGCAACCGAGGGTCAGGCGGTTACGCTTGTGCTCGAAGACGAGATCGAAGTCTCGCGCGGTAATATGCTGGTGGCGGCGGAAGCGCGGCCTGAAGTGGCGGACCGTTTCAGCGCCAATCTGGTCTGGTTTGGTGAGGAGGCCTTGCATCCGGGCCGTTCCTATCTGCTGCGCACCGAAACCGATCAGACGCCGGTGACAATCAGCGAGATAAAATATCGCACTGACGTCAATACATTTGCGCGTGAAGAAGCATCCCGGCTTGATTTGAATGAAGTCGGCCTTTGCTATCTTCAGACGGCAGATCAGATCGCGTTTGATCCCTATGCGGATAACCGCGCAACCGGCGCTTTTGTGCTGATTGACCGCCTCACCAATGCGACCATTGCTGCCGGCATGATTGAAAGCGCATTGCGTCAGGCGAGCAATGTGCATTTGCAGGCTTTCGACCTCGACAAGCAGACACGTGCCGCGCAAAAATTTCAAAAACCGGCGGTGCTCTGGTTCACGGGCCTGTCCGCATCCGGCAAATCCACAATCGCCAACCGGCTCGAACAGCGACTTCACGCGTTAGGCAAACACACCTATCTGCTGGATGGCGATAATATCCGCCATGGTCTCAACAGTGATCTTGGCTTTTCTGATGCAGACCGGGCCGAGAATATCCGGCGCGTTGGCGAGGTGGCGGGACTTATGGCTGATGCCGGGCTGATCACGCTTGTATCCTTCATTTCGCCATTTCGCGCTGAACGTGAGCGTGTGCGCTCGCGTCTTCCCGAGGGTGAGTTTATCGAAATATTTGTCGATACGCCGATTGAGGAATGCATGGCACGTGATCCCAAAGGGCTTTATGCACAAGCGCTTCGCGGTGAGATCAAGGCCTTTACCGGTATTGATTCGCCTTATGAAGCTCCCCTTTCGCCGGAACTGCATCTTCATACCGCAGGACGCGACATTGACGCGCTTGTCGCGGAGGTAGAAAACTATCTCACAGAGCGTGGTATTATCGGCAGCTATGGCAGTGATTCCTGGTCGATTTGAAAAATGATAACAGCAACCTATCCAATAGCCGATCCAAGCGGCAAAGCCTTGCTTGCAACGCTTGAAGATACCGTGCTTGAGGCCGGTCGTGTCATCATGCGGTATTATGTGGATGGCTGTGCGGTCTATTCCAAGGAAGACCACTCGCCAGTAACGCAAGCAGATCAGGCAGCAGAAGCAATAATTCTCGCAGCCCTTGCAGCGATCGCGCCGGATATTCCGGTGGTCGCTGAAGAGGAAGCTGCCGCAGGCCGATTGCCAACCCGTCTGGGGCGGCATTTTTTTCTGGTTGATCCGCTTGATGGCACGCGGGAGTTTTTACTGCGTAATGGCGATTTTACAGTCAATATTGCGCTGATCGAGGATGGGATTCCGGTGTTGGGGCTGGTTTATGCGCCAGCGCGTAACCTGCTTTATGTGGGGGATCGTGAAGCTGCGCAGGAAGTGGCAACATCTGCCGATCATCAGATCACAAGCCGGCGTCCGATTACAGCCCGCATTGCGCCGCCTGAAAAGGTCGTGGTGTGCAGCCGCTCCCACCTTACGCCTGAAACAGAGAAATTCCTGAAACGCAATCACAGCGGCAAATGCGTTTCGGTGGGGTCATCGCTTAAATTCTGCATGATTGCGCGTGGTGAGGCAGATTTATATCCGCGTTTTGGCCCAACGATGGAGTGGGATACAGCAGCAGGGGATGCCGTTTTGCGTGCAGCCGGCGGTATGACCACGACACTCGACGCAAAGCCAATAATCTATGGTGCACGCTTTGATAGCACTGTTAAAGGCTTTTCCAATCCGGAATTTGTGGCTTTCGGAGCAGGAGAAGTGCCTGTTTTTGCATAGATAAGCCAGCTAACCAGCTGATAAGAAAAAATAGCTGAAAAAATCAGGATGTTCCTCTTGCGGGTTCAAAAGAGCGGCGCTATAAGCCGCTCACAGCCGGTTCATAGAGTCTCGGTTTTGTGGTCGCGGAGCGTAGCGCAGCCTGGTAGCGCACCTGATTTGGGATCAGGGGGTCGGAGGTTCGAATCCTCTCGCTCCGACCATTTTCTCCACAAATAATGAAAAAGCGCTCGCTTTGTCAGGCGAGAATCTTTGCTCTATATAATTTTAATTTGATCAGTTCTTCTCCGTGTCAATAATGGGTCCTGACCCTAAATGATGGACGGAGAACATATGATTATGCCTGTTTTGTCATCAGGCGGTTGCTTTCTTTTGCAAAACAACGAAATTACCAACCTGTTGTTAGAATAATTCCATATCGGGAACACCATGCAGCTTACCCCACGTCACAATGCAATTCTGGACATCGCGCGTCGACAGGGGCAGGTGCTGGTGGATGATCTGGCCGTTGCTTTCGATGTAACGCCGCAGACCGTACGCAAGGATCTCAATGACCTTTGCAAGGCGCGATTGCTGCGCCGTATCCATGGTGGTGCGCTTTATCCGTCTGGCGTTGAAAATATGGAATATGAAGCACGTCGCCGGATTGCAGCCCATGAGAAAGAACTGATCGGCCGGGCGGCAGCCGCAATGATTCCTGATGGTGCGTCACTGTTTATCAATATCGGCACAACCACCGAAGCTGTCAGCCATGCACTGGTTGACCATAATAATCTGATGGTGATCACCAACAATATCAATGTCGCCAATACGCTGCGCGTCTATCCTGAGATCGAAGTCATTATTGCAGGTGGTGTCGTGCGTGCGTCTGATGGCGGTATTGTTGGCGAGGCGGCGGTAGATTTCATCCGGCAGTTCAAGGTCGATTACGCAATCATTGGCGCTTCCGCAATGGATGAAGATGGCGCATTGCTTGATTTCGACTTTCGTGAAGTCAAGGTTGCACAGGCGATTATCGCAAATGCCCGCCATGTCATTCTGGTAAGCGACTCAACCAAGTTCGAGCGCACAGCCCCTGTGCGTCTTGGCCATATATCGCAGGTTCATACTTTTATCACCGATTACTGCCCATCACGGCAATTGCGCGATTATTGCCGTGAAAACGAGATCGGGCTGATTGAAACGGCAGCGGCTCATAATTCAGAAGAGAAAGAATTTTAGTTTCGTTCATTTTCGTTTTGCTTTCGTATGAAATAAATTATATTCGTTTGGTGTTTGAAGATGGTCTTCAGGATTCACCATGGCGCAGCATGAAATATTCGACATTTTCGTAATTGGTGGCGGCATCAATGGTTGCGGCATTGCACGCGATGCGGCTGGTCGCGGCTTTCGCGTTGGTCTTGCCGAGATGAATGATCTGGCAAGCGGCACCTCGTCCCGCGCGACCAAGCTTATTCATGGTGGTCTGCGCTATCTTGAGCATTATGAGTTTCGTCTGGTGCGCGAAGCATTGATGGAGCGCGAAGTGCTCTGGGCCAATGCTCCGCATATCATTCATCCCATGCGTTTTGTGCTGCCCTATCATAAAGGCGGTGTGCGTCCTGCATGGCTGCTGCGCCTTGGTCTGTTTCTTTATGACCATCTGGGCGGGCGTAAAAAACTGCCTGCCACTACCACGCTCAATATGCGCACTGATCCCGTCGCCGCACCGCTCAAGCCACTTTTTACCAAGGCTTTTGAATATTCGGATTGCTGGGTTGATGATGCACGATTTACAGTATTGAATGCGCGGGATGCTGCTGATCGCGGTGCGATGATCCGCACGCGCAGCAAGGTCGTCTCTGCCCGCCGTGATCATGCAGCCTGGACCATAACGCTCGAAAATATCGATACGGGTCTGCGCGAAGAGTTTCATTCGCGCCTGCTGGTCAATGCTGCCGGTCCATGGGCTGATAAGCTACTGCAAGATGTGGAAGGCGATCGCCAACTGCATAATGTGCGTCTGGTGCAGGGCAGCCATATTGTGGTGCGTAAAAAATTCTCCGATCCGCGTTCCTATTTCTTCCAGAATAATGACGGGCGCATTATTTTTGCTATTCCTTATGAGGATGATTTTACGCTGATTGGCACCACTGATCAGGACTATCAGGGCGATCCGGCCAAGGTGGCAATCACTGACAAGGAAACTGATTATCTCTGCGCTTGTGCCAGTGAATATTTTCGTGAGCCTGTAAGGATTGAAGATATTGTCTGGACCTATTCCGGTGTGCGTCCGCTGTATGATGACGGGGCAAGCAAGGCGCAGGAAGCAACCCGCGACTATGTGCTTAAAGATGATGCCCCGCAGGGAATGGCGCCATTGATTAATGTGTTTGGCGGCAAGCTGACCACATCGCGCAGGCTGGCCGAACATATGCTGGAAAAGATCGAGCATTACCTTGGCAAGAAAGCTGCGCCATGGACACATGCTGCCCCTTTGCCGGGTGGTGATTTTGAAGCAACGGCTTTTGAGAGTGAGCTTAAAAAGCTCAAAGCTGACTACCCGTTTTTAACAGCAGCGCATGCCCGTCGGCTGTTCAGGCTTTATGGAACCCGTGCACGTATTATACTTGGAAAATCCAGCTTATTATCTGATCTTGGCCAGCATTTTGGTGCGGATCTCTATGAGGCTGAACTGCGTTATCTCATGGCGCATGAATGGGCATATACAGCAGAAGACATTCTCTGGCGCCGGACCAAGCTTGGTCTTCGCATGAATGCGATAGAGGTTGCAGCTCTCACGGCTTTTATCGAAGCGTCCAAAGTCGCATAAGGGTGCGCTTGCAAGCAGCTCTATAAAAAGCCATTATATTCTTAGCAGGTGGTTTCCAGCCTTTCTGGGAGGAAAACATGGGTGCACCGCAAGACAGAATTCATGCTGATCGTATTCAGTCCGCGATAGATACGGGCGGTGCGGCTCGTTCAGCACTGATTGCTTCGTGGCGACGATCTTCCCGCCTTTACGGACTGGACCCTGCAGAAAACAGGTCGGTCCAGACGCTTTCCGATCGTGAGCTGCGCATGGCGCGTGAGCGTATGGAGCGTATCATCAGCATTGCACAGGCCAGCATGGATCGGCTTTATATGGCTGTGGGCGGTGTTGGCTGTTGTGTGCTTCTGGCGGATAGCGAAGGGGTGCCGGTCGAGCGCCGGGGGGCCGCGAGCGATGACGATACGTTTTATGACTGGGGTCTGTGGACGGGTGCAGTCTGGAGCGAAGCAGTTGAAGGAACCAACGGAATCGGTACCTGTCTTGCCGAACAGCGGGCGCTGACCATCCATCGGGATCAGCATTTTCACACGCGCAATATCGGTCTTTCCTGTACCGTGGCTCCCATTCATGATCATCAGGGGCGCTTGATGGCTGCCCTTGATGTCTCGTCCTGTCGCAGTGATTTGACCGAAGCCTTCGCCCAGCTTATCTCGGTTGCGGTTATTGATGCTGCACGCCGCATCGAGGCTGAGAATTTCCGGCAGGCTTTTCCCGATGCGCGCATTATGCTGGCACCGGGTGCTGACAGAACAGGTGGTGCACTGATTGCGGTTGATAAGGATGACCTTGTCATTGGTGCGACGCGGGCGGCCCGCCTTTCGCTGGATTTGACCGATGAAGCGCTTGCGACAGCACTTCCCGCCGCGGATATTCTTGGCTGGAACGCCGACCCGCGTGAAGAGATGGCAGTTTCTGAACGAAGTGTCATTCTGCGTGCCATTGCCCGCGCCGATGGCAATGTGTCGTCGGCTGCCAGGCTTTTGGGCATCAGCCGGGCAACGCTTCATCGCAAGCTTAATCGCCTGAAAATTATCAGACCCAATTAGTTTTTCGAATGTGTCTCATTATTGAGACACATTGATGTCGCATATTATCAAGCGCTGGATGACTCCTCCCAAGAGCCGCGCCACATTATGTCTGAAACGCCGTTGGAGCGGCGTTGAATCCTGGGAGGAATGTCATGAACAAGGTTGAATTTCATCGCTCTGTAAAGCCGGAGTTTGCCAAACGCTATGGCAATTTCATCGGCGGTAAATGGGTGGAACCCAAATCAGGCCGCTATTTTGAAAACACATCTCCTGTGAATGGTCAGGTGCTCTGCGAAGTGGCGCGTTCGGAAGCGGCTGATGTTGAGGCAGCACTTGATGCGGCGCATGCAGCCAAGGACGCATGGGGCAAGACAAGCCCGGCGGAACGCGCTGTAATTCTCAACAAGATTGCAGACCGTATTGAAGAAAATCTGCCTAAACTGGCGGCAGCCGAAACATGGGACAATGGCAAGCCGATCCGCGAAACAACCAATGCCGATCTGCCGCTGGCGATTGACCATTTCCGCTATTTTGCCGGTGCCATTCGTGCACAGGAAGGCGGCATTTCCGAGATCGATCATGATACGGTTGCCTATCATTTTCATGAACCACTTGGCGTTGTCGGTCAGATCATCCCGTGGAATTTCCCGCTTTTGATGGCTGTGTGGAAACTGGCTCCAGCGCTTGCCGCCGGTAATTGCGTGGTGTTGAAGCCTGCTGAACAGACGCCGGCCTCGATCCTTGTTCTGATGGAAGTGATTGGCGATCTTCTGCCGGCAGGCGTACTCAATGTGGTCAATGGTTTTGGCCTTGAAGCAGGCAAGCCGCTGGCATCCAGTCCGCGCATTGCAAAAATCGCCTTTACCGGTGAAACGACGACCGGTCGCCTGATCATGCAATATGCCAGCCAGAACCTTATTCCGGTGACGCTGGAACTGGGTGGCAAGTCGCCCAATATCTTCTTCTCCGATGTGATGGCTGAAGATGATGACTATCTGGACAAGGCAATCGAAGGCTTTGTCATGTTCGCATTCAATCAGGGCGAAGTCTGTACCTGCCCAAGCCGTGCACTGATCCATGAAAAAATCTATGACAAATTCATGGAACGGGCATTGAAGCGTGTTGAGGCTATCGTTCAGGGTGATCCGCTTGATCCGGCCACCATGGTTGGTGCGCAGGCATCGGGCGAGCAGCTCGAAAAAATCCTGAGCTATATCGATATTGGCAGGCAGGAAGGCGCAGAAGTGCTGACCGGTGGTGAGCGCAATGCGCTGGCGGGTGATCTTGCCGGCGGTTATTATGTCAAGCCAACCGTATTCAAGGGCACCAACAAGATGCGGATTTTCCAGGAGGAAATTTTCGGTCCTGTTGTTTCGGTTACGACCTTCAAGGATGATGCCGAAGCACTCGCCATTGCCAATGACACGCTTTACGGTCTTGGTGCCGGTGTCTGGACCCGTGACGGCACACGCGCCTATCGCTTTGGCCGGGCTATTCAGGCGGGTCGCGTCTGGACCAATTGCTATCATGCCTATCCGGCCCATGCGGCATTTGGTGGCTACAAGCAGTCCGGTATCGGTCGCGAAAACCACCTCACAATGCTCGACCATTATCAGCAGACCAAGAATATGCTGGTGAGCTATAGCCCGAAGAAGCTTGGTTTCTTCTAAAAAAACAAAGTGCCCTGCGGAATTTTTCCGCGGGGCGCGGGCGCGCACGTGCGTGCGCTGTTCGGGCAATTTTACAGATTTTTACGGCGCTAAAAAAATCACACAGATGCCGTTGCCCTGTTTCCTCCCGGGAAAGGGTCGGGTTGGCGGGGTATGAACCTTGTTCGCCCGACCCATAAATCAGAAAGGAATATACCATGGCTAAAACTATGAAGGCTGCTGTCGTACGCGAATTTGGCAAGCCATTGACCATTGATGAAGTGCCGATTCCGGTGCCGGGTGACGGCCAGATCCAGGTGGCAATTCATGCATCCGGCGTGTGCCATACCGATCTTCATGCTGCCGAAGGTGACTGGCCGGTCAAGCCCAATCCGCCCTTCATTCCGGGCCATGAAGGTGTTGGTTTTGTTTCGGCAGTTGGTCGTGGTGTCAAGCATGTGAAGGAAGGCGACCGCGTCGGTGTTCCATGGCTTTACACGGCTTGCGGTCATTGCGTGCATTGTCTGGGCGGTTGGGAAACCCTTTGCGAAGAGCAGCTTAATACCGGCTATTCCATCAATGGTGGCTTTGCAGATTATGTTGTTGCTGATCCGAATTTCGTGGGCCACCTGCCAAAGAATATCGCTTTTAACGAGATTGCCCCGATCCTGTGCGCGGGTGTTACGGTCTATAAGGGTCTGAAGGTCACAGATACCAAGCCGGGCGATTGGGTGGTGATTTCCGGCATTGGCGGTCTGGGTCATATGGCGGTGCAATATGCAAAAGCCATGGGGCTGAATGTTGCAGCCGTTGATATTGATGACAAGAAACTCGACCTTGCCCGTAAGCTTGGTGCGACAGTTACCGTCAATGCAAAGACGCATAATGATCCGGCAGCCTATATCAAGAAAGAAACCGATGGCGGTGCGCAGGGCGTGCTGGTGACGGCTGTCTCGCCAAAGGCTTTTGAACAGGCAATTGGCATGGCTGCACGCGGCGGCACGATTGCCTTGAATGGTTTGCCAGCGGGTGAGTTTCCGCTTTCGATCTTCAATATGGTGTTGAACGGCGTCACGGTTCGCGGCTCCATTGTTGGAACGCGCCTTGATTTGCAGGAGTCGATTGATTTTGCCGCAGACGGCAAGGTCAAGGCAACGATCCGCACCGACAAGATTGACAATATCAATACGATCTTTGACGAAATGCGTGCAGGCCAGATCGAAGGCCGCGTCGTGATGGACCTGACGCAGTAATGCGGTGATAATGATTATATAAAGACATTAGAGCGCTGATCAGATCGAAATGCGCTCTAATGGGAGGAGGAACCATGCCGCAAGTCTCTCAACAACAGCAGGTTACAGCAACCGATGCCGCACTTGAGCTGATTGCTGAATTGCAGGCTGAATATGGTCCGATTATGTTTCACCAGTCGGGCGGTTGTTGCGATGGTTCATCGCCAATGTGCTATCCTCAGGGTGATTTATTACTGTCTGACACGGATGTAAAACTGGGCGAAATCGGCGGTGCGCCGTTTTATATCAGCGGTCTTCAATATGAAGCCTGGAAGCATACCGAACTCATTATCGATGTTGTGCCCGGACGTGGCGGTATGTTCTCGCTTGATAATGGTCGCGAAAAGCGCTTTCTCACCCGTTCAAGGATATGTTTGATTTAATTCTTTGCGTTCATTCGCAAAGCAGCTACTAAATCATGCATATCATTGGGGAGAGAGTGCATAACGGCCATGGCCGCATCCAATAAAAGAGCGACAATCCATGATGTGGCACGGCTGGCTGGCGTGTCTATCAAGACAGTTTCGCGTGTTTTTAATGACGAACCGAATGTGCGCGATGCAATCCGCGAAAAGGTGAAGGCGGCGGGCGCAGAGTTGCGCTATCGCCCCAATGCCGCAGCGCGTAATCTGGTTGAGCGCCGCTCGCATCTGATTGGGCTATTCTTTGAAAATCCAAGCCAGAGCTATGTCACCGAATTACAGATCGGTGCATTGGACCGGCTGCGCGATACGCGATACCGGCTTTTGATCTTTCCGGTTGAAAACCGGGCGGATATACGCGGCTCACTGATTGAGACGGCTCATGCATCCGGTCTTGACGGAATTATCGTGTCACCGCCAATGTCGGACGACCCGGAGATTTTGCAGGAGCTGATTGCATCTGCAATGCCATTTACCCGTGTGGCAGGTGATTTTGGCGTGCATCCCACTGACAGTATTGCGATTGATGATGAAAAAGCAGTTTGCGATCTCATGCAATATTTGCTCGATCTGGGGCATCGCAAAATTGCGATTGTCATTGGTGATCTGACGCATCGCTCGGCGCAGTTACGCCTTGAAGCCTATCGCAACATGCTGGCTCAGGCTGGCATTGCGCATAATCCCGATTACGAGTTTGAGGGCGGCTACAGTTTTGAAAGCGGATTGGCTGCAGGCCGAAAACTTTTGTCGCTGGAAAACAGGCCGACGGCTGTTTTTGCATCCAATGATGATATGGCGGCGGCAGTTCTTCAGATCGCTTATGATTATAAAATCGCTGTTCCGAATGATTTGACCATTGTCGGGTTTGATGACAGTGCGGTTTCGCGCATGGTTTCGCCACAGATTACCACCGTGCATCAGCCGATCCGCGAAATGACCTATGATGCCGTTGATATGTTGCTCAGCCAGATAGATACCGGTGAAGCATCCCCATCGCGGCATATTGATTACAAGCTGATTATCCGGCAATCATCGGGCCGTGTGGAGAGTTGAAAACAGGCCGGTTTCCCGGCCTGTTTTTATGGCAAGTCCAGTCCTTTGGTCAGCTCCAGCGCCTGTCGCTCAAACAGGCGGCGATAGATACCGTCTGGCTTGCGGATCAGTGCATCATGATCGCCTTCTTCCAGAATTTCACCCCTGTCGAAAACCAGAAGCCGGTCAAGCGCACGAACCGTTGAAAGCCGATGCGCAATGACAAGTGTGGTACGACCGATCATCAGCCGTTCCATCGCCTGCTGGATCAAGACTTCCGATTCTGAATCAAGGCTCGATGTTGCCTCATCCAGAATGAGAATTGGTGCATCAGCCAGAAAAGCACGGGCAATTGCCACGCGCTGACGTTCACCACCCGAAAGCTTCACCCCGCGTTCGCCGACAAGCGTTGCATAGCCCTTTGGCAGACGCATGATGAAGTCATGCGCACTGGCAAGCTTTGCAGCCTCTTCGATCTCCACCTGTGTTGCGCCGGGGCGGGCATAGGCGATGTTCTCGGCCAATGTCCGGTGGAACAGGATCGGCTCCTGTTGCACAATGGCAATCTGCGATCTGAGAGATGCCTGCGTGACTTCGGCAATGTTCTGCCCGTCGATTTTAATCGCACCGTCACTGACATCATAAAGCCGCTGGGTCAGCTTGACGAATGTCGTTTTGCCCGAACCCGAATGACCAACCAGACCAACCCGTTCACCGGCTTCGATCCTGACTGAGAAGTCGCGATAAAGTGGTGTCTCATGGCTGCCATAATGGAAGGTGACTTTATCGAAAATAATCTCGCCATTGCCAATTCTGATTGCGCCTGCGCCCTCCTTGTCGGCAATGCCATAAGGCTCGGCTTCGATCTGAACCAGCTCTTCCATATCATTGACCGAACGCTGAAGGTTGCGGATATGCATACCCACATCGCGCAGATAACCCTGCAACATGAAGAAGGCTGTCAGAACAAAGGTAATGTCACCCGCGGTCGCCTTGCCCTGGCTCCACAGATAAAGCGCAAAGCCAATCACCACACCGCGCATCACCAGCAGGTTCACACCCTGAATAAAGCCATTGAGCGTGCCGATCAGCCATGTGCGGCGTGTGCGCGAGCGCCATTTGGTAACAACCCTTGCAAGACGTCCATCTTCACGGGCCTCAGCGCCGAATGCCTTGACAACTGCATTGCACGAAATGGCATCGGCCAGAGCGCCGCCAAGCCGTGTATCCCAGCTGTTGGCGAGCGTTGCCGCTGGCGCAACAGAGCCAAGCGAAATCACAATTGTGCAGACAATGAACAGCACCGAGCCGATGGCAACCAGCAGGCCCATCATCGGCCAGTACCATGCGAGAAGTGCGACCGAGCCAAGCAGCATCAGGATTGACGGCAGCAACGCAAGCAACAGCGTGTCATTGAGCAGATCAAGTGCCCACATGCCACGCGAAACCTTGCGCACCGTCGATCCGGCAAAGGCATTGGCATGCCAGTCCGTTGAAAAGCGCTGGAGCTTGTGAAACGAACTGGCCGCCATGTCGCTCATGATCTTCAGCGTGAAGTCCGTGATGACATAGAAGGTCAGTTGTCGCGTGATCAGCGCAACCGCACCAAGCACGAGCAGGATGATCAGCGCGTGAATGGCGGCATTCCACGCATCATTCTGGCCCAGCGAAATTGCATCGACAAGCTTGCCCGAATAAAGGGGGGTGAGAACATCTGCGGCTGTTG
Source organism: Brucella gallinifaecis (assembly GCF_006476605.1). Classification (GTDB taxonomy): domain Bacteria; phylum Pseudomonadota; class Alphaproteobacteria; order Rhizobiales; family Rhizobiaceae; genus Brucella; species Brucella gallinifaecis. The sequence continues at coordinate 311,981 of NZ_ML636804.1, forward strand.
CAAGCAGCATGCCGATTATCAGCAGTGTCAGCCGCACTGGCTGACTTCGCCAATGGATGAAGGTGTAGCCGAGGACTTTGCGGAACGCAGGCCCGCGGAAATCCAAACGAAACCGGGTCATATGAACAATACCAGCCCGCAAAAACGGATTCTGGTTCCTTTAAAATATTTCCGGCAAAAGTCCGAAACCGCATTGCATCGGACAATGTGCGAAAATGAAGACAAAACAAGCAGCCTGATAAAGCTGCGGCAAATTTGGAAGTGTTCAGGAATATGCCCTTTTGGGGAGGGCGGTGAGGCTTCAGCCTCTTGTAGGGACCAAGAATTTAAAGCTTGGAAGCGCCCGCATTAACACCGGGCACCGACGGAAATGGATAGACACGCATCTCATACCTCTTGCCAGTGTTTCAGATGGATGCACATTAAATGAGCAAATCTGTTTGCCAAGGGGCAAAATGCAGAAGTGCGATTTCATTTTATCGACTGTGGCAAAAATGTTGTCTTACGGTTTTTTCGGCCATGCCGCCAGCTTGCGCGAAAAATACGAGATTATCCCATGTAAAAGCATGGTGAAGACTGCCAGTACAAAAAGGCTTGCAAACATCAGATCGACCTTGGCGCGACCGTTTGCCAGCAGCATCAGATAGCCAAGTCCTTTGGATGCGCCCACCCATTCGCCAACCACAGCGCCGATGGGTGCATAGACGGCAGCCAGACTTAAACCCGAAGCAAGCGAGGGGAAGGCCGCAGGGATTCGCACCCGGAACAGGATTTGCATGCGTTTTGCGCCGAGATTTTCAGCCGCATTGATCAGCGTCTGATCGGTACGCTGCATGCCATCCAGAAAGGTGGAAGCGACCGGAAAAAAGATCATCAGAATGGTGACGGCAATTTTTGATGCCGGTCCATAGCCGAGCCACAAGGTCAGTATCGGAGCAAGCGCAAATATCGGGATCGCCTGAGAGAACACCATCATCGGCATGACCAGCCTTTGTGCAAGCGGTGACATCATCAGGCTGATTGCTGTCAGCATGCCAATGGCAGAGCCGAGAAACAGCCCGGCCAGCACCTCGCCAAAGGTCACGACGGCATTGTCAGCAATCAGTTGCGCATTGGTGATGAGCGAAAGCAGAACATCAAGCGGGCCGGGCAGGATGAAGCGCGGCATCTGCCAGATGCTCACCACAGTCTGCCATAGTATCAGCACCACAATCGCCGACAGAACCCCGTCGGCGATGCGTTTTTTGCGAGAGCGGGAACTCATGCGCCTTTAAGGCCTCCCTTTAGGCCCATTGACCAGAAATTTGCCTCAAGCCTGCTTGCGGTTGCAAAAATCTGGCAGAGTTTTGGCCAGCGCGGGCTGTTCTCGAAATCGGCGCCGATGCGGTTTTGTGCCGCCTGATCAAAAAGCCTGCCGACCGTGTGGCACATCTGTTGAAAATCAGCGCCTGCATAGGTGTCTATCCACTCCTGATAGGGCGTACCGGCTTTCGCGGTGGCTGCAAGATTGGTTCCGATCTCGCCATAGCCATGTGCGCAGGGAACAAGGGCTGTCAGCAGGTCGAGAAAATCCCCCGCTTGTCCGCAATCGAGCACATAGCGCGTATAGGCGAGATTTTCCGGCTCTTCTTTTGTGTTATAAAGAGCCTCTTCGTTAATGCCTTCGCGTGCGCAAATGCCCACATGCAGCGGCAGTTCCGTGACAGTCAGCCCATGCATGATTTCGGCACAAAGCCGTGTTTCCTGAAGACTGCCGGCTTTCACAACACCCAGTGCAAAGGCACGCGCATAGTGATGCAGATAAACATAATCCTGGGCAAGATAATGCAGGAATGCAGCTTTTGGCAGCGTGCCATCGCCAAGCCTGCGTACAAATTCATGATCAATATAGGGCGTCCAGTCAGCAAGTGTTGCAGCACGCAGGCGCGTGAATAATTCGGAGGAATAAAGCATGTTGCTCATGACTTGTTTCCTTCAGCATTTACATCAATGGCTAGTTTTTCGACCGGCAGGATCGAAGGCACAAGGCCGTTTTCCTTGAGGTAAGCTTCATAGCGGCTCCAGCGTCCATGATCGAGGCTAGCGGGTGCGCGTGAAAACCGGGCAACTGTGTCTTTCCATGCACGCTGGTTCAGCGCGTCATTGAGTTCAGAACTGTAGGATGCAAACAATTCGTAGCTTTGCTCTGGATGATTGACGATATATTGCGCAGCCTTTTCAGTGGCTGCGAGAAAACGCGAAATCCGTTCTTTTTCATGCGCATTGAGCTTGTTTGAATTGGCGACATAAACCAGCTCGTCATAGACAGGCACGCCTTCTTCCTCGACGAAGAAACATTTGCCAGCCACCCCTTCAACAGCCATTTGATTAAGCTCGATGTTGCGATAGGCACCCATTACCGCATCGACCTGCTTTGACATCAAAGCGGGTGCAAGGGAGAAATTCACATTGATCAGCTCAACATCTGCGATTTGCACGCCGTGATTGCCAAGAATTGTTTGGAGCAAAACTTCTTCAACGCCTGCAACCGAAAAGCCGATCTTCTTGCCTTTGAGATCGGCGATTGAATTAACCGAACCATCATCGCGTACCATCAGGCAATTGAGGGGAGAATCCACCAAAGTACCGACGCGGATCAGCGGAATATCGGCATGAACATCAAGATGCACCTGCTGCTGATAGGAAATTGCCAGATCAGCCTGTCCTGCCGCAACCATTTTGGGCGGCACGGATGCATCCGCAGGTGCAATGATTTCCACATCAAGACCCGCATCTTTAAAGTAACCGAGCTTGTCGGCCACGATGATCGGCCCGTGATCGGGGTTTACATACCAGTCGAGTATGAGCTTGAATTGATCCTTTGCCTGTGCTGCCTGAGCTGACATCAGGGCAAACGAAGCCGTGGCGCTGAAAAGCGCTGCAAAAATCAGTTTTTTCAATGTTTCCTCCGGTTAGAGCGCATCCCGAAAAGTGTGAAGCGGTTTTCGGACAAAGATGCGCGTTAAAACAAATACTGAGCCTACTTTACATAGGGGCGTGTAATTTCGATCCATTGCCGTATACGGGCTTGCGGGTCGGGATTGAGAGTGATGTCGGTGACGACGGATACAATGTCGGCACCTGCTTTAAAGACGCCCGGCGTGCGCTCCACATTCATGCCGCCAATGCCAACAAGCGGAATGTCGCCAAGAGCAGACTTCCATTGGCTGACGCGCTCCAGCCCCTGTTCATGCCATTTCATCTTTTTGAGAATGGTCGGATAGACAGGACCAAGCGCGATATAGGCTGGCTTTAGCGCAAGAGCGCGATCAAGTTCAGCCTCATCATGGCTGGATATACCAAGCTTCAAACCACTCGCCTTAATCGCATCAAGATCGGCATCATCAAGGTCTTCCTGACCGAGATGAATGAAATCACAGCCTTCCTCAATCGCCAGTTTCCAGTAGTCATTGACGATGAGCTGGCAATCATGTTCGGCACAAATTTCGTGGGCTGCGCGGATTTCTGCACGCAATTCAGTGCCATTTTTGTCCTTGATGCGCAATTGCACGAGCTTGATGCCGAGCGGCACCATACGTTCACACCAGCTGGCGCTGTCAAAGATCGGGTAGAACGGATCAAGGGCCATTACACAAATGCCTTTCCGATGAGGGGAGTGGAGGGGGCTGCCATATCGCGGGCTTCAATCGGGTCGGCTTCATAGGCAATCCGACCAGCTCTAACAGCAAGCGAAAAAGCGCGGGCGATAGTGGCTGGATTACCCGCTTTGGCAACGGCGGTGTTGATAAGCACAGCATCAAAGCCGAGTTCCATGGCGCTTGCAGCGTGCGATGGCACACCAATACCTGCATCCACCACCAGCGGAATATCGGGGAAATGTGCACGCATGGTTTTAAGCGCATAGGGATTGTTGAGGCCGCGGCCTGAGCCAATCGGCGCACCCCATGGCATCAGTACCTTACAGCCTGCTTCGATGAGTTTTTCGGCCACCACCAGATCGTCATTCATATAGGGGAAGACTTCAAAACCCTCATCACAGAGAATGGTTGCGGCTTCCACCAGTCCGAAAGGATCGGGCTGCAATGTGTCGTGATCGCCGATGACTTCAAGCTTGATCCAGTTTGTACCGAAAATCTCACGTGCCATTTTTGCCGTGGTAACAGCCTCGCGTGCTGTATGGCAGCCGGCAGTATTGGGCAAAACCGATACGCCAAGCGCTTTGATGAGTGTCCAGAAATCCTGTCCTGCACGCATGTTTCCGCTCTCGCGCCGGAGCGAAACCGTGACGATTTCCGTGCTTGACGAACGGACACTGTCAGCGAGAATAGAGGGTGATGGATATTGAGCCGTTCCCAAAAGCAAGCGGCTTTCAAAGGTTTTTCCGTAAAATTCCAGCATCTCAGCCTCCCTGCATCGGTGCGAGCACTTCGATGCGGTCGCCGTCCTGGATCAATGTTTCCTCGCGTTCGTCGCCAGCAATGAATTCGCCATTAAGTGCGGTTGCCACCACCGCTTCATCAAGCTCGATTTCTGCAAGCAGGGCTGAAAGATTGCGGCTCCCGGTCTTAAAGGCTTCGCCATTTAAAACGATGTTCATACCAGTTCCTCCAGAAATTCGGACTTTTGTTCGGCTTCTGTTGCTGCTGCAACCGCCATGCGTGCAACCGCAGGCGAGAGCAGAAAGCCGTGCCGGTAAAGCCCGTTGACATAGATGGTTTGGCCGCGTTTACGCACGCGCGGCAGATTATCGGGGAAGGCGGGGCGAGCATCAACGCCGGTTTCGAGGATTTCTGCCTCGCCAAAACCCGGATGCAGCGCATAGGCAGCACTCAGCATTTCCAATGTTGAGCGAACGCTGATGCTGCCCCGTTCATCGCTTTCGATCATGGTCGCGCCGATCATATGAATGCCATCACCGCGTGGCACGATGTAAAGTGGAATACGCGGATGCAGCAGGCGCACAGGGCGCGAAAGATTGATGTCGCGCGAGCGGACAATAAGCATTTCACCCTTGACACCGCGCAGATCCGCTAGCTGATCGCGTGCTGCAAGGCCGCGTGCATCGACGGTGATATCAGCGTCGATTTTTACATCTTTCGCATCCTGCCCCAGTTGAAAGACCACGCCTTTTTGTTGCAACCGTTCGGCAAGCTCAATGAGTGTTTCGCGCGGACTGAGATGGCCTTCATCTGCGAAAAAAAGCCCCTGCCGGAACCGTCCTGCAAGGTCTGGTTCCAGCGCATCGATCTGTGCCTGATCAATGGTGTCGAAAGCTTGCGTGCGCCGGGCAAAGCGGCGCAGTTCGCTCATATCGCGTGTATGGGATATAACGAGTGTTCCCTTGCGCTTGACGGTTGAAACATGCCGCTCCCACCAGTCAATCGCTTGCTTTCCAAGCCTGACCACCGGCTCTTCAGCACTCTCGCCTTCGCACCATGGCGCAAGCATTCCACCTGCAAACCAGGAGCAGCAGCCAGCGCCGATTACAGTGCTTTTGGCAATCACGGTGACAGCATGGCCCTGGTCGTTAAATTCTGCGGCACAGGCAAGGCCAGCAACGCCTGCACCGATAATGGTCACACGCATTAAAGTGCCTCCCACAGATTATGAAAATGATGCACGGGGCCATGGCCGCTGCCAATCTGAAGACTATCTGCCGAGCGGATAGCCGCTTGCAGATAGGCATGGGCATCGTGCAGCGCCTGTTGAAGCGACAGGCCTTTGCCAAGCCCTGCGGCAATGGCCGAAGAGAGTGTGCAGCCGGTGCCATGGGTGTTTTTGGTGTAGATACGCGGTGCTTCAAGACGCAATGTCGGCAGGTCGCGCCGGATGAGAAGGTCTGTGCAGGTGTCGCCTTCTGCATGCCCGCCTTTCATCAATACGGCTTTCGCGCCAAGCTCGAGCAATGCGCGTCCTTGCTCCTCCACCTCATCATCATTGTGCGCGACAGCACAATTGAGCAGGCAGGCAGCTTCAGGCCGGTTTGGGGTCAGCAGGCTTGCAAGCGGAAGTAAACTGTTGCGCAATGTCGAAATTGCAGTCTCGCTGAGCAGCCTGTCGCCTGATTTCGCCACCATCACCGGATCAAGAACAACCGGTCCTGAGAAATGGGCAAGGCCTTTTGCGATTGCCAGAATAGTTTCCGGCACCGATACCATGCCGATCTTGACCGAGGCCACATTGAGATCGCTGAACACGGCATCGATCTGTGCGCCAACAATTTCGGGCGGAACATCATGAACCGCTTTAACGGCCAATGTGTTCTGCGCTGTGATTGCCGTGATCACGCTTGCGCCATAGACGTTGAGCGCTGAAAAACTTTTGAGATCAGCCTGAATGCCCGCACCGCCGCCGCTGTCGGAACCGGCAATGGTCACGCAAATCGGCACCGATACATTATGATTGATGCTTGCATCTGTTCGGGAGAGGTCTTGTCTCAAGTCCATCATGTCGTCTCTCATTCCGAACGGAAAATTGAGACGTCATGAACTTGCTTTTGGGGCTTTGCCCCATGGAGGATGGTTTCCTCCTTGTTCGCGACGCGCCAAACTCCGTTCCCTACGCAGGTATTACCCGGATCAGGTTCAATGGGTTAACGCGATCAGCGTCTCTCAGCCTCTGATGAGGCACCCCAACGAATTTTGTGCCTTAGGCATAGGCCGGAACGCGGTGGCGGTCAAGCGGACTGTTTTATGGAGCGCGTTTTATGGAAAATGAGTAATAAATTTATAGAGTACCCAATTTTTATATTATATTTTAGATGAGGGTGCATTAATCAAGTTAAGAAAAATGTCGTCCTGTTGCAGACGATTTATCTGATTCTTGGGAACGATTCTCTTGTGGGGACGGGGAGTTGCGGATCGGGTTCAGTCTGATGAGGGAACAAAGATGACGAAGCGAGAAGCCCGGCAGGCTTACGCGGGTAATCTGGATGTGCGGATATCTGATGAGGATTTTCGTATTCTGTTTACAACACATCCCACACCAATGTGGGTTTATGATCCTGAAACATTACGTTTTGTCGTGATGAATGAAGCTGCTTATGCGCTTTATGGTTATTCGCCGGATGAAGTGCAGCGCATGACGGTACTTGATATTCGTCCACATAGTGAGCGGGAGCGAATGCTCGAAGCCGTGCGCGACAAAAGCGATCTTGAATGCCCCGGACAATGGCAACATCTCAAAGCCAATGGCGATATTATTGAGGTTGTAACCTATGGACGACAAGTTCTTTTCAAGGGAAAACAGGCTATTCTTGCCATTGTGCAGGATCTGACTGAACTCGTCCGGATTACGCGGCAAGCCAATCACACCCAGTCTCTGCTTGATGGTCTGATTAACAATATGCCTCTGGGCGTTTTCGTTAAAGATATGCATGATGATGGCCGTTATGTTCTTTATAATCATGCGGCTGCGGCGATCGGAGGCTATGCGGTCGATCAGGTCATAGGCTCTCTTGATACAGAGATTTTTCCCCGGGAAGAAGCCAAGCTCCTCATGCGGCAGGATCAGTTGGCGATGCATCAAGGCAATGTGCTCACGATTGAACGCGACATTCGGTTTGTTGATGATACGTCGCGCAGGATGCGAATTATCAAACGTCCCATTCCACCTGTTGATGGTTCACTGCCGCGCTATCTGATTGGTATCATTGAAGATGTTACCGAACGCCGCCAGACTGAACAACGCATGATGCATATTGCCATGCATGACAGTCTGACTGATCTGCCCAATCGGGTTTATTTTTCGCAATATATCGAAGGCACTTTAAAAAAGGACGAAAATACACCGGCATTCGCCCTGCTTTATCTCGATATTGACCATTTCAAGACGATCAATGACAGCAGGGGACATCAGATTGGTGATCAATTACTGCAACAGGTAGCTGAACGTTTAAAGGGGTTGATGAGTGCTGATCAGTTTCTCGCTCGTCTGGGTGGCGATGAGTTTGCCATCATTTATCGCAGCGATATGATTTCCCAGATCGCGATGTTTGCGGATCGGCTTTTGTCGGCGTTTCAGGACCCTTTTGAATTGGGTGAAACGACTGAATATATATCATGCAGCATAGGCATTGCTCAGGCGCCGCTTCATGGTGAATGTACGGATGTGTTGATGCGCAATGCTGATCTCGCACTTTATGCAGCCAAGGCCAGTGGCCGGCGGACATTCAGTTTTTACAAGCATTCCTTGCGCTTGGCGGTCGAAAAGCGTCATGTCATGACAGCCGATTTGCGCATTGCTTTGGCATCGCAGCAATTTGAGTTGCACTATCAGCCGATTTTCAATTTGCAGACTGGTCGCATATCCGGTTTTGAAGCTTTGCTGCGTTGGCAGCATCCAGAATTGGGGCAGGTTTCTCCTTCCGAGTTTATTCCTGTTGCGGAAGAGGCTGGCCTGATCGGACCCATTGGTGACTGGGTGCTCATGCAGGCCTGTCGCGAGGCTGCAAACTGGCCCTATGGCATCAAGGTATCTGTTAATTTGTCATCGGCGCAGTTCAGCCAGACGAAGTTGCTTGCCTCGGTTACAGAAGCGCTTGCAGAGGCCGCGCTCTCTCCTGAACGTCTCGAACTGGAAATCACGGAATCGGTTTTCCTGCAAAACAGCAAGCACAATATTGAATTGCTCTTTGAGCTGCGTCGCCTGGGTGTGCGTATTGCGATGGATGATTTTGGAACCGGCTATTCATCATTGAGCTATTTGTGTTCATTTCCGTTTGACAAGATCAAGGTTGATCGCAGCTTTGTGTCGGGCATTGAGGCTGATGCACGTGATCTTGCGATCATTCAGGCTGTTGCTACCCTTGGCGCAGGTTTCAGGATCATCACGACGGCTGAAGGCGTGGAAACCCTGCAGCAGCTTGAATGTCTGCGAGAGCAGAATTTTGGCGAGGTGCAGGGTTTTCTGATGGGGCGGCCAATGCCGGCAGACAAGGTGGCTGAGTTTATCGAGACGCGCTGCGGGTCAATTCTTGGGATGATAGAGCCGTCAAATTAATGGGGCCTGATAATGGGCCTGATAATGGGCTTGATTCTGGACTTGACCTTCCAACGATGGGAAGCGCTATCTATCATGTAATTCATGATAACACCCTTCAAAAAAGGGTTGAAAGGAATTGCCTTGAATAAGCCTTTAAAAGAGCACAAGCCTGCAGGATCTGAAACCGCCAGTTTTGCCATTCCTGTTGAAGGGATGAGCTGTGCATCCTGTGTGTCCTCCGTTGAGAAGGCAGTTGCAAAAGTGCCGGGCGTGGAAAAGGTTTCGGTTAATCTTGCAACCGAGCGTGCCGATATTACCTTCAAGTCATCCCCTGATATACCGGCTGTCATCGATGCAATTCGCAAAGCTGGCTATGATGTAGCATCAGGCAATGCTGATCTTGCCATTGAGGGGATGAGCTGTGCGTCCTGTGTCAGCAATGTCGAAAAAGCGTTGCATACGGTTGCGGGTGTATCCCGCGCCAGCGTCAATCTTGCAACCGAGCGTGCGCATGTTGAATTTGCAGGGCCGGTTGATGTCGGGGATTTGATCAAGGCAGTCGAAAAAGCTGGCTATGAAGCCCATGCACTCGATGAAACGCGCAATGATGCCAGACAGGAAACGCAATCCGAAAAACGCGATGCGGAAGCCATTGAGCTGAAAAAGAATGTGATCCTCGCAGCCGTTCTCACGCTGCCCGTGTTCATCCTTGAGATGGGATCACACCTCATTCCCGCCATGCATATGTTTATCATGGAAACAATCGGCATGCAGAACAGCTGGTATTTCCAGTTTGTGCTGACCACGCTTGTGCTTTTTGGTCCCGGTATGCGCTTTTTCAAGAAAGGCATTCCTGCACTTTTACGCGCAACACCGGATATGAATTCGCTGGTGGTTGTCGGTACAACGGCTGCATGGGGTTTTTCGGTTGTTGCTACTTTCTGGCCTTATATTCTGCCCGATGGCACTGCCAATGTTTATTTTGAAGCAGCAGCCGTGATCGTGACACTGATCCTGATTGGCCGTTATCTGGAAGCGCGTGCCAAGGGGCGTACATCGGCTGCAATCAGCCGTCTTGTGGGGTTGCAGGCAAAGTCTGCACGGGTGGTTCGTAATGGTGAAACGCTGGATGTGCCGCTTGAAGATGTGCGCACTGGCGACATCGTTCAGGTGCGCCCGGGCGAAAAAGTGCCGGTTGATGGTGTGGTGATCGAAGGCTCATCCTATGTGGATGAATCGATGATTACCGGTGAGCCGGTGCCTGTTGCCAAGGAAGAGGGCGCGGAAGTTGTCGGTGGTACGATCAACAAGACCGGTGCCTTCACCTTCCGTGCCACCAAGGTTGGCCGCGATATGGTTATCTCGCAGATTGTGCGGATGGTTGAGGATGCACAGGCCGACAAGCTGCCCATTCAGGCTAAAGTCGACAAAGTGACGGGCTGGTTCGTGCCGGCGGTTCTGGCTGCAGCACTTATCACATTTATTGTGTGGCTGATCATCGGCGGTACGGCCATGATGGGCTATGCACTGGTCAATGCGATTGCCGTTGTCATCATCGCTTGCCCCTGTGCGATGGGACTTGCAACGCCGACCTCTATCATGGTTGGCACGGGACGCGCTGCTGAATTTGGCGTGCTGTTCCGCCGTGGTGATGCGCTGCAAACCTTGCGCGATGCATCGGTCATTGCGGTTGACAAGACCGGGACCCTCACGCAGGGCAAGCCTGCTTTGGCACATTTTGCGGTCGTTGATGGTATTGATCAAGATGAAGCGCTGGCGCTGGTTGCCGCAGTGGAAGTCCGTTCAGAACATCCGATTGCCGATGCGATCGTGACTGCCGCAAAGGAAAAAGGTCTCAGGCTCGGTGACATATCGGCATTTGAATCTGTGCCGGGCTTTGGACTTAAAGCCCGGGTTGCCGGTCATGAGGTTGCTATTGGCGCAGATCGTTACATGCACAAGCTTGGGCTTGATGTCGCCGCCTTTGCCGATGATGCCAGCCGTCTGGGTGACGAAGGTCAGACACCGCTTTATGCAGCCATTGATGGCAAGCTGGCTGCAATCATTACGGTCGCTGATCCGATGAAGGAAACAACACCTGCGGCAATCGCTGCCATGCATGATCAGGGTTTGAAAGTTGCAATGATCACCGGCGATAACCGCCGCACCGCACAGGCAATAGCAAAACGCCTTGGCATTGATGAGGTGGTTGCGGAAGTGCTTCCCGAAGGCAAGGTCGAAGCCTTGAAACGTCTGGCCGCTGGCGGCAAACGCATTGCCTTTGTGGGGGACGGTATCAATGATGCGCCTGCACTGGCTGCTGCCGATGTTGGCATTGCCATTGGTACGGGCACCGATATTGCAATTGAAAGTGCCGACGTGGTGCTGATGTCGGGCGATCTGCGCGGTGTGGTCAACGCCATTGCAATTTCCAAGGCCACGATTCGGAATATCAGCGAAAACCTGTTCTGGGCATTTGCTTATAATGTGGCATTGATCCCGGTTGCAGCCGGTGTTCTATATCCCTTTACCGGAACGCTTTTGTCTCCGGTACTGGCGGCAGGGGCAATGGCGCTTTCGAGTATTTTTGTTCTCAGCAATGCACTTAGATTGCGGGTTTTCAAAAGCCCAATGGCTTGAAACATCACCCCGGGCCTGACCCCAGGGTGCTGACCTTAAATATCGGCGGCTTTTTAGCTGCCGATATTTCTTTTGTTTTTTAATAAGAATCTCTCTGGATTTTTCATTTTGCCGCCTATTTTATTGAGCAGGCAATGCGGTGTTGCGTGCAAGGTCTTTTGCTGCAACACTCCCACCCAAATCAGGAATACCTCGAACTTGACTTGAACCATACAGCGTTCATCAATCGTCGGCCAAAATGCGGCGAGATCGCAGTCACAGCCTCAGAGCGGCGCTGTAAATATTTATTCTAATGCGCATCTTTGTCCGAAAACCGTTCCACACTTTTCGGGATGCGCTTTAAAGGGGAATATCTTGCTTGTTTCTCTGACGTCACTCATTTTGTTATTGATTGGTTTGGGGCTGGGTGCTGCGGGCATCTACCTTGTCACGCTGGGCGGCAGCTGGTTTTTCGCCATCGCTGCCATTGGCTTTTTGCTGGCCGGCATTTTCCTTTTCAAAAGAAGCGCCATTGCGCTGTGGATTTATGCGCTCATCATTCTCGGCTCGCTCGGCTGGGCGATCTCTGAAGTTGGTTTCGACTGGTGGGGACTGGGTTCAACAGGCGGCGTCATTGTCCTGATTGGTCTGTGGCTTCTGACACCATGGATCAGAAAACCGCTCAAGGGCGGTGGCTTGCCCCTTTCAGTCGCGATCATTGCTGCTCTGGTGGTTGCGGGCTACTCCATGACGCAGGATCCGTGGAATATTTCGGGCGATCTGCCCACCGATAAAGTGGCGGCAACGCCGGACCTTGGCGGTAATGTTCCCGATGGTGAATGGCATCAATATGGCCGCACACCTTATGGTCAGCGTTATTCACCATTAGCGCAGATAACCCCGGATAATGTTTCCAAGCTTCAGGTCGCATGGCAATATCAGACCGGCGATGTGAAACAGCCACAAGATGTAGGCGAAACCACCTATCAGGTGACGCCGCTTAAAATTGGCGATTCACTTTATCTTTGCACACCGCATAACTGGGCCATTGCGCTTGATGCTGCCACGGGTAAGGAAAAGTGGAAATTTGATCCCAAGGTTGGTTTCAATACGGACCGCCAGCACCAGACCTGTCGTGGCGTGAGCTACTGGAAAGATACAACTGCAACCGCCGGCGCCAAGTGTTCGGAACGGGTTTATCTGCCGACATCTGATGCACGGTTGATTGCGCTTGATACGCAGACAGGTGAAATCTGCACCGATTTTGCCAATGCCGGCACGCTCGATCTCGGCCATGGCATGAAATATAACCCCGCTGGTTATTATTATTCGACTTCGCCACCAGCCGTCGTTGGTGACAAGATTATCGTCGGTGGCGCGGTTAATGATAATTATTCGACACAGGAACAGTCGGGTGTTATCCGTGCTTTTGATATTCGCAGCGGCGATCTTTTGTGGAACTGGGATTCAGGCAACCCGGATGTTACAACACCGCTGCCGGAAGGCGAATATTACACGACCAATTCGCCAAATAGCTGGTCAGTGTCGAGTGTTGATGAAGGCCTTGGCCTGATTTTCATTCCGCTTGGCAATCAGGTGCCGGATCAGCTTGGCATGGGCCGCAGTGATCATGTTGAGAAATATTCGTCCTCCATCGTGGCGCTGGATGTGAATACGGGGCAAGTCAAATGGGTGCGCCAGACGGTGCATCATGATTTGTGGGATATGGATGTTCCGGCACAGCCTGTTTTGCTGGACATTAATGGCATACCGGCACTGGTCGGGCCGACCAAGCAGGGCGATATTTATGTGCTTGATCGCCGCACCGGTGAGCCGATTATCCCGGTTCGAGAAATCCCAGCGCCAACGGGTGCTATCCCTGAAGATTACACAGCTCCCACGCAGCCGATTTCTGATCTGACATTCAGTCCTGCGCCGCTGACCGAAAGCAGCATGTGGGGTGTGACCCTGTTTGATCAGCTCGCATGCCGTATTGCTTTCCGCAAGCATTTCTATGAGGGACGCTACACGCCGCCTTCGCTGAAAGGCACCATTGTCTATCCGGGTAATTTCGGTGTTTTCAACTGGGGCAGTGTGGCCGTTGATCCGGTGCGTCAGGTGATGTTCGGCATGCCGACCTATCTGGCTTTCACATCAAAGCTTGTCCCCCGTGCCGATATTCCACCACGCGGTCAGGATGAGAAGGGCAGCGAGCAGGGCCTTAACCGCAATGACGGTGCGCCTTATGGTGTCTTCATGGGACCATTCGTCAGTCCGCTTGGCATACCATGCCAGACGCCGCCATGGGGCTTTGTTGCTGGTGTTGATCTGCGCACAGGCAAGATTGCCTATAAGCATCGCAATGGCACTATTGAGGATATGGCCCCGGTTCCCCTGCCGCTCAAAGTTGGCGTTCCGGGCATTGGTGGACCAATGATCACCGCCGGTGGCGTTGTGTTCCTTGGTGCGGCTGTGGATGATTATCTGCGCGCTTACGACCTCACCAATGGCAAAGTGCTCTGGGAAGCACGCCTGCCTGCGGGTGGTCAGTCTACGCCAATGACCTATACGGTCGGTGAGCAGCAATTTGTTCTGATGGTTGCAGGTGGTCATGGTTCGGTGGGCACCAAGCCCGGCGATTATGTGATCGCCTATACGCTGCCTCAATAACAGGCTTTGACCAATAAAAACGTCGGGGATTTCCTGGCGTTTTTATATTTTAGCGTGAAGTAATTCGCCTTTTCGCGGCACGCCTTGATGATCTTGCTCAGCATTATTTCTGGCAAGCTCATGGATGATCGGACAATCTGGCCGATCATCGCCATGGCAATTATGCGCCAGATGACGCAATGTATCGGCCATGTTTTGCAATTGCTTCATCTTGGCTTCGAGTTCTTCAACATGAGCGAGCGCAACCTTCTTCACATCTGAGGATGCGCGGTTACGGTCCTGCCAGAGTGTGAGCAGTGCTTTGATCTTATCGACGGAGAAGCCAAGGTCACGGCTTGAGCGGATGAAACGCAGTGTTTCGACATCTTTTTGTGTATAGACGCGATAGCCGGAGCTGGTTCTGTCAGCCGGTTTGATCAGCCCAATGGTTTCATAATGGCGGATCATCTTCGCCGAGATGCCCGATGCGGTCGCTGCCTGCCCGATATTCATTTCGTTCCTCTCATCCTGTCCTTTACGCATGTAGGAAGAGAGAACGACTATTCAAAGAGATTTTCGCCGGAAACTCCGGCGAAAACTTCAATTCTCATAACAATCAGGCAGTGAAATCGTTCTGGGTGCCGTGTGCTTCAATCGCCTGTGCAAGGCGCTGTAACGCATGAACATAAGCTGCCGAACGAACGGTTACATTGTGCTCTTTGGCGTGGTTCCAGATGGCACGGCCTTCGCGTTCCATGATGCTTTTCAGGCGATCATGGATTTCTTCAAGCGTCCAGTAATATCCTTGACGGTTCTGTACCCATTCAAAATAGGAAACCGTCACGCCGCCAGCATTGGCCAGAATGTCCGGCAGAACGATAACGCCATTTTTCACAAGGATTTCGTCAGCTTCGGGTGTTACAGGACCGTTTGCCAGTTCCAAAATCAGCTTTGCCTTGATGGAAGCCGCATTATCGGCATCAATCATGTTTTCCATGGCGCTTGGGACGAGAACATCGCATTCGGCAGCAACCAGCTCATCGGGTGTAATGGCTTCATGGCCATTTTTACCAGCGGTGGAAACAACCGATTTATTATTTGCCTTGGCTTCCAGCAGCGCATCGAGATCAAGACCTTTGGCGCAATAAACAGCACCGGCTGAATCGGATACGGCAACGATCTTGTGGTCGTCACTTGCCATAAGCTTTGCGATGAACTGACCGGCATTGCCAAAGCCCTGAACCGCAACACGAAGCTGTGAGGCAAGACCAAGGTCTTGCGACAGATGACGCACCAGATAAAAACCGCCACGTGCAGTCGCGTCGTTGCGGCCAAGCGAACCGCCCAGAGCCAGTGGCTTGCCGGTAATGACAGCCGGTGAAGACTGGCCGACGATCTGTGAATATTCGTCTGCCATCCAGCCCATGATCATGGAATTGGTGTAAACATCGGGTGCAGGAATGTCGCGATCCGGGCCGATAATGCTGGAGAAAGCCTGAATATAGGCACGGGACAGACGCTCAAGCTCAGCTTTTGAAAGCTGGCGCGGGTCAACCTGAATGGCTCCCTTGCCGCCGCCATAAGGCAGGTTCATGACCGCGCATTTAAATGTCATCCAGAAGGCAAGCGTTTCGACTTCTTCTGCCGTTGCTTCCGGGTGGTAGCGAATGCCGCCCTTGGTCGGTCCACGGGTGTCGTCATAGCGGCAGCGCCATGCAAGAAAGGATTTACGCGAACCGTCATCCATGCGGATCATCAGCCGCACTTTCATCGTCTCACGGGCGTATTTCAGTTTTTCGATAACATCCGGATCAATATTGATGTGGTTTGCTGCTTCATCAAGACGAATGAGTGCACTTTCAAGTAGATTTTCCCTAGTCACGAAATCACCTTTCTTGCGCTTAAGTGTTTTTAAATACGATTTTGCGCAAGCCTGCGTAGCTCTTTACGCAATAAAAGGAAAGAGAAAAGGACAACATTATTGTCCTATTTTGTAAAAACGTTTTGGATTTGTTCCAATATCAACCGGCGGCAATATTATATCTGTAAGACAGCTTTACCGATCAAGCGCATGATGTCGCGAAATGGTGTCGATGTCGTATTTGTGCTGTGTTTTGACGCAAGCCTGCTGTCCATAAGTTGCCCGACTCAATACAAATATCATTGAAGATTTTTCGTGCGCCACATGGGGCATGAACCCTAAGACTGGTGGTTTGATATGTCCCGCTTTTCGTTCGCTTCTATCATTGGCAATGCATTGTCCGGCAACAGGAACTGGAAGCCGCAATGGCCAAATGCCGAGCCGAAGGCCGAGTATGATGTGATCATTGTCGGCGCCGGTGGGCATGGTCTTGGTGCCGCCTATTACCTCGCCAAGGAACACGGCATTACCAATGTCGCGGTCATTGAAAAAGGCTGGCTTGGCGGTGGCAATACGGGACGTAACACCACCATCATCCGCTCCAACTATCTTTATGATGAGAGTGCACATCTTTATGAGCATTCGATGAAGCTGTGGGAGGGGCTTAGTCAGGATCTCAATTACAACGTCATGTTCTCGCAGCGCGGCGTGATGATGCTGGCGCATACGGTGCATGATGTGCAGAGCTTCAAGCGTCATATTCATGCCAACCGGTTGAATGGCATTGATAATGAATGGATGACCAAAGAGCAGGCCAAGGCATATTGTCCGCCGCTCGATATTTCACCCAATGCCCGCTATCCGGTTGTTGGCGCGACCTTGCAGCGGCGCGGTGGTGTGGCCCGCCATGATGCGGTTGCCTGGGGCTATGCGCGTGGCGCAACCGAGCGTGGCGTGGATATTATCCAGAATTGTCCGGTAACGGGCATTCGTCGCGATGCTTCGGGGCGCGTAACGGGTGTTGAAACCCCTCGCGGCTTTATCAAGGCGAAAAAAGTGGCCGTGTCGGCTGCTGGCAGTACGTCGATTGTCATGGATATGGCCGGCGTGCGGATGCCGCTTGAGAGCTTCCCGCTACAGGCACTTGTGTCTGAACCGGTGAAGCCGGTTGTTCCATGCGTTATCATGTCGAACAGCGTTCACGCCTATATCAGCCAGTCTGACAAGGGCGAACTGGTCATTGGTTCGGGTACTGATCAGTACACATCTTACAGCCAGCGCGGTGGTCTGCCGCTGATTGAACATACACTGGCGGCGATTTGCGAAATCTTCCCGATCTTCACCCGCATGCGCATGCTGCGCAAATGGGGCGGTATTGTTGATGTGACGCCGGACCGCTCGCCAATCATCGGCAAGACGCCGGTTCCCGGACTTTATGTCAATTGCGGCTGGGGCACGGGTGGCTTCAAGGCAACGCCGGGTTCGGCCAATGTCTTTGCCCACACTATCGCACGGGACGAACCGCACTGGATCAATGCGCCGTTCACGTTGGAACGTTTTGCGACTGGTCGCCTGATCGACGAAGCGGCTGCTGCCGCGGTTGCGCATTAGAGAATAGGGGAACCCAAAAATGCTTTTAATCCGTTGCCCTTATTGCGAAATGGAACGCCCCGAGCTGGAATTTGCCTATGCGGGTGAAGCGCATATTGCGCGTCCTGCCGATCCATCGCAGCTTTCCGACGAAGAATGGCGTGATTTTCTGTTCACACGTTCCAATCCCCGCGGCACGCATTATGAGCGCTGGCGGCATATCAATGGCTGTGGGCGCTTCTTTAATGCGGTGCGTGATACGGTGAGTGACAAATTCGTCACGACCTATAAGGCCGGTGAACCCCGTCCTGCTCTGGCAGAAACTCCGGCTGCGGAGACGAAATAATGACCGATATGCGCATTCATAACAAAGGCCGTGTCAACAAGGCCAAATCCGTAAGGTTCAGCTTCAACGGCAAGACCTATTCCGGCTTTGAAGGCGACACGCTGGCATCGGCCTTGCTTGCCAATGGCGAACATCTGGCCGGTCGTTCCTTTAAATATCATCGTCCGCGCGGCATTCTTTCTGCCGGTTCCGAAGAACCCAATGCATTGATGGGCGTTTCACGCGGACCGGGCCGCTATGAGCCGAACACCCGAGCAACGGTGCTGGAACTCTATGACGGCCTGAATGCGACAAGCCAGAACCATTGGCCCTCGCTGAAATATGATGTCGGCGCGATTAATGACGCGCTCTATATGTTCTTCTCGGCAGGCTTTTACTACAAGACCTTCATGTGGCCGAAAAGCTTCTGGAACAAGGTCTATGAACCTTTCATCCGCAATGCTGCCGGTCTTGGCAAATCGCCTTCCGAACCCGACCCGGACACCTATGCCAGCCGCTATGCCTTCTGCGATGTGCTGGTGGTGGGCGGCGGACCTGCCGGTCTGGCGAGCGCCTTAGAGGCCGCAAAGAGTGGTGCGAAGGTTATCCTCGTTGACGAGCAGGCGGAATTTGGCGGCTCGCTTCTCTCAGAACCAGAGCCGGTCATCAATGGCCGCGCAAGCTGGGATTGGCTCAATGAAACCATAGAAGCGCTCAAAACCAATCCGAATGTCACGCTTTTGCCGCGCACCACGGCAATAGGTTACTACCATCAGAACATGCTCGGCCTTTGCGAACGCCTGACCGATCATCAGTCAAGGCCAGCCACACATGCACCGCGTGAACGCATGTGGCATGTGCGTGCACGTCAGGTGGTGCTGGCGCAGGGTGCTATCGAAAAACCGCTGATCTTTGCAGGCAATGACCGGCCCGGTGTGATGCTGGCGTCTGCTGCCCGCACCTATCTTAATCGCTATGGCGTTAAGGTTGGCAATCAGGCTGTCGTTGTCACAAGCCACGACAGCGCATGGTTAGCCGCTTTCGATCTCGCAGTCGCAGGCGTCAAGGTTCCGGCTATTATCGATATACGCTCAAATGTTGCCGACAGCCTGATCAATCGCGCAAAAATGCTCGGTATTGAAACATTGATCGGCTGGACAGTGACGGATACCGGTGGCCGCCATCGTGTTTCAAAAGTGCGGGCCAATCCGGTTTCCAATGGTTCGGTCGGTGCTGCGCGGATGATTGCCTGTGATGTGGTTTTGATGTCGGGCGGGTGGAACCCGAGTGTTCATCTTTTCTCGCATACCAAAGGCTCGCTGGTTTGGGATGAGGCTCGCCAGATCTATCTGCCGGGCGAACGCACCGAAGAAAGCCGCTGTGCCGGTGCAGGCAATGGCAATTTCGATTTGCAAAGCGCTTTGCGTGAAGGTGCGCAAGCAGGTAATGATGCAGCCTCGGATGCCGGGCATAAGGCCAAAGTGTCGGAATATGCGGTTGCCGGTGATTTTGTCTGCGATGGTATGAGCGTGCGCGAACTGCCAACCGATCGCGACCCGGGCAAGGCCAAGGCTTTTATCGATTTCCAGAATGATGTGACCGCCAAGGATATTCGTCTGGCCGTGCGCGAGGGTTTCCACTCCATCGAGCATGTCAAGCGCTATACCACCAATGGCATGGCGACCGATCAGGGCAAGACCTCCAACATCAATGGTCTGGCGGTTGCAGCCGATGCTCTTAAACGCCCGACGCCACAGGTCGGGCTGACCACTTTCCGCCCGCCTTATACGCCGACGACTTTTGGTGCCTTTTGCGGTTATAATCGTGGGCCATTGTTTGATGTCACGCGCAAAACGCCAATTGATGCCTGGGCCGAGCAGCATGGCGCAGCTTTTGAGCCGGTCTCGCTATGGCGCCGTGCATGGTATTTTCCAAAAAATGGTGAAGACATGCATCAGGCAGTAGCGCGTGAATGTCGCGCTACACGTGAATCATTGGGCATGTTCGATGCTTCAACGCTCGGCAAGATCGAAGTGGTCGGCCCGGATGCGGCCGAATTTATGAACCGTATCTATACCAACCCATGGACGAAGCTTGGTATCGGGCGCTGCCGCTATGGTCTGATGCTTGGAGAAGACGGGTTCATCCGTGATGATGGTGTTGTCGGTCGCCTCGCGCAGGATCGCTTTCATGTTACGACCACAACCGGCGGTGCTGCAAGTGTGCTCAACATGATGGAGGATTATCTCCAGACCGAATGGCCGGAGCTGAAAGTCTGGCTGACTTCGACCACCGAACAATGGGCCGTGGTGGCAATCAATGGACCCAATGCACGTAAACTTATTGAGCCAATGGTGGAAGGTCTGGATCTTTCCAATGAAGCTTTCCCGCATATGTCGGTAGCGGAATGCAAATTCCTGGGCGTGCCTGCACGTTTGTTCCGCATGAGCTTTACCGGTGAACTGGGTTATGAAATCAATGTGCCTGCGCGATATGGCCTGTCGCTTTGGAAGGCGCTTTATGAAGCCGGGCAGCAATATGACATCACGCCTTACGGTACCGAAACCATGCATGTGCTGCGTGCTGAAAAAGGTTATATTATTGTCGGTCAGGATACAGACGGTACGCTAACGCCCGATGATGCAAGCCTTGGCTGGGCCATTGGCAAACAGAAGCCGGATTTCGTCGGCAAGCGTTCCTTAACGCGCCCGGATATGCTGAAATCAGATCGTAAGCATCTTGTGGGTCTGCTCACCCGTGATCCTAAACTGGTGCTGGAAGAAGGCGCACAGATTGTCGCCGATCCAGAACAGGCCGTGCCAATGACCATGCTTGGCCATGTGACCTCGTCTTATTGGAGTGAAGCCCTTGGCCGCTCTATCGCGCTTGCTGTGGTATCAGGCGGCAAGACCCGCATGGGTGAAACGCTTTATATGCCGATGCCGGATGGTAGCGTGCATGAAGCTATTGTTTCGGGCATGGTCTTTTATGACCCTGACGGTACAAGGCTTAACGGATAAGGAATTGAACCATGCTTGTTGAAACAAAACCTTATTCGAACCGCAAGGTCGTCATTCGCGGTCGTCTGGAAATCCACCCGGCTGATGATGCCGCCCGCTTCATCCTGCGCATTGATGTTTCAAAGCTCAAAAAGGCTGAAAAGGCGCTGGGTGCGAAAATCCCGGCAAGGATAGGCGATGTGATACGTACGGACGATATTGCCGTTGCCTGCCTTGGGCCGGACGAATGGTATGTCTGGGCCGATGAAAGCAAAGGTGTCGCGATTCTACAGGCTTTCGCAAAGCTCTATGAAACTGAGCCGCACAGCCTGACGGAGGTCAGCCACCGTGAAACCGGTATTGATATTTCCGGCCCGAAAGCTGAATGGTTGCTCAATGCCGGATCACCGATCAATCTCTCTGCAATGCAGCATCCGGGTGCGGCCCGCACCATCTTCGATCATGCCCAGATCATTTTATTGAAATGGGATGAGGACCATTACCGCATCGAAGTCTGGAACTCGTTCGCTGATCACGTCTGGGCCTTGCTGCAACAGGCGAGCGTCGAGGTAGAGCTATCGATCTGATTGATCCAGTTTATGTGTAAAAACGCCGCCCGATGGGGCGGCGTTTTTGTTTTTTAAACCTATTTTCTTTCTTGCCTTGCTTAAATCCATATGTGAAGATTATATTTACATAAGAAATTCACGAGGAGGATATTTCGCGATGCCGGAAAGCGAATTGCCGCTTAGCGCACTTGTCGTTGTCGATATGAGTCAGTTTCTGTCACGGTCGTATTGCCCGTTGCTGCGTATCAATGGTCCGCGTCCAAAAATAGCGCCTGTCGCATCGCGTATTGGTGAAAACAGCCAGCAGATTCGTGAGGAATTCGGTTTATGAGCACGATCCGGCTTAAGGGCATGACGTGGAGCCATCCACGCGGTTATGATCCGATGGTGGCAGCTGCGCAACAATGGTTGCACGACAAGGGCGTCGAGATTGAGTGGGAAAAGCGATCATTGCAGGATTTCGAGACATTTCCGGTCAAAGAACTGGCACGTAATTTCGATATGATTGTAATCGACCATCCGCATGTCGGCCAGATTACCAAGGAAGGCTGCCTGTTGCCGCTTGATGAGGTTGGTCGCGAAAAGGAATTTGCAGCACTTGCTGAAGGCTCGGTCGGGCAATCCTTCCCGAGCTATAACTGGCAGGGGCGGCAATGGGCATTTCCGCTGGATGCTGCAACACAGGTGCAGGCATGGCGCCCTGATCTGATGGATAAGCCTGTAACCTCATGGGGTGAAGTGCTGCGTCTTGCCCGTGCTGGCAAAGTGCTGCTGCCATTGCGCCCGCCACATTCACTGATGAGCTTCTATACACTTGCTGCCAATGCCGGAACGCCTTGTGCGGTCGAGGGAGATTTGATCTCAATCGAAGATGGCGCACAGGCTTTTGAACAATTGCGCGAGATTGCTTCACTGGTAAAACCTGAATGTTTCGGCCTGGACCCGATTGCTGCTTTTGAGGAAATGGCAAAACCGGACTCAGAAACTGCATGTTCACCGCTGATTTATGGTTATGTGAATTATGCCATGCCCGGTTTCCGCGATCATCTGATCCGCTTTGCTGATATTCCAGCAGGGGCGGCGGATGTTGCGGGTTCTGCTCTGGGCGGGACGGGTATTGCAGTTTCTGCTTTCAGCAAACATCCTGAAGAAGCGAAAGATTTTGCTTATTGGATTGCAAGCGGGGAGGTGCAGAAAGGACTTTATGCCACCTCAAATGGTCAGCCTGGACATGCAGATGCATGGGAGGATGATGACGTGAATGCTGCAACCTCCGGCTTTTATCGCGATACACGTGCAACGCTGGAAGGTGCGTGGGTGCGACCCCGTCATGATGGCTATATGCCGTTTCAGGAAGCAGCATCTGACCGTATCAACAAGGGCTTGCTGAATAATGAGAAGGCGGAAGATGTCATCGCTGACCTCAACCGGCTTTTTCGTGAAAGCTTTTAGAGCATAATCCAACCTTCGTTCAACGAGGATCGATAAGATTATGCTTCAGGTAAAGGGTTTTTAGAGCGCCAATCTGGCTCAATCAGGTCCAAAAGTGCTCTATAAAATGATAATGCTGGCGAGTTAATCACCAGCATTATCGAGAAATTACAGCTTCCAGATGCGGGTTGCATTTCTGGATAGAAGCAGTGCTTTTTCGTCTTCGCTGCACCCTTCGAGAAGAGCATGGGTTGTTGCTACCCATGTTGAAAGTCCGGCGTCAACATTGGTTGCCAAAGTGCAGACCGGCCAGTCGCTGCCCCAGACAATCCGCTCCCAGCCGAATGAGCGGATCACATGCTCCACATAGGGGCGTATTGTGTCTGCGGTCCAGCTTTTTGGCTCGGCATAGGCGACGACACCAGAGATTTTGGCAATGACATTCTCGCGCTTTGCAATCTCGCTGATGCCCTTTTGCCATTCTTGCAGCGCAGCTGATTTGATGTCCGGCACACCGCAGTGATCAAGCACGAATTGCATATCCGGTGCGAGATCGGCAAGCGCTATGGCCTTGTCAATCTGATGCGGGAATGTGCATAGATCAAAGGTGAGACCAGTGCCTTGCAGTCGTTTTATATTTTCCCGAAATAACGGCTTTTCAGAAAGGTCGTCTGATACCACATGCAGCACGCGGCGAAAGCCTTTCACAAAAGGATTGCCGCATTGCAGTTCAAGATATTCGGCAAAACCGGGTGCTTCCGGGCGGCAGGAGGCGATAGCGCCTTTAATGAAACCACCATTGGCCACTGCTATGTTCTGAATGTGGTTTGTTTCTGCCTCAATGCTATCGGCAGCGACGTCAACTTCCATGTGCAATGCCGCTTCGATGCCACAACGCTCTGCCTGTTGTTTGTAGCTGTCAAACAGGAAGTTGCGGTTAAGCGCTGGCGCATCGGCAAGCCATGGATAATTGAGGGCATTTTTGTCAATAAGATGCAGATGGGTATCGATAATCATAGAAAACTTCCTCCGGCATTATAGTTTCAAAAAAGAAGAGAGTTTTCAAATAAGAATTTATTTTTCACTCTTAATCAGGGGCGCCAATATCTGATCCGACCAGTTTTGACAGATCCTTGACGGTTTTTTGCAGCAGATTGATCGATTCTGTGATGTCGGGGGCATTGGTTGAATTAACAAGAGTGACATAGGGGCAGGTGAGCGCTGCAATACATGTGCCATCCGGTCCGAGAATCGGTGCTGAAAGATTATAGACGCCAGCCACCTGCGCACTTGGCATTATTTCATAGCCGCGTTCGTGGATTTGGTCGAGCCGTTCATAGAAGCTCTCATCAAGCTTCACGCTATCGCTGCCTTTTACATATTCGGCGATCATTATTTTGCGTTCTTCGGGTGAGCGAAAAGCCAGAAGAATATGGCCGGAACCTGTGTCAAACAGGCTGATATGTGAACCGACCCGGATCGAGATACCCCAGTAATCCGGCGCCTCCTGCTGCGCGATCACCACGACAGAACCGCGGTCAAATACGGCAAGCTGGTTGGCCTGTTTCGAGCGATCAGCGAGTTCACGCATGAAAGGGGTTGCAAAAGAGGCAAGCCTGCGCACCGGCGCATGCAGATGCGCAAGTCCGAACAGTTTGAGTGTGAGTGAATAGCGGTCGCCTTCCAGCTTGGTGACATAGCCGCGTTTCACCAGCCGGTCGAGCATCCGGTAAAATTCGTTGGGGCTGCGGTCAAGATGTTTGGCAATCTCGGCCTGGCTCAGGCCACCATCAACGCTGGCCAGCAATTCGAGAATATCCAGTCCCTTGTCCAGCGCCGGAGCGCGATAGCGATCATCTGTTTCCAAACTGGTTCCCTTCATGAATATCGAATTTCATATACGAACATTGCGATTGATGAAAGTCATGCGCTTAGAGCGCGTTTCACTCCGATCAGATCATGCTCTAATGCAATCACTTTGACACCTAAAACGCCTTGACCCTTTGTGAATATTATGTTTGCATATAAATAATAAATTCACAATTGGTATCAGGCATGGGAGATGCCGCCATGAGGAGGAAGAGCATGAGGAATTTCACGCCATCTGTGCTGGCAGGATCGGTTCTGCTTGCATATGGCATGGTTTCTGCGGGGGGTGGCAAGGCTTCCGGGTCAGTTTGAAGCGTCATAATCAATGCCAGACTGCCCGGCCAGACCGCCCGGTGATTAACCCTGTTGCATTTTCTTATGGCTATGACCGGCTTCGCTTCGTGCACCCGCTGCATATTGGCGATACAATCTGCACATATGTAACAATCACACAAAAGAAGATGACCCGAAACGGACAAATATGGGCCGCGTGACTGAGCGGTGCGAAGTGCTTAATCAGCAGGATGAAGTGGTGCTGGCTTGCGACCATATCCTGCTTGTTGAACGGAAGGCATGAATATGACGATACGATTTGATGGAAAAACCGCGCTGGTGACGGCGGCAGCTCAGGGCATTGGCCGCGCCAGTGCGCTGGCTTTTGCGCAGGCGGGTGCCAAGGTCTATGCGACCGACATCAACGAAACAGCACTCAAAGACCTCGAAGGCGTTTCGGGCATTATAACTCGCAAGCTCAATGTGCTTGACGAGGCGGAAGTGAAGGCCGCGGTTGCTGAAATTGGTCAGGTCGATATCCTGTTCAACTGCGCAGGCGTTGTGCATGGCGGCTCTATTCTGGAAATGAAGGACGAAGACCTCGACTTCGCTATCAATCTCAACGTCAAGGCAATGATTCGCACAATCCGTGCAGTGCTGCCGGGCATGCTGGAGCGCAAGGATGGCGCTATCGTCAATATGGCGTCCGTTGCTTCAAGCGTCAAAGGCGTGCCGAACCGTTTTGCCTATGGCGTCACCAAGGCGGCGGTCATTGGTCTGACCAAGGCAGTTGCTGCTGACTATGTTGCCAAGGGCATTCGCTGTAATGCTATCTGCCCCGGTACGGTTGAAAGCCCGTCATTGCAGGATCGCTTGCGTGCGCAGGGTGATTATGAAGAACAGCGTGCGGCTTTCATCGCGCGTCAGCCCATTGGCCGTATTGGTCAGCCGGAAGAAATTGCCGATCTCGCGGTCTATCTCGCGGGTGCGACCTATACTACAGGTCAGGCTTATAACATTGATGGCGGCTGGACAATTTAAGTTCGCTGCCGAAAATCCCCACAAGGAGTAAACTCATGAAATTTCTTCGCTATGGTGCAACCGGTCAGGAAAAGCCGGGCCTTCTCGATGCCGACGGCAATATCCGTGATCTCTCTGCCCATGTCAGCGATCTGTCAGGTGCTGCTCTTAGCCCTGAAGCGCTTGCCAGGCTTGGTGCACTGGATATTAATGCGCTGCCAAAGGTTGAAGGCAACCCGCGCCTTGGACCTTGCGTTGCAGGCACCGGCAAGTTCATCTGTATCGGCCTCAACTATGCTGATCACGCAGCAGAATCGGGCATGGCTGTACCAGCTGAGCCAGTGATTTTCATGAAGGCAACCTCGGCTATTGTTGGCCCGAATGATGATCTGCTCATCCCGCGTGGTTCGGAAAAGACCGACTGGGAAGTCGAACTTGGTATCGTTATCGGCAAGAGCGCGAAATATGTTTCGGAAGATGACGCGCTTGATTATGTTGCAGGTTATTGCACGCTTCATGATGTTTCGGAACGCGCTTTCCAGATCGAGCGTGCCGGTCAGTGGACCAAGGGCAAATCTTGCGATACATTCGGTCCAACTGGCCCATGGCTGGTGACAAAAGACGAAGTTGCTGATCCGCAGAACCTCAAAATGTGGCTCAAGCTCAATGGTGAAACCATGCAGGACGGTTCGACCAAAACCATGGTCTATGGCGTGCGTCATCTGGTGTCCTATCTTTCGCAGTTCATGTCCTTGCAGCCGGGCGATATCATCTCCACCGGTACGCCTCCCGGCGTTGGCATGGGCATGAAGCCACCGCGTTATCTCAAGGCAGGCGACGTTGTCGAATTGGGCATCGAAGGTCTTGGTACGCAGAAGCAGAACGTACGCGCTGATATCTAAGGCGAAATGAATCATGACGAAAATCACTGATCTGCGCGTCTTTGATCTGCGCTTCCCGACTTCGCAAAGTCTGGACGGATCGGACGCGATGAACCCGGACCCGGATTATTCGGCAGCCTATGTCATCCTCGATACGGATGACGAAACCCTGAAGGGCCATGGCCTCACCTTCACCATTGGCCGCGGCAATGACATCTGTTGTCAGGCCATTCTTGCCATGCGTCATCTCGTGGTCGGCGTCGATCTTGATGTCGTCCGCAAGGCTCCCGGCAAGTTCTGGCGCCATTTGACGAGCGATAGCCAGTTGCGCTGGATCGGCCCTGAAAAGGGTGCCATGCATCTGGCAACCGGTGCCGTTGTCAATGCTTTTTGGGACCTGCTAGCAAAGCAGTCGGGCAAGCCGGTCTGGCGTCTGGTATCGGAACTTTCGGCAGAAGAAATCGCGGATATTGTCGATTATCGCTATCTGACTGATGTGCTGACCCGCGATGAGGCTGTTGAAATTCTGCGCAAAGCAGAAAGCGGCAAGGCAGAGCGGATCGCTCAACTCGAAGCCGGGGGCTATCCTTGCTACACGACTTCGGCTGGCTGGCTGGGCTATGACGATGACAAGCTGCGCCGCCTGTGTCAGGAAGCCATTGATGAAGGCTTCAATCACGTCAAGATGAAGGTTGGCCGCGATCTCGAAGACGATATTCGCCGTCTTACCATTGCGCGTGAAGTGATCGGCCCGGATCGTTATCTGATGATCGACGCCAATCAGGTCTGGGAAGTTGATCAGGCAATCGAGTGGGTCAACAAGCTTGCCTTCTCAAAGCCGTTTTTCATTGAAGAACCAACCAGCCCGGACGATGTTGCCGGTCATCGCAAGATCCGCGAAGCCATTGGTGATGTGAAGGTTGCCACCGGCGAAATGTGCCAGAACCGCATCATGTTCAAACAGTTCATTGCGGAAGGCGCTATCGACATCGTTCAGATCGATAGTTGCCGCATGGGTGGCCTGAATGAAGTTCTGGCCGTGCTGCTGATTGCTGCAAAATATAACAAGCCGGTCTGGCCTCATGCAGGCGGTGTTGGCTTGTGCGAATATGTGCAGCATCTCTCGATGATCGATTATGTGGCTGTTTCCGGCACCATGGATGGTCGTGTGATCGAATATGTCGATCATCTGCACGAGCATTTCATTGAGCCATGTATCATCAAGGATGCGGCCTATATGCCGCCATCTCTGCCGGGCTTCTCGATTGAAATGAAGCCGCAGTCGATTGCGGATTATACATTCAAGGGTTAAAAGCAAGACCCCGGCCCAATCAAACAGGCCGGGGTCTTTTTTGAATGTCTGTAATCAGCACAGATAGCCAGTCTCACCCAAAAGATAATCCATTTTTAAGCGCATTCTTAAGTATTATTCCTTTACAAAAAGAGTGTTGCGTGGAGTGGCTGCGCAGTTTTTTTTGGGAAGAGTTGATGATGAAAAAAGCAATCTGGGCGCTTGGCGTTTCTGTTCTTCTGGCAACAACCGCTTCCGGTTCTGCGCAGGTGAGTGCTGAAGTTGGTGTGCTTTCCTGTGATGTTTCGGCTGGCATTGGTTTGATTATCGAGCAGAAGCAGAAAGTCAGCTGCACCTTGTCGAATGGGAATGGTCAGACCCAGAATTATAACGGATCAATTGACCAATATGGTCTTGAACTGGGTGCAACAACCGGTGGCCAGATGACATGGACAGTTCTTGCGGCAACCACAACGGTTGAGCCGGGTGCACTTGCTGGCACTTATGCTGGTGCAGAAGCAGATGCAAGCCTTGGTCTTGGCGCTGGCGTTCAGGTGCTGGTTGGCGGAACCGGTCAGGCGTTCACGCTTCAGCCTCTGGCGGTTGACACCGAAAAGGGTACAGCCCTTTCCGCTGGTGTTGAGACATTGACCCTGGAATATGTTCAGCAATAAGCCTGAATTTTTGTAACCCATAAAAGCGCACCGGATCAGTGGTGCGCTTTTTATGATCGAAAACAGGTGGTCAGGTTTTCTGCCAGTTTAGAATGCTATTGTGCTGCCAGCCATTCTCATGCAGCTAGGGTGTATCGCTTTTGAAGCATGGCCAGCCAATGCAAAGATAAAAGCTGAAACGCCAGCTTGCAGGAACCTCGAAAACTTGTTTCATGGCGTCGGGGTCAAGAATGGAAACCATTCCGACACCAAGGCCCAGAGAACGGGCCGCAAGATTGAGGTTTTGCACAGCCATCGCAGTGCTTTGCTCAACAGTTGAGACCATGGTTTGCCGGCCAA
Source organism: Brucella gallinifaecis (assembly GCF_006476605.1). Taxonomy (GTDB): domain Bacteria; phylum Pseudomonadota; class Alphaproteobacteria; order Rhizobiales; family Rhizobiaceae; genus Brucella; species Brucella gallinifaecis. The sequence goes on from NZ_ML636804.1 coordinate 341,353, forward strand.
GCCCGTGGCCCTCTACGGGATCATTTTCTGTGAAAATTGCCAGTTGCACCGGAGCGGTGCGAATAGCTTCCAGCTTTAGTTTTGCATATTGATCGGCACGCGCTCCATCATAAAGACAGCCTGCCTGCTGGTTCGCTATCTCAAACAGATCATGGACGGCTTTACGCTTTTCAAGGCTTTCGACCTGAAAGACCCGCCATGGCCGCGAATTGCCGACAGAGGGGGCATAATCCATCGCGATACGCAATTGATCGAGCAGATTGTCTGGAACGGGATCTGTCAGGAAATGTCTTACGTCTCGTCGCCAACGCATCATGTTGAAAAGCACAGTCTGGTCAGCAGAGGAGAATTTCATAAAACCTCAAGGCATAAGATTGCGATGCAACAGATCTGAATTCTATTACGATGCTCTTATGGAGAAAAGTGGTGCCCGGAGACGGATTTGAACCGCCGACACGCGGATTTTCAATCCGCTGCTCTACCAACTGAGCTATCCGGGCATCCTTGCAGTGATTTCTCACTTGGTGGCGGTGTTGGTGTCCGCCGGAAGTGGGTGCGTTATAGCATTAAATTTCGTGCTGTCCAGCACCCGATTGTATTTTTTATAATATTTCTCACAAACTTGCTAAGCTACCGTTTTGATTGTGGAAATAACAAGCAGGAAAATGTCAGTTGTCGTTTTCTTCCTCTTCTTCGATCGGTTTTCCGGCAATGACATAGCTTCCTGAAAGCCAACGATTGAGATCGATGCTTTTGCAGCGCGGCGAACAGAATGGATAATTGTCGCGAACTGACGGCTTGCCGCATTCAGGGCAGGGGCGTGTTGGGCGCAAAGGGGTTACACGAGCGTCCGGCGCAGTTGAGATATCTTTCTTGTCCGTCATGTAATCTTAGACCTTGCCACTTTCCCAGTTGGCATAGACTGGATAATTGCCATCCGCCAGCAGGTTTACAACTTCCTGCAAGGGAAGGCCGACCACATTGGTGTAAGAGCCGACCAGCTTGACCACAAAGCTCCCGGCAAGCCCCTGAATGGCATAGCCGCCAGCCTTGCCGCGCCATTCGCCGGAAGCGAGGTAAGCATCAATCTGTTTGCGCGTCAGCCGTTCAAAACGCAGGCGCGTCTCAACAAGGGTCTGACGCAGATTGCCATTGGGCAGGATCAGGCAAACGCCGGTAAAAACCTTGTGGGTACGCCCCGACAAAAGGCGCAGGCATTCGCGTGCTTCATCCGTAATCTCAGCCTTGGGCAGAACACGTCTTCCCACAGCAACAACCGTATCGGCTGCAAGGATATAGGCATTGGCAAAATCCTGATCGCCTTTAAGCCTTTCCTGTGCGGCCTTGGCCTTTTCACGCGCAAGACGACGCGCGAGCGAACGCGGATGTTCCGCACGCTCAGGCGTTTCATCGATATCAGCCGGCTGAATATGATCCGGCTCAATGCCAACCTGCCCCAGAAGCTCGATCCTGCGGGGAGAGCCGGAGGCAAGAACCAGCTTGTGTTGCGCGTTCATAGACAACGGTTTTCCTGAAAAGCGGGTTGAATCTTACTTGAAGCGATAGGTAATACGGCCTTTGGTCAGGTCGTAAGGGGTCATTTCGACCAGCACCTTGTCGCCTGCGAGCACGCGGATGCGGTTTTTGCGCATACGGCCAGCAGTGTGGGCAATAATTTCATGTTCGTTTTCGAGCTTCACGCGGAACATTGCATTTGGCAGTAGTTCCGTAACAATACCCGGAAATTCGAGGACTTCTTCTTTCGCCATGCGATACCTGTAACTTTCTTTGATAGATTGACCCGAAACCGGGCCATGGCTTTAAATTTGGCCGGAACCTATATGATTAGACTGCATTTGTGAATAACCGAATTGGATTAGGGTCAGGACCCATTAATTTGATGAGAATGGCATCTGAAATGACAAGATATGCAAGGAGAGACGTGAGGACCGGGGTGGTTCCCCCGGTTGAGCGGCTCGACGCAGTAGATCGTCAAGTCATTTCGATGTCCGAAGGATGTGGTCCATCCGCCCGGCCTACTTCGTCGTAAAGTCTCGAAAATGAACGACATTTCCTTCGCCTTTTCTTCTCGTATCCGAACGGATGGCCTCACACCATTCCCGTCAAATTAATGGGTCCTGACCCTGGGCTTCAGGGCTGTTCATCCGGGGATAAACGCTGGGTGATTTGCCTCTTTAAACGGTCGCGCACATCACGATAGGCATTGATGATCTGCTCACGGCTGCCTGTGACAAGAGTCGGGTCGGGGGTTGGCCAATATTCCACATCGACCGAAAAACCGCGCATCCGTTCCAGCACTGTATGATGTGCAAGCGGTGTCAGAGTGATGATGAGGTCGAAATAACCATCTGCCAGTTCTTCCAGTTCGCGTGGTTGCCGGTCATCAAGTGACAGGCCTTCTTCATTGAGTACGGCATCGACAAAAGGATCGCGCTCGCCGCGTTGTACACCTGCCGACGCAATATACATGTTGGGTGGCAACAATTTTCTTGCAAGAAGCTCGGCAATGGGCGAGCGGATTGCATTTTTCCCGCAGACAAAAAGTATGGAACTTGGCCGTTTTGCGGCTTCAACATCCTCTGCGGCTGCATCTATATCCTCAATGGCCACCAGGATCAACCTCGCCAGTGCAGCACGCAGACGAGCGTGAAAAGACGCCGCGCAGTGGTGAAATCGACGTCGATCTTGCCATTCAGCCGGGTTTGCAGTACCTGCGATCCTTCATTATGCAGACCGCGCCGTCCCATATCGATTGCCTCGATCTTGCTGGGGCTGGCCGAACGGATCGCCTCGTAATAGCTTTCACACACTAAAAAATAGTCGCGCACCACCCGCCTGAGGGGAGTGAGTGAGAGAATATGTGTTGCAACCTCGTCGCCATTCTCGCGTGTAATAGAGAAAATAAGCCGCGATTCCATCAAAGACAGGCGCAGCTTGTATGGCCCGCCTGTCTTGTCACCGACTGGGTGAAAGCTGTTTTCTTCAATCAGATCAAAAATCGCAACAGCGCGTTCATGCTCGACATCGGGCGTCGAGCGGCCGATGGATTCATCCAGCTCGATGTCGATCAACCGGGCATTAGGAACGCCGACAGTCATGATTCCTCATAGATTAAGCCGGATGGCGACGGATTGCGCGTGGGCATCAAGGCCCTCAGCGCGGGCGATTTCGATGGCTGCCGGTCCGAGCGCACGCAACTGATCGGCGCCGAGTTTCAAAAGCGAGGTGCGCTTCATATAATCAAGCACCGACAGGCCGGACGAGAAGCGGGCCGAGCGTGCCGTGGGCAGAACATGGTTGCAGCCGCCGACATAATCACCGATGACTTCCGGCGTATAAGCGCCAATAAAGATCGAGCCGGCATTACGGATTTTTGGCAAAAGTGCTTCCGGGTCAGCTGTGGCGATTTCAAGATGCTCGGCAGCAATGCGGTTGGCCAGTGGAATGGCTGCATCAAAATCATCAACCAGAATGACCGCGCCAAAGTCGCGCCAGCTTGCGCTTGCAGTCTCTGCACGCGGCAAGGTCTTGAGCTGCCGCTCAACGGCTTCTTCGACAGATTTTGCGAAAGCCTCATCATCGGTCATCAGAATCGATTGTGCCGCCGTGTCATGTTCCGCCTGTGCAAGAATGTCAGCCGCCAGCCAGTCGGGATTGTTGTCCTTGTCGGCAATGACCAGCACTTCCGATGGTCCGGCAATCATGTCGATGCCGACTGTGCCAAACACGATGCGCTTGGCAGCGGCCACGAATGCATTGCCCGGACCCACGATCTTGGCAACAGGGGCAATCGTTTCCGTGCCATAGGCCAGTGCTGCAATGGCTTGTGCGCCACCAACACGGTAAATCTCTGAAACACCGGCAAGGCGGGCTGCCACCAGTACCAGCGGATTGAGATTGCCATCGGGCGAGGGCACAACCATGACAATGCGATCAACCCCTGCAACTTTTGCAGGAACGGCATTCATCAAGACCGAGCTTGGATAGCTTGCCGTACCCCCCGGAACATAGAGACCGACCGCTTCAATGGCCGTCCAGCGCGAACCCAGTTCAACGCCAAGCGCATCGGTATAGCGGTCATCTTTTGGCAGCTGACGCGCATGGTGTTTTTCAATACGCTCATGCGCCAGTTTCAGTGCTTGAATGGTCGAGGCAGGGGCCAGATCAAAAGCCGCGTCGATTTCAGCATCCGTGACACGAATGCCGGTTTTTGTCAGGTCAATACGGTCAAAACGCCGGGAATATTCAATCAGCGCAGCATCACCATCGCGGCGCACATGATCAACGATTTCGCGGGCTGCACGATCCACATCTTCGGAGACTTCGCGTTTGCCAGTCAGAAATGCTGCAAATTTCTGTTCAAAATCGGGATCGGATTGTCTAAGCGTCGTGACCACGCTGGTATTCCTTTAATTGTCGGTCTGGGCATGGCCCTTATGGTCTGTATAAGCGATTGTGGGCGCTGTCAGGTTCCGTCGTGTTTCGGCACCGAACTCGTTTCCCATGCCGGGCCGAGATCTGTCAGTTGCGCTTCAATACATTCTACCGTGAGACGGATAGCTGCATTTGCCGCAAAAGTCAGTTCCAAAGTTCCGGCAGGTGCTTCATCAGCGATAAAACGAATGGCCAGCAGCGACAGCACATCATCGGGCTTCTGCCGGTTGATGCTGGTGCCTTTGACCGCTGTGACGCGATTAAAATGCAAAGCCGTGCGCCTACGCTGATATTGTGGCTTGCGGAACAGCTTTGGCTTGGCTTCTTCCCAGGCAAAGCGATTGAGCGTCAGCACAAAGCGCTTGTCGCTGGCCAGATATTGCAAATCCGATACTTTGAGAACCGCATCCTGAAGATGGGCGGACAGGATCTGCAAATCTTCCTCATCAAGCGCCACAAGCTTCAACATTTCCATATCTTAGATCGTTTCCTGCTGATTTGAATAAGATGTCTGACACAACTTTACATGTCGCCACAAAAAAATCGACAGGCTTTTCAGCCTGTTGATTAATCTGCCTGTAATAAAAGAAAAACCGGAATGCGTCTGGCAAATCCGGTTTTTGAGCTTTTACCCGCTGATGCGTTCGACATTGGCACCGCAACGCGAGAGCTTCTCCTCCAGACGTTCAAAGCCGCGATCAAGGTGATAGACGCGGTTGACGGTGGTTTCGCCTTCGGCTGCAAGGCCTGCAATAACCAGCGAAACAGAAGCACGAAGATCCGTCGCCATAACTTGCGCACCCTTGAGACGTTCCACGCCTTCAACAGTTGCAGTCTGGCCGGACAGCGAAATCTTGGCGCCAAGACGCGCCAGTTCCTGCACATGCATGAAACGGTTTTCAAAGATTGTTTCGGTAATGTGCGATGTTCCCTTTGCCATCGTCATCAGGCCCATGAACTGTGCCTGAAGATCGGTTGGAAAGCCGGGGAATGGATCGGTGGTAATATCGACCGGATGAATGCCATGACCATTGCGTACAACGCGCAGGCCGCTGTTGGTTTCGGTAATTTCCGCACCGGTTTTGCGCAGCGTGTCAAGGGCTGCCGTCAACTGGCTGGCTTCAGCGCCCTCAAGCAGAACATCGCCGCCAGTCATTGCAACAACCATGGCATAGGTGCCGGTTTCAATGCGGTCAGGAATAACACGCACACGCGCACCAGACAGGTTTGTCACACCCTGAATATGGATTGTGTCGGTACCGGCGCCGGTGATTTTCGCCCCCATTGCGTTGAGGCAGTCGGCCAGATTGACCACTTCCGGCTCGCGAGCGGGATTTTCAATAATGGTTTCGCCATTGGCAAGCACGGCTGCCATAAGCATGACATGGGTTGCACCAACCGAAACCTTGGGGAAGCGATAGCGTGCACCGACGAGTCCGCCCTTGGGTGCGCGTGCCTTGGCATAGCCATTTTCAATGTCGATCTGTGCACCCAGTGCCTGAAGGCATTCAAGCAGCAGATCAACCGGGCGCGTGCCGATGGCGCAACCACCGGGCAGGGAGACATTGGCTTCACCCATACGTGCGAGAAGCGGGCCGATTACCCAGAAGCTTGCACGCATCTTGGAAACCAGCTCATAAGGAGCGGTGGTGTCAACGATATTGCGTGCTGTGAAATGGATGGTACGCGAATAGGCGCCGTTCTGATGTTCACGACGGCCATTCACCGAATAATCAACGCCATGATTGGAAAGAATACGGATCAGCTGTTCGACATCGGCGAGGCGCGGCACGTTTTCAAGCGTAAGCGTATCATCGGTAAGAAGCGAAGCGATCATTAATGGCAGCGCGGCATTTTTCGCGCCTGAAATAGGAATAACGCCATTGAGCTTGTTACCGCCGACGATCTTGATGCGATCCATACTGTTTCACCTTCTGGGCCGAAGCGATTGCCCGGTAATCGAATTTTGTAAATTCCGCGGCGTTGAAACCTGCGGCATGTCAATATGCAATTGACTGGTCCTGCGGCGAAATTACGTCGATCACGAATCATAATCGTCCGGCAATACGGGCAAGAATTGAATTGCGCTTTTACCGCAGCCTTTTCCTATCTTCAAGGAAGGCTTTTTAATATGATTTCGCGCTTAAGTAGTAATCATGCAAATCATGATCGATTTAGGTCGCATCCTGCCCCGGTTTTCCGGCTGTAATGCCGTCATTACGCTCATCGGCATCGCCTGCACGTCGGGAGCGCAACTGCATTTTACGGCGCATCAGATTTGCACGGAGTTGTTCTGCCCGGCGTTTTTCACGCGGGTCAGGCTGGTTCTGTTTGTTGTTTGCAGTGTCTTTTTCATTCATGAAGGGAGTGTACTACGCTAAAAAGCCTGCGAAAAGCGGGTTTTATGATGCGATATGAGAGATTTCCACATTATGTAAAAATAATTGCGATCGGTTGCTTGCGATTTTTGTAATGATGTGTCAGAAGTCCGCCGCGTTCAAGAGAATGCTGCGGTAGCTCAGTGGTAGAGCACTCCATTGGTAATGGAGAGGTCGAGAGTTCAATCCTCTCTCGCAGCACCATTCGATTCCTGAACTGATAAAAATCCTGTAAATTGATGAATTTCAGACGGCTTTTTGCCGGGCGGATTAAGCTCACAATCGTCCTTTTATATTTGCCCATTCATTTCCGGAAGGCTGTCATCTGTTGATGGAAAGAATAATTTTAATATTTTTCGCCGGACATGGCATTACCTGACAGGTCATTAATTGTCATTTTTAACAATCCTGGGCTAATGTTTATATAGGTGAAATACAGGATAGCTGCCTGAAGCTATGGCTAAAGTTTTAAAGCGGGGATTATATGGCTCAATCAATGGCTGAGAATCAGACAATTTCAGAAATTCTGAGATTAAAACCCGCAAGCTGGCATTGGGGACGGGCCATTCGTGCTGCTTTCTGCATCGGCTTCCCGTTCGCTGCCGGACTGTTTTTTGACGACATCATGACCGGTATGTGGATTGCCATGGGTTGTCTTATGATGGTGACCGGTGAAAGTTCTGGCAGTTACAGTTCAGTCTATAAAAAAATGCTGATTTCAGCGCCGATTGGCGCTTTAGGCTATCTGCTTGGTTATCTTGGGTCGTTGCCGTGGGCAGTGGTTGTGATTGCAATGATGATCGTTGGTTTTCTTGCGGCCATGCTAAGCAGCAAGAATGGCACATTATCGATCGGCACATTGCAGACCTTGCTTCTGGGGTCGATTGCATTGGGCGTTCCGGCGATTACACCATTTTGGCAGCCAGCAGTTCTTTATCTGGTTGGAGCTGTTTTTTACGCGGTTGTTCTGGGCATAGAAGTTCTGATTTGTGGCTGGCATTCGCGCGATGAGCGTCCGCAGGAAGAGCAGAAAAAACCTCAGCCTCATTCCGTAAATTCGATGTCCGCTGCAGCCCCTGCAATAGCATTCGCCGTTTGCCTCGCTGTGGCTTATTGCGCCCATTGGTTGGATCATAACGCGCATTGGTTCTGGATACCGCTGACCGTTGGACTTGTGATGAAACCTGATTTTGGATCAATTCGAGATCGGGCTATCCAGCGGGTTATCGGGACGATTGCAGGTGTTGTTATCGGGGCCATAGTGCTGGTGACCCTATCAAAGGGCGCGTTATTTGTTGCTGTTATGGCTGTTTTTGCAGGAATCCTCCCATGGGCCATGCAACGCTCATATATTTTGCAGGCAATTTTCCTGACGCCATTAATTCTGATGCTGGTTGATGTGATTGTTCCCGGGACTGGCGATTTTGATTACGGTGTTCAGCGCCTTGTCGATACTGCAATAGGTGGGGCGATAGTCATTATTCTTGGTTACTTGCCGCTGCGATATTTCAACAGGCCTTCCAGTTAGTATCATTTATTTGCTAATCGCAATGGGTCTCGACCCTGGAAGTCTTTATAGATCGAAGTGCTCCAATCCTGCAATTTATCTAAATTAGCGATTGGTTAATTTATTCTTGAAAATTAAGAGAAATGAATTAATCATTAACTCGCTAAAGTTGAAAATTTCAACGAGGGGATGGGAGGGTTGAAATGACAAGAAATAACAATCCACGATTTTTAGTATGTTTAACCGGTGTCGCGTTTGTTTCTGCGTTCAGTTATACAGGATCCGCCTTTGCCTGGTCCGAAGGTAATGGGAATGACGGAGGTCACGCCTCAAGCATTGTAATCAGCAATGGGGCCTGGTCTGCAACTACGAACAGCTCCGAGTCGATTGCACTCGGCACAGGCACTTCTGTCGGAAATGGTTCTGATTTATCAACTGCAATTGGTATGAATTCCAATGTTCTGGATAATTCAGGGTCGTCAAACGCGTGGGGTTATTGGGCTCATGTTGGCAGTAATTCTGCAGCTTCGACTGCAATTGGAAGGCAAAGTGTAGTTGGCAACGATTCTGGAGGTTCCAACGCGATTGGTTATTGGGCGCAAACGTACTCAGCTATATCGAATGCCATTGGTCAGCAATCTATAGTAGGACAAAATGCTACAGCTGGCCAAGCAATTGGATATTATGCAAGAAACTATGCTGAGGGTGCCAATGCCGTCGGCGCTCTCACATATATAGGTGAGGGCTCAGTCGGTGCGAATGCTGTCGGACCTTATGCGTATGTTGGTGAGAATTCCATAGCTGCGAATGCTTTTGGATCTAATGCTTCTGTTGGTGATAATGCAGAAGGTGCCACAGCTTTTGGTTATGGTGCAACCGTGGAAGATGGTGCTATCAACGCACAGGCTTTTGGTACCAATGCTCGAGCCAGCGGGATCGGCTCAGTTGCGTTAGGGTCCGGTTCTGTGGCCAATGAAAATAATATTATATCAGTTGGTGACGTCGGTTCTGAACGCAGGATCACGAATGTGGAAGCTGGTGTAGCCTTAACTGATGTTGTCAATGTTGGTCAGCTTAATGCGGTTGATGACTTTGCAGTGAAATATGACAGTGATGTTAACGGAGATCCGGATTATAGCTCCATTACCCTGGGGGCTTCCATAGCCGATGCACCACCTGTTGTTATTAAAAATGTAGCTGCAGGGGCAGTTAGTACTTCATCAAAAGAAGCTGTGAACGGCGCTCAACTCCATGAAGTAGCTAGTAGCGCATCAAATGCATTTGGAGGTGGCTCTACTGTACTTTCAAATGGCGCTATTACAAATCCGGTCTACAATGTAGCGGGTGGCTCATATAATAATGTGGGCTCTGCTCTTTCTGCCCTTGATGATCGCATTGGTGGGATTGAAGCTAATTTAAAATCGCACATTTCAAAAGAAGCCAGCCGGGCAGCGGCAGTCGGCTTGGCGGCCGCATCGCTAAGGTTTGATGACAGGGCAGGTAAACTCAGTGTCGCTATGGGCGGCGGATACTGGAGAAACGAAGGCGCTTTTGCCTTCGGTGCGGGTTACACCAATCAAGATCAAACCATTCGTGCCAATATAAGCACGGCGACCAGTGGGTCTCAGTGGGGGGTTGGAGCCGGGTTAAGCTTTACGCTGAACTAAATTATGAGCAGAGTTCTTATTTTGCCATTAGTAATGACAGCTCTGGTTTTGCCAGAGCTGTCAGCTTACGCTCAACCCGAATTCAGGGTGCGTCCATCATCGGTTACCGTCCCTGACGGCGTGCCGATTGGACAGTATAGGCGCGTAATTCACCCCTTCGAAAATTGGACTCTGATCTGTGATGATAATCTAGCTACTAAAATTCGTTTATGCGACATCAGACAGGAAGTCGAAATCGTGGGGGCTGGCATAATATTTTCATGGGCTTTAACAGCAACAGAAAATGGACCGCCTATGATGAAATTGATGGGTCCCGCCAGCATTGGGGTTAATGGCGAAATTATTTTGACCTTCAATGATGGTTCAACTCATCGAGTAAAGATGTTGTCATGTAATACCTCAAATTGTATAGGACATTCACCCGCAGGCCCGAAAACACAACAGCACATTAAAGAAAATCTACCGATTAATATCTCTTTTGATATCAAGAGATTAGGAAACTTTTCATTTAATGTACCAATGAAGGGTTTGAGCAATGCATTAAATGCCTCTGATTAATTGTGATTATCAGTAGCGATGCATAATAGCGCCGGGTCAATGGCAATTCTGATCCACTCAAATAGTACTTCGAGCGAAGTGCGTACTGACAGTTTCAGGTTTTAAAATTGAAAAATGCTATTTACGAATAATTGCATAGAACTCAAGTATATTTCTGAGTATCGATATCATCATTGTCGAGCTTGAGGCTAAATGATTCAGTATATTAGTGTAAACTAAAACCTATCTATAAATTCTCTTTATATTAAAAGAATAAAGCCCTCACATCCCATAAGATGGTTCATGCAATGAAGTGGCTCGCAATAACGATTCTTACGATCGTCATCGTCATCGTCATCGGTATCGCATCGCTCTACGAGAACAGCCTGAAAATTTGGGGCTGGTTCCGCAAGTGATCAAGGCTGTCCTATCTTCTCTTAATTTGTCGCGGTTATGACAAGAGGAGAAAAAGCTAAAACATCCAATAAAATCAATGATACTGGCGGAGAGAGCGGGATTCGAACCCGCGATACGGTTCCCCGTATACACACTTTCCAGGCGTGCGCCTTCAACCACTCGGCCACCTCTCCGTACTGGTTTGCTTTCTTGAAATCCGTCTAGACGGTAAGAATTCTTGCAAACAAGACACACCTTATCAAATCAGGCATTGGTTCGTTGCCAAAACAGGTGTTGCGGCGGCAATATAGCCAGAATACGCATATGTTCAACTGCTATTTTCATTTTGGGTTTAATTTATTTTATTCGGTATTGTCATTGCTGAAATATGTTTAAATAACTGATTATAAAAGATATTTTTTGGTAAATCTCTATGCGCCCTATATGGTCGTGCACACAGAGTTGGGTTTATGTTATCATTTAACAATGAATAATGTTCTGCTTTGGAAGCATATGGTGTTGGGACTGGCATAATAGTTTTGAATAGATTGTAGGGCAGAGAATCGTGTTTCGTTTTATTTTGCGCAGTTTGGCAGTCATGTGTCTGGCCTTGGCAGTGATATTCGCTATTCTGGATGCTGCACGCTTTGTCGGGGCTTCGGAAATAGTAACCAAACCGCTTTTGGATATCTGGGCTCAGGGTGCGCCGGAGCTTCTGGGGGATGCAGAAGCGTTTGTGACGTATTATATAGGGGGAGCGGCGTGGAACAGCCTGTTCCTTCCTGTGCTGGATCAACCAGCTTGGCTGATTTTGGGTGTATTGGCCCTCTTGTTCTATCTGGCGGGTTTTCGTCGTGAAAAGCGCTTTGGTAATTTTAGCGCATGATAGTGTCTATGTCCGATCATGTTGCGCATATTTTGTGCTCCTCAGGAGGTGTTTATGAGTTTCCTAGAAAGCTATCGCAAGAAAGTCGAAATGCCTTCCCGGCAGGATGCCTTGCCGGGTCGAGCTGAGGCGCTGCCCACTGCCTTGTCGCATTATGTATCGGGTAAGCCGCTCAAAGGCCCATGGCCGGATGGTATGAAGCAGATTATGTTCGGCATGGGATGTTTTTGGGGTGCGGAGCGGCTTTTCTGGCTGGTGCCTGGCGTTTATGTGACGGCTGTCGGTTATGCGGGGGGCATAACGCCCAATCCAACCTATGAAGAAACCTGCACCGGACTGACCGGACATGCTGAAGTGGTTCTGGTTGTTTATGATCCGAAGGCTGTCAGTCTTGATGAATTGCTGGCGCTGTTCTGGGAGGAGCACGATCCGACACAAGGCATGCGGCAGGGCAATGATATTGGCACGACCTATCGCTCCGTGATCTACACCTTCGATGAAGCGGATCGTAAAGCGGTTGAAAAGAGCAGGGATGCGTATGAGGCGGCGCTGGCCTCGCGCGGTCTTGGCCCGATCACGACGGAAATTGCAGATGCTCCGACATTCTATTATGCGGAAGATTATCATCAGCAATATCTGGCCAAGAACCCGAATGGCTATTGCGGTTTGCGCGGTACAGGCGTGAGCTGTCCAATACCGGCTGCATCATAAGAAGTAAAAATCGCGCGGTTAGCCCCGCGCGATTTTCTTATTTAGGATCAGCATGCCTTCATCATCGCCGGTCAGCTCTTCCAAATCGCCCCAGCCGATTTTCCTGTAAAGGTCAGGCTTGTCGGTATAGAGATAGACTTCGCTATAACCGAGATCATGAGCAGCCGTTTCAATCGCTGTCATGAGCGCCTTGGCAACACCGCGCCCACGAAACTCAGGTGCAACGAGCAGGCTCGCAACCCATGGCTTGAGATGCGGGTGGCTTTCAAGATCATTGTGAATGAGCAGAACAAAGCCTGCCAATTCATCATTCCAGAGCGCTGCACGCACGGCCTGACCATCGGTGGCGTGGATCAGCTCATTCAGAGCATCTATAATCTGGTCTTCGGTTGCGCCCACTGCCTGTCCCCATTCGGCATGGTTCCATTTTGCGCAGATGGCTGCAAGGTTGGGGCGATCCGTTAGCTCTATGATTTCGATCATTGTATTACCAGTGCGGCGGTTTGGTGATCGGAATTTCAGGTGCGGTTTGCCCTTCCAGTGTCAGAAAGCGATCAGTTAGCGCCGAATGTTTCTGGCTCAGGCGGTCTATTGTTTTCCATTGCTCAGCAAGAACAGCAGACAGTTCTTCAATTGTCTTTTCCTGTTCTGCGACCCGGATTTCGAGTTCTGTCAGGCGGTTATCCGTGGACATGAGACTGTTCCATATTTGCTTGTCATTATAAGATAAAAAATCCGCGCCGACCACTCAATAGTCATGATGAGCAGCCAAACGCGGATTTACAAGACTGGCTGGTTAGCCGGATTTACTTTGTGCCATACATGCGGTCGCCGGCGTCACCGAGACCCGGAACGATATAGCCCTTTTCATCAAGGCTGTCGTCGATGGAGGCGGTGAAGACGTCGACATCCGGGTGGGCGCTCGTGAAGCGCTCAATACCTTCAGGGGCTGCCAGCAGGCACAGAAATTTAATATTGGTGGCACCGCGTTCCTTCAGCTTGTCGATGGCTGCAATGGCGGAATGGCCTGTTGCAAGCATTGGATCGACAACGATAATCAGGCGGTTGACGATATCTTCGGGTGCTTTGAAGTAGTATTCGATTGGCTGCAACGTGTCGTGATCGCGATAAAGGCCGATATGCGCCACACGAGCGGCAGGCACGAGATCTAGCATGCCCTCGAGAAGGCCGTTGCCAGCACGCAGGATGGACGCGAAAACCAGCTTTTTACCTTCAAGTGTAGGGGCTTCCATAGGCATCATCGGTGTTTCGATATGCATGGTGGTCAGTTCGAGATCGCGCGTCACTTCATAGCAAAGCAGCAGCGAAATTTCTTTCAGCAAACGCCGGAAACTGGCGGTAGAGGTTTCACGCTTGCGCATGATGGTGAGCTTGTGCTGGACAAGCGGATGGCTGACGACATTAACGCCCATATTGTTTCCACTTTTCTTGTTATCTTTATCGAATTTAGCGGCTGCTCTAAGCCGGAGAAAACGCATGGCAGGCGCACAAGCGCAGTTTTCCACGGTGTGTTTTCTGTTTTTTTGAACATTTTGCACAGATGCGCAAGTCCAGATCACAAAAGGGGTATCGGCTTGCTCTCTGTGCTTGTATCGTTCGGTACAAGCTTTATATGCATCAGGCAAACGGAAAACGGAGATCGGCTTCGTTTCGCACATGAACCGGCAGGATAGTTATGAGCCAGCACAAAGGCAATGCAGACCGCGTGGGTGCACAAGGTGGCATGGAGCATTCATTCGGCTTCAAGGCAGTCGACGAAAGCGAAAAGCAGGGGCTGGTCAATGATGTTTTTCATAAGGTTGCCAAGCGCTATGATGTGATGAACGATCTCATGTCGGCTGGTATGCACCGTGTCTGGAAAGATGCGATGATCAGCTGGCTGGCGCCGTCCAGGCGTCCGGGTTTCAGGTCGCTCGATGTGGCGGGTGGTACCGGCGATATTGCTTTTCGTATTGTTGAAGCCTCTGGCCGTCAGGCGCATGTGACCATTCTCGACATTAACGGTTCGATGCTGGGGGTTGGTCGTGAGCGTGCCATCAAAAAGGGGCTTGCCGATAATCTCGAATTTGTTGAAGCAAGCGCCGAAGAGCTGCCATTTGAAGATGCGAGCTTTGATGCTTATACGATTTCATTCGGCATTCGTAATGTGCCGCATATCGACAAGGCGCTGTCCGAAGCTTACCGCGTGTTAAAGCCGGGTGGTCGCTTCCTGTGCCTTGAGTTCTCCGAAGTCGAACTGCCATTGCTTGATAAGATTTACGATCAATGGTCGTTCAAGGCCATTCCGCAGATTGGCAAGATGATTACCGGAGATGCTGATTCCTACAGCTATCTGGTGGAATCGATTCGTAAATTTCCAAAACAGGAAGATTTTGCACGCATGATCCGCGAAGCGGGTTTTGAGCGTGTGAGTTATCGCAATTTTACCGGTGGTATCGCAGCCCTTCATTCTGGCTGGAAGCTCTGAGTTTGATATGAGCAATATTTCTGCGGGCTTGAGATTAATGCGTGCTGGCTGGATCATGGCGCGCGAAGGTGTGCTGAGTTCACTGCCGGTTGATGATGCAGCCGGATTGCCTGCATTGGGGCACAAGGTTGCAAAGCTTCTTGCACGCAAGCGGGCGAAAGATGCGCCTCGTTCTGAACGCATATCGCGTGCGATGAACAAGCTTGGCCCTTCCTATGTGAAATTGGGCCAGTTTCTGGCAACCCGTCCTGATATTGTCGGCAAGGATGTGGCTGCCGATCTTGAATTGTTGCAGGACCGTCTTGATTTTTTTGCGCAGGGCGAAGCTGTCTCAGCAGTTGAAAATTCCCTTGGCCGCAAGATCGATGATCTCTATGTGCGTTTTGAGGCGCCTATTGCGGCTGCATCCATGGCGCAGGTGCATCCGGCCTTTGTGATGAAAGACGGTGCGCAGCATAAGGTTGCGGTTAAAGTTATTCGTCCGGGTGTGCGTCAGCGTTTTGCCCGCGATCTTGAAAGCTTTTTCATGGTCGCCCGTATGCAGGAGCGGCATATACCGTTTACACGCCGCTTGCGGCCCGTTGAAATGGTTGAAACACTTCAGCAGACAACGCGCATCGAAATGGATTTGCGGCTTGAGGCGGCGGCGCTTTCCGAGATTGCCGAGAATATCAAGGATGATCAAGGTTTCCGTGTTCCTGATGTTGATTGGGAGCGCACGGGCCGCGATGTGCTGACGCTTGAATGGATTGACGGCATTAAAATGTCGGATATCGAGGGACTGCGAGCGGCTGGCTTTGATCTCAAAAAGCTTGCAGAAACACTGATCCAGTCTTTCCTCCGACATACGTTGCGCGATGGTTTTTTCCATGCAGACATGCATCCGGGCAATCTGTTTGTGGATCCGCAAGGTGTCATTGTTGCGGTTGATTTCGGCATTACCGGGCGGCTGAATAAAGATCAGCGGCGTTTTCTTGCGGAAATTCTTTATGGCTTCATCACACGAGATTATCTGCGCGTGGCTGAGGTGCATTTTGAAGCAGGCTATGTGCCGCATACCCATGATGTGGCAAGTTTTGCGCAGGCAATCCGCGCCATTGGCGAACCTATTCACGGTCAGCCGGCCGAGACCATTTCCATGGCAAAACTGCTTACATTGCTGTTTGAAGTGACCGAGCTTTTTGACATGCAAACGCGGCCAGAGCTTCTGATGCTTCAAAAGACGATGGTGGTTGTAGAAGGCGTTTCACGCACGCTTGATCCGCATTTCAACATGTGGAAGGCGGCAGAACCCGTTGTGGGCGGCTGGATTCGTAAAAATCTCGGACCACAGGGCATGTTGCTCGATGCAAAAGACAGTGCCTATGCACTGTTGCATTTCACCCGCAAAACGCCGGAACTTGTTGCGCGAATAGATCGTGCTTCCGCTGCCCTTGATGAAATGGCGCTCAATGGTTTGCGCTTTGATGATGCAACGGCAGAAGCGATTGGCAAGGCTGAAGCGCGGCACTCGCGTTGGGGGCGTATTGCACAGATTGTGATTGCAATTTCATTGGCGGCGATAGCAATTAAGCTCTATATCGAGCTTTAATTCAACCATTTGTTGATTATTCGACAAAATAGTGATTTCATTGATTGCATCAATATTAGACCGGTGCAATCAAATGGCCAGTATTACGATCCGCAATCTTGATGATGCAGCAAAAGAGCGGCTGCGTGTGAGAGCAGCCCGAAACGGGCGCTCGATGGAAGAAGAAGCGCGGCTTCTTCTGGCTGGATTAGAAGATCCAAAGCCCGCTGCCAGAGCTTCGCAGCTTGTTTCAGGTTCATTGCAGGGCAAGCGTGTTCTTCTGATTATCAGTGGCGGGATCGCCGCTTATAAGGCGCCTGATCTTATTCGCCGTCTGCGTGAACGTGGTGCCCATGTGCGCCCATTGATGACGCTTGCAGCACAGCAATTTGTAACGCCGCTGACCATTGGTGCCGTTGCTGCCGATCATGTGTTTACCGATCTTTTTTCGCGTGAAGACGAGCAGGATATTGGTCATATCCGCCTTGCACGTGATGCCGATCTGATTGTCGTTGCACCTGCGACCGCTGGCATTATGGCAAAAATGGCCAATGGAATTGCTGATGATCTGGCGAGTGCTGTATTGCTTGCGCGTAAAATCCCGGTTCTCGTGGCCCCTGCCATGAACCCCGCCATGTGGGATAATCCGGCCACCAGGCGCAATTGCCTGACTTTGCAAAAGGACGGTGTGCATTTCACTGGTCCCGAAAAAGGCGAAATGGCGGAAAGCGGAGAGGCGGGTACAGGGCGGATGAGCGAGCCGCTTGCCATTGTCGCTTCTATTGAAAATCTGCTCGCACCACAGTCAAAACCACTGGCTGGCAAAGTGATTGTCATGACATCCGGCCCGACCCATGAGCCGATTGATCCTGTGCGCTATATTGCCAATCGTTCATCGGGCAAGCAGGGACACGCGATTGCTGCAGCCTTGGCACGATTGGGCGCAACGGTGCATCTGGTGTCCGGCCCGGTCACGATCCCGGACCCGCAAGGCGTCAACGTCATTCATGTCGAGACCGCACGACAAATGCAGGCAGCAGTTGAACACCATTTGCCTGCCGATGCTGCTGTGATGGTGGCAGCGGTTGCCGACTGGCGCACAGTCAATGCCTCTGACCAGAAGATCAAGAAACAGCCGGGCGAGGGCGCACCAACGCTCAGCATGGTTGAAAACCCGGATATTCTGGCAGGTGTAGGCCATAGTAACAACCGCCCCGGCCTTGTGGTGGGCTTTGCGGCAGAAACGCAGGATGTGCTTGTTAATGCCGGGCGCAAGCTCGACAAGAAAGGTGCTGACTGGATCGTTGCCAATGACGTTTCAGGCGATGTGATGGGGGGTGATCGCAATCATGTACGGATTTTGAGCCGTAATGGTATCGAAGAATGGCCGGAAATGAGCAAGGAGCAGGTGGCTGATAAGCTGGCGGAAAAGATCGCCGCCAGCTTGCTTTCGACTCAGGCCTTGTCGCGGACTTGATAATCCTTGATCGTGGCAAAGCGAATTGCTTTCCAGCGCTCGGCTTCATAATTGAGTGAGAAACCGTTTTGCGCCATAAACACCGGATCATTGTCAAGATCATGGGCAATATCGGCGCGGTGCGAAGCAATGAAGCGCTCGAGTTCTGCAGGTTCGTCCGCTGTGATCCAGCGGCAAATCGAGAAGCGCGACATTTCAAAGCCGACGGGGAGCGAATATTCGATTTTTAATCGTTCCGTCAGCACGTCAATCTGCAATGCACCAACCACGCCGACAATTGCCGGAGAGCCGTCATCGGGCACGAAGAGCTGGACCACGCCTTCTTCTGCCATCTGCTGCAGTGCCTCACGCAGTTTCTTGGCCTTCATCGCATCATCAAGACGAACGCGGCGCAAAATTTCCGGCGCAAAGTTCGGAACCCCGCGGAACAGAATGTCTTCGCCCTCGGTCAAAGTATCACCAATACGCAATGTGCCATGGTTCGGGATGCCCACAACATCGCCTGCAAAGGCTTCATCGGCAATCTGGCGTGAGCGGGCAAAGAAAAACTGTGGCGCAGACAGGCTCATCGGTTTGCCGGTACGCACCAGCTTGGCCTTCATGCCGCGTGAAAGCTTGCCCGAGCAGACGCGCAGGAATGCAATACGGTCACGGTGGTTCGGGTCCATATTGGCCTGAATTTTGAACACAAAGCCGGTCATCTTGTCTTCGGTAGCACCGACCATACGGCTGTCTGCCTGCTGGTCGCGTGGGGAAGGGCCAAAATCGCAAAAGGCTTCGATGAGATCACGAACACCATAGTTTTTAAGGGCCGAGCCGAAATAAACCGGCGTCATATGACCCTCACGGAAGGATGCGAGGTCGAACGGGCGGCAGACCCCGCGTGCCAGTTCCACACTCTCGATCCATGCCTCACGCTCATTCTCGGGCAGAAGCTTCGCAGCTTCTTCCGGGCCGCTGACCCTGGTGGGTTGTTCTTCCGCATCTTTCTGGCGCACAGCATTATTGTGCAGATCATAAGTGCCGGCAAAGCTTTTTCCCGAACCGATGGGCCAGGTGACGGGAGCCGTATCGAGTGCAAGTTTTTCTTCGATCTCATCAAGGATTTCGAGCGGATCGCGTGCTTCGCGGTCCATCTTGTTAACGAAGGTCACGATTGGAATATCGCGCATACGGCAGACTTCAAACAGCTTGAGCGTGCGTGGCTCGATACCTTTTGCGGCATCAATCACCATGACGGCAGAGTCCACGGCTGTCAGTGTGCGGTAGGTATCGTCGGCAAAATCTTCATGGCCCGGTGTATCAAGCAAATTGAAGATGCAATCCTTATACTCGAATGTCATGACGGAGGTCACGACAGAGATACCGCGATCACGTTCGATATTCATCCAGTCTGAACGGGTCTGGATACGGTCTTTTTTGGCTTTTACTTCACCGGCCAGCTGGATAGCGCCACCGAACAAAAGCAGCTTTTCGGTCAATGTTGTTTTACCGGCGTCCGGGTGCGCGATAATCGCGAATGTGCGGCGCTTTGAAACGGGATGGTCTTGAGCGGACATAAGAGAAAACTCGTAATTGCAAAAGGATAGGCTGTACGAAAAAGCGCACTGCGAAGATGTTGGGCTGCATCTAGCAGTCATTGATGAAAAGGTCGAGTTGAAATGAAAAAGCGGCGTGAGATACGCCGCTTTTTCATGAATAGATTTGTTGTCTAGCGCTTGATGCCAAGACCGAATGCGATAAAGGACCAGCCCTGGAAGATCAGATCGATTGCAAGAAACAGACCAATGATAAACAGACTGTTTTCTGGCCACTGCATGGCAATTACAATGCCAGCCAGAGCTGTGATAACGCCTGTAGCTGCGATCCAACCCCATCCTGAAGCTGGCTTGGATTTGAATCCCAACCAAATACGGAAAATACCAGCGCCAATGAGGGCTGCTGCTAAAAAGATCGTAAATACGCTCGCGGCCAATAATGGTTGGTTAAATGCGACAATACCGGCAACCGCATAGAGCAGACCACTCAAGAGCCAGAAGAAAAAACCGCTCCATGTCTTCACGCCGAATGCATGAATGATTTCGATAATGCCTGCCACAAGCATCATGATGCCGACATAATAGACGGAAACGACCGTCGCCAGCACGAGATTACCAAATGCAATGCCACCCAGAATTAGCAATGCCACGCCAAGCGCGACAAACCATCCCCATTTTGTCGTAACTTCTGAAGGAAGATCAGCCCGGTTAAAATTACTTTGTTGCGTTGCCATGAGATGTCCCTCTGATTGCAAGTTTCGCAGCTAATATAAAGTAGATCGCAGATTTGACCAGAGAGCTTTATAAGTTTGGTTTATTTGGTAAATCAGTGTTGGCGGATGGGCTTTTCCACTATATCTCTAAATTCAGTGCTTTTCAGGATAAGGTCGGTTCATGTTTGATATTCTTGCCCATTATTGGCCTCATATCCTCGCAGTTTTGTCGGTCATTCTTGGTGCGATTGCAGCAATCCATGCAACCATGACCAAAGACGAAGTGCGAACGGCTCTGGGCTGGGTGGGGATTATCGTGCTTTCGCCGATCGTGGGCGCTGTGGTCTATGCGCTGGCCGGTGTTAATCGTATCAGACGCAGCACATTGAGCCATCAACGTGACAATATGGGCAATATTGCACTTTATCACCTGTCGCATTTCGATACGACAAATGACCGGGTGCGGGCGGCTTTCGGTCGTCAGTTCGGTGCGATGAAGATTCTTGGCGATACTGTCAGCCTTTATGACTTCACCAGCGGCAACAATATCACGATGCTTGAAACGGGTGACGAAGCCTATGGCCAGATGCTCGATGCAATCAACAATGCCAAACGCAGCATTCTGCTTGAGACCTATATTTTTGACCGTGACGCCATTGGTCAGAAATTCGTCGATGCATTGAGCGGTGCAGTCAAGCGCGGCGTTGAAGTGCGGGTGCTGGTGGATGCGGTCGGGGCGCGTTATTCGATTCCAAGCATAGTCGGGCTCTTGAAGGAAGAGGGCATTACCGTTGACGTGTTCAATGGTAATATTATCATGGGGCTGCGTCTGCCCTATGCCAATCTGCGTACGCACCGCAAGATATTGGTTGTCGATGGCAGGCTGGCTTTTACCGGTGGCATGAATATTCGAGGCGCCTTTGTAAGGGAGATTGCAGGCGATAATGTTGCTTTCGATACGCATTTTCGCATCGAAGGTCCGGCAATCGCTGATATTTTTCATGTGGCATCGGAAGACTGGCGCTTTGCAACAGGCGAGCTTCTGGCGGGGGATGCCTGGAGCATTGTTGCACCTGACGATCCGCCGGGAACCGGCAAGCTGATCCGCGTGGTTGGTTCCGGCCCGGACAAGAATATTGAAACCAATCATCGTATGATGATGGGTGCATTTTCGATTGCCCAGGAACATATCCTGATCATGTCGCCCTATCTTCTGCCGGATCGCGAATTGATCAGTGCGCTGGTCACAGCGGCGCGGCGCGGGGTGGCCGTGGATGTGGTTATTCCGGGTGTGAATAATCTCAAGCTGGTTGATCGCGCAATGCGTGCGCAGTTTGACCAGTTGCTCAAAGGTGGCTGTCGCATCTGGCGTGCGGGTGGCGCTTTCAACCATTCCAAGCTGATGACCATTGATGGAGCATGGTCTTATGTGGGATCATCCAATCTGGATGCGCGTTCGCTCCGGCTCAATTTCGAGATCGATCTTGAAATACTTGATCGTGATATTGCCTTGCAGGTTGAGGAACGCATTGGCAAGGCGATTGAAACCAGCCGGGAGGTTAATCTGATGCGGCTTAAAAATCGCCCATTCTATGAGCGTTTGATTGACCGCATCATCTGGCTCGGATCGCCTTATCTTTAAGGTCAAGACCCTGGAGTTTTACTGAAATCAATGACAAATTGGCTTATGCCAGAGGCCAGAAACTGAACCGCCAGACAGGTTAAAAGAAACCCCATGATTTTTGTCACAGCTTGCATGCCATGATCCCCAAGGAATTTTTCGATCCAGTTGGAAGACAGCAGCGCAATATAAGCGATGATGGACATTATGGCCACGCCAATGGCAATGACGATATGACCAAATATATTATGATCACTCGGAATTTGTGATGAGAATCCCATAACCACCGCGATCGAGCCCGGGCCTGCCAGGCTTGGCATTGCGAGCGGTGAAAACGAATAATCGAGATCAGCTTTCTTTATATCTGCTGGATCTGAATCCACTTCAGATGAAGTATCTTCACCGGAAAAAATCATGCGCAGGGCTAATATCATAATGATAATACCACCTGCGACCCGAATACCGGGTAACGATATGCCGAACAGTTTTATAATTGCATTGCCAAGAAGCATGAACACAGTCAGGATCAGAAACGCATAAATGCTGGTTTTTCTGGCTTGTGAGCGCTTGTTTTCGGTGCTCATGCGTTTGGTCAAAGACATATAGAGCGGAATGGTCGTCAGTGGGTTCATAATTGGCAGAAGGCCGATCACGACAATAGAAACATACTTTACCAATTCAGTTGCTAAATCCATTTACCTGAGCCTTCTCCATTTATCGCAATTTGGTATTTTTCTTATATAAAGATATTAGGGTCAGGACTCATTAATTTGATGAGAATGGCATCTGAAATGACAAGATATGCAAGAAGAGACGTGAGGACCGGGGTTGTTCCCCCGGTTGAGCGGCTCGACGCAGCAGATCGCCAAGTCATTTCGATGTCCGAAGGATGTGGCCCATCCGCCCGCCTACTTCGTCGAAAAGTCTTGAAAATGAACCACATTTCCTTCGCCTTTTCTTATCAAATCCAAACGGATGGCCTCACACCATTCCCGTCAAATTAATGAGTCCTGACCCTAGGCAGCGTGGACGAATTTGATCAAGATGAATGCTGCTGAGATGGAAACGAAAGTGGAGAAATTGTGCTTGAGTTTTCCGACCTCCAGATCAATCGACACCCAAGGAACCAGATGAAGCTTTCGTAGTGTACAAGGTTTTCGGCCTTGCCACATGCATCAACTCCGCGCATCCTGCATAAAATGATTACAAATCAAGGACCAAATCCTATGGAGCAGCCCAGCTATGATCTTGAGTTCGGCGAGATAATTCGCTGGCTCAAGGCGCATGGCCTCATTTTGCAATCTGATCTTGATGGCAATAGCGAACTCTCCACACGTGAAGAGCGCACAGGTCGCAAACGTCGGCGCGAAGCAGAAAAGAACAACGCACAGCCTCAGAAATAACAGGTGTTACAATAAGAACGTGACTCTAAATGGAGGAAGCAAAATGCAGCATAAACAGCTGTTCCAGTCTGGATGGTTCTACCGGCTGTTTTTCATTTGTGCAATCTGCGCAGTTGCAAGCAGCCTCCTGAACCAGCAGAGTGATGCAATTTTCTGGCGCTGGCTGCATTATATCACCAAACCTGCAGCAACATTGTTTTTGCTCTGCGCTATTTTCACAGCACCGCGCCTGATTTCCAGAACCTATGGTTTAACGATTGCCGCCGGTCTCGCATTTGCTCTGGCGGGTGATTTTTTCCTGATGCTGCCAGGCGATTATTTTCTCGCAGGTCTCGTCTGCTTTCTGATTACCCATTGCATCTATATTTATGCGCTGTCCCAAAACACAAAATTTGCAGGACACAAGCTTGTCTTTGTGATTTTTGGTATTTTGGCAATCAGCATTATTGCAAGCCTCTGGACCAGTCTGCCCAATGCAATGAAACTGCCTGTCGTTATCTATGCAACTGCGATTGGCATAATGGCAGCACAGGCTCTGAGCCGTGCGCTCTCAACACCGCGCAAAACCGCTCCGTGTTACGGCGCATGGCTTGCTGCGGCTGGCGGGTTTTTCTTTATGGCAAGCGACACATTGCTGGCTTTTAACCGCTTTCACACACCAATATCCCTGTCTGGTCTTTGGGTTTTAAGCACATATTATATTGCCCAATTCCTGTTTGCCCGATCAACCGAGAATTTTGCCTATGAGCGCTGATCATCAGCTACAAACGACCTTTCAGCATTTGCGGCAAAGCTGGCTCAATAATCGACCGGCCTATGAACAACGCATTGACGATTTACGCCTTTTGCGCAAAGTCCTGCATGAACGTCTTGATGAGATGGCAAAGGCCATTCATGCAGATTTTGGCAACCGTTCGGTTCACGAGACATTGCTTGGCGAAGCCAGTGTGGTTTTTGCAGAAATAGATCATGCTCTGCACAATCTCAAACGCTGGATGAAGCCACAGCGTAGAAAAGCAGGCTGGAAGCTCTGGCCTGCCAAGGCAGAAATTCGTTTTATGCCACTGGGTGTTGTTGGCATCATTGCGCCATGGAATTACCCGGTCAATCTTGCACTGGCGCCTCTGGTGGCGGCGATAGCTGCTGGAAACCATGTTTTTCTCAAACCATCCGAACACACACCACAGACCTCGGAGTTTCTGCGCAAACTAATCGCTGATGTGTTTCCACAAGACCGGGCAAGCGTTATTCCGGGCGATGCCACATTGTCCGCAGCGTTTTCCGCTTTGCCTTTTGATCATCTGTTCTTCACGGGATCCACGACTGTTGGCCGCAAGATTATGAAAGCCGCAGCCGAAAACCTCACACCTGTCACATTGGAGCTGGGTGGAAAATCACCTGCAATCATCAGCGAGAACGCCAATCTCAGACGCGCGGTAGCATCCATCGCCACAGGCAAATATTTTAATTCAGGTCAAACCTGCATCGCACCCGATTATGTACTGATCCATCAAAACAAACGCGATGCCTTTATAGCCTTGCTGCGCGAGGAAACCCAAAACCGCTATAGCGGCGACACGGCAATTGCAGATCGCACAACAATCATCAATGACATACAATATCAGCGCCTCACAGCCTTGCTAAGAGATGCAAAGGACAAATGTGAGAAGCTCATCCCGCTTCTGGATGAAACCGCGACACCAAAAACGCCGCGCCTGATGACGCCGACACTCATTCTTGAGCCAGCTCCTGACAGCACAATCATGAATGAAGAAATCTTCGGTCCACTGTTACCCATCATCAGCTATCGATCAATCGATGAGGCAATCGCCGTTATATTAAAACATGAACGCCCTCTGGCGCTTTATTGCTTCAGCGACAACACAGCGGAAATAGAAACCATACTCTCGCATATTGTTGCGGGTGGCGTCTGCATCAATGATACGCTCTATCATTTTGCCTGCGCTGATCTGCCTTTTGGTGGCGTCGGGCATAGCGGTATGGGGCATTATCACGGTCGGGAAGGCTTTCAGACCTTCTCGAAAGCCATGCCAATATTGACAAAATACGCACCTGCATCAACCGATCTGATCAAACCGCCCTATAGCGGCCTGACTGATCGCATCATCCGTTTCATCGCAAGATAAAATGCTCTAAAAATATAATTATAGGCCGAAAGCGCAGCAAACCTGTTTTTCAACCAGCAAAATGCCCTATTTATAGGGACAACGATACTATTCATACATGACACAAGGCGGTAACGGGTGCAGAAAAAGAAAACTCCTGGTCGAATTTCCACCAAGATATTGACTGCTATCCGAAACCGGCCCGGTTTCAGGCCGCCTCTTGACGATGAGCCAGAGGGTGACATCACCATTGCATCCTATAATGTGCATAAATGCATTGGGGTGGACAAGGTTTTCGATCCGCAACGCACGGCAGATGTAATCAGTGAAATTGATGCTGATGTGATTGCTTTGCAGGAAGCCGACAAGCGGTTTGGCGAGCGTTCGGGCCTGCTTGATCTCGGCCTGCTCGAGAAGCGTCACGGGCTTGTTCCGGTGCCAATCACCTCCACCATGCCGAAAGGCCATGGCTGGCATGGTAATATATTGTTGTTTCGCGAAGGGGTGGTGCGCAATGTGCGCCAGCTTGCACTCCCCGGTGTGGAACCGCGTGGCGCACTTGTTGCCGATCTGCAATTTTCGTCCGGTCCATTGCGGGTGATTGCTGCCCATCTTGGGCTTTTAAAGCGATCCCGCGAACAACAGGCCGAAAGCATTCTTTCTGCCTTGCAGGAAGCCGATACGCTGCCAACCCTTTTGATTGGCGACCTCAACGAATGGCGTATCGGCAAACGTTCATCACTGGCCTCTTTGAAGCCGGTCTTTGATCATGCTGAAACGGCGGTACCGAGCTTTCCGTCACGGTTTCCGGTCTTTGCACTGGATCGTGTGCTTGGAACGCCAAACAATCTGGTTACGGCAGTTGAAGTACACAATACGCCGCTTGCACGCGTGGCATCCGATCATCTGCCGATCAAAGCACATCTTGATCTGAGGACCGCTTCTAAGCTTCTGGAAGAGTTCAACCCATCTTTGCTGACAGATAATTCAAGCGGCCAGAGCTAGGGTCCTGACGCTAAACATTTCCAGTCAAACACTGCCTTTGAAGAACTGATTAACCTGACGGCGTAAAACAGAGGGCGTAAAGCCGAAATGATTTCGAAATGTTCTGCTGAAATAGGCAGGATCATCAAAGCCGGCATTATATGCAATCTGCGTAATTCCAGATGGATCGCCACGCACGATTGCGGATCGTGCCATTTCAAGCCTGCGCTGTAACAAATAGCGAGAAAAGGTCGTGTTTTCCCGTTTGAACAGTTTCTGAATTGCCCGCGAGGTGACGCCCTCAGTTTGCGCCAATTGTATTATAGAAAATTCGCTATTCGAAATCTGCGCTTCGATTTGTGCTTTAATCGCATCCATTCTTTTTATCGTAGAAACCTGCTTATTCTGGGCTTGCAGGTTATCGACCAGCATTGGCAGTAGCTGATAAAAGTGCTGAACCATTGTCGATGCATTGCGCTCGTTTTGATGTTCATGCTGAAGAAGATAGCCTGCATAGGTAACGAGTAGCTGTAAAGGTAGATTTGTGAAGGGCATGGATTGCCCGAAAAGCCTGTCAATGTCGGGCACTTCCTGTAAAACAGCTTTTTTAGGCATATAAGCGCAATCAAGGCGCCCACCAGTCGGCAATGTCAGCAGAAGCGGTGCGTCGGAGGGGATAAAAGTTACATCACCCCGAGCCAGATTAATCAGATGATGCCCTTGTTCAACCGAAGCAGGGCAGCTCATTGAACGCAGGATTAAAATTCCAGCTTCTCGCGACCCCGGTGCTGACAGGAAAGTTCGCTTGAGCGGAAAATAAATTGTCGTCAAAGATAGCTCAGGATGTTTCCAAAACAGCCCGCGTACCGACGATAGATCTGCATCAGACTGCTTTATAAGCGGTGTTCCCATAATATCGCGCAGCATCATGAGACATGGTTGCAGACCATCTGTCATGCTGGAAGCCATATTCCGGAACTTTTGCGGCCTGATCGCTTTTGTCATCTCAACTCTGTACAGTCTTCAAGGTTCACTTGAGTCCTGTTCATGTTCGCATTTCTCCAAGCAAGGTTCTTATCGATTAATTAAATATGACTGTAAAGGTCTTGTTTGACAATCGCGCATAGGGGCGAAGCCATGTGTCTTCGCTTTTTCGGAGAAAATAATGCACAATAAATATCGCGGTGTTTCGCTTCTCACACTGGTTGCTATCGGGAGCATGGCTGGACAAGCCCCGGCCCAGGATAAGGCTCAGGATAAGGCCCAGGATAAGGTTCAGTCTGAACAATCTTCAGCCGAAACGAGTGGCGTCATGGTTCTGGATACTATTGCCGTTACGGGCAGCCGTGGTGGACAGCAGATTTCCGAAACCGCTCGCACGATTTATGTTGTTGACGCCCAGCAAATCGAAATGCGTGCCCGCTCGGGTGAGACTATTCAGCAAATTCTTGCGCAGGAAGTACCCAGTTTCGACCCGGCCAGTCAGGGTGCGCGTACATCTTACGGGCAAAATCTCCGTGGACGTACAGCACTTGTGTTGATTGATGGTATTTCGATGAATTCAGCGCGTGGATTGAGTCGTCAGTTTGATTCAATCGATCCCTTCAACATTGAGCGTATTGAAGTTCTGTCCGGCGCGACTTCGCTTTATGGTGGCAATGCCACCGGCGGGATCATCAATATCATTACAAAAAAGGGCAAAGATGCGCCGGCAGGCCTGCATGGTGAAGTTACTGCCGGTATTGAGAGCGGATTCAGAACAAGCCAGGACTTTGACCGCAATGGTGGCGCTGCCGTCACTTATAACAGTGAAGCCTGGGATGCGCGTCTTTCACTGGCCGGCAATCGAACCGGTGCGTTTTATGATGCAGATGGCACCATGATTGTTCCTGACATCACGCAGACATCGACAGCTTTCAATCAGCGGATTGATTTCATGGGCAGTGTCGGCTTCCAGATTGATGCCGACCGCAGGCTTGAAGTCACAGGCCAGCTTTTCAATTCGGAGCAGAAATCCGATTACAGCGTTTATTTTGGGCAGAATCTTGCCGGTTTGCGCAATCCGGCATTGATTGAAACGCGCGACGATTATAATTCGGATTTCAATCCGCGTACACGTCGCGCCATGCTCAATGCGACCTACACCGATAATGACTTCTTTGGTCAGCAATTGCTGTTGCAGGGCTTTTATCGCAGCGAACAGATGAATTTTCATCCATTTCCCAGCTCTACCTATTTCTACGGCAGTTCTCAGGATACGGATTATTACGGTATGAAAGCTGCAATCATTTCCGAGCCTACAGAAAAACTGAATATTACATATGGCATCGATGCGGATCGGGATTCGCTTTCATCCAGTCAGAATATATTCAATATGAATAAAGCCCTTGCCAGTGGCGCAATGAACTTTGAAACCATAGGCGTAACAGGTCTTTATCCTAAAATCGACGTCACCAATCTGGCGGGCTTTGTAGAAGGTTCCTATAAGGCGACCGACCGCCTGACATTCAGTGGTGGTGTTCGTTATCAATACACCAAGACCAAAGTTGGTGATTTTGTCGGTGCCGCCCAGCAAATTGCAATTTTGAATGGGCTGGCTTCTTCGGCAGATGCCATGTCTGGTGGCGATGTGGATTACGATGCGTTTCTATTTAACGCTGGTGCAACCTATAGTTTGACCGATACGCAGCAGGTTTATGCAAATTTCAGTCAGGGGTTTGAACTTCCAGACCCTGCGAAATATTACGGATATGGCGTCTATGCCTTATCGGGTGGGCATTATAACCTGCTGAGCAGCGTCAATGTATCAGATTCAGCACTTGAAGCGATCAAGACCAATTCTTTTGAAATTGGTTATCGTCTTGATGACGGAACTTACAATCTTGAAGCAGCGGGCTTTTATTCTACCTCTGACAGATCGATTGTGCTCAACCGCACCACTCTTGCTGTCGAAGTGCAGGATAATGACAGACGCGTATATGGCTTTGAGGGCCGGGCTGGCATGAAACTCAGCCATGGCTTTGACATTGGTGTGCTGGGGCAGTGGGTAAAAACTGAAGTCAAGAACGATGGTGACTGGGTTAAGGATACGATCGGCAGCGCCAGTGTATCCAAGCTTGGTGGTCATATCGGCTGGGGCAATGACCAGCTAAATCTCCGCCTGCAAGGGCAGCATGTCTTCAACCTTGATGACCATGCCGGATATGAAATCGAAGGATATACGCTGTTTGATTTGATGGGTTCTTATCGAGTTGAAAAATTCGATACGACGATCAATTTCGGTGTCCTGAATTTGCTCAATAAAGAATATAATACGGTTTGGGGTTCGCGTGCCAAGGCTCTTTACAGTGCTTTGGCTCCTGAAGAAATCTTCGACTATAAAGGCCGCGGTCGAACCTTTGCGCTTTCTGTAAGCAAGAAATTCTGATGACTGATCCATTTATGTCGTCTATCGAAAAGCCAAAAGGCGCCTATGCGCGCCTTTACGCTGTGCTTGGTGGTCTTTATCTCGCACAAGGGATACCAACCTACCTTTTGCTTGTGGCCTTGCCGCCTTTGATGCGCGAGTCGGGTGCGTCGCGCACGGCAATCGGCTTATTTTACCTTCTGATGATTCCACTTATTGCCAAGTTCGCTATCGCGCCTCTGGTCGATCGCTATCCACTTATCAAAAAATGGGGACATCGCAGAAGCTGGGTCATTGTCACGCAGATTGTTGTTTCTCTCGGCATTGCCAGTATGACGCTGGTTGAGCCGCAACAGGCGGGCGCTTTATTTGTAATCTGCTTTTGTATTACGCTCTTGTCGTCATTGCAGGATATTGCAACAGACGGATATGCGGTCCGTCACCTCAATGATGAGAGCCGTGCTACGGGCAATGCAATTCAGGCAGGTGCTGTGGCTCTCGGTGTCATCATGGGTGGAACGCTTGCGCTGGTTCTTTTTCATAAGATTGGCTGGCGACCGACTATATTGATCATTGCTGCTCTTTCTCTGCTTCCACTGCTTGCCGCACTCTGGATGGATGAAAAAAGAGATACAACATTCAATGAGACCGCGCCCCGACCCAGTCTGAAGCGGTTTTTCGAGCAGCCAAGTGCCTGGTACATCCTTTGTTTTGCTCTGACCTATCGGGCAAGTGAAGGCATGGTGCGAGGGATGGAAGGGACGTATCTTGTTGATATCGGCCTGCCGCTGTCCTGGATCGGTTATCTCTCAGGTGCATCTGCCGCAACAGCGGGGCTGATTGGCGCCGCGCTGGCTGCAATATTGATCCGCGTGACGGGACTTTTCTCTACGCTTATCATTCTCGGACTTGCGCGTAGCATCTGCTTTCTGGCCCTTACCTTCAATGCAGGTGAAATCTGGCCGGGTATGGAGGTTGCAATGGCTGCTTCCGCATTTCAAACCTTTCTACGATATATGGAACTGGTGGCGATGTATTCGCTTTTCATGAAGTTTGCGTCGTCAGACCAGCCTGGCACGGATTTTACAATCCTCGCCTGCGCAGAATTGTTAATCTATCTTGTGGGATCGTCAGTGGCAGGTTTTCTTGCCGATAAATTTGGTTATACGGATCTCTTTATGCTGGCAACGTTGCTATCTGTTCTTGGGATCACCATAACATTCTTTATATTGCGAAAACTGAGTAATCATACAGAGGCGCTGCGCTCGACCTAGTTTCGTTATAGTGGCTCATTTGCAGGACTTACTGCTGTGGCGAAACTGTAATTCGTAACAGTTTGGAGCAGGGCTTTGATCGGATGAAGAAGATCTGGTGATAGGTGCTTTAATGAAAGCCAATCCAATCCGGCAACCAAAGCCATTGGCAATAGATTGACGGTTACTCAAATGCCATGTGCAGACATTCGCCCTTGAGTATAAATCGTCAATCCAATTCGAGGTCATAAATCGAAAATTAGAGCCAGAAACTCTCCATCAAATCAGGGTAAATTCAGTGCCATTGTTACGGCCAGAACCCTGCTGATCACCTCGCTAATATCAAACTGATTGCTGCCCGCATCTGCTGCGTTAGTCTGTGAATCTGTGCTCAAAACCCACTTTTAAATATCATAATCTGGTCACATTTTTACAACTTTAAAGTGATTCGCAGTGGTCTCGTTAGGGGATGCTTTAAGATAAAATCGAGCATATAAAATATTAGTAGAATGAAGTAATCATAATTAGCGCACAAATTAAATTAATAAAATCAATATGTTATGAAACTCGTTAAATATTTAATAAGTCTTGTATAAAACTTTATATTATGTATTAATAATTAAAACATGAATTATATAAGGTTTGATGGCATGTACCAATGCTCACCAAAGTACCTTAGTTCAGTATGTGTTAAGTTTAGTTTTTTTCTCCTCTTATTACTTACAATTGTTTTTTCCAGTAACTCTAATGCGCAGGTCGGCATTGGTTTTACGGATGATGGTACATACACTGGTACTATAGGGTCAAATAAAGGTGCGCTTGAGGCATATAGATGCCCGGCAGGAACAGTATTGAGAGGTGGTTCGGTTTGTCTGAACAGTTTCGGGCGTTTCGTTAAGTGGATTTCCGCCGCGATTATGCCGCCACCATC
>NZ_ML636805.1 GCF_006476605.1 Brucella gallinifaecis
AGGGACAGATTGTTGAGCAGAATTCACCAGCCGAGTTTTTCGACAATCCGCAGCATGAGCGCACGAAACTGTTCCTAAGTCAGATTCTTCATTGAGCAGATTGATTGAATTAAAACACCCGCTGCTGATAACGGCGGGTGTTTTTTATTCGTCTTGTCGATCTTCAGAAAATTGTTTTGGGTAAAGATGACAGGTTTTCATTGGACTGAATCTCTGCCGCCCGAGGCATATCGGGAGTTCTATTCTCTTTACGGTCAGCAGCTTTGAACTCTATTGTCCTGAGCGACTGATCCCTTTTTACGAGAAGCTGGGCTTTGTAAAAGGAACCTCGGCATTGCTCTTTAATCAGTCACGCACAGCCTGAACCGCATCATAGCTATAAAGCCAGTCGAGATCTTTCAAAAAGCTATCCGGGCTACGCATGGCAAAGAGCATATTGCGCCCAATCGCAAATATACCTGTCGCGTGATAGGCAAAACGGTTCATCTGTCCACGTTTGGCAACGGCTGCAATGCGCTTTTTACGAACGCAATCAAATCGTTCCAGCGCTGATTGCTGGTCATCCTTATCCAGTATTTCTGCAAGAGCGGCAGCATCTTCGATTGCCATGGCGGCCCCCTGTGCAGCAAAAGGGGTGACAGCATGAGAGGCATCACCAAGGAAAATGGTTCTGTCTGGGCCGGTGAACTGGGCTTCCGCCATTTCAAAAAGTGGCCAATAGGTCCAGTCATCCGCAACATTCAGCACATCACGAACCGGCTTGCCCCAATCATTATATATCGAACGCAGCTTTGAGCTGTCACCGGTTTTTGACCAGTCTTCGCCCGGATTATCGCCCGTTGTAATGGCAACGAAATTGAAAAAATCACCATTTTTGACCGGATAGGCAATGAAATGGGATTTCCTGCCAAGCCAGGCCGAAACAGATTTTTGTTTGGGCACAGCTGATTTAAAGGTCATTGGCAGGGCAGAAGCAGCAAGGGTTGTGCGCCAGGCGATATGGCCGCTGAAACGTGCTTTTGCATATCCGGCTTTTGCACGTTGCTTTGACCAGACACCATCGCAGGCAATCAGATATTGAGCCTGAATAA
The DNA here is from genome assembly GCF_006476605.1 of Brucella gallinifaecis. GTDB lineage: Bacteria > Pseudomonadota > Alphaproteobacteria > Rhizobiales > Rhizobiaceae > Brucella > Brucella gallinifaecis. The sequence continues at coordinate 1,092 of NZ_ML636805.1, forward strand.
CTGTTTCGCTGCTATCAATTCTCACTCTTGCTGTGATTTTGTTATCATCAGCCTCATGATTGATAATTTCGGCACCGAGATGAATTTCAATATTCGGATTAGCATTGCATGCCTTGAGCAAAGCCGATTGCAAATCGGCGCGGTGACAGACGAGATAGGGGTGGTGCCACCGCTCTAAAGCTTTGCCACCAAGCTGCATGGAAAGCAGGGGGCGTGTCCCGGAGCCTTTGAAGTGCCCATCCATGAGATAAAGAGCATCTGGTGCAACTGCTTGTGCGGACAGGTGATCTGCAACGCCAAGGCGTTCGAGATGCCGCATTGCGTTGGGTGCGAGCTGCAAGCCTGCGCCGACTTCCGACAAGGCTTGCGCTTTTTCAAAAAGCTGAACAGACCATCCGCGTGCCGCACATTCAAGCGCAGCACTCAAACCGGCAATACCGGCCCCTGCAATCAATATGCGTCTTTTATCAAAACTGCTCATTTGCTCAGCGGCAGAAATGCCGCTCGTTCTATTCAGGCCGCTTTATCAGCAGGCGCGTTATAGACGCAACCGGCCGGCAATGTCTCATCAGCATGAAGCTGCGCATTGTAACGATAGAGCGTCGAGCAATAAGGGCAAACAACTTCGCTTTCATCGCCCATATCGAGAAAGACATGAGGGTGATCGAAAGGCGGGTTAGCGCCCACGCACATAAATTCCTTTACGCCGATCTCGATGGAATTATGACCAGCGTCATTCTGGAAGTGCGGGATGATGTGATCGGACATGATATGCTCCGGTGATTGTGGATCGCGGAATCCAATTCTGGACAGCTATTTTTCAAGCATTTACCGCGTACGGCTTGTTTCTGGAAGCGTTTTCATCAATTCTGAAGACAATTTAAGCAGTTTGCTATCAAACTGTCATATGACAGCCATAGGCTTATGGTCGCACCGGGATATTCCGGTAAAAGCCGGGACAGGAAAAATGAACGAAAACAGCATTATGGCACCAAATACGACTGATCTGACCATTCAGCCAGCCAATGATCATTCCGCAGACAGAAATCTGGGAAAAGATCAGAATGCTCACGAAGCTTTGATGGACGATCAGGTTTCGGAGCTGATGAAAAGCCCGGAGCGTTTTGTTAATCGCGAATTTTCATGGCTGCAGTTTAATCGCCGTGTGCTTGAAGAGGCAGGTAACACACGCCAGCCACTGTTGGAGCGTTTGCGTTTTCTGTCGATTTCGGCTGCAAATCTTGATGAATTTTTCATGGTGCGTATTGCGGGTCTCGCGGCACAGGTCCGCGCCGGGGTTGCCATGCGCAGTGCCGATGGCCGCACCCCGCAGGAGCAGCTTGATTTTGTTCTTGAAGAAGTTAGTCGCCTTCAGGAAGGCCAGCAGGAGCGTCTGCGTGCGTTGCGCGAAGAACTTGCAAAAGAGAATATCGAGATTGTCCGGCCATCGGCCTTGTCAAATGTCGAAAAGGAATGGCTGGAAAACCACTTTCTCGATACGATTTTTCCGGTTCTCACGCCGCTTTCTATTGATCCCGCGCATCCGTTCCCGTTTATACCCAACCTTGGCTTCTCGATAGCGCTGCAACTGGCGCGGCGCCTTGATGCCCATCCAATGACTGCATTGCTGCGCATTCCGGTTGCCTTGAAGCGCTTTATTCTTCTTCCGAGTGAGCAGCAGAACGCTTTTCGCTTTATCACGATTGAAGATGCCGTGAGCCTGTTTATTGGCCGTCTGTTCCCGGGCTATGAAGTGCGTGGTGCAGGCACATTCCGCATTATTCGTGATAGCGATATTGAAGTGGAAGAAGAGGCGGAAGACCTTGTTCGTCTGTTTGAAACGGCTTTGAAGCGCCGTCGCCGCGGTCAGGTGATCCGTATCGAGTTCGATGCTGAAATCCCGGAAGCCTTGCGGGTATTTGTGGCAACAGAACTTGGCGTTTCGGAAAACCGCATCAGTGTTCTCGAAGGTCTTCTGGCACTTAACATGATTTCGGAAGTCGTTTCGATTCCCCGCGATGACCTGAAATTTGTGGCGTATAATCCACGTTTTCCTGAGCGCATTCGTGAACATGGCGGTGATTGCTTTGCCGCAATTCGCGAGAAGGACATTGTTGTCCATCATCCCTACGAATCATTTGATGTCGTGGTGCAGTTCCTGCGTCAGGCGGCTGCTGACCCGGATGTGCTGGCAATCAAACAGACATTGTATCGCACTTCCAATGACAGCCCTATTGTGCGCGCACTGGTCGATGCCGCAGAAGCTGGCAAGTCAGTTACGGCGCTTGTCGAATTGAAAGCACGCTTTGATGAAGAGGCCAATATTCGCTGGGCGCGGGATCTGGAACGGGCAGGCGTTCAGGTGGTGTTTGGCTTTATCGAGCTGAAGACGCATGCAAAGATGTCGCTGGTTGTGCGTCGTGAAGACCAGAAACTGCGTAGCTATGTCCATCTGGGAACAGGAAATTATCATCCTATTACCGCGCGTATTTATACGGACCTGTCATTTTTCACATCAGATGCGGATATTGCACGTGATGTGGCGCATATTTTCAACTTCATCACCGGTTACGCACAGCCGGCAGAGGAAATGAAAATCGCAATTTCGCCGCTCACCTTGCGTACCCGAATCCTGAAACATATTGATGACGAAACCACCAATGCGAAGGCTGGCAAGCCTGCGGCCATCTGGATGAAGATGAACTCGCTGGTTGATCCACAGATTATTGACACGCTCTATAAGGCCAGTCAGGCCGGTGTTGATGTGGAGCTGATTGTGCGTGGCATTTGCTGCCTGCGTCCGGGTGTTCCCGGCCTTTCGGACAACATACAGGCAAAGTCGATTGTTGGCCGTTTTCTCGAGCATAGCCGTGTTTTTTGCTTTGGAAACGGGCATAATCTGCCCTCTGACAAGGCCATCGTCTATATTGGTTCCGCTGATATGATGCCGCGTAACCTTGATCGTCGTGTCGAGACTTTGGTGCCTGTTACCAATGCGACAGTGCATCAGCAAATCCTGTCGCAGATTATGTTTGCCAACATAATTGATAACCAGCAGAGCTATCAACTACTTGCGGATGGTACCTCTCGCCGGATAGAAAAGGCGGATGGAGAAGAAGCCTTCAACGCGCAGGAATATTTCATGACAAATCCAAGCTTGTCGGGTCGCGGAAAGTCACCGAAGTCATCTGCCCCACGCTTGACTGCACATCGCAGACGTGCGCAGGCGGAAAGAAAAACGACTACATGAGTCCAGCAGTCGCACAAGGCCGGTTGAGGGGGCTGAAACCCGTCGCGGTTATCGATATCGGTTCCAACTCGATAAGAGTTGTTGTTTATGAAGGCATTGTCCGTTCTCCGACAGTGCTTTTTAACGAAAAGCTTCTCTGCGGTCTTGGCAAAGGATTGGCCAGGACCGGGAAGCTTAATGAAAAATCCGTCGAAATAGCGCTGCGTGCTTTGAAGCGGTTTCGCGTGCTGGCCGAACAGGCCGGTGCGATCTCTATTCATGCGCTGGCGACAGCCGCTGCACGTGAGGCGAAGAACGGACCTGATTTTATTGCGCAGGCCGAAGCTATTCTGGGCCGACATATTGAAGTGCTGACAGGCAAGGAAGAGGCCTATTATTCTGCACTCGGTATCATTTCAGGTTTCTATAAACCGCAAGGAGTAACGGGAGATCTCGGTGGCGGCAGCCTTGAACTCGTCAGTGTCAATGATCACGAGATTGGTGAAGGCATCACGCTTCCGCTTGGTGGTCTGCGCTTGCAGGATATGTCCAACGAGCAACTGCCGGAGGCGGCAAATATTACCCGCACCGAACTTGCGCGTGCGACCTTGCTGGAAGAGCATCAAGGACAGATATTTTATGCCGTTGGCGGTACATGGCGAAACCTTGCCAAGCTCCATATGACGGCGAAGCATTATCCGCTGCATGTCATGCACGGCTATGAGATGGATCCTGTGGAAGCCAAAAGCTTCCTTACACGTGTTGCCAAAGGCAATATTGATACAATGCGTGGCATTGAAGCCGTATCAAAAAATCGCCGTCAATTGCTTGCTTATGGCGCAACGGTTCTGCTCGAAACAATCCGCCGTATGAAGCCGTCCAAAATTGTATTCTCGGCCCTTGGCGTGCGTGAAGGCTATCTCTATTCGCTGCTGCCCAAGAATGAACAGAGGCTTGATCCGCTTCTGGCATCGGCAGAGGAACTGGCGATTTTGCGTTCGCGTTCGCCGCGCCACGCGCGCGAACTTGCAACCTGGACAACGCTTTCGCTACCACTGCTTGGTTTTGATGAGACAGAAGACGAAAGCCGTTATCGTCAGGCGGCATGTCTGGTGGCTGACATAAGCTGGCGTGCGCATCCCGACTATCGGGGTTCACAGGCACTGAATATAATTGCCCATGGTGCCTTTGGCGGTATTGATCATCCGGGACGCTCTTTCATGGCACTGGCTAATTATTACCGTCATGAGGGGCTGGTCGAAGACGAGATTGCGCCGGAAATTCTGAAACTTGCCACGCCGCGTTTGCGCGAACGTGCACGATTACTGGGCGCATTGCTGCGGGTTATCTACCTGCTTTCTGCATCCATGCCGGGGGTTATCCCGCGTCTTTACTGGCGTGAGGAGGAAAATGGTGTCGCACTGGTGGTGCCCGGAGATATCGCTGATCTGATTTCGGATCGGCCGGAAGGCCGCTTGCAGCAACTGGCAAAGCTGGTCGGTAAAAAGCTGTATTTTGCGGTTGGGGATAGCGCCATTGACGCTAACGAACATCATTGAAGATGTGATGACAGTTAAAATGCAAGGCCGGCTGGAGGTTTCTCCGCCGGCCTTTTTGTTTGGCCCATTAGCTCAATTCGACTGCCTGAATGCGCCGGTTTTCAAATTTGATGCCAATTTTTCCTTCGATAAGATCAAGTGCCTTTTGACCAAAAACTTCGCGGCGCCAGCCTTGCAGGGCAGCTACATTGGCATTTTCGCCCTCTGCAGCGATCTTGTCGATGTCATCGGAGCTTGCAACGATCTTGGCTGCGACACCATGTTCTTCAGTTACCAGCTTGAGCAAAACTTTCAGAATATCTCCGGCGGCAGCACTTCCTTCCGGGGAATGCGACTGCTTTGGCAGTTTTGGCAGATCCTCTTTTGGAATAGCCAGTGCAGCCTGCACAGCGGCAACAAGACCTGCCGCCTGAGCCGAGCGTTCCCAACCTTTAGGAATTGACCGAAGACGACCGAGCGCTTCCATGTCTTTTGGCTGTTGCTGAGCGATTTCTGCAATCGTATCGTCCTTGATGACACGGCCACGCGGCACATTGCGCTCGCGTGCTTCGCGTTCACGCCATGCAGCAACGGATTGTACAATTGCCAGTTCAATCGGCTTGCGCATACGGGTCTTTACGCGCTTCCATGCATCGTCCGGGTGCAGGTCATAGGTTTCGCGTGCGCTAAGCACGGCCATTTCTTCATTGACCCATTCGCTGCGACCTTCTTTTTCCAGCTCATCTTTCAGATAGAGGTATATGTCACGCAGATAGGTCACATCAGCCAGCGCGTAATCAAGCTGCTTGTCAGACAATGGACGGCGGCGCCAGTCGGTAAAACGTGACGACTTGTCGATATGTTTTCCGGTCACTTTCTGGACAAGCGCATCATAGGAAATGGCATCGCCAAATCCACAAACCATTGCCGCGACCTGACTGTCGAAAATCGGGGCAGGGATCAGGCCGCCAAGATGGAAAACGATTTCGATATCCTGACGTGCTGCATGGAAAACCTTGACTACTTTTTCATTCGCCATCAGGTGGAAGAATGGCGCGAGGTCAAGGCCGGGGGCCAAAGCATCAACCAGTGCGGTATGATCAGGCGAAGCCATTTGTATAAGACAAAGCTCCGGCCAGAAGGTCGTTTCCCGAATAAATTCTGTGTCGACTGTTACAAAGTCGGATTTGGCGAGGGCGGATACGGCCTCTTCAAGGGCCTGAGTTGTCGTAATGAGCTGCATGTTTTTCTTTTTAGACAAAGGCGGGCCGTTTGTCGCGCCGCAAGAGTGATATTGCGCCTACATAACACGGAAATAGTGATTTTTGTCGACATATTCTGTCAAGCTGGTTTAACACAGTGAGTGTCGGCTTGACAAAGCGTGATCAAAATGCGCTTTTCCGCCCGAATTGCAGCGCTTTGTCTGCACAAGATTTATAAAGTTCCAAAAGGCAGAAATCATGCACCGTTATCGCAGCCATACCTGCGCAGCCCTTCGCAAATCGGATGTTGGTTCGAAAGTCCGTCTGTCTGGCTGGGTTCATCGCGTCCGTGACCATGGTGGTATCCTGTTCATCGACATTCGCGATCATTATGGCCTTACGCAGGTTGTAGCTGATCCTGATTCGCCAGCCTTCAAGATTGCTGAAACCGTTCGTGGTGAATGGGTCATCCGCATTGACGGTGAAGTGAAAGCGCGCGCAGATGACGCTGTAAACCCTAACCTGCCGACCGGTGATATTGAAATTTTCGCAACCGAGATCGAAGTTCTGGCCGCAGCCAAGGAGCTTCCGCTGCCGGTGTTTGGCGAACCGGATTACCCGGAAGATATTCGTCTCAAATATCGCTTCCTCGATCTGCGCCGCGAAACGCTGCACAAGAACATTATGAGCCGCACAAAGATCATTGCCGCGATGCGTCGCCGCATGACCGAAATCGGCTTTAACGAGTTCTCGACGCCAATTCTCACAGCTTCTTCGCCGGAAGGCGCACGTGACTTTCTCGTGCCAAGCCGTATTCACGAAGGCAAGTTCTACGCGCTCCCACAGGCTCCGCAGCAGTATAAGCAGCTTTTGATGGTTGCCGGTTTTGACCGCTACTTCCAGATCGCACCTTGTTTCCGTGATGAAGATCCGCGTGCAGACCGTTTGCCGGGCGAATTCTACCAGCTCGATCTCGAAATGAGCTTTGTGACTCAGGAAGAAATCTGGGAAACGATGGAACCCGTCATGCGCGGCATTTTTGAAGAGTTTGCCGAAGGCAAGCCGGTCACGCAGCAGTTCCGCCGTATCGCCTATGATGACGCGATCCGCACCTATGGTTCGGACAAGCCGGACCTGCGCAACCCGATTGAAATGCAGTCCGTGACCGAGCATTTTGCCGGTTCCGGCTTCAAGGTCTTTGCGAATATGATCGCGAATGATCCCAAGGTCGAAGTATGGGCTATTCCTGCCAAAACTGGCGGCAGCCGTGCATTCTGTGATCGCATGAATTCATGGGCGCAGGGTGAGGGCCAGCCGGGTCTTGGTTATATCTTCTGGCGTAAGGAAGGCGACAAGCTGGAAGGCGCTGGCCCGATTGCTAAGAATATTGGCGAAGAACGCACTGAAGCGCTTCGCACACAGCTTGGTCTTGGCGATGGCGATGCCTGTTTCTTCGTGGCCGGTCAGCCGTCAAAATTCTATAAATTCGCAGGTGATGCACGCACACGCGCTGGCGAGGAACTGAACCTCGTTGATCGTGATCGTTTTGAACTGGCGTGGATTATCGACTTCCCGTTCTACGAATGGGACGAAGAAAACAAGAAGCTTGATTTCGCACATAACCCGTTCTCCATGCCGCAGGGTGGCATGGAAGCGCTGGAAACGCAGGACCCGCTGACGCTCAAGGCTTACCAGTACGATCTCGTCTGCAATGGCTTTGAAATTGCTTCCGGTTCGATCCGTAACCAGTTGCCTGATGTCATGGTCAAGGCGTTTGAAAAGGTTGGCCTCAGCCAGCAGGATGTGGAAGAGCGCTTCGGTGGTCTTTACCGTGCATTCCAGTATGGTGCACCGCCACATGGCGGCATGGCTGCGGGTATCGACCGCGTCATCATGCTGCTTGTCGGAGCAAAGAACCTGCGCGAAATCTCGCTGTTCCCGATGAACCAGCAGGCGCTTGATTTGCTGATGAACGCGCCTTCGGCTGTGTCGCCGGCACAATTGCGCGATCTGCACATCCGTCTGGCTCCGACGCAGAAGAGCTGATCGCTGCATATCTGAACATTAAAAAGCCCGGCTGCATGGCCGGGCTTTTTCTTTTGTTTCATATCGGATTGATCAGTTGTTGGCTTCAACACCGATTTTCAGAAGCGGAATGATCTTTGTCGGATCAAGAGAAACAGTCGCAACGATAGACGCAAGGCTGACCGATTGATCTGGCGAAGCGGAAATAGTGAGTGACTTTGGGTCGTCGAAATATTTATCAGCGGCGGCTTTAAGCTGCTGTGCAAATTCCGGGTTCTTGAGCTGTGTTGCCATCAGCGGCACCATCATCTTGAGCTGTTCGCCAAGCTGTTTGCCATCTGCACCCTGCTGCTTGCCATAATAGTCGAGAAGCTTCTGGGTGAGCGTTTCATTATCAAAGCGGATTGTCAGGTTCTTGAGGCTAAGTTGCTCTGCCAGACCAAGCAGTGCGAGACCCGCTGCATCATGGTCCGCATCGGCCTTGGCCATATTTGCCTGTGTCTTCTGTACGGCTTCTACAAAAGCCAGATCGTAACCGTCAATTGAGCCTGTCAGGTCTATCTTGCCGAGTTTGTCAGCATTGATTTCAAACTGATCAAGCGTTGCATTGCCGGAAGCTGGCTGCCAGCTGCCCCTGGAGCTGATCGAGCCGTTGAGAGTGTGCATGTCGAGCGGGGCCAGCGGATTTTTGTCGTTTTTCTCAAAAGCTGCATCAATATTGGCAATTGTCAGCGCGTAATCGATCTTTTCAGCTTTGTTGGCAGAATTAAGCGAAACTTCCACACCCTTGATCAAAACGCCATCGGTGCCAGGAGTGCCGACAGCAACTTCATCAATTTTCATCTTGTCATAGAAGACCATCTTTTCGAGGGCGTCTTTTGCCTGTTCCGATGGGAGGATAACATTTTCCATCGAGATGCCTTTGATGGAGGCTTTATCGTTTTTGCTTTGGCCTGTGGCAGGGAAGTCCATATCTGCTATCGAAACTTTTTCGATACTATAGCCGCCTTCCGGCGAGTCCTGCACATTTTCAAGTTTTACATCGCCAACAGGGGTCGCATTGTCTGAAACGGTTGGCAATTTGATTGTTGCCCCCTTCAACAGAACGTCGTCGCCATCGGTCTGAACTTCGGCAAAGGTCAGTTCACCACCTTGTTGGGCATAGAGGAGCTTGATGCGTTCTGCCACAGCATTGGCATCGGCAGCCATTGCAGTGCTGGCAAGAACAGCCGAGAGTGCTGTACTGGCTGCAAGGATTCGTGCGGCCTGACTGTTAAAAACAAAAAACTGCATTTATGGGCTCCTGATCATTTGGGAAGATATTTTACGCGCTTACATAAGCTTTTATAAATGTAAAAACAGCCCAATTCATTCCTGCTGTGAGGGCTGTGGAGAAAAACCGATATTTTCTCTATACAGAGAAAATGACGGCTTATTTGCGACGAATGTACTGGATTGGTTCTCATCTCTACTTGCTGACGAATCGCGCAATTGGTACGGATAGCTATGGGTAAAAGTCTGATTCCGCCGGGCGACGGCGAAGAACACATCGAACGGGTCGATCTCAAGTCAGCGCTTGAAGAACGTTACCTCGCTTATGCGCTTTCCACGATCATGCATCGTGCGCTGCCGGATGTGCGTGATGGTTTGAAGCCGGTTCATCGTCGCATCATGCACGCAATGCGTCTGTTGCGATTAAATCCTGATCAGGCTTATGCCAAATGTGCGCGTATTGTGGGTGACGTGATGGGTAAGTTCCATCCCCACGGCGATGCCTCGATCTATGATGCGCTTGTGCGTCTGGCGCAGGATTTTGCCGTGCGTTATCCGCTGGTGGACGGGCAGGGCAATTTCGGCAATATCGATGGCGATAATGCGGCTGCCATGCGCTATACTGAAGCGCGTATGACCGAAGTGGCGACCCTGCTTCTCGAAGGCATCAACGAAAACGCCATTGATTTCCGTCCGACCTATAACGAGGAAGACGAAGAGCCTATCGTTCTTCCCGGAGCATTTCCGAACCTGCTTGCCAATGGCTCGGCAGGTATTGCGGTTGGCATGGCGACGAATATTCCGCCGCATAATGTGGCTGAGCTTTGCTCGTCGGCACTTTATCTTATCAATCATCCGGATGCGGGCGTTGAAGAGCTGATCACGTCACCGCAACAATGGGAAGAGCTGAAAAAAGAAGCGGAGAATGATCCCGCAGCGCTTCTTAAATGCAAGGTGCGCGGTCCTGATTTCCCGACCGGCGGCATTCTGGTGGAAGATCACAGGAATATCGTTGAAGCCTATCGCACTGGACGCGGTTCTTTCCGCGCCCGCGCGCGCTGGCACAAGGAAGAGGGCAATCGCGGAACCTGGGTGATTGTTGTCACTGAAATTCCCTATCAGGTTCAGAAGTCGCGCCTGATCGAGAAAATTGCCGAATTGCTGCTGGCCAAGAAATTGCCGCTGCTTGATGACATTCGCGATGAATCGGCGGAAGATATTCGCATTGTTCTTGAGCCGAAGAACCGCACAGTTGATCCTGAATTGCTGATGGAATCGCTGTTCAAGCTGACTGAGCTTGAGAACCGCGTTTCGCTCAATATGAACGTGCTCTCGCATGGCAAGGTGCCCAATGTTCTGTCGCTGGGTGGTGTGCTTAAAGAATGGCTTGAACATCGCAAGGAAGTGCTGGTTCGCCGTTCCGAATATCGTTTGGCAGAAATTGAAAAGCGGCTGGAAATCCTTGGCGGTTTCCTGAAAGCCTATCTCAATCTTGATGAAGTCATCCGCATCATTCGTGAAGAGGATGAACCGAAACAGGAACTGATGCGCTTCTTTGATCTCACCGATAATCAGGCTGAAGCAATTCTTAATATGCGCCTGCGTTCGTTGCGCAAGCTTGAAGAGTTTGAAATCCGCAAAGAGTTTGATGGGCTGACTGCTGAAAAAACTGATCTGGAAGGCCTGCTGGCATCTGGCACCCGCCAGTGGAAAAAAATCAGCACGGAAATCAAGGCTGTCCGCGAAAAATTTGGCCCATCGACCAAGCTTGGTAAGCGGCGCAGCACTTTTGCCGATGCGCCAAGCCATGATCTTGAAGAGATTCATCAGGCGATGATCGAGCGTGAGCCGGTGACGATCGTTGTGTCTGAAAAGGGCTGGCTGCGTGCGATGAAGGGCCATCTGGCCGATTTCTCGACGCTTGCCTTCAAGGAAGGTGACAAGCTCAAGCTTGCTTTTCATGCGGAAACCACTGACAAGATTCTGTTTTTCACAACGGGCGGCAAATTTTTCACCATTGGTGCGAACACCTTGCCGGGCGGTCGTGGTCATGGCGAACCGATCCGTATTCTCGTTGATATGGAAAATGATCAGGATATTCTGACAGCTTTTGTCCATGACCCGCAGGGCAAGCTCTTGCTTGTATCGCATGAAGGTAATGGCTTTATCGTGCCTGAGCATGAAGCTGTTGCAAACACCCGCAAGGGCAAACAGGTGATGAATGTGAAAGCGCCGGATGAAGCCAAGCTTTGTCAGCGCATCTCAGGCGATCATATTGCGGTGGTTGGTGAAAACCGCAAAATGCTTGTCTTCCCGCTTGCTGATATTCCTGAAATGACCCGCGGTAAGGGCGTTCGTTTGCAGAAATATAAGGACGGTGGTGTTTCCGATATCCGCACCTTTGCAATTGCGGAAGGTCTTTCATGGCAGGATTCGGCGGATCGCACTTTCAATCGCAGCAAGGAAGAGCTTGTAGACTGGATTGGTACCCGTGCTTCTCCCGGGCGTTTGGTGCCAAAGGGTTTCCCGCGTTCGGGAAAGTTCTAGAGCGCGTTTCGATCTGATTGAATCAGATCGGCGCTCTAAATATTTGTTTTAACGCGCATCTTTGTCCGAAAACCGTTTCACACTTTTCGGGATGCGCTCTAAAATAAAAGGCGGTCCCAACCGCCTTTTAATCATCAAACCTCTGCCAACCACGCGGACCAAGATGCTCTTGTGGTTTGAAACGGGTCTTATATTGCATTTTTCGTGATCCTTCGACCCAATAGCCAAGATAGACATGGGGCAGGCCAGCGGCACGCGCACGTTGGATATGATCGAGAATCATAAAGGTTCCAATCGAACGGTCATGCATATGCGGCGAGAAGAACGAATAGACCATAGATAGCCCGTCACTCATCACATCTGTAAGGGCCACTGCAATCAGCTCGCCATCCCCCTTGGCGCTGATAAAACTGTCAGGACCACGCCGGCGATACTCGATAATCTGAGTGTTGACATGGGTGTCTTCAACCATCATCGCATAATCAAGCACTGTCATATCGGACATGCCGCCCGAATGGTGGCGTGCATCGAGATAATCGCGGAAAAGGGCATATTGCTCAGTGCTTGGCTGCGCATTGTGCTGACGACCGATCAGATCCTGATTATTATTCCAGACACGGCGCATACTTCTGTTCATTTCAAATTCGTCAGTCAGAATGCGTACAGAAATACAGGCGCGACAAAGTTCGCATGCCGGGCGATAGGCAATGTTCTGTGACCGGCGAAAACCGCCTTGGGTCAGCAGGTCATTAATCTCGTTGGCCTTGTCTCCAACGAGATGCGTGAAAACTTTCCGTTCCATCTGTCCGTCAAGATAGGGGCAGGGTGATGGAGCGGTTAGAAAAAACTGCGGTGACTGTTGCGGTTGATGGGTCATTTAATATCCACGAAACGGCAATAGCGAACCATCTCTTTATAATTTTATAGGCATGTCTTTATCTCAAACGGTTCCCACTTTTGAGAGATATAATTTAAATGATTGAGCTGACTGAACAAAACGTCAATAGACATTTTACACAGCCGACCCTGAATTTTTTTGATGATCGATTATCGATCCGAACGAATGACCGCAGTTCCAAGCAAAAGGTCGTGTACTGTACGTTTACGATCAATCACCAGTGTTGCGAGCAAAATGAGCGGTGTCAGCACGACATTCAGCCCCCAGAACAGAACCGTATGAACAATTGCCAGCATTGGGTCGACACGGCCACCTTCAAGGCGCACCATTTTGATATTCATCATCTGCATGCCCTTGGTTGCCTGCTGTGGCCCGCCCAGGGTGCGTGACACATAAAACAATGCAACAATCGGGAACATGATTGCGTAAAGCGCCCAGCCAAGCGAGAGTGTGATGATGCCAAGGATGAAAATTATGATTGCTGCTGGAATGCAAAGCAGAAAAACAATCAGATAGTCGATAAGAAAAGCCATAATCCGACGTGTGCGCACGCCTTCAAAAAATGCGCGACTTTCATAACGCGGGCCCATGACTTCGCCATGCAGTATATGATCGGACATTGTCCCTTCCAGTCGTTAATACGAAAAGCGTTCGGGAAAATAACCGTCCGCTGCTCCGCCCATTGCGGAACAATTATCAAGATGGTGCATTGAAAAGGCTATTTCAAGGAAATAGCTTTTATAGAGTTTCAGTTCTGGTTTTTCAGCTTTTGCGCGACATCAAGTGCAAAATAGGTGAGGATTCCATCACAGCCTGCACGTTTGAAAGCCAGCAGGCTTTCCATCATGACCTTTTCTTCATCGATCCAGCCATTTATCCCGGCTGCTTTGATCATCGAATATTCACCTGATACCTGATAGGCAAAGGTTGGCAGACAAAAAGTGCTTTTGAGACGATGAATGATGTCGAGATAAGGCATGCCGGGCTTGACCATCAACATGTCTGCACCTTCCGCCACATCCTGTTCCGCTTCGCGTACAGCTTCTTCAGGGTTGGCAGGATCGATATAATAGGTTTTCTTGTCGCCTTTCAGCAGGCCGGCCGTTCCGATTGCATCACGATAGGGACCATAGAAAGCAGACGCAAATTTAGTTGCATAAGACATGATCGGCACATGGTTGAAACCATGGGCATCAAGCGCCTGACGAATAGCGCCGATACGACCGTCCATCATGTCAGAAGGGGCAATAACGTCAGCGCCAGCTTCTGCTTGTGACAGCGCACCACGGACAATCATCGCGACTGATTCATCATTAATGATTTCGCCATTGCGCAAAATACCATCATGGCCATGCGTGGTGAACGGATCGAGTGCGGCGTCAGTAATAATGCCGATTTCCGGTATTTCTTTTTTAATGGCATGCACGGCACGATTAATCAGATTATCCGGGCTTGCAATGAAAGAGCCGTCCTCGGTTTTAACTTCTGGCTTTTCACGCGGGAAGGGCGCAATCGCTGGAATACCGAGCTTAGCGGCTTTTTCGGCCATGCGCACAGCCATATCAACCGAATAACGTTCAACGCCGGGCATTGCATCGATAGGTTCAGTTACACCCGTTCCGTAAGTCAGGAAAAATGGCAGAATCAGATCATCTACACTCAGATGCGTTTCCTGCACCAGTCTGCGTGACCAGTCAGTTCTGCGCATGCGCCTCAGACGACGGCCATGTGTTACATCATCGACGTGGCCAGAGATATTGGCTGAAGAAATGTTGGACAAACGATCAGTCATGTAAATGTTCCCGAAAGAAGAAAGCTTGGGAATCTACCGGTTCGGAAGCTTGGTGTATGATGTGCAGGGTTTATCATGGGAAAACTGTTTAAACCAAGCACAATAGCCTGTGCAGGATTGACGCGGGGCATTTCACTTTCTACCCATTTGTTAAACGGGAGCACGGATATGCAGATCGACTTCGGAGGTGGCAGCGAAATCAGCTTTGAACGCAAGGGAAAAGCAGGCATTGTCAGGCTCACACGCGTTTCATCGCTCAACGCCCTTACCCATAAGATGATTCTTGCCCTCGACCGCGCCTTGCAAGCCTGGGAAACGGATGAGAATGTTGCGCTTGTCATTCTTGAGGGCGAGGGCCGTGCCTTTTGTGCGGGCGGTGATGTTGTGGCGGCCTATAAGTCCGGGCAGGAGGGGCAGCCTGCCTTTGATTTCTTCCGTGACGAATATCGCCTGAATGCGCGTATCGGACGATTTCCAAAACCCTATATCTCTTTGCTCAATGGTATTGTGATGGGGGGTGGCGCAGGTATTTCTGTTCACGGTTCGCACAGGATTGTGACAGAAAACACCCTGTTTGCCATGCCTGAAACCGGCATTGGCTTTTTCCCCGATGTGGGTGGAAGTGCGTTCCTGCCGCATCTGCATGATAATTTCGGTTATTATCTTGCCTTGACGGGCAACCGCATCCGCTGGGGAGATTGTTTGCAAAGCGGCATTGCAACCCATGCCGTTGCAAGCAGTGATCTGGTTGATCTGCGCGATGATCTTATCGCCGGGACCGATCTTGATGCAGCTCTCGCACGTGTGCAATATCCAGATTTTGAAACCCCGATCGAAACCCGTAAAGTTATTGCGGAGAGTTTTGCTCACGCAACACTTGCCGAATGTATCGAGTGTCTTGAAAAATCAGCCGCTGATGGCAGCAAGCCTGCATCAGATATTCTGACTGTGATTGCCATGCGCTCACCAACAAGCGTGGCGGTGACATTCCGCCAGATTGCCGATGGTCGGACACTTGATCTTGATGCTTGCATGCGTATGGAATATCGCATCGCATCGCGCATGTTGGCAGGCCATGATTTTTATGAAGGGGTGCGGGCTGTTCTTATTGATAAGGACGCAGCACCCAAATGGCAGCCTGCTTCGATTGATGCGGTGAAGCCGGAAATGATCAATGCGTATTTTGCCAGTCTTGGCGAGAGGGAATTGAGCTTTTGATGCGTCAGGATGAGTTACACCAGCATATAAAGCCCAGCGGGACTGAATGGTCCTTTGTATGGTTCATGCGGCTGATCGCCTTGGTTGCACTGGCAAGTGGCGTTTATTACTGGATTAAGCTGATTGGAGTGCAGCCCGGTTTGTTGTGGCGCTTTGATTTGATGCCATGGCAATGGCAAACGGCCTGCGTTGCATTGGCGCTTCTGATGCCGGTCGCGGCCACAGGCCTATGGATGCAGGCGCCATGGGGACCGGTTTTATGGATCGTTGCATCATTGGGTGAAATTGCGATCTATTCCATCTTTGCGCGGCATTTTGAATATCGGCCTCTGCTTGTCGGTTTTAACACAATCTGCATTCTCATTTATGCTGTCTTTCGCATTATGCTCTTTCTGGAAAAACGACGCCTGACACGCATTGGCCTTGCTGCCTGAAATTATTACTTGGTAACTGAACGTTAATCCTGAAATTGCATTTCCCTTGGTAAGCTATTGTTAAGGCTGACTTTTAAGTCGAATTTTATGCATCTCGTCTAAAGTCCTTTCAAGATACGGTGAAAACACCGGCTGAACAGGCGGCCTGAAAGGGCCTTCTTAACAGGAATGAGAGCAGCCTCATGTAAGGCGGCTCCGACAGAGAGGCAAAAGACATGATCAATGCACAGCATAGAATGAATGCATCTGCTCCGCTTTTGAATCCCGAAGCAGCCATGCACACACTATATCTCGAAGCGCTGCAGCTTGTTGAACGTTTGCATCGTCGCTTGCTCGACGTCATCAAGGATGAGTTTGACCGTGCTGGTCGAAGCGACATCAATGCAACGCAGGCGCTTCTTCTGTTCAATATCGGCAATTCCGAACTGACGGCGGGCGAATTGCGTTCTCGCGGTTATTATCTTGGTTCGAATGTTTCCTATAATCTAAAAAAGCTCGTGGATATGGGTTTCATCAATCATGAGCGCTCCAGCACAGACCGTCGTTCTGTGCGTATCAGCTTGACTGATAAGGGTAATGAGATCGCTGATCAGGTGCAGTCTCTTTATCAGCGTCATATTGCTTCGATTGAGCAGGTCGGAGGCATTCAGGTTGAAGAATTTACAGCAATGAACCGTTCGCTGCAACGTCTGGATCGCTTCTGGAATGACAGTATTGCTTATCGACTGTAGCTGATTGTTGCGCTACGGTCACAATTGTTCCAGTTTATACGGCGAACTTAATAATTGTTTGCTATTTAAGCAGGTGCTGCCTTGAAAACATGGCAGCACGACATGAATAAGCCATAAAAACCGACATAAGCGGTTTAATACAGTGCATAATCATGAGCTATTTCTGAGTGCTTTACACTTGGATGCAACAGGTTAGCCTTTGGGACCAGAACTATGACCAAAATCGACAAGAATATGCTGGCTATGAATGTGGGCCGCCGCAGCTTTCTGCGCGGGGCTGCAACTGCTGGTCTGGCCGCTGCCGCATCTGCTCTTGCACCTGCGGCTTTTGCCCAGCAGCAGGCTTTGAATGATATTCTTGCTGCACCGCGTCGCGGCAACTGGGATGATCAGTTTGATGCGCGTGCGACCGGTGGCCAGAAAGTGGCAACCAATCAGCCTGTTCTCAGTTCGCAAACTGTTGGCAATCTTCAGTCCGCCATTGCCCAATATGCGGATATTGCAGGTCGCGGTGGATGGCCAATGGTTCCGGGCAATGCGAAGCTCCAGCTTGGTGTCAGCGATCCTTCCGTGCAGGCTTTGCGCCAGCGTTTGATCATTTCAGGCGATCTTCCGCGGGAAGCGGGTGTTTCCACTGCTTTTGATACCTATGTCGATGCTGCGTTGAAGCGTTTTCAGGCCCGCCATGGTTTGCCAGCCGATGGTGTTATGGGACAGTTCACCTATGCAGCCATGAATGTGGATGCCAATACACGCCTTGGCCAGTTGCAGACCAATCTGCAACGATTGTCAGGGATGACACCGGCAACACAGGCTGAACAGCGCTTTGTCATGGTCAATATCCCGGCTGCCCGTATCGAGGCTGTTGAAAACGGCAATGTCTCGCAACGCCATACGGCAGTTGTTGGCAAGATTGATCGCCAGACACCAATTCTGAACTCCAGGATTCACGAAGTCATTCTTAACCCTTACTGGACCGCTCCAAAGTCGATTATCCAGAAAGATATTATCCCGCTAATGCGCAAGGATCCGCAATATCTGACAAAGAACAAGATCCGCCTTTACAATGCACAGGGACAGGAAGTTCCGCCTGAAAGCGTTGACTGGAATACGGATGATGCCGTCAAGCTGATGTTCCGGCAGGATCCCGGCAAGATCAACGCCATGTCCTCGACGAAGATCAACTTCCATAATCCTTATGCCGTCTACATGCACGACACCCCGCAGAAGAGCTACTTCAACAAGCTTATGCGTTTTGATTCGTCAGGCTGTGTGCGTGTGCAGAATGTCCGTGATCTGGATGTCTGGCTTTTGAAAAACACGGCTGGCTGGGACCGGCAGAACATCGAAGGCACGATTGCATCTGGTGTGAATACACCTATTCAGGTGGCTGATCCTGTCCCATTGCATTTTGTCTATATCACCGCATGGTCAACCGGCGATGGCGTGGTTCAGTTCCGTGATGACATTTACAAGATGGATGGTGCAACCGCACTGGCGCTCGGCACCGACACCTGATCTGAATCGATTTGTCAAAAAGCCGTCCGTACCTGTTGCGGACGGCTTTTTTGTGCAAACATCACAGCCATGGCTACGACATGCCGCATTTTGGACCATGCTTTTCGCTTCGGGGCCATTGGCCTTGCCATTCGAAGTGTGATACTGCGCCTCATCTCATAGTGCTATGACCGGCCAACCCGGAGGATGTGAAACATGTCGCAAGCCAATACCGCTTTTTTCAATGCAACTCTTGAAGAAGTCGATGCCGATATTTTCGGAGCGATCCGTAACGAACTTGGTCGTCAGCGTCATGAAATTGAGCTGATCGCCTCGGAAAATATCGTTTCGCGTGCGGTACTTGAAGCACAAGGCTCCATCCTTACCAACAAATATGCCGAAGGCTATCCCGGCAAGCGCTATTATGGCGGTTGCCAATATGTTGACGTTGTTGAAGAACTGGCGATTGAACGTGCCAAGAAGTTGTTTGGTGCAGAATTTGTGAACGTTCAGCCCAATTCCGGCAGCCAGATGAATCAGGCTGTGTTTCTTGCACTATTGCAGCCGGGCGATACTTTCATGGGGCTTGACCTTAATTCTGGCGGTCACTTGACCCATGGTTCGCCCGTAAACATGTCGGGCAAGTGGTTTAATGTTGTCTCTTATGGTGTGCGTGAAGACGATCACCTGCTGGATATGGATGAAATTGCCCGTCTCGCACGCGAACATAAGCCAAAGCTGATTCTCGCTGGTGGCACTGCCTATTCCCGTTTCTGGGACTGGAAGCGCTTCCGCGAGATTGCTGATGAAGTTGGCGCATATCTGATGGTCGATATGGCGCATATTGCCGGTCTGGTTGCTGGTGGCGTACACCCGTCGCCCGTTCCACATGCCCATGTCTGCACCACGACAACTCACAAATCGCTTCGCGGTCCACGTGGTGGTATGATTCTGACCAATGATCCTGATCTGGCGAAAAAGTTCAATACGGCTGTCTTCCCGGGCTTGCAGGGCGGACCTCTGATGCATGTGATTGCTGGTAAGGCGGTTGCTTTGGCAGAAGCCCTGAAGCCCGAATTTAAAACCTATGCGCAGAATGTTGTCGATAATGCAAAAGCGCTATCGGACGAGCTGAAGTCGCAGGGCCTTGATATTGTTTCAGGCGGCACCGACAACCATTTGATGCTTGTGGACTTGCGTCCGAAGAATGCGACTGGCAAGCGTGCAGAAGCAGCTCTTGGTCGGGCCAATGTCACTTGCAACAAGAACGGCATTCCATTTGACCCTGAAAAGCCGTTTGTGACCTCCGGCATTCGTCTTGGCACACCGGCTGGCACGACCCGCGGTTTTGGCAAGGCTGAATTCAAGGAAATCGGCTCGCTGATCGCAGAAGTGCTGGATGGTTTGAAAGTCGCCAATTCCGATGAAGGCAATGCAAGTGTTGAAGCAGCGGTGAAGGCAAAGGTTCTTGCTCTGACCGATCGTTTCCCGATGTATGGCTATCAGGGCTAAAATCCTGCAAGTTGTGAAAAAGCCCCGTTCAACCTTGTTGAGCGGGGCTTTTCATATTTGTCTCAATTAGGCAGCATTCGCCTGATGGGTTATTATTTAAAGGAATCAGTTATCAGTTGAAAGAGTGCCATGCGTTGTCCCTATTGCCAGTATGAAGATACGCAGGTGAAGGACTCCCGTCCTACGGAAGACGGTGCAGTTATTCGCAGGCGTCGTGTCTGTTCGGTCTGTGGCGGGCGCTTTACTACTTTTGAGCGCGTGCAATTGCGTGACTTGATGGTCGTGAAAAAGAGCGGTCGTCGTGTGCCTTTTGATCGTGAAAAGCTGGCCCGATCCATTGATGTGGCTTTGCGCAAGCGTGAAATTGATGAAGAGCGTATAGAACGCGCCATTTCGGGCATTGTGCGCCAACTGGAAAGTTCCGGCGAAGCGGAAGTCACATCGGACGAAATCGGGCGTCTGGCGATGGATGCGCTCAAAGGCGTTGATGACATTGCCTATATCCGCTTCGCTTCAGTCTACCGTAATTTCAGCAAGGCTGTTGATTTTCATAGTGTCATCGATGAACTGACTGCCATTGAAGCTGACCGCGATCCGGACGCATAAAATGGGCCAGATAATATATCCGCATGATCTGCGCTTCATGGAAGCAGCCATTCGTTTTGCCCGACGTAACAAGGGGCTTACAGGCACAAACCCGTCCGTAGGCACGATCATTGTTAAGGATGGTGTCATTGTCGGGCGTGGCGTTACAGCAATCGGCGGACGACCTCATGCAGAGCCACAGGCATTGGCGGATGCGGGTGAGGCGGCGCGTGGCGCTACTGCTTATGTCACGCTTGAGCCCTGCGCCCATCATGGTCGTACTCCCCCCTGTGCCGAAGCGCTGGTACAGGCCGGTGTCGCCCGTGTGTGTGTGGCCGCGACTGATCCCGATGAAAGGGTAAGCGGAAAAGGTTTTGCCATTCTGCGGGAAGCGGGCATTGAAGTGGTGCCGGGCATATTGTCGGACAAGGCGTCTGATGATCTTGCAGGCTACTTGAATCGATCTTCCAGAAAACGCCCGGAAGTGATTCTTAAACTTGCACTTTCTGCCGATGGTTACATTGGTAAAAAGGGCGAGGGACAGGTGGCTATCACAGGCCCGGTTGCGCGTGCCCAGTCGCATATTCTGCGCTCACAGACCGATGTGATCCTGATCGGCGTTGAAACAGTTATTGCCGATGACCCAATTCTGAATTGCCGCCTTCCGGGCTTGGAACAAAGATCACCAATCCGTCTCGTATTGGATAGTGGATTGAAGCTCCCGCTCGATTCAAAGCTTATGCGCAGTGCAGACGCGCTGCCATTATGGCTTGCTTGCTGTGCGCATGTGGCTGCTGAACGGCGTTATGAAATGCAGGCGGCAGGGTGTCGCATCATCGCTGCTGAGAGCGACGAAGGTCGCATTGCCTTGCCCGAGCTGATGGATGATCTTGCTGCACAGGGCATTTCCTCAGTACTGGTTGAAGGTGGAGCCAGTGTCGCGAACAGTTTTCTAAAGGAAAATCTGGTCGATCGCATTGTGCTTTTCCGCTCGCCAGTCGAAATTGGTGCTGCGGATGGGGTTGCTGTGGCGGATCTCGAATCCCATATCACTGATAAATTTGTGATTGCGCGTAAAGCGCAATATGGCGACGATGCTTATGTGGAATATGTAAGGAAGACTTGATGTTTACAGGTATTGTCACCGACATTGGCAAGGTTGATCGTATCAAATCGCTGAATGAAGGTGTGTTGCTGCGCATTGAAACGGCTTATGATCCTGAAACGATTGAACTTGGTGCTTCGATCGCCTGTTCCGGTGTTTGTCTGACTGTGGTGGCATTGCCGGAAAAAGGTACCAATGCCCGCTGGTTTGAGGTTGAAGCCTGGGAAGAGGCGCTGCGTCTGACGACGATTTCAAGCTGGGAAAATGGCACCCGCATTAATCTGGAGCGCTCGCTCAAGCTTGGTAATGAAATGGGTGGACATCTTGTGTCCGGCCATATTGACGGGCAGGCAGAAATTGTCGAACGCAAGGAAGAGGGCGATGCTGTCCGCTTTACCCTGCGTGCACCTGAAGAGCTGGCGCCTTTTATCGCCCAAAAGGGTTCTGTTGCACTTGATGGCACATCGCTGACGGTTAATGGCGTGAATGGCAATGAATTTGATGTTCTGCTCATCCGTCATTCGCTGGAAGTGACCACATGGGGCGATCGGAAAACCGGTGACAAGATCAATATTGAGATAGATCAACTGGCCCGTTACGCAGCAAGGCTTGCGCAATATAAGAAATAAGCTTAGAGCCTAGAAACCCTAAGCCGTTTTTTTGAATTTGGCGTTGATCGCATGATTTGCGGTCCGCGATTTCTGTCATGGAGTTTGTCATGTCCAAGCACGAGGCGCATGCGCCGCATTTGCTTATTGTCGAAGCGCGTTTTTATGAGGATCTGTCCGATGCGCTTCTCGATGGCGCAAAGGCTGCTCTTGATGCGGCAGGCGCGACTTATGATGTTGTGACTGTACCCGGTGCGCTGGAAGTGCCGGCCACGATTTCCTTTGCTCTTGATGGCGTAGAAAATGGTGGCACTGACTATGATGGGTTTGTTGCACTTGGCACCGTTATTCGTGGTGAAACCTATCATTTTGATATTGTTGCCAATGAATCCTGCCGTGCCCTGACTGATCTTGCGGTTGAAGAAGGCCTTGCCATTGGCAATGGTATTCTGACCGTTGAAAATGACGAGCAGGCGTGGGTTCGTGCACGTCGCGAAGACAAGGACAAGGGTGGATTTGCAGCCCGTGCAGCCCTGACCATGATTGAACTTCGCAAGAAACTTGGAGCCTGAGACGATGACTTCCTCTTCTGAAGGCCGCTCAAATCCTAATCTCCCCCGTGCAGCCAATAAACGTGGTGTCGCACGTCTTGCCGCGGTGCAGGCACTTTACCAGATGGATGTTGCCGGTACCGGTGTCATGGAAGTGGTGGCGGAATACGAAGCGCATCGTCTTGGCAAGGAAGTTGATGGTACGCAATATCTTGATGCCGACGCACAATGGTTCCGCGGTATCGTTGCAGGGGTTGTCGATAATCAGCTCAAGCTTGATCCGATGATTCATCAGGCTCTGACCGAAGATTGGCCGCTGTCTCGTCTTGATTCAACCTTGCGAGCAATCCTGCGTGCAGGCGCATGGGAGTTGCAGACCCGCAAGGACGTGCCAACAGCAGTGATCGTTTCGGAATATGTTGATATTGCCAAGGCTTTCTACACGGAAGAGGAGCCAAAGCTCGTCAATGCGGTGCTTGACCGGCTTGCTTTTGAGCTTCGTGGCGAAAGCCGGGGTACAAGACCTCGCGGCAAGTAATAAAAAGCGTCTGAGATAATAAAAGGCTGTGAGAGATCGCAGCCTTTTTGCTTTTTAGGCTAACAAACAACGGCTTGACCTTTCAATGCTGCTTGCGCATGCTGAAAGGGCGGCATTGAGAATGCTGAACTGCAAAATATCTGCCGGATCATTTCCTCAAGGTTGATATTGAAAGAATTAAATACGCTGATGAAGCCCGGTGAATAGTCGGCTTCCGGCACTTCCATGTCGCGAATTCTTGCCCGGGGAGGGTTCGGGCTTTTCATGCGCCAATGGTGCAGGCAATCGTCACCCTTGTGAGCGATCCGGCCTTCTCTGGCGCCAGCACAATGGGAGTTGGCCTAAATGGGAATTGGAATTCTTCTTCTCGTCATTGCCTGCGGTGTGTTTTCTGTTCTTTTTGCGATATGGGCGACTCGCTCCGTGCTGGCTGCTGATCAGGGCACTGCGCGGATGCAGGAAATTGCCGGTGCCATTCGTGAAGGTGCGGCAGCCTATCTTGCGCGGCAATATACAACAATTGCACTCGTTGGCGTCGTTGTGTTTCTGGCAGTCTGGTATCTGCTGTCTATCACTGCCGCCATAGGTTTCCTTATCGGAGCTGTCCTCTCTGGTCTGACGGGCTTTATTGGTATGCATGTTTCCGTGCGTGCCAATGTACGAACCGCACAGGCCGCGTCTCTTAGTCTCGCCGATGGTCTGGAGATTGCTTTCAAATCGGGGGCCATTACCGGTATGCTTGTGGCAGGCCTCGCATTGCTTGGAGTGTCGGTTTATTATTTCATACTGACTTTCTGGCTTGGATATGCGCCGTCTGACCGCACTGTTATTGATGCACTTGTGGCTCTTGGCTTTGGCGCTTCGCTGATTTCAATCTTTGCCCGGCTCGGTGGAGGTATTTTCACAAAGGGCGCCGATGTTGGGGGCGATCTTGTCGGCAAGGTCGAAGCCGGCATACCGGAAGATGATCCGCGCAACCCTGCAACTATTGCTGATAATGTTGGCGATAATGTCGGTGACTGTGCAGGCATGGCAGCCGATTTGTTTGAAACCTATGCTGTGACGGTTGTTGCTACAATGGTGCTGGCTGCGATCTTCTTTACAGGCTCAGACGTGCTTTCAAGCGTTATGCTTTATCCACTGGTCATCTGTGGAGCTTGCGTCATTACATCGATTGCCGGAACGTTTTTTGTCAAACTGGGCGTCAACGGTTCGATCATGGGCGCCCTTTATAAAGGGCTGATCGCAACGGGGCTTTTGTCTGTCGCCGGGCTTGCCATTGCCAATACCCTGACCGTTGGCTGGGGTGAGGTGGGGATTGTCGCCGGACAATCAGTGACAGGCACCAATCTGTTCATTTGCGGCATCATCGGCTTGATTGTCACCGGCCTGATAGTTGTGATTACTGAATATTATACCGGTACCAACAAGCGCCCGGTCAATTCTATTGCCCAGGCATCTGTGACAGGGCACGGTACCAACGTCATTCAGGGACTGGCCGTTTCGCTCGAATCAACTGCCTTGCCTGCCATTGTGATTATTGGTGGTATTATTGGCACCTATCAGCTTGCAGGACTGTTTGGCACAGCAATTGCGGTAACTGCCATGCTGGGAATCGCCGGTATGATTGTGGCGCTTGATGCTTTTGGTCCGGTGACGGATAATGCGGGTGGCATTGCTGAAATGGCCGGGCTTGACCCGGAGGTGCGTAAATCGACCGATGCACTTGATGCCGTCGGCAATACGACCAAGGCCGTCACCAAGGGCTATGCCATTGGCTCAGCCGGTCTGGGTGCGCTGGTATTGTTTGCTGCCTATTCCAATGATCTGGCTTATTTTGCAGCAAATGGACAAACCTATCCGTATTTTTCCGATATGGGACCGGTATCGTTTGAGCTTTCCAATCCTTATGTCGTTGCCGGTCTGATTTTCGGCGGTCTGATTCCCTATCTTTTCGGCGGCATGGCGATGACAGCCGTTGGCCGGGCAGGTAGCGCTGTGGTGCAGGAAGTGCGCCGTCAGTTCCGGGAAAAACCGGGTATCATGACGGGTAAGGATCGCCCGGATTATGCGCGTGCTGTTGATCTTCTTACCAGGGCGGCGATTCGGGAAATGATTATTCCGTCATTGCTGCCGGTACTGGCTCCACTGGTTGTCTATTTCGGAGTGTTGTTGATTTCAGGCTCAAAAGCTGCTGCTTTTGCGGCTCTTGGCGCATCGCTTCTGGGTGTCATCATCAATGGATTATTCGTGGCGATCTCGATGACTTCGGGTGGCGGAGCCTGGGACAATGCCAAGAAAAGCTTTGAAGATGGTTTCACCGATGCTGATGGCGTGAAACATCTTAAAGGCTCTGAAGCGCATAAAGCGTCTGTAACGGGTGATACGGTGGGAGATCCTTACAAGGATACCGCTGGTCCGGCCGTTAACCCGGCAATCAAGACTACCAACATTGTGGCACTTTTGCTGCTCGCAGTGCTGGCGCATTCCGCGTGATATGAAACAATAAAAAACCCGCCATAAGGCGGGTTTTTGTAATCGATTTTGCAAATTTAGTTGTTTCCGCCTGCACTCATACCGGTTGGAAGCGATGTCGGAGCTTTGGAAACACCCTGAATGATCTGGCCGATAAAGGTCTGATCCTTGCCGCCGGTTGGGGTTGTGCGGGACACGAAATCAAAGACCTTGCCGTCTTGCAGGCCATAATTTGCAATGTGCTCGACCTTGCTATCCTTGTCGAAGTAAATAGCGAGAATATGACGGTCGATAATTTTCGGCTTCATGAACTGAGCCGCACGGTAACGCTTCTGCGAAATGTAATAAAACACTTCATTATCGAAGGTTGCGGTGGTGGAAGGCGTACCAAGAGCCAGCAGCACTTGTTCACGACTGGAGCCGACAGGCACCGAATCGAGCGCTTCCTGATCAAGCACATAACCCTCTGTAATCGTTTCCGACGGATTTAGCGTGGATGCAGTGTTACATCCGGCAAGAGCCGCCGAAAAGAGAATTGCTGTGCCTGCGAGAAGGGCACGCTGTTTGCGTGCGCTTGGGAAAATTCGCTGCAACAAAGACCTCTCCATACATTCTAATATCAGCGCGGCACTTTCGCCGTCAGGAGAACTTCGGTAAACCACCTTGCTTCTGGATGCAACAAGTACGGTCGTACAGGAATGATTCTTCGACTTTTTCGCCGCAAAACGAAAGAAAATGAGACAATTGTGCTCCGTCTTTACGAGACGATCGTGGCAGCGGCGCGGCAAAAACGCTTTTTTGCGCAATTTCAGGTGCCTGATACCCCATTGGGCCGATATGAAATGCTGTCGCTTCATATTTTTCTGGTTCTTCATCGTATGAAAGGGGAAAATTCGTCATTAATGCCCCTTGCGCAAGACATTGCAGACGAATTCTTCAAGGATGTGGACCATTCTCTGCGTGAATTGGGAATCGGTGATCAGGGTGTACCAAAGCGTATGAAGAAGCTTGCACGCATGTTTTATGGCCGTGTCAGCTCCTATGGCGCCGCGCTGGACAATAATGACAAAAGTGCACTTGCAGCGGCTCTGACCCGAAATATTCAGCCCGATCTGGAATTCTGGCCTTATTCCCATCATTTGAGTGAATATGTTTTTGCCTGCCGCGATCAGCTTGCAACAACAGATGACGGCGTTTTGGCAGAAGGCAATATTTCCTATATGAATGTCGAAGACATGGCATTCATGCCAATTGATACCGAGAAAAAGGCA
This sequence comes from Brucella gallinifaecis, assembly GCF_006476605.1. GTDB lineage: Bacteria > Pseudomonadota > Alphaproteobacteria > Rhizobiales > Rhizobiaceae > Brucella > Brucella gallinifaecis. Next base: position 28,120 of record NZ_ML636805.1, read on the forward strand.
CATGACGATGACTGATAAACCGGCGCTGACCTATCCTGTTCCGGTTCTTCATCTCCCCCACAAGGGGTTGACGGTGAAGATTGGGACCAATGAAAAGGAAAGAGCTGCATTGGCAGCCGAGCACGACCTTATGTCGGTCAAATCCTTTGATGCCGAATTTTTGCTCACCCCTTGGAAAAAACGTGGCATTCGCATTCGTGGAACGATCAAGGCAGATGTGGTGCAGTCATGTGTAGCCACGCTTGAGCCGCTGGATGCAACAGTTGATGAGCAGGTCGATACGATTTTTGTGCCGGAGGATTCTCGTCTTGCTAAAATCCAGCTTGATGAGAGTGGTGAATTGCTGCTTGATGCGGAAGGCGCAGACATTCCAGAGACATTTGTTGGCGATAAAATTGATTTAGGTGCTGTGGCAGAAGAGTTTTTTGAGCTGGCACTTGATCCCTATCCACGCAAACCGGGGCTGCCGGATAGCACTGAGCCGGTTGTTTTTGGCGATGTTGACGATGAAGAAAAGCCTGATTCGCCTTTTGCAAAGCTCTCGGAATGGTCGAATAAGCCCTGATTTAACCGATGCTTGATAGAAACTGGTTGTGCGCGACTGGAAAAACACTATTTTCGCGGAAAAGCCCTCTGTTTTTGAAACAACAGGTTGGGGGCAAGGGATCGCACAGGATTAATCAAGAGTGATAAAAATTTCGATTGACGCCATGGGCGGTGATTTTGGCCCTGAAGTGGTCATCCCAGGTGCGGCGAAGGCGCTTGAGCGTCATCCTGATATCCGGTTTATCTTTTTTGGTCTGGCCGGGCAGGTCGAGCCGGTGCTTGCACTTTATCCAAAGCTTCAGGCTGCATCCGAGTTTCGGGCCAGTCAGGTTGCTATCAAGATGGATGACAAGCCAAGTCAGGCATTGCGCGCCGGTCGTGGCAAGTCATCCATGTGGCAGGCCATTGAAGCTGTGAAAACAGGCGATGCTGATGTTTGTGTCTCGGCAGGCAATACCGGCGCACTGATGGCGATGTCCAAATTCTGTCTGCGCATGTTATCGGATGTCGAGCGCCCGGCAATTGCCGGTATCTGGCCGACTTTGCGTGGTGAAAGCATTGTGCTGGATGTTGGCGCAACCATTGGTGCCGATGCGCGTCAGCTTGTTGACTATGCCGTGATGGGGGCGGGTATGGCGCGTGCATTGTTCGAGATTCGCAAGCCCACTGTCGGGCTTCTCAATGTAGGCACTGAAGAAATCAAAGGTCTTGATGAAATCAAGGAAGCGGGTCAGATTCTGCGCGATATGCCGCTCGATGGTTTGCAATATACCGGATTCGTCGAAGGCACCGACATCGGCAAAGGAACGGTTGATGTGGTCGTTACCGAAGGTTTTACCGGTAATATTGCATTGAAGGCTGCGGAAGGCACCGCGCGACAGATGGCAACCCTGCTGCGTCAGGCTATGAGTCGCACATTGCTTTCAAAAATCGGCTATTTCTTTGCCAAGGGCGCGTTTGATCGCATTCGCGAGAAGATGGATCCCAATAAGGTCAATGGTGGCGTTCTTCTTGGATTGAGTGGCATTGTCATTAAAAGCCATGGCGGTGCGACTGCCGATGGCTTTTGCTCGGCGGTTGAGGTTGGTTATGACATGGTTCGCAACAAGCTTCTTGAAAAGATAGAAGCGGATTTGGCGCATTTCCACCATAGTCATCTGCAGACTGCGGGCAATGACGCCAGCGAAGCAGCCAAATGATTATTGGCCTGTAACAAGGCGAGAATTTTGACTGGCAGACGTGGGTTTGCTGTCATCAGGCTAGAGCATGTCTGGGAAAAGTGGGAACCGGTTTTCCGATCATGACATGTGTAAAATAAAGAGATAGAGCGAAAACTGTGAGTACAGTTAAATGCAAAGCGCTCTGGGACAGGAAAATACAATGATAAGATCTGTCGTACGAGGAATAGGTTCTGCTCTCCCCCAGCGGATCATGAAGAATTCCGATTTTGAAGGTGTGATAGAAACCTCAGACGAATGGATTGTCCAGCGCACAGGTATTCGTCAACGTCACATAGCAGGTGATGGTGAGACAACCGTGTCGCTCGGTGCTGCGGCTGCACGTGCTGCATTGGAAAATGCCGGGATTGAAGCATCCGATATTGATCTGGTGCTGGTGGCAACCTCGACGCCTAATCATACATTTCCGGCAAGCGCTGTCGAAATTCAGCATGAACTGGGTATTACGACAGGCTTCGCTTTCGATTTGCAGGCCGTTTGTAGTGGTTTTATCTATGCCATAACCACGGCTGATCTTTATATTCGCGGCGGTCTCGCCAAGCGGGTTCTGGTCATTGGCTCAGAAACTTTTTCTCGTATTCTTGACTGGAATGATCGCACGACCTGCGTGTTGTTTGGTGATGGTGCGGGTGCAATCGTGCTGGAAGAAGCAGAAGGCAAGGGGCTGACGTCAGATCGCGGCATTCTGGCAGCTAATCTTCGCTCTGACGGCAATCATAAAGAGAAGCTTTTTGTCGATGGTGGTCCATCTACAACACAGACTGTTGGTCATTTGCGCATGGAAGGCCGTGAAGTCTTCAAGCACGCTGTTGGTATGATTACCGATGTGATCGAGGCTTCATTTACCGAAACGGGCCTGACTGCTGAGGATATTGACTGGTTCGTACCCCATCAGGCCAATAAGCGTATTATTGATGCTTCCGCTAAAAAGCTCAATATTGCCGAGGAAAAAGTTGTTATTACCGTCGATCGCCACGGAAATACCTCCGCAGCTTCTGTTCCGCTGGCTCTTGCGACTGCTGTTGCAGATGGCCGGATCAAGAAGGGCGACCTCGTTCTTCTGGAGGCTATGGGGGGCGGATTTACCTGGGGTGCAGTTTTGTTGCGCTGGTAATTCGAAAAATGATAGGCCGTGAGGAAACTCGCGGCTTGACCGAAGCGCAATTATCTGTGTAACCTCCTGTCACTTAAGGATATTATCTGTTCAAACACTAACCAGGCAGGTTCGGTTATGGGAGGTAAGACGGTCACACGTGCTGATCTGGCAGAGGCAGTTTATCGAAAGGTAGGCTTGTCCCGGACAGAGTCGGCGGCTTTGGTCGAAATGATTCTCGACGAAGTTTGTGATGCTATCGTGAATGGTGAAACAGTAAAACTGTCATCTTTTGCGACGTTTCAGGTTCGTGACAAGAACGAGCGTATTGGGCGCAATCCGAAGACCGGTGAGGAAGTTCCAATTCTCCCCCGCCGTGTCATGACGTTCAAAGCATCAAACGTACTCAAACAGCGTATTTTGCAAGAGCATCAGAAGCGTGGTGCGAAAGGCGCTAAATAGCTGTTTTTCTTAATAAAAAGATTCTCTATGTTCTGATCTGATTGCCTTTATATCTGACAGTTTTGTGTTTTTTATATCCAGTGGTTATAGCATCCTGAAAATGTACTTCTTCCTGTTGTATTTGAAGGGGTGCTTATAAAGTTCTGATATTATATAATCATCGCTAATAGCGAGTCGCTTTGCTAATATAAGAAACCGAAAAGTTGGGGCTTTTCGTTCAATTTTTTTATGTTAAACGGCGTTCGATTATTATGATATTATGGCTGGTACGCAATGATGTACCCATGGCCATTTGAACTATCTGGGCTGGCAGGGTTCGCCTCTTGGCAGAGCCAAACCACTGGAAAGGGCAAAATATGGATAAAAGCCCTGATGCATTCAGGACTATAAGTGAAGTTGCAGAAAGTCTTGATCTTCCGCAACATGTTCTGCGTTTCTGGGAAACGCGTTTCACTCAGATAAAACCTATGAAGCGTGGTGGTGGACGCCGTTACTATCGTCCGCTTGATGTTGAGTTGCTCAAGGGCATTCGTCATCTGCTTTATGATCAGGGCTATACTATCAAGGGCGTGCAGCGCCTGCTGCGCGAAAACAACGCGCAATTTATTATCGCTCTTGGTAATGGCGACGTGCAGGCGATTGAAGCAATTACCCGCCAGAAACAGGCTGCAAGTGAAAAGCAGGCATTGGAAAATGCGGCTGATCATGAAATGACGCTGCCTAACGGGATCAAGGCTCCGCAATCCGCCCGTAAATTATTTGGTCTGCTTAAAGGCGAGGAGGACGGCCCGATTGGTGCTGATGGCAAACGTCCATCCAAAGACAATCGGGGCCTGTTGCAGGAGGCGCTATTCGATCTTCTTGAATGCAAGCGACTTCTGGATCAGGTTCGCTGATATCGTATAAACAAGGGAGGCAAATGCCTCCCTTTATCTTTGCTTATGTCGAGGATAGTTTCAGGCCGACGATACCTGCAAGGATGAGCGCCGCACTCAGGATGCGGAAAAAGGTAGCTGCTTCTCCCAGAATGAGTATCCCGACAACAAATGCGCCAAGTGCGCCAATGCCGGTCCAGATAGCATAAGCTGTGCCGAGTGGCAGGCTGCGCATGGCAATAGAGAGCAAAGCGAAACTACCGATCATCATTACTATAGTGATCAGAGTAGGTGTCAGAAGCGAAAATCCCTCTGACTTTTTCATGTAATAGGCCCATATGATTTCAAGGACACCTGCGATTGCAAGATAAACCCATGCCATTTTGTGCTCCTCAGGGTATGGGGCCGTCCCCTATGTGAACACAGGCGCGGGTCGTCCCACGCAATCCTCAAATAAACAATTTTTTTACAATCTGCAAGTCTGGAGCGAAACGAACGTCTTTAATCAAAGTCTTGCTCCAAAGTGATACGAACTTCAAATCCACCATACTAGCTTGCTTGCCCGTACTATCCTCATCATGGGCAATGAAACTGCGCGACAATGAACGCAAGAAGGGCGGTGATTATGGGGCGAAGAAAAGATTGCTCTCAGAGACAAACAGATCATCAAGGATATTCTGTAGTTCATCTTCTGGCATGGCTGTGATGATTAAAGCATCTTGGATCCATCCATATGCGTAAGCCCGCACAATATAACCGCACACCACCTTGCGGTTAATTCTCATATAGCCATCACGGAAACATCGATCACGCCGGATTGGTAAATTCAGGGTGACTGATTTAATTTGCTGACCATCAACCAATGATTGCAATATGATTGCAGGCTGTTCAATCAAGCCAGTCCTCCTACAAATCCGCTTAGCTCTTTCAATCGTTCCATTGCCATACGCATTTTACCGTTGCAGCCACGTGCTTTGCATCGTGCCTTCGCCTCGACCTCATCCAGATATTGCTGTGATCGATCCACTGACTGGCAGATTAACTGCTTATCTATATAGGTAAGGCGCCCGCATTTTTTACAGATCATCTCCAATCTTTGATCGTCACCAAGATCACCAACCTTGATCTTGGTTTTCCAGTTGCCCATCACCAGAAATCCTCTGCCGATGGAATACGGACATAGCTGATCTTTCCACCAATATGACCGCCTGCTGGCGGCTTCCATTCTCCCATACTGACAATCGTGCCTGCATATTTGGTATTGATGGTATCGACGGCGTTATTTGCCTTCTCCCATTTCTGCCGCAGCTCATCGTCATTATCGAGCAGATCAACCTGCCTTTCACCGGCTGGTGACAGATCATACAGGGTGACGCTAACCCGAAAGATCGTCACGCCTCCTGGATGATCGAGCTTTACGCGATCCCAGAGTATCCGAAGAGTTGCAAGAATGGCCTGATCGTCATTGACGACTGGCAGATGATGTTTGCCAAACCATGAGCCATCGCGCACAGACAACCAAAGCCACAAGCCTGATGCATAGTAATTCTCACGGCGTAAACGGCGTGCGGCCTTGGTGAGTAACAGCCGGGATATTTCATAGGCACCGTCTATTGAACGTGCTTCAGGTGGCAGCACGCGTCCATGGCCGAACATGCCGCGCTGTTGAACCGGTGCCTGAATGTCATAACCATGCAAAGCGTACCAAAGACGCTCACCATTGACGCTCTTCCATATCTTTCGCATGTGTTTGGGCTGAATTGCGTAAAGCTGCGTGGTTGTGAATATGCCATTGCGGTAGAGACGCTTGGCCATACCTTTGCCTATGCCGGGTATATCTTCCAACTCAATACGCAATAGTGGGTCTGGCATGACTGACGGCCACCAGATTGCGAGACCATTGCCATATTGGCCGTTTCGTTTGTTTTCATCTTTTCCCGCCTTGCATGCGATCTTTGCAAGCTGACGGTTGGCGGCAAAGCCGATTGAGCTGGTGATGTATGGGCCTATATTCTCAGCAATGACAGATTTGATCTTTGCTGCCAGCAATTCAGGATCTCGCTTGCCGCTGTCATCCAGCACGCATGTCAGTTCATCAATGCTCTTGGCCGTATCAATTGCGATGACTGTTTCGATTTCGCAGAGCAGGGCGTTGTGCGCACGCCGGTAAAGGTCTGGCTTCTGCGGGACGAGCACAAGATCAGGACAGACCCGTAATGCGTCCTTGATCGACATCACATTCTTGACGCCCATTGCTTTTGCCTCTTTCGAGCAAGCGATCACGGCGGTTCGATTGGTGCCGGCAAAAGGGACAACGCCGATTGGCCGGCCGCGCAGACGTTTGTCGCACTGTTGCTCGACCGACGCGAAGAAGCCGTCAAAGTCGAGATACAGCCGTTCAATCGTCTCAGGCAGGCGCATTTCTAACTCCAGAATATAGAGCGCACGAAACTTGTCCCGAGTGCATAGACACTAAGGAACATATTCCGTTTGATAGATAATGTTCTTATTATGTTCTCATTCAGAAAAAGAGTCAACTAACATCTAGAGGTTGTGGAAACCAGAGAAGGGGATCTTTGAGCAGCTTTTCAGTTTATGCTTGAGAGCGATCAGTTCTTTTCTCACAATCTCGGGGGCATTCGTCTTGCCTGCAATGCAGTTCATCGCCACTTTTTACACAAAAGCGTAGAAAAATCGCATGAATGTCTTGTAAAATCACTAGATACGGAACAATCTTCACATAGTTTCAGAATGGATAATTGCATCCAGAATAGATTACAGGGCTTGCGAGCCGCTTTTTATATATCTTATACCTTTATTTTAGCTGCCTGTTTATTGCGGTTTTACTGATTGCAGAAACAGCTAACCTTAAACTCCTCTATTGCAGGGGAGTTTCTATGAGACGAGTTGATTTGATATTATCTTCGTTTGTAGTTCTGTTGAGTTGCGTATCGGCGCACTCCGCAGATCAGGAAAGTCATGTTGTGATCAGTTGCAAATTCATTCCTCTCAATAAAAACGGATTAGATAATTACCTTTCAAAGCGTCCAGGTTGGGAAGCTTTTGGCGAAATTAAATTATTCAAGAAGCCGTCATATCTGGCTCCATCGCTTCAATTGGAAAGATTGGATTGCTCCGGGGCTGCTGATGATAAGCTGCCGGTAATACCCATTCTTAAGATTACCCATCAGATACAAAAGTCAGAAAAGTAGCTGACTGAAATTGAGGCCGGTCCTCAACGGAAGGCGAGGCGCACAAGTCTGAAAGATGATCTTGCGTGCAGCGAACTGGGCCAGAGGGACCGGCCTCGCATAATATGATACGCATTGCCTTGAAACATTAATGAAAAGAGATATCTATACCATCTGACTCTGGAGATGGTCCAATGAAACTAAAATTTTGGGGTATTATATCTGCATTAGCAGGTCTGGCTATTTTGACTGCATGTAAGACCAGTCAACCAGAATTGGCATTGCACCCAGTCACTGGATTTGACGCTGAGCGCTATTTAGGAAAATGGTATGAGCTTGCTCGTGTTGAAAACCGCTTTGAAAAAGGTATGAGTAAAGTCACTGCAGAATATGCTCTTAATGGTGATGGTACAATTAAGGTTATTAATGCAGGTTACGATCCCGCGAAGGGACGTTTTAGAAGCGCTACGGGTAAAGCGAAGTTTGCTAATGGCCCAGATGTGGGCGCGTTGAGAGTTTCATTTTTTGGTCCTTTTTACGGTAGCTACAACATTGTTGCACTTGATCGGAATTATCAATGGTCAATCGTGGCTGGTGATAATCCGAAGAAGTACTTCTGGGTTCTTTCTCGCCAGCCCAAGCTTTCAAATCAACTGAAAAACGAAGCTCTTTCAGTTGCGCGGAAGCTTGGCATTGATACAAAATCTCTTCTTTGGGTGCAGCATTGATCAACGGAATATGCGAGACGCGGTGAATGCCTGGGTCTGCCACATCTGCACATTGTGCATGAGCGGATTTTCAATCAGAACGCGGCGCTGAAAGCAGAAGCGCAGGGGATCATCGGTAGCTTGGTTGATTGCGATGCGCTGATGCTAGATGCAGTCACCCGCTAGCCAGTCGGGTTCGTGTCCGACCGTTCTGACCATATTGCGGAAGCCCGAAAAATGGTTTCAATTCACGTCCTTAGCCCAACGGTAGGGCAACGCACTTTGAATGCGGGTGTCTTGGTTCGATCCCAATAGGGCGATCCAGTTTAACCGCCTGAAGGAACTGGGCAGGTTAAATCACCTTCAGCGCAATTCAGATAGTTCATGAATTGTTTGTTACGGTCCTCAGTTAATTGCGCTCTGCATGAGGCAAGCATCATTGGGTGTATGCTCCCGCCTACCGTGGCGGATGAGGAAAAGTTACATTCAGCGTCCCTGAATTTAACCCATGCACGTTGTGAAGTAACAAGTAAACGCTTAGCCTCATCATCGTCCGCGAGGCGTTTTTCGATTTCTTTGTAGTTTGTGTTTAGTTGTTTATCGGCTTTAGACAATTCATCATTAGCGCACTTTGTCATGGTTGTCTGGTCTTGCGCATCTTCGCATTCAGTGGATGATGCAAAGGCTGTGCTTGAGAACAATATTGTTGTTAAAGCAACTGCTGCAAATCTTAACATGAGCTCTCCGATAAATGGTCTGTTAATACTATCCAAAATGATAGCTCAGAATTGTTGATGCGCATTAGAAATCTATTGAATAGGTTAACATCTAAAAGTTGTCTACGATCACATGCTTGATGTGCAGGAAATAGAAGCAGATACAAGTCTGATAGTCTGTGACCACATAGACCCATGCCACGGCGATGAGCGAGCATTCTGGTCAGGACCATTCCAGCCCCCTGCAAGCCATGCCATGACCGAGACAGGCAGTGGATAGAACGCGCCTTTCTAAACAGCCGGAACATATAAAGGTTTGCATGATCTATATAGCAGCGTCTGCATCATCCGGCTTGGGTTCAGTGGCAGAGGAAGACGGTGTTTTGATGTCGTCTTTCCTATGAGAAAACAGGGCGAGTGTTATCAGTGCGAATACCATGATGATGATCGCGACGTCGAAAGCATTAAGAGCACAGGCTATTCCTATTGCACCAGTCGCCCAAAGGCTCGCAGCCGTGGCGGTTCCTTTAACAGACGAACTTAGGCGTAGAATAGCCCCACCACCAATAAAGCCCATGCCCGTGATGACGCCTTCGACGATACGAGCCAGTGCTTCTGGATTGTCTACGGTCAAGCCCTCTGTGGCCTTAATGAAACCACAACTGGCAACAGCAACCAGAGGAAAAGTTCTCAGACCTGCGCTACGCTCTTCGATCTCACGATGCCAGCCGATAGGTAGAGCCAAGATATAGGCTGCTGCCATGGTAATAATGTGCGGCCAAACATTGAAATTGTCAGCACTTAAGGCTTCTTGAAGGGCCGATAGAAACTGGTCCATTGTACTGCTCCTACTATTGAATCAGGGATAACGTACACCTTCGCGAGGCTATCAGATCAACCTATTTGTCGTATCCAATTTCTTGCATAACTGTGTTCATATTCTGCTTGGTTAAGCAGACGCCGCTCCTCATATCGTCTTCTTTGTTCCCTTATTGTTTTTTACGGACGGAAAGAGTCAATTCACAAGATTGGTTTGAGAACATAAAAAGAAGTACCATGGCGTTTTGGGTTCTGACATTCGCCACGAGATGCATCTGTGTTCAGTTTGTTCTTTTTTCCTATTTTAAGGGCTTGCAGTTTAACCCTTTATATCTTAGGGCTTTTTCATGGTCCGGAGCGTAGCGCAGCCCGGTAGCGCACTTGACTGGGGGTCAAGGGGTCGTGGGTTCGAATCCCGCCGCTCCGACCATTAAATCAATGACTTAAATCTAATAAATCCCTGCTCTCAGAGCGTGCTTTATGATGATGATTGTCATGTGCGTGGTGTAAACAGGATAATGCAGGTCCCGGTGAAGGCGATTATTGCTCCGATTATATCCCACCGGTCAGGGCGCATGCCTTCAGCCGCCCATATCCAGACGATTGATGCAATAATGTAAATCCCGCCATATGCGGCATAAGCGCGACCCGCAGCAGAGCTTTCAATTAGTGTAAGTAGATAAGCAAAGAGGGCAAGGCATAGAATGCCTGGTAATAACCATAGTGGTGACTTATCGAGCTTGAGCCATGCCCAGAACGAAAAACATCCGGCAATCTCAAATATAGCGGCAGTAGTGTAAATTAGGAACTGCACTGTGAATTTCCGTAAATTTGTTCAGCCTATGATAATGCTGCATAAGTTTGTTGTATATTTCAGTTCTGTAAAATCTGAAAATACTGAATATTTCGCACTATGAGCGAACCTCTCAATAGGCATTTTCTGTATTTAATAATCGGATTGGTGTGAGAAACAGAATTTTCAAATCAAACCAGAGCGACCAGTTCTCAATATAGTAGAGATCATATTCTGTACGCATCCTAAGCTTGTCATTATTATCGATTTCGCCACGCCAGCCATTGATCTGTGCCCAGCCGGTAACACCCGGTTTGACGCGGTGGCGGGCAAAATAGCCATCAACGACTTCGTTAAAAAGCACATTATGCGTGTGTGCCGTTACAGCATGTGGACGTGGCCCGACGAGAGACAATGATCCGGTTAGAGAGTTGAAGAATTGTGGCAGCTCATCAATTGATGTCTTACGTATAAATTGCCCGACCCGTGTGACACGTGGATCATTTTTTGTCACAGGATTGCGTGCTGTTGGATCGCTGTGCTCGGTATACATCGAACGAAATTTCCAGACATTGATGATTTCGTTGTTAAAGCCATGACGTTTTTGTTTAAAAATCACCGGCCCTTTGCTGTCGAGCTTGATAGCAATTGCTGTTGCGAGCATGACAGGGGAGAGCGCAATAATGCCAAGCAGGCTGAAGACGATATCGAAAATGCGTTTTGCGACTGAATCCCAGTCATTGATCGGCTTGTCAAAAATATCGAGCATCGGCACTGTGCCGATATATGAATAGGCGCGTGGACGGAAACGAAGGTGGCTGTTGACTGCCGACAGGCGGATATCGACCGGCAAAACCCAGAGCTTGTTAAGGATTGTCAAAATACGTTCTTCAGCACTGATCGGTAATGAAACGATCAACATATCGATGCGGGCAATTCGTGCAAACTCTATCAACTCCTGGATATTTCCGAGTTTGGGATAGCCTGCCACGATAGGCGGAGAACGCTTGTCGTCGCGATCATCGAATATGCCGCAAATTCGTATGTCATTATCCACTTGCTGTTCAAGCAGGCGGATCAGGGCCTCAGCATTAGGACCGCCGCCGACGATTACCGCACGGCGCTCCAGAATGCCATTGCGTGCCCATCGGCGAATTTTCCAGGAAATAAACAGCCGTGTAGTGATGAGAATGATCAGGCTGCTCAGGGTCCATATTAAAAACCAGACACGCGAAAAATCCGATGAAACCTTGAATAGAAAACCGGTAATGGCAATAGCGCCTAGCACGGAAATCCAGCTGATAATGACACGCTTAAGGTGGCGGCTTGGGCTGCGCAGGATATTGATCTGATAGCCGTTGTTGATTTCCATCAGCAGCACAAACAGACCGGCGCCAACAATCATAGTCAGGAAATAATAGAATAAATGAGGGCTTTGAAAATTTACATAATACGCAAAACTCAAGACGCCAGTAACAAATATGATGCCAAATTCAATCAGGCGTATGACACCGCTCAGCATGGTTGGTGAGAGATTGTCACTTGCATATTGCGCAGCCATCTGGCGCGCCATTGAGTTTAACGCAACACTCTCTTTGGGATTAGAAATATCCGCAGTTCCTGAATGGTTGGCCTCTGGCTCGACTGGAGAAGGCGTCTCGTTGTTCCGCACGGTTTACCCCTAATAATCTAAGTATCAGATTATCTATAAAGGCAAATCCTAAGGAAATACTGATTAAAAAATGCTGGTGGCGAAGAGGCTGTCAGGAATGTGTCTTACGGTAAATCAATTCTATAGATTGCGCTGTTGCTTAAAGTGAGAACAGCAAATGCAGGCAGGTATTGTTTATCGAGTGGCAGGCGTCTTTAAAACAGCCGCTCTCGCACGTAAATCGTATCTCCTGGCAGAATAGGATCGGAAATGACAACACGGCCAGTAATGACTTTGTCATTAATTGTCCGGGTAACATCGACATTTTCCTGATTGGCGCGCGGGCTAAAGCCACCAGCCGCAGCGATTGCCTTTTGAATGGTCATACCGGGCACATAGGCGTATTGGCCTGCACCACCCACTTCACCCATTATGAAAATCGGGCGATAGCGGTCAACCTCTACACTCACATCAGGATCACGCAGGTAATCACCGCGGAGCTTGGATGCGATTGTCGCTTCAAGCTGTTTGACGGTTCTGCCGCTTGCCGGAATACTGCCAACCAGCGGAAATGCGATATATCCTGATTGATCAACAGAGTAATTATTGGTGAGGCCTGCTTGCTCAAACACTGTAATACGTACACGATCACCAGCATTAAGCAGATAGGGTTCATTAAGGGCCGCGTGAAATGCATCCGGGGCAGGGCGATAGCTGGAACATGCACAAAGGGTCATGGCCGCAAGGCCAAGCACAATAAACGCTACATTGCTTTTGCGCTTTTTATGAAATTTCTGCATTGTCATATTCGCCTCGGTTTCTTCCGAAAAGCTTTGCTGTATTTGCAGGTTCGGATGGCAATATCCACGCCCTGACAATAGCGTTATCTATTGATTAAGGTTAATGGCTGGTAAAAGAATGCCGGTTCCGATGAAAAACTTTCTTTCCAGTTATGATTTGAGCTCTATGCACGGCTTGACACTCGGGTTATGCGAGAGTGAAAGCGATTGATATACGGATGATTGAAGCGGCAACTGATATGAATTTTAAGGATAGATTGAAAAAAGATTCGGTATCGGGAGATCGGCCGATGGAACGTTGGACATCCCCCTTTATGTCAGATGCGTTTGAAAGCTCTCAGGAGAATAGTTCAAGCGATGTCGATAATCCCGTCGATAATCCCAATGGCGTGAAAACTGTTGCCGATCATCTTGTGTTATCGAGGATGAAGCGCGTGGTTGCGGTTTCTCCTGAAGGTGATGATGCTTCTGTCTACACTGTCCGATTGGTTAGGGAGCTTGCTGATCGTGGAAAGCGTGTTCTTTTTATAGATATGACTGCGCATGGTATATTGGGACAAGCGATGCTTGAAAGCAATGATCATGCCGGCATTACAGAGCTTCTTGCAGGAGAGCGGCGCTTCAACGACGCAATCCATGCGGATCATTTTTCACGGGCACATATTATGCCGCTTGGAAAAGTTAATCCTGAAAGGGCAATGCGTTCAGCCGGCCGGTTGCCTTTCATTCTTGAAGCGCTGGAAACTATATATGATTTTGTGGTGCTGGAGTGCGGTCCGTCTACATCCAGCCAGATACATTGCATTGTGGATGCTCTAACAGCAATCATCATCAATATTATCGAACCCGATGATGAAAGTGTGGCAGCAGCTGCACTTGATATGGATCAAAGTGGTTATGAGGACGTCATTATTCTGATGGACGCGCAGTAAGGCTGGCGATTTGATTGTTGTACTCGCTCTGCTTCATTCAGATCGAAATGCGCTCTAATGACGTTTCTTGCGTGGGGGCTGTGCCATCCACCAGATAATGGCCATAGCAGGCAGAACCCAGAGAAGTCCGGTCAGGAAGAAGTAGAGCAGGTGCACCCAGGCTGGTGATTCTGCCAATTGCGCCACAGCGATTATTGTTGCGAAAACTGCATAGATAATCACAAGCGCTACAAGCAGAAATGTGCCTATGAGTTTTTTCAGCCGAACGGGCATGTCTTTCCCCTGCTTCCATTTAACTCATTGGCTCTAACGCGTGAGCGAACACAAGGGAAGCGAAAACGCGTCGGCTTGTCGCATGAAGTCGCGTGAAGTCGCGTGAACTTGTCTTGTAACCGTTTCGGCTATGCGGCATGTATCCCTTTATACAATATTGAAGGATTAAATGGCATGGTGGCAGTTTCTGTTCGACAGGAAGGGCAGGGCGCAGCGAGATCTGCAACTGATGATCGCAATCGTCGATTGATCCGTTATTGGCTCTATGCTGTTTTTGTCGTTCTGATTGCGATTGTCATGGTTGGTGGTGCTACCCGAATGACTGGCTCTGGCTTGTCAATAACCGAATGGAAGCCGATCCACGGCGTTATTCCGCCGCTCAACCATGCGCAATGGATGGAAGAGTTCGATAAATATCGTCAGATTCCACAATATCAGCAGATTAACAAAGGCATGTCGCTGGAAGCTTTCCAGACTATTTTCTGGTGGGAATGGGCGCACCGTATGCTTGCCCGTTTCGTTGGTTTTCTGGTTGCTATCCCGCTTGCCTTCTTCTGGCTGACAGGCCGTCTCACCACCGCACTTAAATATCGGATGCTCGGACTGCTGGCACTGGGTGCGTTTCAGGGGGCTATTGGCTGGTGGATGGTGGCGTCTGGCCTGAGCGAACGCACAAGCGTGAGCCAGTATCGGCTTGCGATCCATTTGACCACAGCATGCATTATCATAACGGCTGTGCTCTATATTGCGCGGGGGCTTGCAAAATACACGGAACGCCCGGCAGAACGTTCAATCCAGCATTTTGCCGGATGGCTGGTCTTTGCTGTGCTTGTGCAGATTTATCTTGGCGGTCTCGTTGCAGGTCTCCATGCGGGATTAACCTATAATACCTGGCCGTTGATGGACGGAGCAATCATTCCATCTGATTTGTTTATTCAGTCACCCTGGTGGATCAATCTGTTTGAGAATCCGAAGACTGTGCAATTCGTGCATCGCATGTTTGCCTATACAGTCGTCGTTCTCGCGCTTTTGCATCTGGTTCAGGTGTGGAAACATGCGCCGGGGACCACACATGCACGACGCACAATCGTCTTGCTGGGGCTGATACTGGTGCAGGCTGCCATCGGGATTGTAACGCTATTGCTGAGCGTGCCGCTTGATCTTGGCCTTACACATCAGTTTGTTGCCCTCATTGTGCTGGCCTTTGCTGTGGCACACTGGCGTGCAATCAAGGGTGCGTATCAGGAATAAAAAAAGCCCGGTTTCAAGCCGGGCTTTTCATTTCAGAATAAAATTATTTGCCAAGCATCAGGTTCATATTCTGAACCGCGGCACCCGATGCGCCTTTGCCAAGATTATCCAGCAATGCGACGAGGTTGACCTGATTGTCACCTTCAGTACCCAATACGAACAGTTTCATACCGTCCTTGCCGGCAAGTTCTTCTGCATCAATACGCGCCAGTTTGCTGCTTTCTTCAAGCGAAACAACCTCGACTATATTTTGATCAGCATAATGGGCACTCAGAACAGTGTGAATATCTTTGAGCGATGGCGTATTTTCAAGCTCGTTCACAAACAGAGGAACCTGCACGATCATGCCCTGCGGGAAGCGACCTACGCTTGGGCTGAAAATCGGGCGACGTTCAAGGCGGCCATGCAATTGCAGTTCCGGCACATGTTTGTGACGTAGAGACAAACCATAAAGAAAATTGTTGGATACCAGATACTCGGGATGGTTCCTGTCTTCGATCTGCGCAATCATCTGCTTGCCGCCGCCGGTATAACCGGACACCGCATTAACGCTGACAGGGTAATCTGCGGCCAGCAGACCAGCGTCGCGCAATGGACGAACCAAAGCGATGGCTCCGGTAGGATAGCAGCCGGGATTGGCAACCAGCCGCGCTTGCGTGATCCGCTCACGTTGACCTTTGGCAAGTTCTGCAAAGCCATATGCCCAGTCTGCATGTACACGATGAGCGGTCGATGTGTCGATGATCCGTGTTGTATCGTGACCTTCAAGCAGAGCTACTGCTTCTTTTGAAGCATCATCAGGCAGGCACAGAATCGCAATATCTGCGGCACGCAGATAGTCGGCGCGCAAATCCTTGTTGCGGCGCTCGGCTTCTGGAATAGAAATCACTTCAAGATCGTCGCGTTCAGCAAGGCGGCTGCGGATTTGCAGGCCTGTGGTGCCGTGTTCGCCATCGATGAAGATTTTCGGTTTCATGCGCTTTGCCCTTGGATTTCAGATAGCTGCGTCAATTTTCGGAATCAGTTTTTCAGCTTTGTTTGTTGATGTTTACTGTTAGAGCACATCCTGAAAAGTGAGAACCGGTTTTCAGAACAAGATGTGCGTGAAAACAAATAGATAGAGCATTTCTAATGATTTAACTAAATTCAGAAATGCTTTACCAGTTTTTATTAAGATAACTGATAACAAAAAAGCGGACCCGAAGGCCCGCTTTTTTGTAATTCCAAAGCGATAACAATGAGCGCTTTGAGAATTGGCCAAAGTGCATTAGCGCTTTGAGAACTGGCCCAAAGTGCGTTAGCGCTTTGAGAACTGGAACGAACGGCGAGCCTTGGCCTTACCGTATTTTTTACGTTCAACAACGCGGCTGTCGCGGGTAAGGAAGCCACCCTTCTTGAGAACCGCGCGAAGGCCTGGTTCGTAATAGGTGAGTGCCTTGGAGATGCCGTGACGAACAGCGCCGGCCTGACCGGAAAGACCACCACCAATAACGGTAGCCACGATATCGAACTGGCCAGCGCGGTTTGACGCAACGATTGGCTGCTGCAGGATCATCTGCAGAACCGGACGTGCGAAATAGGCGGCAAATTCTTTGCCGTTGACTGTGATCTTGCCCGAACCTGGCTTGACCCAGACGCGAGCAATCGCATCCTTACGCTTGCCGGTCGCATAAGCGCGGCCCTGAGCGTCGATTTTCTGGACATGAACTGGAGCTGCGGCAGAGGCCGATGCTACGCTGCCGAGTTCTTCGAGCGAGTTAAGCTGCTCAGCCATGATTATGCATTCCCTTTGTTCTTGCGGTTCAGCGCTGCAACGTCCAGAACTTCTGGCTGCTGAGCTTCGTGCTGATGTTCTGCACCTTTGTAAACGCGCAGGTTCTTCATCTGGCGACGGCCAAGAGGACCGCGTGGGATCATGCGCTCGATAGCTTTTTCAAGAACGCGTTCCGGGAAACGACCTTCGAGAATCTGGCGAGCAGTACGCTCCTTGATGCCACCTGGGTGGCCAGTGTGCCAGTAGTAAACTTTGTCAGTATACTTCTTGCCGGTAAGAACAACCTTGTCGGCATTGATGATGATGACATTGTCGCCATCGTCTACATGCGGGGTGAAGGTTGCTTTATGCTTACCGCGCAGGCGATTGGCGACGAGGGATGCGAGACGACCGACGACGAGACCTTCTGCGTCGATCAGAATCCATTTCTTCACCACTTCGGCTGGCTTCTGAGAAAAAGTTGCCATTGAAGTCTTCCTTGACTTGATCCCTGATCTTGCGATCCGGGCTTTTCTTGTTGCTTGTTTGGTTGCGTCTGTCCTTATGACATCCAACCGTGAGAGCATATGAATGTAAGCTCCCATATGTTCCGAGTGGGTCGATACACAAACTCTGACAGGCCGTCAAGCGTTGTTTTTATGCTTATCTTTTAAAAATGCAATAAAAACAAGTAGTTACAATGTTGGTATTATAATACCATATTTTTTTATCCTCGTCGGCTTGAATAAGTTGCCATTGCACGGGCAATAAACCCATGCGTCTCGTTGAATGGCCGTGAATGTTGGAATTAATTTTCGCAATTTAAAATAATCACAAAAAATCCTTCTTTGCTTTCTCGCAACCAGAGCCTAACGTCAGTTCATATCATATGGCATAGGCTGTCAGGAGGAACTCATGTCTAAGCGCTCACCCGGTATCGAAACATTGGCAATTCACGCGGGTGCAAAGCCGGACCCGACCACGGGTGCTCGTGCTACGCCTATTTATCAGACCACATCTTTTGTGTTTGACGATGCCGATCATGCAGCATCTTTGTTTGGCTTGCAGGCTTTTGGCAATATTTATACACGCATAACAAATCCGACCACTGCCGTTTTGGAAGAGCGCATTGCAGCCCTTGAAGGCGGTACTGCTGCGGTGGCAACGGCTTCCGGTCATGCCGCACAATTGCTGGTGTTCCATACGCTTCTGCGACCGGGCGATAACTTCATCGCCGCACGCCAGCTTTATGGTGGTTCGATCAACCAGTTTGGTCAGTCGTTTAAATCATTTGACTGGCAGGTTCGCTGGGCCGATGCAACCAACCCGGCCGAGTTTGCAAAACAGATTGATGGCAAGACACGGGCAATCTTCATTGAAAGCTTTGCCAATCCCGGCGGCATTGTGGTTGATATTGAAGCGATAGCTGAAATCGCGCATGAGCACGGTTTGCCACTGATCGTTGATAATACGCTGGCATCACCTTATCTCTTGCGTCCTATTGAATATGGCGCGGATATTGTCGTGCATTCCCTGACCAAATTTATTGGTGGTCATGGCAATTCTATGGGGGGTATTCTGGTTGACGCAGGCACATTCGACTGGGCCAAGTCTGGCAATTATCCGCTTCTGACAGAAGCAAGGCCTGATTATGCAGGCATTGAGTTGCACAAAACCTTTGGCAATATTTCATTTGCAATTGCGGCCCGTGTGCTGGGGCTGCGCGATTTTGGACCTTCTATTTCGCCATTCAATGCTTTTCAGATCCTGACGGGCGTTGAAACATTGCCACTGCGTATGCAGCGTCATGTGGATAATGCTTTGAAGGTTGCTACATGGCTGCACGGCCATGAAAAAGTGTCTTGGGTCAATTATGCCGGGCTTCCCCATGACAAATACCATGCGCTTGCAAAAAAATACTCTCCAAAGGGCGCTGGTTCTGTTTTCACCTTTGGTCTCAAGGATGGTTATGAAGCAGGCGTGAAGTTCGTCAATAGCCTGGAACTGTTTTCATTGCTGGCCAATATTGGTGATACACGTTCGCTGGTTATCCATCCGGCATCAACGACGCATCGCCAGTTGGCGGATGAGCAGAAGATTGCTGCGGGTGCAGGTCCAGAGGTTGTGCGTCTATCAATTGGTATTGAAAATGCTGATGACATTATCGCTGACCTCGAACAGGCGCTCGCCAAGGTCTGATCTTGGCATCATACAAGCTGAGGAGGGCGCTTCGTTAATCGTTCGGAAATTCTGGCACGATTTATTGCGATGGCGTTCTCTGTCGGCTCCCAGTCATTACACCATTCGGCTGGAAAGTCGTTTAATAGCTTGTCGGTGGTGGTGAACTGCGGTGAATATCCACGAGCCAGCATTTCTGCTATCAGGGCAGTTTGTCGTTTTGCGAGATAGCCGAGTCGTGGGTAGAAAAAGCGTACATGCCCCTTGCCAAGAGTATAGGCGTTTGGGTTACGCGCATCATCCGGTTTTTCCCCACGCTCAATAGCTGCGCGAACCAAGGCGAAAACACGGGGTAATTCCCGGTATTCTGCTACAAGATGTGCCGCAGTTAGTTCCGATGGATATATGCAATTTATACGGGTCACTGTGTGACTGACCATCCAGCTTATTTAAATTTATAAGAATACAAACGTGAATCTTGCAGCAAGACAATAGCTATAGAAGGCTGTGATCAAAATCCCCATATTTGCTTATGTGAATAGCGGTAGTGCTTGAGAAAGCTTGCAGGAAACGTGATTCAAACCGAGTAGCGACCACTTCGTTCTTTCCAGTGCAGCATTATGCCAACCAGTCAAAACCATTTTGAAACGCCAATATGGAAAAAAACACCATATAGGCCAACAACATATAACAATTTCGATGGGGTAAATGGTGGGCGATGAGAGACTCGAACTCCCGACATCTTCGGTGTAAACGAAGCGCTCTACCAACTGAGCTAATCGCCCGACTGACCTTGCCAGCCGCTGTGAGAGCCGTTTAGGCTGTTCGTTTGAAGAGTGCAAGCGCAAAAATTATAAAAATGCATTTTTTTAGTTCACAGGCTGAAATCAATAGGCCCGCTGGGGATAACGCCTTGGCGAAGCACACTTTACATATAGAGTTGAGTGAAAAATATGATTCAGTTTTTTGGATATCGGTTGTTTTCTGTTCTGTTTGATTTGAGCGCTCTTTAATGAATGCTGGAGGAGGGGCGGATAAAAGTGAATGATAGAGATGTCTGCTAAAATGCGGCTTTTGAAATAAAATCAAAATTCTTATTTTTTATTCAGAGCACTCGCTTGACACTCTTGAAAGAACACCTTAAACGACCGCTCACACTGAACGGAAACGTTGGTGTTACCCAGCCAAATGGCTGAAAATGAAATGCGCGGGTGTAGCTCAGTTGGTTAGAGTGCCGGCCTGTCACGCCGGAGGTCGCGGGTTCGAGCCCCGTCACTCGCGCCATTTTCATTCTCAATATCGATGATATTATTTTGAATGGAAATGGCGTAAATCGCGATTCATCTTCCCTTAAATACAATCAATATTTGATGCTTTATTTATAGCCGAAAGACGTGGTTTTCTCGTTACCGGTTTGACTTGATTATTTATCATACGGGCAGGGCTATTTCGTTTTCCGCTTCCGGGCAAGGTAAGCGATAGAAAACATGCCGGCCAGAATGACCAGAATGTCGCCGCTGATGAGCAAATATGTGCTCAAGATTCTCTCCCGGTTTTTTCTGTCATTGATCTTTGGTGTTTTGCGCTGATCGGATCGTCCCAATTTTTTATAAGGGGCAGACGCGATTGCTTTCAGTAATGAAATTTAAAAGTTGCTGATGGATTTCAAAAGGCACACCAAATCACAGATTAAAGCTCTGGCGCCAATTTATTTTAAGAATCATATCTCAGACGATGAAATTCTTCTCACCCTTATATCGGGGTGGCGCTCCGCTGCGGCAGGAAAGCGCATTTTGTCTTGCTGGATTGATTCTAATCTCATGATGTTAGCGTGAGATAGTTTGTCTCTATTTAATCACGAAATTATGATGATTTCGTGCTATATGAAGTTTGAGTTGCATATATGGGCATGCAGATGGTGCATATTAAGCATCATGAACACACTATACCTGTCTGATCGTCCTGGAGGGCTTGCGCTTGCGTGCATGCTGCGCTAACCGTCCGGGCAAATGAACTACGTACGCACGGCATGCCTTTTGAAGCTGCTTGAGGCGACGAGGTCGCAAGAGATGCAATGTGTCGCATGGTGATGAGTTTTAAAAAGCTTATTACAGGCGGCATCGCCTCGTATTCAAGCCGGATAAGGATCATGAACGAGCTTTTAAGTTCCTATTTGCCGATTGTCATTTTTCTCGGCATCGCGATGGTAATTGGTGTAGCCCTTCTGGTTGCGCCGTTTCTTGTTGCGTACAGACAGCCCGACCCGGAAAAGCTTTCAGCTTACGAGTGTGGCTTCAATGCCTTTGATGACGCTCGGATGAAATTCGATATCCGTTTCTATCTGGTGTCGATTCTCTTCATTATCTTTGACCTTGAAGTCGCCTTCCTGTTCCCATGGGCTGTGTCCTTTGGTGAAATTGGCTGGTTCGGCTTTTTGTCGATGATGCTTTTCCTTGGTGTTTTGACCATAGGCTTCATCTATGAATGGAAGAAGGGAGCCCTCGAATGGGATTGACCGGCACAAATCAAGCGTCTGGATCGACACTCATTGCTCCGCAGCCAAAGGGTATTCTTGACCCGCGCACGGGTAAGCCTGTTGGTTCTGATGATGCGTTTTTCAACGATCTGAACAGCGAACTGTCCGACAAGGGGTTTATCGTCACATCTGCTGATGCGCTGATTACTTGGGCGCGTACCGGTTCGCTGATGTGGATGACCTTTGGTCTTGCATGTTGCGCTGTGGAAATGATGCATATTTCCATGCCGCGTTATGATGCTGAACGTTTTGGTATCGCGCCGCGTGCATCTCCGCGTCAGTCGGATGTGATGATCGTTGCAGGCACGCTGACCAACAAGATGGCGCCGGCACTGCGCAAGGTCTATGATCAGATGCCAGAACCGCGTTATGTCATTTCAATGGGGTCCTGTGCGAATGGCGGGGGCTATTACCACTACTCCTATTCTGTAGTGCGTGGCTGTGACCGTGTTGTTCCGGTTGACATCTATGTGCCGGGCTGTCCTCCGACGGCTGAGGCGCTGCTTTATGGCATTCTAATGCTTCAGAAGAAGATCCGCCGCACGGGTACGATCGAGCGCTAATCGGACCTTCGGGACTGGGTGGTGCAAGAGGTTTTGTTAGAACTTGATCTGTTTTCCCAAGGATGGATCGGGGGCTAAAAAAGGAAGTTAGAGATATGAGCGAAGAAGCTCTTGGTGAACTTTCCGGCTATATCAAGGAACGTCTCGGCGATGCGATCGAAGAGGCGAAGCTGGCCTATGGTGAGCTGACGCTTTCAGTTCCGGTCACAAGCCTGATCAGCGTTCTGACGTTTCTGCGCGATGATGTGCAGTGCCAGTTCGTGAATCTGACAGATATTTCCGGCGTTGATTATCCACAGCGTGCCAAGCGTTTTGACGTTGTTTATCAGTTCCTGTCACCGCGGCAGAATTTGCGCATTCGTGTGAAGATTCAGGCTGATGAGGATACGCTGGTTCCTTCTGCTGTGTCGGTTTTTGTCGGCGCCGAGTGGTTTGAGCGCGAAGCCTACGACATGTATGGCATTCTGTTCTCTGGCCACCCTGATCTGCGCCGCATTCTGACCGATTACGGTTTTGAAGGACATCCGCTGCGCAAGGACTTCCCGACCACTGGTTTCGTTGAAGTTCGCTACAGCGATGAAGCCAAGCGTGTCATTTATGAGCCTGTCGTGCTGCGACAGGAATTCCGCAATTTTGACTTTCTCTCGCCATGGGAAGGGACGGATTACGTCCTGCCGGGCGATGAAAAAGCCAAGACGAACTGAGCGACGGGAAGCTGAACATGGCTGAGACTCAGGTCCGCAACTTCAATATTAACTTTGGTCCGCAGCACCCTGCTGCGCACGGCGTTTTGCGTCTTGTTCTTGAACTTGACGGCGAAGTCGTGGAACGTGTTGATCCGCATATCGGTCTGCTGCATCGCGGCACCGAAAAGCTGATGGAAACGAAGACCTATCTTCAGGCTTTGCCTTATCTCGACCGCCTCGACTATGTGGCGCCGATGAATCAGGAACATGCCTATGCATTGGCTGTTGAGCGTTTGCTTGGCATCACAGTGCCCAAGCGTGGCCAGTTGATTCGTGTTCTTTATTCGGAAATCGGTCGTATTCTGAACCATCTTCTGAACGTAACCACACAGGCCATGGACGTTGGTGCCTTGACACCGCCGCTCTGGGGCTTTGAAGAGCGTGAAAAGCTGATGGTGTTTTACGAGCGCGCCTGTGGCGCACGTATGCATGCAGCCTATTTCCGTCCGGGTGGCGTTCATCAGGATATTCCTGACCAGCTCGTCGAAGATATCGGCAAGTGGATTGATCCGTTTCTTGCAACGACGCTGACCAATCTCGACAATCTGATCACGCCAAACCGTATTTTCAAGCAGCGTAACGTTGATATTGGCGTTGTTTCGCTCGAAGATGCATGGGCATGGGGCTTCTCGGGCGTCATGGTTCGTGGTTCGGGTGCTGCATGGGATCTGCGTAAGTCGCAGCCTTATGAATGCTACAACGAAATGGAATTCGACATTCCAATCGGCAAGAACGGCGACTGTTATGACCGTTACCTGATCCGTATGGAAGAAATGCGCCAGTCGGCTCGCATCATGCGCCAGTGCGTTGATCTTCTGCTTGGCAAGGAGCGTGTTGGTCCTGTTTCGCATACGGACAACAAAATTGTGCCGCCAAAGCGTGGCGAGATGAAGCGCTCGATGGAAGCGCTCATCCATCATTTCAAACTTTACACGGAAGGCTATCATGTGCCCGCCGGTGAAGTTTATGCAGCAGTCGAAGCGCCAAAGGGTGAATTTGGCGTCTTCCTCGTATCGGATGGCTCCAACAAGCCTTACCGCTGCAAGCTGCGTGCGCCGGGCTTTGCCCATCTTCAGGCTATGGATTTCCTGTGCCGCGGCCACATGCTGGCTGACGTGTCGGCAATCCTTGGCTCGCTCGATATCGTGTTTGGTGAGGTTGACCGCTGATGTCCGTTCGCCGTCTCGCAGATGATGCCGTCCAGCCGGCTGGTTTCGCTTTTAACGCGGAAAATCAGGTCTGGGCGCAGAAGACAATTGCAAAATACCCGGAAGGCCGTCAGCAGTCGGCTGTTATTCCGCTGCTCATGCGTGCGCAGGAGCAGGAGGGATGGGTCACAAAAGCCGCTATTGAACATGTAGCTCACATGCTCGATATGCCGCTGATCCGTGTTCTCGAGGTTGCAACATTCTATACACAGTTCCAGCTCAAGCCAGTTGGTACACGTGCACATATTCAGGTTTGCGGCACCACGCCATGCATGTTGCGCGGTGCAGAAGCGCTGATGGATGTGTGCCGTCATAAAATCCACCACGATCCATTCGAGCTCAATGCCGAAGGCACACTGTCGTGGGAAGAAGTTGAATGTCAGGGCGCTTGCGTCAATGCGCCAATGGTCATGATCTTCAAGGATGCGTATGAAGACCTGACGCCGGAACGCCTTGCTGAAATCATCGATACATTTGAAGCAGGTAAGGGCGACACTATTAAGCCGGGTCCACAGGATGGTCGTATCACGTCTGAGCCAATGGGCGGATTGACCTCTCTGACAGAAGATCTGGATTATAAAAAGGTTGGTCTGGAAACCCGTAAGGCATCTGATGCCGCTGTTGCCAAAGCCAAGGCGGAAGCCGAAGCAAAGGCAAAGGCTGAAGCAGAAGCCGCAACCAAAGACGGAAGCAGGTGAGACATGCTGGCTGATAAGGATCGCATCTTCACCAATATCTATGGCTTTAAGGACCAGTCGCTGAAAGGCGCCATGTCTCGCGGCCATTGGGATAATACCAAAGGTTTTATTGAGCGCGGACGCGACTGGATCATTAATGAAATGAAGGCTTCCGGCCTTCGTGGACGTGGTGGTGCAGGCTTTCCAACCGGCATGAAATGGTCATTTATGCCAAAGGAAGTGACGGACCGCCCGCATTATCTTGTCGTCAATGCCGATGAATCCGAGCCGGGTACCTGTAAGGACCGCGAAATTCTGCGTCATGATCCGCATACGCTGATCGAGGGCTGTGTGATTGCCGGCTGTGCCATGGGCGCCCATACTGCCTACATCTATCTGCGCGGCGAATTCATGCGTGAGCGTGAAGCACTGCAGGCTGCGATTGACGAGTGCTATGATGCAGGTCTTCTTGGCAAGAATAACAAGTGCGGCTGGGATATGGATATATTCCTTCATCACGGCGCAGGCGCTTATATCTGTGGCGAAGAAACAGCTCTGCTTGAAAGCCTTGAAGGCAAGAAGGGACAGCCACGTCTCAAGCCGCCATTCCCTGCAAATATGGGTCTTTATGGCTGCCCGACAACGGTTAATAACGTTGAATCGATTGCGGTTTCTCCGACAATCTTGCGTCGCGGCGGTGCATGGTTCTCGTCGATTGGCCGTCCGAACAATGTCGGTACCAAGCTGTTCCAGATTTCCGGTCATGTGAACACGCCATGCACGGTCGAGGAAAGCCTCGGCATCACATTCCGCGAGCTGATCGAAAAGCACGCTGGCGGCATTCGTGGCGGCTGGGACAATCTCCTTGCCGTTATTCCCGGTGGCGCATCCTGCCCGATTATCAAGGGCGAAGACATGATGGATGCCATCATGGATTTTGACGGTATGCGCGAGAAGAAATCTTCGTTTGGCACCGGTGGCGTGATTGTCATGGACAAGTCCACTGATGTGATCAAGGCCATTGCCCGTCTTTCTGCTTTCTTCAAGCATGAAAGCTGCGGCCAGTGCACGCCTTGCCGCGAAGGTACCGGCTGGATGTGGCGCGTTATGGAGCGCATGGTCAAGGGTAACGCGCAGAAGCGCGAAATCGACATGCTTCTTGATGTCACCAAGCAGATTGAAGGTCATACGATCTGTGCGCTTGGTGATGCTGCTGCATGGCCTGTTCAGGGCTTGATCCGCAATTTCCGCCCGGAAATTGAAAAGCGCATTGATGATTATACGCGCAACGCTGTTCAGAGCCGCAACATCCGCCTCGAAGCGGCTGAGTAAGCGGAAGAATACGTTGTATGTCCGCCCGGGAAGGGCGGACTTGAGAGTTTGACATCTGGAAGATGCGGCAAGAGCCGCAGGTTTGGATAAGCGATGGCAAATATTAAGGTTGACGGCACAGAGATCGAAGTACCCGATCACTATACGCTCCTTCAGGCTGCCGAAGCCGCGGGGGCTGAAGTCCCGCGTTTTTGTTTCCACGAACGGCTTTCCATCGCTGGAAACTGCCGCATGTGCCTTGTTGAAGTGAAGGGTGGTCCGCCAAAACCGGCAGCATCCTGCGCTATGGGCGTTCGCGATCTGCGTCCGGGTCCCAATGGCGAAGCGCCTGAAATTTTCACCAATACGCCTATGGTCAAGAAGGCCCGCGAAGGCGTGATGGAATTCCTGCTTATCAACCATCCGCTCGATTGCCCGATTTGCGATCAGGCCGGTGAGTGCGATTTGCAGGATCAGGCCATGGCCTTTGGTACCGATGGCTCGCGCTATCGCGAAAACAAGCGTGCGGTCGAAAACAAATATATTGGACCACTCGTCAAAACCGTGATGACGCGCTGCATTCACTGCACGCGCTGCGTCCGTTTCACGACCGAAGTGGCTGGTATTTCGGAACTGGGCCTTATTGGCCGCGGTGAAGATGCTGAAATCACCACCTATCTTGAACGTGCAATGACCTCGGAACTTCAGGGCAATGTTATCGATCTTTGCCCGGTTGGTGCTCTGACATCACGTCCATATGAATTCCAGGCGCGTCCGTGGGAATTGAACAAGACTGAAACCATCGATGTGATGGATGCTGTCGGTTCTAATATCCGCGTTGATACCCGTGGCCGTGAAGTGATGCGCATCATGCCGCGCGTCAATGAAGCGGTGAATGAAGAGTGGATTTCCGACAAGACCCGCTTCATCTGGGATGGCCTGCGCACCCAGCGCCTTGATCGCCCATATGTGCGCAAGGATGGCCGTCTGGTCGCAGCTTCCTGGCCAGAAGCTTTCGCAGCAATCGCTGCCAGGGTTTCTGCTACTTCCGCTGACAAGATCGGTGCAGTTGCTGGTGATCTTGCTTCGGTTGAAGAACTTTATGCTCTGAAAAGCCTTATCGCATCGCTCGGCTCGAACAATATTGACAGCCGTCAGGATGGCGCAGCCCTTAATCCAGCTCTGGGGCGTTCAAGCTATCTTTTTAACGCGACGATCGAAGGCATTGAAAATGCTGACGCTCTTCTGATCATCGGCTCCAATCCACGCATTGAAGCCGCTGTTCTGAATGCACGTATTCGCAAGCGTCAACGCATGGGTCATTTCCCGATCGCTCTGATCGGTGAACAGGCTGAACTGCGTTATGATTACGAATATCTTGGTGCAGGCGCAGATACACTTTCAGCCGTTGCTTCCGGTAAAAATGCATTCCGTGATGTATTGGCCAAGGCTGAACGTCCGCTGATCATTGTTGGTCAGGGCGCATTGACCGGTGAAAACGGTGCTGCGGTTCTTGCCTCAGCTGCAAAGTTGGCAACAGATGTTGGTGCGATCAGCGCGGAGTGGAACGGTTTCTCGGTGCTGCACACGGCTGCATCCCGCGTTGGTGCTCTTGATCTTGGCATTGTTCCGGGTGAGGGCGGCAAGGCTGCTAACGACATGCTGGGCAATCTTGATGTTGTGTTCCTGCTTGGTGCAGACGAACTCGACATGACAAAGAAGGCATCAAGCTTCATTGTCTATATCGGTACACATGGCGATGCCGGTGCACATGCCGCTGACGTTATCCTTCCGGGCGCAACCTATACCGAAAAATCGGGCACATGGCTTAATACTGAAGGTCGTGTACAGTTTGGCAACCGGGCCGGTTTTGCTCCGGGCGAAGCGAAGGAAGACTGGGCAATCCTGCGTGCTCTTTCCGACACGCTTGGCAAGCGTCTGCCATTTGACAGCCTGTCGCAGCTTCGTGCCAGGCTCTATGCAGACTTCCCGCATATGATGGCGATTGACACGATTGCACCTGGCAATGCTGACGATCTGGCCGCACTGGCAGCAAAAGCAACTAAACTTTCTGGCGGCGCAGCGTTTGTTTCGCCGATCAAGGATTTCTATCTGACGAACCCAATCGCGCGTGCTTCTGCTGTCATGGCTGAATGTTCGGCGCTTGCGGCCGGCAGCTTCCAACAGGCAGCTGAGTAAGCGAGAGAGAGACGGAATAATGGACGGAATTTTTGCAGCTTACGTCTTGCCCGCGCTTATCATAGCGCTGAAGTCGGTCGTTCTGCTTGTCGTATTGCTGATCGTCGTGGCTTACCTGCTTTATGCGGATCGTAAGATCTGGGCAGCCGTGCAGCTTCGTCGTGGACCAAATGTTGTTGGTCCATGGGGCTTGTTTCAGGCTTTCGCCGATCTTCTGAAGTTTGTCTTCAAGGAACCGATTATTCCTTCGGGCGCGAACAAGGGTGTGTTTCTTCTTGCACCTTTCATCTCAGCGGTTCTGGCAATGGCAACATGGGCGGTCATCCCGGTCAATGAAGGCTGGGCGATTGCAAATATCAATGTCGGCATTCTCTACATCTTCGCCATTTCTTCGCTCGAAGTTTACGGCGTGATCATGGGCGGCTGGGCTTCCAACTCGAAGTATCCATTCTTGGGTGCACTTCGTTCGGCTGCGCAGATGGTCTCTTATGAAGTGTCGATCGGTTTCGTGATCGTTACGGTTTTGCTTACTGTTGGCTCGCTTAATCTGACAGACATTGTGCTTTCGCAGAATACGGGTCTTGGTACATCGCTTGGTCTGCCTGCTTCGTTCCTTGACTGGAACTGGCTGGTTCTGTTCCCGATGTTTGTGATCTTCTTCATTTCGGCACTTGCTGAAACGAACCGTCCGCCATTCGATCTTGTTGAAGCTGAATCCGAACTCGTGGCCGGTCATATGATCGAATATTCATCCACGCCGTTCCTTCTGTTCTTCCTGGGCGAATATGTGGCGATCACCCTGATGTGCGCCCTGATGACCACACTCTTCCTTGGCGGCTGGCTGCCTCCGGTTGATGTATGGTTTCTGAACTGGGTTCCGGGCATCATCTGGTTCATGCTCAAGCTTTGCTTCTGCTTCTTCCTGTTTGCAATGGTGAAGGCTTTTGTACCGCGCTACCGTTATGATCAGCTGATGCGTCTGGGCTGGAAAGTGTTTCTGCCGATCTCGCTCGCTATGGTTGTTCTGACCGCGACCGTCATCAAAGTCTTCGATCTGGTGTAAGGAGAAAGATAAATGGCTTCTTTCGCACATGCAGCGAAATCACTCCTTCTCAAGGAATTCGTTGCGGCTTTCTTCCTCTCCATGCGCCAGTTCTTTGCGCCCAAGGCGACATTGAACTACCCGCATGAAAAGGGTCCTCTCTCGCCCCGTTTTCGTGGCGAACATGCATTGCGCCGTTATCCCAACGGCGAAGAACGTTGCATTGCATGCAAGCTTTGCGAAGCGATCTGCCCGGCGCAGGCTATCACCATTGAAGCGGGTCCCCGCCGCAATGACGGCACGCGCCGCACGGTTCGTTACGATATTGATATGGTGAAGTGCATCTATTGCGGTTTCTGTCAGGAAGCCTGTCCGGTGGATGCAATTGTTGAAGGTCCGAACTTTGAGTTTGCGACTGAAACCCGCGAAGAGCTTTACTATGACAAGGACAAGCTCCTTGCCAATGGTGATCGCTGGGAACGCGAAATTGCGCGTAACATTGCGATGGATGCGCCATATCGCTGATTGACCTTGCTGAAACCTTGTTTCGGCATCCGGTTTTAAAAGCGGCAACAACAGGAGCAATCCTGTTTGTTGCCTGAATTCAAGTTTCGCGTTTATCGCGATAAACAAGACTAAGCGGGCAGAGCAATAGGGCTTTGTCCACGGAAAGGTGTTGGGGGATCCCCATGCTGACAGGTATTGCGGCAGCGTTCTTCTATCTGTTCGCCTTTATCATGATCGCAAGTGCGTTCATGGTGATTGCGGCACGCAACCCCGTGCATTCAGTGCTGTTTCTGATCCTCGCTTTCTTCAATGCGGCGGCGCTGTTTTTGCTCACAGGGGCCGAGTTCCTCGCCATGATTTTGCTCGTCGTTTATGTCGGTGCTGTGGCGGTTCTCTTCCTCTTCGTTGTGATGATGCTGGATGTTGATTTCTCCGAATTGAAGCGTGGTGCGCTGCAATATGCGCCGGTTGGTGCTTTGATCGGACTTATCCTGCTGGGCGAGCTGATTGTCGTTTTTGCGGGTTCGATATTCACGCCGAAACTGGGGCAGGGCGCAGTTCCGATCCCTGATCTGGCTGAACGCACCAACACAGCGGCTCTGGGTGATATTCTTTACACTGACTATGTTTTCAACTTCCAGATTGCCGGATTGGTTCTTCTTGTTGCCATGATTGGTGCGATTGTCCTGACGCTGCGGCATAAGCCGAATGTCAAGCGCCAGTCGATCCCGGATCAGGTTGCTCGTACGCCTGAGACGGCGATCGAGATCAAGCAGGTCGAAACAGGCAAGGGCATCTGAGGATAAGAATATGGAAATCGGTATTGCTCATTATCTGACCGTTTCAGCCATCCTGTTCACACTTGGCGTTTTCGGTATTTTCTTAAACCGCAAGAACGTCATTGTTATCCTGATGTCTGTCGAATTGATCCTTCTTTCGGTCAATCTCAATTTTGTGGCGTTTTCTTCTGTGCTTGGCGATATGGTCGGGCAGGTTTTCGCGCTGTTCGTTCTGACTGTTGCGGCTGCTGAAGCAGCTATCGGTCTGGCAATCCTCGTTGTTTTCTTCCGTAATCGCGGTTCTATCGCGGTGGAAGACGTCAATGTTATGAAAGGTTGACGGGCAAATGCTCTATAACGCGATCGTCTTCCTTCCGCTTATCGGCTTTCTCATTGCTGGCTTGTTTGGCAATAAGATCGGCGCCAAAGCGAGTGAATACATCACTTCCGGCCTGATGGTGATCGTTGCGATCCTGTCATGGGTTGTGTTTTTCAAGATCCCGCTCGGTCATGATGCCGAGACGGTTCGTATCCCTGTGTTGCATTGGGTTACATCCGGTTCTCTGTCATTTGACTGGGCTTTGCGTATTGATACATTGACCGGCGTCATGCTTGTCGTGGTCAACTCGGTCTCGGCACTGGTGCATATCTATTCGATCGGGTACATGCATCACGATCCGCATCGTCCGCGCTTCTTTGCTTATCTGTCGCTCTTCACCTTTGCCATGCTCATGCTGGTGACATCAGATAATCTGATCCAGATGTTTTTCGGCTGGGAAGGCGTGGGTCTCGCTTCTTACCTTCTGATCGGTTTCTGGTTTCAGAAACCTTCGGCAAATGCTGCTGCAATGAAGGCTTTCGTTGTCAACCGCGTTGGTGACTTTGGCTTCCTGCTTGGTATTTTTGGTTTGTTCGCGCTGTTCCAGTCGGTTGATTACAACACGATCTTTGCAGCCGCAGCAAATTATCTGCCAGCCGATGGCGCTGCCGATACCGGTGCAGTCGTTCTCAATTTCCTCTGCTATGAACTGCATAAGGAAACTGCACTTACCGTTGTCTGTCTGCTCTTGTTCATGGGTGCTATGGGTAAGTCGGCGCAGTTCCTGCTGCACACCTGGCTGCCTGACGCGATGGAAGGCCCGACACCTGTTTCCGCACTTATCCACGCGGCAACGATGGTGACTGCGGGTGTGTTCCTGGTTGCGCGTATGTCGCCAATTTTTGAACTTTCGCATAATGCGCTGCTGATCATTACGATTATAGGTGCAACAACAGCATTCTTTGCTGCAACCGTTGCGCTTGTGCAGAACGACATCAAGCGCGTGATTGCTTATTCGACCTGTTCGCAGCTTGGTTACATGTTTGCGGCTCTGGGTGTCGGTGCTTATGGCGCTGCCGTATTCCACCTCTTCACGCACGCTTTCTTCAAGGCGCTTCTGTTCCTTTGCGCAGGTTCGGTTATCCATGCCGTTTCTGACGAGCAGGATATGCGGCGCATGGGTGGCCTGCGTAAGCTGATCCCGATCACCTACTGGATGATGATGATCGGTACTGTTGCGATTACGGGTCTGGGCGTTCCGGGCACGGTTATCGGTACCGCTGGTTTCTTCTCGAAAGATGCCATCATTGAATCGGTTTTCGCATCGCACAGCTTTGCTTCCGGTTATGCTTTCACGCTTCTGGTGGTTGCGGCTCTGTTTACGAGCTTTTACTCATGGCGCCTGATTTTCATGACCTTCTACGGTAAGCCCCGTGCTTCTGCTGAAGTCATGCATCACGTTCATGAATCACCTCCGGTCATGCTCGTGCCATTGCTGATCCTTGCTGTCGGTGCCTTGCTTTCCGGTGTCGTGTTCAAGGAATACTTCTTCGGTCACGAATATGCTGAATTCTGGAAGGGTACGCTCTTCACCTTGCCAAGCAACGAAATCCTTGAACATTATCACCATGTTCCGCTGTGGGTTAAGTTGTCGCCGTTCATCGCTATGCTGATCGGTCTGGTAACAGCATGGATATTCTACATCCGTGCGCCACACATCCCGAAGGCACTCGCAGAGCGTCATCGTGGCCTGTACCAGTTCCTTCTCAACAAGTGGTACTTCGACGAACTTTACGATCTTATCTTCGTTCGTCCAGCGCGTGCTCTTGGCCGTTTCTTCTGGAAGGTTGGTGATGGCAAGATTATCGACGGGTATGGACCGAATGGTGTGGCAGCACGCGTTCTTGATGTTACAGGTCGCGTTGTGAAGATGCAGTCGGGTTACCTTTATCATTACGCATTCGCGATGCTTATCGGCGTCGCCGCGCTCGTCACCTGGATGATGCTCGGGAGCTCTTTCTGATGACCGATTGGCCAATTCTTTCTACGGTCACATTTCTGCCGCTCGTCGGCGCCTTGTTGATCCTTCTCATCAAGGATGACAGCGAAGCCTCGCGTCGCAACATCAAGAATGTTGCGTTGCTCACCACGGTTTTCGTTTTCATTCTGTCACTTGTTGTCTGGGCCGGTTTTGATAATTCAAATCCGGGCTTCCAGATGGTCGAGCAGCTTGACTGGCTCGGTGGTGGTATCACCTACCATATGGGCGTTGACGGCATTTCGATGCTGTTTGTCGTGCTCTCTGCTTTCCTCATGCCTTTCTGCGTGCTGGCAAGCTGGTTCGCCATCGACAAGCGCGTCAAGGAATATATGATCGCTTTCCTCATTCTGGAAACGCTCATGATCGGCGTGTTCTGTGCGCTTGATCTGTTCCTGTTCTATGTGTTCTTTGAAGCAAGCCTTATTCCGATGTTCATTATCATCGGCGTATGGGGCGGCAAGCGCCGCGTTTATGCAAGCTTCAAGTTCTTCCTCTATACGCTGCTCGGCTCCGTACTGATGCTGATCGCGATCATGGCAATGTACTGGCAGGCCGGTACGCTCAATATCGTCGAGCTGCTGAAATACGACTTCCCGGCAGGTATGCAGACGTGGTTGTGGCTGGCTTTCTTTGCCTCTTTCGCAGTCAAGATGCCAATGTGGCCGGTTCATACCTGGTTGCCGGATGCGCACGTTGAAGCGCCGACAGCAGGTTCGGTCATTCTGGCGGGTATTCTTCTCAAGCTCGGCGGTTACGGCTTCCTGCGCTTCTCGCTGCCCATGTTCCCGCTGGCATCTGCCGATTTTGCACCGTTCATCTTTGCACTTTCAGTGATTGCTATTGTCTATACCTCGCTTGTTGCTCTGGTGCAGGAAGACATCAAGAAGCTGATCGCCTATTCGTCGGTTGCGCATATGGGCTATGTGACGATGGGTATTTTCGCAGCCAATGAGCAGGGTGTGCAGGGTGCAATCTTCCAGATGCTTTCGCATGGTATCGTTGCCAGTGCATTGTTCCTCTGTGTTGGCGTGATCTATGATCGCATGCATACCCGTGAGATTTCGGCCTTTGGCGGTCTTGTCAATAATATGCCGAAATACGCAGTTGCCTTCCTGATCCTGACGATGGCGAATGTCGGCCTTCCGGGTACGTCTGGCTTTATTGGTGAATTCCTCACGCTGTTCGGTGTGTTCCGCGTCAATACGTGGGTCGCTCTGTTCGCAACATCAGGTGTGATCCTGTCGGCAGCCTATGCGCTGTGGCTCTATCGCAATGTGGTGTTTGGTGCGCTGACCAAGGAAAGCCTCAAGGGGCTTCTCGACCTCAGCCCGCGTGAAAAGCTGATCCTGTATCCGCTTGTGGTGCTTACCATCTTCTTCGGTGTGTATCCGGTTCCGGTCTTCGATGTGACCGCAAGCGCCGTGCATGCACTGGTTACTAATTATGACGCAGCGCTGGCAAATGCCGCTAGCGCTACGCTGGCGCAGTAAAGTAAAGGCGTAGGCTTGATGCAAACCGACCTGATTGCTTCCCTGTCTCTCGCAGCTCCCGAGGTTCTCCTCGCGCTGAGCGGACTGGCATTGCTCATGATCGGCGTGTTCTCCGGAGAGCGCGCCTCAACCCTCGTCAATGGCCTTGCTGTTGCAGTTCTGATTGCAGCGCTCGCACTTGTCGTTATCTTCCCACATAATGGCAGCGCCTTTGGCGGTGCCTTTGTCAGCGATGCGTTTGCACGCTTCATGAAGGTGTTGACACTGATCGGCTCCATCGTGGCGCTGATCATGTCTGTTGGCTTTGCGCGTGAAGAGAAATTCGACAAGTTCGAATTCCCTGTGCTGATCGTGCTTTCGACACTGGGCATGCTCATCATGGTGTCGGCATCGAACATGCTGACACTCTATATGGGCCTCGAATTGCAGTCGCTCGCCCTTTATGTGCTGGCAGCCTTCAATCGTGACAGTGTTCGTTCGACAGAAGCTGGCCTAAAATACTTTGTTCTCGGTGCGCTATCATCGGGCATGCTGCTATATGGTATCAGCCTGGTCTATGGTTACACCGGCCATATTGGTTTTGCCGAAATTGCCAGTGCCATTTCCGGTGGCGAGCGTCAGCTTGGTCTGGTGTTTGGTCTGGTGTTCATTCTGGCGGGTCTCTGCTTCAAGATTTCCGCCGTTCCATTCCATATGTGGACGCCGGACGTTTATGAAGGTTCGCCAACGCCGGTAACTGCATTCTTTGCAGCCGCTCCAAAGATGGCTGCAATGGCTCTGATTGTCCGTGTTGTTGAAGGTGCCTTTGCTCCAGTTACGCATGACTGGCAGCAGATCATTACCTTCATTGCAATCGCATCGATGGTGCTGGGTGCCTTTGCCGCTATTGGCCAGCGTAATATCAAGCGTCTGATGGCCTATTCGTCGATCAGTCACATGGGCTATGCTCTTGTTGGTTTGGCTGCCGGTACGGTGATCGGTGTTCGCGGTGTTGCACTTTACATGGCGATTTATCTCGTCATGACGCTTGGCAGCTTTGCGTTCATCCTGTCCATGCGGACCAAGGAAGGCAATGTCGAAAAGATCGATGATCTTGCAGGTCTGTCACGCACCAATCCGGTGATGGCAACAATCATGACCATCATGCT
This sequence comes from Brucella gallinifaecis, assembly GCF_006476605.1. Classification (GTDB taxonomy): domain Bacteria; phylum Pseudomonadota; class Alphaproteobacteria; order Rhizobiales; family Rhizobiaceae; genus Brucella; species Brucella gallinifaecis. The sequence goes on from NZ_ML636805.1 coordinate 63,964, forward strand.
GTTTTCGCTTGCCGGTATTCCGCCGCTCGCTGGTTTTTTTGGTAAGTGGTACACTTTTGTTGCTGCGGTTGAAGTCGGTCTTTATCCGCTGGCAATCATCGGCATTGTGGCCTCTGTTGTCGGTGCGTTCTATTATCTTCGCATGATCAAGGTCATGTGGTTTGATGAGCCGGTCACGACTTTTGTCCCGGCAGCAATCGAATTGCGTCTGGTACTGCTTGTCTCGGGTGCCTTCGTCCTGTTCTATGGATTGATCGGTGGCTGGCTTGGCGGTCTGGCTGAAACTGCAGCGAAGACGTTCTTCTGAGCATGACAATGAACAAGGCCGAAGGTGATGGCAATCGTTTCACGCTGGCACCTGCGGCTTTGGCAGACAATTATCGACTGGAGTTTTTTCCAGTCGTTGGTTCGACCAATGCAGAGGCGCTTGAGCGGGCGAATGCCGGCGATACAGGGCGCCTCTGGTTCGTTTCTCCCAAACAGGAGAGCGGGCGAGGGCGCCGTGGCCGCACATGGACCGCACCTGAAGGCAATCTTGCAGCAACGCTTCTGCTGGTTGACCACTTTGAACCCCAGATTGCTGCTACTTTAGGCTTTGTTGCGGGATTGGCGCTGGCTGATGCTGTTGATGCGGTTTTGCCGCAAACCATTGCAGCCAAAGTCAATATCTCCCTCAAATGGCCCAATGACGTTTTGGTCGATGGCGCTAAACTTTCCGGTATTCTGCTTGAATCAACCTTGCTTCCAGAGGGACGCTTTGGCATTGCCGTTGGCATGGGCACCAATGTCGTCGCTGCACCACAGGGCTTGCCTTATGCTGCAACCTCTATCAACGAACTGGGCGCAAATACGGATGCAGCCACACTGTTTCTGGCTCTTTCAGATGCGTGGTGTCATTACCATCGCATCTGGAATCAGGGGCGTGGTCTCAACACAATCCGCGAGCTTTGGCTGAAGCGTGCGCATGGTTTGGGCCAACCGGTGGCAATGCGCTTGAATGGCCGGATTGTCGAAGGCGTGTTTGAAACTATCGATTCGGATTGCCATCTTGTAATCCGCGAAGACGACGGAACGCGCGTGCCGGTAACAGCAGGCGATGTCTATTTTGGAACCGCAGCCTCTGTCAAAGCCGGTTCCTGACCGAATATTTGTGAACAATCTGCCTCTTTGCACGCTGTTCCGGGCTTGCAAACTATCGGTAGTCGGTTCAACAGAGGCATAATAAATTCAAACTAGAGCGTATCCCGAAAAGTGTGTAACGGTTTTCGGATAAGATGCGCTTTGAAAAAACCATTTAGAGCGCCGATCTGATTTAGTCAGCTCGAGACGCGCTCTAAAAAACAGGGAGGCAGTATGCCCCGCTCACCATCGACGCAATTTGTCTTTCTGCCACTTGGTGGTGTCGGCGAAATCGGCATGAACCTTGCCATGTATGGCTATGGCCCAGAGGACAATCGTGAATGGATCGTGATTGACATGGGCGTAAGCTTTGCCGGTCCCGAACATCCCGGCGCCGATCTTATTTTGCCAGACATTCGTTTTCTCGAAGCTGAAAAGCACAATTTGCGCGGTATCGTCATTACCCATGCGCATGAAGACCATTATGGTGCATTGCTCGATCTCTGGCCGCGCCTGAAGGCGCCTGTCTATGCAACACCATTTACGGCGGGGCTGCTTGAAGCCAAGCGTCAATCTGAATTTGGCGCACCGGAAATTCCGATGAATATCTTCAAGGCGGGAGAAAGCTTTGAAATTGGCCCGTTCAAGCTTGAGGCTATCGCGGTAACACACTCGATTCCTGAGCCGGTTTCACTGGCGATTACCACACCACTTGGCACAGTTGTCCATACCGGCGACTGGAAGATGGACTCGGATCCGTCGATGGGGCCGCTGATTGATGAAGCGCGGTTTCGCGCAATCGGCGATCAGGGCGTTCTGGCGCTCGTCTGCGATTCAACCAATGCAATGCGCGAAGGTGAATCGCCTTCTGAACGTGAGGTGGGCGAAAGTCTGCGTGAACTGATCGAAAAAGCGCGTGGTCGCGTGGCAATCACGACTTTCTCATCCAATGTTGGCCGTATCCGTTCGATCACAGAAGCTGCACGCGATGCGGGACGTCAGGTGCTGGTGGTTGGCCGTTCGATGAAGCGTACCATCGCTGTGGCAACCGAGCTTGGCTATATGGAAGGCCTGCCGGAATTTTTGAGCGAAGATGATTACGGTTATATTCCGCGCGAAAATGTCGTGATGATCCTTACAGGCAGTCAGGGGGAGCCACGTGCTGCCCTTGCAAAACTTGCGCGTGATGAAATGCGCAGCATCGCCTTGTCGGCAGGTGATACCGTGATTTTCTCCTCTCGTCCGATTCCGGGCAATGAGAAGGCCATTCTCGACATCAAGAACAAACTGATCGATCAGGGTATCAAACTCATCAGCGATGATGACGCACTCGTGCATGTTTCCGGTCATCCGCGTCGTAGCGAATTGAAGCGCATGTATTCATGGGTACGCCCGAAAATACTCGTGCCTGTTCATGGTGAAGCAGCCCATCTGGTCGCCCAAGGCTCGCTTGGAGCGATGGAAGGCATAGAGGAAATCGCGCAGGTGCGTGATGGTGACATGTTGCGTCTGGCACCCGGTAAAGCCGAAATCATCGATGAGGCACCCATTGGCCGCATCTATAAGGACGGCAAGCTGATTGGTGACGAAGATGAAATCGGCATGGTCGAGCGGCGCAAGCTTGCCTATGTTGGCCATGTTGCGGTTTCGGTGCTGCTTGATCGCGATTTCAAGATCATGGACGAGCCTGATCTTGTTGCTTTCGGCTTGCCGGAGGAAGACAGGCAGGGTGATCTGATGGAAGATATTCTGCTTGATGCTGCAATCGAGGCTGTCGACAGCATTCCTCGTGCTCGCCGAAAAGACCTTGAAGTGGTCCGTGAATCAGTTCGTCGAGCGGTTCGCGCTGCGACAAATGAAGCATGGGGCAAAAAACCGGTAGTGACGGTGTTTCTCAACCGGATAAAGTAGATCTGTTTTCGGGAGGAGGAAATAGATGCTGGAACGCCTGAACCATGTGGCAATCGCGGTCCCTGATATAAAAGCCGCCGCCGCTATCTATAGCGGACAACTGGGTGCCAAAGTCACAGCGCCAGAGGCTCTGCCGGAACATGGTGTCACGGTGGTTTTCATCGATGTTGGCAACACCAAGATCGAGCTGCTGGAGCCATTGGGTGAGGGATCTCCTATAGCGAGCTTTCTCGAAAAAAATCCGTCCGGCGGGATGCATCATCTGTGTTATGAGGTTGCAGATATTGTCGCAGCACGCGATCACCTGAAGGCGGAAGGTGCGCGTGTTCTTGGCAATGGTGAACCGAAGATCGGTGCTCATGGCAAACGGGTTCTTTTTCTCCATCCCAAGGATTTCAATGGAACATTGATTGAGCTTGAGGAGGCGTGAAATGACAATCGTTTCCGGCATAGCTATGTATTTTATCTTCTGGTGGGTAACATTATTTGCGCTTTTGCCTGTTGGATTGCGCACTCAAGCGGAAGAAAATGATGTGACATTGGGAACCGTTGCCAGTGCACCGGCAAAACCGCGCATTGGACGCGCCTTTTTTCGCACGACGATTGTCGCGTCAGTCATATTCGGCATCTATTATTATATGACACAGGTTCAGGGTTTTGGCCTGGATGATATTCCGCATTTCTTTCCTGATCTGAAATAGAAAAACTTCTTATTATTCTGTGAAATCATAACACCATGCCTAATATTTAGGCATGGTGTTTTTTAATGTTTCCCTCAGGGTGCAGTCTCTCTTTTTTCATGAATCTAAAGCTCATCATTTCAATGTAACTATTTGAATCAAAATAAAATTAAATGATTATAATATTGAATTACGGCATGCATCACTGCGCGACTGGTTATAATTCTAATCACAGGAACCATATTCAGTGAAAAATATGAAAAATTAAAAGAATGTAATCTTATCAATAAGATGCATGAAAAGATTCGTTTGGAAACTCATCTTTTTGATAAAGCCAAAAAAAAAGCAAGGCTTTCGCCTTGCTAGTCAAATACGCGTTCGACCCGTTTCCATTTTACTGGCGGCAGCGAGATATCGCGCCTGGATCCATCCTCCCAAGACTTTGACCGCGTTAAACAATGGTTATTTCCATTGTCCATCTTATTGATGAAAAAAATAGCGGACTGCACAGCTTTTGTCACCAAGAATCTTTCAATATGTCATATTTCTTTCGTAATTTATGCCTGTTCAATATTTGTGCTACATAAAACATTGAAATTTAATGTGAATTCAAATCCCGCTTTTTCAGTTTCTTTGCTGTCATTGTGATATTGATTGTTGTGGGTGATAAAAAAGATGGTTAGCTAACAGTAAAAGGGCGGGTTTCCAACCGTGGTTTAACCCGTTATGAAGCCGGTAGATTTGCTTAATTTTTGCCTGATTCTCCACACACTCGGTTGATATTCAGGTACTTTCTCTTGATCGGTGGTCACGATGCGTCTGTCGCAGTATTTTTTGCCTATTCTGAAGGAAAACCCAAAAGAGGCAGAAATTGTCTCTCACAGGTTGATGCTGCGTGCGGGGATGATCCGGCAGCAGTCGGCGGGTATCTATTCATGGCTCCCGCTTGGTTTGAAAGTGCTCAACAAAGTCTGCAACATCATCCGTGAAGAACAAAACCGCGCAGGCGCGAACGAAATTCTCATGCCGACGATCCAGTCCGCCGATCTGTGGCGTGAAAGCGGTCGTTACGATGCCTATGGCAAGGAAATGCTCCGTATCCAGGACCGCCAGGAGCGTGAAATGCTTTTCGGCCCGACCAATGAAGAAATGGTTACGGATATTTTCCGCTCTTATGTGCGTTCCTATAAGGATCTGCCGCTGAACCTCTATCATATTCAGTGGAAGTTCCGTGATGAAGTGCGTCCGCGCTTTGGCGTCATGCGCTCGCGTGAGTTTCTCATGAAGGATGCCTATTCGTTTGACCTCGATTATGAGGGCGCGAAAATGGCTTATTATCGTATGTTCGTTTCCTACCTGCGCACCTTCGCTCGTGTCGGTTTGCAGGCGATCCCGATGCGTGCGGATACTGGCCCGATTGGAGGCGATCTTTCCCACGAGTTCATCATTCTCGCTGAAACTGGCGAAAGTCAGGTCTATTGCGATAAGGCTTATCTTGATCTGGCCGTTCCGGGTGAAGACACGGATTTCCGCAATGATGCGCAATTGACCGATATCGTCAGCCGCTGGACAAAGCCTTATGCAGCGACTGACGAGATGCATGATGAGGCGGAATGGTCTGCGGTCAAGGCCGATGATCAGCTTTCAGCACGTGGTATCGAAGTTGGTCATATTTTCCATTTTGGCACCAAATATTCCGAACCGATGGGTGCGAAAGTGCAGGGGCCAGATGGTAAGGAACATCTTGTTTCCATGGGCTCTTACGGCATCGGTCCTTCACGGCTGGTTGCGGCGGCAATTGAAGCTTTCCATGATGATGCAGGCATTATCTGGCCTAAGGCAATTGCACCCTTTGGGGTTGGCATTGTCAATATGAAGCCCGGTGATGAAGCCTGTGATGGGGTGAGTGAGCAGCTTTACGCAGCCTTCATCAAGGCCGGGCTTGATCCACTGCTTGATGATACGGATAACCGTCCGGGTTCCAAATTCGCGACAATGGATCTGATTGGTCTGCCTTATCAGGTAATTGTCGGCCCGCGCAGCGTCGCGGCTGGTGAAGTTGAAGTCAAGGATCGCAAGACCGGTGAGCGTCAGAACCTCACTATCGAAGCGGCAATCAACCTTTTGACGGCATAAATATGAGCAGCGCGGCGGCAGCAAAATCTGACGGCAAGCAGAAGGCCTCTGGCAAGACACCTTCTTCAGGCCCGTTCTCAGCCTATGAGCGGATGATCGCATGGCGTTATCTGCGAGCACGCCGCCGTGAAACATTTATTTCTGTCATTGCCGGTTTTTCTTTTACCGGCATCATGCTTGGTGTTGCCACACTCATTATCGTCATGGCGGTAATGAACGGTTTTCGTGCCGAACTTCTGAACAGAATTCTTGGTATCAATGGCCATCTCATCATGCAGCCGATTGATCGGCCACTTGATGATTATGCCAGCCTGATCACACGCATTGACGCAATTCCCGGCGTCACCTTCGCAATTCCTGTGGTTGAAGGACAGGCTTTGGTTCAGGGCAATATCGGTGCAGGCACCGGTGCTCTGGTTCGCGGTCTTCGTGAGGAGGATCTCGATAAGCTCAAGCTTGTTTCCGACAACATCAAGCAAGGCACCTTGCAGGGCTTCGATCAAAGCGGCGGCGTGGCGATTGGCATACGTATGGCCGAAAATCTTGGCCTTTCCATTGGCGATTCCCTGCGTGTCATTTCGCCGGATGGTGATGTGACACCTTTTGGCGTCAATCCGCGCGTAAAAGCCTATCCGATTGTTGCGATTTTCGAGATTGGCATGTCGGAATATGATGCATCTATTGTGATGATGCCGCTTTCAGAAGCGCAGCTTTTCTTCAATCAGGAAGATAAGGTGCAGTCGCTGGAAATCTTTGTCGATAATCCTGACAAGGTCGATGCCATGCGTGCACCTGTTGAGGAAGTGGCGGCGCGTCAGGTTTCTATGGTCGATTGGCGGCAGCGTAACCAGACATTCTTCTCTGCCTTGCAGGTCGAGCGCAATGTTATGTTCATGATCCTGACGCTGATCGTGCTTGTGGCAGCACTCAATATTATTTCGGGCCTGATCATGCTGGTGAAGGATAAAGGGCGCGACATTGCAATCCTTCGAACCATGGGGGCGACGCGCGGCGCCGTGATGCGCATATTCCTGATGACCGGTGCAGCGATTGGCGTGACTGGTACGCTTGCCGGCGTGATTATCGGTATCGTTGTGTGCCTGAATGTTGAGCGTATTCGACAGTTCTTTTCATGGCTTTCCGGCACGACATTGTTCAATCCGGAACTCTATTTCCTGAGCACATTACCGGCGAAAATGGATGTCGGTGAAACATTGTCCGTTATCGCCATGGCTTTGGTTCTTTCATTTATCGCTACCATTTTTCCGGCTTGGCGTGCAGCAAAGCTCGATCCGGTCGAAGCCCTGAGGTATGAATAATGGCGGCTGAAGTTATTCTGCGTCTGGAAAATGTCAGCCGTGCCTATAAGGAAGCGGATCGCGAACTTGTCATTTTAAAGGATGCCAGTTTTACGCTGCATCGCGGTGAGATGGTGGCGCTTGTCGCTCCATCGGGTGCCGGTAAATCGACGCTGCTTCATACGGCCGGTTTGCTGGAGCGTCCTGATGCCGGCGACGTCATTCTGGATGGTCGCTCATGCGCAACATTGTCGGAAGATGAGCGCACGGCTGTTCGCCGCAATGATGTCGGCTTTGTTTATCAGTTCCATCATTTGCTGCCGGAGTTTACCGCTTTGGAAAATGTGATGATGCCGCAGATGATCCGTGGTCTGCCGCAAAAGGCGGCAACGGTTCGTGCACAGCAATTGCTTGATTATATGAAAATCGGCAAGCGTGCATCGCACCGCCCGTCCGAGCTATCGGGCGGTGAGCAACAGCGTGTGGCAATTGCACGTGCGGTTGCCAATGCGCCACTGGTTTTGCTGGCTGATGAACCAACCGGCAACCTCGACCCGACTACATCATCTTATGTGTTTGGCGCTCTTGAAGCGCTGGTGCGTCAGTCTGGGCTGGCCGCGATGATTGCCACCCATAACCATGATCTGGCACGCCGTATGGATCGCCGTGTAACCTTGAAAGACGGCAAGGTCGTAGACCTCTGATGGTCGTGTAAGGAGGCGCTGTTTATCAGCTCTCTGCTAAGCCGAAAAGTTTTCCTGATCTGTTGTTTATGAAACGCCGGTGGTTATGCTACCGGTGTTTGCTGTTTATATTTCATAAACCTTAAATGAATCAGCGCTGCAAAAATGGTGTTGACTTTAGAACATAAATGGAACAAATAATAAACATACGTGAACAAAGAGGAGTTATCCACATGACCGATCTCGTCTACGACGTTTTATCTTTCGTCTCCGTCAGCCTGTTCGTTGCCACTTTTGCTATATGGGTGAGTGCCATCTGAAAGCGCATAAGGGGTTCTTCTGTGAACCCTGATGATAGGAACGGTGCTGGCTCTGGACATGGCGGCCGTATTCCTCGAAACTGCTCTGATGGGCGATAAGAGTCGCCCATTGCCATGTGCAAATCTCAAGATATCGATTGCACTTGGTTGATGCTGAAAACATGATTTGGATATGATCATGTTGCATTCTGGTCAGTTTGGCAAAGATCGGGGAAAAGTATGAGTGATACAGCAAGCATAAGCGCGGGCGAGGGCAGATCGTCACCTCGTTTCGTTCATCTGCGGGTGCATTCAGCTTACTCTTTACTCGAAGGGGCCTTGCCTGTCGGCAAGATTATCAAACAGGCGATTGCTGATGACGCCCCGGCTATTGCCATAACTGATAGCAACAATCTTTTCGGTGCTCTCGAATTTGCACAAAAGGCGTCAAAAGATGGTTTGCAGCCAATCATTGGCTGTCAGCTGGATGTTGCTTTTGGCGATCATAACGATAACAGCCGCAGCGCAAACCGCAGGCTTGTTCTCGATCTGGCGCCTATGGTTTTTCTTGCATCAACCGAGCAAGGCTATGCAAATATTGTAAGGCTCGTCAGTCGTGCATTTATGGATACGCCTTCGGGCGATCCGGTGCATGTTGATGCAAGCTGGTTATCCGCTTTGTCAGAGGATGTGATTGTTCTCTCCGGTGGTCCGCTTGGCCCGATCGGGCGTGCTTTTGCTGCCGACCGTGCCGACCGCGCCGAAAGCAGGCTGGCACTTCTCAAAGAAGCATTTGGCAATCGGCTCTATGTCGAGTTACAGCGTCATGCTGGTTATGATCGTTCGCTTGAGGCCAGGACTGTTGAACTTGCTTATGCAATGGAACTGCCACTTGTTGCGACCAATGAAGCTTTCTTTCTCAAAGCAGAGGATTTTGAAGCGCATGACGCGCTTCTGGCTATCGCTGAAGGGCAAATTATTTCCAATGATGATCGTCGTCGCTTGACGCCTGATCATTATTTGAAAAGCCGTTCGGAAATGGCTGACCTGTTTGCAGATTTGCCTGAAGCACTTGAAAATACAATAGAAATTGCTGAACGTTGTAGCTGGTTTACACAGACACGTGCGCCGATTTTGCCTCGGTTCACAGGCGAGTCTGAAGACCCGGAAGCTGCAATTCAGGCCGAGGCTGATGAATTGGCACGTCAGGCGCTTGAAGGCCTGAAGATGCGTCTTGAAACAGCCGGTCTTGCTGAGGGCTATACCGAACAGCAATATACCGAACGTCTCGATTATGAGATTGGCATCATCACCCGCATGAAGTTCCCCGGCTACTTTCTGATTGTTGCGGACTTTATCAAATGGGCCAAACAGCAAGGAATTCCTGTTGGACCGGGTCGTGGTTCCGGCGCGGGTTCTCTTGTCGCTTATGCATTGACGATTACGGATGTTGATCCTCTGCGCTTTTCTCTGCTGTTCGAGCGCTTCCTCAACCCTGACCGTGTTTCGATGCCTGACTTCGATATTGATTTCTGTCAGGATCGTCGTGAAGAAGTCATTCGTTATGTTCAGGGCAAGTATGGACGTGATCAGGTTGCCCAGATCATCACTTTCGGAACGCTTCAGGCACGCGCTGTTTTACGCGATGTCGGACGTGTCCTTGAAATGCCCTATGGACAGGTTGATCGCCTTTGCAAACTTGTACCGCAAAATCCGGCCAACCCTGTATCGCTTGCGCAGGCCATAGAGACCGAACCAAAGATTAATGAAGAGCGCGAGAAGGAACCGGTCGTTGGTCGTTTGCTTGATATGGCGCTCAAGCTCGAAGGCCTGTACCGCCATGCTTCGACCCACGCTGCCGGTATCGTGATTGGCGATCGTCCCTTGTCTGAACTGGTGCCGATGTATCGCGATCCCCGTTCTGATATGCCCGTTACCCAGTTCAATATGAAATGGGTTGAGCAGGCAGGGCTGGTCAAGTTTGACTTCCTTGGCCTCAAAACGCTGACAGTGCTTGATACCGCCGTGAAACTCGTTGCACGCAAAGGCATCAAGATTGATTTGTCACATTTGCCGCTTGATGATGAATTAACTTATGAAATGCTTTCCCGCGGTGAAACGGTCGGTGTGTTTCAGGTGGAAAGCGCAGGAATGCGTAAAGCGCTGCTGGGGATGCGCCCCGACCGGATTGAAGACATTATTGCGCTTGTGGCGCTTTATCGTCCGGGTCCCATGGAGAATATCCCGACCTATAATGCGCGTAAGAATGGTGAGGAAGAGATCGCTTCCATTCACCCGAAGATTGATGAGCTGATCAAGGAAACGCAGGGCGTTATCGTTTATCAGGAACAGGTGATGCAGATCGCGCAGGTGCTTTCCGGCTATTCGCTCGGTGAAGCAGATCTTCTTCGTCGCGCAATGGGCAAGAAAATTCGAGAGGAAATGGACAAGCAGCGTGTCCGTTTCGTTGAAGGTGCGATTGCGGGCGGCGTTGACAAGGCTCAGGCAAATATGATCTTCGACCTGCTGGCCAAGTTTGCTGACTACGGCTTTAACAAGTCGCACGCTGCGGCCTATGCGATTGTGTCTTATCAGACCGCCTATATGAAGGCGCATTATCCGGTCGAATTTCTTGCCGCTTCCATGACATATGATATGTCAAATGCTGACAAGCTCAATGATTTCCGCCGTGATGCCAATCGGTTGGGAATCGAAGTGGTCACACCGTCTGTCATGACATCTTTCCGTCCGTTTGAAGTTGGCGAGAAGAAGATTTTCTATTCTCTTGCAGCCATCAAGGGTGTGGGTGAAGCGGCCGTTGATCATATTGTCAATGTTCGCGCCGAAAAACCGTTTGAAAGTCTTGAGGACTTTTTTGAGCGGGTTGATCCTAAAATCGTCAATCGACGGGTGACAGAAAGCCTGATTAATGCAGGCGCATTTGATTGTTTTGGGCGTGATCGCGCTGCAATGAGCGCTGGCATGGATCGCCTCATGGGCTTTGCGCAGCGCACTCAGGAGAATGCAGCCAGTGGTCAGTCGGATATTTTCGGTCTTTCTGGTGCGCCCAAAGAGACACTGATTTTGCCACAGGCAGCGCCCTGGTTGCCGTCGGAAAAACTTCATCGTGAGTTTCAGGCTGTAGGCTTTTATCTTTCTGCCCATCCACTTGATGAATATCGTGAGGTTCTGGACAGGATGCGTGTTCAAAGCTGGGCCGATTTTTCGGCTGCGGTGAAGCGAGGGGCGAATGCTGGTCGTCTTGCAGGAACCGTTACGACTCGTCAGGAGCGCAAGACCCGCACCGGTAATAAAATGGGTATAGTTCAACTCTCAGACGCCAGCGGGCAGTTTGAAGCTGTGCTCTTTTCGGAAGGACTTGCGCAATATCGTGACTTGCTCGAAAGCGGTAAATCGGTGGTGATCACTGTTTCAGCCGAAAATCGACCTGAGGGCATTGGGCTTAGAATTCAGACCGTGCAGTCTCTCGAAGATGAAGCCTGTCGAATGCAGAAAGCGCTCAGGCTTTATCTGCGTTCCGCTGAGGCGGTGAAACACATCGCACCGCATTTCAACACACGCGGAGACGGTCAGGTCAGTCTTATTGTAATTAAGGAAGAAGGGCAGCGCGAAGTGGAGATTGAGCTTCCACATCGCTATCGGGTCAGTCCACAGATCGCAAGCGCTATGAAGACGATTCCCGGTGTGGTGGAGGTTGAGCTGGTCTCGTAATCTGCCGCGCCGTGATGCCGGGGATCAAGCACCACAAAGTCTGGCTTGGAAAAGCTGTAACCACACAGTAAGAGCGTTTCTACTTAATTCGAAAACGCTCTTACATTTTGTTTTGGTATGGGAGCCAACAGCTTATTGAGTGGCTTTGTGGGAAACCAGTTCAATTGCTTTAAGCTTTCCGTCAGTGATGCCGCAACGCAAGGTAACAGCATCCCATTGAGTGCCACTGTTTTTGCTGCGGGCTTCTCCGGAAACGGAAATTACTGCAGAAACCTTGCTTGCATCTTTGGAACTGAATTTTGATGATTTCTTGTTTGTTTTGGCGGCCGCAATATCTTCCCTGGTAAAGCCAAGGCGGTCATATTTTTTACTTTTCTTCACATAATCATAGGCGCTTGCAATGCAATTAGCGACCTGCGGTGAAGCTTTCTGGTCTTTGACAAGTGTTTGATAATTTCCAGTGAAATCTTTTGAGCGTTTCGGAATGGCATCGGCATAAGCTGTTCCAGCTATTCCAAGTGTGACAATTGCAGAGAATATAAGCTGGGTTAATTTCATAGATTGCTTCCTTTGAAAAAATACCGTGCTACTTGCGGCATGTAAAATCGAAAATAGGAATATTATAAGAAACTCATATTATGTTTTGCGCGCCCCCATCCGTTACCAGATTATCTCCCAGATTATCTCATTGATAGATTCGGGCAAGACAGGATTTTCAGAGGCATGTTTCTTGCGGATATCTGATAAGCTGATGTGCTGTCATAAATGAAGACGATTATTATGAAGAGCGTTACATTTCGCCTTGAGTGTATATCGTCTGCAAATAGGCTAAAAACAGGCTTCAGCCTTGACAAGATGACCATCCAATGACTAAAAGCCGCCATCGCTGGTGCTTGAATGGACCGGCGTTTCATTTGACGTGTCCCGTGGATGAAGATCGCAGCTGCGCGCTTCATTCTGTCAGTCCCTGAAATCGGGGGCAGAGGAGGGCGCGTTTCCTGTCTGCGCCGTAAGGCGCATCCACTTTTTAAAGGAAATGCGATGAGCAAGCGCGAATCCGCTAAGTATAAAATTGATCGCCGCCTTGGCGAAAATATCTGGGGCCGTCCGAAATCCCCTGTAAACCGCCGTGAATATGGCCCGGGCCAGCACGGTCAGCGCCGTAAGGGCAAGCTGTCCGACTTCGGTGTACAGCTCCGCGCAAAGCAGAAGCTCAAGGGTTTCTACGGCGATATTTCGGAAAAGCAGTTCCGCAAGACCTATGATGAAGCAGCTCGTCGCAAGGGCGATACTGGTGAAAACCTCATCGGCTTGCTCGAATCGCGCCTGGACGCTGTTGTGTATCGTGCAAAGTTTGTTCCAACGATCTTCGCAGCACGCCAGTTCATCAACCACGGCCATGTTAATGTAAATGGTCGTCGCGTTAACATTCAGTCATACCGCCTCAAGGTTGGTGACGTTGTTGAAGTTCGCGAAAAGTCGAAGCAGCTTGTGATTGTTCTCGAAGCTGTTGCGCTCGCAGAACGTGATGTTCCTGATTATATCGAAGTCGATCACAACAAGATGGTTGCGACTTTCGGACGTGTTCCAACCCTTTCGGACGTACCATACGCCGTTCAGATGGAACCAAACCTCGTCGTCGAGTTCTATTCGCGTTAATTCTGAGCATTTAGCTTCAGTACTAAAAATAAAGGTCGCTCCTTGGTTTCCCTGGGGGCGGCTTTTTTGTATGTAGATATTTCTCTTCTTATTCGCAGGAAGCACCATGAACGCTTTCGAACAAAATATTGCGGAAGATTCGGATGCAAGTGGTTGCCATCCGCTTTTCCGCGATGTGCCGGCCTCGGTCGAATTCAACAAGTTACGCAAGCGGTTGCTGCGCTTGACCCGTCAGGCGATAGAAGATTTCGCCATGGTAAAGCCCGGTGAGCGCTGGATGATATGTCTTTCAGGCGGTAAGGATTCATATGGTCTTCTGGCGCTTCTGCTGGACCTTAAATGGCGCGGTTTGCTGCCGGTTGAAATGCTGGCGGTCAATCTCGATCAGGGGCAGCCGAACTTCCCAAAGCATATTCTGCCTGATTTCCTGAGCCGCTACGGGATTGATCATCGAATTGAATATCAGGATACCTATTCGATCGTCACGGAGAAGCTTCCTGAAAACAGCACTTATTGCTCGCTTTGTTCGCGGTTACGCCGCGGCAATCTTTATCGGATTGCGCGTGAAGAGGGGTGTTCGGCAATCGTTCTTGGCCACCATCGTGAAGATATTCTCGAGACCTTCTTCATGAATCTGTTTCATGGTGGTCGCCTTGCTGCGATGCCACCAAAATTGCTTAATGATGAAGGGGATCTCATGCTTTTCCGACCGCTGGCTTATGCGGCGGAAGAAGATATGGAAAAATTTGCGGCTGCAATGCAGTTTCCGATCATTCCTTGCAACCTGTGCGGCAGTCAGGAAGGTTTGCAGCGCAATGCAATGAAGACAATGCTTGCTGATATAGAAAAGCGCATGCCGGGTCGCAAGGATACGATGATCCGCGCTATGACCAATGTAAGGCCAAGCCATCTGCTGGATCGCAAATTGTTTGATTTTGCTGGCCTGATGACCAGTTCTGATGTGGAGAGTGAAAGTGCAGTTTGATGACAAGCAGATCGATTGGCTGGCTGAGCTTCTGGCCGATGCTGCAAATGCCGAGATTATGCCGCGTTTTCGGCAATTGGGGCAGGGGGATATTCGCCAGAAAACCTCTGCGGCTGATCTCGTTACTGAAGCGGATGTGCATGCAGAACACTTCATCACTGCGCGTCTTAAAGAGCGCTTTCCCGATGCTCTGATCGTTGGCGAAGAAGCCTGTTCCGATAATGAAACATTGCTTAATGGGCTTGGTGATGCAGAACTCGCATTCACCATTGATCCGGTGGATGGAACATTCAACTTTGCGTCTGGTGTTCCGCTTTTCGGGGTCATGCTGGCGGTGGTTTCCAAAGGCGAAACGGTTGCCGGCATTATCTATGATCCGGTCGGTAAGGACTGGATACTCGCTTCCAGGGGCGGCGGCGCACATATTCGCTATGCGAATGGTACGACAAGCCTTGTGAAAGTTGCAGCGCCTGCGCAAATTTCTCAAATGACAGGTTCCGTGTCATGGCAATATACGCAAGAGCCGATCCGCTCGCGCCTTGCCCGCAATCACACGAAATTTCTGTCGCAGATTGGCTATCGCTGTGCGGCACACGAATATCGCATCATCGCCACCGGCGGCGCACATTTTGCTTGTTATAATAAATTGATGCCATGGGATCATCTGCCTGGTGCACTCATTCATCAGGAAGCGGGTGGTTATCTCGCTCGTTGGGATGAAAGCGATTATCTGCCTTCGCACACAGGGGGTGGGCTGTTGATTGCACCTGATAAGGAAAGCTGGAAAGAAATCCAGCAAGCACTCTTTGCAGAATAGAAAAAAGCCCGCTTTTAGCGGGCTTTATATTCAGACTTGTTTGTGGTGCGGTTTAAACAGTTTTCCGCGCTCGGCTATGATCACACAGATGAAGGAAATCAATCCAAGCACGCAATAACCCGCAGCGACAGGCGTGGTTGTGCCGTCAAATGCCTGACCAATTGCTGCGCCCAATGCGGCACCGATAACGGTTTGTGTAAAGCCCAGAACCGATGAAGCCGTGCCTGCGACTTCGCCAAGCGGCTCCATCGACAATGCGTTGAAGTTTGACGTTATCAGGCTGAACGAAAACATGATGGTCATATAGAGCACCATGAGCAGCCAGAAGGGCAAGGGACCGTTGAAGGTCAGCGAAAGAACAACCCAAAGCAGGCTGAAACTCACGAAGACAATTAACATCGTCTGCGAAATGCGACGCATCCCATAACGACCGACTAGGCGTGAATTGAGAAATGATGCAAGTGCCAGCGTCATGGCAACTGCTGCAAATGCCAGCGGGAACATTTTATCGAGTTTATAAATATCGACAAAAATCTGCTGTGCCGAGTTGATATAGCCAAACAATGCGCCAAGGATGAACGATGTCCCAAGCATATAAAAAAGTGCGATACGGTTGGATAAAACAATACCGAAACTGCTTGTAATGCTTTTTCGTGTCAGTGGACGACGATGGTCGACAGGCAATGTTTCCGGGAGCCGTATATAGGCCCATATACTTACAATTGCCGCCATGACTGCCATCGACAGGAAGATAAGGTGCCATTCACCAAACAGCATGATCAGCTGGCCGGTTGCTGGTGCAATGATAGGCATGATCATGAATATCATCATGACCAGCGACATGACTTCAGCCATCTGGCGGCCAGAAAAGCGATCCCGTACGACAGAGACTGCGATAACACGTGTCGATGCAGCACCCACTCCCTGTAACACGCGCAATATGATGAGAGTTGTGAAATCCGTCACAAATGCTGCGCCAATCGCTGCAAGAATATAGATTGTCAAACCGGCAAACAAAGGCGCGCGTCGGCCAAAGCGGTCACTTAATGGGCCGTAAAACAGCTGTGAAACCCCAAAACCAAGCAGATAAGCGGTAATTACATATTGCACGTGGTTTTCGGAAAGAATTCCAAGGCTTGCACCAATTTGAGGCAGGCCGGGCAACATGATGTCAACAGCCAGCGCATTGATAGCCATGATCGCGGCAATAAGCACAATGAATTCGCCACGCGGACGCATAGACGTCTGTTGATCGGACGAACTCTTATGAATATCGAGCGGCATTAAGGAATCCCTTGATGTAGCAAGACACCGGCGAAGATGCAGGCGATGCATGAGCGGAGTTTTGAAATGACAAGCCAGACAGATCAAATGGCTAATTATATGCCAGCTATCCGACAATATAAAAAGGCGCCATAAAACGGCGCCTTTTTAGAAAAGGTGAACTTTAAAAGCCGTATTAAGAGTAATTAATCCTCAAGCGGCCTTGGTTGCAATACCTTTTTCGGTAAAAAATGTTTGAAGCTCGTTTGACTGGAACATTTCGCGGACAATGTCGCAACCACCAACAAATTCACCCTTTACATAGAGCTGGGGAATGGTCGGCCAGTTGGAATAATCCTTGATACCTTGGCGGATTTCGTCGGAAGCAAGAACGTTTACCCCCTTATAATCGACGCCGATATAGTCGAGAATCTGTACAACCTGACCGGAGAATCCACATTGTGGGAAGCCGGGTGTACCCTTCATGAAGAGCACAACGTCATTGGTTTTCACTTCATTGTCGATGAAATCGTTGATTCCGGTCATTTCAGTTCCTTTCAGGATGCCGGTTCAAATCCCGGCCCGCGTAGGGAGAGGTTATACCCTATATAGTAAGATAAGCTTTGGTAATCACCCCCTAAAGATGAAATCAAGACAAATTAGCGAGAAACTAAGCCATTTCAGGGGTAGCATCTTGCCGCAGTCTGTACTTAGGAGGACGGCCCCATTAATCTGATGGGAATGGCATTTGAAATGACCTGATATGCCGAGATATGCAGGGAGAGAAGCGAGGACCAGAGTTGTTCCTCCGGTTGAACAGCTGACACAGCAGATCCCAAGTGACTTTGATGCCCGGCGGATGTGGCCCATCCGCGCACTGAGACGGTTTTCTTTTACCAAAATGAAATGCAAAAGATAAAATTGTGTTTCAGGCTTTGTCAAAGAAGACTGATGAAATTGCTACGGATGATATAGCCATATCAAAACGGCAAATAAAAACCCCGGGGATGATACCGGGGTTTCATTATTCTGGGCGTTATAATTTACGACTGTTGTTCATGTAATATTTGATCTCTTTCCAGCTGATCAAAGCCATCACATAGGAAAGTGTAGCAAGAATAGCCCCTTCAATTATTAAAAACCAAATCATGATGCGTCCTCATGCTTGAATTAGACCGCTACTAGACTTTGCCCCTGTAATCCAAGGCATTGCGCATTGTGGTTCTTCGAGTATTCCACGCTTTTTAGCAAAACCTCGAATGGCGTTTTCTGCCGCTTTCATTGGTTTGATTCCATCGTGGCTATCGCAGCACGCTTTCCAAGCGGTTTCGTAAATTATGTCACGGTCGTATTCAGGCCATTCATAGAGAAAATCTATGGCGTCTCCGATGCTTGCTATCTCACGGGCAATGAAAGGGCCGTTCTTTATAAAAACAGGACTGTCAAACAAACGGTCGCTCATCGAAACCTCCATTTGATCGAACGTATTACATTGGGATGACGGCTCCGATTTAGTAAGTCAAAATCTCAGTTCAAGATACTGAAACAACAGATGAAAAGAAAATTACATGACACGATGTACCAACGCGGCGGGCTTGCGCAGTATGGCTTATCGAGGTGTGGCCGGGATTTTGATCATAGGCTACGGTTATGCCAGTGCGGCTGGTGATCAGAGACCGCGCCGGGAATGACGATTAGCGACAAAGAGGCCGAATGTATTCTTAAAGCTGAACTTACAAAGTTTGAGGCACAGGTTGAGCGGCTGGTTAAAGTGCCATTGACAGATATCCATCACTTTTCAGGAGGATTTGTGCTAGATACGCGATTGATCTGTTTAATCATAGTCGTTTGATTATGGTTCCTACCGGTACAACATCCTCCAAAACTACAACAACCGCGTTGTACTCTACGTTAAAACAGGCGTAAAGAGGCTGGAATAAGATGAAATGAGCATGCAAGAAATGACGCTAAGTTACGGAAAAAAAACGAACTCATTGAATTTCAATAAGCCGCGTTTTGCCGTCGCGCCTATGCTCGACTGGTCAGACAGACATTGCCGTTATTTTCATCGTCTGTTTTCAAGTCGAGCTTTGCTATACACTGAGATGGTTGTGGCCGATGCTGCGATCCATGGGCCTCGTGAGCGGCTTATGGGGTTTGATGTGGCTGAACATCCGGTTGCTTTGCAGCTTGGGGGATCTGATCCGGTTAAGTTACAGGAAGCTGCACGGATTGCAGAAGGTTTTGGCTATGACGAAATCAATCTGAATGTTGGCTGTCCGTCTGACCGGGTGCAGTCGGGTACATTTGGCGCCTGTCTGATGCTGACCCCGGATGTGGTGGCACGCTGTGTTGGCGCAATGAAAGAAGTCGTTTCCGTTCCTGTTACGGTTAAATGTCGTATTGGTGTTGATGATCAGGATCAGGAGGCAGCACTTGACGCGATTGCAGATCAGGTATTGGAAGCGGGGGCCGATGCGCTCTGGGTTCATGCCCGCAAAGCTTGGCTGAATGGCCTTTCGCCTAAGGAAAACCGTGATATTCCACCGCTTGATTATGATCGTGTTTATCGCTTGAAGCAGCGTTTTCCGGATACATTCATCGGTATTAATGGCGGCATAGCAACCTTGGAAGAAGCCGCTTTGCATCTAAACAATGTCGATGGTGTCATGCTGGGCCGCGCTGCCTATCACAATCCGGCAATTCTTGGCCATGTTGATCGCATGCTCTATGGTGAGGGGCAAAAGCAGGTCGATATGTCTGAAATTATTGAGTTAATGTGCGAATATATCGACAAACACATCGCCGCTGGCGGTAGAGTTTCGCATATCAGCCGGCATATGGTTGGCCTGTTCATGGGGCAGCCCGGTGCACGCCGCTGGCGCCAGATCCTGTCAACAGATGTATCGAATCCCGGTGCAAACAGTGATGTGGTGCGTCAGGCCTATGCGTCTGTCATGGAAGCCAGCGCTGAAACTGCTGAAACGGCTGCTAATCCATCATAATCAGCTGATCACCGCGAACGCTGAAACCACCCAGAGTTTGCAGGAAATTCATGCCGAGCAGACTGCCTGTCATCAGACCTTCCTGAGTGACCATTGCACGAATATTGTGCCGTTCGATGTCGCCGATTTGCAAGGTTGAAATATTGATGCTCGCAGCCGTTGCCCTGCCATTGGCGGTGTTGATCGGCACATTATAAGCAAGCATAGATGTATCTATGCCAGCACGCTCGGCATCTTCTTTGGAAAGCACGACTGACGATGCCCCCGTATCAACCATGAAATGCACCCGTGCACCATTAACGCGGCCATTGACTTCAAAATGACCATTGGCAGATTTTGCCAGTGTAACAGTCAATGAACCATCAGCGGCACGGCCTGAAAGAGGGCTTCCGGGAATAAGACCGGCTGTGATGCGGCTTCCTACGTCCTGCAATTCATAGCGATACTGATAGGCTGCCACGAGGCCCAGTATGATGACAGCCCAGACGGCCATACTGCGTGCAAAATCGCTGAGTTTTATGCCAGAACCGAGAATGCCCGCGGCCAATACGATACCCCATATGCCCATATAGGCTGCCTGACCAAAGGCATCATTGGCAAGCCCAAGCGTTGTGCCGCTGTCATTATTTGCCATCAGCAATAAAATGACGATTGCGATAGCGGCAATAACGATCCAGAACAAACGCCCCATCAGTCTTCTCTCTTTTTCAGTCTTTCATGACGTTTTGGTAAATGCGCCATGACTCTACGTCGTTCGTCGTTGCCCATGACAGACCATTCAGCGATTTCATGCAGTGTCCGGGCACAGCCCAGACAAAATCCCGTATGGTTGTCTATTACGCATACGAGAATGCAAGGAGATTCAATTGCGGCCTCATTCATAGTATCAATGTGGTTTCATCAAAGTGACATGACAAGACCAAGCAGGACGGCAAGAGAATATATCTGCTGTGCCGCCCCCAGCGTATCACCGGTTTGTCCGCCGATTTTCACAAGGCAGAGTTTTGCAAATCCAAAAATAACAAGGCTGCTGATGATGACCACCTTGATCCAGCCAGCAAAACCGGCTGATGGGACAACCGATACCAGAAGCACGAACAGACCTGTTGTGCAGGCACAGACAACGGTTTCCCAGCGAGGTTGTCCAAGACCATCCGCAAGACCACCGGCGCGCGCCGATGGCAGCCCGTACCATAGGGGCAGCATTGCAGCCCGGCTTGCAGCTTCTGCACCAATAAGCGCAAGCGCTGCATAGCAGGCGCCGGCTTGATCGATGATTGCAGCCAGTAGAGAAGCCTTTATGCCTGTCCAGATAATGAGTATGAGCGCGGCAAATGTGCCAATGCGTGAATCCTTCATGATGGCAAGGCGGCGTTCTCGTGTTGATGCGCCAAAAAAACCATCTGCTGTATCGCCCAGACCGTCTTCATGAAGACCGCCGGTCATGGCAGCCAAAACGCCCACGGCGATAAAGCCGGAAACAAGTGGTGGCAGGTTAAGATAGTCAGATATCAGCAGCGCAATACCTGCGAGCAGTCCCAGCACGGCACCGGCTAGTGGAAAAGCCCGCACACTTGCCTTGAGCGAATCGCTGGAGCTTTCAAGCCATGGGGCTGGCAGTGGCAAACGGCTGAGAAAGCCCAAAGAGCGGATCGTGTCTCTTATGAAGCTGTTTTGCTGCAAGTGCTTGCTCCGCTTTAAGAACGACATATCATCAGAAAGAATATTTGCGTCCAGAACAGTCTGGCGCAAAGAGGTGATTTGAAAATTTGCTTAACTCCTTATAGGACGGGCAAAATAGTTTTGCATCCTCCATTGATTGATTGGACCAGACGATATGAGCGCCAGTGGCCTTCCTTTTGACGATTTTCGTGAACTCATCCGCAATCTGCCGGGACCTGATCTTGGTGCGCAAGCGGCTGTGCGTGCACGGGAAGTGACACTGACCAAGCCTGCCGGTTCGCTTGGACAGCTTGAAGAGATTGTTGCCTGGCTTGCAGCATGGACTGGTAAATCTGTGCCACAGATCAATCGCCCGCTGGTCGCTGTTTTTGCAGGCAATCATGGCGTGACTGCCAAAAATATTACCCCGTTTCCATCAAGCGTTACTGCGCAGATGGTTGAGAATTTTGCAGCCGGTGGTGCAGCTATCAATCAGCTTTGCATTGCCCATGATCTTGGTCTTAAGGTGTTCGATCTTGCGCTGGAACACCCGACAGGGGACATCACCGAAGAAGCGGCGATGGACGAACGAACATGCGCTGCAACCATGGCCTTTGGCATGGAAGGCATCGCGGGTGGCACCGATTTGCTTTGCATCGGCGAAATGGGAATCGGTAATACGACGATTGCAGCCGCTATCGCTCTGGCGCTTTTTGGTGGTGCGGCTGAGGACTGGGTTGGCCCCGGTACAGGTTCAACAGGTGAATTGTTGCAGCGCAAGCTTGCAGCCGTTCGTGCGGCGGTAACATTGCATCAGGATCACCTCAAAGATCCTTTGGAAGTGCTTCGTCGTCTTGGCGGACGCGAATTGGCGGCCATGGCTGGTGCAATCCTTGCGGCACGTATGGAAAAAATCCCGGTTATCGTTGATGGTTTTGTTGCAAGTGCCGCAGCCGCGGTGCTTTTTGCTGCAAATCCGACGGCGCTTGATCATTGCATTTTCGGTCATGTATCAGCAGAACCGGGTCACAGATTGCTTTTGGAAAAGATGAGCAAGAAGCCACTTCTTGATCTCGGAATGCGCCTTGGCGAGGGAACAGGTGCAGCTTTGGCTGCCGGTATTGTCAAGGCGGCAGCGCTTTGCCATAGCGGAATGGCAACATTTGAACAAGCTGGCGTCACAAGTTCCACAAAATGAACATAAAAAAGCCCGGACACATAGCGCATCCCGAAAAGTGTGAAACGGTTTTCGGGATGCGCGCTGAAAAAAGTCCGGGCTTTTTTATAGCAATGCGTAATTAATTGTTTTCTTTATCGAGCAGCATATAGTCGAGAGGAAGCTCGGTTGTATATTTGATCTGCTCCATGGCGAAGGAAGACGATACGTCGCGAATTTCGATCTTGGTGATCAGGCGCTTATAAAATGCGTCATAAGCAGCGATGTCTGGAACAGCCACCCGCAGCAGATAATCGACATCACCGCTCATGCGATAAAATTCGATAACTTCCGGGAATTCCTGAACCACTTCCGAAAAGCGTTTGAGCCATTCATTGCTATGCGAACTGGTACGAACCGAGACGAAGACCGTAACCCGTGTATTGATGCGCACAGGATCAAGAATGGCAACCCGGCGTTTGATAACGCCGTCTTCCTCAAGTTTCTGTATGCGGCGCCAGCAAGGGGTGGTGGACAAGCCAACTTTTTTGGCGACGTCAGCGACTGCCAAAGTTGCGTCTTCCTGCAATAAACGCAGTATTTTTCTATCTAGCCTGTCCATGCTTTTTATATCCCGATATTAGAAACCGTTTCTCGTAGCTTGTGGCTGAGTGAAACTTATTACCTTATCGTTTGCTTTGATACAAAATTACAGGAAAAATATTCTTCTGAAAATGGTGAATATAAAAATTATTTTCCGGGGGCTATAAGTTCACGTATTTTTTGATGGAGAACAGGCACTACCTCTGCATCAAACCACGGGTTTCGTTTCAACCAACCGCTGTTGCGCCATGACGGGTGTGGAAGAGGCAATATGATGCGCCCTTCAATATCCGGTGTTTCCATGAAGCTGCGCCAGTTCTGAACTGTCTGGGTAAGGCTTGTCTTGCGCCACTGTGGTAAGTGGTAGGCAAGCGCATAGTGCCCGACAACAAGAATGAGTTCGAGTTGCGGCATTTGTTCAAAAACGCGGTCGTGCCACGTAGTTCTGCATTCGCGCCGTGGTGGAAGGTCGCCGCCATGCTTGTCATAGCCGGGAAAGCAAAAGCCCATCGGAACAATTGCAAAGAGCGATGGGTCGTAAAACTCTTCGCGCGAGGTGCCAAGCCATTGTCGCAGGCGATCACCTGAAGGATCGTTAAAGGGCAGGGAACTGTTATGCACGCGAATGCCGGGCGCCTGCCCACAGATCGCAATGCGTGCCGTATTTGAAATGATACAGACCGGATTGGGTTCATGCGGCAAAGGCGGCAGATATTGCGGCGTATCACGGCAAATACGGCACGCACGGATCGACTGTCTGAGCTCGTCCAGATTTTCCATGTCTTCCAGTAAAGCTCCGGATCAGATTGTTTGAAAAAACGAGGCGATACGATCCTTTATATATTGGAATATATCGCTGATTACATCGGGTGGTTCTGCGATAGAATGAGTTTCAGGCTTCGTATTCGAACGTTGCTGATCTTTCCGCCACTGATAGGGTGCCTGAAATGTGCCAGTCCATATACCGCGCTTGTCATGACGCGCCTGTGCTTCTTCACTGCGATAATCCCAATAGGAGACGGCCCAGCCTTGTTCCACCATCCATCGGTTGAGATTCGTTTCACCGAGATAGCAGCGTGCAAGATCGCGGCCATATTTATCTATGTCAGATGTCTCGCACCGAATCGGCTGGCCATTGATTCTATTGCGCAGTGCATTTCGCGCTTCTCTGCCGCAAAGATAATCGCGACCTGCAATCTGACAATTCTGAGCCATTTCGGGTGCATCTATTCCGAGCAGACGGATATGCACCTTGTTGATGACGACCGTATCACCATCAATCACATAAACGCTGCCAGTCAGTGATTCTGTTGTTTGGCGATTATCCGGCAAAAAGACAATGATTGTGACAAGCGCAAAAAAGATGAGCAAAGTTAATAGGATACTGCGAAAAGCTCCACTTTTCTTTCGCTTTTTCGGTTGATATTGCCGTCTGTAATAACGCCGCCTGTTTCTCATTGAGGATGCTCCCGACCCTGAGCTGCATCTTAACCCGGTTCCGAGTTTTTCAAAATTCCCTCTATGGGAACGGCAGGGTTGTCATAATTAATTGGGATCAATAACAGGAGGTTTTGTGTTGATTCAGCAACAGTTTTAATCATTGCTTTAGGCTAGAAAGACAACAGAGGCTTTCTGCCCATTTCCCGCCACAAAGAGGCGTCACCGCTAGGGAAAGGCGAAAGCTGATAACCGTATCAGGAAGCTTTGGTTTCCTCAGGATAGGAAAAAATGAAGAAAGACGCATTGTTTCACGACGATTCGTTTCTGGAAGGCAAAAAGCCCGTCCGGTCCTTCTTTTTCCATTCTGATACGACACGAGCTTTTTTCGGTCAAAATCGGGTCGCAGTGTTGACGAAAACTCATTGTAATCTGTCACTTATGTCATCAACTTCCAATCATTATGAAAGACCCGCGTTGTGATGCGTTTTCGCTGTTTTTCATATCCCCTTGTCGCTGCGGCACTTGGCTTGGCCCTTGTTTGTAACAGCGCTCAGGCCTTTGATCTTAACGACGACTCCGAGAAATCGCGCAGTCCGTTTGAAGTGTTCAAGTTTGGTTTCTCTGCCTATAAGAGCGGCCATAAAGATGAAGCGATTAAAGCACTGCGTTATGCGGCGGATCGTGGTCATCAGGGGGCGAAGTGGAAGCTTGCTCGCATGTATGCTGAAGGCGACGGCGTGGCAGAGAATGACTATGAAGCCTATCAGATTTTTGAAAAGATCGTTCGTGATGGTGCTGAGCCGGGTTCAGAGAATGAGCCTTATGTAGCCGATGCGCTGGTTGCGCTGGCCGGTTATGTGAAGCGCGGGATTCCGGATTCTCCGGTTAATGCCAATCCGAAATTTGCGCGTAATCTCTATGTGCAGGCTGCATCGAATTTTGGTGATCCCGATGCACAATATGAACTTGGCAAGATGCTTCTGGACGGGGAAGGTGGAGAGCCTAATCCAATGCAGGCAGCACGCTGGTTCCAGCTTTCTGCCAAAAAGGGCAATGCCAGCGCTCAGGCGATGCTTGGCAATATGCTGTTTCAGGCCGGAAAGACTGTGCGTGGACTGGCCTTGCTGACCGCTGCCTTTGAGCGCTGTCCGACAGATGATTGCTCATGGATACGCGATATGCAGGAACAGGCTTTTTCGATTGCCGGAGAAGCAGATCGCCGCAACGCCATTGCGCTTTCCAGCAATTATACGCTCAAGGGCGATTACTGATAATTTAAGCCAGCCTGACTATCAGACGGATAATGTGAGCGTTACCGGCACGTGATCTGACGGCTTTTCCCACCCCCTGACATGTTTTTCGATGTCGGTTGAAACAAAGTGGTTGGCGGCTTCCGGTGACAGCATCAGATGATCGATGCGGATGCCATTGTTTTTCTGCCATGCACCTGCTTGATAATCCCAGAATGTATATATGTCTTCATTATCCGTTGCAGCTCTGAGCGCTTCGGTAAAGCCCAGATTTTCCAGACGGCGAAATGCCTGACGTGATTGCGGCTGAAACAGAGCATCACCTAGCCATTGCTGCGGGTTTTTTGCGTCATATGGCTCAGGAATAACATTATAGTCGCCAGCAAGAACAAGTGGTTCTTCCAGTTCAAGCCTGTTCTTTGCCCAGGCTTCAAGGCGCTGCATCCACGAGAGCTTATAGGGAAATTTTTCCGTATCGATCGGATTGCCGTTTGGAAGATACAGCGAAACAACGCGCAGAACGCCTTTATCGGTCGAAAAGACGGCTTCCATAAAACGGGCCTGTTCGTCACTGTCATCGCCGGGAAGCCCGCGATTGACCTCATCAGGCGATTTCTTGGAAAGAATGGCAACGCCGTTAAAGCCTTTTTGCCCGTGCGTCTCGACGTGATAGCCGAGCGCTTCAATCTCAAGCCGCGGGAACAGATCGTCCACTGACTTGATTTCCTGAAGGCAGGCAATGTCAGGCGAGGATTCCTTCAGCCAGTGCTGGAGGTTCTCGATACGCGCCTTGACGCCGTTTATATTCCATGTCGCGATTTTCATGATGAAATGATTAGGCGGAAGATGCGGCGAGGGCAAGCGCTGGCCACTCTCCACCACAGAATTTGCAGCTATTTGCATAATTGCTTGTTCAGCCATTTGTATTGCCGCTTTTGCGTTCCTATCTCCATAAAATAGTAGCCAAACAGGAGATTTGTATGTTCGACGCCAAAAAGCTTCTTGATCAGTTTCTGGGATCACAGATACCGGGCATGTCAGGAAGTGTTCGTGATAAGGCAGGGCAGGCCACTGAACTCGCAAAAAGGAACCCTTTGGCTACAGGCGCTATTGCTGCGGCAATTTTGGGCACCAAAACCGGACGTAAACTTGCTGGTAATGTTGCGACCGCAGGCGGCATAGCTGCAATCGCTGGTCTGGGTTATCTTGCTTACAAGAACTATAAATCCGGTCAGCAGCCGCAAACCGCTCCGCAGCCAGCAGCAGAGCCTGAACTGCTCCCCGCTCCACCTGCGGATTCACCATTTCATCCGCAAGCATCTGCAATGAGCAACAGTTTTGCGCTGACCCTTATTCAGGCGATGATTGCTGCCGCCAAGGCGGGTGGCCATATTGATGCGAGCGAACGTGCCCTGATCATGGAAAAGCTTCAGAT
Source organism: Brucella gallinifaecis (assembly GCF_006476605.1). Classification (GTDB taxonomy): domain Bacteria; phylum Pseudomonadota; class Alphaproteobacteria; order Rhizobiales; family Rhizobiaceae; genus Brucella; species Brucella gallinifaecis. The sequence goes on from NZ_ML636805.1 coordinate 91,097, forward strand.
TTCAGGTCTTGACAGTGAGGCGGAAGCGTTTTTGGAAAAAGAGCTGGCTGACCCGATCGATATCGATGCACTGGTGTCGGCTGCGCAGACTGAAGAGCAGAAGGTCGAACTCTATACGGCTTCGCGTCTGACCATTGATCCCGATAGCCGTGCAGAACGCGGATATCTTGATATGCTGGCCGGGCGGCTAGGCTTGCCGGATGCGCTGGTCGATCATATTGATGCGACCGTGTCATCGGTAAAAGTCTGATAAAACAAAACCGGCTATATCAAATAGCCGGTTTTTCTTTGCAATTGCACTTCGCTCAGATTGCGAAGCTTGTTCCGCAACCGCATGACGCTGTTGCATTGGGATTGCGTATCTGGAACGACTGGCCCATCAGATCGTCAACGAAATCAATTTCCGAACCATCCATATAAGGCACGGAAATGGAATCGATCAGCACTTTGGCGCCGAGCTTTTCAATAACAATATCATCATCGGACTGATCATCAACGAGATCATATTTATATGAAAAGCCGGAACAACCACCACCTTCAACAGAAACGCGCAATGCGGTTTTGTCCGGCTCCGAACTGATAATTTTTGCAATCCGCCTGGCTGCGGATTCAGAAACGCGAATATCTGTCATCTGCCTTGTTCCGCTATCTGTCTCGTTCAATCTTTAAATGCGTAGAACGAAGTGGAATTACACAATTCACGTCCTGCGCATACTTGCCATCATGTTTAACTGATAGCTATGAACGCAGTGAGCGGAAGTCAATCTCCACTCATGATTTAAGTAATCATATTACAGTGAGGACTGCATCGCAATGTCCGACCAGAAAAACGGGTCACTTGAAGGCATCGGCTTTGGCTATCGAGAACGTGCACCTTATGCCTCTAACCCGGCCTTAAGCCGTGGACGGCTGGTATCCGAACCGGAAAGTCTGACGCGAACTCCTTTTCAGCGTGATCGTGATCGAATCATTCATTCAACGGCCTTTCGCCGTCTCAAACATAAAACGCAGGTTTTTATTGCCCATGAAGGTGATCATTACCGTACCCGTCTGACTCATACGATTGAAGTTGCACAGATTGCCCGTGCGCTTGCGCGTGCCTTGCGTCTGGATGAAGATCTCGCGGAAGCCGTCGCCCTTGTCCATGATTTTGGCCATACGCCGTTCGGACATACCGGCGAAGATGCGCTTAATGAACGTATGAAATCCTATGGCGGTTTTGATCATAATGCGCAGTCTTTGCGCATCGTGACAAAGCTTGAGCATCGTTATGCGGATTTTGACGGGCTGAACCTGTCATGGGAGACGCTGGAAGGACTTGTCAAACACAATGGTCCGCTGGTGGGGCCTTTTGCGACCCATACCGACGAGCCGGTTCCACAACCGATCCTCGATTTTAACACGCGTTATGATCTTGAACTGTCGCGCTTTGCCAGTCTTGAAGCCCAATGTGCGGCCATCGCCGATGATATTGCCTATAATGCCCATGATATTGATGACGGCCTTCGTTCCGGCCTGTTGACGCTTGAGGGACTTGATGAAGTGCCTCTGACGAAAAGACTGCTCGATATTGTCAGATCACGCTATCCGGGCCTTGATGCCGTGCGCACTGGGCATGAGCTTGTACGCCGTCAGATCACGATCATGGTGGAAGACGTGATTGCGCAATCGCAACGGCATATAGAGGCCGCCAAACCGGCAAGCCTTGAAGAGGTTCATGCGCAGCCTCGTGCACTTGTTGGCTTTTCGGACACGATGCGTGATGAGGAAAAAGCCTTGAAAAGCTTTTTGTTCAAGAACCTTTATTTTCATGAAAGCGTCGTGATACGCAGACATGCTGCCGATAAAATTGTTCAGGATCTTTTTGATATTTCATTTGAAAAGCCTTCTGTCATGCCTTCCGAGTGGCAGGCGGGTTGGGAAATGCTTGATGAATCAGGGCGTGCACGCCGCGTTGCCGACTATCTGGCAGGGATGACTGACAATTATGCAGTGCGCGAACACCGACGATTGTTTGACCACACACCCGATTTAGCTTAATCGGAGCGTTAGAGAGCGGGTGCTAGGGCTGAATGCATCGGCATCATTGCTAATTTTATGATGAGCCAACGCTGGCATTAAAGACGCATGCCGGACGGAAGCCTGACAGGACGAACCATGAATATCTTTGCAGATTTCGACGCGCGTATCAAAAAAACGTTGCAAGATATTGATCTGAAAACGAAAGACGGCGGCGAACTGGATTTGTCGCGCCTCAGTGTGGAGCCGCCACGCGATCCTTCGCATGGTGATATTGCGACCAATGCGGCGATGGTGCTTTCCAAAGCGGTGGGGCAAAACCCGCGAGAACTGGCAAGTGCGATTGCTGATGCCTTGAAGGCTGATGAAGATGTCGCAAGTGTTGACGTTGCTGGTCCGGGTTTCATCAATTTGCGTCTGAAGGATGCATATTGGCAGCGTGAATTGCAGGGAATGCTCAATGCAGGGACCGATTTTGGTCGCTCAAAGCTTGGTAACGGCACAAAGGTCAATGTAGAATATGTTTCTGCAAATCCGACAGGGCCGATGCATGTCGGTCATTGCCGGGGCGCTGTTGTTGGTGACGTACTGGCAAACCTGCTGAAATTTGCAGGCTTCGATGTCATCAAGGAATATTACATCAATGATGCAGGCGCACAGATTGATGTTTTGGCCAATTCCGCGATGTTGCGTTATCGCGAAGCGCTTGGTGAAAATATCGGTGAAATCCCTGCTGGCCTTTATCCGGGTGATTATCTGGTTCCGGTGGGAGAGGCGCTTGCGAAAGAGTTTGGCAGAAAGCTTCTGGAAATGCCGGAAGAGGAAGCGCTGGTCCTCGTCAAGGAACGCACCATCAATGCGATGATGGCAATGATTCGCGCGGATCTTGAGGCGCTCAATGTTCATCATGATGTGTTTTATTCTGAACGTACCCTGCATGCAGATCATGCGCGGGCCATTCGTGCCGCGATCAATGATCTGACGCTCAAGGGCCACGTCTATAAGGGCAAGCTGCCACCGCCAAAGGGGCAACTGCCGGAAGAGTGGGAAGACCGTGAACAGACCTTGTTCCGCTCGACTGAAGTTGGTGACGATATTGATCGTCCATTGATGAAGTCTGACGGTACTTTCACTTATTTTGCGGCCGATGTTGCATATTTCAAAGATAAATATGACCGCGGTTTCAATGAGATGATCTATGTGCTGGGTGCGGATCATGGCGGCTATGTCAAGCGCCTTGAAGCCGTTGCGCGTGCTGTCTCCGATGGCAAGGCCAAGCTGACAGTGTTGCTTTGCCAGTTGGTCAAACTGTTTCGTGATGGTGAGCCTGTGCGCATGTCGAAGCGTTCTGGCGAATTTATCACGCTGCGCGATGTGGTTGATGAAGTTGGTCGTGATCCGGTGCGGTTCATGATGCTTTACCGGAAGAATGATGCGCCGCTCGATTTTGATTTTGCAAAAGTAACGGAGCAGTCGAAGGATAATCCGGTATTCTATGTGCAATATGCGTCGGCGCGTTGCCATTCGGTCTTTCGTCAGGCAGTTGATCAGCTTGGCCTGAGCGATCTGGATCGCGTTTCGCTTGGTGCACATCTTCACAAGCTCACGGATGAAAGTGAAATTGCGCTTATCCGCAAGCTTGCCGAATATCCGCGTCTGATTGAAGCTGCGGCGACCCATCAGGAACCGCATCGCCTTGCTTTTTACCTTTATGATCTTGCCAGCAGCCTTCATTCGCAATGGAATAAGGGTACAGAAAACCCGGACTTACGTTTTATTAAGGTTAACGATACAGAATTGTCGCTAGCAAGGCTCGGGCTGGTGCAGGTCGTTTCCGATGTTCTGACTTCTGGTTTGACGATTATCGGTGCGGATGCTCCAACGGAAATGCGCTAAGACGAATTGGTTACTCGTAAGTTCAACATCAGAGTTGAGCGGGTGAAGACAAGTCAAAGATGGAAGGTCGGCGAAGTGTTGAGTCGTCGGGCTTTCATGTAGCGTAGGTAACTTCCGTCAACTTTTGCCCACATTGCCTCGCTAAAATGTGATGTATCAAGATGTCTTGTGGCGTCTGGGCTTGAGTTAGGAACAAATCATGACGGACAGCAGTGCTAATTCCCGTAATTACGGCGAGCATCCGCTGCACGAAGATGATCCGCTGATGGAATTATCAAGGATTATGGACTTCGGCGCGTCTGCTGATACCAATATTGCCCAAAGTGACCGCGGGGACGGCTATCGAGCTGAACCAGATTTTGATTCGGGCGAAAGCGATCTTTCGTTCGATCTTGAGCGTGAATTGCTGGGTGATTTTGGCGATGAAGCGCAACCGCAGCAACATGCGGCCTCTTTTTCACCAGCTTCATATCAGGATGAAGAGTCCGTACTGCATGAGGACCATCTGCTATCCGCTCTCGAAGAGGAATTTGATCTTCACTTAAGTGAGCAACAGCCCGCAGCGCCTGAGCAGTCCTTTGAATTTGTCGAGGCCGATCGCCTGGAGCCCGTCGCGCAGTTTGACTATGATGATTATTCCCGGGCGCGTACGGTTTATGAAGAGGCTCACCCGGATGCATACGCTGCCAGCAGGCCTGTTGAGCATCTGACAAACGATGCTGTTGCACATCATGAGAGAGCACATCAGCTTTCTCTTGAGGATGAGCTGGAAAACTTGCTGTTTGGCGAGGAGCCGCAGCCTGAATTTGAACCAGAACCAACATATCAGCCGGATTATCGCGAAGAAACGCAGCAATCTGAGCATGATACGCTGCATTTTAATGACCATGTCGCGGATAATGCGACCTATTCCGAGCCGTCATTTGACGATTTCTCGCTACAAGATTTGCAGGCCGATATGCCTGTTGAAGCTGCCGCAAGCTATGCGCCAGAAAGTTATGCATCTGAAAGCTATGCATCTGAAACGTCGCCTCAGGCACAGCCGGAGGCATATCCGCATTATACGCTGAGTAACTTTGCGGCAGGAGCATCAACCACAGCGGTTCTGTCTTCTGACGCAGCTCATGAGACTGGATCGGCTTACGAAACGCAAAATCCTGAGCCAGAGAGTGATTTTTGGGCTGCGAATGCAGATAATTTTGCCATTTCGGCTGCGGAATCCGCTGATGATGATTTGTCAGATCTGAATGAAATTTCGCTCACCGAAGATGATTTCGGATTTGAACCTTCCGGGGATACACCTTCTTTTGTGGCAGCCGATGCTTCGACTGACTTTAACGAAGAAGATTTCTTTACGGAGGATGATTTTGATTTGTCTTCCGAGGGGGAGGCTGAGCAACAAAGCGAGCCGGTTTATGCTCATGCGACCTACAATGATGAAGGACAGGATTCCGCTGCCCCGTCTTTTGCAAATTATGCAGACCAGCGGTCGGCTTTCGCAGCACCTGCGCCTGAAATTGAAACGCTGAGCGTTGCCGATAGTAAAGTCGAGCAAACCCATTCACTTGATTTGCCTGAGGTAAATTATGGTGATGAAGATGCAGGCACATCGCTCAACGATCTGGAAGCTGAGTTTGCTGAAGTCTTCAGCACCATGGATATTGAAGAATCGAACCCGCAGCATGAGGTTCAGAGTGAAGCCGATAAGGCTTTTGAGGATATTTTCCGTGAAAGTGCATCATCTTATCTGCCCAATGGTGGTGTAGCGGCAGGTGCAGCACTTGGTCTTGGCGCCGCCGCTGCAACTGTTGCCTATGGTCGTGCTAACCCGGCTGTTGCATCTGTCACGCCGCAAAACACGGCTGGCAGCAACGATGATTATTACAATCATTGGGCTGCACAGGGCGCACAGACCATGGAGGGCGGCGAGTTTGGCACACGTGCGGCCATGCAGCCGGAAGATGATCTTGGTCTTGCTGCCGAAGCCTATCGCAATCGGCCTGTGCGTGGCCGTCGCGGTCTGATTCTTGCAAGCGTTGCGGGTCTGGCTGTTCTCATTGGTGGTATAGGCTATCACTTCCTTGGTGATAGTGGCTCGGGTGAACCGGTTGTGATTCGTGCAGAAAACCAGCCAATCAAGGTGCAGCCTGAAAATCCGGGTGGTGCGGTGGTTCCTAATCAGGACAAGGCCGTTTATGAACGGGTTACAGGCACTTTGCCTAATAATCCTGAACAGAAGTCGCTTATTTCTGCGGGTGAGGAGCCTGTGGATATTGGAGCGCGGGATGATGATGCGGGTATGAATGACAGCGCTGAGACCAATCATGCTGCTTCATCAGATTCCGGTCAAAATACGCCATTGATCCAGCCGCGCGAAGTGGAAACCATGATTGTGCGTCCAGATGGTTCGATCGTTCAGTCGCAGCCGCCTGTTCAAACGACACCACAGCAGGTTGCGCCTGTCTCTGCGACGAACAACGATGAACCGATTGCTCCCCCAGCTGAAACGGATGAGATTGCAGCGATTGCTGCGGGCAATGAACCCCGGCAGGCTGTTGCCAATAATCAACCTGCAACGCAGGCTCCTGCCGTTTCTGTTCGTGCGCCTGTTGTGCCTTCGCGTCCTGCTCAGCAGCCGACCACAATTGTTGGTAATGTGCCGCAGCGTACACAGTTACCAGCTCAGGCATCTGCATCTCAGGTCGCATCAGCCGCAGCCGGTGGCTATTTCATCCAGATTGCTTCACAGCCTTCTGCTGAACTGGCCCAGAAGTCATATGCCAATATGGCGCAGCGTTATGGCAGCGTGATTGGTGGCCGTGCTGTGGATATCAAGCGTGCAGATATTCCAAATAAGGGTACTTATTACCGGGTTCGGGTTCAGGCCGGCACGAAAGAAGAAGCAAATGCACTCTGCGGACGTTTCAAGAGCGCTGGTGGCAGCTGTTTTGTGACGCAGTAAATTGTGCACTGATGGATCAATTTAAAAAGGGCGGCTTTGGTCGCCCTTTTTTCGTATGACTACCAAGCGGGTTATTTTTCAGATAAATCATAATCACTGATTTGCGAACGAACGGATCGAAGGAATATCGCATGAGCGAATGCAAGGCATGGATTGCAGGTGTGGCCGGTACGAAACTGACCCGTGATGAGATAGCCTTCTTCCGTGATGAAAAGCCTTGGGGCTTTATTCTCTTTGCGCGTAACATCGAAAGCCTTGAACAGGTGGCTGATCTGACCGAACAATTACGCGATATGGCGGATCGTCCTCAAATGCCGGTATTTATTGATCAGGAGGGTGGGCGCGTGCAGCGTCTTCGTCCGCCATTGGTTCCCAATTATCCGGCTGCGGCTGAAATTGGCGCCATCTATAACCGCGATAAGGAGCTTGGTCTTCATGCTGCATGGCTGCATGCTCGGCTGCAAGCCTTTGATCTGCTTAAGCTTGGCATTAATGCCGATTGTCTGCCTGTCCTTGATGTACCGGTTGAAGGTGCGCATGATGTGATTGGTACACGCGCTTATTCCAAAAAGCCGCAGGACGTTGTGGAAATGGGGCGTGCTGCCGCCGAAGGTCTGCTTGCCGGTGGTGTATTGCCGGTTATTAAACATATGCCCGGACATGGTCGTGCATTCAGCGATACGCACAAGGAGCTGGCGCGTGTAAATGCTCCATTAAGTGAACTGGTTACGCATGATTTTGTGCCATTCAAGGCTTTGAATGATCTGCCAATGGCTATGACAGCGCATGTGATTTTTGATTGCCTTGATCCAGACCACCCTTCAACGCTTTCCCCCACTGTCATCAATACGGTTATCCGTGATGTCATCCAGTTTGATGGTTTGATAATCAGCGACGATATTTCGATGAAGGCGCTTTCCGGCGATCTGGGCGATATTGCTGAAAATATTACCAATGCGGGTTGCGATATTGTTCTTTACTGTGCGGGCGTAATGGATGAACTCAAAAAAGTCGCGGCACGGGTTCCGCTGCTTGAGGGTAAATCACTCAGGCGTGCAGAACTGGCTGAAGTCTATGCAGGTGAACCTGATTTGTCAGATGAAGACGAACTGCGTGAAGAATTTGGACAAATCTTTGAAGCGATAGCTTAACAGGTGATTCTTAAGGTAAGATGTTCTTGAAAGGCCAGTGTGAATGTCGATTGGCCGACAGAACGGCAGGATAAACGGGTGACAGGATCTGAAACCGACACAATGAGCAAAGACGGCGCAAACGTGCCGATGGATGCTTTGTGGCAAAATGACCCCGAACGCGAAAACAGTGAATCTTCACTGCTGATCGATGTGCAGGGCTTTGAAGGTCCGCTGGATTTGCTGTTGCATCTGGCCCGTAATCAGCGTGTTGACCTGTCCCGTATCTCGGTTCTGGCGCTTGCAGAACAATATCTGGGCTTTGTAGAACAGGCGCAGGCGCTGAAACTGGAACTTGCCGCTGATTATCTCGTCATGGCAGCCTGGCTTGCTTATCTTAAGTCCAAGCTACTGATTCCCAAACAAAAAGGGGATGATGAAGCAACAGGTGAAGAGCTGATTGCCACGCTGCAATTTCGCCTGAAACGCCTTGAAGCTATGCGTGATGCCGCAGCCAAGCTGGCCAACCGTAATCGCCTGGGGCGTGATTTTTTCGCTCGCGGTATGCCGGAACTGGTTGCCGTAGATCGTTCAAACCAGTTTTCAGCGACATTGTATGAATTGCTGGTTGCTTATGCATCGCAGCGTCAGCGCCAGAGTGTTACGCATGTTCAGATCGAAAAACGTGCTGTCTGGTCTTTGAAAGAAGCACGGCGCTCACTTGTAAGATTGATGGGCATGAGTGATGACTGGATCACACTGGATCATTTTCTGATCAATTATACACTCTCGCCGCAAGAACGGGCATCGGCTTTGGCCAGTTCCTTTGCTGCAAGTCTGGAACTTGTGCGTGAAGGCAAGCTTGAAGTGCGGCAGAATGCGCCTTTTGAGCCTATCTATATGCGTGCTCAGGCTGGATTGTATGAACTGGATGAGGACGAAGATGTCTGAGACAGAAATTGTAATGGATGATCATGACGATGATGCGGGAAATCCAGAACAGTCTATGACGCTTGCCGAGTTTGGCCGGATTGCCGAAGCGATTATCTTTGCTTCTGCGGAGCCGGTTACGGAGCGCACCTTGTCAGAGCGTCTTCCGGCTCATGTTGATTTGCCGGCGGTGCTCGATCATCTGCAAAGAATCTATCAGGGCAGGGGCGTCAATCTTGTTCAGCTTGGCACTGCATGGGCATTTCGCACTGCTCCTGATCTTGGTTTTCTTTTGAGCCATGAGAGGGTTCAGCAACGCAAATTGTCGCGTGCAGCAATGGAAGTTTTGGCGATTATTGCCTATCATCAGCCCGTGACACGCGCAGAGCTTGAAGATATTCGCGGCGTGGAAACATCAAAAGGGACGCTTGATGTGTTGATGGAAACGGGCTGGATCAAGTTGCGCGGTCGTCGTCGCACACCCGGACGTCCAGTGACCTATGGCACTACCGATGCATTTCTTGACCATTTCGGCCTGCCGGAAATACGCGATTTACCGGGTCTGGAAGAGTTGCGTGGTGCCGGTTTGTTATCAGCACGTATTCCATCCGGTTTTTCGGTTCCGGCTCCCAATGTCGATCCCGATGAATTAACCGCTGATGAAGAGCCGTTGGAAGATATCGATCTTGAAGATTTGGGATTGCTTGCACCGCGCGGCGATTGATTTGGGGCAAGTTATGACAAATTGTTTGGTTTATCTTCGTTCACGGACACAGTTCTGTTTGAAAGATTTGTTGAAAGCGCTTAAATCGTAGTCAGCAATGCAGGATTAGGCCGTGCTTCACGGCATTGAGAGGAATAAAATGGGTAGCTTTTCTATCTGGCACTGGCTGATCGTTCTCGCGGTTGTGCTGCTTCTGTTTGGTCGTGGCAAAATTCCTGAATTGATGGGTGATGTTGCCAAGGGCATCAAGAACTTCAAGCAGGGCATGTCTGACGAAGACGCAGCCAAGGAAGATGCCAAGGCGGATGCCGATAACAGCGCACGAACAATTGATGCGCGTGCTGACGATGCCGTCAAGGATGTCAAGAAGACGACAAAATCCTGATGTGATCTGAATTGCAGTTTTCCACCGAGAGACGGGGCGCGCATCCGGGCGCGGAGTATCAACATGTTGGATATCGGTTGGTCTGAACTGCTGGTCATCGCGATTGTGATGATCGTGGTGGTTGGGCCTAAGGATTTGCCGAAGATGCTCAGAGCTTTCGGTAAAGCAACAGCGCGTATGCGCAGCACTGCCAATGAGTTTCGCAATCAGTTCAATGAAGCTTTGAAAGAAGCCGAACTTGAGGATGTGAAGAATATTGTCGATGAAGCGCGCAAGCTCGATCCGCGTTCTAAATTGACGCAGGTTTTTGACCCGATTCGCAGTGCGGGTGAAGATATCCGCTCGAGCCTTCAGTCTACGACTTCAATGTCTCCGGCGGAAACGTCAAAATTTGCAGAAGTGTCAACCCCCGTTGAGCCGGATGGTACAACACTTCCTGTTGAGGCGCCTGCCGAACAGCGCGATGTTAAACCAAAAACGCCGCGCAAGAAGGCTGCTCCGAAAGCGGTGAAAAAGCCGGTTGCTCAAAAGACAACCAGGGCGCCATTGGACACAGAACCACCAACCACGAAGCCATTAGCCACAAAACCGGCAGCTAAAAAACCGGCTGCGGTTAAACTTGCATCAGAAAAACTTGCCGCTCCAGTGAAAAAGACGACTCGGAAGACGAGTGAAAAGACAGGAAGCAAAGCGTGAACCGGGACGAGGACGAAATTGAACAGAGCGCAGCTCCTCTGCTCGAACACCTGATCGAATTGCGTCGTCGTCTGATCTGGGCGATTGTAGCATTCTTTATCGCTTTTGTTGTCTGTTTTGCTTTCGCAAAGCAGCTCTTCAATCTGCTTGTTGTGCCCTATCAATGGGCTATCGACTGGGCGGGAATGGATCGTTCAAAAGCTGAATTGATTTATACTGCGCCACAGGAGTTTTTCTTCACCCAGGTGAAAGTCGCCATGTTTGGCGGTCTTGTGTTGGCATTTCCTGTCATCGCGGCTCAGATCTACAAGTTTGTGGCGCCCGGACTCTACAAACATGAACGCATGGCATTTTTGCCTTTTCTGATTGCTTCACCGATTTTGTTCCTGATTGGTGGAGCACTCGTCTATTTCTTTTTCACGCCGATGGTGATGTGGTTCTTCCTTGCCATGCAGCAGTCGGGTGGAAACGGTGAAGTGCAGATTTCGCTTCTGCCAAAGGTTTCTGAATATCTGAGCCTGATCATGACGCTCATCTTTGCCTTTGGTCTGGTTTTTCAGTTGCCGGTTGTCACAAGTCTTCTGACGCGGGCCGGTTTGCTGACCTCACAAGGCCTTAAAGACAAGCGCAAATATGCAATTGTTATCGCCTTTGTGGTGGCAGCTGTTCTGACACCGCCGGACCCTGCGAGCCAGATCGGTCTTGCCATACCGACGATCCTTCTCTACGAGATTTCTATCATACTGGCCCGGATGATTGAGAAGCAGAGAAACGAAGCGAAAAATGAGGCTGACGCCGAAGACAGCGCTTCGACTTCCTGATCCGGACCTATGTTAAACAGAGGCTGCATGAGCGCAGCCTCTCTTGTTGTAAATTACTTGAAACGGCTTTTCCCATGCTTGATATCAAATGGATTCGTGAAAACCCTGAAGCTCTCGATAAAGCGCTTGCCAAGCGCGGAGCAGGGCCGCTCTCGTCCCAACTGATTGCGCTGGATGAAAAGCGCCGCGAACATGTTGGCAAGGTTCAGGTCGCTCAGGAACGTCGCAATGCGGCTTCCAAAGAAATTGGCAAAGCCATGGCCGAAAAGGACGCTGCAACGGCTGACAAGCTGAAAGCAGAAGTTGGCGAGCTGAAGACATTCCTTGCAGAAGCTGAGGAAACCGAACGTCGCCTGATCAAAGAACTCAATGACGCGCTTTCTACGCTTCCGAACGTTCCAGCGGATGATGTTCCCCTTGGCACGGATGAGGCAGATAATGTCGAAATCCGTCGCATTGGTAATCAACGTAATTTTTCATTTGAACCAAAAGAACATTATGAACTGGGCGAAGCGCTTGGGTTTATGGATTTTGAACGCGCTGCAAAAATTGCAGGTTCGCGTTTCACGGTTCTCAAAGGCCCGCTTGCGCGTCTTGAACGCGCGCTTGGTCAGTTCATGCTTGATCTGCACACCAATGAGCATGGCTATATGGAGGTCATGCCACCGCTGATGGTGCGTGATGAAGCTGTTTATGGCACCGGACAGCTGCCGAAATTCACCGAAGATTTGTTCCGCACCACCGATGGTCGCTGGCTGATTCCGACTGCCGAAGTGCCGCTGACCAATCTGGTTGCGGATGAAATCGTTGATGTGAAAACCCTGCCACAGCGCTACACCGCATTGACGCCATGTTTCCGCTCGGAAGCAGGTTCTGCCGGCCGTGATACCCGCGGTATGCTGCGCCAGCACCAGTTTTTAAAAGTTGAAATGGTGTCGATTACCGATGCGGATAGCTCGGTTGCAGAGCATGAGCGTATGACTGCCTGTGCTGAAGAAGTGTTAAAGCGCCTCGGTCTGCCATTCCGTACCGTTGTTCTTTGCACAGGCGATATGGGGTTTGGCGCACAGAAGACCTACGATATTGAAGTCTGGATGCCGGGCCAGAATGCTTATCGCGAAATTTCGAGCTGCTCGGTCTGCGGTGATTTTCAGGGGCGTCGCATGAATGCGCGTTATCGTCCTGAAGGCGAAAAAACAACGCGCTTTGTGCATACGCTCAACGGTTCCGGGGTTGCTGTTGGACGTGCCCTGATCGCTGTGATGGAAAATTATCAACAGGAAGATGGCAGCATTCATATTCCTGAAGCATTACAGCCATACATGGGCGGCCTTACGCGCATTGAGAAAACCGCGTAGTTAATCTTGTGATCCGAATGAAGGAGTGATGACGTGCGAATTTTGCTGACGAACGATGATGGTATCCACGCTGAAGGCCTCGCAGTTCTGGAGCGTATCGCGCGTCAACTCTCGGATGATGTCTGGGTGGTTGCTCCTGAAACAGATCAGAGCGGCCTTGCGCATTCGCTCACCCTCTCAGAGCCGCTTCGTCTGCGTAAAATCGATGAGCGTCATTTTGCTTTGCGCGGAACGCCGACCGATTGCGTGATCATGGGCGTGCGCCATGTGCTGCCGGAAGCACCTGATCTTATTTTGTCGGGCGTTAATTCCGGCGCTAATATGGCTGACGACGTGACCTATTCGGGCACGGTCGCTGGCGCTATGGAAGGTACGCTGCTTGGTGTGAAGGCAATCGCACTTTCGCAGGAATATGATTATGATGATGGACGTCGGATCCTGCCATGGGAAACGGCCGAAACGCATGCACCTGAATTGATCAGGACATTGATTGAAGCAGGCTGGCCGGAAGGTGTGCTGCTTAACGTGAACTTCCCGAATTGTGCACCGGATGAAGTCAAGGGAACCCGCGTTACAGCACAGGGCAAGCTTAGCCATGATGCGCGTCTCGATGAACGACGTGACGGACGTGGTTTTCCTTATTTCTGGCTTCAGTTTGGCCGCATGAAAACAGAAGTGGCCGCAGATAGCGATGTTGCCGCAATCAAGGGTGATTTTATTTCGGTCACGCCACTTCAGCTTGATCTGACTGCACAGAAAGTTCGTGCGCATCTGGGTAAAGCACTTGGGGTTGAAGTATGAAACAGACTTTGTCTGAACGCCCGCAGCTTTCGGACAGAGAAGGATTTATGTCCTTCGTCATGCGCATGAGAGCGCATGGCATCAATGATGCTCGCCTTTTTGGAGCAATTGAAGCAACGCCGCGTCAGAGCTTTATTGGCTCTGCGTGGTCGCATCTGGCTTTTAGCCAGCGCACAGTGCCGCTTGATTGCGGTGAATATATTGAAGGCATTGACGATCAGGCGCGGGTCATTGCGGCCCTTGATCTGGAGCCGGGGCACCGTGTTCTGGAGATAGGTACGGGATCTGGCTTTACGGCTGCGATTATGTCGATGCTTTCGGGCCGTGTGACAACGGTTGAACGTTATCGCAAGCTTTGCGATCGCGCCTTGCAGCAGTTTGTGGCGCTCAAGCGCGAAAACATCATGGTGAAACATGCCGATGGTCGCCATGGAATGCCGGGCGGTCCTTTTGATCGTATTGTGATCTGGTTGGCCTGTGAGGATATTCCACGTCATTTCGTCGATCTTCTGGCAACGCATGGCGTATTGGTGGCGCCGGTTGGGCCGGGCGATGGCTTGCAGACTGTTACGCGCATTGCAAAAGTCGGCAGTCGCTTTGAACAGGAAAGCATTATGCCTGTCCGCTATCAGCCATTTATTGAGGGCACGTCCTCCGTCCTGTGAAGGGATAGTGCATTGATTTATTTGTATTAAATCTGATTTTTATATGAGCTGATACCTGAACCGGTGTCTTATAGGACGGTGTTTTTGTGCACATATGGTGTCTAATTGGTGAATATTTTTTATAACAAATCTCTATTTTTAACCAGCGAGTAACATTAACGCGTTTTAATGTGTCCAAGTGAGTATCAGAGTTGGGCGAGTTGAACATGCGTTTTCCAATATTGCAGTATACGTCCGAACGTCTCCTGCGGAATGCAGCGATCGTTCTGATTGCCGGTTTTGGGGCAGGGTGCAGCGCAGATACAATGCGCTTTACGGATGGTATTTTTACAGGCTCCACACCTAATCAGCGTGTTGTGCAGCAGCAGCCGGCCAGTCGTGTTTATGCATCTGCGCCGCTGGCTTCCGCTCCTCCGGTTTCCAGTGGAACGGTTCAGCGCAACAGTCTTCCGCCGGTTTCCTCTGCAGCCGCTGCAACACAGGCGCAGACACAGGTGAATCAGGCACGTGACATGGCAGCAAACCATGTTAACAATGCCGGAACGCAGGTGGCGAGTGCCGCTGGAGTTGCGAGCAATGCAGCTCAAAATGCAAAATCCAATGTTCTCGGTCAATTGCCTGCAACAGCAAATGGAGTGCCGATTCCTGCTGCCAATCAGGTTGGTGCCCCTGTTGCTGCTGCAAAGAATGCTGTGACGGGCGGAGGCTATACGGTTAAATCGGGCGATTCGCTTTTTTCGATTGCACAGAAGCACAATGTACCGGTTGACCGGTTGAAACAGGCGAATGGCCTGACAAATGGTGCCATCCGTGTCGGGCAAAATCTGGTCATTCCTGCGGCATCTTCTGCTGTGACACAGGTTGCAGCCGCTGCGCCGCAGCCAGTCAAGCCAGCCACTTCCGCACCTGTTCAAACGGCTTCGGTTGCGCCGAATGAAGCTTCAAATGTCAAGCCTTATACACCGCCTCAGGCGAGCAATAAGGTGATCGAGGATGCTGAAAAAGATAAGTCTGTCGCTCCATCGTCTACCGGTATTTCGCAAATGCGCTGGCCGGTTCGCGGTCGTATTCTCGCAAGCTTTGGTCAGCGTGACGGCACTTCCGTCAATGACGGTATCGACATTATGGTACCGGAAGGCACAGCCGTTAAAGCTGCAGAAAACGGTGTTGTTATCTATGCCGGTGATGGCTTGAAAGAGTTTGGTCAGACGGTCTTGATCCGCCACGATAACGGGCTTGTTACTGTTTACGGGCACAACAGCCAGATCCTTGTGCAGCGCGGTCAGAAAGTCCGTCGCGGCGAAGATATTGCAAAATCGGGCATGAGCGGCAATGCGAAGTCGCCAAAACTGCATTTTGAAGTGCGTAAGAATTCGTCCCCGGTTAATCCTTCCAAATATCTGGAAGCATGATCGAAATACGCTCTAAATTAAAAAGGCGGGTCTTGAACCCGCCTTTTTATATTGCCACCGTTTTATATGGTGTTACATCGTCTTGCCAAGACGACCGGCGAGATCCTGAATATATTGCCATGCCACACGACCAGAGCGGTTGCCGCGCGTGGTCGACCATGTCAGTGCTTCTGCATGCATTGTCTGTGGATCATAATCGAGCTTGTAATATGCGGCATAGCCGTCAACCATCGCAAGATAATCGTCCTGACTGCATTTGTGGAAACCGAGCCACAGGCCAAAACGATCAGACAGTGAAACTTTTTCTTCAATCGCTTCCGACGGATTGACCGCTGTGGAGCGCTCATTGTCAATCATATCACGCGGCATGAGATGACGGCGATTGGATGTTGCATAAAATATGACATTGTCAGGGCGACCTTCAACGCCGCCTTCAAGCGCAGCTTTCAGCGACTTGTAAGACGTGTCGTCATGATCGAATGATAAATCATCGCAGAACAGAATGAAGCGATAGGGCGCTTCCTTGATGAGATTCATGAGGGCAGGGAGGCTGTCGATGTCTTCGCGATGGATTTCAACGAGTTTCAGCGGCAGCTGATCCGCCAGTTCCGTGTTGACGCTGGCCTGCGCTGCCTTGACGAGCGATGATTTGCCCATCCCGCGTGCGCCCCACAGCAGAACATTATTGGCCGGATAGCCCTTGGCAAAGCGACGTGTATTATCGACAAGCTGGTCGCGCACCAGATCGACGCCGCGAATAAGCGCGATATCGACGCGATTGACATGCTTGACCGGATCAAGTGTCAGCCGTTCAGGTGCCCATACAAAACAGTCGGCTGCCTGGAAGTCGGGGACTGCAGGTTGGGGTGGTGCAATACGTTCAATCGCTGCGATCAGGCGATCAAGTTTCTGGCTGAGTATATTATCGGTCGTCATTTCATGCCCTCAGATGATGTGGGTGAGGGCTTAACATGCCACAGCCGGCAGGAAAAGTGTGTGCGCTTGGTTCTGTAAGGTCATCGTCGGTTGCAATTGGCGCACTAACCATTGTAATGCCATTAAGAATTTGTCTTTAAGACTTCCAGAGGAGTACCTAATGTTCGTAACACCAGCCTATGCACAAGTTCCCGGTGGCGCCGGTGGGTCAGATATGCTCATGAGCATTCTTCCATTTGTCCTGATTTTTGTGATCATGTATTTCCTGATCATCCGCCCACAGCGTACGCAGATGAAAAAGCGTCAGGAAATGCTGGCAGCCGTTCGTCGTGGTGATACGATTGTAACCGGCGGTGGTATCATCGGCAAGGTCCAGAAGGTCCATGAAGATGGTGAACTCGACGTTGAAATCGCTGAAGGTGTTAAAATTCGCGTTCTGCGCAGCGCTCTTTCAGAAGTACGCCTCAAGGGCGAACCTGTCGCAGACAACAAGAACAAGTAATTTTTGAATTGAGACGGCCCCGGTAAGAATTTCATAACCGGGGCTTGCTCATTATCGTGAAGCTTGCGTAACGCGCTTGCATTCACAAGGACCGGACGCATTAAGCATCCGGTTCAAGTTCTTCCAGCCGAAACGGAATTGCTTCTCGATGCTTTATTTTTCACGTTGGAAATCGGCTCTGATCTGGTTGGTAATTATTGCCAGCTTCATCATTGCATCGCCTAATTTTTTCTCTCGTGAAACCCTGGCCAATCTGCCCGGCTTTTTGCCGTCCAAGCAGGTGGCGCTTGGGCTTGATCTTTCCGGTGGTTCCCGCCTTGTGATTCAGGTGCAAAATCCTGGCCGGGGTGATGTGGATCGCACCAAAGACATTATGCGGCAGCGCCTTGAAGAACTGGGCTATGGCAGCCCGATTGTTGAAGAAGAAGGCCGCAATCGCATTCGCATCGAAGTTCCGGGTCTTTATGATGCTCAACTTCTGAAAGATATTCTCAGCATTCGCGGTGAGCTTTCATTTCTTGAAGTTGATGATAGCCTGTCGCCCGATGATGTCATTCGCGGCGGAGCTTCGCCGACTGATAGTTCTGTTATTTATTCTTCTGACGATCCGCCAGTCGGTTATCTTGTCAAAAAACAGCCGATTTTTACGGGTGCCGGCGTTGTTGATGCAAAAGCTACGCTTGCCGAAGACGACAATGAACCCGTTATTACGCTGACGCTGGATGAGAAAGCGCGTAGCGCACTCGCGGCTGCCACTGCTCAGGTAACAGACAAGACATTTGCCATTGTCGTTGATAATCAGGTTGTATCTGCGCCCGTTGTAGACGAGCCGCTGGATACTGATGAGTTGCAGATTTCCGGCGCTTTCGATTTGCAGTCTGCCAATAATATGGCTGTTGTTTTGCGCTCTGGTGCTTTGCCTAAGGCCGTAACCGTTCTTGAAGAACGCACGATAGCATCCGCACTGGGCGACGATTATGCAAGCGCTGCCGTTTCCGCAGCATTGCTTACAATGTTGCTTGTCGGCCTGTTTATGATCCTGTCCTATGGCATTCTTGGTGTGATTGCCATGGTGGCGCTTGTCGTCAATATGGTCATTCTGGTGGCGATCATATCTTTGATAGGCGCATCGATATCACTCGCAAGTGTTGCGGGGATCGTGCTGATTATTGGCATGGCAGTTGACGCCAATATTCTGATTTATGAGCGCGTCCGCGAAGATCGCCGCAAAGGTTATTCCGTTGTTCAGGCTATGGAATCCGGCTTCTATCGTGCTCTTTCAACCATTGTTGACGCCAATCTCACCACCATGATTGCAGCGCTTGTGCTGTTTCTGATGGGCTCTGGCCCGGTTCATGGTTTTGCGCTTACCGTTACCATTGGTATTCTGACAACATTATTTACGACACTCACCTTCACGCGCTTGCTGATTGCCCAATGGGTGCGGACTGAAAAGCCCAAGGAAATCCCCAAGCGCCGTATCAAGCTGGTTCCCACGGTCACGCATATTCCGTTTATGCGTCTTCAGTTTGTAACGCTTGCCATTTCTGTACTCGCATGTGCGATTGTTGTGGCTCTCTTTGTCAATATCGGTTTCAACTACGGTATCGATTTCCGAGGCGGCTCGATGGTCGAATTACAGGCACGAAGCGGTGACGCTAATCTGCCTGATATCGAAGAGCGCATGAGTGAGCTGAATATTGACAGTGCGCGTGTGTTGCCTGCCAAGTCGCCCCGCTCTGCACTGGTCATCATTGGCAGTCAGGAAGTCGGCGACGAGGCCGAGCAGACAGTTGCCGTCAAGTTGCGCGGTGAGTTCGAGCAGGACTATTCCTTCCAGCGTGTCGAGGTTGTTGGCCCGACCGTTTCCGAGCAGCTTTCACAGGCAGGACTTCTGGCACTGTTTCTGTCGCTGGCCGGTATTTTTGTTTATGTCTGGATAAGATTCCGCTGGCAATTGGCGCTTGGCGCAGTTCTTTCAACGCTCCATGACGTTATCATTCTGGCGGGCGTGTTTATCGTCTTCCGTATGGAGTTCAATCTGTGGAGTGTGGCGGCAGTCCTGACGATTATCGGCTATTCGCTCAATGATACGATCGTTATTTATGACCGGGTGCGTGAAAATCTGCGCCGTTACAGCAGTGCGCCGCTGCCTGCGATTATTGACGCCTCCATCAATCAGACATTGTCACGTACATTGCCAACGGCTTTTGTGACTTTTATTGCGCATATTCCGCTCTATATGTTTGGTGGTGCGGATATTCGCATGTTTGCACTGGCATTGAGCGTAGGCATCATCGTGGCAACCTATTCATCGATCTTTATCGCAGCACCCTTGCTTGTACAGTTTGGCCTTAAGCCGCGTGCTGCTGATGGTGACGATGCAATGGGGGATGATCTGGCGCAGTCGCTCAATCTGGATAATTAGAGCGCATCCCGAAAAGTGTGAAACGGTTTTCGGAATAAGATGCGCGTAAAATAAAAAGCGCATCCCGAAAAGTGTGAAGCGGTTTTCGGAATAAGATGCGCGTAAAATGAAAAGATAGAGCATTTCTCATTGCTCAATCTAAATTGGAAATGCTCTGACATGGCTAAAGGTATAGAAATTCGCGAAGCTCATTTTCCCGGTCGCGCACCCATTGATGCTTATGGAAATGGCGGTTTTCGTTTTGCCGAAATGTCGCATAAGGGATCTATACTTTGCTTGCCGTCGGGCATTCATGGATGGGATCCGCAGACGCCGCCGGTTCTGTCGCCCCGTGATCTGGGAGCAATTCTCGAACAGGCGAGTGACATAGAAATCCTGCTGGTTGGAACAGGCATGGACCTGCGCCGCATACCGGAAGATGTTCGTGCAATATTGCGTGAACATCGTATTTCGTCCGACCCGATGAGCACCGGTGCGGCCGTTCGCACCTATAATGTGCTGCTTGCGGAAGATCGTGCCGTGGCAGCAGCACTGATTGCGGTAGACTGATTTTATGAACCAGAATGAAGCACATTGCCTGGCGCTTCTGCGAGAGGCTGACCGGGATCGCTATTTTTCCGTGCTCTATGCCCCGGAAGAGAAACGTGGTGCGCTTGCTGCACTTTATGCATTCAACGCAGAGGTTGCCCGGATTCGCGACCTGGTTCATGAGCCGCTGCCCGGAGAAGTGCGTCTGCAATGGTGGCGCGATCTCATCAATGGTGAGGCTAGGGGAAGTGCTCAAGCGCATCCGGTCGCAGCAGCACTGATGGATGCGATTAGCAAATATGATTTGCCGCATTTGGCTTTCGACAATTACTGCGAAGCACGCATTTTCGATCTTTATGATGATCCGATGCCAAGCCGGAATGATCTGGAAGGCTATTGCGGCGAAACAGCCTCTGCGCTGATCCAGCTTGCGGCTCTTATTCTTGATCGTGATGCAGCACAGGCCCATACAGAAACGATCGGCCATGCCGGTGTCGCACAAGCAGTCACAGGCCTGTTGCGCCTTATGCCAATTCATCGCGGTCGCGGGCAGATTTATGTGCCTGCGGATATGTTGCAGGCAGTTGGCGTGACCCGCGAGACATTGCTTGGCAATGACGACAAATCTGCCCATGAGCGCGTCGTCAGCGTGATGATTGCGCTGGCACGTGAGCATCTTGCAATTTTCGACAAATCGAAGAAAGCCCTGCCTAAAAGTCTCGGCCCGGCATTTTTGCCGATGACGCTTGTTCCAGCCTATCTCAAAGCGATTGAGCGCCTTGGCAGCAACGCTGCTGATCAGGTGGCTGATCTTTCAGCCATCCGTAAACAATGGTTGATGTTGAAAGCCGGTTTTTAAAAGAGAAAGGTAGCTTTCTGAAGAAGAAAACTACCTTATCTATTTGTTTTTAATGTTTTTTTTAAGTTAAGCCTTATTGCTCAGCCATTCTTGAAAATCAGCCAGTGCGCGTGCAGACAAGGCACGTTTTTTCGCAATGGTTTTTTCTTTGCCGCGAAGCCGTTTGCCTTCGGTCTTTGGCACTTCAATTGGTGGGAACAGGCCAAAATTCACATTCATAGGCTGGAATGAGCGTTTGCCCGGCTCGTCATCATCCGCAACAATATGGCCGCCCGTAATGTGGCCGAGAAGCGCACCAAAAGCAGTTGTTTGTGGAGGCGCAACAGGTGTTTTTCCGAGCTTTTCCGCCGCGGTGAAGCGCCCGGCCAGCAGACCAATGGCCGATGATTCGACATAGCCTTCGCAGCCGGTGATCTGCCCCGAAAATCGCAAGTTTTCGCGTGATTTGAGACGCAGCACATTATCAAGCAGCACCGGCGAATTGAGATAGGTATTGCGGTGCAAGCCACCAAGACGCGCAAATTCAGCATTCTCAAGGCCGGGGATCATCTTGAAAATGCCAGTCTGCGAGCCGTATTTGAGCTTGGTCTGGAAGCCGACCATATTATAGAGCGTGCCAAGTGCATTATCCTGACGAAGCTGCACAACTGCATAGGCTTTCACCGTCGGATTATGTTCATTGGTGAGACCCATGGGCTTCATTGGGCCATGGCGCAAGGTTTCCGGGCCGCGTGCAGCCATAACTTCGATTGGCAGGCAACCATCGAAATAGGGTGTGCCTTCCCATTCCTTGAAATCGGTGGTGTCACCTTCAATCAGTGCAGCGACAAAAGCCTCATACTGCTCCTTATCCATGGGGCAGTTGATATAGTCTTTACCGGTGCCGCCGGGACCAATCTTGTCGTAACGCGACTGAAACCAGCAGATATCCATATTGATCGAATCAAAATGAATGATTGGTGCGATCGCATCGAAAAAAGCGAGTGCATCTGCACCCGTTTGTGTCTGAATGGCTTGTGCGAGTGACGGTGCAGTCAGCGGACCGGTTGCAACAATCGTTGTGCCCCATTCTTCTGGCGGCAGGCCTGTGACTTCTTCGCGTTCGATGGTGATCAGCGGATGGGCTGCAAGTTTTGCGGTTACTGCTTGCGAGAATCCTTCGCGATCAACGGCCAGGGCGCCGCCGGCAGGAACCTGATGCGCATCCGCACAGGCCATGATCAGCGAGCCTGCAAGGCGCATTTCGGCATGAAGCACACCGACAGCATTGGTTTCAGCATCGTCTGAGCGGAAAGAGTTGGAGCAAACAAGCTCTGCGAGCTGCTCTGTCTTATGCGCATCTGTGCCGCGCATGGGACGCATCTCGTGCAAAACAACAGGCACGCCGGCCTGTGCAATTTGCCAGGCAGCTTCTGAGCCAGCGAGACCGCCGCCCACGATATGTACGGGGGAGATATTTGTATCTTTTGACATGGCAAATTCCATATCGCCTTTGCAGGTCGCCTTCAATGGGAGAAAGCACAGCGAAACGGGAAGCGCAAAAACAAATGGCATCCATCGCGGGAGGAGGTGCGATGGATGCCATTATTGTCAGGCCGGAATTGGGAGGAGGAGAGTCCCGGCCCTGGCGCCGCAAAGCTTGGGAGGAGGAGTGCTTTGCGACAGGCCGGACCTGATGGGAGGAGGATTCAGGTCCGGTAAATTGAATTCTGTCAGCGTTCGTTAGACTTAACGTCCTTTGGACTGACGCGCTACATATGGGATGTCTGCGCGGGAAATGCCAAGGTCGTTGAGTTCGCGCGTCGAAAGCTGGTTAAGCTCATTGACAGTGTCGCGGTAACGGCGCCAGTTATTATAAGAGCGAAGCAGGTTCATCGTTTTATTCCTTCATCGTTGAGGAACTGTCATTCAATTCATCTCGTTTTGTTGCCCATCATATAACTCATTGTTTTCACTACTTGCAGGCCCAAGTTTGCATAGCTGCCTTGCGGGTTTGGCACGACGTTCTAAATCGATTAGACTGGCAGGGCACAAAATTGCCGTAAAGTGCCTAAAGGTATTTGTTTGCCGGCTGGTGAGTTTCCTATATGTTCTCAGCCACTTAGTCATCCACGGCGTCAACGGATAGATTCTCCGGGAGTTGTTTTGTCGTTTTCAGTTTCAGTAGAGCGCCTGATCGCGCATTGGCAGCAAGAAGGCCTCATCGATGCAGATACTGCATCGCGGCTCAATGCCGACCTTGAAAAACGTGGCCCCCGGTTCAGTCTCGGCACGGTTCTCGCAACACTTGGCGGGCTTTTGCTGGGGGCTGCGGTCATTATGTTGGTAGCCGCGAATTGGCAGGATATGCCCCGCATTTTACGCATTGGCCTGATCTTTGTGTTGATCTGGGCTTGTTATGTGGGCGGTGCATGGCGGCAGTTGCATGGAGATAAAATTTTGCCGCAGGCGCTTTATATCGTTGCTGCATCCTCGTTTGGTGCAGGCATCGCGCTTGTCGGGCAAATGTATCATATGTCGGGCGATACGCATTTTGCGGCACTTGTGTGGGCAACCGGTGTTCTGGCCGCTGCTTTTTTGCTGCGCTCATCGGTGCTCACGGCTTTTGGTGCGGCCGTTGCTTGCTTTTATTTATCGACCTACGCCTTCGATCACAATTATGGTGAAGTGAGCTATCGCTGGATTGGACCATTGCTGGTTCTTGCTGGCGCTGCTGCTGCTCGCTTCACGCAATCACGCCATGCAGCGCATATTCTGTGCCTGTTTGTATTGGGCTGGGCAACATTGCTTTATGCAGAAAATGAGAGCCGCGTGATTCTTGGTATGATGCTGGTTGTCGGCATCTTGTTTATGCTTGCAGATGCATTCGCACATGACGCCCTTCAGAAACTGACACGCTTTGCACATCCGCTGGCGTCTTATGGATTGCTGCTTGCATTGCTGGCGCTTGGTATTCTTCAGGTTGATCAGATTGTTTCGCCGATCTTTAATGAGGCGCTTACGCAGGATGTTATCTATGGCATCCTCGTTCTGGCTCTTTCCATTGCAGCATTGGCCATATGTGGCCGTGATAATGGCAGTCTGCGTTCGATAGCCTATGCAGCTTTTTCTTTTGAAGTGCTTTATCTGGCTTTCTCGACAGTTGGATCAATGATCGGCACGTCCGGTTTCTTCCTGACGGCAGGTGTCTTGGTGCTTCTTCTCGCAGCCTTTGTACGGCGTATGGAACGCCGGTTCGGGAGAAAGCGCGAAATGGAGGTGCGGCCATGAGCCTGTTTAAGAGTAAATGGCTCTACGCAGGCGCCGTTGCCGCTGCATTGCTTCAGACAGGCATTCTTTATGCAAGCATAGAAAAACGTGCATCCGTGCTGCGCTCTGGTCATGAAGTTGTGCTTCAGACCCGTCCTGTCGATCCGCGTGATTTGATGCGGGGAGATTATGTGGTTCTTGGCTATGACATCACATCGATTGATCGCAACATTATTAAAGGTACTCCAATTGATCAATCGCGTGTTGTTTATGTTGCGTTGAAGCCTGGAGCTAATGGTATCTGGCATATTTCGCGTGCATCTTTTGTCCCCTTTGAT
Organism: Brucella gallinifaecis; assembly: GCF_006476605.1. Classification (GTDB taxonomy): domain Bacteria; phylum Pseudomonadota; class Alphaproteobacteria; order Rhizobiales; family Rhizobiaceae; genus Brucella; species Brucella gallinifaecis. The sequence continues at coordinate 115,736 of NZ_ML636805.1, forward strand.
GATCTTTCGGGGGATGAAGTGCAGATTCGCGGAGAGTCGCCTTATGCGATCACCGATTATCCCGGTGCGACGATCAATATACGTTATGGTATTGAACGCTATTATGTGCCTGAGGGGGAAGGGCGTGCAATCGAAGATGGTCAGCGTGATCTTGAAATCACAGCTGTGGTTGCCATTGATGATGCCGGTACTGCCGTTATCAAGGCTTTGCGCAATAAAGGTAAGCAACTTTATCAGGAGCCGCTCTATTAATGCGGTTTTCTGCGAAAAAGGCTTGGCTAAGGCGATAAGATCGCTATATAGGGGCAGAAAGCACGAAAGCGCTTTGACTTTAAAGAGCTGGCAAATCAATGCTGGTAAAACGGCTTTTTTCCTTTGAACCGGGAAAATTGAATGATATAGAGACGCGCGCTTTCGAGAGGCGGTTCAAATATCTGGAGCGAAATTAGTGCGTTCGGTGGAATGCGCTTCGGTTCAGAGGCGGATATGGCGAAATTGGTAGACGCACCAGATTTAGGTTCTGGCGGGAGACCGTGGGGGTTCGAGTCCCTCTATCCGCACCATTATTCTTGAAGAAAAAATCAGCTAAAGCATTGTAATCAAATGATAAATCGACAATTAACAAATTGGCGATTTACAAGTTTGCTCAAAATTGTGATACATATCGCGCTACATGGTGGGTTTTTCACGCTGTTTTGAGGTGCGTTTATGGGGCGATTTACGAACAAAAAGGACCCGGATCGGTTCCTGTTCGAGCGGGCTGGCAATTATTATTATCGTCGTCGCGTTCCGGGAAATATCGCTCATGTTGATGAACGCGCACCAACGATTCGCATTTCCCTTAAGACTGATGATCTGGCTCTTGCCCGTTCCAAGCGCGATTTGATGGAAGAGGCTGATAATATCCTCTGGGCATCAATGATCATGGATGAGCCGCGCGATCCTGCCCGTGCACGCTATGAGGCTTCTATGCGTCGAATAGAGGCGCTTGGTCTCACATATAGATCCTCGCACACCATGGCCGCAAATTCTTCGCTGGAAGAGATCGTGACGCGGCTGGAAATGGTTGCCACACAAAGAATGCCACAGGAACTGGCGCAGGGTGTCGCTGGCATGATCCCGGTTCCTCCTGTGACAGTCAGCAAGGCATTCGAAATTTATTGTGATGAGATTGTTCCTGATGAACTGGTCAATAAAAGTGCCGTTCAAAAAGCGCAGTGGAAGAAGGTGAAGCTGCGAGCGGTGAATAACTTCATCCAGATTGTCAGCGACAAGGCTATGACTGACATCACGCGTGATGATGCCATGAAGCTTTATCGCCACTGGTTGGAGCGGATAGCCCCAAAGGATGGCAAGATTACGCACTCTGCATCTTCGGGCAATCGCGACATCGGTAACATGCGTGTGCTGTATGATGCGTATTTCAATTACATCGGTGAGGAGGGGAAGCAAAACCCGTTTGCACGTCTCAACTTCTCGAACAAGAAAAAGCGTTCTCGGCCGCCGTTCCCGCGTGAATGGCTGATTAGTACAATTATGAAGCCTGGCAACCTCGAAACCCTCAATGATGAGGCGAGGGGCATTGTGCTGGCGCTCATCGAAACTGGTGCGCGGCCAAGTGAGCTGGCAAACCTGTCGCCGTCCTCGATCCGCCTGTCGCATAAAGTGCCTCACATCGCTATTGAGCCACGTGATGATCCTGATGATCCGCGTGAGATTAAAACCTCGTCGTCGGAGCGTATCGTGCCACTGGTGGGCGTGGCTCTGGCTGTGTTCCAGAAACACAAAGAAGGTTTCCCGCGCTACAGGAACCGCGAGAATGACCTGTCCGCAACCTTGAATAAATATTTTAAAGAAAACAGCCTGTTTCCGACGCCAAACCATAAAATCTATTCATTCCGGCATTCCTTTGAGGATCGCATGAAAGAAGCGAACATAGATGACGAACTGCGCCGGATACTTATGGGGCACACAATAGAACGCCCGCGCTATGGCACGGGCGGCTCGCTCGAATGGCGTCGTGATGAGTTGAAGAAAATTGCGCTGCCGTTTAGTCCGATGATTGTTTAAGTCTTGCTGGTGTTCAGTATTAATAATATTTACAGCGCATGCCGAATATCTAAAAGGGTCTGTATTAATATCTAAAAGTCTACAGGCTTGCGACGCCGCTATAGATTACATGGTAAAAAAATAGCGGCGCCGTTTTGTTTCACTTTCATCGTTGTAAAGAAATTAATTCAACTGAATTTCACTGTTTAGAACAGCGCTTTCTACAAATGTACTAAGTTGTTGTGTCATGGAGTTATAAATTGAGTCGTCTTTCGGCCCCCCTTCGAAGGTGAGAACAAATGCGGCTGTTTGTTCGCCCAACTCACGCTGTGTTCCGCTGACGTCAAACTGGTAACGGTCACGCGAAAATATTTGTGCTCGAAGTTTCAAGCTGTTACCCGAAAAACCTAGGCCATTTCTTTTTGAGAAATCTTTCATATGCCGCCGCACTGGGTGCCATTTTGCTAGTTCTGATCTGGCTTCATTCTCTTCTGTAGTATTTTCCTTCATGCTTCCAAGAAGATTGGAGCTTTTTCCATTTGCATCAAAATACTGAAGAGCAGCTTGGATACGGGTTGCGAAATAATTTGACCCACCAGAATCGGATACTTTAGGTTTTAAAACGACGGTGAGCCGCGACTTTCCAAATAATTTACCATCCTTTATTAGCTCAGGCGGTATCGGAATATCATTCCAGAAGTAGACAAAACCGGGAGTTAAATTAGCGGTCCACGCCAGTGTGACGGTGCCGGGTGCGCAAGTCCACGGTAGTGTCCCTGAGTAAGGTGTTCCCCATCCAATTGCTCTATCGTGCCTTTCAGATTCCGCCTTATCAATTAGGAGTGCTTTCACCAAATCGGGAGATGGATTTTTTAGATTGGCATATGTGTGAGCGGCCAAAGAAGACACGAGTGGTGCAGCATAGCTGCTACCGCATTGAGGCTGACCACCTCCGATCATATTTAATGTAGAAAACCAACTAAGGTCTGGTTTTAGCATGCCGTCTGGACCTGGCCCCAGTAATGACACGTTACATGGGCCTGCTGGCTTACCATCGCTATCATATTGGCGACCACCTACAACAATTGCCGCCTCAGAATCAGCTGGTGGGCAAAGCTGATGAGTGGGGTTATCAATTCGGCGATTGCCGATTGAAATGACAAAAATAAGGTCGAACTCGCGAGCTAGTAGAGAAAGCTCATGGCCAAGAAAACTAACTGAAGACAAATCAGGTTCGGGTGATATTTGATTGAATGAAAGGTTCCAAACCTTCGCGTCAGGATAATTTTGGGCCACCTTCCTTAAATAGTTTATAAGCATCTCAGGATTAGTTGCGCCGTTTCCTCCAGCCTTAGCCACAGCTGTAACTGTTCCTAATCTACAGTCTATTTGGGGTAAATGAAGTTGATTGTTCCAAGCGTGACCATGCACGACAAGAGATGATACTCGATTTCCATGAACTGTGTCGGCTGCGGCTCCAGAAAATAGAACAGGAGCTGCCCATGCTTCCATAGGTTTGTAGGATTTCGCTGTTAATCCGCCGTCCACTACAGCCACGATCGGTTGTGACCCTGACGATGGTGATGGTGGAGATGGGTGGGCACCGATACTCGGTGCAGTCACTTCAATCCGTGGAACTGGATCTACTCTAAAAGTTGATCCAGAAGCTATTAGTTGGACTAGTGCTTGCTTGTTAGGTATTATGGCGTATGTTCTCGCGACGCCGTCATTTTTATACCTACGAATTGCGCGATTGATGTTTGACTGTGTGCGGTTAATTACTGGTACTAAATAATTTTCTGAATCTGACATATCTGTAGAGTTAGTAATGGCTGAATAAGTCTGTTTTATCCAACCAATTTCTTCAATCTTCTGCAGAGTATTTACAACCGAGTCCCGTGATTTTTGATCACGAAATGGAATAAACCATAAAACGAAGCCTTTTCCTTCTTCGGAGCCGTCCGCGCTATCCCACAGGGCGTCAATAGATCTGCCTCGCAAAACAGAGTCTTCATCAAACCTAGAAATAGATTTAATGCGCGATATGCAAACTCTAGCTTCACGTGTGGCAGCTGTCTCAATATACTTGCCAAGCTTTTTCAACTTGTCGGCATTTATTTCGACCAAATAGCCTTTATCTATTGGAGATACAAAATTACAACCGAGCTTCTCATCAAATAATTTTAGTGGTGTCCAAGAGGGTGCAAGTGAATCCCGAAACATTTCTACTGATAGGTGTAGTTTGTCTCCATGCAGACTAATGCTTTCAGCTTCCTTCGCAATTTTTTGGCAATCATTACTTAATTTCACACGTTGATCAGCAAGGCGTTCTTTTTTAACTGCGTCTTCACCGCTACCCGATACAAACGGCTCCTCGGGGACGGCCACTTTCTTAAGTGTAAGAACTGGATTTAAGAGTGGATTTTTGTTGCGCGGTTCAGTTGCCATAACGCTCATCCTTCAGATATGCAGAAACTGCCTGTCGTGTAATACCAAGGAAACGTGCAACATCGGCGCCGCTTACGTGGGCATGTTGTAAAAGATAAAGAGCAAGTTTCTTTTTGGTTTCAGTGTTCAGACCATTTCGTTCTGGCATTACACTTTTGCCCTCTGTTAAACATAATGATGCCCAAGCTACAGCAGAGAAGTCTACTGGACGATTGTCTAATAAGGCATGTCTTCGAGCGGAAAGGGATATATCTTCAATTTCTGCTCCAGTAAGACCCTTTGAAATTTTTGCTAATAGAATCGAATTGGAATTTTCAGAATCATCTATTTGAAGAAAGTTTTTCCAAAGGTCTATTCTTACATCTAAACTTGGTGATGCCAATTCAATCTTATATGGAAATCTTCGCCAGATAGCGGCATCAAGTAGTTGCGCATGGTTAGTTGCGCCAATAATAATCGATCTATCATCCAAAGAATCAAGCCCTTGTATTAATGTATTGACAACCCGCTTCAGTTCTCCAAGTTCGTTTTTATCATCTCGCACTTTCGCAACGGCATCCATCTCATCAAGAAATAAAACAGCGTTTCTGTTTGGAATGAAATCAAAAACACTGCGAAGGTTCTTTGCGGTATCACCTAAAAATGATGAGACAACAGAATCTAGGCGAACAACATATAGTGGCTTATTTAATTGAGCTGCGACATGCCCGGCTAATAAGCTTTTTCCTGTTCCGGGAGGTCCCGATAACAGCAAAGAAAGTCGAGTTGATATTCCTTTTGAAGTCAACAATTCTGCATTACTGGCATCTTCTATGAAATCTCTAAAAACAGCACCATTTTCTTGTTCAATAAACAACGGTGTTGTCGGCCACGGCTGTTCTTCTACTAGTGGTGATCGGGATTTTGAATCAACTGGAAGAGATTCTGTGTAACCGGACGCCTGTAATGGTATGCCTTTGCGACGAATCAACGATTTCAAAGCAGATGCAGCCTCAGGATCATCGGCAGCTAGTGTTCGGGATATATTCGAACCAATGCGCCTTACTCTAGTGTAGTCAGCAGACAAAGCTGCATCAAAAAGCTGCAAAAGTTCAGTGTTAGATATCGTCATAATAGGCTTCCAAGTCAATCGATTTCATGAAAACGTAAACCGATTTACGAAAATTAGCAATCAATTCTTCTCAATTGTAAAACACTTCTCGTAATTCACCGGTTGTCTTTTTAAGTTGTAAATTTGGAATAATAGGCAGTCGTCTTATAAGTTTCCGAAATGCAATCGCCTAACTTGCTTGTTTAAGCTGCTTGCGCCCGTGATTTGACGCGGTTGAGCGCTTTGGTGACGATGTCATCTACATCCCGCAGTCCATCCAGCTCGCTTTCCAGCCTTTGCCAAAGAGGGGCACCAAGGGCCGCTTCACCATTCCGTGCACCGGCCATGATGTTTGCGAGGATATCGAGCGCGTTTTCCACGCGCTCTGCTGTCATTGGAGGTTTTTTGCGGGGTCTGGCCATTAGTCAGTCTCGACAGGCCGTCCGCTTTTGAGCGTGTAATAGGTGTCCGGCTTAATGCCGTTACGGCCTACGGTCGTAATGATTTTGCGCAAGGTTGTCATAACAGCCCCACGATCTGTGCGCCAACGATGGCGGCAACACTGACACTTGCAAAAAGTGCAGCAATAACAATCTTATGGTTGAGACTGTTATCATGTGACTTATAGGCAGACGGTAGGTTGAAACCATTAGAGTCGATCTGATTACGCATAGCGTTTTACCTCCGATATTACAGGAGGGCGTTTGATCATTACCGTGAAAGGTTGGCCTTCCAGAGCGTTAGCTAAAGCCGCAACTGCTTCCAATGGTGCCGGATCCCAGATTTCAATCTGTGCATCACTGGCGCGGTCGCCATCCAGAATGCCATGCAGTGATGCACGGTCAGTTTCATTTAGGTTGCGCCATTTTTCGATACAGTAATCACCAAACAGAATACCGCGTGGTGATCCGCGCTGGCATGTTCCAACTGAAAAGCCGTGGGCTTGCAGCAAGCTTTCTGCTCGACGAATAGCAGCAAAATCACCGGGGTCGGTCAGCCTTGCCATGAAAATGATGTTTGACATTGGTCTCTCCGCTTAACCCCGGGGAGAACCGACTGCGCTTTCTATTCATACCCGATCCAGCGCAGCCGGTTTCAGCGGGGGCGAGTAGAAAATACACGCAATTGCGTGCATGTAAAGAGATTAAACGCAATTGCGTGTATTTTTATGTTGCCCACTGATTCTAAATAAAGGTCAATTGGGTTAACGTATTTAAGCGCAATATAAACAGGGCGGTTAATAATCTCTTATGAAAATTGCTTGTAAGGACCGTATATTCTTGTTTTGTTCCCGCCAATCGTGCACGTTAATAGGGTAAAGGGCTTGCGGAGGGTATTATGGTGGATTTGGATGCGAAAATTCTAGCGGAGTGGGTAATGCTTAATAGTCGCGTCCGAATGAGGATACTCAAGGATTTTGTCGGGGCGCTGCCTGAAGAGCTGTCAATAAAGCTTTTTTCTGCTCATTCGGGATCACTCTCAGAACAGACAGGAGATACTCATCATCGCTAGACAGTTCAAATCCTAGAAAAACTTGCGCCACACTTAAATTCAACTCTTTGGCCAAGCGTAAAACCTTGTTCACGCTGGGGTCTTTGTCTGTGTTCTTGAGTTCATTGACAAAGTTAACGCCCAGACCAGCCGCCTTGCTGATTGCTCGGTCGGATCTGCTGTCGGCTTCAATTGCTTCAATTAAGCGTTTTTTCCAGTTTTCATGCATGATCATTTCATACCACGTGCACGAAAAAACGTGTGAACGTAGTTGCGTGTATTGCAAGTGCACGCAATTGCGTGTATCGCTGCGATATGAGCACAAATCTTCTTGATGAAATTGACGCTTTTCTTGCTGAAAGAAAAATCGGCGATCACAGATTTGGAGTGTTGGCTATAAATAATGGCCGACTGATGGAGCGTTTGCGCTCTGGCGGCCGCATTTGGCCTGAGACAGCAGAAAAGATACGGCACTTCATCAAGCGTGAACGTGAGATTCTTTGCGCAAAAAACAACCAATCTTTCGGACGGCCATGTGCATCTGTTGACAATTCCAATTCGCCCGAAGTCCTCCCATCGGGTGAGGCTGGGGGGCAGCAATCTGCCGCTTGTTGCGCCCCAGCATCTGTTTCCGGGGAGGTGGCGCGATGATCTGGCGAGGTTGTGATCCATGACTTTCATTTCCTGATGCCGTTTTGACGGCCTGAAACTCTCAAATTTTTGACCTTCCCGCCACGGGAAACAACGTCGGGTTTTCCCGGCGCGGGAAGGCTTTTTGTTTTTCGATAGGGGAAGCAGCATGAGCGAAACAGAACCACGCGAATTTACAGAACGCTGGCGCATGCGGATTTTTGCGGCCCAGACGGATCTGATCGACGCTTATGGCGGAAGCCGCCGTGTTGTTGAAAAATTCTCGATTTCAAAAAGTCAGGTCGGGCGTTGGTATGGTGGTGTTGATCGTGACACCATGCCAACACCGATTGTCATGGCGCTTGAGGGATATGTTGGTCGACCTATCGTCACCGGCATCATGGTCGAATTTCTTGGCTATGAAGTTGACGGTTCGGTCAGCCAGAGTTCGGCTCAATCCTGTCTTTCCTCTTTAAATGCTGACCTGGTGGAGCTGGCTGGCAATATGATGGTCGAAACCGTTCGCGCTAAGGCTGATGGGGTGATTACACCTTCGGAATCGCAGCAATTGCGCAAGCTTTCCCGTCAGATTGCAAAAGTACACGCTAAAATTGATGGTCGCCTTGCAGGTGCTGAAGCACGTGAGGCTTCCGAGCTGCATGGGGTGTCAAAATGATATCCGCGCAGATTTTCAAATATCTGAAATGGTCAAATGACCGATGGGTGATGTGTTGGCGCCATCCTGTCAACCGCTACAACAATGACCGTTCGCGCAGGGTTTTGGCGCGTTTCCCTCAACATGCAGACATTCTCGCCCGGCTGACAGTCGAGGCTGGTTCGCGTCCGCGAAAGGTAGGACGCCATGGCTAATGTTGAGGAGGCATATGACCCATATGCGCCACGCGCCATAAAAAAGAAGGGCAAGGCAAAGCCCGATGAGCCAACGGTTAGCATGCAGGTTGGTGATGGGCCTGTTTCACCGGAAATCCCGATCAGCCAATTGCATACCATGGCGGAAGGTCTTTCCGGACATATACGCGGCGCGAAAAAATCCAAGGTCGAGAAGGCTGAGGAAAAGGCTGCAAATATTATCGCGGTCGGCCAGCTCCGCGCCTTCATTGAGCGTATCGAGCGGCTTGAGGAAGAAAAGAAAACTGTCGGGGACGATATCAAGGAAGTCTATGCCGAATTGAAAGGTTCCGGCTTCGACAGCAAGACCGTCCGCACCATCATCCGCCTTCGCAAAAAAGAAGACCATGAGCGTCAGGAAGAGCAAGCCATGCTTGAACTCTACATGGATGCTCTTGGCATGTCGTGAGGTTTGCCATGCAGACGGAAAGCAATCTGGTTGAAAAATGGATTTTAGAGCACGGTGGTCCACGCCGTTTCGAGCCGCAAGTGCGGTGCTCGTTCTATTATGCACAGGACTATCTCGGACAGTTCGGCATTCGTCTTCATCTGCATGATGGGCAATGCAAAATGCTGGAAGGTGGACGCTGGAAGCGTCTGCGCTGGCCGCAAGTCCTGAAAATGGTTGATGAACGGCGAGCGGCGCAAGGTTTGCAGACCTTGCAGGCGGTGCGCCAATGAGCCAGTTTTTCAAGAGCCTTATTGCAGCGTTCGGCCTTATCGTTGTTTTTGATATCGGCATGCAGGCAGCGGATCGCGCCATTCTGTTTCCGTATCTTGGCATTGGTGATGATGATTCTGACGGATCATACCGATCTGGCATGTCCGTTCGCCGGGATGCGTTGACCGGGTGCGAGTATTTGGAAGGCCGCTACGGTGGCTTGACACCGCGCCTTGGCCCGGATGGGCGGCAAGTCTGCCGACAGGTGCGGTCATGATCAGGTTTCTCATCAAGCATGAATACCTTGTTTCGGTTGTCATCGCCGTTGTCGTCACGCTTGCAGCGGCCTCTCCATTTTTCATTGTCATTTATCTTGCGGAAGGGCGCTGACATGGATGCTCCTGTTCAGATCAGGATTACCGATATTGATGTGCGGGACCGCTTGCGAGAGGTCGATGCGCTGAAGGTTGAATCCCTGAAACATTCATTTTCCGAACTTGGCATGCGTACACCGATTACGGTTCGGGTTGGTGGCGAGGGCGATTTGCCTTACGCACTGACGGCAGGTGCGCACCGTCTGGAAGCGGCCCGGCTGCTGGGCTGGGAGGAAGTGCCTGGCTTCATCCGTGATGAAAGCAAGCTGGATGCCGAACTATGGGAGATTGATGAAAATCTTGCCCGTTCGGAATTGTCCGCGGCAGATCGCGCCGTATTCACCTTCCGGCGCAAGGAGCTTTATTTGCTCAAATACCCTGAAACCGCACATGGCGGCGACAGGAAATCAAGCGGTCAACTTGGCCACTTGATCGACCGGGCTGAGCGCAAGAGTTTTATAGCTGCAACTGCGGAATTGACCGGAAAACCTGAACGCTCAATCCGGCGCGATGCTGAGCGCGGCGAAAAGATTTGCGAAGCCGCGATTCGGCTGCTGCGCGGCACGCGGCTGGATAATGGCACCACGCTTGATCGGCTTAAAAAATTGCCGAATGATCTGGCGCAAATCGCCTTTGTCGAAGGTGCGCTGGCAGATGAAAAGCGCATATCAGCCGAAAGCAAGCAGATCCGCGCACAGCAACAGAAGGTGAAACACTCTGTCCGCCTCACAACTATGGCGATGATTGCGGATCGTGGTGCTGCAACGGCTCCGGCTGAACTTGGCCGTGTCTATCCGGTCTATTATTTTGATGCGCCTTGGCAGTTTGGCGTTCATTCGGAAGTGACGGGGCGCGAAAAGAGCGCTGAAAATCATTATCCGACCATGCCTACCGACAAGATCATAGAGCTTATGTCGGGTCTGATTGGCGGCACAAATCCTGCGGTTTGTTTCGCATGGGCCACCAATCCGATGCTGTTAGATGGGTTGCGCGTTCTGGATGCCTGTGGTTTTACCTATGTTCATCACTGGATCTGGGACAAGGAAGTTGCAGGAACAGGATATTGGGGCCGCGACCGGCACGAACTGCTGTTGATTGGGCGGCGCGGCGATGTTGCGGCGCCATTGCCCGGCACCCAGCCTGAAACTGTTCACCGCGAGCGCAAGGGCAAGCATTCTGCCAAGCCTGCATTTTTCGCGGAACAAATTGAGCGGATCTATCCTGATTTACCGAAATTGGAGTTGTTTTGCCGTGATCCGCGACCGGGTTGGGATGCCTGGGGCTTTGAAGCTGCGGGGAAGGCTGCGGAATGAAGCCTCTTCGCGTTTTCATTGCATGTGAATTTTCTGGAACTGTCAGAAATGCCTTTCTCGCTCATGGGCATGACGCATGGTCGTGCGACCTGCTTCCAGCGGAAGATCGCACAAATCGGCATATCATTGGTGACGCTCGCGATTATCTGCATGACGGTTGGGATTTGCTGATTGTCGCACATCCACCATGCACAAGGCTTTGTAATTCAGGTGTGCGATGGCTGTTCGGTCCGCCTGACGGCAAGACCGTCGAGCAAATGCAGCGTGAGCTTGTGGAAGCTGCCGATCTGTTTTCGACGTTCTGGAATGCGCCTATCCATCGCGTGTGTATTGAAAACCCGGTCATGCACAAACACGCCAAGGCGCTTATTCGCCATTATGAGCCACCTTCGCAAACCGTCCAGCCATGGCAGTTCGGACATGGTGAGACCAAGCGCACATGCTTCTGGCTGCGTAATCTCCCGCCATTAACGCCGACAAACATTGTTGAGGGCAGGACGGCACGTGTACATCGCATGCCTCCTGGACCTGACAGGTGGCGTGAGAGAAGCCGATTTTTCTCCGGCATTGCCGATGCTATGGCTGACCAGTGGGGTAGATTGCCTGCTGCCGAATTTATGGAGGCCGCAGGATGAAGTTAATCCGAAAGCGTAACATTTACCTCTCAGGTCCGATGACCGGTTTGCCGGAATTTAATTATCCGACATTCTATCGGGTTGCGGCGCAGCTTCGGCAGTCGGGTCATCGCGTCTATAATCCGGCAGAGTTCCCGTATGATGGCGATCCGAATGATTTTCCTATTCGGAAGGCGTTTGCATCTTATTGCAATTTCATCTGTCTGGAAGCTGACACAATGGTCATGCTACCGGGCTGGGAGCGCTCGAAAGGTGCACTCGCAGAGCGTCAACTGGCACTCAATTGCGCTATCGACATCATAGAGTGGCGAGGTGCCTTATGAGTTCGGAAGGTATCGAACTTCGTCGCATCCGTGAAAAACTGGCAGCACTGAACGGCGATGACTGGCAGCTTTGCTGCGAAGGTGATGTATCATTTGTCGAAGCGAGGACGCGCGACGGCGAACTCAACAGGATCGCAACCTTTCATCCCGGCGCAACGCCTGATGAAATTGAGATGGTTGTTGGTGCGCCGCGAATGGCGGCATTTATGCTTAAGCTGGTTGATCGTGCGATCAAAGCTGTACGGCAGTCCACGCCACAACGGGATGCCTCACGACAGAGCCGCCAGCGCAAGCCCCGTGATTTCGCGGCAGAGGCCGCAATGAAATGCGATGATGCTGTTTTCAGGGCGTTTCTCGAAGAACAGCACGGCTTTGAGCGGCCCTTAACATCGGATCGAGCGGCGCAACGGCTGCGCTCGATCCTCAATATTACATCCAGAAAAGAACTGAACGAAAGCAGTGCTGCCGCTGAACGCTGGCAGGATTTCCGCGCTGCTTTCGAAGCATGGAAGAGGGCGGGGCGATGAGCATTGCTGTTATGTCACGGCTGTTTAAGGCGCAACTTGGCTCGCCAAACAGGAAAATATTGGCAATTCGTCTGGCAGATTTTGCGGACGATGAGGGGCGCGGCATCTGGCCAACCGTGGGCCGTCTGGCGACTGAAACGGAATTATCAGAACGTACCGTGCAGCGTCTTTTACGAGAGTTTGTAGACGATGGCTTATTGATAGTCGTCGCTGAAGGTGGCGGACGTCCTGGACAGGCCACTCGTTATGACTTCGATATGCGGGTGCTTGAACGCTTTGCGGCACCAAAAAAGGCGGGGGACGGGTGTCATGGTGACACGGGTGTCACGGTGTCACCCGTGTCAAAGGAAGCGGAGACGGGTGACAATGGCGACATAGAGGGGTGTCACGGTGTCACCCAAACCGTAATAGAACCATCATATAAACCATCATTGGAGAGAGAGCGCGAGAGCGAGCAGGATGGGAAGGAAAACCGTAAGGCCATCGAGCGAGCCTTCAAGAAAGCTTTCCATGCTTGGCCTACAGCGGTTGTAGACAGTGAGCGTGATGCCCGCCGTGCTTGGAATGCACTTTCGGCAGATGAGCGTAAAGCGGCTGGTGAAGAGGCCGGGCGTTACATCGAAGTCAGTAAGGCAACAGGTCGCAAAGGAAATTGCTCCTATCAGATTTATCTGCGTGAAAAGCGCTGGGAAAAGCTTCCAGTCAAAGCTGCGACCGCACAATCGACAGATTCACAATCTGCGCCTGCCGCACCACTGGGTAAGATCTGGGGTGCAAGGGTTTACGAACTGCTGCTTGCCGGTCCTTCTCGCACCGTCTCACTCAACGATATTGAGCGCAGTGTGGCCGAAAGCGGTCGTTTCACTGAAGAAGAACTTCTTCTTGAGAAGCAGGCTCGTCATGGGTTTCCCGAAGTGAATGAACTGTTTGAAAAAGCTGCAAATCGTCGGGGTGCTCTTGTTCCTTCGCGGTTGCTGGCAATCAAAGATTTGCTGGTGCAGCTCCGCATCGGTAGCGATGATTGGGCCGTATGGGAAGGGTTTCACAAACAGCGTGGATGGCCTTGGTTGCCCAATCTGGGCAGTGCTGAGTGGGTCTACTTCCCAGTTGGTGGCCCAGAAGGATTAAACGGTTTCGAGACAGCTTTGAGGGGATTGGGTGAACATGATGGTAATTGATCAACGTCAGCTCAATCAGGCAGATCAGATCGACCTGACACGTTGCTATGCGAAGCTGGATAAGTCGATCATTGAACGTAAGCGCCGTCGAAACTTGATTGCAAAAGCTGCTGTTCGGGCAGGTGATGATTCGCCGTGGTTGGTGCTTCGTGTGATGACTGGAAAGGAAATTGATGTGCGTGACGCACTCGATACGGTCGGGATTGAAACACTTGTCCCCATGAAAATGGGGAAAGAAATAAGGAAGAGGCACCGTGTTATTGCGCCCAAAAAAGAACCTGTGTTCATTGGTTACATCCTCACACGCTGCGTCATTTGCAATGAATCACTGGCTGCTCTTTTGGGATTCGAGCATGTTCTAGGCATGCTTGGTGGCAATGATTCACCGTACCTTATTGAGAATGAAAAGATTAGCATTTTCAAACAGAAGGCGGATGAAGGTCATTACGATTATGAAGTGCCACAACAGGTGTTCCGGCGAGGGATGAAGGTGTTAATTAGAGAAGGTATCTTTGCCGGATCGACAGGCGAGGTTGTATCAGGTGGTGCTACGGGAAAAGGCAATGCAGTGGTGGATATCAACTTTTTGGGCGGTTCAACTCCTGCAATAATGCCTCTTGCAATCCTTGCGCCTCTGTGAGCGTATTCTCTCCACGGATAATCCGATGATCCTGTAGTGAGCCTCTGAGAACGCCTAGACAGCGGGAACGAAAGTTCTGAGGTTGGTACGCCGGTCGGACCCCGCCCTGACAGTCTCAATCACGAGACATAGATTCAGGGCCAGAGCGTGAGCTATGTCTAAAAATTAACAATCACACTGAGCGCCCGATGTGGCGCTCTTTCCATATCCATAGGGCAGAGTATTATGAAGCTTGACGTTTCAGCTGGCCTTGGTGGTTCGTCTGCCGCCTTTCTGAACTTGGAAACGAGCAGCTTTGATGAAATGGTGACTTCTCTTGAGCGAGATGTCATGCCGAATGCTGCTGTTGCTGCACTCAATCGTGTTGCTGCGGTCGGTCGGCTACAAGTGCAGGAAGAGATGGAACTGAGGCTCGATCGGGTTACTCCTTTTGCAAAACGAGGTGTTATCTATGAGCGAGCAAACAAGGATCGGCTATCAGCTACAGTTATGATTTCCGGTCGATCATGGGCAGCAAAAAACGCTACGCCACCGGCAAACTTCCTGACACCGCAATTTTTTGGCGGTCAGCGAAACTTGAAATCCTTTGAGCGTCAGCTTCAATCAGCGGGTTATCTCAAGTCTGGTGAATATGCGGTCCCTGGAAGAGAAACACCTCTTGATCAATACGGCAATGTGCGGGTGGCTTTGATTGTCCGCATCCTTGCGGACCTCAGAGTTACGCCGAGAACCGAGGGGTATAACCGAAAGCGTAGTGAGGCTTCAACGAAACGCAACCGGAACTATCGCTTCGCTCGTTTCTTTGTTGCTGATCGCAATTCGCACCTCCACCCCGGAATTTGGCAACGCGATCCACGTGATAACAGTATTAAGGCAATATTCTTGTTCGTTCGAATGCGGCCTTACGAGAAACGTATCGATTTCTTTGGTGTCGTGAAGGGCGTGGCCGAAAAGCGGTTCGGTCAGTTCATGGCGGAAGAGATCGGCAAGCGGATGAAACGATGACCGATCCGAAATCAATCTGAGCCTCAAAATGTTTCGGGTCCTTCCTCGCCGGGTCTGACTGCGGGTATTTCGCACGGCTGCATCGGGTCAGTCTGAGCCGGAAAACAAAGCCTAAACTCAAGGCTAAACAACTAAAGTCACTCACTAAAATCCGGCATTCAACAGTAGTTGGTCCTGCGATTGCATTCGTACTGGATGGTGAAACAATGGCTCTTACGCTGACATATCGGACTCGTATGCAGGGGCGACGACGTGTTACCCCCGTGGTTCTGAACCCGGGGGATGACATGAAGTTTGAAATAGATTTGCTGCGCGATCTTCTGATTTACGTCGAAGAAAATGCCGTAGACCCATGGTCTGATTTGGTCGAAGTATCATTGGAAGGATGGACGCCAAAGGAAATCACTTACCACGTCATCCTCGCTGAAGAGGCAGGGTTAATCAAAGCGTGGCTTTCTGAAATTCCCGATGCCGAAAACCCGATAAATATTCTAGTTTCATTCAGCATTCAGCGTCTTACGTTCAACGGCCATGAGTTGCTTGGTTCCATTCGAGAACCGAAGCATTGGCAACTCATCAAGAAGGGTGCCAAAAGTGCGGGCATTGGCACGGTTGGAGCGCTCGGCAGCTACATACAGGCATATGTAAAGGCTGAGATAAACAAACGCTTCGGGTTGGATATTTCCTGACACCCTGTGACGGCCTCGTTTATCGATCCTGCAAGATATTTTGAGGCCTTTAAATGACAGCAACGCAATCGTTGCCCACGATGACGAAGGGCGAGTTTGCCCGATTGATCAATGTCACGCCGGGCCGTGTGTCTCAGTACATTGCTTCGGGCCAGATCGGACCGGATGCCTTGGATGGCACAGGGCGCAGCGCACGCATCATCGTTGATAAGGCGCGCCGCCATCTTACTGGTCGGCTGGACGTTGCGCAGCGGCTTGGTCTGAATGGGATCGCAACACGCACTGCGCCTTCAGGAGAACCGAAACAGGAGCTTGATTTTTCAAGTGCGCCACCAGTCACGCTTCCTCGCACAGATGCGGTTGCGGACCAGATTGCACTCGAAAAACTTGAGCAGGCGAAAATGCAAACCGCGCGGGCACGCCGCGAGGAAGCACTTGCAGAGGGCCGGTTCATTTATGCAGACGAAGCGAAAGCCGAGATCACACGTGCCGTTGCGATGGCCTATCGGGTGATGGAGGGCGGGTTAGCCGATATGGCAACATATCTTGCTGGTCAGTTTGAGGTGCCGCAACGCGATATATTGCATCATTTGCAGAGGTCATTTCGTGATGTGCGCGCTCGCGCAGCCCAAGGCTTTCGCGAGTCTGCTGAGAATGAACCGGCCCATGTGTCTGATGAGGTCGCTGAAACGGATGAGGATGAGGAATGACACTTCTCTGCAATCCGCGCCAGCTGACCTATCAGGTGCTGATGCAGCAAACGGAACCGCCGCCGCCTGTTGATTATCTCAAATGGGCAAAAGGCAACATCGTCTTTTCTGATCGTATTACGCAGTTTCCGGGACCGTATAACGAAGCGCTGTTTCCGTTCTTCTCGGAGATACTTCGTGCACTCTCACCTGAAGACGCTTGCCGTATGGTGACGATTTCAAAGTCAGCGCAGGTCGGCGGAACGGTGCTGGCGAATATCTTCACGCTTGGCACCATGGACATGGATCCGTGCGATTTTTTGTATGTGCATCCGACTGAGGAAAACGCGTCACGTTGGTCCAAGCAAAAGCTGATGCCGCTGTTGCGCGAAACGACTTCACTTGCAGCACTCTTTCCGGAAAAAAGCCGGGATGGCAGTAACTCCATCCATTACAAGGAACGCGCAGACGGACGCGGGGCAATTCAGGCAGCAGGTGCAAATTCGCCGTCTGGCCTTTCAATGATATCGCCGCGTAAGCAGGTACAAGACGATCTGTCTAAGTGGCAGAACAATGAGGCAGGCGATCCAGAAAGTCAGGCCGAAAGCCGGTCGAAGGCTTTTATCTCTGCAAAGATTCTCAAAATCTCAACGCCGCTGATTGCTCCAGGCTGTCGGATATCGAGTAACTTTGAACAGGGTACGCAAGAACGCTACCATGTTCCATGTCCGCATTGTTCGCATCTGCATGCTCTCGAATGGGAGAACATGCGCGATCATATCAATGTCGAGCATCCAGAAAAGGCTGGTTTCTTCTGCCCGAAATGTGGTGGCGAAATCCGCGAGCATCATCGCGCTTGGATGGTCGATCCAGCCAATGGTGCCAAGTGGGTGGCCAAATATCCGGAGCGGGCGCGTTATCATCGCTCGTTTCATATCTGGGTGGCTTACTCGCCGCTTGAAAGCTGGGAGGCACTTGCACGCGCATATCTCAATGTGCAGCGCGGCGGACCTGATGACAAAGGCAAGAAATCCGGCGCCGAACAGGTGTTCTTTAATGATTGGCTTGGCCAGCCATTTGAAACGGATGGCGAGGCGATTGGCTGGGAGTTACTGCGAGACCGTTCAGAGATGGGCAGCGTCATTCGTGGTGTTATTCCACCGCGTGCTTTGATTCTGACTATTGGCATCGATGTTCAGGGCGACCGCGTTGAGTGGCTGCTTCTGGGGCATGGCAAAAACCGATATCGCGTCGTCATTGATCGCGGGATTTTTGATGACACGGCAGGCCGGTCATTGCCGGGCTATGTTGCGCATTCGGGGCACATCTCAGAGCCGCAGGTGCAATATGCGCTCTCGAAACTGATCCAGCGCGAATGGCCCGATTCATGGGGCAATAAACGCCGCGCTGATCTGACTGCTATCGACGGCAACGCCTATACTGAGGATGTCTGGGAATGGGCACGAAAGCACCCGATTACTGATGTCATCATGGTGCGCGGTGATAATCGTGAAGCGGCTCCAATGCTCGCACAGGTAAAGAAGGAAAAGGACAAGCGCGGCAAGCCGCTTCGGTATCAACGCCGTTTCTTTAACTTCAATGCATCGGTGATGAAGGCTTCGCTTTATCGGTCTTACAAAAAGGAAGATCCCGAACAGACCGGCTATTTCGAGTTTGCTAAGGGTCTGGGCGATGACTTCTTTCAGCAGGCAACATCTGAGCGGCGTGTGCAGCGAAAAAGCCGTGCTGGTCATCCTTATTATGAATGGGAATTGCCGTCAGGCGTACGCAATGAAGCGCTCGATATGATTAATCAGGCGCAGGCTGCTGCGCTCCGCCTCGGCATCAATTATTGGACCGAGGAAGAATGGGATGCGCTGGCTGAACGCCTTGCCAGTGAGCCTCCACCTGCGCAGCTTGATCTTGAAGAAATGATGTTTCAGCCAGCGCCACTAGCACCGTCTACATCAAAGCCTGAAACTCAGGAAAACAACCCGCTCGTAGCGGCAGCAATTGCCAGAGCGCGAGCACGAGCCTCACGCCGAGGCTGACAGGAGAAGTCATGGCCAGTCGTGAGATTATTCAGCAGCGTCTCACCGAGGCACAGAACGCGTTGCATCGGTTGCTGACAGGAACTGCCACCGTGCAGTTGAGCTATCAGGGTGAAAGCGTCACCTATACAACTGCCGATGAAGGAAAGCTGCGCGGGTACATCAGAGAACTTGAGGCACAGCTGGGTATTGCACCTGCACGCACACGTGCGCGAAGGGTGGTGTTCGGATGAGCGAAACAGTTATTCTGGACGGCTACGGCAACCCATTGCCCGCAGCCGTTCGTACCGCAGCCCGCAGACGTTATTCTATGAGTGCTGCCTATAGTGCAGCAAGTAACGAACATGCATCCATGGCAGCATGGAGGCCCGGCACATATTCCGGTCATTCAGCCCTCGGCCTTAACCGTGATGTTGTTGTTGATCGCATTAATGATGCGGTTCGTAATAGTGGCTGGGCTTCGGCTGGCGTTACGCGTCTCGTTGACAATGTGGTCGGTTCAGGCTGGCGCTTGTCATCGAAGCCAAATGCCCGAACGCTCAATCTCACAGAAGATGAGGCAGATGAGATCGGTGACCAGATCGAGGCGCTCTGGTCTGATGTGGCTACTGATCCGCGCAACTGGTTCGATGCGGAACGCACAAAATCAGTTTCCGGCATCCTTGGACTTGCTGCGCGTCACCGCTTTACGGATGGCGAAGCCTTCGCGGTATTGCCCTATCGCATGGGCGGTAATGGCTATGGCACATGCGTGCACGTGATTGATCCTGCCCGCCTTTCTAATCCGATGGGCCAGATGGATACCGAGACGCTGCGCGACGGTGTTGAACTCGACGAGTATGGTGCACCGATTGGCTATCATGTTCGTAAGGCGCACGCGGGTGATGTGTTTGGGCGAATGCGCGACACCTTCATTTGGGATCACATTGAACGTGAAGACGAATTTGGGCGACCACTTGCCGTACATTCATATGAGGCAACCCGCGCTGGCATGACCCGTGGTGCGTCACGTTGGGCACCAATTTTGCAGCAGCTGAAACAGGTGTCGGATTACAATGATTATGAATTGCAGGCAGCATCGCTCAACGCGGTTATGGCAGCATTCATCAAAACGCCGTTCGATATGGACCAGCTGGCGGATTCGCTGGGTGCTTCCGATATCGGAAAGTCTATCAATTCGCTGGGTGCTGCGCAGGCAGCAGCTTATGCGGCTGATCCGATCCGGCTTAAGGGTGCGCAGATCAACTTCCTTAATCCCGGTGAGGATGTCGTATTCACAAAATCCGAGCATCCGAATGCTGCTTTTGAAGTGTTTGTGAATGCTGGCCTTCGCAACGTCGCCTCGTGTGTGGGGCTGACATACGAGCAGCTCACGATGGACTGGTCGAAGGTTAATTATTCCAGTGCGCGTGCAGCGTTGCTGGAAATCTGGCGCGGGCTTTCATCTGAGAAATCGAGTTTTGCCCATTCCTTCATGCAGCCGATCTATTGGGCATGGCTGGAAGAGGTGTTTGACCAGGGGCGCATCCGTCTGCCAGCGAGAGCTGTTTCATTTGAAGCCAATCCTGCTGGTTGGGTTCGTGCTGCATGGATCGGCAGTGGTCGTGGTTGGGTTGATCCTGAGAAGGAAGCCAAAGCCGCAGCCATCCGACTTGCAACAGGCCTAACAACTCAGGAATCGGAATCAGCCGAACAGGGTCGCGACTGGAAGGAAGATACAATCCAGCGTGCCCGTGAACTTCGATTTGCTCGCAAGCATGGTGTCACGCCGGGCGAAGCTGCAAGTGCCGGTGTGGTGTCGCGTTTCGTCAATGAGCCGACTAAGCCGGGTGAAGGTGATGAGGAAGAAAACAAATGATGCCATATGCAATGCCGGAAGTTGCGGCGCGTCTCTTCAATACGCCGCTTATGTTGCATGAGGGCAAAGCCAACATCATAGCGCGGGCGTTTGGTCCGCGTGTTCTCGGAAACGAGGTGAATGTGCGGGCGTCGCCAGAGATGGGTGTACTCACACAGGATATGCGTGAATTGCGCGATGGCTGGACTGGTGAGAAAACATATAACGGTCCGAAAACGGTCGGCTCAGTCGCCGTCATCGAGGCGGAAGGCTCTCTCGTCAATAAGGGTGCTTGGGTTGGTAAATCCTCTGGAGTCACCTCTTATGAAGGTCTGAACATTCAGATTGCAGATTGTCTTGAGCGCGATGACATAAAAGGCGCTGTGTTTGAAATCGATAGCTTCGGTGGCGAGGTGGACGGTTGTTTCAACTGCGCAGAGGATTTGTATCTCCTGTCTCAGAAAAAGCCGACAATTGCCATTTTGACTGATCATGCATGTTCCGCAGCTTATCTGATCGCCTCCGCTTGTCGTCAGATTGTTATCCCTTCCACGGGTTACGCCGGTTCTATCGGTGTGATCTCGATGCATGTTGATGCATCCGAATGGGCGAAAAAACAGGGGCTTAGTGTTACGATCCTACGAGCTGGTGAGCGCAAAGCGCGCCCCGGCATGTTCGAAGCCATGTCCGATGAAGAATACAGTACCGCAATTGAGGATCTTGAATCCATGCGCGTGCTGTTTGCTGAAACCGTTGCAAGATATCGCAGCGGTCGCATTTCTCTTGATGCCGCTCTCGCAACCGAGGCGGATACGTTTCGAGGCCAGAAAGCCGTTGATCTTGGCATTGTCGATGCGGTTGCTCGGCCCAAGGATGCCTTCAACGCTTTTCTGGCAGCGATAGGCGCGTAAGCGCAACGCCTGATCCACTCCTACAATCAAATAAGGAATTGAGCCGATGTCGCTTTCACGCGCTATCCGGGCTGCCGTCACTGGTCGCTCCCTGAAATCACGTCTTGAAGAAGATAAGCCAGAGGAACTTGAGGACGATGAACGTCCGGAAGAGGCCGAGGACGATCCTAAGCCCGAAGAGGCTGAGGATGAGCCAAAGCCCGAAGCCGACGAAGACGAGCCGGTTGCGGACGAAGATAAAGACGAAGGCGAGTTTGCACGTGGTCGCCGTGCTGAACGCAAGCGCATGTCTGCTATTTTGAGCTGTGAGCAAGCGGACGGCAATACTTCGCTCGCTGCTCATCTCGCATTCAGCACCAATATGAGTGCTAAGAATGCGATTGCCACGCTGAAGGCATCTGGCCCGGCTGCATCTGCAAAGGCTTCCTTGTCCTCGCGCATGAATGGCCGCGTTCCAGCCCTTGGCAGTGGCGGCGGTGCAGCCCAGCCAAAGACTGCCGATGCGAAGCTTGTGGCATTTGCCAAGAACCGGGCGGCTGCGCGCAAGGCATAAAGCCTTAGCCCGAGCTACCTTTCACACATATACAGGGGAGAGCTGCAAATGCAGACCCAAAATTATACGCCGGGCGATCTGCTCGTTGGCGATTATCCGGTTGCTGTGCGCACGGTCACAATTGGTGCTGGTCAGGTTTTGAAACGCGGTGCCGTCTTGGGTGATGCTGCTGGCACATTCATATTATCGGCTTCTGCTGCAAGCGATGGTTCTGAAGTCCCGTCAGCAGTTC
The DNA here is from genome assembly GCF_006476605.1 of Brucella gallinifaecis. Taxonomy (GTDB): domain Bacteria; phylum Pseudomonadota; class Alphaproteobacteria; order Rhizobiales; family Rhizobiaceae; genus Brucella; species Brucella gallinifaecis. Next base: position 137,971 of record NZ_ML636805.1, read on the forward strand.
TCGCCGTCGATGTCGATACCTCTGCTGGTGCCGTCCAGACCCGCATTTATGCATCTGGTGGTTTTGATAGCTCCAAACTCATTCTGGGTGCGGGTCACACTGTCGATAGCGTTGAGAAAGCTTTCCGCGACGCATCGGCACCGCTTTTCACCCACAAGCTCGCTTAACCGCAGCCATTCACCACGTGCCTTATTAAACGCTAACTTCAAGGAATTTCCGGAATGGAAGACTATCTTTTCAGCACGGTTGCGCTGACTGCGGTTATCGAATCCCGCGACCGTCCAACCGCATGGATCCGCGATACATTCTTTCCGAACGGCTTTCAGTCGGATTCGGAAGAAATCGCATTCGATAAGCTCAAGCGCCGTCGCAACGTCGCGCCGTTTGTTTCGCCACTGGTTCCGGGCCGTGAGCGCGCCATTCGTGGCCGTCAGACCACAACGTTCAAACCGGCTTATGTGAAGCCCAAAAACACCATTCGCCCAGGCGAAGGTTTCCGCCGCCGTCCGGGTGAGCGTATCGGCGGCGAAATGAGCGCCGAGGATCGCTACCTCCAGACTGTTACCGATACGCTCTTTGATCAGGATGATGAAATCACCCGTCGCGAAGAGATCATGGCAGCGGAAGCCCTGAAGCTCGGCAAGATCAATGTGAGCGGTGAAGATTATGAAACGCAGGTCATTGATTATGCTCGCAAGGCAGAATTGACCGTTGCTCTGACTGGTGCAAACCGTTGGGGCGAAAATGGCGTTAAAGTCCGCACGTCCATTCGTGATTGGGGCACGCGCGTGGCGAAAGCCTCGGGTGGCGCTGCAACAGAAATCATTCTTGGTGCGGAAGCCGCTGAATTGCTTCAGACCGATGAAGAAATGCGCCAGCTCCTTGATAATCGTCGTCAGGCTGATGGCATCATGCAGCTTGGTCCTATCGCAGCTGGTAGCGAAGACATGGTTGCGGTCTATCTCGGCTCGGTCGGTCAGTTTAATTATTGGCAGTACACGCAGCTGTTTCAGGATGATGCCGGGAACGACATTGAAGTGTGGCCAAGCTTTGGTGTTGGCGTGATTTCTCCTTCGCAGTTGCAGGGCTTCATGGCGCACGGTGCGATTCAGGACGTTGGTGCACGCCTGTCTCCACTCTCGCGCTTTGCCAAAATGTGGATACAGGATGATCCGTCGGCAACCATGCTGATGACACAAGCCGCTCCACTGCCGGTTCCCGGTGACGCGAATGCTTCCCTCTTCGCCATGGTTCGTTAATCGAACCGGCTCAAACGGAGAATTAGTCCCATGGCTAAGAAAACCATTACACAGGCTTATGGTGCAACACTCGTTGTTGGGGGCAAAGATATTGCTCCCGGCACGCCAGTGCCATTGCCAGAAGATGAAGCCAACCGCATTGCGCAGCTCTTCGGCGTCGTTGAAGCTGTAAACGAGGCCGTCAAACCTGCCCGTGCGCAGTCTTCCTTGCAAAAGCCTTCCGAAATCGATCTGCTCGCCAAAGCAGTCGAGCAGGCGCAGCAGACCTTTGATGCTGCGAAAGCTGCATTGGAAAGCGAAACTGCGGGCGACGAAGAGCTGAAAGCTTTTGAGGCAGCGGAAGCGGCACTCAATGCAGCTGAAAACGCGTATCAGGACGCGCAGGGCTGATGTCTCGGCCCGCTGTATTTGCCGGTATGGGAGGCGCGTTTGTCGCCTCCCTCGGCAACGTCGATATCGAGCTGACGATTGGTGATGATGCACGCGAACCAATGCGAGGCATTTTTCGCCGGGTTCGCGACACCGATCTTCTTGACCTTGAAGGGGTTGCTGCGGAAGGCATTCGCTATACGCTCGCCCTTGAAGGCGATGGCATTGACGCGGTGCGGCAGGGCGACACGGTTAAAATCCTTGCCAGCGATGACGACAAGAACATCGGTGACGTGTTTGAAATTGCCAGTCATGTTGATGACGGTCGCGCTATGAAGCGCTTCTTTTTACGGAATTACTGATCATGCACCTGCGCTATCAGATCCTAGAAAAGATCAAGGCCGATCTCACCCCTGTCGTTGCGGGTAAGGCTGGCAAAGTCTCCCTCATGCGCTCCAATGCCGTTGTTGAAGAGGATATGCCATTTTTCACGGTCATTCATACTGGCGAAACCTCGACACCCGATGGCATCATTTATGACGATATAACGGGTCAGGAACTGACACGCATTAATCGTCGTCTGATGGTCAATGTGATCATTCACTTTAAAGGGCGATCTAACCCGCAACGCGAGTTTGATGATCTGGCAGCGCTCGTTGAAACTGCGTTACCGCCTTCACATCTGGGTGGGTTGGTGATCGATATTCTGCCAACGGCATCTGAGATGTTCATCGACCCGCAAACAGCGCAGAGCCTCGGTTCGGGGCGCGTCATCTTCGAGGTGAGTTACCGCACCTTCGCTGGCATCCCTGATCGGGCTGCCTGAATCCTATTCAAAATTTCAGGAGTATTTGCCATGGCTCAGTACATGGGGCGTGAACTCGTCATTAAGCGGTTCATGAACGCCGATCAGGAGTTTGTTTCGGTCTGTGTTTCCGAGGCGCGCTCCTTGGAAATCAATAACGAAGAAATCGACATCACCAAGCCCGACTGTGCGGCTCCGGGCAGCAAATTGGTGCGCTCGCTGATGTATGGCATGCAGAGCATTGCTGTGCAGCTTGATGGTGCCTTTGTCGGCAATGCAGCACAAAAGGCCATGACGGGGGATGCCGTCAATCAGATCGTGACGCAATATCAGATTGTCGTGCCGGGTGTCGGCACCTTTGAAGCCGACTTTCTTGTTTCGATGACATTCTCAGGCGACAAGACTGGCGAGTTGCAGGCACAAGGCCGAATGGCTGCGACCGGCGAAATCGGCTTTGTGGCGGCGGCTTGATATGGATCCTATTTTCAATCCTGCACGCGGTGAAGCATCCTGCCAGATCGGCAAGACAAAAATTGTCATGGTCGTGGAGTTTGCTCGTTTAGCCCAGCTCTGCCAGTTGGCTGACTGTGATGATATGCAGACGCTTTATAAGCGTCTCATTGGTTTTCATCCGAAAACGGTCATGGCTGCGATCCGCGTTTTGACCACCCATGTCGATGGGGATGAGGAAGCGCGTAAGCTCGCCCATCAAGCCATGCAGCAGTTGAGCGGCGCAGACGAACCAGAATTTCGAGACGCAATTACCAAGGCGCTGTCTGGTCATATTGCTGAAGGTCGTAAGAACCGCGGTGAACCGAACCCTATCGCTGATCTTGATCGTGCATTCGATAGCCTTGATCCGGGAAACGCCCCAAGCCCTTCAGTGTAAAAGATCGCATAAGACATATGGAGCGCATCGCTACCGGCCAGCTTGGGTGGGAGCCGCGCTCATTTTGGCGATCAACTTGGCCTGAAGTACAGGCCGCAATTGAAGGGCGGACAGGTCGAAAATTCGATGATGTCATTACGCCAGAGCGGGCACGTGAAATTGCCCGTTCCCATCCCCCTACAAAATCTATCCGGAGTAAGCCTCAATGAGTACACGCGCCGATATTATGGCCTTTATCGGCGCGAATGCTCGTGGCTTTCACGATGCTATGCGTCGTGTGCGGGGCGATGCCAAAGACACGGCGCAAGATACACAGCGCGAGTTTGCAAGTCTCTCCGCTGGAATGGACCGCAGTTTCAATTTCCTGAAAGCATCCCTTGCTGGATTAGGTGTCGGCATTAGTTTGGCCGGCGCGCAGCAGGTCATCAGCGATATTGCTTCGATTGATCGTGAAGCCCGGCGCGCTGGCGTCTCCATCAAAGCATTTCAGGAAATGCGATATGTGGCTGAGAAAAATCGAATTGATGTTGATGCGATGATCGATGGCTTGAAGGAATTAAGCCTTCGAGCTGATGAGTTTGCAGTGACCGGCAAAGGGTCCGCGTCAGAGGCGTTTAATCGCTTAGGCTTTGATGCAAGCGATGTTGCAAAAAGGCTTAAAGAACCGTCCGAGCTGTTTGTTGAAATCATCGGGCGTGTAAAGCAGCTCAACAAAGCCGCGCAGATCCGCATCATGGATGAGCTTTTTGGCGGTAGCGCTGGCGAGCGGTTTGTTGAACTTATTGCGCAGGGTGAAGATGGAATCCGTCAGGCGATACAAGAGGCGCATAACCTTGGAATCGTGATCGAAGATGAGCTTGTCAAAAAAGCCGCCGATCTTGATCAGGAATTTAACACAGTCGTAACGACCGTTGGCAACAACCTGAAACAGGCTGTTGTTAGTGTCGCGTCTGAAGTTCGCTACATTCTCGACCTGTTTAACAATATTGAAAATCGCAGTATCTCCACGCTTGAACAGCAGCTTGCAGAAAAGCGCCGTGAGCGCGAGTCAATGGATGCAGGCGGCTTGCGCGGCTTTGTGGCGCGTGGACGTGATGGCGGGCGAATTCCGGTCATCGAAGAGGAAATCGCAGCCCTTGAAAAGCTGATTGCTACTAAGAAAGAAGCGGTTAAGCCCCCAGAGCCAACCTCTGGAAAGCTGACATTTGATCCGATTGAAACTCCAGAAAAGAAAAGCAAGGCCAGCAAAGCAGCCGTTACAGAGGCGGAGCGGCAGAAGAAAGCAGCTGATGAACTTATTTTGTCCCTTGAGCATGAACTATCGATCATTGGTCAAACCGCTGAACAGCAGAAGCTTTCCAATGAATTGCGCAAGCTCGGTGCTGGGGCAACGCAAGAACAAAAAGACCGTATCACTGAGCTAATCACTGTCATCGATGCGCAGAAGGCTGCACAGGAGCGCTCTAATAAAGCGCAGCAGGATTTTATAGACGGTCTTAATCAGCTTGGTTCTGATGCGGTTGACGCCCTGGGCAATGTGATTGCTGGTACTGAAGATGCCGCCGATGCCTTTAAGAAGCTCGCAATCGAGATTGTGAAATCAGCGCTGACGGGTAAAGGCGCTTATGCCGATTTCTTCAGCGGATTGTTCGGTGGTGGCGGCAGCGGTGGTATCGGCCTTGGTGGCTTGGTAGCCGGTCTCTTTGGCTTTGGCGGTCAAAAATCTATTGCTATGAATGGCGGTATTGGCCTCTATGCCAATGGTGGCATTAGCGACAAGCCAGCGATCTTTGGTGAAGCGGGTGCTGAGGCTGCGGTTCCTTTGCCAGACGGCAGGCGGATTCCTGTAAATCTTCGGGTCTCGGATTTGCCATCATCGCCGCAATCCACTGATAGCGCCCCTGTTGTTCACTTTGCTCCGATCTATCAGATTGATGCGAAGGGGGCCGACGTAAAAGCAGTTGAGCGTATTCAAGCAGGGCTTGAAAAGACCAATCGCGAGATGCGCGCGACCGTCATTGAGACGGTTCGTAAGTCTCAGAAGCAAAACGTAAAGCTGGCATAATATGGCAATCACCTATCCATATGACATTCTCGCCAGCTTTCCGGGCTGGTCAACAGAGTTTGATTTGCTCTATCGGCAAGAGCAAAGCCGGACGGCGGGTGGAAAGACCTATGTCAAGGATCTGGGATCGCCCCTTTGGCAGGCGGCATATGTCTCTGTCATTTTGGCTTCCAATGAACTGGACGCATGGCGTGCACGCCTAAAACTTCTTGAAGGCGGGTTGCAAGAGTTTCTGGGGCGTCCGATCAGCAGATGCTTTCCTATTTCTCATCCGAATGGTTCCAGTGTGGGTGATGCATCCAACTTGACGCTTGGTACTATTGGCGAGGATCGCAAGACTTTGCGATTGAGCAACCGGCCTGCGGGTTATTCGCCAACCATCGGCGATTATCTACAGCTTGGGCCGCGCAATTTGCATCAGATCGGTAACGTTGATGGTCTGGATATTGAAGTCAGGCCGCATTTTTGGCCGGAAACCGTTATCGGCAATTCAGTCGCAATCGTGCGGCCGTCTTGCCGTATGACTATTGTGCCCGGATCCATATCAACAACGGCTGAGTTGCAAACAGGGCGCGGCACCGTGTCGTTTCAGGCTATAGAAAGTAGATGATGCCAGTCTAGAGATTTAATTCCACCCAAGCAAATTTTTGCTCGATTGACTTTTCTTGATCGAGAGTAAGACGAACACGATTTATATATGGGTGGATATGCACCGATGCTTTTCTTGCTGCATCCTTGAGTGGAAATGGTGATGACCTGCTGTTTGCTATTTCTTGGCATAAGTCCCATTTTGATCTTATAGAAAAGGCATTTTTTGCTCGAAGACGCCATTCGTCAAGCAAGGGATCTGGTTTGGTTTCTTGATCGGGAGATATGTCCTTGATCTGATCAAGAGTTGGCCAGATTTTGGCTGTGATATTCTTGTAAAAATGTGCAGTCTCGTCCTCAGACCATGCCATGTGCTGACCACGTGTATATACGTTAAGGGTCTTTAGACGCACCGGATGGTTCTTTGGTAGCAATTCAACAGCTGATATGAAGCTGATCAACCAATCATCAAATAATGCCCCGGCAATACGCCAATCTTCAGAATCGCGCATTGTAAGTAGATGAATTTGATTGAGAGCGTTGTCTACTGTCTCGTTGCCCGTGTGGTATTTGCGAAAATCACGCATTTGACCTCTGCTAAATATAGAGAGCGCAGGAACTAAAATTCCTACCATCTTTGTAGTGAAAACCAGATAATCGCTCAAGGAGTTTTCCTGTGAGAAACATATCCGCTGAAAACCATGCAGCCTTGCAAGGCCGTGTGCTGGTGGCGCGTGACTTCCTTTGGCTGGTTGCGCTCAATCGTCAGACCAATGCACCTGAGACTGAGGGGTTGTGGTCTGACGTTGGCAATATAACTGCCCCGATCACGCATCCTGATAGCGGTTTGCCTGTCACACGTGAATGGTATGGCACTGGCAGTCTGGTTGCGATTGATGACATTCCGCTAGTTGCAAATCTGGCGGTGCAGGAAGTCAACATTCGCATGTCGCAGGTGCATGAGGAAGTTGAGCGCATTGTGCGCGATTACGATTGCCAGCAAGCTCGTGTCGAGATCTATCGCGGGTTGTTCGATCCTAATTCACGCCAGTTGGTAGCACCTGCCGAATGCCGATTTATCGGTTTCGTTGATCGTATCGAGATCAGCACGCCAAGCGAAAATGAGGAAGGCGCGGTCACGATGACCTGCGTCAGCCATACGCAGGAATTTACCCGCTCTAATCCTGATACCCGATCAGACGCCACGCAGAGGCTGCGACTTTCGACCGATGGTTTTTATCAGGATGCCGACACGGCAACCGAATGGGAAATCTGGTGGGGATCGGAAAAGGGCAAGGTGCCGACGCAAAAGAAGAAAAAGAAGTTTCTGGGGTTATTCTGATGGTTGTACGCTTCGCTTTGCCTTCGGATCGCGCCGCGTGTGTCCAGCTTCTCAAATCCAGCCATAGCGCTGCGGGTTTTACATTTCCGTTTCAGGCGGCTTATGCCGCAAGCCTGTTTGATCAGCATCTTGCATCGCCACAAGCGGTCGCGCTTGTGCTGGGTGATAGGCCGCAAGGCATTCTTTTGGCTGCGTGGTGTGAACATCCGTTTGGCGCTGGCCGGTATGCCAAGGAAACAGTCTGGTTTATCGATCCATCGGCTCGCGGGCGCTCGGCACTTCTGATGCTCGATGCTTATGAGCGTTGGGCGCGGGAACAATCTTGCACAGCAGTCGGCATGGCGTCACTTGCAAGCAATGATGTGTCACGGCTCTATGAGCGGCGCGGCTACAAGCCTGCGGAAACGCATTTCCTTAAGTCTCTCTGACAGAGCTTAATCTCAAGGTTACAACATGGCTATTTTTTCAGCTATTGCGGCGGTAGGTGCTGCAATCGGTTCATTTATTGGTGGCCTTGGCGTTATCGGGTCATTTCTTCTCAAGACTGCTGTAGGCATTGGCGCAAACCTGATTGCGCAGGCTATTGCTGGCAAGCCCAAAGAGCCGACATTTTCAATCAATGGTACATTGCAGGGCGGTGGCGATCTGCCGCGCTCATTCATCATCGGTAAAACTGCCACGGCTGGATCGCTTGTTTGGGCTAACACGTGGGGCAAAGATGGCGATAGTCCGAACGCCTATCTGACGCAGGTAATTGCACTCTCTGATCTTCCGGTCAAAGGGCTGCTTAATGTCTGGGTGAACAATGAGAGAGTAACTCTTGATTTGGCTACGCCCGATATGTCGCGGGGCTGGCAGGTTAAGGAGTACCGCAACAATGGCGATAATCTCTGGGTTAAGTTCTATGACGGTACGCAGACGGTTGCAGATAGCTTTCTCGTCAATACTTGCTCCAATGGCAATCGCGCTTGGAGTTCCAATCGTGTAGGGCGCGGTGTCGCCTATGTGATTGTGACGGCGCGTGTTTCCAAAAATATGTTTTCGGGTATTCCGTCCTTCAAATTCGAGGTGGACGGTTATCCGATGTATGACCCGACACGCGATAGCAGTGTTGGCGGCGTCGGCGCGCAGCGTTTGAGTGATCCCAGCACATGGGGCGGCGATGGCGATCATCTTCCAGCCGTGCAAAACTATAACCTGCTGCGCGGTATTTATCTGGATGGAAAATGGTTCTATGGCGTGCAAGGCATGTCCTCGGCACGATTGCCGACTGCCAACTGGATTGCAGCGATTAATAAATGCCGGCAGATTGCTGGTTCTGAACCGCAATACCGTTCGGGCGGAGAAATCACGATTGATGCACCGCTATCGGCGGCAATTGAGGCGATCAATACCACCTGTCAGGGTCGCATTGCTGAGATTGGCGGCGTCTACCATATGTATCTCGGCGCGCCTGATGCGCCTGTAGTCCATTTCACGGATGACGATATTCTTTCGACCGATGAACAATCGTTTTCGCCATTCTTTGGGTTGGCGGATACGATCAACGGCATTTCTGTTACTTATCCGTCGCCTGCTGATGGCTGGGTGATAAAGACGGCGCCGCCGCTCTATCGTACTGATCTCGAGGCACGACACGGCAATCGTCGTCTGATGGCGTCAATCGAACTGTCATTTGTCTGTTATCCTGAGCAAGTCCAGCGCCTGCAAAAGTCGGCCTTGGAAGAGGGACAGCGGGCGCGACGTCATACGCATGTGCTGCCGCCTAAATTCTGGGCTTATGCTGTTCCCGGTGTTGTCTTTGCCTGGACTTCAAAACGCAACGGATATGTCAATAAGCTGATGCGGGTTGATGGCGCTGCGGATCGGGCCAATCTTGATATTATGGTTGATCTGACGGAAGTCGATCCAACCGATTATGACTGGAATAGCTCAACGGATTACAAGCCACCAATCGACGGTGCCGTTGGGCCTATGCGCCCGCTGCCGCAGCCGATTGTTGATTTCTCTGCTGAGGCTGATGTCGCGCAGGACGCGGACGGCAATAGTCGCCGCTGCGCAATCCGGCTTGGTTGGGATGGCACGAAAGAGGACATTGATTTTGTCCGCTTTGAAGTGCGTTTCGCCGCTGATCTGGGCGTTGTCTATTCTGGTCGGGCTGACGATGTTGCGCGGGGTAGCATCAAGATTGCGCCCGGCATTCTGCTGCCTAATTCCGATTATGACATTCGGGCAGTTTACGCGACTTTTGCGGGTAATCGCCTGTTTGAGTGGTCCGACTGGATCCGTGTGCGCACGCGTGACATTCTCCTAGGGCCGCTGGATATTTACCCGTTCAGTGTTGAAAACTTCAACACAGGGCTTCAAGAGTTCTGGCGCAATCAGAATGATAATCTCCGGCGCGTCGATAATGAGGTGTCGCGCTTAACTACCGTGTTGTTAGACCTTGAAGCGGACAGCGAATTTGAACGTGCAGGTATTCGTGAGGAAATCGGCGTTCAAGGCGCGAACTATCGTCGCCTCATTTTGGTTGAGGCTAATGAACGTAAAGCGCAGGTTACGCGTCTTGAAGAGCTTGATGCGCAGTTGGCAGGTAACATCGCCAATGTTCAAGAGCTTGCGCAGGCGACAGCAACAGAGCTTGACGCTGTCGCACAAACCCTCATTCAAACGCAAACGCAGGTCGGCAATATCTCGGCAAATGGTTATTTGCAGATCTATTCTGAAGCTGCACCGTCAGGCTCTCTTTCGCGTGTAGTTTTTGCTGCCATCGCGGAAGTGGGCGGCGATAGAACGCAAGGTGCTTTAGCGATTGAGGCCATTGGCGGCGGAAAATCACGTGTCATTGTTGATGCTGATGAATTTTACGTTTCAAGCAGTGGTCATAGGGGGGCGCCGCTTGCCTACGTCAATGGTGAATTGACATTGCGTGTCATCAATTTTGGTTCTGGCTTCTTTGATGAATTTCAGTCTCGAAACGGCGCTTTGCGGTTTCGTGGCCATGGTGACTATGCGGATATCAGGCTCTTTACTGCGAGCAGGTGAGGTAATTTCATGAGTTATCTGGCGATTGGACATAAGCCGGGCGTAGGTCCGGTGGTTAAAGTCATGCGTAATAATGCCGATGATTTCAGGCAGGTGCCAAGCTCAAATTTTGGTGCATACCTGTTTAATTCGGAAAATCAGAATATCTCATATATGAAAGAGCCTGGGGTTTTCCCTATCGATGGAACAAGATTTCCCTTCTTACATGGTGAGTATGGTTTTTATACAGTAGGAGGCAATAACAGCAATGCTAAGCAGATCGTAATTACCCAACATACTGTTGGTGGTGGTACGGTTACATATTTTCTGCTGGATAGAATGTTTCCCGGTGATGCACCTCCCATTTTTGAGGCCAAAGCTAAGAGGCACGATGGACGGTTTCTTGGCCCATCCTTCAGTATTAATAGTCAATATCAGATCGGGATGCAGTATCGCACCGTCATTGCAAGAATGACCGATCAGTCTGACGGACCTTTCGATAGTTGGCAGTCGCGGCCTCCAGCAACCCAATCAGTAACCAATCGGATACCTTCATTTTACAACTATTATGGATGGTGCGGTCGAGTTACTGACAGTTTGGCGCTTAGACCAGAACATGATAATTCGTACTGGAACACAGCTAGCGCGGATATTTATTATACATTCTGGGATCTGCCAGCGGATCAATCTCCAATCCCAAAGCCCTCGGCTCCGGTTGTCGCCGGTCAGGAAGTGGTACGATTGGACAGTAACGGGCTTATAATAGCTCGCCCGGGTTTCTCGGTTGATAATTCATCCGGGCGTCAGCGGATTATTGACAGTACACGCAATCCGCCATTCTGCATTATGGCAGATGAAATCAGTAATATACCTGCTGGTGGTAACTATTTTGTCCCCGCACCATATGGTGTCAGCCTAACTGAAAGCATGTTTGTCGACATCATTGCTGGCATCGCAGGGCGTGATTATGTCGTTCCGATATTTGATAGGGAGTTGCATAATACCAATCAGAATGTCTTGGTTACATATCGGTTGGATACGAACGGCGTTACATTTTTTAATGAAAGTGCCAATATTGCCGTCAATATACGGTACCTGGTTTATTGTAATGATCTGATGCCTCCATCTTCAGGAGGCAACCAGGTGATGCGGCGGGTCTTTAACGATATCCAGATCAAAAAACCGGGTTCCAGCGATACGTCACCAGCTTTCAATGACATCCTTTTGGATACGCGCTTTCCTGCAACGCAGATATTGGCTGAGGCATTCATTCCAACTGATCAGTTTAATGAAAGTCCAGCAAATGCAATGTATGGGGAGGTTGCCAAAACCATTCATTTTAATGGTTCAGGGATGCTGGTATTCCCGAAGGTTGTTGGCGTTTTCCCTAATGTACTGCGTCAGTCTTACGCCGCTTTATATAAGATACCGAGCGGGTCGGGCGCGTACGGTCTCTCTAACCAGTCCGTTGTTTCGGTTCTTGGTGAGAGCAGTTTAAAAATTCATATTTCCCCGAGCCAAGCAACGGGCATTGTTTGGAATGGTCCAAACAGGTGGAACTACGACGATTCATTCCCCGGACCACTTGGGGTCCGGTATTATATCCTCGGCGTAGCAAAGCGCTAACTCACAGGACAATTAGAAATGACTGAAACGACGGCAACACAACCGGCGCAGCCTCAACGCGTCCAAATCAGCCCAATTGCAATGGCTAATGAAGCGAGAGCAATGAATGATTTTCTAACAGAGCAAAGTCTTCGTAATGCGAATGACAAGGTGCTTTTAATGATGAAGATCAAGGAAATGGAGCTGGCGGCTGAAGAGCAGTCCAAAATCCATAAAGAAGAAATGACCCGCATCACACAAGAGCGCGATCAGGTTATGCAGATGTATGAGGGTGCCTGCCAGAAAATCAAAGATATACAGTCTGATGCAATGAATGTGCAGCATCAATTGAATGAAGCGCAGGCTGAGATTGCCGCGCTTAAAACGCCGCCGGTTGTAAAACGGAGGGTGAAGTCCAATGGCTGATAATTTCGATAAGTTCTTACCAGACTGGCAGATCGGCACGCTGACGCTTACCGCCAACTCAACTGATTTCACGGCAACTGATGCACTTTTGACCTTTGGCAGCATTCAGCAGGGTGATTTTATTATCTCGCCAGATGGACGCATGCTGGTGATAGAGAGCATCACAGACGATAATAGTGGTGTTCTGTCCACACCTTGCCCTCCTGAAGCGGCAGGGACATTCCAGACACGTATTCGCTACCAGTCGGATAATTCGCGCTATACAGGACAGACGGCAGCGCTACGCCGTCTTATGTCTGGTGGAAACCTGTTTGCCCTTGCAAAGCTCGTAGGTGATCCAGAGTTCATACTGCGTTACCTTGGCAATGGTGCATTTGATCTGGTTGATCCTGTCACGCTCGGCATCCAAGACCCGAACGGCAGTCTTGCGAAGCTTGCGGCTTTAGTGCTGGCCGCAAACAAGGTTATCACGACGGACAATAGCGGTGACGCTCAACAAATTGACCTTGGCGCACTTGGCAGGGCATTGCTGGCGTTGGAAACTGGTACGAATGCGCAATATGTGCAGGGCGATGGGACTTTGCAGGAAAAGACCGGGCTGCCTGTTAGTGCGGCCACACAAACAGCGTTGAACGGCAAAGCAAGTCTGTCAGGGGCCACTTTTACAGGTTCAATACAAAGTAATAACGCATCTATGTTCTTAACTAATGCCAGAAATAATACGGGCGTAGGACAACTTAATTTCTCCCCTTTTATTGACGCTAGGATTGGTGGACCAGCACTCGGTACAAGAATTTTTGGCATGGAAACCGTCGGAAGTGACGTTCAGACCATTATTGAGGCGACATCAGGTGGCACTACAGCGCAGTTTCGCTTTTATCATTATGGTGCGGCAATATTCCCCGGTGCGTTTACAGCCGGTAGTAAGTCGTTCAAAATCGACCATCCCAAAGACCCTTACAATAAATATCTCGTCTACATGTCTACAGAAGCGCCGAAAGCCGGGATTGAAGATTGGGGCACCGTAAGGCTTGTCAGCGGACAGGCAGAAGTTGATCTAGATATCGCGGCTGGTCAAATGCCGGGAACGTTTGCAGCGCTTACACAACGTGCAATCGTAGTCAGCGTAAATAATCTCGACAGTCATACCCATGTTCATGCTGGTCGTATCACAGACGGTAAGTTCACGATCTTTGCTGATGACTCAGACTGCAATGATGAAGTTACTTGGCTCATCAAGGCAGAAAGAGCCGATCCATTCATCAAGTCTCATCCCTATTGTGATCCAGTCACTGGATTGTTGATCCCTGAACATGAAAAGGAAGATTAGAATGCAAGCGACACAGCAAGTGATCGATATGGATCGTATGGGGAGGAAGGGAACGCTTCTTCATCCTGAAGCCTACGGCGAGAAACCACCCATGAAAACGGTTCCAGTTGAAGATGGTGCGCCGGTTGCGGATCATCCCGGCCTTAATCCAGTTGATGTATTCCGCCTTGAAATTCAGGCGATGATTGACGCCAAAGCCAGCGAACGCCAATACGACAGCGGTGCAACCTTGGCGAGCTACGTCAACTCGACAATCCCAGAATGGGCAACGGAAGCACAAGCTTTTGTCGCATGGCGTGATGCAGTCTGGCTGCATGCACTGGCAGAACTGGATAAGGTGCAGAACGGTGAACGTGATCAGCCTACGGTTGAAGCATTCTTATCTGAACTGCTGGTGTTTGAGTGGCCTGAATAATCCCCGTCACGCTGATCTGACCTAAAATCATCAAGCCACCATATCCGCCCACTGAGGCGGCTTTTTACTGCCATAAGGAAGCCCCGGTACGTCTCCTAACATTACCGGGCTATGCACTGGTGGGGCTTCGGGGGCTAAGCCAGTGCGCATACAAACTATAGCGCAGGACGCAGAAGAGGCAGTTCCCGGATGCTCACAGGTCAGTGAGAAAGAGAAGACTTTGCCAGATGGCACGACCATTACCGATGTTCTTGCACTTGATACAGGTGGTGTGGCTGCGGCTGTTCTCGTGGAGGCGTGTAAGGCGATGTTATTCAGGATTGAAGCCCTTGAAGTGAAGCTAGCTGAAGGAGAGATTAGCATCAGACATTGAAATGTGGTCGCGCGACGGATAATAGGATTACATTTATCGTTGTTGGAGGCAGTTGAGTTGACTATTAGTGGTAGAAATGGATTGATCCTAACGGTCTTCGGGCTTTTAGTCTTCTTACTTTGTAGATTTGACGTATTAAAATACGGATCTGATTTTTTAGCCTCGGCTTCAATTGTCGTGGCATCATTTGGTTTGTCTAGTGTAATTGTCGCGGTTCTTATAAGAATATGGAGGGCTGCATGACAGAAATTGACGAAAATTGCGTGATAAAACAAAAGGTATTTTTATCAAGGTTGACAGAAAATACACCACTAATTTCTGTAGTGGTGCCGGTCTTTAATACGGAGAATTATGTAGTAGAGACGCTTCAGTCAATTGTCTCGTCGTTTAATGATGATTATGAGCTAATAATAGTAAATGATGGTAGTTCAGATAGATCACATGATTTAATACTTAAGTGGATTAGTAGTAACGAATTCAATGTTGCTTATATCCTAAAGGAAAATGGTGGGCTTGGCTCGGCTAGGAATGCGGGGGCTTCCATAGCTAGGGGACGTTACATTACGTTTTTTGATAGCGATGATTATGCCTGTTCATACACTTATCCAATAATGGTGCGCTTGGCGGAATCGAATAGTTTGGACGTCATAATTGCTAGAGCTCGACGTTTCAGTAACTTAACTATGCGTAGCTCGAAGTTTGGGGACCATGATATCATTGATTCAATCTTAGGCGGCAGCCATTTCAAAGTGACAAACGCGACCCGAGAAGGACGATTGTTCCGTGTCGAGCCGAGCGCAGTAATTAGACTTTACAATAAAGAATTCTTTGATCAAAACGTAGAAAAATTCCCAGAAGGGGTGCATTTTGAGGATGTATCTCCTCACGCGGCGTCTATTGCAAGGGCATCGCGCGTTGGCTTACTCAACGAATGTTTGTTAGTTTATCGTATAGATAGAGCTGGACAGATTACTGCCTCAAAAGGCGCAACGCGTTTTGATATCTTATACTCTGTAAAGCAAATTGCAGGCAGTGGTTATATTAGCGAATTAACCACCGAGGGGGGGGCGTGTTTATGTGGGCAGCTTGCTAGATTGGTGCACTGGTGTGCCACTGAATGTCCGAAGAATAAGCGTTCAGAGTTTATTGATATATTTTTAGATTCAATTAAGACAATACCTAGCAGCTGGTGGTGGATCTATAAGGAAAGATATTCGGAGAACATTACCGAGGCGCAGTTCTGTGAGTTTTCAGCCACCCAAAATGCTCATGCTTTGAAGTCTTTGGTCGGTGTTAATTTGGAAGATAAATATCCTTCCGGATTGTCCGCAGTAGAGCGCATTGTGTTCGATCAAAAATCTAAAATACAGATTATAAAAGACGTTTCAATGGTTCCGGTCCGAATCTTTAAGCGAGACATGATCTCGTTGGTTAAAGTACCTACTCGAAAAATCAAAAATATGATGGTCGGAAGATAATGTCGTATCTGTGGGAAATAGTCGCTGGCAGTTTGAAAGGCCGTTCCGGTATAGCTTCATGCGTTGAAGCGGATTTGGCACGAATTTCAAACAATTTTTACGGTCCCTTCACTGCTCCAGTTTCACCTCGTCCAGTTTGTCTGTTTCTAGGAGCTCGATCCGGTTTAGAGGTTGAGTTTGTCAGAGCTAACTACCCCGGCGCTCAGATCATTATATGGGATTGCAGTATTGATGTAGCTCCTCAATATGGAGATGTTGCGGTTAATAACGTTAACGAATTAATGCTGTCCCTTCAGAAGCTCGGATTGGATGGTGTCGATTTCTGTAGGGCTGATGAATACTATTTTACAGATGACCTTATTACCGAACTTGGTTCGGTTAAAATAAAAATAGGTTATCTTTGTGGTGCATTTGGCTCACTTTGTAGATCGCCTTATCAATTGCACAGAGATTTATCTTGCATCGCCGATCGATTCTATGTTCGATCTCTGTCCACTGAGCTGAGCTTATCCAAGTCCGTGAAAGGATTTCAAAAATATGTCTCGGTCATAGTTCCTGCGTATGGCATTGAGAATTACCTGCCTAAGTGCTTGGAAACTCTTTCAAGCCAGACGTTGCGGGAGATCGAAATTATTGTCGTCGATGACGGCGCTAAAGACACCTCAGGCGTAATTGCAGATGACTGGGCTGACCGTTATCCGGAAACTATTAAAGTAATCCATAAAGAAAATGGCGGTTGTGCGTCTGCGCGCAATGCTGGCCTCTCTATAGCTAGCGGGTATTATGTCGGCTTTGTTGACGGTGACGACTGGGTTTCTCAATATATGTTCGAGGATTTATTGAATGCTGTACTTCCTGGTTTCAAAGATATTGGACAGTGCGGATACGTAGAAGCTTACGAAAGTGGCGGAAGTAAAACAATTTTCGGCAATGAGCCGATAAGATTACCTCTAAAATTCCCATATGAGACGAATTTTAAGCCCGATTTTATTTTCAATTCACCCTCTATTTGGAGGCGTATATACAGGCGTGACTTTTTGAATAGATATGATTTAAGATTCAATTCTTCATTGAAGAGGTTTGACGATCTGCCATTTGCATATCTTTCACTGAGCTTGGCACAGTCTGTTGTGGTGATTCCTGATGCACATTATTTCTATAGAATGGGCAGGCCAGGTCAGGATGTAAGTTTCGATGATGAACGCTTATACATACACTTCGAGATTTTTGATTATCTTCATAAAGTGATCGAGACAAAATATGATGGTGAATTTTTGAATAACTTGGCTCCGATAGAATCGGCCACCCATCGCTGGGCTCTTTCGTTGATACGCGAAGATCTAAAAGATGATTATCGCCAAAGAATGCTTTCACGTAAATAGTTTGAATAAATAAACTGAGGGATTAATTTCTCAGTTTATTTGCGAGAAGCTTAAATGCACTGATAAGAGGCTTGTCTCTTATTTTTTCGATAAGTTTTTTGTATCGGATGTTTTCTGATTTCAAGATGTCTAGCTTATTTTGGGTCTCACTAATTTGTAATGATTGAGACTCATTGAGTTCCTGTGCGGCAGATAATTCTTCTAGAGTTTTTTGAGTGTACTTTCGATGTGTTAGCTCGTTTTTTTAAATTTCTCATTCTCATCTTTGAAGTACTTAAGGTCGGTTGTCAGCATTGCTAACTGGCGCTCCAACTCTCCGATTTTGCCGCACACTTCTAGCTTGGTAGGATCGATGGATACTTTCTTAGTTTTGTTGATCTTGGATTCGTTTAAGCAGCGTTTCATTTTCTTCGAAACCGCTAGAAAATCTGAACCGTCGATCCAGTATTCGGAAAGAAGATATCCTAGGTAGGCAGTGGACCTAATATCCACCTCAGGTTGATTTTTGTTAAATGCCAGCTGAAGTTCTTCAGCGTCTTTTATGCGATGGCTGGCGGGAGACCATTCGGAAAGTCCGCAAGCATAAACCGGTTTTCCATGAATAAGCGCTTCGAGACCAACTCCCGAATTTACAGTAATAACCGATGAACAATGTTCTATGAGATCATGTATATTAGAATGGCTGGTATGAAAAAAGGGGTTTGTCGTTGTGGCGCTTTCGATGAATTCTGCTATCGCGTCACTATCGCAGTACGGGTGCCTTTTTACGACGACGTGTATACCCGTTTTGAGCGAAAGCATTGATGCCGTCTTGAGAATAGTTAACGCATCTATATCGGCAAACTTAGCGACGGGATCGGATTGTACCTGGAGAGGAATGAATACATAGTCGTTAATTTCTTGATCGAATAAGCTAGCTTGCGGATATTTGCTTAGTTTGTCCGACTGGAATCGTTCTTTGTAAGATTTTAAAACTATTTTTGCTTTTTCTAGGTCATAAGAATACGCTTTCTCTTGCAGCTTTTTGTCGTTAGCAATCTCAGACCAGCCGGAGTGTCCAGTTCGATCTACAGCGTACAAGGGTGGTATAGCAGCTTCTTTTAAGCGCCAAACCCCATGAACTTCACCGACAGAGTGAAAGGAAAAAAGTGCGCCACTTTTCGGAGGTGTTCTTTCAACGAAGTCAGTACCCCAAGGCACATCCTTTACGACAATTGAAGGGTGTAACTTTGAAAGTGCCCCCATAACATTGGTAAGGAAAATCCTATGGCGTATGCCATCGATGGGGTTTAATAGCCAGTCGGTGGGCAATTCAACGATGATCTGTGACTGTTCGTTTAGCAAAGTTACATTTCCCCTTATATTGTTTTGGAAACCAATAAGGTATTGTCGATAATTGTAGTATCAATTTAACGAATTATCTAACAATTAGAGCGTGTGTTGGAAGCAAGGAAGAAATTGTGACAATTTTTCATAAACTGGTATCTCGTTTTCTTATCTCGCCTGAAAAGAAAAATGAAATTGGTTTTTGCACCGATCTTGATGATATTCTTCGTGACGATGGTAAAGTGACTTTGAAAATCGACGGCAATAAGATCACGTTGGATTTAAGTAACCTTCACGAGCGTCGATACGCTGCATGTTTAAGTACCCCTCTACGGTATCCCCAATACGATATTGATAACTTGCTCATGGCAAAGTTTGTAAGGAAAGGAGATCGGATACTTGATGGTGGCGCCAATATCGGACTAACGGCGCTTCACTTCCTGCATTTTGGCGCATCTTTTGTTGAATGTGTGGAGGCTTTGCCATGGTTGGCTGAACGAATAAGAGGAATAGATGATATCAGAATATCGGTTACTGAAGCTGCTCTAAGCAAATGCTCAGATGGATTCGTTGATATAGCCGTCTCGAAAACTCACAACCAAGGCTCAACATATGATAGTTCTGTGATCGCAAAGTTCTCGCACATCTTTGGAGATGATATTAAGTTTTTAACTACTCCTACGATTACAATCGATAGTTTGGCGAGCGGTCCCTTTGATATCTGGAAACTCGATGTTGAAGGCGCAGAAATTGACGTTGTAAATGGTGCGTTGCAGTCTCTCAAAAATTGTCCACCTAGGGCAATATTCACCGAGTTTTGGGATGAGCGCGTACATGAGTTTGCCTCCATTGTTTCTGCATCGCATCCGGTAGTTTATAGAGCTGGGATAACAAAAGATAATTATCAGCTAAAGTTGCTTGATATGAAAACTTTTGAGAAGACTTCCAAAGAGTTTTTCCCAATCAGTCCAACGTACGTTTTTTTACGTGCAGATTGTCAAGAAATATAAAACTAAGCCCTGTGCATCTCCCAAAAGAACACAAGTTACACCAATCTCGACATTATCCCCGTCACTCTGATCTGACCTAAGATCATCAATCTACCATATCCGCCCACTGAGGCGGCTTTCTTTTACCTAAAAGGAAAACCCACCATGAATATGCACCTTGGCGATACCCGCCTCTTGATTGAGGCAGGTCGAGAACGTGGACTATTGCGCAATCAAATGGCGTATGTGCTGGCCACAGCGTACCATGAGACGGCGCATACGATGAAGCCTATCAATGAGATGGGCGGTGAGAAATATCTGCGGTCAAAGAAATACTGGCCGTATATCGGGCGCGGCTATGTGCAAATCACTTGGAAGGTGAATTACGAAAAAGCTGGTAAGGTTCTGGGCGTTGATTTCGTGTCAAAGCCTGAGCTGTTGTTGAAGCCAGAATATGCGGCGCCAATTATCATTGCTGGAATGGCTGAAGGTTGGTTCACCGGCAAGAAGCTGTCCGATTACATCACCTTGCAGAAGTCGGATTTCAAAGGCGCTCGTAGAATCGTCAACGGTACAGACAAGGCCGATTTGATTGCTGGCTATGCGCGTGAGTATGACAAGGCTCTTCTGGCCGAAGGCTATGGCGTTGATACGATCATCGAAGCCAAGCCTAATGAAATTCTGCCAGAGCCTATTATTGAAAAGCCAGTCGCTAAAACAACGCGCTTTTGGACATGGCTGACTGCGGCCGCACTTCCTGCTCTTGGTTTGCTTGATTGGCGTGTGCAGATGGCTTCCGTGGTCGTTGTGTTCGCTCTCGCAGTCTGGGCGATCTATTCCATGCCACAGGTCAAAGCCAAGCTTGAGAAGCTGGTGGATGCGATATGAATGTAATCTGGTCGCTTATTCCCAATTGGCTGAAATTCGCCGCCGCCGCTGTTCTGGCGGCATTTTTGTGTCTGGGTGCTGGATATACCTACGGCACGATGAAAGAGCGCCAGCGCTCAGCATTGGCCGCAGCTGAAGCAACAGCAAAGGCAATCCAAAAGAGGGCGGATATAGATGAGGAAGTTATCAACATGGATGCTGTTGCTTTGTGCAAGCAGCTTGGCGGGATGCGCGAGCAATGCGACCAACTGCGCGGGATGGAGGCAAATCAGCCTTAAACCTGACACTGCCGTTTATCTGGCTGGCAATGATCTGAAAGCCGGGCAGGGCATTGCCGGGCATAATGCATATGGAAAACAGCGGGGTTGCTGGAAGTGAGAAACGATATGCCAGAAGAAAATGATCTTCGTGCTCGCGTAGTCGGGCTGGAACAAGCAACACAGACCAATAATCAACGCTTGGCCAGTCTTGAGGCTTGGCAACGTCAGCGAGAAATTGAGAGCGCCCGTAATGACGAGAGATGGGTAGCCATGGAAGCCCGTATTGACACGCGATTTTCAGGATTAGAAAATTCTGTCAAAGGTATCCAATCTTCACTTTCACGCATCAATTGGATGATTATCGGTGGACTGGTAGCGGCGTTTGTGGCTTTCGTCGTGGGAGGCGGATTGAAATCGCTTTGATCGCCTTAGCGTTTAAATACCGTCTTCATTATGGAATAAAATAATGCTCCAGCGGCACCAGATATACCTAACCGAAATTCTTGCGAGTCAATAGTTTCTCTCAGGAAATGAGCAGTTGGTGAAACCCATTTAGTTGGGCGAATACCAAACTCCGCGGCTAATCCGCCAACAAATGGTGTTGCTATAACATTGTAAAAGCATGCAACAACAAGGCCAGAAGCGGCTATTAGTATAAACCTGATCATTTGGAATTCACGCCTTTCGAATTTAGAGCATCTGAAATGTTAATCTACTTTTGTCAAATAGAAACTTACAAAATCATGTCAGGGTAACTCCAAACAAACGCGCATCCCATTTGCGGCGCTCTGGTGGCTGGTTATCTAACCGGGCCGATTGTGCATTATCTCAGAGCTGTGAATTTCCCACTGTCACCGGATGATGGATCAAATATTGGGCTTCACGCCGCTGCATTTGTCGTTGGCGTCTGCGGCATGTGGATCAGTGACGAGCTGTTTGAAATCGTTACAAGGCGGTTTAAACGTAAGGAATGAATGTGGCAGACTTCAACCGCTGGCGAGTGCATGGTGTTGGTGCAGTCATGCTCATATTTTTCGCAGCCGCTTCATTCAGTCGGCTGCTTGCCACCTTCGGGAAGAAGATGTGGGCGGTTTTTACGGGGTGAAGAAAAGATTTCTTTCGGTCACAAACAGATCATCAAGGATATTCTGTAATTCAATTTCAGGCATGTCCGTGACGATTAATGCGTCCTGTATCCATCCATATGCGTAAGCCCGCACAATATAACCGCACACCACCTTGCGATTAATTCTCATATAGCCATCACGGAAACATCGATCACGCCGGATTGGTAAATTCAGGGTGACTGATTTAATCTGCTTACCATCAATCAATGACTGCAATATGGTTGCAGGCTGCTCTATCAAGCCAGTCCTCCTACAAATCCGCTTAGCTCTTTCAATCGTTCCATTGCCATACGCATTTTACCGTTGCAGCCACGTGCTTTGCATCGTGCCTTCGCCTCGATCTCATCCAGATATTGCTGTGATCGATCCACTGACTGGCAGATTAACTGCTTATTTATATAGGTAAGGCGTCTGCACTTTTTACAGATCATCTCCAATCTTTGATCGTCACCAAGATCACCAACCTTGATCTTGGTCTTCCAGTTGCCCATCACCAGAAGTCCTCAGCCGATGGAATGCGGACATAGCTGATCTTTCCACCGACATGACCGCCTGCTGGTGGCTTCCATTCTCCCATACTGACAATCGTGCTGGAGTATTTAGAGTTAAGCTTATCAACCGCTTCGTTTGCGCGTTCCCATTTCTGCCGCAGCTCATCGTCATTATCGAGCAGATCAACCTGCCTCTCATCGGCTGGTGACAGATCATACAGGGTGACGCTAACCCGAAAGATCGTTACGCCTCCTGGGTGATCGAGCTTTACGCGATCCCAGAGCATCCGAAGCGCTGCAAGAATGGCCTGATCGTCATTGACGACTGGCAGATGATGTTTGCCAAACCATGAGCCATCACGCACCGACAGCCATAGCCACAAGCCTGATGCATAATAATTCTCACGGCGTAACCGTCTTGCGGCTTTTGTTAGTAACAGCCGTGATATTTCATAAGCGCCGTCTATTGAACGCGCTTCAGGCGGCAGCACGCGTCCATGGCCGAACATGCCGCGCTGTTGAACCGGTGCCTGAATGTCATAGCCATGCAAGGCGTACCAAAGTCGCTCACCGTTGACGCTCTTCCATATCTTTCGCATGTGTTTGGGTTGGATTGCGTAAAGCTGCGTGGTTGTAAATATGCCATTGCGGTAGAGACGCTTGGCCATACCTTTGCCTATGCCGGGGATATCTTCCAATTCAACACGCAATAGCGGATCTGGCATGATTGACGGCCACCAGATTGCAAGACCGTTGCCATAATGCCCGTATCGTTTGCTTTCGTCTTTTCCTGCTTTACATGCGATCTTTGCCAGCTGACGGTTGGCGGCAAAACCGATTGAGCTGGTGATGTATGGGCCGATGTTTTCAGCAATGGCAGATTTGATCTTTGCTGCCAGCAATTCAGGATCACGCTTGCCGCTGTCATCCAGCACGCATGTCAGCTCATCAATGCTTTTGGCTGTATCAATTGCAATGACAGTTTCGATTTCGCAGAGCAGGGCGTTGTGAGCACGCCGGTAAAGGTCTGGCTTCTGCGGTACGAGCACAAGATCAGGACAGACCCGTAATGCGTCCTTGATCGACATCACATTCTTGACGCCCATTGCTTTTGCTTCTTTTGAGCAGGCGATCACGGCGGTCCGATTGGTGCCTTCAAAAGGAACAACACCAATTGGCCGACCGCGCAGACGTTTGTCGCACTGCTGCTCGACCGACGCGAAGAAGCCGTCAAAGTCGAGATAAAGCCGTTCAATCGTCTCAGGCAGACGCATTCCTAACTCCAGAAAATAGAGCGCACGAAACCTGTCCCGAGTGCATAGACACTAAGGAACATATTCCGTTTGCTAGGGTAATGTTCCTATAATGTTCTCATTTTGAAAAAGAGTCAATCTAGGATTTTAATGGGGGCTGCATTCGAAGAATACTTACTTAATCGGATAAAATAGTTGTTTGATTGATATAAAATTTAGGGGTTGAAAACGCTGCATTTCATTACGATCTTGTCTTTTGTTCGCTGTGATTGTAGTAGGTGCCCCAACGTGTGATTTTGCTGCGCATGATTGCGTCACGCATGGTGACACAAAATGGGATACATGACTGCCTCTTGGGTGGATATTGTGTAACAAAATCAAGGCGAGGGGTTAGGTGCGGCTGCTCTCTATCCGCACCAACTGCCTTAAGGCAAAAGAATTTCTCTCCCGCGACGAGGCATAAGCGCCGGTAACGGCGGGACAATGACAAGAAGTGAAGGTTTGAACATGCAGGTTACCGAAACGCTCAATGAAGGGCTGAAGCGCGAGATTAAAGTCGTGGTTCCTGCCGGAGATCTCGAAGCTAAGCTCTCTGAGCGCCTCGAAACAGCGCGTGGTCGCGCCAAGATCAACGGCTTCCGTCCAGGCAAGGTGCCAACTGCGCATCTGCGCAAAACCTACGGCAAGTCCTTCATGGCTGAGATTGTGAACGAAATCCTCAATGATTCGTCACGCTCAATCCTTGCTGAGCGCAATGAAAAATCGGCAACCCAGCCAGTCGTTTCGATGTCCGAAGACGAAAAAGAAGCGGAAAAAGTTCTTGATGGCAAGGCTGATTTCGTTTTCTCGCTGAGCTATGAAGTTCTGCCGGTTATCGAAGTCAAGGACTTCTCCAAGATCGCAGTCACCCGTGAAGTTGTCGACATTTCGGACGAAGAAGTTGACGAACAGGTCAAGCGCGTTGCTTCTTCAACCCGTACCTATGAAGCCAAAAAGGGTAAGGCCGAAAACGAAGATCGCGTCACAATCGATTATCTTGGCAAGATCGACGGTGAACCATTTGAAGGCGGCGCAGACACTGATGCGCAGCTCGTTCTTGGTTCGGGTCAGTTTATTCCCGGTTTTGAAGAACAGCTCATTGGCCTCAAGGCTGGTGACGAGAAGGTTATCAACGTAACTTTCCCTGCTGAATATGGTGCAGCTCATCTTGCTGGCAAGGAAGCTACCTTTGACATCACCGTCAAGGGCGTGGAAAAGGCTGGCGAACTCGTTCTCGATGATGAAACCGCAAAGAAGCTTGGCATTGAGTCGCTTGAGCGTCTGCGTCAGGTTGTTCGAGAGCAGATCGAAAGTCAGTATGGCCAGATCACCCGTCAGAAGGTAAAGCGTCAGATTCTTGATGCACTCGATGGCGATTACGCTTTCGAAACCCCTGAAAAGCTGGTTGAAGCCGAATTCAACAATATCTGGCAGCAGATCAATTTTGACCTGCAGCAGGCTGGTCGCACTTTTGAAGATGAAGAGACCACGGAAGAAGCTGCTCGCGAAGAATATCGCAAGCTTGCTGAACGCCGCGTTCGTCTCGGTCTGGTTCTCTCCGAAATTGGTGAGAAGGCTGGTGTAGAAGTAACTGAAGAAGAGTTGCAGCGTGCAGTTTACGATCAGGTACGTCGCTACCCGGGTCAGGAAAAGGAAATCTACGAATTCCTGCGCAAGACACCGGATGCGGTTGCTAACCTTCGCGCACCGATCTTTGAAGAAAAGGTCGTTGACCATCTGCTCGCAAACATCAACGTGACCGACAAGAAGGTCTCGAAGGAAGAGCTGAGCGCAGAAGACGAAGACGGTCTGGAAGCAAAGCCAGCCAAGAAGGCTGCTGCAAAGAAAAAGGCCGCTCCTAAGAAAAAGGCAGAAGAAAAGTCTGACGAGGCTTAATTCTCTCTTTTCAACCAATCTGGCAAAGGCCGCGCATTGCGCGGCCTTTTCTGTTTCATGACCTGTAATTGACCGGCTGAAAAGCTTGCATCCCAAGGGGCTTTGCTCTAGCCAGTAGTCAATCAGTTTTAAGCTCAATCCGAATATTTGCGAGCCAGCATGACCCTTATTGATACGCGCACACCAGAACCGAAACGCTTCATCTCTGGCGCCACTGGCGACTGGGAAGTTGTCATTGGTATGGAAGTCCACGCACAGGTCACATCCGAATCGAAGCTCTTCTCCGGCGCTTCCACATCATTTGGTGCCGAACCAAACGCGAATGTGTCTTTGGTTGATGCCGCCATGCCGGGCATGTTGCCTGTTATCAATATGGAATGCGTGAAACAGGCCGTTCGCACGGGCATTGGTCTGAATGCGCAGGTTAATTTGAAGTCGGTTTTTGATCGGAAGAATTATTTCTATCCAGATCTTCCGCAGGGCTATCAGATTTCGCAGTTCAAGCAGCCGATTATTGGCGAAGGCAAGATCATGATCTCGGTCGGCCCTGACAATAAAGGCCAGTTTGAAGATGTCGAGATTGGCATTGAGCGTCTGCATTTGGAACAGGATGCTGGCAAGTCGATCCACGATCAGCATCCGACGATGTCCTATGTCGATTTGAACCGTTCTGGCGTGGCGCTGATGGAAATCGTCTCCAAGCCAGACTTGCGTTCATCTGATGAAGCACGTGCTTACCTGACCAAGCTGCGCACGATTGTCCGCTACCTCGGGACCTGTGATGGCAATATGGACGAAGGTTCAATGCGTGCCGACGTGAATGTCTCGGTTCGTCGTCCGGGCGGCGAGTTTGGGACGCGCTGCGAAATCAAGAACGTCAACTCGATCCGTTTTGTCGGTCAGGCGATTGAATATGAAGCGCGTCGCCAGATCGCTATTCTGGAAGATGGTGGTTCTATCGATCAGGAAACCCGTCTGTTTGATCCGGTCAAGGGTGAAACCCGCTCGATGCGCTCCAAGGAAGAAGCGCATGATTATCGCTATTTCCCGGACCCGGACCTTTTGCCACTTGAATTCGATCAGGCATTTGTTGATGCACTGGCCGCAGGCCTGCCGGAACTGCCGGATGTCAAGAAAGATCGTCTGGTCGAAAAGCTTGGTATTTCGGTTTACGATGCGTCTATTCTTGTTAGCGAAAAGGCGATTGCCGATTATTACGAAGCCGTTTGTGATGGCCGTGATGGCAAGCTGGCTGCAAACTGGGTCATCAATGATCTTCTGGGGGCGCTGAATAAAGCCGGCAAGGACATTGAGGAATCGCCTGTTTCGCCAGCCCAGCTTGGTGCAATCATTGATCTAATCAAGGATGGCACAATTTCCGGCAAAATCGCCAAGGAACTGTTTGAGATCGTCTGGAACGAAGGTGGCGAACCGAAGCAGATTGTCGAAGATCGCGGCATGAAGCAGGTCACGGATACCGGTGCGATTGAAAAGGCCGTTGATGATATTATCGCAGCCAACCCCGACAAGGCTGAACAGGCCAAGGCCAAGCCAAGCATGGCCGGCTGGTTTGTTGGTCAGGTCATGAAGGCAACGGGCGGCAAAGCCAATCCGCAGGCGGTTAATGATCTGGTGAAATCCAAGCTCGGGATTGAAGAATAATGTGGGTTCGCAGTGCCAGTGAAGCTGATCTGAAAGCCGTGCATGAACTACTGGTTTCAACCTGGCATGCGACTTTCGATGATATTCTTGGTCGCGAGATGGTGAATGCTGTCACCGCGCAATGGCATTCGGTTGCAGCACTCAAAGCCAATTTGAAAAAGCCTTATTCTGAATTTATCCTCGCAGATAACGGCGAGGGCGGCATAGATGGTATGGCTTTTGCGAGCCAGACCGGTGAGGGCAAGGCTTCGCTGCATCAGCTTTATGTACGGCCCGAAGTGCAAGTACAGGGCATTGGAACGATGTTGCTTGCTGAAATTGAAATGGCTTTTCCGAGTGTGAACACGATGCGGCTTGAAGTCATCGAGCGCAATGCAAAGTCAGTTCGTTTTTATGAACGCAAGGGTTATGCGCAAGTGGGCCGTAGCGAAGACTGGGGTGATCCTGAGTGCAAGGAACCTGTATTGATTATGGAAAAGTCTCTTGAAGGTTGGTCCATGTAGGGTCCTGACCCTGATCAATTCATTCTGTTGTGGCAGCGGCAACTTGCCCCTTGCCTTGGTCTTTGGATCGGGTCATAAGCGTTTAAAACCCGGCAGTTATTCTGCCTGTGGCAATAGTGGATCTGGATAGGTCATGAAGAAATTTCTTACACAAGTCTTCACATGGTGGAATGGCCAGACGCTTGGCACCCGCTTTCATACCTGGCGCAAGGGTGAACGGGTTGGAGAAGATGAGTTCGGCAATGTTTACTATCAGGGTGGCAAGGACTCTGAAGGGCGCACACGTCGCTGGGTCATTTTCAATGGCTATGCGGAAGCAAGTGCTATCCCTGCGGGCTGGCATGGCTGGATGCATCATCGTGTTGATACGCCGCCAAGCAAGGAAGACTATAAGCCGCGTGACTGGCAGAAGCCGCATTTGCAGAATCTGACCGGTTCACCGCTTGCATATCGTCCAAAAGGCTCGATCGCTATTCCAGGTACTACACCGGCTGAACGTCCGCGTGTAACGGGCGAATATGATGCCTGGACACCGGGTAACTGATTTTATGTGAAGACCGGCTTGAACATTCCTGCCGGTCTTTTTATTTTGCGATATTGGCGCAAAAGCCTTGAGGATCGTTGGATTACATAGAGGCTGCCATGCATTGCCGCTTGCGACCGGGCCACGAATCGTCACAATTGACGGTTAGAAATTGTTGCAGCACTTTATTTAACCAGATTGATACGGATATCCGTTTTGACGAAGCATTCTCCCGGCACGGCTGTTAATGGAAAAAACTGGTCCTGGCAGACTGCAAAGGTAGCGTTGATTGCTGTTGTAACTGGCATTTCAAGCTTTAATACAGCTTATGCCGAACGTATCTCCAATCCGGTCGCCGAGTTTTCAGGTCTGGACAAGATCACTGGTCGCATCACGACTTTCGATGTTTATATCAATGAGACCGTACAATTTGGTGCATTACAGGTGACACCAAAGGTTTGCTATTCGCGCACTGAAAATGAAGCACCGCGCACAGACAGTTTTGTCGAAGTCGATGAGATTACGCTTGATCGTAAAATTCGTCGTATCTTTACCGGCTGGATGTTTGCCGACAGTCCGGGTCTCAATGCTGTAGAGCATCCGATCTATGACGTATGGCTTAAGGATTGCAAGCAGGACTCCAATGTTCCGGCACCTGATCAGCGCAAATAATTTTCGTTTTAGAAAATGGCCACGCCCTGAAGTGCTTCATTAAGAAGGGCTTCATACTCTTTGCGATTGACTTCTATCGCACCAAAGCGTTCCAGATGCGTTGTCGTAAATTGCGTATCCAGTAGCACAAATCCTTGCTTTTTGAGGTGCTCCACCAGAAAAGCAAGGCAGACTTTTGATGCGTCACGCTTGCGCGTAAACATGCTTTCGCCAAAAAAAGCCCGCCCGAGCGTCACACCATAAAGCCCACCTGCGAGCTGGCCGTCATGCCATGCTTCAACTGTATGACAATGACCGGCTGCAAAGAGTTTACCATAGGCTTCGCGGATGGGTGCATTGATCCATGTCCGTGCACGTTCACCGGTGCCACTTGCGCAGCCATTGATAACGCCCTCGAAATCGCTGTCCAGCCTGATTTCGAAACGTGCTTGCCGGATGATTTTTTGAAGGCTTTTGGGGACGTGGAAGTCTTCAAGCGGGATGATGCCGCGTTTTTCAGGACGAACCCAGAAAATCTCGGGATCGTCCGCTTCTTCGGCCATCGGGAAAACCCCGGTGGCATAGGCCCGCAGGAGCAATTCCGGGTCGATTGAATAGTCGTCCGGGGAGGCTCCTGCGGTCACTTTATTTATGCATCCTGTGTTGCAGACTGTTCTGCCAGATATTTTTCCAGCCAATGGATATCATAATCGCCATTGGCAATATCCTGATTGGAAATAAGGTCCTGAAACAGGGGCAGGGTCGTCTTGACGCCATCGACCACGAATTCATCAAGCGCACGCCGCAGACGCATCATGCATTCAACGCGGTTGCGGCCATGAACAATCAGCTTACCGATCAGGCTGTCATAATAAGGCGGAATGCGATAGCCGGAATAAACGCCTGAATCCACACGAATACCAAGGCCGCCCGGCGTATGATAATGGGTAATCAACCCCGGTGAAGGCATGAAACTGCGCGGATCTTCAGCATTGATGCGGCATTCAATAGCATGGCCAGAGAAGCGTACATCATCCTGTTTGACCGAAAGGCCGAGGCCTGCTGCGACACGGATCTGCTCATGAACAAGGTCGATGCCGGTGATAGCTTCTGTTACCGGATGCTCGACCTGAAGACGGGTGTTCATTTCGATGAAATAAAATTCGCCGTTTTCATACAAAAACTCGATCGTTCCTGCACCGCGATAGCCCATATCGGCAACAGCATTGGCACAGATCATACCGATCTTGTCACGCGCTTCAGCGTTCAGAGCAGGTGAATTGGCTTCTTCCCAGACCTTCTGGTGACGGCGCTGCAATGAACAATCGCGTTCACCAAGATGGATCGCATTGCCTGCACCATCGCCCATGACCTGCACTTCGATATGACGTGGCTTTTCGAGATACTTCTCGATATAGACTGCATCATCACCAAAGGCAGCACCTGCTTCAGTACGAGCTGTTGCAAGGGCGACCGCCAAATCTTCTTCGGTCTTTGCAACCTTCATACCGCGGCCACCACCACCGGCAGATGCCTTGATGATGACCGGATAGCCGATTTCCTTTGCGATGCGCTTGGCTTCACCTTCGTCGGTCACGCCACCATCAGAACCCGGGACAACTGGAATGCCAAGGCGCTTTGCCGTGCGCTTGGCTTCGATCTTGTCGCCCATGGTGCGGATATGCGAAGAGGTCGGTCCGATGAAGGTAATGCTGTGTGCTTCAAGAATTTCAGCAAACTTGGCATTTTCCGACAGAAAGCCATAACCCGGATGGATCGCATCCGCGCCGGTGATTTCGCATGCAGCAACGATTTGATGAATATTCAGATAGCTGTCGCGTGATGGAGGTGGTCCAATGCATACACTTTCGTCCGCAAGACGGACATGCATTGCATCAGCATCTGCCGTGGAGTGCACGGCGACCGTCTTGATGCCCAGTTCTTTACAAGCCCTGAGCACACGAAGAGCGATTTCGCCACGATTGGCTATGAGTATCTTTTGAAACATTGCGCTTTGCTGCCCGTTCATTGAATAAGCCGAAATTCTAAAGCATGTCTCCCAAAAGTGAGAACCGGTTTTGGGATAAAGACATGCTTAAAAACAAAGAAATAGAGCGAACGTTATGGATAGCATCAGGTGCGACACGCTCTAATGACCAGATGGTCGTCTTATTCGATGACGACAAGCGGCTCGCCGAATTCGACGGGCTGCGCATCTTCGACCAATATAGCCTTGACCGTACCGGCGCGGGGAGCGGCGATCTGGTTCATGGTCTTCATGGCTTCGATAATCAGAAGCGTCTGGCCTTCCTTGACCTGTGTACCAACCTCGATGAAGTTGCGCGCACCGGGAGCCGGAGCCAGATAGGCAGTGCCGACCATTGGCGAAGGAACAGCATTTTTGCTCAGTTCTGCCTTGGTTGGCTCTGCCGCAACAGCCGCAGGTGCCGCAGCTGCAGCCGGAGCAGCAGCGGCTGGCAATACAGTGGCCGCTGCCTGCACAGTTACCTTGCGCGAAACACGGATACGCAGATCACCATGCTCGACTTCAATGTCGGTCAGGTCGGTTTCATTGAGGATATCCGCCAGATCGCGGATTGTTTCTTTGTCGATGACGGAATTTTTGCTGGACATATCAGGCCCCTTTACGCTTGCCCGTTGTTTTCTTCTTCTTTGGCAATTGCCGCGAGTGCGCGCAGGCCGAGCAGGTATCCTTCCGCGCCAAAGCCGCAGATAACGCCTTTGGCGACTGCGGAGACATAGGAGTGATGCCGGAACGCCTCACGCGCATGTATGTTCGACAGATGCACTTCCACGGCCGTTACCCTGGCCGAACGAATAGCATCGTGAATAGCAACTGATGTATGACTGTAAGCTGCGGGATTGATCAGGACATAAGCGTTTTTGTCGCCTGCTTCCTGAATCCAGCTAACCAGGTCACCTTCGTAATTTGTCTGGCGAAAATCGACGCTAAGGCCCAGTTGTTCAGCCAAGCGTTTGCAGTCCGCTTCGATGTCATCGAGCGTTGCCACACCATAAATTCCCGGCTCACGTTTCCCAAGAAGATTGAGATTTGGGCCGTTCAGAACAAAAACCGTTTTGACCATGTTCTTCCGTGATTGATTACGGGCCTGTTACGAAATTTCGATTACACTTCGCATTTCATATAGAGGGCTTGGATGCAAGCCGAAACCCTCTAAATGAATAGGAATGTTCAACCACAGCCTTTTTTCCGCTATTCTTTGTGGAATGAATGCAATTTGCAGTAAAATAGACGTTTACAGGATCGGATTGTATGATTGCGCCATCTGAAAATTTCAACAGGGCGCAATCTCACTGCCTTTAGCTCTTGTCAGCAGAACGGGCGGTGGCGATTCTTTCAATCAGCCCTTCGGCCCCGATTGCTCCCGGAACAAGATCATTTCCAATGATGTAGGAAGGTGTTCCGGTAATATTGAGCTTTTGAGCGAGCTGATAGGTTTCCTGAAAGGCATTGGTGATTGCCGGATCCTTCATTTTTTCGCGAAGCTTTGCTTCATCGGCTCCGAGCTTGACCGCATCAGCAATTGCCGAATCTTCCGTAGCACGGCTTGATGCACCTAAAAGAGCTTCATGATAGGCAGCGTATTTCTCCGGCATCAGAGCTTTGAAAGCCTGCGCGACAATATGAGCCCTCATGGAATCCGGTCCGAGGATCGGAAGCTCCTTCAACACGAAACGAACATTCGGATCGTGTTTGAGGATTGTCTGCATATCAGGAAGGGCGCGTTTGCAATATCCGCAATTATAATCAAAAAACTCATAAACGGTGACATCGCCATCAGGATTGCCGAATACAGAATCATAGGCAGGATTGAAGAGCTGGTTCTGACTTGAAGCCAGAACTTTTTTTACTTCCTCCTGAGCGGCTTCCGCCTGTTTCGTTTCAAGTGCTGTCTGCACGTCGATCATGATTTCAGGGTTTTGCAGCAGATAGTTGCGGACAATAGTCTCAACATCCTGTTGGGACATTGCCGGGCTTGCGGCCGTTTCGACAGCTGCTGCCGGTGCTGGCTGGTTGGCATTGCCAGCATAATAGCCCGCAGCAACTGCAGCAGCACCAATAACGCCGCCTGCAAGCGTGCCTATAACCACATTTTTCATATCAATCACTTTCATTCGTTCTGAAAATCTGCCGGAACCTCTTGAGAGGATGTTGCTGGCTGTTATTTTTTGGCCTTGGCATTGATGATGTCCTGCGCCCGAAGCCAGTCGGGAGTGCCTCGTTTCATCTGCTTTTGAGCGCGTATAGCAAATATCTGAGCCTGTTGTAGTTTACCGGAATAGTAGTTCATATCGGCTGTGGCAAGATCAGCCCGGGCTATGTCGCCAGACTGGCCATAAGCCTGCGCAAGATAGCCATATCCTCCGGGGAATTCAGGATCCGCTGCAATACCTGCTTTTAACTCTTTGATTGCATTAGGCATATTGGCCTTTGTGCCGGTAAGCATAAGAGCGCGGCCATAGCTCATCCGCAGCAATGGAGACTTGCGCGTGTCCAATGCAACGGCCCGCTGGAAAGATTTTGCAGCGCCTTGTGTATCATTTGCCTTGATCAGCACTTCTCCCATCATTTCATGGAAATACGGGTTCTTGGGCTGTTCTTTAATCAGTGCTTGGAATTTGGGGATTGCGGATTTGGCCGAACCGTTCAGATAAGTGCTGATTGCATTACCGTAACGGGCGGGTAAACCGCCGGGATTGGAGCGAAACATGCGTTGCAATGCACCCATATTGTTGGAATAGGCCGCTATTTTGGCGCGTGCCATATCGTGCCGCAGCTGTAACGCGGCTGAATCCGTCTTATTATAATTGGGGCTTTTTTTCGCAAGTTCCTGAAGATTGGCGATGCGTTCGCGCGGCAATGGGTGGCTGATGCGATATTGATCAATTTGTGTACCTGAAAGCGATAGCGCAGTGGCAAAGCGCTGGAAGGTATCGAGCATTCCCTTGGTCGATTGGCCTGTTGCATTGAGATAATTCACAGCAAGACGATCAGCCGTGATTTCTTCCGTACGCTGATAGCTCAACAGGTTGCGCATCGCCATTTCGTTACTTCCCATGGCAATGCCACCGCCGGCACCCGCAGCACTGCCGCTGCCTGTTGCTGCACCTGCCACTCCAACACCAACACCAAGCAACATGCCAATAACAGCCATAGTTCGGGCACGGCCCAGCTGCTCGCGCAAGCGATCCTGATGTCCTCCTGCCAGATGCCCGGCTTCATGGGCGATAACACCAATGATTTCATTGGGTGTTTCCGATTGCATGATTGCACCGGTATTGATGAAGATACGGCGTCCATCGACAAAAGCATTGAAGCTTTGGGAATTGACAAGGATGACGCGAACGCCGCGACTGCCCAATTTGGCTGCTTTAAGGATGGGGGCTGCATAATCAGAAACCAGCGCCTCGATTTCTGCGTCTCGCACAATAGGAACGCCGCCGCCACGTGACTGTGCCTGTGCCTGTGTAGGCAATACGCCTGTAACGGCGACAGCAAGTGCGGCAAATGCGGCGACTGAACGGCGCATTATATTATGAAATGAAAATGCTCTGGCTGAAAAACCTGCAGTCATGCTTGCCATTTTTCTCCCCATCCTAGGCGCCTTGCTGCGAATCTTGTTCCGAAAACCGGTCCCACTTTTCGGGATGTGTTCCAGTTTAAAGGCTTTATCTTAAACTTCACTGCTGTTTTTACCTAAAGATGCTGTTGCTTTACCAATCCGGCGATTATAGGGCGAGGAGTATATATTGCATTCCTTGCATTTTGGAGGCTGAGTTGAATACTCTTTCAAACCGTAGCGCGGTCGAACCATTTCACGCCATGGATGTTCTGGCGCAGGCCAATCGTCGTCGGGCTGCGGGTCATCCGATTATTTCGATGGCTGTCGGACAGCCGGCCGACCCGGCACCTCATGCAGTGCGGCTGGCTGCGGAACGTGCTTTGAAAGATGGTCGCATCGGCTACACGGATGCACTTGGCCTTATTGATCTGCGTGAAGCGATTGCTGCACATTATGCGCAGAGTTATGGCGTATCGGTTTCGCCTGAGCGTATTGCGGTCACGACTGGCTCATCGGCTGCCTTCAATCTGGCATTTCTGGTCTATTTCGATCCGGGGGACCGCGTTGCCATTACCCGTCCGGGTTATCCCGCTTATCGCAATATTCTGACGGCTCTTGGTCTGGAAGTGGTGGAAATTGCCAATGAAGGTGGAGCATCAGGAGCTTTAACAGCTCAGGCACTTGCTGCCGCCCATGCCGAAAAGCCATTGAAAGGGGTGCTTTTTGCAAGCCCTGCCAATCCTACAGGTGCCGTGATTGACAAACCGGACTTGCAGGCGATCATTGAAACTGCGCGTGATCTAGGTATTCGGGTGATTTCTGATGAAATCTATCATCGACTTTCCTATGAAGAGGAAGACGTCACTGCATTGCAGATTTCCAATGATGTCACGATCATCAATTCGTTTTCAAAATATTATTGCATGACCGGCTGGCGCATTGGCTGGATGGTTTTGCCGGACGCTGATGTGCGGGCAATCGAATGCCTTGGCCAGAGCCTTTATATTTCTGCCCCCGAACTTTCGCAGCGTGCAGCAATTGAAGCATTCAATGCAACTGCAGAACTGGAGCGCGTCAAGGATCGCTATCGTCAGAACCGGAAAATCCTGCTCGATCACTTGCCGGCAATGGGATTAAGCCTTGCTGCACCAATGGATGGTGCATTTTATGCCTATTGCGATGTTTCACGCTTTACCAATGACAGTATGGAATTCGCACGCCGCATGATCGAAGAAACCAATATAGCAGCCACGCCGGGACGTGATTTTGATCCGGTTGACGGGCATCGCACGATGCGTTTTTCCTATGCAGGCAGTGTGGAGGAAATTGAGGAAGCAGTTCGCCGTCTGGAATTATGGTTGCCACAACAAAAAGCCTGAACAAAAAATGACAAAACAAAAAACCGGCGTTTCCGCCGGTTTTTTATGTTGAATGCGAGGGTTAAAGCTTAGAAAAAGCCCTTTTTCTGCCACCAGCCGCCACGCTTTGGCTTCTGCTCTTCTTTTTCACTCGATGTCACCACCGGCTCAATAATTTTTTCAGGTTCTGCTGCCTTTTGCACCTCGACTGGCTTTTCCGGTTCAGCAGCTTGCTCTACGCTTGGCTCGGCAATCGCAGCTTCTTTCACTTCCGGCTTGGCAGGAGCTTTGCGGGTCCGGCGTTTCGGCTTTACCACTTCGGCGTCTTCTACAGGTGCAGCGGCTTCAGAAGATGCTTCCTCTTCAACGACCTTCTTGCGACCGCGCGGCTTGCGTGCAGGCTTAGCCGGTTCCTCTGACGGATCGGCTGCAACAACATCGTCAGTTGTAGCTTCTTCGCTTTTTGCAGCTTTGCGACCGCGTGGTTTACGCACAGGCTTTGCAGGCTTTTCGACAATTTCAGCAACAGCTGCATCGGCTTCAGGGGCATTTGCTGCCTCAACTGTTGCTGTTTCAGCTGTGGCAACATCGCTGATAATGGCTTCAACAGGGGCTACAATCGCGGTTTCAACAGGTGCCGGGATGACAGGTGTATAACCGACAAATTCAGGGTCAGGTAATTTCTGAGTTTGAAGATCATCCTCGCGGCGATTCTTTCGTCCACCACGGCGACCACGGCGACGCTTCTTACGGCGATCATCTTCGCTTTGTGAATTGCTGCTCTGGAGGTTTGTATCCTCCTCCTCATCTTCGCCAGATGTTTCTGAGCTTAAATCCGTCTGTGCAGACTGCTCATCCTGATCGCGATCACGGCCACCGCGACGACGACGACGCTTGCGGCGCTTGTTACGATCACCTTCTTCACCATTTTCATCGCGAGCCGATGCTTCAGACTTGATTTCTTCTTCCGTCTCATCGTCATCAAGCGGGATGTCCGGATCATTCAGATCATCTTCATAAACGATAGGCGCGGCTGGATGGATTGTCACCGGACGCGTCGAAGGTGCTCCCTTGTCGATGACAAAATTCTGATGCCCGACACTGTCGTCGGCATCAATGCTGATTTCCACACCAAAGCGGCCTTCAAAATCAGCAAGAACCTGACGCTTGTGGTTCAACACATAGAGCGCAGATGCAACGGGTGCACGCACGATAATGTCATAACCCGAATGGCGCAGCAGATAATCTTCGATACCGCGAATAATGTGCAGTGCCATTGAAGAGTCGGAACGGACATGCCCCGTTCCGCCACAATGCTGGCAAACCTGCATTGTGCTTTCGAGAACAGAAGCACGAATGCGCTGGCGCGACATTTCCAGAAGACCGAAATGGGAAATACGGCCAACCTGAATACGCGCACGGTCGTCTTTCAGGCAGTCCTTCATCTTCTTTTCGACGGCGCGGTTATTGCGCTTTTCTTCCATGTCGATGAAATCAACGACAATCAGCCCGGCAAGGTCGCGCAGGCGCAATTGCCGTGCAACTTCTTCGGCCGCCTCCAGATTGGTCTGAAGCGCTGTGTCTTCGATTGAATGTTCACGGGTCGAGCGTCCCGAATTCACATCAATTGCTACCAGTGCTTCGGTCTGGTTAATGATGAGATATCCACCGGATTTCAGCGTCACCTGCGGCAGCAGCATGCGGTCAAGCTGTGCTTCCAGACCATAGCGTGTGAAAACAGGGGTCTGTTCGCGATAGGGCTGAACAACCTTGGCATGGCTCGGCATGAGCATGCGCATGAAGTCTTTAGCTTCGCGATAGCCGGTTTCACCCGCAACGAGAATTTCGGTGATGTCTTTATTATAAAGATCACGGATCGAACGTTTGATCAGGCTGCCTTCCTCATAAACGAGAGAAGGGGCTGTGGATTGCAATGTCAGTGTCCGGACATTTTCCCACATGCGCATCAAATATTCATAGTCGCGCTTTACTTCCGCCTTGGTACGGTTGGCGCCAGCAGTACGCAGAATCACGCCCATGCCCTGCGGCACTTCGAGTTCCTTGACGATTTCCTTGAGACGCTTGCGATCCTGCGGATTGGTGATCTTGCGTGAAATACCACCACCACGGGCAGTATTGGGCATCAGAACGGAATAACGTCCAGCAAGCGACAGATAGGTTGTCAGCGCTGCACCCTTATTGCCGCGCTCTTCTTTCACCACCTGCACCAGAATGATCTGGCGGCGCTTGATGACTTCCTGAATATTATACTGACGTCGATTGGTCCGGCTATGCGAAGGAAGCTCCTCCATGGCATCTTCCGAACCAACGGATTCAACCATGTCTTCTTCGTTTTCGACATCGTTATCGTCGTCATCATCACTATCATTGGCTTCGATAGCTTCTGATACGACGTCTCCGCTCTGCTTCATCAAGGCAATAGCGGGCGTACCGGCCACATAATTTACAAATGCCGGGCCGACCGGTTCTGCTGCCGGCACTCCGTTTGCAGCAATATTTGCGCTCTGTTCACCGTTTTGACCATCCCGACGTCCACGACGGCGATGACGACGCGACCGGTCGTTGTTTCTCACCTTCGGTTCATCTTCGTCATCGTCTTCTGCGCGTGCAGCTTTTGCTTCTGCTTCAAGCAGGGCAAGGCGATCAGCAACAGGGATCTGATAATAGTCCGGGTGGATTTCAGAGAATGCGAGGAAGCCATGACGATTGCCGCCATATTCCACGAATGCAGCCTGAAGGGATGGCTCAACGCGCGTCACGCGTGCAAGATAAATATTTCCCTTTAACTGCTTCTTGTGCTCCG
The DNA here is from genome assembly GCF_006476605.1 of Brucella gallinifaecis. Classification (GTDB taxonomy): domain Bacteria; phylum Pseudomonadota; class Alphaproteobacteria; order Rhizobiales; family Rhizobiaceae; genus Brucella; species Brucella gallinifaecis. The sequence continues at coordinate 176,717 of NZ_ML636805.1, forward strand.
ATTCGAAATCGAATTCTTCAATCTTGTTCCCGCGCGTTACGATAACGCGTGTCTCCTCCGGGTGGGAGGCATCGATAAGCATTTTGTTTGACATTATTGTCTTTCCTGCCGGCGCTCAGACGCAAGCCGCGTGCGCCGGACGAAACCCTGAAGGCTGTCGTCCTGGCTGGGGAGCATCTGCCGGATGATAATGGGTTCGGCGGAACAAAGGCTGCTGTGTCTGCGCGCGATGGCCAATTGGCGATCACGGTCTTCAGGCTTGCAATGGTCAGTCTTGCTTGACCCATAGCTGTTCCGTTCGAAACGACCTCATATATGGCCCGAAAAAGCCGGGCCGACCTCTTTGCTCTTTTAAGAGCACTGGCGACAGTGCGTATCCATGCGCCGTCGGCCGATTGAAAACGGAGGCGGCAGGGGAGCCGTATTCCGTTGAATTCTGTGCGGGTTAATGGGTGACGATTTTTTTACGCCACTGTTTTCGCTGGCTTTCCTCGCGCTCCGTTTTAAAAACCGGCAAACGATTCTGACAGCTACTCCATAACCTATCTTAGCTTTTATGGTGTCGTTCGAGTTATGACAAGTATGAATATCAGTTGACACAATTATCGTAATTTGGCCGAAAGATGGGTATAGAAATTATAAAAGGGCCATGGAGGTTGCGTAAAACTGATCTCAAAGCCTTTGTTAACTATGATGCAATATGGTTTGATTCATCAAATGCACGCAATCATAAGTTTTGGACTGAACGGCCGATCTTCGCTTAATTTCTGGTCTTCGATTGATTTATTGTATTCGGATCGCGAGCACCTATGCATTTTATGAGACTGCAAAACATTACCCGCTTTAAAACGAACGCAGGCAATATGTTCGCGCTGCTGGTGGTCTTGTGTGCAGTCTTTATGCATATCGGTCTGGCAAAGGCTGCCGGGGAGGCGCCGCTTTCAGCTCTGACTTATCGAATGGCCGGTGACGATCTGCGTATGCGGGTTGTTGTCATGTTTGATCAAAAGCCAAAAGTTTCGACACTTCTTTTGGCCAATCCTTATCGTCTGGTTTTCGATCTTCCCGAAACCCGTTTTGGTTTTGACGAAACCAGCCTTTCGGCGAGGGGGATTGTGTCCCGCGTGCGCTATGGTCTGGTTGGCAAAAACCGTTCAAGGCTCATTTTGACATTACGCGGACCGTTTAATGTCGAAAATGTTCAGGTCATAAAGAACGAGACCATATCCGGTTACAGGCTTGTTGCGGATATTGTCGCTATATCGGACCGGCAATTTGAACAAAATCTCGCAGCAATCCATGATGTTACAGGGTCAACAGCAGATAAGAATGCAGTGAAAGCGGCATCGCTTTCATCAGATAAGGATGCCGCACATCCGTTTGTTGTGATGATTGATCCCGGGCATGGCGGCATCGACAGCGGTGCGGAAAGCCTCAGCGGTATTAAAGAAAAGGATTTGACGCTCGCTTTTGGCAGGGAGTTGCGCGATCGTCTGGCAAAAGAAAACAATATCCGTGTTTTGATGACGCGCAATGATGACACATTTCTGCGCCTGTCGGAACGTGTGCGTCTGGCCCGGCAACATGCTGCTGATCTGTTTATTTCCATTCATGCAGACACGATCAATCAGGGCGATATTCGCGGCGCTACTGTTTATACCATTTCTGACAAGGCATCGGACTCTGTCGCCCGGGCCATGGCTGAGCGGGAAAATATGTCAGACAGTTTAGGCGGCGCTGTTCCTGAAGCCTTGCCTGAGGTTACTGACATTCTTCTGGACCTTACACGCCGTGAAACCCACACATTTTCCCTCAGTTTTGCGGAAAAGGTCATCAGCTCATTGCAGGGTGAAGTTAATCTGATCAATAATCCACATCGATTTGCAGGGTTTCAGGTTTTACGTGCGCCCGATGTGCCATCTGTATTGATAGAGATCGGATATTTGTCGAATGCGGAAGATGAAAAGCTGATCAGCAATCCGCAATGGCGACGTAAACTCGCAGACCGTATAGCTCAGGCGGTAAAAGCGTTTGAAATGCAGAAGCACCCTGATATTTTGTCAAAAGGTTAGAAAAATGTAATGTTTCGTGGGGCTTGATATTTGCCACCACATATAAGATGCATGGTTGCAACAGTTTACGCTTTTTTGTGACTGCTCCATATTTGTATTGTGCTAATTTGGTAAAATCGTGGAAACGACCTTGCCTTTGACGTATTTGGTAGTCACTAACCAGCTATTGATAATGCAGCGCCAAGCGACGGGCATTGGTTTAATTACTCCCTGATTTGAGGGATGGTCTGAAGGCAGGATTCCGGATTTATGGTAAGGCTTATCGGATATTTCTTTGGTATTGGAACGGTTCTGGCGCTTTTGGTGGCTGGTGGCGCGGCTATCTATATCGGAAGCGTAACCAAGGAATTGCCTGACTACGAAGTGCTCGCCAAATATGAGCCTCCTGTCATGACGCGCGTTCATGCATCAGACGGCAGTCTGATGTCGGAATATGCGCGTGAGCGCCGTATGTATTTGCCAATCCAGGCTGTACCAAACCGTGTGAAGGCGGCTTTTATTTCTGCCGAAGACAAAACCTTCTACGAGCATCACGGCCTTGATTTTGGCGGCTTGGCACGCGCTGTTCTGACCAATGTGAAAAACATGGGGTCGGGGCGTCGTCCTGTCGGTGCATCGACCATTACCCAGCAGGTTGCTAAAAACTTTCTTCTAAGCTCAAACCAGACCTATGATCGCAAGATCAAGGAAGCGATTCTTGCCATGCGTATCGAGCAGGCTTATTCCAAGGATCGCATTCTTGAACTTTATCTCAATGAGATTTTCTTTGGTCTGGGATCTTATGGCATTGCCAGCGCTGCCCTGACATATTTTGATAAATCAGTGGGTGAATTGAGCATTGCCGATGCGGCCTATCTTGCCGCTTTGCCTAAAGGCCCGAACAATTATCACCCGTTCCGTTACCCTGAACGCGCGATTGAACGCCGCAACTGGGTTATCGATCGTATGGCTGAGAATGGTTACATCACAACGCAGGAAGCGGATGAAGCCAAGAAAGAGCCACTTGGTGTTAAAACCCGTACTGCAACCCATTATTTGTTTGCATCTGAATATTTCAGTGAGGAAGTCCGCCGTCAGATTATTCAGAAATATGGTGTTGATGCGCTTTATGAAGGCGGTCTTTCCGTTCGCACGACGCTTAATCCGACCATGCAGGTTGAAGCGCGCAAGGCATTGCAAACTGCCCTGTTGCGCTTTGATGAAGCACGCGGCTGGCGCGGTCCATTAAAACATGTCGAGCTTGGGAGTGATTGGGCAACCGCCTTTGGCGATCTGCAATCATTTGAGGATGTGCCGGAATGGCAATTGGCTGTTGTCCTTAATGTTTCTGCGGCTGGTGCGGATATCGGTTTGCAGCCTGCTATTGATGGTTCGGGCAAGCGCGGCAAGGATCGTACACGCGCTTTCATCGCTGCTGATGATATGAAATGGGCAATGCGTGTTACCAATATTGATGGGAAGCGCAGCAGTGCCAAATCACCGGAAGGTGTCCTTAAAACCGGCGATATAGTCTATGTGTCAAAAGCTGGTGATGGTGAATCGCGCTTCCGCTTGCAGCAGCCGCCGAAGCTTCAGGGTGCACTCGTTGCCATGGATCCGCATACAGGCCGTGTTCTGGCAATGGTCGGAGGCTTTTCCTATGGCCAGTCCGAATTCAACCGCGCAACTCAGGCCTACCGTCAGCCCGGCTCTTCCTTCAAGCCATTTGTTTATGCGGCAGCGCTTGATAATGGCTATACGCCAGCTTCGGTTGTTCTTGATGGACCTCTTGAAGTCAATCAGGGCGGTTCACTTGGTATATGGGCGCCTAAAAACTATTCGGGTAAATTCTCCGGTCCTTCAACACTTCGCTATGGCATTGAGCAATCGCGTAATGTGATGACCGTTCGTCTTGCACAGGACATGGGGATGAGGACCGTTGCTGAATATGCAGAACGTTTTGGTATCTATGACAAGATGCTGCCGGTTCTCTCCATGTCACTCGGAGCCGGTGAAACGACTGTTCTGCGTATGGTGACAGCATATTCGGTTATCGCCAATGGCGGCCAGAGTATTACACCCTCGATGATTGACCGCATTCAGGATCGCTATGGCAAGACTGTTTTCAAGCATGATGGACGTCAATGTGAAGGCTGTAATGCCCAGCAATGGTCGGGTCAGGAAGAGCCGACACTGATCGACAATCGTGATCAGGTTCTGGACCCTATGACGGCTTACCAGATAACCTCGATGATGGAAGGTGTTGTTCAGCGCGGTACTGCACAATTGCTCAAAAGTCTTGATCGTCCACTGGCCGGCAAAACTGGAACGACAAATGACGAAAAAGATGCTTGGTTTGTAGGTTTCACGCCGGATCTCGTTGTTGGTGTTTTCATGGGCTATGATACGCCAACCCCTCTGGGACGTGGTTCGACGGGTGGTGGTCTGGCAGCACCCGTATTCAAAGAATTTGTTGGGGAAGCCTTGGCTGGCAAGCCCAAGGTTGATTTCCGTGTGCCGGAAGGGATGACTCTGATTGCGATCAATCGCAAAACCGGTATGCGCACAAACAAGGGTGATCCGAACCTGATCATGGAAGCATTCAAGCCGGGGACAGGTCCGTCGGACGTCTATTCGGTTATTGGTATGGATCAGTTCCGTGAAGGGGCGCCCGTTCAGCCGCAATCGCCTCAGGCAACCCGTGCAATCAATTCGGGTTCAGGCGGACTTTACTGATCCTCCCTCTTTACACTGCGCCGCGTGCTAATTATGGTCCGCGGCGCTTGAACAGCTTTATGCCTGTTCGGTATGAAGTGTGAGTTCAGCTCTCGGAGCTAGGATTTCTCCATATATTGCAGATTTAATGAAGGAACGATTTGCCCATGCGCGCGGAAATCGAGACGCTGGTTGACGAAATCCAGCAGGCCATAAGCCTGCTGAGGAGGCATCTTTGACTGGGATCAGGCAATTAAACGTCTTGGTTATCTGAATCAAAGATCTGAAGAACCGAATTTTTGGAATGATGCTCAGGAAGCACAGAAGCTGATGCGTGAGCGCCAGCATCTGGAAGACAGCATCAATGGCATCAATATGCTTAAGCAGTCGTTGAACGACAGTATCGAACTCATCGCCATGGGCGAGGAAGAGGACGATAAGTCGATCATCGAGGATGCGGAAAATACGATCCGTGAGCTGAAGGCGGATGTAGACCGTCGTCAGATCGACATGCTGCTTTCTGGCGAAGCGGATGCCAATGATACCTATCTGGAAGTTCATGCAGGCGCTGGCGGTACGGAAAGTCAGGACTGGGCGTCGATGCTTTTGCGTATGTATACACGTTGGGCAGAACGCAGTGGTCGCAAAGTCGAAATAATGGAAGTTCATTACGGCGAAGAAGCTGGCATCAAGTCTGCATCGATTCTTATCAAGGGCCATAATTCCTATGGTATGGCAAAGACGGAATCAGGTGTTCATCGACTGGTCCGTATTTCGCCCTATGATTCCAATGCGCGTCGTCACACATCCTTTGCCAGTATCTGGGTTTACCCGGTCATTGATGACAATATTGATGTGCAGGTAACGGAAGCGGATGTTCGCATCGATACGTATCGTGCGTCAGGTGCAGGCGGTCAGCACGTGAATACGACTGACTCGGCAGTCCGTATTACGCATATTGCATCCGGTATTGTTGTTCAGTGTCAGGCTGAGCGTTCACAGCACAAGAACCGTGAAAAAGCATGGTCCATGCTGCGTGCTCGTCTTTACGAGGAAGAGCTGAAAAAGCGTGAGGAAGCAAGTGATGCTGCCAATGCCAGCAAGACCGATATTGGATGGGGACATCAGATACGCTCCTATGTCTTGCAGCCTTATCAGCTGATCAAGGACTTGCGCACTGGCGTCGAAAGCACCAATCCTCAGGAAGTGCTCGATGGTGCAGTAACGCCTTTCATGGAAGCGGCCCTTGCGCATCGTATTAACGGTGGCGCTGAATTAATCGATGATATTGATTAGAGCATAATCCGACCGGAGTGAAACGAGGATCGATAAGATTATGCTTCAAGTAAAAGGAGTTAGAGCGTCGATCTAATTCAATCAGATCGAAATCCGCTCTAATCATAGCGCATCCCAAAAAGTGGACCCCGGTTTTTGGACGCAGATGCGCGTAAGAACAAACAGATATAGCGCATCCCAGAAAGTGGACCCCGGTTTTTCGGAATGTCTGCTGAAAACAAAAGCCCGGCTTGGAGCCGGGCTTTTTGTTGTATGGCTGCTGGGATATCTAGCTGCGCGGGCCGGTAATAATAGGGTCGATGCCTTGAGACTTTGATAAATCCCATGGGATGAAGACTCCAAGTTCAATGGAAATTCCGGGCGGGGATTCCGATGGCATTTCCGGCAAGGGCTGCATGAGCATTGAAGTTGTTGTTACGGATGCAAGGTTGCGATCTGGATTGATCCGGTATGTGGGAGCATCAATCATATCATTGCCAGTGATGTGAATAATGGCGCCAATACCTGTGATGATAGTAACAAAACAAAGCGTTGTAAGTATCGATTGAGTAAATTTCAAATCCGCCACACTCGCTTTTCCTACCTTTTTGTCAAAGGGCGCGGGTTGCTTCCAGAACGGCTTCAGCATGGCCGGGAACCTTCACTTTTTCCCATATATGCGCAATGCGGCCTTCAGCATCGATCAGAAAAGTCGTGCGTTCAACGCCCATATATTTGCGGCCATACATGCTTTTTTCAACCCACACGCCATAGGCTTCAAGTGCCGTGCGATCTTCATCGGCAGCCAGTTCGACAGTCAGTTCATGTTTCTTGCGAAACTTTGCATGTTTTTCAGCGCTATCAGGCGAAAGGCCAATAATACGCGCTCCAAGCTTGTCAAATTCAAGTTTTAACTGCGAGAATGCAATGGCTTCTTTGGTGCAGCCTGAAGTATCATCTTTTGGGTAGAAATAGATAACGACCGGATTTCCCTTAAGCGATGACAGAGTAATCGTACCGCTGTCAGAGGGCAGGGTGAAATCAGGTGCCAATTCTCCAAGCTGGGGACGAGCCATATCTACGCCTTTCTTTTATGGATAAACGAGCAAATTGCCTGTTAGATTTCAAGATATTGCATTCGGCAACGGCTTTTATAACCTGTATAGCTTGATTGTGTCCTTATTGTCGATGACAGATCGATGATGTTAATCAGCCGTTTGAATGAAATACAGATGTGCAATAAAAGCGGGAATATACAGAGTTTTTGTAAGGTGATTTGTGTGGGCAGGCATTTACGGAAATTAATTGTTCGGCAGGAATATTGACAGATAAACCGCGAAAAATCCGCTTCAGCAGGCGGGAGTTAAAACGAATCGAACGTCTTGCAACGCAAGGCGAAGAGGGTATTTCGATTGCTTGCGTTCGCCCGCGGCGTTCATTTTTAAAGTGGTGTTCATATGCTTCCCTGTCGCTGTTGATTGTACTTGTTCTGGTCGGGGGTGCAGGATTCGTTCTTTTACGCAGTGGTGTGAATAGTGATTTGCTGCGTGATGAGACACAAAAAGGTCTGGCTAATGTACTCGGTCATGGCGCATCCGCTGCGATAGGCAGTGTTGGTCTCTCGCTTGATCAGAACTCTCTGGTTGCATTGGAAGCGCGAGACGTTTCAATTTCTGATCCGGATTACGGTATCAGTATTAAAAATATTGAATCTGTGCGTCTTGGACTGGCGCCATTGCCGTTATTGACAGGCAGTCTCCGGGTTTCTGAACTGGAGGTTGATGGTGCTTTTTTTGATCTGCCGGAGCAGGAGGGGGCGGGCTTCTGGAAGTTCCTGCCCTATGATAATAAGGGCTATGTGGATTTTGATGCGCTGTCCGCAGAGCTTTTCTCGACCATGCGCCGCAACCTTGAATTGCTTCACAACCAGAATACACGGGCAATCGGTTTTCAAAACACAATCATCCGCTTCCATACCGGTGATATACAGCAAAGCATCGACATTAAAAAACTGCGCCTGATTGAAAATGCAGGAAAAATTTCAGTTGAAGGCAATGTTGTCTGGCAGAATAAGGCTATTACAATCAATGGTAATATTGATCGTAAAGGTTCTGAAAATGACCTTGATGCTTTTAGAATCCAGATTGGCAACCTGCCGGTCAATCTGGGTTCACCGGAAGAGGTTTCACAGCTTATAGAAGGCAACCGGGTTAATCCTGCTCATTTTGATCTCAACGCAATTGCAAACCTCACCTTGTCCGGTCAGGCTGCAACTGGCGACAGTCCGGAACGCATTTCCGCCGAGCTTTCAGTCAAAGACGTAAATATGGAGCTTGGCCGTGTCGCAGATATACGCGGTGAAGCATTGCTTCGACTTGAGCATGAGGTTGGCAGCGGCAAAATTGAAGTAAAACCATCACGCATAGGTTTAGGCGGGCTAAGGGCTGAATTTAACGGTGCCTTTGGACCTGATCCGGCAAGCGAACCGGGCAACCCTGCCTATCGTTTTGAAGTGCTGACAAGCTCTGCCACCAGCAGACCGCTGGAATCCAGTGATCCGGCAGTATCCTTCGGTGTTAAAATTGCCGGGCGTTATCTGGCGGATCAGCAGCGCCTTCAGTTTTCTAATCTTGATATTCAGACCGGCACGGGTGAGCTGTATGGTCAGGGCAGCATGGGCTTTGGCAACGGCTCACCAGAGATGATTTTCATGTTGCGCATTCCTGAAATGGCGGTTGCGGATGCAAAACATCTTTGGCCGATCGATGTAGCTGACGGAGCACGCGAATGGGTTTTGAAAAACCTGTTCGGAGGAACATTGAAGGATAGCCATATTGATATTTCCCTGGCTGGAGGGCGCTTTAATGGACCGGGTTTACCGCCGCCGCTGACCAGCGAGGAAGTTAAGGCTGATTTCAATGTTTCTGACACCCGGTTTGATGTGATCGGCGATTTGCCTCCCGTTCGTGATGTTGCCGGCAACATTTCCGTGCGTGGTGCACATACAACCATCAAGCTGGCGAAAGGGATTGCCTACACACCTGATAACCGGCAAGCCTCTGTTTCTGAAGGTACTCTTGTTATTCCCTGGGGGCCACAGCGCCCGGTGATAGCAGAGCTTGATCTGCTGGTGACTGGTGCCGCACCTGCAATTGCCGAGATTGCCGGTAAGAAGCCTATCAATATTTTAAAAAATGTTCCTTTCACACCGGAGGACGTCACAGGTGATGTCAAGGCCCGTGTGAAAGTCGGTTTTGCAGTAACCAAAGGTGCGCCTGCGGGCACGCTTACATGGAATGCGGATATTGCTTTCAATGATTTAGCTATATCGAAACCTGTTGGTGGCTCAAAAGTCAGTGGCGCGAATGGTAATATCAAGGTTGATCAGACTGCCGCAATCATAAGCGCTGATGCAAAGCTCGACGATATTCCGGCAAAAATTTCAATGACCGAGCCAGTTAATCGTGCCGGCCCTGCGAAACGAGATCAAAAGATCAGGCTTGATCTGGATGATAACGTGCGCAACAGGGTGCTTCCTGGATTGAAGGATTTGTTTTCCGGGCCAATCTCTATTGATCTGGGAATGGAAGAAAATAACAAGCGTCGTGCCACGGTGGACTTTGGAAAAGCGCAGATTGATCTGCCCTGGCTTGGATGGCGTAAAGGGAGCGGGATACCGGCGAAAGCTACATTTGAAGTGGTTAAAACGGGTGAAGAAGGCAAGGTCGACATAAATAATCTGGTTCTGACGGGTGATACGTTCGGAGCCAGAGGTAATCTTTCGATTGCAGGCGGCGAAGTTCAGTCAGCAGACTTCAGTGACTTGCACCTTACGCGTTCGGACAAGATGAGCTTAAAGGTAAGCAAAGCCACGGGTGGATATCGTGTGTCAGTGCGCGGGTCTCAGTTCGATGCGCGTTCTATTATTAAACAGGCTTTGGATACCAGTAAAAAACAAAATAGTCCTGGCGGTCAGCATTCCCGGGTTGTTGTAAGCGCACAGATTGACGAAGTTAGCGGTTTTAATGGCGAGAAGTTACGCAATATGGCTGTTTCATATGAAAATGCCGGCAGCAAGATTTCCGGCATTTCAGTCAATGCAGTCACTTCTTCGGGGCAGGCATTTGTTGCCACGAATAATGATCAGGGTGATGCGCGTTCCGTATCGTTGCAATCCAATGATGCAGGTGCGGTTCTTCGTTTTTTCGACTTTTATGACAAGATGCGTGGCGGCAAAATTACCGTTGGTCTGGCTGGCCAGGGCAATGGGCCTTTGCGCGGACAGATTGATGCCCGGAATTTTTCGATTATTAATGAACCTCGACTGGCAAAAATTGTATCAAGCTCTCCTGCAAGCGGGGGCAATAGTCTCAATCAGGCTGTCAAGCGCGACATTGATGTATCACGGGTAGATATTGAACGCGGCTTTGCCCTGATTGACAAGGGCGAAGGATATATGAAGCTTTCCAAAGGGGTGGTGCGCGGTCCATCGGTAGGAACGACGTTTCAGGGAACGCTTTATGATCCGCAGGGGAATATGTCCATGACTGGTACATTCATGCCAGCTTATGGTGTGAACCGTATTTTTGGTGAAGTGCCGATCTTTGGTGCGCTTTTGGGAAATGGCCGGGATCGCGGTCTTCTTGGTATTACGTTCAAGCTTGAAGGCACAGCCAAGGCGCCACAAGTGATCGTTAATCCGATTTCAATTATTGCGCCCGGTATTTTCCGTTCGATCTTTGAATTTTAATGGATAATAAAAAGCCCGGCCTAGCCGGGCTTTTTGCTGTTATTTCATGCCGTCAGGCTGGACGGATCAGCACATGTTTCTTCTTGCCAAGCGAAACCTTGATAACGCCTTGCTCGTTAAGAGCTGTTGCATTGATGCTCAGACGTGGGTCGCTAACAACTTCATCATTGATGCGCACTGCGCCGCCTTCAATGTGACGACGCGCTTCACCATTGGTGGTGCAGAGTTCTGCAAGAACCATAAGTGCCAGAACGCCAATGCCGTCATTAAGCGTTGCTTTATGCACACCGACAGTTGGAAGGTTTTGTGATAATTCACCTTCTTCAAAGGTCTTGCGCGCTGTTTCCGCGGCTTCTTCGGCTGCTTCACGGCCATGCAGGATAGCGGTGATTTCGGAAGCGAGAATCTTTTTTGCTTCGTTGATTTCTGAACCGCCAAGCTCTGCAAGCTTTGCAATCTCATCCATAGGCAAGGTTGTGTACAGCTTCAGGAAGCGTTCCACATCTGCGTCTTCCGTATTACGCCAATACTGCCAGAAGTCATAGGCGCTGAGCATATCGGAGTTAAGCCAGATAGCGCCACCCAGCGATTTGCCCATCTTCTGGCCTGAAGATGTGGTCAACAAAGGCGAGGTGAGGGCATAAAGCTGTGGGGTTCCCATACGGTGGCCAAGATCGATACCGTTGATAATATTGCCCCACTGATCCGATCCGCCCATCTGAAGGCGCACGCCATAACGTTTGTTGAGTTCAACAAAGTCATAAGCCTGAAGGATCATATAGTTGAATTCGAGGAATGACAGCGACTGTTCACGATCAAGGCGCATCTTTACCGAATCAAACGACAACATGCGGTTGACCGAGAAATGGCGGCCGACATCGCGCAGAAATTCGAGATAATTAATATCGCGTAACCAGTCGGCATTATTGACCATCAGCGCATCTTTCGGACCATCACCGAAAGTCAGGTAGTTTGCAAAGACACGTTTGATACCGGCAATATTATCGGCGATTGTATCTTCGGTCATCAGCTTGCGTGCTTCATCCTTGAAGGACGGATCGCCAACCATGCCTGTACCGCCGCCCATAAGAGCCATGGCACGATGGCCGGTTTGTTGCAGCCAGTGCAGCATCATAATCTGAATCAGGCCGCCAGCATGCAGGCTTGGCGCTGTCGGATCAAAGCCAATATAAGCTGTCACGGTTTCTTTGACCAACAATTCATCAAGGCCACTTTCATCAGACATCTGATGAATGAAGCCGCGCTCGGAAAGCGTGTGAAGAAAATCGGATTTAAAACCGGACATGCCCTTTTCCTGACTGATTAGGCGAGAATGAAGATGACGGTAAGTAAGTGCTTACCGCCTTATGATAATTTGCCTTTAGCATCATTCAGGCGGAAATAACAAGGAAAGTCCGGTATGGCCGATTTGAAACGCGCAATTGGGTTGATGAGCGGTACTTCAATGGATGGCATCGATATTGCTCTTGTTATCACCGATGGCGAGAATTTGGTCGAACGTGGACCGTCCAGTGCGGTTGCTTATTCCGATGGATTTCGTGCGCGGTTGAAAGCTGCACTTGTTGATGCGCGAACTATCAGTGATCGTCATGCGCGTCCCGGCATTCTCAAACAACTTGAGCATGACCAGACCCTATTCCATGCGATTGTCCTACAGGATTTTCTCTTTCAGCACTGCTTGAAACCTGAAGAGATTGATGTGATCGGGTTTCACGGTCAAACCGTGTTGCACCGTCCGTTCGAGGGATTGACAGTCCAGATCGGTGACGGAGCATTACTGGCCAGAGAGACAGGCATTCCTGTGGTCTATGATATGCGGGCTGAAGATATGCGTCATGGCGGTGAGGGCGCTCCTTTGATTCCCGCTTATCATGCAGCTCTCGCAGCCAATCTGCCTGCAGGGATTGAGGGGCCTGCAGTCTTCGTCAATATTGGCGGCATATCCAACCTTACTTATGTTGGAAATGACGGCACATTGGTGGCCTATGACAGTGGGCCGGGTAATATGCTCATTGATCAGTGGATGGAGTTGCATGAACAGGGCAACTTTGATCAAGGCGGTATAACGGCTATGAATGGCAGGGTGGATGAAGCTCTTGCGGCTCGCTATCTTGGTCATGAATTTTTTAAAGGAAATCAACGCCGGTCATTGGATCGGGGTGATTTTGTTGTACCTGCCAAAGGCGAGGCAAATCTGGCCAATGGTGCCCGTACATTGGCTTATGTCAGTGCTGCCTCTATTTTGCGTTCGGCTTCACATCTGCCTTCAAAGCCACGAACCTATATTGTCAGCGGTGGCGGTCGTAAGAATGCAGCAATTATAAGTGAACTGGGTGTGCTTGCAGGGCGCGAAGGTGCATCTGTTGTTGATGCGGACAAGCTCGATATTGATGGTGATGCAATGGAAGCGGAGGCATGGGCCTATCTGGCAGTCCGTTCCATGCGTGGTTTACCCCTGACATATCCCACTACAACAGGTTGCGATCGGCCAGTATCGGGCGGAGTTCTTGTGCTGCCGTAAAAATAAAGCCCGATGAAGATGATCACCGGGCTTTCGTAATATCAATTTTTCAAGCCGTTTAACGCAGACGTTTCTGGCGGATTTCAACCAGTTCACCGGCAAGACGGCGTTCCAGATATTCGGAACATTCATCGATCAGCTGATCACCCATGCCGGTGAAGAAATGGTTCGCACCGGGCATCGTGTTCTGGGTAATTGTGATGCCCTTCTGCGTCTTGAGTTTGTCCACAAGCACCTGAACGTCTTTCGGAGGTGCAACCTTGTCCTGATCGCCATGAATGATCAGACCGGATGAAGGGCATGGCGCGAGAAATGCAAAATCATAGGTGTTGGGCTGCGGGGCAACCGAAATAAAGCCTTCGATTTCCGGGCGGCGCATCAGAAGCTGCATGCCAATCCACGAGCCGAAGGAATAACCGGCAACCCAGCAATTCTTGGAATCAGGATGAAGCGCCTGCACCCAGTCGAGTGCGCTTGCGGCATCTGATAATTCACCCGCGCCATGATCAAACTCACCCTGACTGCGACCAATGCCACGGAAGTTGAAGCGAAGCGTTGTAAAACCACGTTGCTGAAACATGTAGAAAAGATCATAGACGATCTTGTTGTTCATCGTTCCACCAAATTGCGGATGCGGATGCAGGATAAGTGCAATCGGCGCGTTCTTTTCCCGTGAAGGCTGGTAGCGTCCTTCGAGGCGACCGGCTGGACCGTTGAAAATGACTTCTGGCATGTTTACTCCGCTGGTAATCGGAAGGTCGGTTCACGGGTGGCGAACTTGACGTGATGAACTTGACGTGGCTGTGCGCCGCTTCTAGAACCGAATTGAAATTTCGTTAGACTGAACCGATGTTCAGTGCCTTATCTGGCTTAATAGGCTTTTCCTGATTGAAAATTCAAGAAAATTGCGCTTATCGCCATTTAAAGGCTTCGCTTAGGAGATAGTATCGGTGAACGGAACCGGCAAGAGGCTCTATCTGGATTATAATGCCAGTGCGCCATTGCTCGATGAAGCACGCAATGCGGTCATCGAGGCATTAGGCATGACCGGCAACCCGTCATCAGTTCACAGTGAGGGGCGAGCGGCACGTGGATTGGTCGAATCAGCCCGCCGCAGTGTGGCAGCGCTTGTGAATGCCAAAGCCGATCACGTCTTTTTCACATCAGGCGCGACCGAAGCAGCATCCACGCTTTTGACACCAGTCTATATGATGGGGCGCTCTCCGGTGCGTCTGTCCCATCTTTATGTGAGCGCGACCGAGCATCCCTGTATGCTGGCTGGCGGGCAATTTGCGCTGGAAAATATCACCATCCTTCCTGTCGATGAAAATGGTGTCCTGCGGCTTGATGCTTTGAAACAAGCCCTTATCGATCATGATAAAAGTGCAGGGCTTCCGCTTGTCGCAGTGCAGGCTGCCAATAATGAGACCGGTGTGATCCAGCCAATCCGTGAGATTGCTGCAATTGTCAAAGCTTCGGGCGGTGTTTTCGTTGTTGATGCAGTACAGGCCGCAGGTCGTATTAAATTAGATATTACAGATAATTGCGGAGATTATTTAATAATCTCATCGCACAAGATTGGCGGACCAAAGGGCGTTGGGGCCGTGATCGCGATTTCTGATCTCATGATGCCTAAGGCGCTGGTCCGGGGGGGCGGTCAGGAAAAGGGACATCGCGCAGGTACAGAGGCGCTGCCGCTCATTGCGGGTTTTGGCAAGGCGGCAGATATTGCAGCCCAACGACTGAACGGCAATGGCTGGTCTGTGCAAGCGCGTGACCGGCTGGAAGCAGGGCTGCTGGAAATCGCCCCTGATGCGACAATCCATGGCAAGGCTGTGGCGCGGCTTCCGAACACCACCTTTTTCTCGCTCAAAGGCCAGAAGGCTGAAACCGTTCAGATCGCATTCGATCTTGGTGGAATAGCTCTCTCGGCAGGATCTGCCTGTTCCTCGGGTAAGGTCGGACCAAGTCATGTATTGGCGGCCATGGGGCATGAAGATGGTCCCGGTGCGATCCGCGTTTCGCTGGAACCGGATGTTTCAATAGAATCTGTCGATCAGTTTCTTGATGTTTTGCGCAAGATTGTCGCCCGTCATGTGCGCTCAAAGGCTGGTTAGACACGCAAACAGTGGTAACTGAGTAAAATAATCTTGAATTTTACGGGCAAATTTAAAGCCGGGCTTGAAATTAAGTTTAGAAGGGTTTTAAAGAAGCTTCACGCACACTATATTGTGGCGAGGATAGCAACTATCATTGCCCTGACGTTTGCAACTGTCGGACCTTGAATTCGACGAGGATGGAGAACGCCAATGCCTGCAGTGCAGGAGACCATTGATCAGGTTCGCGGTTTGGACGTGGACCAGTATAAATACGGGTTTGAGACAACCATCGAATCCGAAAAGGCCCCGAAGGGGCTTAATGAAGACATCATTCGCTTCATTTCCGCCAAGAAAGACGAGCCGGAATGGATGCTGGAGTGGCGTCTGAAAGCCTATGAACGCTGGCTCACCATGGAAGAGCCTGCATGGGCACGTGTCGATTATCCAAAGATCGATTTTCAGGATGCATATTATTATGCAGCGCCGAAAAATCAGACCGGTCCTAAATCGCTGGATGAAGTCGACCCGGAACTGCTTCGCACTTATGAAAAGCTTGGTATTCCTTTGCGCGAGCAGGAAATTCTTGCTGGTGTGCGCAAGCAGGGCGATCCAAGCGAGATTGATGAAAACCCATCGGATAATGTCTATGCATCGGGCCGTGTGGCCGTTGATGCAGTTTTTGACAGTGTGTCCGTTGTTACAACCTTTAAGGAAGAGCTTGCCAAGGCTGGCGTGATCTTCTGCTCGATCTCGGAAGCCATTCGCGAGCATCCTGAACTGGTTCAGAAATATCTCGCTTCCGTTGTTCCTGTTTCGGACAATTATTATGCGACACTCAACTGTGCTGTCTTCACAGATGGTTCATTTGTCTATGTGCCGAAGGGCGTTCGCTGCCCGATGGAGCTTTCAACCTATTTCCGTATCAATGAAAAAAATACGGGCCAGTTTGAACGCACGCTGATCATTGCTGAAGAGGGCGCTTACGTCTCTTATCTTGAAGGCTGCACTGCACCGCAACGCGATGAAAACCAGCTTCATGCAGCAGTTGTTGAACTGATTGCGCTCGATAATGCCGAGATCAAATATTCGACCGTGCAGAACTGGTATCCGGGCGACAGCAGCGGCAAGGGCGGTATCTATAATTTCGTGACCAAGCGTGGCGATTGCCGTGGCGATAATTCCAAGATTTCGTGGACGCAGGTTGAAACCGGCTCGGCGGTAACGTGGAAATATCCATCATGCATTTTGCGTGGTGACAATTCGCGCGGCGAGTTCTATTCGATTGCCGTATCCAATGGTTATCAGCAGATCGATAGTGGTACCAAGATGATCCATCTTGGCAAGAACACATCGAGCCGTATCATTTCCAAGGGTATTTCGGCAGGAAATTCCAGCAATACCTACCGCGGACAGGTTTCGGCCCATCGCAAGGCCGAGAATGCCCGTAACTTCACCCAATGCGACAGTCTTTTGATCGGCAATGATTGCGGTGCGCATACTGTGCCCTATATCGAGGCAAAGAATGCCACAGCGCAGTTTGAACATGAGGCAACCACTTCCAAGATTTCGGAAGATCAGCTGTTTTACGTCATGCAGCGCGGCATACCGGAAGAAGAGGCAATCGCGCTCATCGTCAATGGTTTTGTGAAGGAAGTCATTCAGGAACTGCCAATGGAATTTGCTGTCGAGGCACAGAAGCTCATCGGCATTTCGCTTGAAGGCAGCGTCGGATAATCCGACGCGCTTGTGACTGCCTTTCTCCAATTTTTCTGACCAGCCTTTTCCTGGTACAAGAACAAGGTTTATACCCATGCTTGAGATCAAGAACCTTCATGCAAAGATCGCTGACACGGATACCGAGATTATCCGTGGTCTTAATCTGACCGTAAACAAGGGCGAAGTTGCTGCCATTATGGGGCCGAACGGCTCCGGCAAGTCGACCCTGTCCTATATTCTTGCAGGTCGCGACGATTACGAAGTGACCGAAGGTGATATTCTTTACAATGGCGAGTCGATCCTTGAACTGGATCCTGCCGAGCGTGCTGCAAAGGGCATCTTTCTTGCGTTCCAGTATCCGATGGAAATTCCCGGCGTTGCCACGATGGAATTTTTAAAGGTTGCAATGAACAGCCAGCGCAAGGCGCGTGGCGAAGCAGAACTGAAGATTCCTGAATTTATAAAGCGCGTTAAAGACGTTGCCGGTGGCCTCAACATCGATATGGCTATGCTTAAGCGTCCGCTGAATGTCGGCTTTTCGGGCGGCGAGAAAAAGCGTGCAGAAATTCTTCAGATGCAGCTTCTTGAACCAAGTCTTTGCGTTCTCGACGAAACAGATTCCGGCCTTGATATTGATGCGCTGAAGATCGTTTCAGATGGTGTGAATGCGCTGCGTTCACCGGACCGCGCTGTCATTGTGATCACCCACTATCAGCGTTTGCTTGATTATATTGTGCCTGACAGTGTGCATGTTCTTTATAAGGGACAGGTCATCAAATCGGGTGATAAAACACTCGCAAATCACCTTGAAGAAAATGGCTATGCTGACATCATCGGCGAAGTAGCTTGAGGAGGGGATTATGAATATCCAGACCTCTCCGAATGCAAAGCCACGGACACCTGCTGAGAGTGTGTTGATCGACAGCTTCGCAACCCGCATGGGTGAATTGCCGGGCAATGGCGATGTTGTGGTTGCACGCGACAATGCGCTGGAAGAGTTGAAAACTCATGGTCTTCCTTCGCGCCGTATTGAAAGCTGGCATTATACGGATTTCCGCACGTTGCTGAAAACTGTACCGGATTTCAATCCGGCAGCCGGAAGCAAGGCACTTGTCCCACTGCTTGCAGGTTCGACTATTCTGGCTGCCAGCAATGGTGCGGCACTTGCAGCCAAGGCCCCGGAAGGCGTGACGCTGACGAGCGTGCATGATGCACTGGCTTCAGGATCGCTTGTTTCACAGCTTAATATGCGTGGCTTTGACGATACAATTGGGCAAATCAACGCTGCCTATGTTAGCGATGGCTGGGCTGTTTCGGTTGCTGATAATATCGAACTTGCTGCACCGCTTGAAATTCAGAACATCCAGAAGTCCGGGCAGAGCCATATGCGCTTTCCGGTTGAAATTGGATCAAATTCCAAGGCAACGATCATCGAGCGTCAGACTGGTGGCGATGAGGGCGATGCTTTTTCGACCTCTGTCAGCCATGTGAGTGTGGGGGATGGTGCCGATGTTATCTGGGTTATCCTGCGTGATTTTGCGCATTCAACACAGCTTGCGCAGTTCAATGCAACGATTGGCGCTGGCTCAAAGCTCACACTTTACATCGTCAATGCCGGTGGCAAGCTGGTGCGTCAGGAAGTTCATCTGAACGTAACGGGTGAAGATTCCGATTTTGAACTGCGTGGCCTCAATCTGTTGGCAGATGATTCCCACACAGACATTACGATGACTGTGGCGCATCAGGTTGAGAATACGCGCTCGACCCAGATCATCCGCAATGTGGTCAAAGACCGCGCACGCGGCGTTTTTCAGGGCATGATCCGTGTAGCGCAGATCGCTCAGAAAACTGACGCACGCATGGCTTGCAACACATTGCTGCTGTCTGACGACGGTGAGTTTGATGCAAAGCCTGAGTTGGAAATCTTTGCTGATGACGTGGCTTGCGGTCACGGTGCAACGGTTACAGAGCTTTCCAAAGACTATCTTTTCTATCTGATGGCACGCGGTATTCCTGAAAACGAAGCCCGTGGACTGCTGATCAAGGCTTTCATAGCCGAGATCATTGAAGAGCTCGAAAATGAAGCATTGGTCGAGGCACTTGAAGACGTGCTCTCAAACTGGCTTTCAGCTCACGCTTGAGCAAACAAGACGGAGTAATATTTACTCCGTTTTTCTGCCTCAACGGTAGAAGGAACGATCATGGATCAGAAGAATACGCTTACAGCGCACTATGATGTTAGAGCGATCCGCAATGATTTCCCCATCCTGTCACGTCAGGTTCATGGCAAGCCGCTTGTTTATCTGGATAATGGTGCGTCTGCGCAAAAACCGCAAAGCGTTATTGATGCAATTACGCATGCATATACAAATGAATATGCGAATGTGCATCGTGGTCTGCATTTTCTTTCCAATGCTGCAACGGATGCTTATGAAAAATCGCGCGAAACAGTCCGTCGCTTTCTCAATGCCGGTTCTGTAGACGAAATTGTCTTCACAAAAAATGCGACCGAAGCGATCAACACGGTCGCCTATGGCTATGGCATGCCAAATATCGGCGAGGGCGATGAGATAGTCGTATCGATTCTGGAGCACCATTCCAATATCGTTCCATGGCATTTTATACGCGAACGACAGGGCGCGAAGCTCGTCTTCACACCGGTCGATGACGAAGGTGTGTTCCATATTGAGGAATTTGAAAAGCGCTTGACCGAGCGCACCAGACTTGTGGCCATTACCCATATGTCCAATGCCCTTGGGACCGTGACACCGATCAAAAAGATCGTCGAACTGGCCCATGAACGTGGGATTCCGGTATTGGTTGATGGTAGTCAGGGTGCTGTTCATCTGCCAGTCGATGTGCAGGATCTGGGTTGCGACTGGTATGTCTTTACCGGGCACAAAACCTATGGGCCTTCAGGTATCGGAGTTCTTTACGGTCGTGCAGAAATGCTCGAAAAAATGCGTCCGTTTCATGGCGGCGGCGAAATGATCGAGGATGTGAGTGAAGAAGGCGTCACTTATAATCATCCTCCGCACCGCTTTGAAGCCGGTACTCCGCCAATTGTTCAGGCGATCGGGCTTGGGGCCGCTCTTGAGTATATGGAAAAAATTGGACGTCATGCGATTCTTGCCCATGAGGAGGACCTGCGCGACTATGCGCATGAGCAACTTGGCAAGATCAATTCACTTCGCATTTACGGCAATGCACCCGATAAGGGGGCGATTATTTCTTTTGCGCTTGAAGGCATCCACGCGCATGATGTTTCAACGGTTATTGACCGGGCAGGGGTCGCAGTGCGTGCAGGCACACATTGCGCACAGCCACTCTTGAAACGTTTTGGCGTCACCTCTACATGCCGTGCATCGTTTGGGATGTATAATACCCGTGAAGAAATCGACGCGCTGGCAGAAGCCTTGGAAAAGGCTAGGAAGTTTTTCGGATGAGCGAGATCGAACAGAAAACCCAGGATCAGGTTGAAACCACCACCAATGATGCAGCTGCATCTGCGGAAGGGAAGTCACCTTTTTCTGCCTCTGCTATTCCTCAGGAAGAGTTGTTGCGTCTGACAGACGATATTATCAGCGCACTGAAAACGGTCTATGACCCTGAAATCCCGGCGGATATTTACGAGCTTGGTTTGATTTACAAGATCGATATTGAAGATGACCGCACTGTTAAAATTGAAATGACACTGACTGCGCCAGGTTGCCCCGTTGCAGGTGAAATGCCGGGCTGGGTTGAAAATGCGGTTGGTGCTGTTGAAGGCGTTTCGATGGTTGAAGTGACGATGACATTTGATCCGCCGTGGTCTGCTGACCGGATGTCGGAAGAAGCACAGGTCGCTGTCGGCTGGTATTAAACCTAAAAAACCCCACATTGTGGGGTTTTTTAATAGGATTTATTGGTGTTGCCTCGTTAAATATCATCCTTTTAGAAGGATATTCTATCAATAACCGGTTGTGTCTGCGTAATGCAGTGAGCCTTTACCAAGGCATCCTTGTAAAAGCCCTACCAGTCCGCCCAGTGCCGTCGCAGAGGAAACCAGACCCTGCCCACCACGGAATGGAATTGAAAGAATGGTGCCGATAAATTTAAGTGCACGGCCTGCGATTTTTACGGGAAGCTTTTTTAGAGTTTTGCCTGGATTTTCCCGATAACGGGCACCAAATTCTGTAATGTTGTGATCACGGTTGCGGCGATAATGATAGCTTAGCGTGAGGCGTGACGGGGGCACGGTTTCATAAACAATAGCATCACAAGCCCATCCAGTTTTGGCGCCAAGCGATTTTGCTTTCGCCCAAAGATTCCAGTCTTCCCCACCCGTCAGTCCAAAATGGGAATCAAACCGCAAGCCCGTATTGCGGAAAAAGTCGAGACGCCCCATCCAGCTGCCAGTATGAACCTTAATGGAATCTCCACGACCAGTTTCGCATTTACGCCGACATTTTTTTTCTGATTTATAACCACTGCGCTCAATACCTGACCATACGAGCTTTTGCAGGGTTGTCAGGTTTTCATCAAATGGCTTTGGTCTGACCGGTGAACCAACAATATCCAGATCAAGACGATCGCGTTCAGCCAATAGATTAACAAGCCAATCGGGTTCTACGAACTCGTCATCATCGACATAGACAAGATAATCAAAGCCATGTTCAATTGCGTGATTAAGCGCACGATTACGTGCTGCCGATATGCCAAGAACACCTTCTATGATATAGTCGATAGCATCATTCGGCATCTGCTTTTGAAAGTCATCGATTGTTTTCTCCAATGTTGGAGATGAATTATTCTCAACAACAAGGAAGGAAACAACAGCAGTAGCTGGTCTTGTAATCGACGCAAGCGACGAAAATAAGCTGCAGAGCATTTTGGGTCTGTTGCGTGTAACAACAGAAATACAAATTCGTCGTTGTGACATGTTTAAAAGCGCCAGAAAATCCCATCTGAATTATTGTACAATTCTAATGTATAATAATTATGAAAACAACAGTTATGGAAGAGACAGATGTAAATCTTGAATATTATTAGAATATCAAAATTTTCTAATAGTTCTGATGATGTTTAGAAAATTTTTTCTGATAAATATCAGATTAAAATAGTGGTGCCCCCAGAGAGACTCGAACTCCCGACCCCCTGATTACAAATCAGGTGCTCTACCAACTGAGCTATAAGGGCATCACAAGCGTGGAATTAGCATATTTTCATGCCTTGTAAAGCGAAAATTCACATTCAACGGCAATGATAGCCAAGTTTGGCATAAGGCGGCCACTTTGCCTGTGGAAACTGCACTGGCTGGCGCATTGGAATAGTATAATATGAGTGATAACTCCTTGGCGATCCACTTCCTTTCCTCTGGAACAGAGGAATCACTTACGGCTCAGAAAGAGCTGGTGAAGCGTTATGGCCATGTGGCAGCTGAAGATGCAGATGTCGTCGTTGCGCTGGGCGGCGATGGAACGATGCTGCAGGCACTGCGGGATTTCATGAATAGCGGTGTGCCGGTTTATGGAATGAACCGGGGATCCGTTGGTTTTCTAATGAATGAATTTAGCCTTGATGATTTACCAGTGAGAATTCGTGCTGCGCAGAAGGAGGTTATCCGTCCTTTGGAGATGGTCGCTCAAACAGAGCATATGTCGCCGTTTACTGCTCTTGCGATCAACGAAGTTTCGCTTTTCAGGCAATCCTATCAAGCAGTAAAAGTTCGCATCACTATTGATGGAAAAATACGGCTTGAAGAATTGGTGTGTGATGGTTTGATGGTTGCGACGCCTGCCGGGTCGACAGCTTATAATCTCTCCGCCCAAGGCCCTATTTTGCCCCTGGAGGCGCCTTTGCTTGCTTTGACGCCCGTCAGCCCGTTCCGCCCAAGGCGCTGGGGTGGGGCGCTTTTGCCTAAACATGTCACCGTTCGTATGGACTTGCTTGAAACAGAAAAGCGCCCTGTAAACGCAGTTGCAGACAATAATGAAGTAAAATCTGTTCTCTCGGTGACAGTGAGGGAAGCGGCCGACAGTCAGGTTGCGATCCTGTTTGATCAAAATCATTCATGGGATGAAAGGATTTTGACAGAACAATTCAGACATTAGTTGGTTTTAGTTTTAGTAAAACCTTTTGTAATGGGCGATTGAAAGACAATAAAATACAAATAAATAGGCATTTTTATATCCTGTAATGGTATTTTAGTTGACTTTTTCTCCTCATAGACGTAGGCGATGCTGCAAGAAAACGCTTTTTTGCGTTGCAGACGCCTTTTCTGCCTTGGTTCCTGCGCCGGATAATGACGCGGCTGCAATGACAGGAAGGGTGGAATTCATTTCCCAACAGAGAGCTGCGCCTCCATTGACAACATTTGCCGAACTCGGTCTTTCTCCGAAAGTGCTCGCCGCCGTTGAAGCTGCGGGTTACACAGCACCAACACCTATCCAGGCAGGCGCTATTCCTCCTGCGTTGGAGCGCAAGGACGTACTTGGTATCGCCCAGACAGGCACGGGTAAGACTGCATCTTTCGTTTTGCCGATGTTGCATCTTCTGGAAAAGGGGCGTGCGCGTGCACGTATGCCGCGCACCCTGATCCTTGAACCAACACGCGAGCTTGCAGCTCAGGTTGAAGAAAATTTTGTAAAATATGGCGTCAATCAGCGTCTCAATGTGGCCTTGCTGATCGGCGGAGTTTCGTTTGATGAACAGGAGCGAAAGCTTGAGCGCGGCGCCGATGTTCTGATCGCGACACCAGGCCGTCTTCTTGATCATTTTGAGCGTGGAAAGCTGCTGCTGACTGGCGTTGAAATTCTGGTTATCGATGAAGCTGATCGCATGCTTGATATGGGCTTCATTCCTGATATTGAGCGTATCTGCAAACTGATTCCATTCACGCGTCAGACGCTGTTTTTCTCAGCTACCATGCCACCGGAAATCACCAAACTGACGGAGCAGTTTCTGCATTCGCCAACCCGCATCGAAGTAGCTAAGGCGTCTTCCACTGCAAAGACCGTTACTCAACGTCTGGTCAAATCAGGCCGTAAGGATTGGGACAAGCGTGCAGCTCTGCGCGATCTTATTCGCTCGGAAGGTGATGCAATCAAGAATGCGATTATCTTCTGCAATCGCAAAAAAGATGTTTCGGAGCTTTTCCGCTCGCTGACCCGTCATGAGTTTAACGCAGGCGCTTTGCATGGTGATATGGATCAGCGTGCACGCATGATGATGCTTTCGAACTTCAAGGAAGGCAAATTGCAGCTTCTCGTCGCTTCTGATGTTGCTGCTCGCGGTCTGGATATTCCTGACGTCAGCCATGTTTTCAATTATGATATTCCGATCCATTCGGAAGATTATGTGCACCGCATTGGCCGTACTGGTCGCGCAGGCCGTTCTGGGAAAGCATTCACACTGGTGACAACTGCAGACACGAAATATCTGACTGCGATTGAATCCATGATTGGTGAAAAGATTGAATGGCATGACGGTGATCTTTCAACCTTGCCAGTTGTTGAGGAAACTGAAGATACGTCACGCAAGGGAAAAAATACCCGTGGCAAGACCAGAGACGCCAAGGGCAAACCAAGAGATAAACAGAAGGTCGAAGCACCTGTGATCATTCAGGCAGATGAACCGCAGCCAGTCATTCACGAAATCAGAGAGCGTCGTGATACGATCCGCACCGCTAATGATGAGCGTCGCGGCAAGCCGCAGCATGACCACCACAAGCGTCGCCGTGATCGCGATGATGATGATGGTCCAGTGCCAGTCGGTTTTGGCAATGATATCCCCGCATTCATGCTCATTCCGACCGGGGTGCCGGCATAAAAACAAAAGCCGACCAGAATATATCAGGTCGGCTTTTTCATTTTGGTGCCTGAGCGAAGACTGGCTGCAAATGCAATTCTGGCCCAGTTTGTCATTATTTCGGCATCATCAAATGCATCTTCCGGTACGCTCCAATAGGGCATGGCAACCGTCTTGCCGCTTTTTGTGCTGATATAAGACCATTGTCTTGATCCAGCATTGATAAAAGCAGGCATAGTTTGTGCATCAGCTTTTAGAAGCAGCTCGTCATTAACAACCAGTGCTATAATCAGGCCTTGATGGTAGATGCCTTTACCACCAAACATTCGGCGAATGCTTATTGCACCTAAGCCTGCAAAAAACTCTCGTAAGCTTTCGTCATCCACGGCCAAATGCTATCCGGTTAAACGGCGTCCTGCATCTGGCGCAGGCTTTCAGGTGAAGCAGGTGTGAGTTCAACTGACTCACCACAGCCGCAAGCTGATGTCTGGTTGGGATTGTTAAAGACAAAACCAGTGCGCAATGTGGTCACTTCAAAGTCCATTTGCGTGCCCAGCAGAAATAAAACTGCTTCAGGCGCTATATAAACTTTAGCGCCTTCTTTTTCGACGCAATCATCACCCGCTTTAGGCTCGGTTACGAGATCAATGGTATATTCCATTCCCGCGCAACCACCTTTTTTCACACCAATGCGAATGCCAAGCGCATCTTCACGAGACGCCATGATTTCGCTCACACGCGCTGCGGCTGCATCGGTAAGCGTCAAGACAGAGAAACGGCCCATTTTCATCTCTTCCGGTGTTATGCTGGTCAGCGACTGAAGAATCATTCAGTCTGCTCAAGGTTCAATTTGCTCAAAGCAATGCGCTTTTCTGCGAAATTGCCACGTTTTTACTATAGTTAGTGTTGTAACATCATTACTGCAAGACACCAAATCGAGAGCGCAGCGACAACATTTGTGCGGATTTCGATGTCTGCAAAAAAGAATTGCTGGAAGAGGAGATGCGAATGTTGATTGAGCGCATGAAGCCTTTGTTACAAGCAGGCATTGCCGGTTTATTCAGTACGATGATTTTGATGTCTGCCGTAGCTGCGCAGGATGCATCCAGGAAGATTGTAACTCCAGAAGAGACAAAACCATCTGAACAGACGCAAGATGCGGCAGATGGTGTGATTGTTCCCGATTATCGTGATGATCGATCGACCCCGCAGGCGCTGATTGAATCTTATTACAATGCGATTAATCGCAAGGAATATGCCCGCGCTTATGGCTATTATTCGGAAGAGGGGCGAGAGCCTGATTTCAAGACCTTTGCCAAGGGATATGAGGGTACAAAGAGCGTGAAAGTTGCAGTGCGCAAGACAGACCCGGATCCCGGTGCTGGTCAGATATATTGGAGTTTGCCGATTGCAATTGAATCCGAGGGGAATGATGGCAAAAAGCAGGTCTATACAGGCTGCTACACATTGAGGCTTACCAATCCCGCCATGCAGGAAACGCCGCCTTATAAGCCAATAGAGATCATGACCGGATCACTTACCAAATCGCCTCTCGATATTGAAAAAAGTGTACCGGAAAGCTGCGATGCACCATAATAGAAAATCCTGCTTGACCTTACCACGATGGGAGGCTGCACTCTGACAAGAGTGTTAAAGCAAGGAGTTGGTTAGATGGTTACGTTCTTAGTTCCGAAAATGAAGTGCAATGGTTGTGTGCAGAGTGTGACGAATGCACTGCACAAGATTGACGAAGCCGCAGCGGTCGATATCGATCTAGATAAAAAACAGGTCAGATTTGAAAGTGGCGTTCCGCAAGAAGATGCCCTCAAGGCTCTTGTGGCCGCCGGCTATCCTGCAACGATCGTGCAATAATGTGAACGGGCTGTTGTGCCTTTGGGCGACCCTTGTCTTGCAAGAAATTTGTTAAAGCTTTAATTGCCGGGCAATGATTGCGCCCGGCATTTTTATATCCAAATTAAATGCCATGACATGGCGTTACATGGCGGGGCAGTGGCGACCAAGTGTTGCAGTTTGGTTTGCAACGCTTGTGTCTGATTGACTGGAACGTCGATTTTTGTCACATCAACGGCAAATCTCGTTTATGGTGCCTGAAAACGGCAATGAACTGCGATTGTTACGGTTTTGTCGCATAATCATTGTTCTTGTTTGCCAGGATGCCGGAAGCATAATCATCGCATACGAGCGATATAGAAGGATGTAGGGCATGGCTATGTCAGCCGATTATCAAGATCTTCGCACAAAGATGGTCGACAATCAGATCCGTACGACGGACGTAACGGACCTCAACGTAATTGATGCTTTTCTGAGCGTTCCACGCGAAGTTTTTGTTCCGGCAAACCGTCAGGTGCTCGCCTATATCGATGAAGATCAACTGCTTGAAGGCGAAGGTTCTGAACCGCGTTACCTCATGGAACCATCGCCTTTTGCCAAGCTGGTACAGCTTGCAAAAGTTAACAAGAATGATGTGGTTCTCGATATTGGTTGCGCGACCGGCTATTCGTCAGCAATCTTTTCGGAGCTGGCTGGTTCTGTCATCGGGCTTGAAAGTGATTCCGCATTAGCAGCCATAGCAACCTCTTGTTTGCAGGAACTTGGTTATGACAATGTTGTGATCGTATCAGGCGATCTGAATGCCGGTTATCCCTCTGAAGCACCTTACGATGTAATTTTCATTGAAGGTGCAGTTGATTTTGTACCGGAAGTGCTTTTCAATCAACTGAAGGAAGGTGGGCGTCTTGTCGTCGTTGAAGGGCATGGAAACGCCGGAGTTGCGCGGCTTTACGTGAAAGAGAATGGCACGGCTTCAGGGCGCAGTGTTTTCAATACAGCAGTTCGGCCATTGCCAGGTTTTGAAAAGGTCGAGCAGTTCGAGTTCTGATCAAACGCGTGGGGCAATTCTGCAACCACAGGAAAATTGTTTGTGAAAGCCGCTGCGGAAAGATGGAAATAACGGAATTTACACGTTATTAAGTTTTTCCGAACTGATTGGTTCGATTGTAGATTCGTTTGTTCTTATATGAGGTATACGGTGTTCAAAGCGTGCAAAGGACTTATGGCGGCAGCAATACTCCTGTCTGGCACCGTTTTATCGGGTCAGGCTGCTTTGTCAGAAACGCTGAACGGTGCGCTCATCAAGGCCTATAAGAACAACTCTAATCTTAATTCGACCCGTGCAGGGGTGCGGATTCAGGACGAAAATGTTGCGATTGCGAAATCGAATTACCGTCCGCAGGTTACAGGCAGTTATAGGACTAGCCGCAGTAAATCGCCAGGATCCGATTATCGTACGACAGGCACATATGGCATCGAGTTGAACCAGATGCTGTTTGATGGTTTTCAGACGAGGAATAATGTTGCGGCGGCAGAAACTACAGTATTTGCGCAGCGCGAAAATCTTCGCAACACAGAGCAGAATACACTTCTTGAGGCTGTCCAGGCCTATATGAATGTTTATCAGCTACGCCAGATTGCAGCACTGCGTGAAAAAAATCTTGCTGCCATGAATGAGCAGGTTCGTGCTTCGCGTGCTCGCCTCGATGTTGGTGAAGGTACACGCACAGACGTTGCACAGTCAGAATCGCAGCGCTCTACGGCTGTTGCACAGCTTAATGCGGCGCGTGCTGATGTTAAGTCGGCAGAGGCCACTTATATGCAGGTGATCGGTGCTCAGCCTGATCGTCTGTCTCCCGCTCCTTCTGCAAAAAATCTTCCGCGTTCACCTGATGCTGCTTATGCGAATGCTACTCAAATTCATCCAGGTATCCTTGCAACGCAATATGCAGTCAATGCACAGGGCTTTAACGTCAAGGCCAAGGAAGGTGCATTGCTGCCAACTGTCGGCTTGACTGCTAGTGCAAGCCATCTTGATACTTATGCAGGCACTAATATTGGTGATGGTAACACTACTTCGGTTGGAGTTGGTGTGAGCATTCCGATTTATACGGGTGGGCGCACATCGGCGCAGATACGTCAGGCCAAGGAACAATTGGGTCAGGCACGTATTGAAGTTGATATTGTTCAGGACAAAGTTCGTCAGGCTATCAGCTCAGCATGGTCACAGCTTGAAGCTGCACGTGCTTCCGTTAAAGCAAACCGTGATGCTATTGCTGCAGCCCAATTGGCTTTGGATGGGGTTATTGAAGAACGTAAGGTTGGCCAGCGTACGACGCTTGATGTGTTGAACGCACAGAATGAACTTGTGGCAGTGCAAATTGCTCTTGTTCAGGCTGAACATGACTCGGTGGTTGCCAGCTATGCATTGCTTAATGCAAGTGGACGCATGACTGCACAGGATATGAATTTGCAGGTGGCCCAGTATAAGCCTGAAGAACATTATAATGCCGTCAAGGATAAGTGGTTTGGCCTGCGCACGCCGGATGGTCGCTGATTTCCGGATGGTCCTAATTTATTGACATGAATATTTGAAAACGGCGCCATTGGCGCCGTTTTTTGATTCGGCCAATGCTGTTATTTCTTAATAAAGTGATAAAGCTGTGAGTTTGGAATGCACTTGTCTGTGCAGGGATTCTCAAAGCGCTGCATGTTCGATACCCTTGAGCCAATGATTCTCTGCCTCTTGGCAATAAGGGAAAGACGGACAACAGCTATGGCACAACCATCCAGCGCAGCACGCGAACCGTCAATGGAAGAAATTCTTGCTTCCATTCGCCGAATTATCGAAGACAGCGATGTTTCACGCCATCCAATGCCAGAATCGTCGGCTTTTACTGCACGCGACGATGTGGCCAGATTTCGGACACCGTTGCCTATTACGAATGTCGGAAACAAGGGGGGGAAGGGGCCCTCTTTGAAGCCTGTTGTGTTTACGCAAGAACCGGTTCTGCGTGGACCTATTGCTGAAGAGGCTTTGGCTTCACCTGTTACAGGCGAAGATACAGACGCAGATGATGATGATTTTTTCGTTCTGAATGCTCAAAATGATGATAATTTCATCGAAGCTTCTCAGCCTGTTTCTGAAATGCCCAGTGCTCCAGTTCCAGTACCGGAACCAGAAACGCAGATTGCCAGTGATTTGAATATCGCGCAAACTGAGCAGGCTTCTAATTTGAAAACAGAAACTCCGGGCATTTCGAAGAGCGAGCCTGTCAACTTGAAACCCGATAGCACAGAACATATTTTGTCTGAGGATACAGAGCGTAAGGTCTCTGCAGCATTTCAGGATTTGAATCACGCTGTTCATTCGGAACCGCGCCGATCTTTCGATGAGATTGCTTCTGATATTCTTCGCCCGATGTTGCAAAACTGGCTTGATACTAATTTACCGCCTCTCGTCGAACGGCTTGTTCGCGAAGAAATCGAACGTGTGGTGCGTGGCGAACGCTGATAAACCGCGCCAGATTGGACCATATAACCCGTCTGTCTCGCAGGCGGGTTTTCACTTTTAGGATGATTTGTTGGTTGTTAGTTGCTATTCAGCGCTCAATCAATTCATTCCGTATTCAGACCGGATAGTTCCATGCTTGAAAAGACTTATGACGCCGCGGCTGTTGAGCCAAAAATCGCTGAACGCTGGGAAGAGGCTGGCGCATTTAAAGCGGGCGCAGGTGCAAAGCCTGGCGCAGATCCATTTGCCATTGTCATCCCGCCGCCAAATGTGACGGGATCGCTGCATATGGGGCACGCGCTCAACAATACAATTCAGGACATCATGGTCCGTTTTGAGCGGATGCGTGGCAAGAATGTTTTATGGCAGCCGGGAATGGACCATGCGGGTATTGCAACGCAGATGGTTGTCGAGCGCCAGCTTGCCGAACGCAAGGAGCCAAACCGCCACGCTATGGGGCGCGAAAAATTCATTGAACGTATCTGGCAGTGGAAATCGGAATCAGGCGGCCTGATCTCCAATCAGCTTCGTCGTCTAGGCGCATCATGCGACTGGTCGCGTGAACGTTTCACGATGGACGAAGGTCTCTCACGTGCGGTTCGCGAGGTGTTTGTCTCGCTTTACAAGCAGGGTTTGATTTATCGTGACAAGCGTCTGGTCAATTGGGATCCGAAGTTGCTCACTGCGATTTCCGACATCGAGGTCGAATCCCGTGAGATCAAGGGTCATCTGTGGCATCTGCGTTATCCGCTGGAAAATATCCCGTTTGATCCCGAGAACCCGCATAGTTTTATTGTTGTTGCAACAACACGCCCTGAAACGATGCTGGGCGATACAGGCGTTGCGGTCAATCCAAAGGATGAGCGTTACCATGCTTCTATAGGGAACAATGTTGTGCTGCCGCTCGTTGGCCGGCGTATCCCGATTGTTGCCGATGATTATGCAGACCCTGAAGCCGGTTCAGGCGCAGTCAAGATCACACCTGCCCATGACTTTAATGACTTTGAAGTTGGAAAGCGCACCGACCTTCGGGTGATCAACATTCTCACACCTTCCGCGGCAATCACATTAAAAGATAATGTTGATTTTCTGGAAGGTCTGGAAGTTACGCCCGAACTGAATGCGCTTATCAATGAGTTTGAAGGCCTTGATCGTTTTGCAGCACGCAAGCGCCTTATCGAAAAGCTTGAAGAACAGGGCTATCTGGAAAAAATCGAGGATCATACCCATGCAGTTCCGCATGGTGATCGCGGTGGCGTACCGATTGAACCATATCTGACCGATCAATGGTATGTGAATGCCAGCGAACTTGCAAAGCCGGCTATGGCCGCGGTTCGCGATGGCCGCACGCAGATCGTGCCCAAAAACTGGGAAAAGACATATTTCGACTGGATGGAAAACATCCAGCCATGGTGCGTTTCGCGTCAGCTTTGGTGGGGGCATCAGATTCCGGCATGGTACGGACCGGATGGGCACTGGTTTGTTGAAAAAAGTGAAGAAGAAGCCAAAGCTGCTGCTCTTGCACATTATGGCAAAGAGGTTGTTCTGGAACGCGATAGCGATGTTCTCGATACATGGTTCTCGTCGGGCCTGTGGCCTTTCTCGACTCTTGGCTGGCCTGACAAAACACCGGAACTTGCAACCTATTATCCAACCAGTGTTCTGGTAACGGGTTTTGATATCCTGTTCTTCTGGGTTGCCCGCATGATGATGATGGGCATGCATTTTATGGAAGAGATTCCGTTTCATACGGTCTATCTCCACGCACTCGTGCGCGACAAGCATGGTGCGAAAATGTCGAAATCCAAAGGCAATGTTATCGACCCGCTTGAACTGATGGATGAATATGGCGCCGATGCCTTGCGCTTTACTCTGGCGATCATGGCCGCTCAGGGGCGTGATGTGAAGCTCGATCCGGCGCGTATTGCTGGCTATCGCAACTTCGGAACCAAGCTATGGAATGCAACGCGCTTTGCCCAGATGAATGGCGTAAAGCTCAATCCACAATTCAAGCCTGACGACGCGAAGCTTGCTGTTAATCGCTGGATTTTGACAGAGCTGACCAAGGCGACCCGTGCTGTGACGGATGGTATTGCGAATTACCGTTTCAATGAAGCGGCAAGTGCTGCCTATCGTTTTGTCTGGAACCAGTTTTGTGACTGGTATCTTGAACTTCTCAAGCCGATCTTTATGGGCGATGACGAAGTGGCAAAGGCAGAGGCACAGGCAACTGCTGCTTATTGTCTGGATGAGATTTATAAGGTTCTGCATCCCTTCATGCCGTTCATGACCGAAGAACTCTGGACCTTGACCGCAGGTGAGGGTGCAAAACGCGATACGGTTCTTGCCTTGGCAGAATGGCCGGAATTGTCGTTTGAAGATGAAGAATCTGCGACCGATATCAACTGGCTGGTCGATCTCGTAATGGGCATTCGTTCGGTGCGTTCGGAAATGAATGTTCCCGCCGGTGCCGTGGCTCCGATTGTGGTTCTTGAAGCAAATGCTGCAACATTGGACCGCTTTGCGCGTCACGATGCTGCAATCAAGCGTCTGGCACGTGTTGAGACCATTTCTTTTGCGCAGGAAGCACCTAAAGGCTCGGCACAGCTGGTGCATGGCGAGGCCACAATCTGCCTGCCTCTGGGCAGTTTGATTGACCTCAAGGCCGAAGCTGCTCGTATGGCCAAGGAAGCAGGCAAGATCGCTGCTGAAATCGAAAAAATCGAAAAGAAGCTTTCGAATGAAAAATTCGTAGCAAATGCAAAGGAAGAGGTTGTTCAGGCGGATCGCGAACGACTGGCTGAGTTGAAAGAGGCAGCTTTACGGGTTGCTACAGCAGAAGCGCGTATTCGCGAAGCTGGATAATTTCAGGCAGTCTTTGTTCAATACGAATCATCAGCATCCGCCGGTTTTTACTGGCGGATACTTTATTCATTAAAGTCATTGAAAAAGCATTTTATGCAGCAAGAAAACAGATCGAACCGCAGTTTCGATTGTTTTTTAATAATGTTGCCCTTTGGCAACAAGGCTTTAAACAGGCAAAAAAATGGCGAAAAATGGCTTTAATCCTGTGAAGTCAGCTTCAAAATTTAGTGGTTTTAGAAATTGCACCTATCTTTTTGTGGTTTTCGCTCATTATGGTTTTGGATAGGCAGATATTTATAAATTTAAGCATCTTGCAGGTTGAAAGGTTCCTGATTTACGTTTGCGTCAACGTAAAAATATCGGGTTCACTACATTTTGTTTGGGAGGACATTTTATGAAGGTTCGCAGCCTGAAAGTGATCGGTATCACCACAGTTTTGTTTGGCAGCGCGGTTGGCGCATATGCTGGTGGTCTGGAGCGCAGTTCGCAGGATTTTGATATTCTGTTTGAAAAGGGCAATGTGGTTGATACCACAGGTACTTTTGTTGCTCCGCAGCGTAAGTTGAAGAATATCCGGGGTTCAGCGATTGGCGCTGCTACCCAAGGATTAAATCCATTTACTGGTCGAGCATACGCCACGGATGTAGAAGAAGCGAAGAGCTACTGGGTTCCAAAATTTTCTGCCAAATTTGATCTGACAGATGACTTGGCCTGTGCTGCGCAATATCGTCAGCCTTGGGGCATTGAGACGGATGTAGGCCTTGATACCGTTCGCATGTTTACAGCGATCGAGCAGAAAATTTCATCACATGATTATGGTCTGAACTGTTCCTATCGATTTGCTGCTGGCGAAAAAGGGTTTTTCCGTATCCTTGGTGGCGTGAGCTATCAGGAATTGAAGGGTGAACAGACCAAGGCAATTCCTCCTTTTGGTCAGCCTTTCGGAGGCAACTGGCGCGTTGCTTCGTTGAATGTTGAAGACAGCTCTGTGGGCTGGCGCCTGGGTGCTGCTTATGAAATTCCTGAATATGCCATCCGCGCCAGTGTCGTTTATCAGTCAGAGGTAAAATATACCCTTGACGGTACAATTGATAATCTGGCCCTCAATCCACTGACGAATAGCAGTATACCCATTTCTGTCGAAGGCGATGTGACTACGCCGCAATCCGTCGAATTGAAGCTACAGTCCGGTATCGCTCCAGGCTGGCTTGCATTTGGTTCGATTAAATGGACCGATTGGTCGGTCGTGACAGACGTTAACTTTCTTGCAAAAGCCAATCAGGTTGTTCCGCAAGGTGTCCGCGTCACTGGTCTCAATCTTTATTATAAAGATGGATGGACTGTCAGCGGCGGTGTTGGACATCAGTTCAATGACCAATGGTCAGCAGCGGCTACTGTGACATGGGATCGTGGTACAACCACTGGTCTTACCTCGCAGACAGATATTTGGCTGTTCGGTCTGGGTACGAATTATAAGGCAACCGATAATTTTGAAGTTCGTCTTGCTGGTGCAGCAGGCTGGCTTACATCAGGCGTGCTAGATGATACTAAAAATAATGATGGTACTCCCAATGGAGCCGGTTCCAGAGGCGAATTTGGCAATGATTTTGTCGGCGCTCTGTCACTGACTGCCAAAGTAAAATTCTGATCAATGGATCATAATAAAAGCCCGGACATAGCGCATCCCGAAAAGTGTGAAACGGTTTTCGGACAATATGCGCGCCGAAAAAAGTCCGGGCTTCTTTCATTTAAAAAATAGGCTACTGCTCAAGACGCGCCAGCAAAGATGAGGTGTCCCAGCGGCCACCACCAATCTTTTGAATTTCTTTGTAAAATTGATCTACCAGTGCGGTCACAGGAAGTGATGCACCATTATGATTTGCTTCCTGAAGGCAGATACCCAGATCCTTGCGCATCCAGTCAACCGCGAAACCAAAATCATATTTGCCTTGGTTCATCGTACTGTAGCGATTTTCCATCTGCCATGAACCTGCGGCACCTTTGGAAATCACGCCAATCAGTTTTTCGATATCAAGACCGGCTTTTTTGCCAAAATGAATCCCCTCGGCAAGCCCCTGAACGAGGCCGGCAATACAAATCTGATTAACCATTTTAGCAAGTTGACCAGAGCCAACGGGTCCCATCAGGCCAACCGAGCGAGCGTAAGCTTCAATAATTGGTTGGGCGCGTTCGAACACGTCTTGCGATGCGCCTACCATGACGGTGAGGACGCCGTTTTCAGCTCCGGCCTGACCGCCAGATACCGGAGCATCGATGAAATGAAAACCACGTGTTTTCGCTTCCGCATCAAGTTCACGCGCGACTTCGGCTGAAGCAGTCGTATTATCAATGAATATGGCATCTTTCTTCATAGTTGAGAAAGCACCATCTGCTCCCGTTGTCACTTGTCGCAGATCATCATCATTGCCCACACAGCAGAAGATAAAATCAGCATCACGCGCAGCTTCAGCGGGACTGGTTGCATGATTGCCACCGAACTGTTCAGTCCATTTGATAGCTTTCGCAGCTGTGCGATTGAAGACGGTGACATCATAGCCACCTTTTACTTTCAAATGGCCAGCCATTGGATAGCCCATCACGCCGAGGCCGAGAAAGGCCACTTTATTTGCTGTCATTATCTGATACCTCCGGGGAATTCTTGAATGCATAGAAGCCGTGGAATTGCGTTCATGACGCTTTAGATCAGGCATGCATATAAAGCAGATCGCCTCCGGTTGCTGCAAGGCTGCCGGGGGCGAATATTATTCTTTTATAGCTGAGTTTATCGGACCAGATGTTTTGTTAGCCGTCTTTCCAGAAAATCCCATATATGCCGCAGGCATTCGACAATGAGCAGATAAATAACGGCTGCCCATATGTAAGTCTGGAAGTCGAATGTGCGTGAATAGGCACGACGTGTTTCACCCATAAGATCAAGAACCGTGATGATTGCAACGATTGCCGATCCCTTGATCATCAGAATGATTTCATTGCCGTAAGGCCGAAGCGCAACAATCAGCGCTTGTGGCAGAATAACTTTCCAGAAGGTCACACGCTTTGAAATACCAAGGGCTGCAGCGCCTTCCCATTGTCCGGGCGCAACACTTTGAATAGCACCACGCAGGATTTCCGCCTGATAAGCGGCTGTGTTGAGTGAGAAGGCGAGAATTGCACAATTCCACGCATCGCGGAAAAATATCCATAGCCCGATAGATTCAAGAAAGGGACGGAAAGTTCCAAAACCATAATAGATCAGGAAGGTTTGTGCGAGAAGCGGAGTGCCACGAAAGAAATAGACGTAACCGAATGCCAGGCTGCGCAACAAGCGGTTTTTTGACATGCGTGCGGCAGTGATTGGCAGTGATAAAATCGCGCCAATGATGATGGAAATAGCAACCAGTTGTAATGTGACGAGAAGACCGGACCAATAACGCGGTCCGTAGGTCTCAAACAGGTCGATGCGCCATGTGTTGTAGAGATAAATCGCAAGGCCCGCAAAGAGCAGCGCCCATATGGCAACGATAATATGACCTGCAATTCTAACGCGTGTCCACTTTCGTTCTAAAGGCGGCGGAGCAATAACATCTGAGAAGGTTTCACTCATGATCAGGCTCCTCGCGACGCATTGCTGCCAGCATCTGCCCAACGACCGATACGGTTGATGAAATATGATGAAATGATTGCAAGAAACAGATAAAGTAGACAGGCGACGCCAAAGAAAAGGAAAGGTTCCTTTGTTACCCGGGCTGCAATCGAGGTCTGGCGCAAAATATCCGAGAGTGTGATGACAGAGACAAGAGATGTGTCTTTGAGCAATACAAGCCAAAGATTGGCGAGGCCCGGCAAGGCAATCTTGATAAGCTGCGGCAGGATGACTTTTCGCATTGTCTGCCAATATGAAAGGCCGACCGCATAACCGCCTTCATACTGTCCTTGAGGGATTGCACGGAAAGCCGAAAGAAATACTTCACTGGAATAGGATGAAAAAACAAAGCCCAGTGCAATCATACCGGCGACAAAAGCATTAATTTCGATCTTGGCACTGATTTCAAAAAATGTGAGTGCATTTTGAAGCAGCAATGAGGCGCCAAAATAGACAAGAAATAGTGTCAGAAGCTCAGGCAGCCCGCGAAAAATTGTCGTATAAATATTACTGGCAAGGCGCATCGAAGGTTCAGCCGACTGCTTCCCGAGCGCAACCAGAAAACCCAGAATTAATCCTAGTGGTAACGTTGCAAGAGCAAGAGAAATGGTGACAAGAAGTCCCCAGGCGATACTGCGTCCCCATCCTTGCGGACCAAAGCTTAATAAGGTGGCGTAATGTTCCATGCGCCTGATCTCTTTCTTTGGATCTGTTTGATGCCTGTTTTAAAGTCGCTGGTGCATCTTTTACAGGTCTTGAAAAATTCGCACAGCCCAAATAGTCGCGCCGGCTTACCTGGAAGTAAACCGGCGCATAAAAGTTAAATTATATTAGTTTTCTGCGCCGTAGGCGTCGAAATCAAAGTATTTATCATTGATTTCTTTATATTTTCCATTTGTACGAATTGCCTTGATCGCCTCATTGAACTTTTCGATCAGTTCAGGGCGTCCTTTCTTGAAGGCAACGCCAGCGCCTGGGCCATGAATTTCAATGACAGGCGGGAAGGTGCCGACCATTTTACAACATGCACCATCCGGCGAGTTGAGCCACTCAGCCAGGGTCACGCTATCGTCATTCACTGCATCAAGTCGTCCGTTCGCAAGATCAAGGCGATATTCTTCCGCTGTCGGATAAGCCTTGACTGTGCTGTCGGTAAAGGTTTTTTCTGAATAATTGGAATGCGTTGTCGACCCCTGTACGCCAATTGTTTTGCCTGCGAGGTCTTCTTTGGTTACACCCTTGATATCGGTGTCTTTAGGCGCTGCAATGCCGGGAGGTGTGTTGTAATACTTGTTTGAGAAGTCAACCTGCTTCTTGCGTTCGTCCGTGATCGACATGGAGGCGATGAACGCATCGAACTTGCCTGACTGAAGGGCAGGGATTGCGCCGTCCCATTCCTGGGTAACGAATTCACATTCGGCCTTCATTTCATCGCAAAGTGCCTTGGCGATATCAACGTCAAAACCGGATAGTGTGCCATCGGGCTTGATGAAGTTGAAAGGAGGGTAAGCACCTTCCGTGCCTATTTTGAGCTTCAGTGGTTCCTGAGCATTGGCAATATTTGTGGTCATGCTGCCGAATGTCATTGCAAGAACTGCAACGGTTGTTACTGCTGTGATACGCTGAATAACGCGCATTCCTGATCCTCTCGTTTTGTTTTGGCTGGTTCCCTGATTGTTTTTTGGTTCAGCCGATTTGGGATGCTGGCTCGATAAAATGTGTTGAACAAAACTCGTCTGTTATCCTTTATTTGTTACCAATAGATACAGGACATAACAACGCGCAATATTTTTTCTCCGATATGCCCAACCATCTTACCCGACAGCTGATAATCCCACCATTTCCGGTTGGATTGCAAGACGCTCAACGTAATTTAATTATTCATCTGAAGTCGGTGTTTAAAAGGTTTTTTTGCGATTTATGGCACTTAATCCTGTTTTTTCACGGCTTAAAAGGGGATTATAAGTGAATTCCTCACAGATCCATCAATTGCTCTACAAAGTCTGTAATAGCTGCGATTCCATCCAGATCAAATACGGGTAATTTTTCATCTCCTTTGATATAATCGCTGGCAATGGCAACGATAGAGGGATCACTTTGCGCGAGCGCCGGACCTTCATGTCCATCTGTTCGCCTCAACTCGATTTTGTAGTGAGATTCGCTCTTGTATCCTTCAACAAGAACAAGATCACAGGGAGCAAGCATGCTGACAATTTTCTCAAGCGGTGGCTCTTCTTCTCCCATATTTTCATGCATGATCGCATATCGGGCTGATGAGACGATTGCGACTTCCGAGGCTCCGGCATTTCTATGACGCCATGAATCTGTACCAACATGATCGATGTCGAAGTTATGGTGCGCGTGTTTTACGGTTGATATTTTGTAGCCGCGCTTTGTGAGCTCCTGCACAAGTTTTTCAGTCAGGGTGGTTTTGCCTGAGTTTTTCCAGCCCGTGATGCCAAATATTTTCTGTGTCCCCATTTTTTCCTTTGTCATTGCAGCGCCTCATGAAGCTTTCTTGCGTTTATAAGGTCTTCGGCCTTGTTGATGTTGAAAAATGGATCATAGATTCCGGTTGTTTTTGGCAATGGTTGAAATGGAAAATCAACCACCTCAAATCCAATGCTTCGCGCGAAGGCCAGCACGCTGGCTTTATCAGTGTGCTCCAGCCATGTATTCAATGGTTGCAACAAATCTGTCTTCCAAAGGCCAAAAATCGGGTGAAGCTGACCATTGGAACTTGCAATGACAATAGGTGCATTGGTCTTCTGCTGGCGCTCATAGAGCCGGGACATAAGGTCTTGCGGAATAAAGGGGCAGTCAGCGGTAACGCTAAGCACAAACGGAAAATCTCGCGCATATTCAAATGCCGTTTTGAGACCGACAAGCGGCCCACCATGGTTGCAATGGGTATCGGCAATGACTGATACGCTAAGGTCAGGCAAATTGTGATGATCTGTATTTGTATTGATAAACAGATGATCGACTTGTGGTGAAATTCGTGCGGCGACCTGTTCCAGAACTGTTTGAGCGCCAAGCAATTGCAGAAACTTGTCACCCGCAATACCATCCGCCTGCATTCGGCTGGATTTCCCTCCGGCTATGATTACTCCGGCTATGCGCTTTATGTTTGGCATTATAAGGCTTCCTGCCTGTTCCTATTGCGCTTTTTACGGCTGTTTTCGCGATAGACCATGTAAATACCGCTACCAACCACGAGAACCGATCCGGCGATTGTATAGGAATCGGGTGCTTCACTGAAAACAATCGTGCTTAGCAATATAGCCCAGAGCAGGCTTGAATAGCGAAATGGTGACACAAACGAGATTTCGCCTTCCCGCATAGCCAGAATGATAAAATGATAACCAACGAGCAGAAGCCCTGCCGCTAAGGCCATGAAAACTATTGGCTCAATTCCAACGGGTTGCCAGCCGCCCATGGGAACAGTCAGTGCGCCGCCTGTCAGAGTGATTGCCCCGGCTGTCAGGGTCGAGAGGTAGAGTGTCGAGACATGCGCAGGCACGCGACGTGTTGCAATATCGCGTAGGGCTGCAAAGCAGACACTGGAAAGAAGCACACCAACAGCGGCAAAACTGGTTGAACTGTCAGCACCGGGACGAATGATAATTATAACACCGATCAGCCCCACCGAGATACAAAGCCAGCGTCGCCAGCCAACTTTTTCATTTAGAAAAAGCACAGCGCCCAATGTCACGACAAGCGGTGTAGCCTGAAAAACTGCGGAACAGAATGCTTGCGAAAGATGGCCGAGCGAATAAATATAAGTGATCGTTGCCAATACTTCGCCCAAAACACGTAGCAGCGTCATTCTATCCATCGATAGATTGCGCAAGGCGCCGTTGCGCCATGCCAGCAAGCCAATGACGATTGTCGCAAATATTCCGCGAATGAACATATATTGTCCGCTGTTCATCTGCTCGAGAAGGTATTTTGTAATGGTGTCGCCAATGGTAAAGGTTCCCATTGCGAGGAGCATAAAAATACTGGCACGGAAATTCGCTGTTTGCGGCACGATATAAAATCTCGATTAAGGTTATATATCGCTAGCTCATCGTTTGGATTCAGTCCAATTGATACTTGTTACCGATCCATCTAAATTCTTTATCCACCTGTGAGGCTCATATGGCGGGCAACGGCTGGCCGATTGTGGTCACGGT
This sequence comes from Brucella gallinifaecis, assembly GCF_006476605.1. Classification (GTDB taxonomy): domain Bacteria; phylum Pseudomonadota; class Alphaproteobacteria; order Rhizobiales; family Rhizobiaceae; genus Brucella; species Brucella gallinifaecis. The sequence continues at coordinate 217,704 of NZ_ML636805.1, forward strand.
CAATGATGAAATCATGGCCTTTGGGCTTGCGTGATATGGCTTCATCAATTGCATTATTGAGTATATCATCGCTTTCGCTTGCACGCACTGGCGCCCGCAGATCTGCCTCATCATTCTGGCCAAGACACATATAAAGCATACCTGTGCAGGTGAGGCGTACACGATTGCAGCTCTCGCAAAAATTATGCGTAAGCGGAGTGATGAAGCCGAGTCGTCCTCCGGTTTCAGCAATTGTTACATAGCGGGCAGGGCCACCGGTACGATATGGAATATCAGAGAGCGTGAATTGCTGGCTGAGAGCAGCACGGAGCCGTGAGAGCGGGAGATATTGATCTGTACGATCAAATTCAATTTCTCCCATAGGCATTGTTTCAATCAGCGTCATATCCATATCGCGGCCATGTGCCCAGCGGATCAGCTCTGGAATTTCAAACTCATTGAAATCTTTAAGCGCCACTGCATTGATCTTGACGCGGATACCAGCCTTTTGTGCAGCGCTGATCCCTTCCAGAACCCGATTAACATCGCCCCAGCGGGTGATCATACGAAATTTGTCAGGATCGAGTGTATCGATGGAAACATTGATGCGTTTCACACCGCAATCAGCCAGTTCATCCGCATAGCGTGTGAGCTGTGAGCCGTTGGTGGTAAGTGTCAGCTCATCGAGTGCGCCACTTTGCAAATGTCGGGAAAGACCACGAATGAGGTGCATTATGTTTTTACGCATAAGAGGCTCGCCACCAGTCAGGCGCAATTTTCTGACACCCTTTTCAATAAAGGCACTGCAAATGCGGTCGAGTTCTTCGAGAGTAAGCAAATCTTTTTTAGGCAGGAAAGTCATATGCTCTGCCATGCAATAAGTGCAGCGGAAATCGCAACGATCTGTGACAGACACACGCAAATAGGTGACAGCACGCCCGAATGGATCGATCATCTGTCCGTTCGGTGAAACATCAGGCAGTGTTTGAAGACGTTGTGTAATATGTGCCATTGTTTCCATTTGTCGCGATATTTGCTCGCTCTCTATATCAAGAGATAGTTTTACGCTGCCACTTTGTCCAGTTCGACGCCGTTTATACCAGCTTCAACAAAAAGCGAGCAGGAGCAGGACGAATTAAAATAGACGTTAGCAGGCGGTATGTTTAATGAGAAATATATGCTGTTGAAGCGACGGAGAAGAGTGATGAGTGATTTCTGGCCTACCGAACTGCGCGTCTCAAAGGATCGCAAGCTTTTGACGGTCGCTTTTGAAGATAGTGCGCGTTTTGAGCTGCCAGCAGAATTATTGCGTGTATTATCACCCTCTGCAGAAGTACAGGGACATTCGCCGGAACAGCGTGTGACTGTAGGCGGCAAACGCAATGTTGAAATCATGCGTATGGACCCGGTGGGTAATTATGCCGTTCGCATCACCTTTGACGATATGCATGATACAGGTCTGTTTTCGTGGACTTATCTCCATAAGCTTGGCACAGAGAAAGAAACACTCTGGCAGACCTATCTGGATGAGCTTGATCAAAAAGCTTTGAAACGCGACCCGGCATAAAGAAACCAGCATAAAGAAAAAGGCGGTTTCCCGCCTTTATTCAACCCAGATTGAGTTCCTTGAAGAAGTCGTTACCCTTATCGTCAATGACAATAAAGGCCGGAAAATCGACCACTTCAATACGCCAGATGGCTTCCATGCCGAGTTCTGGATATTCGACAACCTCAACCTTTTTGATGCAATCCTGCGCAAGACGCGCGGCGGGGCCGCCAATGGAGCCGAGATAAAAGCCGCCATGCCTGCCGCAGGCTTCGCGTACCTGCCGCGAGCGATTGCCCTTAGCCAGCATTATCATGGATCCACCAAATGACTGGAATTGATCGACATAAGAATCCATACGTCCCGCGGTCGTTGGACCAAATGAACCGGATGCATAGCCGGTCGGTGTTTTGGCCGGGCCTGCATAGTAAACCGGATGATTTTTGAAATAATCCGGCATGGATTCGCCATTTTCCAGACGTTCACGGATTTTTGCATGGGCCAGATCGCGTGCAACGATGATCGAGCCTGTCAGCGAAAGCTGCGTTTTGACGGGATGTCTCGATAATTCCTTCAAAATATCTGCCATTGGCTGATTGAGGTCGATTTTAACCACATGCGATGAGAGTTTTTCTTCATCGATCTCCGGCATATATTGTGCCGGGTTGGTTTCAAGCTGCTCAAGAAAAATACCGTCTTTGGTGATTTTTCCTTTCGCTTGGCGATCTGCCGAACAGGATACGCCAAGACCGATTGGCAAAGATGCACCGTGACGCGGCAGGCGGATAACACGCACGTCGTGGCAGAAATATTTGCCACCAAACTGTGCACCAACCCCAAGCGATTGCGTCAGCTTGTGAATTTCAGCTTCCATTTCAAGATCACGGAAAGCATGACCCGTTTCTGAACCTTCAGTAGGAAGTTCATCAAGATAGCGCGTGGAAGCGAGCTTCACGGTTTTCAGGTTCATTTCAGCAGATGTGCCGCCAATAACGATTGCCAGATGATAAGGCGGGCAGGCAGCAGTGCCAAGGCTGAGAATCTTGTCTTTGAGAAATTCAATCAGCCGGTCATGGGTGAGCAGCGAAGGCGTTCCCTGAAACAGGAATGTCTTGTTGGCAGAGCCGCCACCCTTGGCAACAAACAGAAATTTATAGGCGTCTTCGCCTTCTGCATAGATATCGATCTGTGCCGGCAAATTGTTTTTGGTGTTTCTCTCATCGAACATCGACAGCGGAGCAAGCTGAGAATAACGCAGGTTCTTCTTGTTATAGGCATCAAGAACGCCAGCGCCCAGTGCGTCTGCATCGCCGCCTTCGGTCCAGACCCTCCGGCCCTTTTTTCCCATGATGATAGCCGTGCCGGTATCCTGACACATTGGCAGCACGCCGCCTGCGGCGATATTGGCGTTTTTCAGGAGGTCATAGGCCACGAAACGATCATTATCGGTTGATTCCGGGTCTTTCATAATGTTTGCAAGCTGTTGCAGATGGCCGGGGCGCAACAGGTGGTTGATGTCAGCAAAAGCAGCTTCCGACAGAATGCGCAAACCTTCGGTGTCGACACTCAAAATTTCCTGCCCTTTGAATGTTTCAACTGAAACATAATCGGAGGTCAGTTTGCGATAAGGGGTCTTGTCTTCGCCCATTGGAAAAAGATCGGCGGCGCTTGCTTCTGCCATTTTGGTACCTCGCTTGCTTGCCAGCATATAAACTGTCGGGCTTTTAGCGCGATGCGAGATGGAATCCACTGCGGCACTTTGCGCAATATGAGAGTAAGCAAAGGCACCACTCTATCTGCAAAAACGTTTTTCAATAAAAAATGATAGAGTCAGGCACTAAAAAACAGGAAGATGCATTAACGTTAAACGATTCTATACGAGATTCATCAATTCTATGGGCAAAGATTGACGCGGCTTTGCTCAATGGCGGTCGCACTGAATTGGCGGTTAGAATGCAGTTCTCCAGACAGTTGTATCGTGACATGAATGATCATCGCAAAAGCGGGCCTTATGTCCGCAGCGCTCTGGCGCTTGCATTGACCGCTTCGACACTTTTTTTGCCAGCTCACGCGCAAGCCGCAAATTCTTTGCTGGAATTGTTTCAGCAGCGTCGTCAGCAACAGGCGCAGCCAGTTCAACCGCCTCTAAAGGCCAATCCTGCACCGCGTGCCGCAAAACCCGCCTCGGTGCCTCGTGCCGCTACGCCGCCAACACAGCGTGTGATAGTCAAGGGACCGCAAATATATAATTATAAGCCAGATGCTTTGATCAAAATTGATTTTGGTGGTCTGGATATGCAGGTGACGGCTGCCGTTGAGCCTTCATCGGTCGATCCACTCACATCCGGCATGTCGCCGGTAGGTTTGATGAAGATATCTGATAAGATATCGCAGGGTGAACTGGCTTTTGATGCAGCCGCTGATTATTTAAAAACCACGAATGTTCAGGCCGAGAAACAGATCGCAGAAGCGATTGTCAGTTTTTACTCGCAAAAACGCAGCTTTATCTGGTCAGCTGATAAAAAGGCGCTTGATAAAGCCCGAAATCTTGCGGCTTTTTTTGCACAATCCGATGAAGATGGTCTCAACCCGTTAGAATATGCGGTTACTATTCCCGGTGATCATTATGACGAGGCGCAGCTTGCTGAACATCTGCAAAAACTGGCTGAGTTTGAAATTCGTATGTCTGCGCGTGCTTTGCGTTATGCCATTGACGCAGGAGAAGGGCGTATTGTTGCCGACAGGCTGAGCGGATTTTACGATTTGCCACGCAACCGTGTTGATCCGAAAGCCGTTCTTGAGACGCTTGCTGCAAAAAATGATCCGGTCGATTATCTTAAAGGATTCCAGCCGAATAACGAGGCTTATGCCACGTTAAAGCGTGAACTGGCAAACACACAAGTACCGTCCAGAGAACCAATCCGCATCTCGCTCGATAAGGCTATTCGTCCCGGTGATACCAGTGATCAGCTTGCCAGGGTCGTAGCTCTCATCACACGCCATGCACCCGCATCCTATATGGAACAGCATCGCGATGTGTTGCAGGCACATGCAGATGCAAGCATTTATGATCCCGAACTTGTGGCCGCTATCAAGGATTATCAAAAATTATCAGGTAGCACGCCTGATGGCATCATCGGCAGAAATACGATTGCAGCCCTTCAGGGTGAGCAGAATTCAGTGAAGCGGGATCGCATTCTTTATTCGATGGAGCGCTTGCGCTGGCTGCCGCATGATTTCGGTTCGCGTTATGTGATGGTCAATCAGCCATCTTATCGTGCTCAATATTTTGAGGATGGTAAAGAAAAACTGGCTATGAATGTGGTCATCGGTTCGCCAAAACATCAGACCTATTTTTTCTATAACAAAGTCCAGACAGTTGTTTTCAATCCATCATGGGGCGTGCCACGTTCGATCATACTCAATGAAATGCTGCCAAAAGTCATGCGAGATAGCAGCTATCTCGACCGCAATGGCTATGAGGTCTATGTCGGAGGCAAGAAGGTTTCAGCAAGTGCTGTGAACTGGAATGCCGTTGCCGCAGGCAAGGCGCATGTCGGTATCCGACAGAAACCAAGTCTCGATAATGCATTGGGTGAATTGAAGATTTTATTCCCGAACGCGCATGATATTTATATGCATGACACGCCGGCAAAATCATATTTCAGCCGTGATATGCGTGCGCTCAGCCATGGTTGCATTCGGCTTGAGCGTCCGCGTGATATGGCTGCCGCAGTTCTTGGAAAACCTGTTGAAGAGTTGAGCAGGTATTTTGGCAAGAATGAGCGCGGTATCAAGGTTGCCGAACCGGTTCCGGTCTATATCGCTTATTTCACAGCATGGCCTGACAGCAACGGCAATATGCGTTTTTACAGTGATGTTTATGATCGCGACTCTGGTATGCAAAAGGCCTTTGATAAAACAGCAGAGGCACGATTGGCCGCACTCTGAAGGCTGATCGATCGAAAATAATTACGCCTGAAAATCTCCCCTTAGCAAGGTCTTTTGAATATGCATGGTGAATACAAGGTCCACGGTGGAAAGCTGGTTGTTATCGATCTGGACGTTCAGGATAACAAACTCAGTGAAGTTCAGGTCGCAGGCGACTTTTTTCTGGAACCCGCAGAAGCCCTTGATGATATTCGCAATGCTTTGAATGGTTTGCCTGCAACCGCCTCAGCCGAAGAAATAGCTGATGCGGTGCGTAAAGGATTGCGCCCGGATGCGTTTATGATCGGTTTCAGCCCGGAAGCGGTTGCAATTGCAGTTCGTCGTGCGCTTGGCGTTGCGCGGACATGGCGTGACTATGAATGGCAGATCATTGATATTCCGCCGCTGGCGCCCACAATGCATCTGGCTCTTGATGAAGTTCTGGCGCGCGAAGTTGCTGCCGGACGCCGTGCGCCCACCTTACGTTTCTGGGAATGGGAACGCCCGTCAATTATCATTGGTGCTTTTCAGTCGCTGCGTAATGAAGTGGACATGGAAGCGACAAAAGAAATGGGTGTCGAGACAGTACGCCGTGTTACGGGCGGCGGCGCCATGTTTGTAGAGCCGGGAAATTCTATCACCTATTCGCTTTATGCACCGGGTGAGCTGGTTCGCGATATGAGCTTTGCCGACTCTTATGCATTTCTCGATGAATGGGTGCTGAAGTCGCTCAATTCATTGGGCATTGATGCCTTTTATAAACCGCTCAATGATATTTCCAGCTCAAAAGGCAAGATTGGTGGCGCGGCACAAAAGCGTTATTCAGGCGGAACTGTCCTGCATCATGTCACAATGGCTTATGATATGGATGCGGAAAAGATGCTCAAGGTGCTGCGCATTGGCCGCGAAAAGCTTTCAGATAAGGGGACAGCCAGTGCTGCCAAGCGTGTTGATCCTGTTCGCAGCCAGACAGGATTGCCGCGCCGTGAAGTCATTGACCGCATGAAGGACATGTTCGTGTCGCTCAATGGCGGTGTAAGCGGAGCGATTACGCCTGAAGAATTTGCAGCTGCTGAACAGCTCGTTGAAGAAAAATTCGCAACCAGAGAATGGCTGCATCATATTCCATAATGGACGCAATTAACATTGTGTCCGTGACAGCGCGGACAAGCCATGCCATAGGGAGGCCACGTTTTCACAAGGCCTTCCACATATGATCCGCATTGATAATATCAGCAAGTCTAACAGCCATCGCATTCTTTTTATCGAATCTTCTGCCGCATTGAATCGCGGCGAGAAGATCGGCCTTGTCGGACCAAACGGTGCGGGTAAAACCATGCTTTTTCGCATGATTACTGGCGAAGAATTGCCCGATGAAGGACAGGTCAATGTCGAAAAAGGCGTGACGATCGGCTATTTCAACCAGAATGTTGGTGAAATGGGTGGACGCTCGGCAGTTGCCGAAGTCATGGACGGGGCAGGGCCGGTCAGTATTGTTGCAGCCGAACTGCGCGAACTCGAAAGCGCCATGTGCGACCCTGATCGTCTTGATGAGATGGACGCCATTATCGAACGCTATGGTGAAGTGCAGGCGCGTTACGAAGAGCTTGATGGCTATGGTCTGGACGGTCGTGCGCGTGAAGTGCTTGCAGGTCTTAGTTTCAGTCAGGAAATGATGGATGGTGATGTCGGCAAATTGTCCGGCGGATGGAAAATGCGCGTGGCGCTTGCCCGTATTCTTCTGATGCGTCCTGACGTTATGCTTCTCGACGAACCAAGCAACCATCTTGATCTCGAAAGCCTGATCTGGCTGGAATCCTTTCTTAAAAACTATGACGGTGCCTTGCTGATGACCTCGCACGACCGCGAGTTCATGAACCGCATCGTGACTAAAATCATCGAAATCGACGGCGGCTCGCTCACAAGCTATTCCGGCGATTATGCATTTTATGAGGGCCAGCGGGCGCTTAATGAAAAGCAGCAGCAGGCGCAGTTTGAACGCCAGCAGGCAATGCTTGCCAAGGAAATCAAGTTTATTGAACGCTTTAAAGCACGCGCATCGCACGCATCACAGGTGCAGAGCCGCGTGAAAAAGCTTGAAAAGATTGATCGCGTTGAGCCTCCGCGCCGCCGCCAGACAGTCGCCTTTGATTTTCTGCCTGCGCCACGATCAGGCGAAGATGTGGTCAGCCTAAAGGGGGTGAACAAGTCTTATGGCAGCCGCACGATTTACAATGGATTGGACTTTATGGTCCGCCGGCGTGAGCGTTGGTGCATCTTGGGCGTCAATGGTGCTGGCAAGTCAACGCTTCTTAAGCTCGTTACCGGAACGACTGAGCCCGATCAGGGTATTGTCAATCTTGGCGCCAGCGCAAAGCTCGGCTATTTCGCACAGCATGCCATGGATATACTTGATGGCGACAGCACAATTCTTGAATGGCTGGAGCAGCGTTTTCCAAAGGCCGGGCAGTCGCCTTTGCGTGCACTTTCCGGTTGTTTTGGCTTTTCAGGTGACGATATTGAAAAGAAATGCCGCGTGCTTTCGGGTGGGGAAAAAGCTCGTCTGGTTATGGCGGCCATGCTGTTTGATCCGCCAAATTTCCTTGTGCTTGATGAGCCGACGAACCATTTGGATCTTGATACCAAGGAAATGCTGATCAAGGCGCTGTCAGCCTATGAGGGCACAATGCTTTTTGTATCGCATGACCGGCGCTTTTTGTCGGCACTGTCCAATCGTGTGCTCGAACTCACACCGGATGGCATTCAGCAATATGGTGGCGGTTATACCGAATATGTTGAAAGCACTGGACAGGAAGCGCCGGGTTTGCATGTTGGATAAGATAAAGGCGGGAATTTCCCGCCTTTATTTTGCGCTATGCTTAGCGGTAAACAATGCCGCCATCGGTCAGGATAGCCTGTCCGGTGATGTAATCTGAATCCGGGCTGGCAAGGAAGGATACCAGCGAGGCAACATCGTCAGGTGTCTGAGCACGACCAAGCGCAATACCTTCAACATATTTCTTATAGGTCTCACCCTTCGGTGCGCCAGTGATTTCTGAGAAGCGCTCATCAATCTCGACCCACATATCGGTACCGACAATGCCAGGGCAGTAGGCATTGACTGTAATACCTGCGCTTGCATATTCCTTGGCTGCGGCCTGTGTGAGTGCCCGTACGGCAAATTTCGTTGCCGAATAAACACCAAGCATTGCAAAACCATCATGGCCGGCAATGGAGGAAGCATTGATGATCTTGCCTTTGTGTTCGCGAGCTTTAAATTTGGCTGCTGCGGCCTGAATGCCCCACAATACACCTTCAACATTGATCTTCAGGATGCGATCAACTTCTTCCGGCTTGACATCAGAAATAGGCTGAACCTGCGCAATGCCGGCATTGTTGACGATTACATCAAAACCGCCAAGCTCTTTTTCAGCGTGATCAATTGCAGCATAAACATCATCGCGCTTGCTGATATCGGCGGAAAAAGTTGATGCCTTGCGGCCAAGCGTTTCGACTTCCTTTTTCACGGCTTCAAGCTTGTCTGCTTTCAGATCAACCAGTGCGATATCAAAACCATCCTTTGCAAGGCGTAATGCAATACCACGACCAATGCCCTGTGCTGCACCCGTCACCAAGGCAACCTTAGCTGTATTTGACATGATTTATCCTTTTCTGCTTTCAAGCGGGAAACTTCTTAATAGCCATTGGCAGCCGCCTATTTAGCTTCGTACTGTCCGATGACATTTTGAAGAAAATTAGAAGCCGTTGACATTAAGTTCATTGATCGTGATCAACTTTCCGATGATTGCCCATAAGCTATAGATTTGGCTTCTTAAATTCAGCATCAATCTATATACTGGACTCAATGTGTCATCTTTTTAGGTGTTTTATGAAAATCTCACCAAAAACATTCAGCTCTAAAGGTTTGAATCTATTTCACCGCCGCCGCTTTCTTGCTTTGACAGCTTTAGCGCTTATCTCTCTTTCAATGCCCCCCCTGTCAGTGCGTGCTGATGACAAACCAGTGCTGCGCATTGCCTTGGCTACAAGCATATCCAATCAGGCTGCGGAAGTGGCAGCTAAGGAAGCGAAAGAACAGGGGCTTGATGTCGAACTGGTCGAGTTCAGTGACTGGAATACACCCAACACAGCAGTCGCTGACAAGACTGTCGACGCCAATCTTTTCCAGCATATTCCTTACTTGAACTACACAAATGCCAATACCGGCAATGGTCTCGTACCGGTAGCGCCTGCTTTCAGTACGCCTTTTGGTCTTTACTCAAAAAAATATGCCAAACTTGATGAACTGCCAGATAACGCTAGAATCGCGTTTTCGGGAGATGTCATTAATACCGGGCGTTCTTTGCTGTTATTACAGCAGGCAGGTTTTCTTGAACTTAAGCCTGGCACAGATCAACGTGCCAGCCTTGAAGATGTTGTGACATGGAAAAAGCCACTGAAAATTGTGTTGCTGGATGGTCCGCAAATTGCACGGTCGCTGGATGATGTCGATGCTGCCGCAACTTATCCGACATTTGCAAAGCTTGCAGGTTTGGAGGCGTCATCAGGATTGATTTTTGAGAATGAACCAATTTATGCATTTCAGTTTGTGACACGCCCTGAACTGCGTGATGATGTCCGCCTCAAAAAGTTTATTGAAATATACCGGAACTCTCCAGCCGTTAAAGCAAAGCTTCGCGAACTCTATGGGGATATGGTTTCATTCCCGCGTTGAGCGGGAATGGAACAATCTTCTCTCTGGTTCTATTTTCCTCTTAGAGTAATTTAGGAATTTTCACGGTTATTTTGCTAAATAGCTGTATCTTGTCCAAATAGAGCATTGAAGCTGGGCCGTGGTTCAGCTAGAAACGCCGTAATTGAGGCTTTAATGCCTCCCGGTGATGCACCCGTAGCTCAGCTGGATAGAGTGCTGCCCTCCGAAGAGCCCCGAAGTGGAACTTTACCCCATAAATATCTATTTTATATCAAGTGGTTAAAGTCGTAGCATGTAGTTCTCTCGCGTCACTATGAGTGATGCGGCGCATTCCCGCCATCTTTCCATTTAACGCGTTGCAGGCATGTCTGAGCGCCCGATGCCTGAGAAAGAGCTGCCCTAGAAATACGGACGAAGGCATCACCAAATCCCTTATTTCCTCGATGTCCGGCTTTATTTTCCAGACGTAAAGCGGGTCAATCGGCACAACCCCGCCACTATTCATAGCTCCCTCGTTTTCAGCTGCTTACAATGATGCAATGCCAGACAAAGCCGTCAAGACTATCGCTAGGGATTATCCTTGGCACCCTTATAGGGGCATCCTACAGACCTTAGAAATACCGAATGGAGTTTCTATGGCTACAATTCGCAAATTACGAGGCCGCTGGCAGGCACAGGTTCGCCGCAAGGGTATTAAGCCGCGTGCAAAGAGCTTTGACACAAAGGCTGATGCTGAAAAGTGGGCGCGTAATCTCGAAACAGAACTTGATCGAGGTGGCGGCTTCATCGATACGCGCCTCGCAGAGAAGATGACGCTCCGGGAGTTGCTTGAGCGTTACGTGACAGAAATTACGCTGCAGAAGCGAAGTGCTCAGACTGAAGTCTACCGAGTGCGCGTGCTTATGAAGCACGAAATTGCTTATCGAACCCTTTCTATGCTTAGTCCCAGTGATCTTGCTATGTATCGTGACGAGCGATTGAAGGTTGTCATGCCGTCTACCGTTCTCAAGGAATTGAACACCTTAGCTCATGCTATCGATATTGGTCGGAAAGAATGGGGTGTGCATCTGATTCAAAACCCTTGCCGGATGATACGGCGCCCCTCACCATCACGAGGAAGAGAACGCCGTTTAGAAGACGGTGAAGAGCAAAAGCTATTCGACGCTGCCGACAGCGCTCGTAACCCTTATATGCGCTCTTTGGTAATTATCGCACTTGAAACCGCTATGCGCCAAGGTGAAATCCTTTCGCTACAATGGACAGATATCGATTTCAACCGCCGGATCGCATATCTTGAAATGTCGAAGAACGGTGAAAGCAGAGATATTCCGTTATCGCAGCTTGCATTACGGACACTCATGGAACTTAAGACAAACACCATCGATCAACGTGTTTTTCCGCTTACGAAATCAGCCGTAGGACAGGCGTGGGAGCATTTGCGTGAACGCGCTGGCATGACTGACTTCCGGTTTCACGATCTGCGTCACGAGGCAATCTCACGGCTTTTAGAGAAGGGGTTGAACGTGATCGAAGCAGCTACCATAAGCGGTCATAAAGAATTGCGCATGTTGCAGCGTTACAGCCATTTGCGGGCAACCGACTTGGTTGATCGCCTAGGGTAGACGAACCTACCGGACAGCAACGCCAGCGTGTCGGGAACAGTGAAGTCCTAGAAAAACCCTCTTCTATTCAAGGGGATGCGTTCTGGTGCCGCCGTGATCCGGAAGTGTAACCGCCTATCCTAACTGTGGTTGCATTACATTGTGACAAGAAATGACCGGCTAATAAGCGATTTAAGGCTTTCGAGCGCAATATTTTGCATCTACCGAGTGTTCGATCTTCCTAAGATTCCTACGAGAATTGTTTCCGCTAACTTTCCGTCAAGATGACAGATCTGAGCGTATTTTTGGTTTTGGCGAGTTTCTTCTGACATTCACATTCGTGAAGCAACGAAACAAATCAGACCTAGATCAGAACCAGCACGCCGACAGAATTATCTTAAATGCGAAACCGTTTCGCTTTTCACCCAAATACTTTTTGCAAGTTTTTCTGAGTCATTTTTGATCAACGAGCTGGTTTTCGCATGTCTATAGCCACTGCAATGCTTGGATTTCGAGAAATCCGCTGATTTTCAGCCTAATAACTTATATAACATGTCTATTATAAGCGGATTGCCTATGTTGAGAACTATTACAAAACGTAGGCAGAGCAGCATCTAGAAGAGACGCCTCAAAAAAGTTCGCGCTGCCTATTTCAGAAATCCCTTACGCACGCGCTCGCCCAAACTCCTCAAAGCTGTCAGCACGCGTTCATTCAGGTCTTCATAGGCCACAAACGTCTGACTTACTCCCATAGCTATTCTCTTCTTCGCCGGTAACTTCAAACCTCTATTATGCATATCCGGCAAAGATTGCTTTCGAATGATTTTTTGCGTTTCCGTTACAGCATCGTCCATTGCCTTTAACCCGATGCCACCTGTCTTTCGAAACTTAGCTATCCTCTGCCTGTCTCTAGCGACTGCAACTGCTTGTCGCCACCTTGTTTTATGAACCACTTTTCCGGATACTGTTGGAAGAACAAAATCAAAGTATCGTGCTTGAAGGCGCGTGAAGTTCAATTCAGTAAGTTCCTGAAAATACATGGGGCATATTTCCGATAATGCATCTCCGGTAAGTGTGACTTCTACGCGTGCACGTTTGTCTTTCTCAGCCAGTGCCTTGAATGTCCCGGTATCTCGGTTTTGCGTATCTATCGTTTTATCCATAATACGCCAGCGGACGTCGGCTTTTATGTCGCCGATATTAATTGTAGCATCTGAATAGGGCGCATGATCCCATTCTGTCTCAATCAGCAACCGTCTGTTTGCGCCTTCACTGAAGTTTGGATTTCCGGCTAATAACCGTTGATAGTGGCCTCGACCGGTCCCCCACACTGATCTCGGTCTATCACGGTGATCGGTTATTACGTCCCGCTTAAACAGAATATGATTGGCCAATACGCGCACCATCTTTGCGCGTTCATACTCTCCCAGTGTTTTGGCATAGAAATCGACGCTTATCTCTATCCCGCAAATTAATGGGTCGAGTCCTAAGCCGTATTTCGCTTTAATGAGTTTAAATATTACTAGCAGAGATTTAATATCCGGCTCTTGGAAGCGTATTACAAACTTTTCATCCGGATCATTAGCTTGAGCTCGTCCAAGCGAGTTGAATGGCCGAGCAGGATCAAATCGATCATTTTTTGTTCGTCGCGAACTAGAACCTTATTTTTTGCATGATGCTTTTGGTTGCCGTTTTTGGGATCACTAAGCACATAATAGCCATTTTGCATAGCTAGATACTGTTTGCTTCCGGTGAACGGATCAAGGCGATATAGGCGCATCGTTTCTCTTTACTGTAATTTTTTAAAATAATCATGTCTCACATTTACGAATACGATGTCCATATTCAAAATTTAGAGCCTGAATCATAATGAACGTAACGATATCAGGCTCTTGCAATCCTTCTCGTTAGGAAGCGGATATTTGCGATGTAGATCCAGGCTTCAGAGGAAGCGATGGTTTTCTCGAA
>NZ_ML636806.1 GCF_006476605.1 Brucella gallinifaecis
CGGTCCTCACGTCTCTCCTAGCATATCTGGTCATTTCAGATGCCATTCTCATCAAATTAATGGGTCCTGACCCTAAGTGAATGCTTTCATAATGAAAGCGAAAAAACTTTAAAAAAATACCCGGTCAGCCTTGATGACAAACCGGGTGTTTTAATTTTGTCAGAACCGAAGCTCAGATCAATCAATCATGAAACGGATCGGTTACAAGAATCGTATCTTCACGCTCCGGGCTGGTTGAAAGCATCGATACAGGTGCACCGATCAGCTCTTCAATATGCCGGACATATTTGACCGCCTGTGCCGGAAGTTCATTCCACGAACGCGCACCGGCTGTGGTTTCCGACCAGCCCGGCAGCGTTTCATAAATTGGCTTCACACGCGCCTGCGCGCCCATCGATGATGGCAGATAATCGATACGCTTGCCATCAAGCTCATAGGCAACGCAGATCTTGATTTCTTCAAGTCCGTCAAGAACATCAAGCTTGGTCAGGGCAATGCCGGTAATCCCCGAGGTGCGAACCGTCTGGCGAACGATAACCGCATCAAACCAGCCGCAACGACGCTTGCGCCCCGTGACAACACCAAATTCATGGCCCTTGGTGCCTAGGAATTCGCCGATTTCATCATTCAACTCGGTCGGGAACGGACCCTCGCCAACGCGGGTGGTGTAAGCCTTGGTGATGCCGAGAACATAACCGATTGCTGTCGGGCCAAGACCTGAACCGGCAGCAGCCTGACCCGCAACCGTGTTTGATGAAGTCACGAACGGATAAGTGCCATGGTCATTATCAAGCAATGCCCCCTGCGCACCTTCAAACAGAATGCGATCACCAGCCTTGCGGCGTTCGTCCAGAACACGCCAGACCTGATCAATATAGGGAAGAATCTTGTCGGCAACCGAAGTCAGCTCTTCAAGGATCGTTGCAACCGCAATTTCTTCAAGCCCCATACCGCGACGCAGCAGATTATGATGGGCAAGCAGACGCTCGACTTTCGGCTCCAGCGTATCCGGCTCGGTCAGATCAATAACGCGGATTGCACGACGGCCAACCTTGTCTTCATAAGCAGGGCCGATACCGCGCTTGGTGGTGCCGATCTTGAGTCCTTCGGTAGCACCTTCACGCATCGCATCAAGTTCACGATGAACCGAAAGAATCAGCGGAGCATTTTCTGCAATACGCAGAACATCCGGCGTGATTTCAATGCCCTGCCCGCGCAGTTTCTCGACTTCCATGACGAAATGATGCGGATCAACCACAACACCATTGCCAATCACACTCAACTTTCCGCGCACAAGGCCGGAAGGCAGAAGCGAAAGCTTGTAGCTGACGCCATCGATGACAAGTGTATGACCCGCATTATGACCGCCCTGATAACGCACGATGACATCGGCGCGTTCGGACAACCAGTCAACGATCTTTCCCTTGCCCTCGTCGCCCCATTGCGACCCGACGACAACTACATTAGCCATTGAGAAAACTCCTCGGTCCGGCATTTCAGCCGTAATGATAACCCAAGGATCGCAAGCAGCCCCGACAGTTTGACGCGAGGTGCTGATCCCTCGTCTCTATACAGAGAGAATCCTGCTTGCGCGACTCTTTCATGCGTAAAACACGATTATTTTTAGTAAAAACGTGGAAAACCAGCGTCAGATCGTCTGAGATTCTGGATATGGTGAGGCGAAAATGGTGTTATTCGAGAACCGGAGCGGAGTGTAGTTTTGGGTACATGAGCACCGGAAGTGAAGAAAAATGCCATTTGCAGACCGCCATAGCCGGAATATCGACGATCTAACCGGCTCTGACCATATATAGCGCCTCATCCGAATAGCCTTTCAGCTTTTCTGCAAGTTCGCTCACCTCACGGGTAACAAAGCCTTTTTTCTCCCAGAAACCCCGGGAACCGTTGACTGCAACGAGTGCCATAGTCGCAAAACCATCACGCTCTGCCTGCGCACCCATCAGTTCAACCACCCGCGACGCCTGTCCGCCGGATCGCGCTTCAGGCAGAAGCGCAATATCGTGAATATAATAGGTGCCGACATCTTTGGGCAATTCACCAAGAACAAAATTCAGTGCGGGAACCGAATCAAGCTGCCACGGATGGCTGATACCGTAGCCCAGAATTTCATGGCCATTTGCCAGCACAAAACAACCAGCAGGATAGATTTTAAAGCGGTCCCGGAAGACCGCTTCATCCTCAAAAAAATCGGGATGAACGACATTGGCCACGGCTGTTACCTGCGCTATATCCTGCGCTTGCATCCGCCGCCATGCTGCCTGTTCAATCCCGTCTGTCATCTTGCTCAAGCTTCCTCGATGTTAAATTCCAAAGGTCTTGCCGCCTTGATTGCCTCTTGAGCAATCAGTTCGTCAAGGGCTGCCTGTGGAATCCTGTCATCGACATAAAGCATCGCAATCGCATCACCGCCCGGATGATTACGTCCAAGAGCGAAGTTTGCGATATTGATATTGTGCTTGCCGCAGATCGTTCCAAGCAGACCGATCATGCCCGGAATATCAACATTGGTGACATAAAGCATATGTGGGCCGACTTCCGCATCAAGGTTGATTCCCTTGATCTGGATGAAACGGGCCTTGCCATCCGAGAAGCACGTTCCTGCAATCGAGCGTTCACGTTCGGTGGTCTTCACGGTCAGCTTGATATAGCCATCAAAGATGCCTGACTTGTCACGCTTGATCTCGGAAACGATGATTCCACGCTCTTTGACCATGATCGGTGCGGAGACCATATTCACATCAGCCACCTGCGGACGGATCAGACCAGCAAGAGCTGCACTGATCAAGGCGCGTGTGTTCATGCTGGCGGTGGCGCCATCAAAAAGCACTTCCACTTCCTGAATAGGCTCATCCGTCACCTGACCAACAAAAGCGCCAAGCACTTCTGCGAGCTTGACAAATGGTCTGAGACGCGGCGCCTCTTCCGCCGTGATCGACGGCATGTTGATCGCGTTGGAAACAGCACCCTTGACCAGATAATCCGACATTTGCTCGGCGACCTGAATGGCAACATTCTCCTGCGCTTCGGAAGTCGAAGCACCAAGATGCGGCGTGCAGACCACATTCGGCAGATTGAACAGCTCATTCTCTGTGGCAGGTTCTGTCTCGAAAACATCAATGCCAGCACCGGCGACATGGCCGGATTTCAGCGCTGCAACCAGATCCTTTTCAACAATCAAGCCACCGCGGGCACAATTGATAATGCGAATACCCGGCCTGGTCTTGGCCAATGCTTCTGCATTGATGATACCGCGTGTTTTATCGGTCAAAGGCGTGTGAAGCGTGATGAAATCGGCACGCGCCAGAAGCTCATCAAGCTCGACCTTCTCGACACTAAGTTCCTGCGCCCGCGCTTCCGATAAAAACGGATCAAACGCAACAACATGCATTTTCAGACCAATAGCGCGGGAAGCAACCACTGCGCCAATATTGCCGCAACCGACAACACCGAGCGTCTTGCCGGTAATTTCCACACCCATGAAGCGGTTCTTTTCCCACTTGCCAGCCCGTGTGGAACCATCAGCTTCAGGCAATTGACGCGCCACAGCAAACATCAGTGCAATGGCATGTTCTGCCGTGGTGATCGAATTGCCAAAAGGCGTATTCATCACGATAATACCACGGCGCGATGCTGCCGGAATATCGACATTGTCAACGCCAATACCGGCACGGCCAATGACCTTGAGCTTCGTTGCCGCTGCAATCAGCTTTTCGGTTGCCTTGGTGGCAGAGCGGATAGCGAGACCATCATACTGGCTTATCACTTCCAGCAG
Source organism: Brucella gallinifaecis (assembly GCF_006476605.1). Lineage (GTDB taxonomy): Bacteria > Pseudomonadota > Alphaproteobacteria > Rhizobiales > Rhizobiaceae > Brucella > Brucella gallinifaecis. The sequence goes on from NZ_ML636806.1 coordinate 3,794, forward strand.
TTTTTCTTTGTCCTTGCCAAGATCTGGCAGGTAATCAACTTCAACGCCGCGGTCTTTGAAAATCTGAACGGCGGTCGGCGACAATTTATCGGATACGAGTACGCGAGGTGCCATAAGGGCCTCCTTCGGATTGTACGATAATAAAGGGCAAGCAGGCCATGGCCGTCCCAACTCCGGCCACAGCTCGCTCATCGCTTGCGATCAGGCTGCAGCCTTAAGCGCTGCTTTCTGTGCGTGAAAAGCCCAGTCGAGCCAGGCAGTCAGAGCTTCAAGATCAGAAGTCTCAACCGTTGCACCCGCCCATATGCGCAAGCCCGCAGGGGCATCACGATAGGCACCGATATCAAAGGCTACGCCTTCCTTTTCAAGGGCTGATACAATGCCCTTAACGAAAGCTGCCTGCGCATCCGCAGACAATGCAATCACATCCGGGTCGACAATCGTCACGCATACCGATGTATTTGAGCGTGTTTCCGGCTTTTTCGCCAGATTTGCAATCCATGGCGTCTTCTCGATAAAGCTATTGAGCACGGCAAAATTTGCATCAGCGCGTCCGACAAGCCCATCAAGACCGCCGATTGAACGCGCCCAGCTCAGTGCATCGAGATAATCTTCAACGCAGAGCATGGAAGGCGTATTGATGGTTTCACCGACAAAGATGCCTTCAATCAGCTTGCCACCGGAGGTCAGCCGGAAAATCTTTGGCAGCGGCCATGCCGGCTTATAGCTTTCCAGACGCGCAACAGCGCGTGGCGAGAGAATGAGTATGCCATGCGCACCCTCGCCGCCCAGCACTTTCTGCCAGGAGAAGGTAACAACATCAAGTTTTGCAAAATCAAGACGTTGCGCAAATGCAGCCGAAGTCGCATCGCAAATGGTAAGCCCCTTGCGGGTTGCCGGGATGAAATCTGCATTGGCTACGCGAACGCCGGATGTGGTGCCATTCCATGTAAAAACGACATCACGGTCGAAATCCACTTCGGCAAAATCAACCAGCTCACCATAAGGCGCAACAAAGCTGCGGGTGTCTTCGAGTTTCAGCTGCTTGAGCACATCTGTGACCCAGCCGGAACCAAAGCTTTCCCAGGCAACCATATCAACGCCACGCTCACCAAGCAGTGACCACAAGGCCATTTCCATCGCACCCGTATCAGATGCTGGCACAATACCAATGCGGTAATCTGCCGGAACGCCAAGAATTTCGCGGGTAAGGTCGATGGCTTCTTTCAGCTTGTTCTTGCCGATTTTTGCACGGTGCGAACGGCCAAGTGGCGCATCGGCAAGTGCTTGAAGCGACCAGCCGGGGCGTTTTGCACAGGGACCTGAAGAAAAATTAGGGTTAGCCGGGCGAACTGCCGGCTTCGCAATCGTCGTCATTTTGTTTCCTATCCTCACAGATAGCACGCGCCTCGTTGGGGAGGCGTGGCCCGTGGATGAGCATATCGGAAATCAAAAAAAGAACAATATGGATGGAAGCATATTTTATACAACCCGCCGGACTGATCCGGCGGGTTGAAAACTATTATCACTTTCAATCCGTAGATTTGTCTTTCATGCGTGCATAATAGCTCGCAATCAGCGCGCCGGAAACATTATGCCAGACACTGAAGACTGCACTTGGCACCGCTGCCAGAGGTGAAAAATGTGCATTGGCCAGCGCTGCACCAAGTCCGCTGTTCTGCATACCGACTTCGATACTGATCGCTTTGCGTTTAGCCAGTGACAGACCGGCAAAACGTGCTGCAAAATAGCCAAAGAGCAGCCCGCAACTATTATGCAAAACGACCACAGCAAAGATCAGCAAGCCGGAGTGAGCAATAGCGGTTTTGTTGACAGCAACAACTGCCGCAACAATCAATACAATTCCTATAACAGAAACCAGCGGCAACATCGGAACCGCTGCTTTCACCAATCCAGGCATCAACTTCTGCAAAACAAAACCAAGCGCAAGTGGCACCAGAATGACTTTGATAATGCTGATAAACATGCTCATCGCATCAACCGGCAAATACTGGCTGGCAAAGAACCAGACAAGAAAAGGTGTAACCAACGGAGCCAGCAAGGTCGTAACACTTGTGCAGGCCACGCTTAAAGCGACGTCACCTTTGCTGAGATAAGTCATCACATTGCTGGCCGTGCCACCCGGGCAGCAACCAACCAGAATAACGCCGGCAGCAACCTCAGGTGACATCGGAATCACCCGCGTCAATAAAACCGCCAGAAGCGGCATGATGATAAACTGCGCCAGCACACCAATCAGAACCTCAAATGGCCGTCTCGCAACTTCGGCAAAGTCCTTCGTCGAAATCGTCAGGCCCATGCCGAACATGATGATACCGAGCAAGACCACAATCCACGGTGCAAAAATGCTGAATGTCGATGGCAGCAAGAAACCAAGCACCGCAAAAACGATAACCCAAATAGCAAAAGAGCGTCCGACAAAATCTGACAAGGCTGTAATAGCTTTCATGTCACTACCTTTCCAATATAATACAGGCTGACCAATCTGGTCTGCCCAATCTGGGCCGGCCAATCTAGACCATGCCTGTCTCTTGCGGTCTTCTATGCGCTATTGGAAATATTTGAAACAAAAAATGGGGGATGCACTAATTTATGCATCATCAGCGCAATATATTCAGACATAAAGCAAAAGGCCCGGAAGCCCGGGCCTTTTGAAAACTCTCATATTCAGTATCAACCGCCGAACATATACCGAAGCCCAACCCTTATATCGTGAGCGTTTATTCCTTTATCACTGACAGCGCCAATATCAGAGCCACCTTCAAGCATAGTGCCACCATTCATGTGACGGAAACGATAGCTGGCATCAAGCTTGAGATTATGCGTCAGTTCAACCGATGCACCGGCCATCAGCGCATAGGTAAAACGCCAGTCAGCCTGACCGCTCAGTTCATGGCCATTGGCTGCGACAGCCATATCATCCCACTTCACACGAGTGGCGCCAAGACCGGCGCCAATATAAGGCGTCACACCGCCAAAATTGGCGAGATCAACATAGGCATTTGCCAGAACTGATAGCCCGCTCATCCGGCTTTCATCATAATCAGTCGTGAATTTCGCACGCGTTAAATAATCCAGCGTCAGATCGGTACGCAAGTAATCTGTGATCTGATAACCAATACCGCCGCCCAGCACGAATGAGCCATTCAGATCGCCATCAAACCTGTTGCCGTTTAAATCCGGGAGTTCAAAATCTGCACGTCTGAACCGATTCCACGAATAGCCAATATCCCCACGCAAGTACCAGCCGCTTGTCACCATAGGTGCAACAACCACTTCCGGCACCACTTCCAGATCGTCGGCAGCCAATGCTGCGGAAGTAAAAACCGCCAATGCAGCCGATAAAGCAAGGCTGGCGCAAAGGTTTTTAATAAGACTATTCATTCATATTTCCCATCAGCCTGTCTTGTCGCAAACGCGGCAAAACGGAATTCTGGGAGATAGTCTATCGATGAAAAGTTAAGTACAATTTAACCATATTTATTAAACCTCTTTAAAGTATAAACCTTCCCTCACTGCCACAAAAAAAGCGCGGAAAATCCGCGCTTTTTTTAAAGATATGCCGCTCTGTCAGGCAGCGGCGCTTTCCGAGGCAATCACATTGATAATATCATTAACGACCTTTTCAACCAATGCGCGGTCATCACCTTCCGCCATCACGCGGATAAGCGGCTCAGTTCCTGATGGACGGATGACAAGACGTCCCTGTGCGCCAAGACGATCTGATGCTTCGTCAATTGCACTCTTGACCTTCTTGTTTTCAAGCGGCTTGCCGCCAGCGGTGCGCACATTCTTGAGCAATTGTGGCACAGGTTCAAATTTACGGCACAAATCGCTCAAAGGCTTATTCTCCTGCTGGGCAACAGCAAGGATTTGCAAAGCCGATATAAGCCCATCGCCAGTCGTGGCAAAATCCGACATGACAATATGGCCGGACTGTTCACCGCCGACATTGAAACCATGCTGCCGCATGTGCTCGACAACATAACGATCTCCGACCTTGGTACGGGCGAGTGTCATATTGTGATCATGCAAGAAACGCTCAAGGCCGAGATTGGACATGACTGTCGCAACAATACCACCGCCCTGCAACCGGTCTGATTTCGCCCATGATTCGGCAATCACCGCCAGAAGCTGATCGCCATCAATGACGGTTCCGTTTTCATCAACAAGCAAAACCCGGTCCGCATCACCATCAAGGGCAATTCCGACATCCGCCCGCACCTCATGAACCTTTTTCATCAGACCAATCGGATGGGTCGAACCGCAATCCTCATTAATATTGATACCATTCGGCTCATTATTAATGGTGATAACTTCCGCACCCAGCTCCCAAAGTGCAGATGGCGCAACCTTGTAGCCAGCGCCATTGGCGCAATCGACAACAACGCGCAGACCATTGAGCGAGATATTGCGTGGAAGCGTTCGCTTCGCAAACTCGATATAGCGATAAATATCGCCATCAACGCGCTTGGCCTTGCCCACTTCACCATGGGTCGCAAGATGGGCGGACAAGTCACTGTCGATCAGGCTTTCAATCTGCAATTCAATTTCATCAGAGAGCTTAAAACCATCAGGACCAAACAGCTTGATGCCATTATCATAAAAAGGATTATGCGAAGCTGAGATCATCACGCCAATATCTGCGCGAAGCGAACGGCATAACATGGCAACCGCAGGTGTCGGAATCGGACCAAGCAGAAAAACATCCATGCCCGCAGCAGTAAAACCCGCTACAAGCGCATTTTCCAGCATATAGCCCGAACGGCGCGTATCCTTACCGATCACAACACGCGAAGCCTGCCCCTTACGACGAAAAATATGCCCAACGGCCATGCCAACTTTCATGGCAATATCAGGCGTCATCGGAAAACTGTTCGCCTTGCCGCGAATTCCATCGGTTCCAAAATACTTGCGTGTCATATTCTTAGCCTTGCGTTGCGCCATATAGCTCTCTCGTAGCAATCAATATCTGCCATTTATAAGAATGCGAAACAGCGAAGTTCGACCACCCCATTTCAGAAGTGGAAAATGAATTGCGTTATTATCCCAAATTGACCAGCAATTGCAATTTCACCTTTCAGGCAATCAAATCACCTTGCCTTTAGAACAGTCCTGTTGGTCTCTATGATGCGCTGAAATCCTTAACCGAGCCTTTCAGAGCAAGTGACCATAAAAGGAAAAGCCGGGCATATTGCCCGGCTCCCCGATTTTATCACTTATACTTATTGCGGCTGGGGATTAGGTTCCATCCCGGGTTCGCTACCCGGTTCCTCCCCTTTTTTCTTGCCGGTTCGTCCGGCTTTTGGCACGCCTGAACCGCGCGATGGCGTATCATTGCCCTGATCACGCGATGGCTTGTTGCCTGCAATCAGTTCCTTGATTTCATCACCGCTGAGCGTTTCATATTCAAGCAGACCTTCGGCCAGTGCAATCCAGTCCGCACGCTTCTCAGTCAAGATGCGGGTTGCTTCTGCATAGGCTTCATCAACCAGACGGCGTACCTCGGCATCAATGATCTGCGCAGTTGCTTCCGAAATATTCTGCGTGCGCGAAACCGAATGACCCAGGAAAACTTCTTCCTGATTATCACCATAGGCCACACGCCCAAGCTTGTCGGAATAGCCCCACTGCGTCACCATCGAACGTGCGAGCTTTGTGGCCTGCTGAATATCGGAAGACGCACCGGAGGTGATGTTTTCCTTGCCGAACTTCAGCTCTTCCGCAACGCGGCCACCCATTAAAATCGCAAGGCGCGACACCATCCAGGTATAGGTTGCCGAATAGCGATCGCCTTCAGGCAACTGCATCACCATACCCAGCGCACGACCGCGCGGAATGATCGTGGCCTTATGGACAGGGTCAGACTTCGGTACATTAAGCGCAACAATAGCATGACCAGCTTCGTGATAGGCTGTATTGGCCTTTTCTTCCGGCGTCATGGCAGAGCGGCGTTCCGCACCCATCATGATCTTGTCCTTGGCGTCTTCAAATTCCTGCATGGTCACGAGACGCTTGTTGCGACGCGCAGCCATAAGAGCCGATTCATTGACAAGGTTTGCAAGATCGGCACCGGAGAAGCCCGGCGTACCGCGTGCAACAATCTTGAGATCAACATTGGGTGCAAGCGGCACATTGCGCACATGCACTTTGAGAATCTGTTCACGACCGACAATATCCGGGTTCGGAACCACGACCTGACGGTCGAAGCGGCCCGGACGCAAGAGTGCAGGATCAAGCACGTCAGGACGGTTAGTCGCAGCAATCAGAATGATCGATTCATTGGCTTCAAAACCATCCATCTCGACCAGAAGCTGGTTAAGCGTCTGTTCGCGCTCGTCATTACCGCCACCAAGACCGGCGCCGCGATGGCGACCAACAGCATCGATTTCATCGATGAAGATAATGCAAGGCGCATTCTTTTTGGCCTGTTCGAACATGTCGCGGACACGGCTTGCACCAACACCGACAAACATTTCAACGAAGTCAGAACCGGAAATCGTGAAGAATGGAACATTGGCTTCACCGGCAACGGAACGTGCAAGCAAGGTCTTACCGGTTCCGGGAGGGCCAACGAGCAGAACACCGCGCGGAATCTTGCCGCCCAGACGCTGGAACTTCTGCGGATCACGCAGAAATTCTACGATCTCTTCCAGATCCTGCTTGGCTTCTTCAACCCCGGCAACATCCTGAAAGGTGATACGACCATGCGCTTCGGTCAAAAGCTTTGCCTTTGACTTGCCAAACCCCATCGCACCGCGCGAGCCACCCTGCATCTGACGCATGAAGAATATCCACACGCCGAGAATGAGAATCATCGGCAGCCATGAAAGCAGAATACCGAGAAGTGAGCTGGAGCCGTCGCTTTCAGGACGGGCAGTAATCGTTACGCCCTTCTCTTCAAGGCGGGAAACCAGCCCGGCATCACCTGGTGAATAAGTCTGGAAAGTTGACCCGTTATCGGCAAGCGTACCACTGATCCGCTCACCAGTAATCGTTACCGACTTAACGCGTCCGTTCGACACGTCATCGATAAACTGGGAGTAGGAAATTTCACGGGAATTGGAGCGCTGACCAGGACTCTGGAACAGGTTGAACAACGCTATCAAAAGTAGGGCAATGATCGCCCAGAGGGCGAAGTTGCGATAGTTCGGATTCATATCGGGTCCAATCGATACCACGGCCACCCGAAAAGGGCGGTACGATGTTTCAACCTAACATAGGATCGAAGCATGGCCTTGCCAAGGCGCGAGATGCCCCTCAGCTTCGATTCTTGTAAAACTGGTTTATAAAATTAGGACATTCGCGCCCAAATCGCGCTTCAATGGCCTTAGCCAACCCGAAATCATAACCGTGAAGCACATGATCAAAGATTGCAAAGTGTTTTTCGATAGTGATTCCTGCTGGCAATTGTTGCCCATCAACAGCCGGAACGCACAGCAATTTGCCATTTTCATAAATGGCAGGCAGAACGAGCAAGCCTTCACGCTGCAAGAAATCAACGTCAATTGCGCTCTCTTCCATGAAACCGGCCAGTTCCTGCCTCTCAGGTGCAGCCACTTCAAACATCTTTTCAGTTTCATTCTTCAGGCGATAGCGCCCATCCCAGATGATGGCTTCACCCGGATCAAGCTGCATGACAGGAAGATTGCGGCGCTCACGACGAAACCTGTGTGGCTCACCGTTTTTACCAAGCTCCACGAGTGCACCAAAAACTGTGAGGCGCCCAACCTTTTCCTGCCCCGATAAAAGCCGTTCTATCCGCGACCGCTCAGTTTCGCCGGGAAGGAAGCGTCGACCACCCGCAAGCGAAGCAAGCAGCCCCGCAAACAGACGGCGAACATTTTCCGGCAGCATTGAATAAATAGATGCATCGACCAAAATCGTGCCAAATGCGTTCATTTGCAAACATGTACGAGCAGAAAGCGCCGCAATAAGCGCCGCATTATCGCGTTTGCGCGCCATAGATGCCAAAGCGATCTGAGCCAGAACCTGATCAGGATTGGCCTCCGCAGCAGATGTAAATCGCACCCGCGGACGCTCATAATTGGTGTTGACATTGCTGGGATCATCAAACCAGACAACCCCTCTTGCGCTGAGTTCCTGCCGCAGGCTTGAACGGGATGTTTCCAGCAATGGTCTCATCAAAACAACGGAGTTTTCCAGTCTTGACCGGGGCGCCATTGCAGCAAGCCCCCGCGCTTGCGAATGAGAGCTACGCTCTTTTCGCATCAAAAATGTTTCAATCTGATCATTGCGCGTATGCCCGGTCACAATGAAATCGGCACCCGCCTCACATGCAGCCTGCACCAGCAATCGATAACGGGCAGAACGGGCCGCCGCAGCGACTCCGGTTTTCGGTTTAACCTCTTCCCATGCAAGAATACGATGAGCGATACCGTTTTGCTTGCAAAGCTGCCCCACGCTTTCAGCCTCAAGGGTCGATTCATCACGCAAACGATGATCAATGGTAACAGCCGTCAGCGGCGGCGGATTATCCATCGTTGCAAGATAGTCCTTCAGCAGAAACAGCAAAGCAAGGGAATCACTGCCACCCGAAACAGCAGCAATAATTCCTTTTGCATTTTCCAGTCTGAAAGGCTCAAAAATATCGGTCGGGGAAAGCCCCACAAATGTTCTCCAATATCAGCACTTGATACGCAATTGCTCATCACTCACCCGCTTCAAAACGGCAGGTGCAGCATTCGGATAGCGCTCCGGTATCTGCTTGAATGTCGCGCAGGCAACATCATGATTATCCATTTTTTCAAGGGTCATACCAAGCTTGAACATATTTTCCGGCGCTCGTCTGGAATCTGGATAATCGCGCTGCGTATCGATAAAAACTGTTGCAGCGTCTGGATAGCGTGACTGACCATAAAGTGATTCACCCAGCCAATAGCGTGCTTCCGCTGTCGACGGATCAGCCGGATAACGCTTGATATGTTCACGAAACCCGGTTTCAGCCGCTTTATAATCACCTGAAAGCAGATATTGATAGGCTGCCTGATAAAGCGAATTCGGATTATCATCCGTCGGCAATGAGGCAACAGTCTGCCCGGCAGCCTGACTTGCAGAGCCCTGATCTATCGCACCTGGCTGAATATTTATCGTTTCGCCGATTACATTGCCATTGTTGTCAAAGCGGATAGAGCCGAGGGTTTTCGGCGGCTCTCCACGCTGTGGGCCACCTTGTGCAGCACCATCAGAACCAATAGCCATGGAATCGGCGCCCGCTACATTATTGGCCGCCGTCTGTGTGTTGGAAGATCCGAAATTTCCATCCTGTGCAACCTCACCAGAAACCCCGTTATCGGGGACTCCGGCAGAGGACGCATTGGCAAGCGAGGTTTCACCAGATGCATTTCCGGCATCCGCCCGACCACCTTCCAGTTTCTGGAAACGACGCTCATTTTCTTCCTGCATTTTCTGCATCTGGTCCTGCAATTCAAGGACCTGAAAATTCATGGCTTCAGCACGATTACCAAGCCGATCCGCCATATTGACCGGATCGCCTGTGCCTTGTGCACAAAGATCACTGCCTGGAGGCGGGCTTATCTGGGCGCTCTGTGCTGCATTCGACTTTGCCGGCGCAGCAATACCCTGCTTCTTTTCCAGCTCTTCAAAGCGGAAATCATTATCATCCTGCGTCTTCTGCAACAGCTCGTTGGTAAAGGAAATCTGCGCGTCAACATCCTCAACCTTGCCGGTGAGGTTGCGGATCAATTCCTGCTGTAAACCGGGGCTTTGCTGATAGCCACCTTGTCCACCCGCACCACTATCGTGCATGGCATCATCAAGAATTGCTGTCGAACCAATTTTCACATTATTCTGTGCACCACCATTGCCTTTTTCCAACGCCCGAAACCGGGTTTCATTATCGCGTTGAATTTTGAGCATATTGTCACGCAGTTGCATGATACGGACATAGGACTGCGCATTCTGATGTGCCAGATTACAAACCTGCTGCAAAAACTGATCACTACCAGAGCTCCCCACCTGCGCCAGCTGGATAGCCCCCTGTTGCGAAACACCAGACGCTGCCAGAACCGGAGTACCCACCAAAAGCGGCAACATGGCAATTGCCAGCGTCACTTTCCTCATTGGTTGCCTCATTCTCTCTTGCCCCTATCGCTCACTCGTCGAAAAATGATTATGCCCTGAAACTATGAACCGCAACCACAATGGTCTGGATAATGAATCAGACACAATGCCTGAACATTTTCTGAACACCTGATTTTTCACGCTTCATTTCAGCTTTTAGAGAAAAATCATAAAAAGCATAGATGCTTTCCCTAAGGTCCTGCCCCTAAGACACAGGTGAGTTCGGCCAAAATTTGTCAAAAACCCCAAATACTGCCGCCAAAATGAAAAAAAGCGGCCCGAAGACCGCTTTTCTCTGATCAGGTTCAGACTATAGGCTGAAATTTAGCTGCCTGCACCGTTAAGAACGGTAACTGCACGACGGTTTTGCGACCAGCAAGAATTGTTGTCACAAACAGCGATCGGACGCTCATTACCGTAAGAGACTGTGCGCATACGGCTGGTTGGAACGCCACGTGCTGCAAGGAAATCTCGCGTTGCAGCAGCACGGCGCTGGCCAAGCGCGAGGTTGTATTCACGTGTACCGCGTTCGTCCGCATGGCCTTCGATCGTGACCGAATATTGCGGATAGCGCTGCAGCCACTGTGCCTGTTTGGAAAGCGTCTGCTGTGCATCAGCACGAATCAGCGAAGAATCAAGATCAAACAGAATACGATCGCCGACATTTACAGTGAAATCCTGAGCAGAGCCGGGGGTTGCAGCACCACCAGCCAGACCAAGATCACCGGCATTGTTCGGAAGATTCTTTTTCGACGCACAGCCTGCAATGGCGAGCGACATGAAAAGGGCAATAGCGATCGGGTTTCGTGCAATCGACTGGATACGGCGCATGGGCCGGAGCTCCTTAAGATTTGATGTTCCTGCGTAACCATCCAATAATCATATCTGGGTTAAAACAGGCTCAAGAAGTGTGGTTAATGATTTCTTTCGACCATCTGCAAACCGTTTTTCTCCGGTAGCAATACTGTTTTAGCACTGAAAGCTAAATGCGGCAGAAACACGGCTCAACTCTGTTATTATGGCATATTGCCATGAAAAAGGCACAAAATCGAGATTCGCGCCTTTTTATCTCAATCACATCAATCAGATTATTCGAGCAATGGCGACCAGGCCGGGTCGGAAGCAAAGTTCGGTGTCTGAATCTGGCGCTCATTGCGTCCAGTCAGATCAATACTGAAAAGCTTTGGTCCACCCGCGCCTGCGGCTTTGCGGAAGAACATCAGAACCCGACCATTGGGTGCCCATGTCGGACCCTCATTATGGAAGCCTGATGTCAAAAGACGCTCACCTGTTCCATCAGTCTTCATCACACCAATAGAAAACTGTCCCTGCGACTGTTTGGTAAAGGCGATGAGATCGCCACGCGGAGACCAGACAGGGGTCGAATAACTGCCATCACCTGACGATATCCGGCGTGGATTGGAACCATCAGCACCCATAATATAGAGCTGCGGACGTCCGCCACGGTCAGATGAAAACACAATCTGCGAACCATCGGGTGAGTAAGACGCACTTGTATCAATCGCCTGACTGCTGGTCAGGCGCGTCGTTGTGCGGTTGCGCAAATCCATCGTATAGATATTTGCACTGCCATCATCTTGCAAAAGGCTCATGACGACCTTCTGGCCATCGGGCGAAAAGCGCGGTGCAATCGACATTCCGGGAAAGTTGCCAACCAGTTCACGCTGGCCTGTTTCAAGCTGCAACAGATAAACGCGCGGCTGACCGCCAGCAAAAGACATATAAGTCACTTCCTGCCGGTTGGGTGAAAAGCGCGGTGTTAAAGCCATGTCACGACCATCCGAAAGATAGCGGACATTGGCGCCATCCTGATCCATGATCGCCAGACGTTTGACACGCTTTTGCGCAGGACCGGATTCATCGACAAAAACGACGCGGGTATCAAAATAGCCTTTTTCACCCGTCAGGCGTTCATAGATTGCATCAGCAATAATATGAGCCACCCGACGCCAGTTATCCGGCGTGGTAAAGAACTGCTGACCAATCAGCTGCTGTCCGCCAAATGTATCCCACAGGCGGAATTCTGCTTTCAAACGACCATCCGGCTGCTTGGTGATCCGCCCGGTCACAAGTGCCTGCGCATTGATGACCTTCCAGTCGTCAAAACGTGGCGCTGCATCAGGGTTGGAAATCTTTTCAATGAATGCGCCTTTGTTGATTGGCGCAAAAAGACCCGAACGCTCAAGATCGGCTGCAATCACCGAAGTGATATTTGCCCCAAGCTGATCGCCTGAAAGGAAATCAGTTATGGCAATCGGCAAAGGCTCGACAACACCCTTGTTGATGTTGATTTCAACCACGGCATGCGCAGGAGCGATTGCAACAAAACTTGCAGCAATCACGCAAGCCAAAGCCGACAACGTCGCCCGTATCTTTGTTTTCATAATGCCCGTTTTCATGTCTTTAGGGACCTCTTTTGTCCTTGGCACTGAACTTAAACGTGACCGAAATCCAGTCAGAACATTTCGCTTGGGTCGAAATTGACAATCACTTCCGACCATGAATCATATTTATCCGCAGGCAGATTATAGGGCGCACAGCGTGCAACAGCGCGACGTGCGCTTTCCGCGGCCGCTCTGCCCACCCCGTCACTGCCGCCACCCGATGTCACCTGCGGAGACCCCTGAATGGAACCATCCTGATTGAGATGCATCTTGACCGTCACAACAAGTCCGGGCGCATCGGCAACACCGGCGGGAACATTCCAGCATTTGGAAATTGCCCCCCGAAGGGCATCCATTTCACTCTGGCTGAGCTTTGAGCCACCAGTATTCTTCTTGCCACCCAATGATGCCTGATCATTTGAACGTTTTGCACCGCCGCCTGAAGCCTTCTGCTTGTTAAGAAGGGCTGCAACCTCATCTGCAATCGCATCATTTTTCGACTGCGATGTTTGTGATGCGGACTGCGTCGGTTTCTTCTCCTGCACAGGCTTGCGATCTGGCGTCTTTGCCGTCTGCGCCTGCGGCGGCTTTGGTTTTGCCTGTGGTGCAGGAACATTATCCGGCAGTTTCGGTGCACTCTGATCCGGCGCTTCCGCCTGCTTCTCAATCGCCTCTGCAACCGGATCAGGCTTCACTTCCTGCTTTTCCTCCGGCCTGGTCTGAACTTCCGTCGCAGGCACCGGCAGCGGTTTTTCCTGTGGCTTTGGCTCAGGCTTTGCTTCCGGCTTCTTCACCGGCTCCGGCTGCGCCTTGGGTTCCTCTGCCGCCTCAATCGGCTTGGCCTTGGTATCAGGTTTTGGAGGTGTCTGAAGATCGACATCATTGTCACCAACATTTTGCGCATCAGGCACAATATTTGGCTTTTTCGTCGGAATCGGTGCCGACTTTTCTTTCATAGGCGCGGTTTTGTCGCCCTGCTGGATTTGTGTGATTGATTCAATCGGAACGATGTCGACCGGAAATGACTCCGAATCCTGCACATCAAAAGCTTTGGGTGCAGAAAACGAAACCACCGCCAGCGCAACCGCCACGGCATGCAATGCAACAGAAGATGTCAGGCCAACCTTCATAATGCCGTCAGCTATCCTGCTCCTGGAGGGTCACAAGGCCGATATTCTTGAAACCGGCGGCGGAAATACGGGCCATGACCTTCATGACTGTGCCATAATCGGCAGCCTTGTCACCGCGCACAAAAATGCGCTCCTCATAACCCGTTTTGGCAATGGCCTGTAATTTCGGAACCACTTCCTCAATCGGAATTTCGGTTTCCTGAATATAAATCCTGCCTTCATTATTGACCGACACTGTGATCGGCTGCGTATCGGCATTCATCGATTTTGCCTGCGTATCAGGTAAATCAATGGGCACACCCACGGTCAGAAGCGGTGCAGAAACCATAAAAATGATCAGCAATACCAGCATCACGTCCACGAATGGCGTAACGTTGATCTCGCTCATCAATGCCTTCCTGCGGCCCCGTCTGCGACGGCCACCTGACTGCATTCCCTGATTTCCAACTGACATGCCCATTGCAAATTTCCCGAAGGCTTGATTTCAACCGTTAAGTGCCGGAACGCTTTACTTTTTGTTTTCACACAGGTCGTTATCGGAAAGCCGGTTCCCAGTTTTCCGCGACATGTTTTAACTGCGTGGCGTCAGCTTCTCATCAATTTGGCGCGACAGTATGGCAGAAAACTCATCCGCAAAACCTTCAAGCTTTCCGCTGATCTTGCCCGCATCACTTGAGAGCTTGTTGTAAGCGATAACAGCCGGAATAGCTGCAAGAAGACCGATTGCTGTCGCAAGCAATGCTTCCGCAATACCCGGTGCCACAACCGCAAGACTGGTATTTTTCGATGCTGCAATGGCCTGGAACGAGGTCATGATCCCCACAACCGTTCCAAACAAACCCACAAATGGCGCAGCCGAACCGGTTGTTGCAAGAAAACCAAGACGCGATTCCAGTTTCTCACCTTCACGCGCAAGCGCGACATCCATCGCCTTGTCGATACGCATCTGCAAGCCAATCGGCGAGCGCGCACCTTTCTCAAAAGATTTTTTCCATTCACGCATCGCAGCAATGAAAATGGAAGCCATGCCCGTTGTCCGGCGTTCATTCAGCGTACGATAAAGCTCTTCCAGCGACTGCCCTGACCAGAAAGCCTGCTCAAAACGATCAATCGCACGGCGGGCGCGGCCATAGGAAACAATCTTGTCCACGATGATTGCCCAGGTCCAGACCGATGCACCTATAAGGCCGAGCATCACGAGCTTGACGACCCAGCCCGCATGCATAAACAAACCCCAGAGGGTAATATCGGCGGCGGGGGCCGCGAGAGCAACATTTTCCATCGATCTACCGTCCTCGAATCCAAACGCCCGGCATTGTGACCGGGCGGTATCGCAAATTACTCGTAAAACGTCCGCTGCCGAACGTCCCAACCGCCATAACCGGATTTTAACTATAAATCCTCAAGCGCTTGTCATGGTTAATTTTGGTGAAAGGAAGGCGTTACATCGTAACGAACCTCTCAACCGAATCCGTCAGCATGATTAATCCAATATTATGGTTAAAGATGCGTTAGCATTTACTGAGAAGAAATATATGCCCGTTATTTTTTGCAGGATATTTCAAAATATCAGCCAGCTTTCGTGAAAGCCTCGCGCCATTCATCCGGTATACGACGCGGATGGCCTTGCTTGGTGATCATCACGGCCTCGACTTTCGCTTCCGAAAGCAGTCTTTCCTCACACGTGATCTTCTGCGCCATGATCACACGGGCCCCGCGGATTTCGCTCACACGGGTTTCAATCAAAATCAGATCATCCATTTTTGCAGGTGATTTATATTCAATCTCCATACGGCGAACGACCCAGACCATTTCTTCGCCAAGCGAACCTTCTGCAAGCTCAATGTGATGCACATCCTGAAGCCGCAGAAAATCCGTACGGCCACGCTCGTAAAATTCCAGATAGCGACCATGATAGACAAAGCCGGAAAAATCCGTGTCGGCATAATAGATACGGGCATAAAGATAATGGGTGCCGTCTTTGAGTTCACCTGCAACCTGTGCATCATTCATATCTGGTCGTCTTCCGTGAAAAGGCCGAACTGCGACTGCTGCGTTGCTTCAGCAGGTGCAGCAAGCCCCAGATGCTGCCATGCAAGATTAGTCAAAACGCGACCACGCGGTGTGCGCTGCAAGAAACCCTGCTGGATCATATAGGGTTCAATAATGTCTTCAATCGCATCCCGCGGTTCAGACAAACCCGCTGCAATGGTTTCGATACCAACCGGACCGCCGCCAAAATTACGGGCAATCATGTCAAGATAACGCCGGTCAAGCTGGTCGAAACCGCGATTATCCACTTCAAGCCGCGACAGGGCTTCATCGGCAATCTTGCTGTCGATCACATCCGCACCTGCCACCAGCGCAAAATCGCGAACGCGGCGCAACAGGCGTCCAGCAATGCGCGGTGTACCACGCGAACGCCGCGCCACTTCAAGCGCCCCATCGGGTGAAATGCCCATCTGCATGATACGTGCACCACGGCGCACAATATATTCAAGCTCTTCAACCGTATAGAAATTGAGCCGAACCGGAATGCCGAAACGATCCCGCAATGGCGTGGTCAGAAGCCCAAGCCGTGTGGTTGCCGCAACAAGCGTGAATTTCGCAAGATCAATCTTTACCGAACGCGCCGCCGGACCTTCACCAATGATAAGATCAAGCTGAAAATCTTCCATCGCCGGATAGAGAATTTCTTCTACAGCCGGGCTGAGACGATGAATCTCATCGATAAACAGCACATCGCGATCTTCAAGATTGGTCAGAAGTGCTGCAAGATCACCCGCTTTTGCAATCACCGGACCGGATGTCGAGCGAAAATTGACACCAAGCTCCTTGGCCATAATCTGCGCGAGCGTGGTTTTACCCAGTCCCGGAGGGCCGACAAACAGCACATGATCAAGTGCTTCACCACGAACCTTTGCAGCCTCAATAAAGACCTTGAGATTGGCGCGTGCTTGCGCCTGCCCGACAAAATCATCCAGCGTTTGCGGACGCAATGTCGTATCACTGTCTTCACTACGCAGATCAGCGTCAATCAATGGGTTGCGCTCGCTCATGCCTGTCCTCTCGCATGAACACTGATCCGTGACAAGTATCTCACCGCGACAGCTCCTTCAAACCAAGGCGGATAAGCTTGGCTGAATCAGCGCCCTCCCCGGCTTCACGCAATGCAGCAGCCACCGCATTTGCCGCCTGATCGCGCGAATAACCAAGATTGGAAAGGGCAGACACGGCATCACTAACCGGAGCAGAAGCAGCACCCGCACCAATTTCCTGTTTAAGCCCGATTGTGCCGCTGGCATCCCCCGCAAAAGCCGGTGCCTTGTTTTTCAACTCCGTGACGATACGTTCAGCAACTTTTTTGCCAACACCCGGCGCACGCGAAACCATCGCAAGATCACGCAATGCAATCGCATTGGCAAGTTCAGCTGGTGCTAAAGTTCCAAGAACCGCAAGCGCCACTTTTGCACCCACGCCCTGCACATTCTGCAACAGGCGGAACCATTCGCGCTCAAGCTGTGAACCAAACCCATAAAGGCGGATCATATCCTCGCGCACATAGGTTTCGATCAACAACACGGCCGCCTCACCTTCGCCGCCCAGATTGCCAAGCGTGCGCGAAGAACAAAAGACAACATAGCCAACGCCATGCACATCAATAACGGCATGATCATCAGCAATTTCGTCGATCACACCCTTAAGCTTACCGATCATTCTGGTTTTACCCCGCTAAAAGCGCATCCCGAAAAGTGTGTAACGGTTTTAGGAACAAGATGCGCGTCAACTTAGAAGCGCTTGCATGCGGCGTGCGCTGACAATGCTCTGACGATGATGCGCATGGCAAATGGCAATGGCAAGTGCATCGGCCGCATCGCTCGTATCAAACGTTGCACGCGGCATCAAAACCTTCACCATCATGTGAATTTGCTGCTTTTCGCCATGGCCGACACCAATTACCGCTTTTTTGACAGCATTCGGCGCATATTCGGCAACCGGAAGCCCGGCCTGAGCGGGTGCGAGAAGCGCTATGCCCCGGGCCTGACCAAGCTTGAGCGTAGCTGTTGCATCCTTATTGACGAATGTATGTTCAACAGCCGCTTCATGCGGCACATATTCATGCAAAACCCTGGAGAGCCCTTCATGCAACTGGCAAAGCCTTGAAGCGAGATCCATCTCGGCATTCGAGGTTACAGTCCCCGAGCCAATAAAATGCAGCGAATTGCCAAGCGATTCGACCACGCCCCAGCCGGTACGGCGAAGCCCTGGATCAATACCAATGATGCGAATCGTTTCTTTCATAGTGAAACCCTATCCTCAGACGGGTTCACTTGACAGCATAAAAGTGAACAAAAGAGAAACATATACGCTGGAAAGCATATATGAATGAAAGATCAGGACGCTCCGAACGCCGTCTTCAACAAAACAATCTGATCCGTCACCGGATTGCCTTGTGGCGCATTCTGCAAAGCAACCACTTCACCATAAATATTGCGATCCATACGGCGCACACGTGCCTGAAGACGGATTGAACGCTCCACCAGCTCAATGAAAGCATGAGGCAATTCATTCCAGCCGCTAGCCGCATCACCGGCTGAAGGCGTATCAAGACGCACTTTGGCCTTTTCAGCTTCCACCTGCTTGCGCGACATCTCTCCGTTACGGGCGGCACGCTGCAACAACAACCACGAAGCAACCTGCATGAGCCGCGTGGTCAGGCGCATTGATTCAGCAGCATAAAGAGTGGCGGCAACACGCGAAAGGTTGCGTGCTTCTTCACGGCCTTCACCGTCAAGATAGCTTGCAACTTCTTCAACCATGTCCATGCCTTCACTGTAAATCGGCTTGAACATATCCGAGAAAACCATGTGCTCAGCAAGGCTGATCATATTGCCCGGCATTTGTCCCTGTTCGCTAATCACTGCTCTGCCACCTTACATGCCATCTGGAATAAACGCATCTGCGATCATTTTTTGTTCGCACATCGTCAAATGTGCACAAAAGAAATTGTTGAACCGCTGTTCGACCATGGTGAACGCTCAGACGAAACAGCTCTATCGGACAAGTCCACGATAAACTGCACCTTCATACACCGTCGCGCAAGATTATGTTTAATTTTCGGTTAATTTTTACAGCTGGTTTTGAATAATTTCTGAAAAGCATTGACGCGGAATTTGCCAGAAAACAGGCGATTCCCTGAAAAGAACAAAAAAAGAGCCGCAAAGGCGGCTCTCAGGAGTTTAACAGGGAGGCGTCAAACAGAGTGGCTTCACCACTCGGTAAGAATCCAGCCGAACTGGATGTAAAGCAGTTAACGCGATTAAGATTAATGAATGGTTAATTTCACGAGCCACCTGTGGAAAAATCACAAACAAAAAGCCGCCCGAAGGCGGCTTTCAATCATATTTACTGCAAGGCAGGTTGCGGATTGACCGCAATTTGGGCCTTGGCTCCTTGGGCCACAACCGGCTTTGCGGCAGGCTTCTTGCCCCAGCCGATTGTCGGCAGCCATTCAAGATAATAGGCCAGTGCAAACTGCATCACCACGCCTGTTGCAATCAGCAGCGCATCATAAGGCAAACCACCCGGATTAACCAGTTTCATCACCTGCGCCACCATCGCCAGAAGAGTCCCGGCAATAAACACCGGCAGCGAATGCTTGCCCAGAATTGCAAGCGGATTATCCGGCGATGTACGGGCAATACTGTTGAGCGTCGGCACGACTGCAATCAGATAGGCTATAGCCAACATATGCAACAGACGCGGAGCCGAAAGGTAAGTCTTGTCAAAGCCTGTCAGAACAGCAGGCATCCCCATCGATACATCAATCCCCCAAAGCGGGATACGCACCCATGCCAGTGAAAGAACCAGATAGCCGATAGCTGCTGCAATCAATATTGGATTTGCAGGTATTTTCCCACCCCGGCGAACCTGAATCGTACCTGCAATACCGATAGCAAACAAAAACTGCCATGACAGCGGGTTCAAAAACCATACACCTTCAGTCGGATAATTGACCGGCGCCACATGATAAAGGCCCGATAACAACCAAACCATGCCTGATACGCCAAGCATCAGTGACAGGCTGACCCGGGCAAGCAAAAGCAATAGCGGCGTCAGCAAAAGCACCACTGCATACATCGACAGGATATTATTATAACCAAGCTGATGACCAAGCGTGACCAGACCAAGCAGCGCCTCAACCGGCTGTTTGACCAATGGTCCGATATTGATCTGGGTCAGAAGCTCACGATGCTTGAGGAAAATGGCCGCGGCAGCAAAAATACCGATGGTCGCAAGCGTTGTCATAATGTGGGCAATATAAAGCACGCAGGCACGACGCCACATTTTCAGTGTCAAAACCAGACGGTTGCCCGGCCCGAACTTTGATCCATAAGCAAGCGCAACCGCCATGCCAGAAATCAGGACAAAAGCTTCTGCTGAATCCGAAAAGCCGAGATTCTTATGGGTGAAGTGCTCGAAAATGGTTCCGGGCACATGATTGATAAAAATCGTAAGCAGTGCCAGTGCACGAAATACATCAATGCGTGTGTCACGCATCTTTGGCACTATTTTCGCCGTTTCATTTGTCATTTCGCCTGCCTGCCATTTGTTTTTTCTGCAATAGCGCAGCTGTCATTTTCGCCTGTATAAAGGTTAATTCGGGCAGAAAGCGGTTGGTTCCAATCAACTTTCATTCCAGTGGATAACATAATGCCAGCAACAGACTTCATGACTCCCGGACCAGGCAGAAAATGCAAAGGGACTGTTCAATCAACTCCTGTTACTCTATGCCCGAATTCCATCAACATTTTTCGCTAGGTCTGGTTTATGAACGCGCCAACTGCACAACAAAACAATGATCGCTGCCGCCTTTTACTGGTTGCGCCACCGCTCAAGGACGGTGATGCACTGGCAAAACTGTTATCGGCAGCCCTGTCGGGCGGTGACGTTGCAAGCGTGATTCTCGACAATACAGATCTCGACGAAGCCACATTTCAGACATCCGCTCAAAAGGCCGTTGCTGTCATTCAGGAAAAAGGCGCTGCCGCAATTATTTTAAATGACACCCGCATCGCGGGCCGTGTTGGTGCCGACGGCATTCACATTGAAGGCAAACCGGCAGAGCTTGCCGAAGCCATTGAAAAACATACGCCAAAGTTCATCATTGGCACGGGCAATCTGCGGGACCGTCACACCGCAATGGAAATTGGCGAATTGCAGCCCGACTATGTTTTCTTCGGCAAGATTGGCGCTGATAACAAGCCTGATGCCCATCCGCGCAATCTCTCATTGGCGGAATGGTGGTCAGAATTGGTTGAAATTCCGGGCATAGCTCAGGCTGGCAATACAATTGAAAGCGTCATTGCAGCCGCAAAGACAGGCGCAGATTTTGTTGCTCTTGGCCGCGCTGTCTTTGAAGCTGAAGATCCGGCAAAAGCTGTTGCACTGGCCAATCAGCTTCTCGATGAACACGCGCCCCGTTTTGAAAACTAGGGTCTGGACCCTAAATCCGGCAAGGTTTTGTACGCCTCATGAAGAACAAAATTCTTCTCACCGCTGCTTTGATATTCACTGCATCTGCTCCAGTTGCCATAGCCGCCGAAACAACAGCCAGTGAACCGGCAGGCGTGCAAAAAAACCTTGGCAACAGCAAGGATGCCAAAAATGGTAAGGATGGCAAGGGCGACAAGCCCGTTGAACATCTGACGGAACAATCAAAGATGCTGCCGCAGCCAGCTTCAACAAGCTCTTTGCCAGCGATTGATCCAAGCCGGTTTGGCGACAAACCCGCCGATGAAGCTTTCGGCGCATATCAACGCGGGCTTTATCTGACGGCATTCAATCTGGCAAAACCAAAGGCGGAGCAAGGCGATCCGGCGGCACAGACACTGATTGCAGAAATCTATGCCCGTGGTCTGGGCGTTCCGGCAGATCAGAAAAAAGCCGCTGAATGGTATGCTAAAGCCGCAGAACAGGGCGTGCATGAGGCCGAGTTTCGCTATGCAGCACTGCTGCTTCAGGGCCGTTACGTCAAAAAAGACACAGCCAAAGCAACACAATTGATGCAAAAGGCCGCTGAAAGCGGCAATGCCATGGCCCAGTTCAATTATGGCCAGCTGGTTATGATGAAGAATACCGGTGCTGCTGGTCTGGATGAGGCTTTTCCCTGGTTTGAAAAAGCCGCAGCGGCCCGTCTGCCTGATGCCGAATATGCCTTGAGCCAGATTTACGCCAATGGCACCAGCAAAATCCCGAAGGACGACAAAAAAGCGCGTGAATATTTGCTGCGCGCAGCACGCAAGGGCTATGACACTGCGCAATATGATCTGGCCCTTTGGCTGGTCGAAGGCCGTGGCGGTGATCGCAATTACGAACAAGGTTTTGGCTGGATGCAGATCGCAGCCCAGCGTGGTATGGTTCTGGCGCAGGCATGGCTTGCCCGGCTTTATCGCGACGGCATCGGTACCGATGGCGATCTGGTAAAAGCGGCGGCATGGTACATTGTTGCGAAACGGGCCGGTTATCGTGCGCCAGACCTCAATGACATGATGGATGGCCTGGCAGACGATCAGCTCAGGCAGGCGGTGCAAAGCGCAAACAATCTGCGGATACGTTAAACCAGACAGTTTTTTATATGTCTCGCAAGCTGATTTACGGCTCAGACTTGCACAAAGCGCTATTTTATGGTCTTGGAGAGCCCGATTATCGTGGTTCGAGTTTAAAGATGGACGCAATCCCTGTTGAGAGACATCGATTGCCTTTCTGTCGTGATGCACCGGGCCGCAACAGTTTCACATCTACTCCCGGATTAATCTTATGAAGATCAATGGTAACGAAATCCGCCCAGGCAATGTCATCGAGCATGATGGCGGCTTGTGGGTTGCGGTTAAAACCAATGCGGTCAAGCCTGGCAAAGGCGGCGCTTACAATCAGGTTGAACTCAAAAACCTTATCACCGGCACCAAACTCAACGAACGTTTCCGCGCGGCCGAAACCGTCGAGCGCGTTCGTCTGGAACAGAAGGATTTCTCGTTCCTCTACGAACAGGGCGAAGCGCTGGTTTTCATGGATACCGAGACCTATGAACAGCTTGAACTTCTCAAAGATTTCGTTGGCGACCGCTCTGCATTCCTTCAGGACGGCATGATGGTCACTGTTGAACTCTATGAAGAAAAGCCGATCGGCATTCGTCTTCCAGAACAGGTTACACTGGCAATTGTTGAAGCCGATCCGGTTGTGAAGGGCCAGACTGCTGCATCATCCTACAAGCCGGCAGTTCTGGAAAACGGCATCCGTATCCTCGTTCCACCATTCATCGAATCCGGTGAGCGCGTGATCGTTGATACCAGCGAACTGACCTATATCAGCCGCGCATAATATTTCCAGAAATCATGCGGCGCCTGTAAATTTGGGCGCCGCAGTCCATGCTCTTTAAAGAGAAATGTGACAGTTCTTTCTCAGTAAGCTCAGTTTCATGTGTTACAGGTCTGATCCTATCAGATCGACACATTTAAGTTTAATTACGCGCTTCTATCAAAAACCGGCTCACAGGTTTTGGAATGCGCTCTCAAAGGACGATCAGATGGCCCGCTCAGCCCTCCTCAATGTTATGGTTCAGGCCGCTATGAAAGCCGGACGCGGCCTTGCACGCGATTTCGGTGAAGTGCAAAATCTTCAGGTTTCTCTTAAAGGTCCAGGCGATTACGTCAGCCAGGCCGACCGCAAAGCAGAAAAAGTTATCTACACAGAACTGAGCCGCGCCCGCCCGGATTTTGGCTTTCTGATGGAAGAATCGGGTGAGATTGAATCAAAAGACGGACAGCATCGCTGGCTGGTTGATCCCCTCGACGGCACCACGAACTTCCTGCACGGCATTCCTGTTTTCGCAGTTTCCATCGCACTTGAGCGTCAGGGACAGATCGTTGCAGGCGTCATCTACAATCCTGCCATGGACGAGCTTTACACCGCTGAACGCGGTGGCGGCGCATTCCTCAATGATCGTCGTCTGCGTGTTGCAGCCCGTAACAAGCTGGTTGATTGCGTTATCGGCACAGGCATCCCGCATCTAGGTCGCCCTGGCCACGGGCAATATCTTGTCGAACTGCGCAATGTCATGGGTGAAACATCCGGTATTCGCCGCATGGGTGCCGTTGCGCTTGATCTTGCCTATGTCGCAGCAGGCCGTCTTGACGGCTTCTGGGAAGACGGCATGCATCCTTGGGATCTCGGCGCAGGCATGCTGATGATCCGCGAGGCCGGTGGCTTTGTCTCCGACAAAAAGGGTGGTCAGGACATTTTCGGCACCAAGACCATTGTTGCAGGCAATGAAGTCATTCAAAAAGCATTGCTCAAGACAATTAACAAGCCAATCTGACCCGTCTCAGATTTCAGACTTGTTCTGCGCCCCGGCTTTAAAACCGGGGCGCATTATTTTTTCGCTTTAAGCGATTCCGCTTCGTCAAATTATGAAGTAGGCTCCCCGCGACAGATTATTCCTTCGCATATCCATGGAGCGAAACGCATGAGCGATCTGAGACCTTCACGGGAACGCCTTGACGATACACGGGACTATGATCCCTACCGCCTGAGCAGCCCGAGAATTGTCATTCTTTCCATGGTGATCTTTCTCATCATCGTTGCATTCCTTGCAGCAGTGCTGATGCGGCAGATTCATATATTCTTCATCACCAATCCCGGCCTCAACGGCCTGATATTCGGTGTTTTGCTGGTTGGTATCCTGCTGGCCTTCGGACAGGTTCTGCGGCTGCTGCCGGAAATCCGCTGGGTTAATTCCTTTCGTGAAGGCGAACGCGACGGCGCCACCCGCCCACCTGTCCTCCTTGCGCCTATGCGGGCCTTGATCGGACGCAGACAATCCATGGCACTGACGACCACTTCAACCCGATCCATTCTCGATTCGATTGCCACCCGCCTTGATGAAAGCCGCGATATTTCGCGCTATCTCATCGGACTTCTGGTGTTTCTCGGCCTGCTTGGTACGTTCTGGGGCTTGCTTGAAACAGTCGGCTCCATCGGCCAGACTATCCAGTCGCTGGATCCCGGCTCAGGCAGCACAACCGATGTGCTTGATTCGCTTAAAGCCGGGCTGCAAGCGCCCCTTTCGGGCATGGGAACGGCCTTCTCGTCCTCCCTGTTCGGCCTTTCGGGATCACTTATTCTCGGCTTCCTCGACCTTCAGGCGGGACGCGCACAGAACCGCTTTTACACAGAACTGGAAAACTGGCTCTCATCCGTCACCGATCTTGGCTCGGATCTCAGCACAGACGAGCAAATTGGCGATATCCGTAATCTTGCAGAGCGTATGCAGAACCTGCAAGGCGGTGAAGCATCAAGCCAGCGCACAACGGCCGCGCTTGCCAATCTCGCAGAAGGTATTCAGGGACTGGTCAAAAGCATGCGCAATGAACAACAAATGATGCGCGACTGGATTGAGAAACAGGCAGACGAGCAAAAAGCGATTCGCGAAACACTTGAACGTCTCAATGAGGCCATTGCGTCCAGAGCCCCTGCCGAAGCCTCTCCAGAACGCCCCATTGATAGAAGAAGGCCGGAGTAATCCTCATGGCACTTGGCCGAAACCGACGCCCCCAACGCCATATTGATTACTGGCCAGGCTTTGTCGATGCGCTGACCACCCTGCTTCTCGCAATCATGTTTCTGCTTACAGTCTTCGTGCTGGGGCAGTTTCTGTTAAGCCGAGATGTTGATAGCAAGGACACCGCGCTTGCACGCCTGAACAGCCAGATACAGGAACTGACACAGCTTCTTTCGCTGGAAAAAAGCAATTCGCAGGATATGCAGGACACGATTGCCAATCTGCAAGCCTCGCTGTCAGGGGCGGAAAGCGAACGTTCCCGCTTGCAAGCCCTGCTCAATGAAGGCAGCGGTGCAGGTGCTGCGGCTGAAAAACGCGCCGGTGAACTCAGCCAAAGCCTGGATGCAGAAAAACAGGTAAGCGCACGGGCGCTGTCGCAGGTCGAACTGCTTAATCAGCAGATTTCGGCATTGCGCCGCCAGATCGCAGCGCTTGAAGATGCGCTCAATGCATCTGAATCGCGTGATCGCGAATCAAATGCCAAGATTGCCGACCTTGGCCGCCGTCTTAATGTGGCGCTTGCACAGCGCGTACAGGAACTCAACCGCTATCGCTCAGACTTCTTTGGCCGTTTGCGTGCAATCCTGTCAGACAAGGAAAATATCCGCATTGTCGGCGACCGCTTCGTATTCCAGTCGGAAGTGCTTTTTCCAACCGGCTCGGCTGATCTCAATCCTGCCGGTCAAGAGGAGATGAAAAAGCTTGCTCAGGCGATCATCACCCTTGATCAGGAAATACCGGATGACATCAACTGGGTTTTGCGCGTGGATGGCCATACCGATAATGTACCGCTCGCTGGTACTGGCCGCTTCCGCGACAATTGGGAGCTTTCCTCGGCACGCGCAACTGCCGTGGTCAAAGACCTGATCGCCAATGGTGTTCCACCCAACCGTCTGGTTGCAGCAGGCTTTGGCGAATATCAGCCGCTCGATAATACAGATACGCCTGATGCCCGTGCCAGAAACCGCCGTATCGAGTTGAAACTCACTGAAAGATAATGAAGCGGTTTTCGGATAAGATGCGCGCAAGATAGAAAAAGGGGCTAATCGCCCCCTTTTTTATTTTCCGAAAACACCGGAACCGGCTTCAAATTGCAGCTTGGCAAGGCGGGCATAAATCCCGCCCTTTTCAACCAGCGTCTGATGGGTGCCCTCTTCCACAATCTGCCCTTTGTCGAGCACCAGAATACGGTCGGCTTTGAGAACGGTCGCCAGCCGATGCGCCACAACCAGCGTCGTGCGATTATCCATCAGGCTATCAAGTGCCTTCTGCACCAGCATTTCGCTTTCCGCATCAAGGGCTGAGGTTGCCTCATCCAGCAAGAGAATCGGTGCTGAACGTAAAATTGCACGTGCAATGGCAATGCGCTGACGCTGGCCACCCGAAAGGGTTACGCCGCGTTCACCAACTTGCGTGTCATAGCCTTTGTCGAGTGCGAGAATAAAATCATGCGCAAGGGCTGCTTTGGCCGCAGCTTCAATTTCCGCATCACTCGCACCCGGCTTGCCAAATCCGATATTGTCGCGAATAGTTGTTGCAAAAATCACCACATCCTGCGGCACTACGGCGATACGTTCACGCAACTTCACAGGATCCGCATCCGGCAAAGCCACACCATCTATAAGCACGCAACCGGTCTGAGGATCGTAATAACGCATCACCAGTGAAAAGATCGTGCTTTTGCCGGCACCAGATGGGCCAACAATGGCAACCGTCTCACCGGGCTTTACAGCAAAGCTTACTCCATTAAGTGACGGCGCATCAGGACGGGTCGGATATGAGAAATACACATTCTCAAAGCTGATCTCGCCACGAGGCGGTTGCGGCAAGACAACAGGATTAAGAGGTGCAGTGATGCCCGGATTTTCATCCAGAATTTCTGCAAGGCGTTCAGTAGCACCCGCTGCCTGTGCCAGTTCGCCACCAACTTCCGAAAGTGCACCAAAGGCACTTGCCGCAAACACGGCATAAAGAACAAACTGGCCAAGCGTGCCAGCGCTCATTGTGCCTGAAAGCACATCACGCGAACCAAACCACAGCACGGCAACAACGCTTGAAAAAATCAGGAAAATCGCAAAACCGGTCAGAATGGCGCGGGCCTTGATTGACGAACGCGCTGCCTGATAGGCTTTTTCAACGGCGCCTGCAAAACGCCCCACCACCATATTTTCATTGGTAAAAGCCTGTAATGTACGCATGGCACCAATCTGCTCGCTGGCATAGGAATTGGCGTGCGCAAGCATATCCTGTGTCATGCGCGAACGTCGGCGGACCGAGCGGCCAAAGGCAATCAGTGGAATCACAATCAGCGGAATTGCAGCAATCACCAGCGCGGAAAGCTTGGGACTGGTGACGACCATCATGATCAATGCACCAATACCAAGTATGATATTGCGCAAGGCAACCGAAGCTGTTGCACCGACAACCGACTTGATCTGCGTTGTATCAACTGAAAGCCGTGAAACGATCTCGCCTGATTGCGAGCGGTCGAAAAACTCAGGCGACAGGCTGGTGACATGCGAAAAGACTGCATTTCGTAAATCAGCCACCACCCGCTCGCCCAAGGAGATGACAAAGAAATATCGAAGCCCTGATGCAATTGCCAGAATCAGCGCCAAAGCAACAAGCATACCGAAGTAATTATTGACGAAAATCGCATTCGCGCCTGTAAAGCCATGATCGATCATACGGCGAACAGCAACAGGCACAGCAAGAGTCGTCACAGCAGCCAGAACCAGAGAGAACAGTGCCCCGATAACCAGCGGCTTGTAGCGCGAGAGGAACGGAAGCATACGCTTGAGCGGCTTCAATGAGCGGCGTTTACGCTCTCCTTTGCCATCTGGATCGGGATTCATACGAATTTGACTGTCTGTGCTGGCCATTCTTGAGATTGCGCCCTTGTTATTGCCGTGCGCCTGATGTATAGGCTCGCCAACCCTTTTGGAAGCCGTTGCCGTTGGTAACGTGTCTTCATATCGATCATCGGGCGAAAGTGCCGCAGTTTTAAACATTAGAGCTGGGCTTTTCCTCCCAGACTTTCAGGATTGAAAAGATGAAAGCTGATATCCATCCCGACTACCACACCATCAAGGTCGTGATGACCGATGGCACCGAATACACAACCCGTTCCACATGGGGCAAGGAAGGCGATACGATGAACCTCGATATCGACCCATCCACGCATCCAGCATGGACCGGCGGTTCGCAGACCCTGCTCGACCGCGGTGGCCGCGTTACCAAGTTCAAGAACCGTTTCGGCAATCTCGGTATTTAAAGTATAATCCCGAAAAGTTTTTCGACTTTTCGGATGAGATTATACTGTGAAATAAGCCAGCATGGCCCGTTATTGATGGACTTACGAAAAACCTCGCTCTGGCGGGGTTTTTTGTTGCACTGATTTTTGGCAAGCGCCCAATAAAAAACTCCCGGGCAAGCCGGGAGTTTTCATGATCTGAACTGAAGCTTTTAATCAGGCGCTCAGCTTTTCCATGATTTCATCACTCACTTCGAAGTTGCTATAGACATTCTGAACGTCATCATCATCTTCGAGAACATTGAGAAGCTTCAGCACGGAGCGGGCCTTTTCCTCATCAAGTTCGGTATTGGTCTGGGGTTTCCAGATTGTTTTGATCGATTCGGCTTCACCAAGGGCAGCTTCCAGCGCTTTCGACACTTCACCAATGTCTTCAAAGGCACAAAGGATCACATGCTCTTCTTCACCCGACTGAACGTCATCGGCACCCGCTTCAATGGCCGCTTCCATGATCTTGTCGGCATCGCCAACTTCAGCCTTGTAAATAATTTCGCCAACACGATCGAACATGAAAGCTGCGGAACCCGTTTCACCCAGCGCCCCGCCTGACTTTGTGAAAGCTGCGCGAACATTGGAAGCCGTGCGGTTACGATTGTCGGTCAGCGCTTCCACAATAACCATGACACCACCGGGTCCACGGCCTTCATAACGCACTTCATCATAATTTTCGCCGTCATTGCCAGCGGCTTTTTTGATAGCGCGTTCGATATTGTCTTTCGGCATCGATTGCGCCTTGGCGTTCTGGATCGCCAGGCGCAAGCGCGGGTTCATCAATGGATCAGGCAAACCCTGCTTGGCCGCAACGGTAATTTCGCGTCCGAGCTTGGAAAACATTTTTGACCGCACGGCATCCTGGCGCCCTTTGCGGTGCATGATATTCTTAAACTGTGAATGGCCAGCCATAACACCCCTGTTCTGTTCCAATAAAGCGCACGGAAAAAGCGTCACTAGAAATAAAGGGCAGGCCACAAGCTCGGGCCAGCGTGCTTTCCGTGCATAATGGGCGCGTTATAAGGAATTAAGGCTCATTCGTCCAGTACAAGCGCCCAGTTACAAATTCCACCGACAATAACAAGATTATTGTCGACGCACCGACCCGAACACTATTATCTATAAAATCATGAAACAAAGTTCCAGCAATCTACCCGGCGAGACAATTGCAGCGCGTATCAGCCGCATTCTTGCCGACCGCATCATTGCAGGCGAGATTGAGCCGGGCGTGAAACTGCGCCAGGATCATATTGCCGAAGAGTTTGCAACAAGCCATGTGCCTGTGCGCGAGGCTTTTCGACGGTTGGAAGCGCAGGGACTGGCAATTTCAGAGCCGCGACGTGGTGTCCGGGTCGCCTCTTTCGACATCAGCGAGATTCAAGAAGTGGCAGAAATGCGTGCAGCCCTTGAAGTTCTGGCATTGCGTCATGCAGCGCCACACATCACAAGAGCGACACTTGACGCGGCTGAACAGGCAACCCTTGAAGGCGATAAATCCCGTGATGTCAGAAGCTGGGAAGATGCCAATCGCCGTTTTCACCGGCTGATTCTCGAACCGTGCAACATGCCGCGCCTTCTGGCAACAATCGATGACCTGCACGCAGCCAGTGCACGCTTTTTGTTTGCCACATGGCGCTCGGAATGGGAAACCCGCACCGATCACGATCACAGGGCAATCCTGACAGCTCTTCGTGAGAACGATATTGAAGCTGCAACCACCATTCTCGCCCGACATGTGCAATGGATTGGTCATCGCTCTGTCAAGACAGCATCTGGCAAGACCCGCGATTCATTCGCAATCGTTGGCTGAAGCGCTGAATATACAGGCTTTTCGCTTTGTTTTGAGGGCTTTTATAATTTCTCACTTGCCAAAGACATATATTCTCTGGAATTAATAGATCAGATAAGAATTTTATCTATAAATTGAGGAAGCCATGACAAGCATCACACAAACGCGCCCGACCTATAGCCCTCTGAACCTTGAATCCCGCTCCCCTGCCCTGCGCATTGCAGCGGTTGTTTTTGGAACATTGGTTCTGGCAATCTCATCGCAGATTGAAGTTCCGATGATTCCCGTTCCTATCACGCTTCAAACTCTGGTCGTGCCATTGATCGGCGCCCTCTATGGCTGGCGTCTTGGCCTTGCCACTGTCCTTGCATGGCTCGGTCAGGCCATGATTGGTCTTCCTGTTCTCGCAGGCGGTGCCGGTGGGCTCCCTCATTTTGCAGGTCCAACAGCCGGTTATCTCGCAGCATTCCCGATTATCGCAGCATTCACCGGCTATCTTGCTGAGCGCGGCTGGAACGGCAAGAACATTGTTCTCGCCTTCACCTCGTTCATCGCCGCCAATGCAATCTGCCTTGCACTGGGTGCATTATGGCTTTCAAGCGTGATCGGTATTGAAAAGGCCGTTGCCTTTGGCGTAACGCCATTTATCATCGGCGCAGTGATCAAGTCGGCACTGGGAGCCGCAATTCTTAAAGCTGCAACGCGATAAGCAGATTATGACGGTACGCTTACGCGGCCATCATCTTCTCTGTATGCTGACCTATATCGGCAAAGGCTACAGCCCGGCTTTCGTGGAAAACTATGAAACGATTGCCGGGCGCCTGTCTGATGGAGAAGACATCGCACTTGTCGATGGGCCTGATGATATTTGCCAGCCGCTGCTTTGCACAAAGGATTGCCATTGCTTCAACGAAAGCGTGGTTATGCGCGACAGGCTGGCTTTGAACTCTGTCTCTGATTTATTTGAAACGAAGATTACTACAGGGTCTGATTTCAAGCTGGATGTAAAACGGCTTGCCTTGATGCGTTCTGCATTTGCAGCAGGAACCATCCGCAAAGCCTGCAAATCTTGCGAATGGTCAGATCTGTGCACCCGCATAGCTGTCAGCGACAATTACGCGAATGTGAAAATCACATTATAAAAAAATTAGCGCCAGAACTCTGGTAACGTCTCTTCCAGCCTTGCACCGATGCGTAAAGGTGCAGCCTTCTCGGCGAGCCCTGTACGGTCAGAAATCTCTATCCCCACACCACAGACCGTTGCCGGACCGCTGGCTGCTTCAAAACGGCCCTTCGGCACTTTAGACAAAAAGCGGTTAAGCGGCTCTTCCTTGTCCATACCAAGGGACGAATCATAATCGCCGCACATGCCTGCATCAGACATATAGGCCGTACCATTGCGCAAAATCTGGCAATCGGCAGTGGGCACATGCGTATGCGTTCCCACAACAGCGCTGGCGCGGCCATCAACAAAATGACCAAAGCACTGCTTTTCACTGGTGGCTTCCGCATGAAAATCAAAAAACACGGCATCAGCCTGCTCACCAAGTGGACAAGCTTCAAGAATTTTCTCGGCTGCAATAAATGGATCATCAAGATCGGGATGCATGAAAACGCGCCCCATCACATTGGAAACCAGCACGCGCGCACCGTTTTTAGCGATATAAAGCCCCTCGCCCTTACCCGCGGTTCCTTTCGGAAAATTCGCCGGACGTAAGAAACGGTCTTCACGCTTGGAGAAATCCAGCGCCTCGCGCTGATCCCACACGTGATTGCCAGTCGTCACCACGTCAGCGCCTGCGCGAATCGTATCGTGAAAAATCTCTTCGGTAATACCGAAGCCGCCAGCGGCATTCTCACCGTTGACGATCACGAAATCCAGCTTGAGATCGGAAATCAATCCTGGCAGCTTGTCATAGACTGCCATACGCCCCGATCGGCCCACCATATCACCAAGAAAAAGTAATCTCATAATTCCGTCTTTATCAGCCCTGATCAAAGGAGCGCAAGCCGGTCTCTGTCAGTATCTGGTGAAGAGCAATATCATGCGGCTCATTGGGTACATGTGGCACTTCCTGACAGTCAAATGCCATGCCAATCAACAGTGGTTCCAATCCACGCTTTGTGAAGCGCGAAAGTGCGCGGTCATAATGTCCGGCACCATAGCCCAGCCTGTGGCCGCGTTTGTCGAAACCAGCAAGCGGCATCAGCATGATAGCCGGATCGACCAATGGTGCATCCTTATCCGGCCCCATAGTGCCAAAACCCGTCTGGACCAGTTCCGCATCCGGCAGAAACTCGCGAAATGCAATTGTCTCCTTGTCGAGAACCACAGGAAGACACAGCCGCACACCCTGATCGCGCATGAAAGACAAAAGCGGACGCGGATCAATCTCCGAACGGATTGGCCAATATCCTGCAATCATAGCCCCCTTGGGAATATGAATGGCAGCTTCAGCCTTTTTAGCAGCGGACAAAGAGGCTTCATAACGAAATCGCGGATCAAGCGCATCACGGCGTGAAAGCACTGCCCGTCTCACCGCCTGCTTGTCATCACCTTGTGGCTGTCCGGTATCATACATCAAACACCTCCAACAATTGTTGACAGTGGAACCGGAATGAACTCGCCCGTCAAGCGGCAGTTGCAATTCTCTCTGACCGCTCCCGAATGACTTTCAGCACAACCCCATGAAAATCATTTAGAAAAACTTTGCCCCAAAAATCACAATAGAAATTGATCGGAGTGGCAATCCGGTAGCGCGTGGTCAGTGTGAGGCGTGTGTGGCCATTTGGCAATGTTTCAAGCTGATAATCACCATTGGTAAGCTTTAGATAAGAGCTATCCACATTGATATGGGCCTCAACAGCCGCAGGTATCGATTCCGGCCCAAAATTAAAGTCCCATGCCAAGAGACGATTTTCTTCCCACTGCGTTATAATTTCCTGAAATTTTACGCCGCGCGTCCATTCAAGCTGACGTAGCGCACCAACACCCGCACCCTCAAGCCGCGCATCGACAGGCTGCGGTACACCAACAATCCCGTGGCTGAAAGTCCATGATAATTCATCCGCACGAACATTGCGGATTTCAGCAGTCTGCTGCCACACAATCTCAGGCGAAGCTGCAATATCGATAATTGTTGTAACCATCCCCTCATGTGGTTCATAACTCAGCAACGGCTCAAGCGGGTAAAACATCAACGGAAGCGCAACCACCAGCATTGTCGAGCGTGGTGTACGAAAACGACGAATAAGCGACAGCGTAATCCATGATCCCAAAGCCGAAAAGATAGCAAAAAACGGCGCGGCCATGATCACGCAAATCCCGCCTTCTTCGAACAAGACCACACTGATAACAATTAGGCCTGAAATGATCATCCAGCTCATTTTTACATGGCGCCAGAGACCCTTTTGTGCACGTGGATCGCTGAGGCTGGATGCAAGACTGGCTATCCCCATTGGTAAAAGCATAAGCCCAGCGATAAAGGGCATCATATCCGAGGCCGGCGTCAACCAGATGAGAACATAAAGCACAAGCCCGTAAACAATCGCAACAGGGACAGCTACGCGCAGACGTTCAGAAAAAGCAGGTAAATCAGGAG
Source organism: Brucella gallinifaecis (assembly GCF_006476605.1). Lineage (GTDB taxonomy): Bacteria > Pseudomonadota > Alphaproteobacteria > Rhizobiales > Rhizobiaceae > Brucella > Brucella gallinifaecis. Next base: position 37,769 of record NZ_ML636806.1, read on the forward strand.
GAGAAAATGTCATCAGCAAACGCACATATCTTTAAAGCTATTCTATAAAGCTAGAAGGCGTTTTAAAACATGTTTGCCTTAAATAACAAACAGCTTTGCGCCCGAAAGCGCAAAAGCAGAAAAGTGGCGACCACGACGACCGATGGTAGTGTTTGATCCCGGGAACCTACAAAGTAGGTGGGCGCCATATGCGAAAGCCCACAGGCCTTCACAGGGACAGCTCCCTTAGAGATCAATAAGGCCCCGGGGATGCTGTTACACCTGTCGGGAAGCGCAGTACGCCAAGAACCTATATAGGCTTACTCGCAAGGGAGCGCCAGAGGCGTGAGCACTGGATTTAAAAACTTTTTATTATTCAGGCCGAACCGGGACGCGGCGCAATTTTCGATGCAACCTGTTCAATGCGCTCTGCAAGTTCGCTCAGAACGCCGGTAATTGCAGCATCATTCTTATCCGCACTTGTCAGCGCTTCATCGTGGGAACGACGCAAGGCTTCGATTTCTTTTTCAAGACCCTTGATGCGCTTTTGCATTTCCGTCAATTCGTCCATGACCATAATACCGGCCATAACGGTTAAACGCAGATCACCAATTTCGCCAAAAGACGATTTGAGATGCGTGACATATTGATCAAACCGATCAGCAAGGCCAGTAAGATGCTCTTCCTGCCCTTCGTCACAGGCCATACGATAGGCTTTGCCATCAATGGTAACAGTTACAGTCGCCATGCTTGTATCCTTTATCGATCCAGAACGGCGCGGATGGTTTCCATAGCAGTCACCAGACGTCGTGAAACCTCGCGGTTTGCAGCCTCAAGCCGCTCTGCACGCGCCTCAGATTGATCAAGTTCCTGAGCGAGTTTGCTACGGTCAGCGTTCATACGCTGCACCTCTTCCTCGACTTCGGCAAAATCGCCTTCCTTGTCCAGCCGCAGATCAACCGCTTGTTCAAGCGTATCAAGTGCCTTTTCCAGCCGTTCAAGAACTTGCCTGAGGGTCGTATCGGGTGCCATCCATATCCTTTCCAATGCCAGATCACAGACCCAGATTTCAGACTTCGAATCGCGCCTGCCGGACGAGCATCTTTAAAAAGACTGTAATAATCGTGAGCCCGATAAGCAACAAATGAGGGGGCTTTGAGGCGATTCATACACCGTTATCAGCGCAAAAAGGGCTTTTGCGTGATAAAGATCGCAAAGATTGCCCGCATCAAGTGTATAATCGCAAAGTGTTTATTGTCGAATAAGCTATCGTTTTGTTGACTCCTCGGTCGCAGGTGCTATGTGTCCCAAAGCCTTCTGCAGCGCGAGCATCTGATGCATTTAATCGGTTTAAATAGATTAAATCGTTTAGTATAAGAAATTCGTGCTTCAGTCCCGAGGCATCGCCGCAACCCCGTTCAAACCACTCTGGAAAGACGGCTGAGACCATGACGAATTCCGATAAACAAAATCAGTTGGCCAATGCAATCCGCTTCCTCTCGATTGATGCGGTTGAAAAAGCCAATTCCGGCCATCCCGGACTGCCGATGGGTGCAGCCGATATTGCGACCACGCTTTATACGCGTTTTCTCTCACATGACCCGCAGAACCCGCATTGGCCGGACCGCGACCGCTTCGTGCTTTCTGCAGGCCACGGCTCGATGCTTCTTTATTCGCTGCTCTATCTTTCGGGCTACGAAGACATCTCCATTGAGGAAATCAAGAATTTCCGCCAGCTTGGCGCACGCACGGCAGGTCATCCAGAATATGGTCATGCAGCCGGCATCGAAACCACGACCGGCCCACTCGGTCAGGGCATTGCCAATGCTGTTGGCATGGCGCTTTCCGAGCGCATCCTCAATGCACAGTTTGGCGACAGCCTTGTTGACCACTACACCTATGCGATTGTTGGTGACGGCTGCCTCATGGAAGGCATCAGCCAGGAAGCGCTTGCCCTTGCCGGTCACCTCAAGCTCAACAAGCTGATCGTTTTATGGGATGACAACAACATCTCCATCGACGGCCCGATTACGCTGTCTGATAACACGGATCAACCTGCACGTTTCGCCGCTTCCGGCTGGAACACACTGGCTGTTGACGGTCATGATCAGGATGCGATTGCCAAGGCGATTGAACTGGCCAAGGTTTCCGACCGCCCGACCTTCATTGCATGCAAGACCACAATCGGCTTTGGTTCGCCAAACAAGGCTGGCACCAACAAGGTTCACGGCTCGCCACTCGGTGCGGAAGAAATTGCCGCAACCCGCAAGGCGCTCGGCTGGTCGGCTGAACCTTTCGTCATTCCTGCCGAGGTGCTCGACGCATGGCGCGTTGCTGGTCTCAACGCTGCAAAGAAGCGTCAGGAATGGGAAAAGCGTCTTGCCGCTGTCGATGCTGAAACCCGCGCAGAATTTGAACGTCGTATGCGTGGCGACCTGCCAGCAAACTTCGATGACGCGATCAACGAATACAAGAAGAAGCTTTCCGCTGAAAAGCCAAAGGTTGCGACCCGCAAGTCGTCCGAAATGGCTCTGGAAGTGATCAACGGCGTTGTGCCTGAAACCCTTGGCGGCTCTGCCGACCTGACCGGTTCCAACAACACCAAGACCAGCCAGACCAAGGCTGTTACGCCGGAAAACTATGGTGGTCGTTACATCCACTATGGTATCCGCGAACACGGCATGGCTGCTGCCATGAACGGTATCACACTGCATGGCGGTCTGATCCCTTACTCAGGCACTTTCATGTGCTTCTCGGATTATTGCCGCCCGGCCATGCGTCTGTCGTCGCTGATGGGCATCCGCGTTGTTTACGTCATGACCCATGATTCGATCGGTCTTGGCGAAGACGGCCCGACCCACCAGCCGGTTGAGCATCTGGCAGCTCTGCGCGCCATTCCAAACCATAATGTCTTCCGTCCGGCAGATGCTGTGGAAGTTGCAGAATGCTGGCAGCTTGCCCTGCATTCAAAGGGCACGCCTTCGACGCTCGCTCTGACCCGTCAGAACCTGCCTGTCGTTCGTACCGAACATCGTGAAGAAAACCTCTCCGCATTCGGCGCTTATGAACTGGCTGCTGCAAGCAATGATGCAAAGGTTTCGATTTTCGCAACCGGCTCGGAAGTTGAGATCGCACTGAAAGCGCGTGACCTTCTCGAAGGCAAGGGCATTGCCACCCGCGTTGTTTCGGTTCCATGTTTTGAGCTGTTTGAAGCACAGAGCGACGCTTACAAGCAGGCAACGCTTGGTGATGCTTCCGTCAAGGTCGCAATCGAAGCCGGTCTTTCGATGGGCTGGGAACGTTTCATTGGCGAAGACGGCATCTTCATCGGCATGAAGGGCTTTGGCGCTTCGGGCGAGATCAATGATCTCTACAAGCATTTCGGCATCACAGCAGAACATGCTGCTGAAGCTGCGGAAAAGAAGCTCAACGCCGCATAATGATCAAACGCCGGCGCTCAACACGCCGGCGTTTACCTTTCCAGCTAGGGCTTTTTGATCTTAGCTGTTTTATCAAGCCACTGCATAGGCAGAACCCTTTCGGGAGAATGAGAGAAAATGGCAGTTCGCGTTGCAATCAATGGTTTTGGCCGCATTGGCCGTAATGTCCTTCGCGCTATCGTCGAATCGGGACGCACCGACATTCAGGTCGTTGCAATCAACGATCTCGGCCCTGTAGAAACAAATGCGCATCTTCTGCGCTATGACAGCGTACATGGTCGCTTTCCAAAGGAAGTGAAAGTCGTTGGCGACACCATCGACGTCGGCTACGGCCCGATCAAGGTCCATGCTGTTCGCAACCCGGCTGAACTGCCGTGGAAAGAAGAAAACGTCGATATCGCTCTGGAATGCACCGGCATTTTCACATCGCGCGACAAGGCAGCCCTTCATCTTGAAGCCGGAGCCAAGCGCGTTATCGTTTCGGCTCCTGCTGACGGCGCTGATCTGACTGTCGTTTTCGGCGTCAACCACGACAAGCTGACGAAGGACCATCAGGTCATTTCCAATGCTTCATGCACCACCAACTGCCTTGCGCCAGTGGCCCAGGTTCTCAACGATGCAATCGGCATCGAAAAGGGCTTCATGACCACGATCCACTCCTATACAGGCGACCAGCCAACGCTGGACACCATGCACAAGGATCTCTACCGTGCACGCGCAGCAGCTCTTTCGATGATCCCGACTTCAACGGGTGCAGCCAAGGCTGTCGGTCTGGTTCTGCCAGAACTCAAAGGCAAGCTTGACGGCGTTGCAATCCGCGTTCCAACCCCGAATGTTTCGGTCGTTGACCTGACCTTCGTTGCCAAGCGCACCACCACTGTTGAAGAAATCAACAATGCGATCCGCGAAGCTGCCAATGGCCGACTCAAGGGCATTCTTGGTTACACTGACGAGAAACTCGTCTCGCACGACTTCAACCATGATTCGCATTCATCGGTCTTCCACACCGACCAGACCAAGGTCATGGATGGCACGATGGTACGCATTCTGTCGTGGTACGACAATGAATGGGGCTTCTCCAGCCGCATGAGCGACACGGCTGTTGCTTTTGGCAAGCTGATCTGACGACTGACAACGCCCCTTCAACCATGAAGGGGCGTTGTCAATTACATATTCAAAACTGAGAGAAGAAAAATGGCTTTCCGCACCCTTGATGATGTCGACGTCAAATCAAAGCGCGTTCTGGTTCGCGTAGACCTCAACGTGCCAATGGCAGAGGGCGAGGTAACTGACCTCACCCGTATCGAACGCATTGTTCCAACCATTGCTGAGCTCTCGAAAAAGGGTGCCAAGACTATCCTGCTCGCTCATTTCGGTCGCCCGAAGGGTGTGGCATCGGATGAAAACTCATTGAGCCACGTGGTAAAGCCCCTTTCGAAAGTGCTTGGTCATCATGTCCATTTTGCGCAAGACTGCATCGGCGACAAGGCTAAGGCGGCAGTCGATGCGCTGAAAGATGGCGATGTTCTGCTGCTTGAAAACACCCGCTTTCACAAGGGTGAAGAAAAGAACGATCCAGAATTCGTGGCCGCTCTTGCTGCAAATGGTGACATCTTCGTCAATGATGCTTTCTCGGCTGCACACCGCGCCCATGCTTCGACCGAAGGTCTCGCGCATGTTCTGCCAGCCTATGCTGGCCGTGGCATGCAGACAGAACTTGAAGCGCTTGAAAAAGGCCTCGGCCAGCCAGCGCGTCCTGTTGTTGCAATCGTTGGCGGCGCCAAGGTTTCAACCAAGCTTGACCTGCTTTCAAACCTCATTGAAAAGGTTGATGCTCTGGTGATTGGCGGCGGCATGGCCAATACCTTCCTTGCAGCTCAGGGCCATAATGTCGGTAAATCGCTTTGCGAACATGATCTTGCGCCCACCGCACGCGAAATCATGGCCAAGGCTGAAAAAACCAAATGCGCGATCATCCTGCCGGTTGATGCGGTTGTGGGCTGGCATTTTGCTGCCGATACACCAAACCAGACCTATGGTGTGGATGCCATTCCAGCCGACGGTATGATTCTCGATGCTGGCGCATTGTCGACCGACCTGATTGCTTCTGCCATTGATGATGCAGCAACGCTGATCTGGAATGGCCCGCTCGGTGCGTTTGAATTGCGTCCGTTCGATGCAGCAACTGTCAAAACCGCAAAACATGTTGCAGCCCGCACCAAAGCTGGCAAGCTGGTTTCGGTCGGCGGTGGCGGCGATACGGTTGCAGCGCTCAACCATGCAGGCGTAGCCGACGACTTCACCTATATCTCGACCGCTGGTGGCGCATTCCTTGAATGGATGGAAGGCAAGCCCCTGCCCGGCGTTGATGTCCTGAAGAAGTAGAATTAACAAGCCCCGGAAATCCGGGGCTTATACATTGAGAGGCTTTTTATTTATGACCTGGGCGTGAGTTTTAACAATCGTCCCGGATTATCGTCTTCGATCACCCAGATCGCACCATCGGGGGCAATTGCCACATCGCGGATACGTTTTTCCATTGCAAAACGCTCTGCTTCATCCGGCTGACCATCGCTGTTGATGGTTACGCGGATCAGTGCCTGTGATGAAAGCCCGGCAATCAGTGCGGAACCATTCCAGTCCGAAAACTGCTTGCCCCTATAAAAAGCAAGTCCACCCGGCGAAATCACCGGCGTCCAGAACAGCATCGGCGCTTCAAATTCCGGTCGGGTACTATGTCGTGGAATAGGCCTTCCGCTATAATTGTCACCATTGGAAACGATCGGCCAGCCATAATTCAGGCCCGGTTTGATGAGATTGAACTCATCACCACCGCGCGGCCCCATCTCATGCTCCCAAAGTTTTCCATCAGCCGCAAATGCAAGCCCATAGGGATTACGATGCCCTGTACTCCATGTCAGCGCCTTCACACCATCTTCTGACGCATGAGGATTATCTTTTGGCGTTGAGCCATCAAGATTCATACGCAGAATCTTCCCCATTGGCGCATTTTCATCCTGCGCAGTGGCAGGAATCATCCGATCCCCCACCGAGAGAAACAGATGCTTTTTATCTGGCGCAAAAGCGATCTTGCCGCCCGGTTGCCCACCCTTGGCAATGGTCGCCTGCCGCCAGATTATCTCAGGATTTTTAAGCTCGGCCTTGCCTTTGCTTTCAGACAATTTAGCTCGCGCCAGAACAAGGCTTCCACCACCGTTTTCAGGCATGACATAGGTAAAATAAATCCTTTTGCTCTTGGCAAAATCGGGTGCAGGAACCACATCCAGAAGACCACTCTGTCCACTGAAAAACACTTCCGGCACGCCTGAAACTTCAATCTTGTCACCCTTTTGAGAAACGACAAAAATCTTGCCGCCTTTCTCGGTAAGGATCAATTTTCCATCCGGCAGAAATGCAATCGCCCATGGGGTGTCAAACTCTGCCACGGCTGCGACATTAAAGGGTAATTCTGTGGTCGCTTGCCTGCTTCCTGCATTGATGCTTTCTGCAAACGCATTGTTAACAGGAAGCGCGATCATTGATGCAGCCAGCATGAATGGCAGGCTTAAAAGGGCACGTCGCATCTCTCCTCCTATAACTGATAGTCTTTAGATGGGATTTTTCATCGCCATTTCAAAACCTGATTATGGCTAAAATCACTGTCAAGCTGCGAAAATAACGTTAAGAAACTTGCTTCAGGTTAGAAATTTAGCTTTCAGAGAAATGAAGCCCGACGACCAGCGCCATAGCAAAAATTGCAATGGCGGCAATTTTCCAGAAATCACTACGCTTTTTCAACCCAGGCAAGCCAAGCGGTTTGATAATATGCAAAGCCATCAGAGCCAAAAGCAGCAGCGGCAAGATTTTACTCAAAAAACACCTCGCATCCCGCCATGTGAACCAGCGATTCGCATCCTGTACTCCCCTTCGGTGCTGTCCAACAGTGGCAAGCTTATTCATCTTTAGTTTCATGGACGAGACTTTAATGCTCAGCATACACTCAGCACCGGAGAAGAAGAAAATTGTGCGCTTCTGGGAGGAACAGCATGACATCAAAATATGCGCAAACCTATGCTGCATGGCAGAACGATCCGGCAGCCTTCTGGGCTGAAGCCGCTCAAGCTATCGACTGGTTCAAGCCATGGGATCAGGTTTTTGCAAGCGATGAAGGTGTCTATGGCCGCTGGTTCAAAGGGGCCGAATGCAACACCTGTTACAATGCGCTCGACCGTCATGTCGCCAACGGACGCAGCAATCAGGTCGCCCTCATTTATGAAAGCCCGGTAACGGGTTCAATGCGCAAATTTACCTATCGTGAATTGCTCGAAGAGGTTGAAGCGCTTTCCGCTGTCATGCTCGACAAGGGCGTGGGTAAAGGCGATCGCGTCATCATCTATATGCCCATGATACCCGAAGCTGCCATTGCAATGCTGGCTTGCGCCCGTATTGGCGCTGTTCATTCGGTGGTCTTTGGTGGCTTTGCCGCCAACGAACTTGCAACCCGCATCGATGATGCAAAGCCGGTCATGATTATCGCCGGCTCATGCGGTATCGAGCCTTCCCGCATCGTGCCCTATCAGGAAATGCTCGATCAGGCGATTGCCTCAGCCCGTCATAAGGTCGAAAATTGCATTATTCTCCAGCGCGAAGAACATCCACATAGTCTTGTTGAAGGCCGCGACATTGACTACCGGACCTCTGTCAATGCCGCACGCGGTCGTCATGTTCCATGCACCCCGGTTGCAGCCACTGACCCGCTTTATGTGCTTTATACATCAGGCACTACGGGCGAGCCTAAGGGTGTTGTGCGCGACAATGGCGGTCACATGGTGGCGCTTTCATGGTCAATGAAACATGTCTATGGTGTCGAACCCGGTCAGGTTTTCTGGTCTGCATCCGATGTGGGCTGGGTCGTTGGCCATTCCTACATCGTCTATGCACCGCTTATTGCCGGTGCGACCACAATCGTGTTTGAAGGCAAGCCCATTGGCACACCGGATGCCGGTACCTATTGGCGCATCATCGAAGAACATGGCGTGGAAGTGCTTTTCACCGCCCCCACAGCACTGCGTGCCATCAAGAAAGAGGATGCAGACGGCGCTTTTATACGCAAATATGATCTCTCCAGACTCCGTGCACTCTTTCTTGCAGGCGAACGCGCCGATCCTGATACAATCCGCTGGGCCGAAAACCTGCTCGATCGTCCTGTTATCGACCATTGGTGGCAGACAGAAACCGGCTGGCCGATTGTGGCCAATCCGCTGGGCCTCGGTCAGCTTGACACCAGATATGGCTCACCTGCGGTCTGCCTGCCCGGCTATGACATCCAGATCCTCGATGACGCAGGCCATGAGCTTGAGCGCGGTCAGCTTGGCAATATTCTTATAAAGCTGCCTTTGCCGCCCGGTTGTCTGCCAACCTTGTGGAATGCAGATGAGCGCTTTCGCAAAGCCTATCTCGACGAGTTTCCAGGCTATTATAAAACGGCCGATGCGGGCTATATGGATGAGGACGGCTATCTTTATATCATGAGCCGCACAGACGACATCATCAATGTCGCAGGCCACCGTCTCTCAACCGGTGCCATGGAAGAAGTGCTTTCCAGCCATCCCGATGTTGCGGAATGCGCAGTGCTCGGGATTTCGGATTCGGTAAAAGGCCAGGTGCCTTGTGGCTTCCTTGTGCTCAAATCCAATATCGACCGCGACCCACGAGAAGTCGAAAAAGAATGCGTGAGCATGATTCGCAACGCCATTGGTCCGGTTGCCGCGTTCCGATTGGTGCTGACGATAAAACGTCTGCCCAAAACCCGTTCAGGAAAGATATTACGCTCTACGATTCAGAAAATTGCAGATGGCGTGGAATGGAAAATGCCGGCCACCATTGATGATCCGGCAATTCTTGACGAAATCAGCACGGTCCTGCGCGAACGACATATCGGTCTCGCTTACGCCTGAACATTTCCTGTCGTTCTTCAACTCTTGACCGGCGAAAATCGCCGGTCCACTCTCCGCTCAAATCTGGAGAGTGATAAATGCAGTTAGAAGGCAAGGTTGCAATCATCACGGGGGCTGCACGTGGCATTGGCTATGCCATAGCAAAACGCTTCCTGATGGATGGTGCGAGTGTCATTATATCGGATATTGATGGTTCAGCCGCAGCAAAGGCCGTCGAAGATTTGCAGCAATATGGCAAGATTCTGTCAATTGCCTGCGATGTCGGTGACAAGCTCGATATTCATAATCTGCTAACCTATGCGACAACCAGTCTTGGCGACATTGATATTCTCGTCAACAATGCCGCCATCGTGCATCAATCCGATTTCCTCGACCTCAAGGAAGAGGATTTCGACCGGGTGATACGCGTTAATCTCAAGGGTGCTTTTCTTTGTGCACAAGCAGTCGCAAAACGCATGGTGACGCGCGTTGAATCAGGCGGAGATGCAGGCAGGATTATCAATATCTCGTCGATCAATGCGATTTTGGGTCTGCCTGATCAGCTTGCCTATTGCGTCTCCAAAGGCGGTATGAACCAGCTGACACGCACAATGGCGGTCGCACTCGCCAGATGGGGTATCCGTGTCAATGCCATTGGTCCCGGTTCAATTGAGACAGATATGTTGTCCGCCGTGGACAACGATATGGACGCACACAAGAAAATACTTGAGCGGACACCACTGGGACGAATCGGTCAAGCTGCGGAAATTGCAGCAATTGCTTCATTTCTGGCTTCCAGCGATTCCAGCTACATCACCGGACAGACTATTTATGCTGATGGCGGCCACTTACCTTTGAACGACACGGCGGCACCACAATTCAGAGGCAGCACCCATTAATTGTGAAAACCAGACTTGCTCCTGACAGAGAGCTGTCAGGAGGACTGTGTCATAGTGTATTTCTGAAGATGAGGGATAGACCATGGCATTCGCAATCGCACCACTTCTCGCAATTCTGAAAGAATACAGGCGCCGGAAGAATGCACGCAAGCGCTTTGTACTTACACAGCGTACACTCGACAATCTCCCAGGTGAACTGCGTAAAGATATAGGCTGGCCGGAACGTTATCTGGAGCAACAACAACAACGCAACGGAGAATAAGCCCGGAATGCGCCGCGCAGACCGCCTTTTTCAGATTGTTCAGCACTTGCGCGGTGGCAGGCTTGTCACCGCACGTAAGCTAGCTGAACGGCTGGAAGTATCCGAACGCACCATCTATCGCGATATTGCTGACCTGCAATCGACCGGCGTACCGATCGATGGCGAAGCCGGTGTCGGTTATATTCTGCGTCAGGGCTTTGAACTGCCACCGCTGATGTTCACCCGCGATGAAATCGTGGCTCTGGTTGCAGGCGCACGCTTGATCCGCGCATGGGGTGGCATTTCCATGGCGCGCGGTGCCGAAGAAGCACTGGTAAAAATCGAAGCCGTCCTGCCCAAGGAAGAGCGTGCACGCATTACCGGCACGCAGATTCACGCACCTTCCGCATCAATCACTGTCGATGAGCGACGTATCATCGACACCGTTGAGCGGGCCGTCGATGAGGCGACGGTTCTCAAGATCCGTTATCGCGACCTTGAAGCGCGTGAAAGCCAGCGTAATATTCGCCCGCTTGGTCTGTGGTTCTGGGGCAAGGTCTGGACAGTTATCGGCTGGTGCGAATTGCGCAATGCTTTCCGTACATTCCGTACCGACCGTATCATTGCCGTCGATAAAGCGGATCGCACGTTCCGATCCGAACGCGGCAAGACGCTGGCCGATTTCTATCGGCTGATGGAAATGAGCGAATGGAACTCTTTTAAAGATTGACGCATTCCAGCAAAACAAAACCCACCAGAGCGGCGGGTTTTTTATTTTCAATTGAATGAAATCTTATTCTTCGTCTTCATCAGGATTTTCGCTCTTCAGCGAAGAAAGCTTTGCGAAAACCTTATCCGCATCCAGCTCTTCTTCTTCAGCGACTGCATCGCGATAATCAAAGCCTTCTGTTGCCGATGCTGGCAGAAGCGTGTTGTCAGCTTCAACAACAGGCCGGTTGCGTGCTGCACGTTCAACCTCAAGATCAAGATCAATCTGCGAACAAAGTCCCAGTGTAACCGGATCCATTGCGGTCAGGCTTGCCGAATTCCAATGGGTACGATTGCGAATCTGCTCAATAGTCGACTTGGTCGTGCCGATCAGACGTGAAATCTGCGCATCCTTGAGTTCAGGATGATTGCGCACCAGCCAGAGAATCGCATTTGGACGATCCTGACGCTTGGAAAGCGGCGTATAACGTGGGCCTTTACGCTTGGCTTCCGGTACGCGAACCTTTGGCTCAGAAAGCTTTACACGATGATATGGGTCTTTTTCGCCCTTCGCGATTTCTTCACGCGAAAGCTGTCCGGTGATCACCGGATCAAGTCCCTTGATGCCCTGCGAGGCCTCACCGTCCGCAATTGCCTTCACTTCGAGCGGATGCAGCTTGCACAGAGCCGCAATCTGATCAAAGGACAGGGCCGTATTATCAACGAGCCAGACTGCCGTTGCCTTCGGCATAAGAAGCTGGGTGGCCATTAGATATAATCCTCTTGTTCGTCCGCTCCGGTAGGGCGGGCCGTGGGAAAAACCACAAATTCCGGGAAATCACCGTCTATATATATTTTTTTTAAGCACAGAGCAAGAAACTGCTGCCATGCCATCCCATCTTCTCTTGTGATTGCGTAAAATCAGACGACATCAAGTACAATTTTGCCGATATGCTGGCTGGCTTCCATACGATCATGGGCACGCCAAGCATCTTTCAATGGAAAGACCATATCCATCACAGGCGCAACACGGCGTTCTGACAAAAGCGGCCAGACTTTTGTTTCCAGTTCACGCGCAATATCTGCCTTGAACGCAACCGATCGCGCCCGCAATGTCGAGCCGGTATGGGTAAGGCGTTTGGTCATCAGGATTGCAAAATTCGTTGTAGCTTTTGCACCATTGAGAAAAGCGATCTGCACGATCCTCCCATCTTCAGCCGCGGCCTTATAGTTGCGCTCAACATAATCGCCACCAACCATATCAAGGATAACATCAGCACCCCTGCCGCCAGTCATTTCTTTTACAGCGGCAACAAAATCCTCATTGCGATAGTTCACAGCATAATCAGCACCAAGCCTGAGACAGGCCTCGCATTTATCAGTCGAACCCGCGCTAACAATCACCTTCGCACCGAAAGCCCTGGCAAGCTGAATGGCCGTGGTGCCTATGCCTGACGACCCACCATGAACAAGCAATGTCTCGCCCTGCTTCAGGCCGCCGCGCTCAAAAACATTATGCCAGACAGTGAAAAATGTCTCGGGAATGGCCGCCGCTTCAATATATCCATAGCCTGTTGGCAATGGCAGCGCATTGCTTTCATGCACCGTCGCATATTCCGCATAGCCTCCCCCGGCAAGCAGCGCCACAACGCCATCACCGACACGATAACGTCCAACATTTTCGCCTAATGCCACAACATCACCGGCAATTTCCAGTCCCGGTATATCCGATGCTCCAGATGGCGGGGCATAAAGGCCTTGTCGTTGCAGGACATCAGGACGGTTCACACCCGCCGCACGCACGCGCACCAAAAGCTCACCAGCTTTCGGTTGAGGAACTGCCCGCTCAACAGGTCGCAATAGCTTTGCATCACCCGGTTGTGTAATTTCGATTGCCGCCATCAAGGAGGGCAATTCCACCATCATCATCAAAACTCCTGCTTAATCTCTCGTCGCATAAATGCCGCACATAAAAGCATCATACTCACTTACGAAGAAATCATCATCGATTTCTGAAAAGATATATGCGAAGATTCAAGGTGTTAAATCTTTTCTCTCTTTATAAACGCATCATAGACTCCGGAGGAAGGCCATGGGCGGTTTTGATGAAGATGATATAAAGCCACAGGAAGTTGTGGTTCTGAGCGATGATGAGCTGTCACTGCTATCGGTGATCGAAATCGATCAACGCATCGCATTACTCCAATCAGAAATCGAGCGCCTGCAAACCGAGAGGCATAAAAAGGGAGACAGCCGCGCTGCGGCGGAAGCTCTTTTCCGCTAAAACCAACCTATTCAAAATCAATGATACAGGGAAGCCGTGATCATAAGGCTTCACAGAATAGTAAACAGTCTCACTGGGAACGTAATCTTGCGCATTTATATTCAGGTTCTGGCGCTGCTTTGCGGCACAGCCTTTCTGTTGATGGCCTCGGGTCTGCATGGCCTGCTTCTACCGTTGCGCGGTGGGCTGGAAGGTTTTTCCGTCGCCTCTCTTGGTATGCTGGGCACCACATGGGCAGGTGGTTTTGTCGCTGGTTGCCTTTTTGCTCCGCGTCTCGTGCGTCGTGTCGGCCATGTGCGTGCCTTTGGCTGTTTTGCTTCATGCGCTGCCATTATTGCACTTTTGTCTGGCATTTATATTGATGCTGTTTCATGGATCATCCTGCGCACATTCACAGGCTTTTCCATGGCCGGCGCCTTCATGGTGATTGAAAGCTGGCTCAACGAACGCGCCACCAATGAATCTCGCGGCAAGATTTTCGGCCTTTATATGATGGTCAATTATGGTGCGACCATGAGCGGCCAGATGATGGTGGCAAATGGTGATATTCGTTCTGATCACTTATTTATGATCACCGGCATCCTGTTCTGCCTGGCGCTGATCCCGACCGCCATGTCAACAGCTGTCAGCCCGAAACCGCTGACTGAAGTGCAGCTTGACCTCAAGGCGCTTTACCGCAACTCTCCTGCCGCCTTCGTCGGCTGCATATTGATCGGTATTGCCAATGGTGCATGGGGCACTTTGGGCGCGGTATTTGGCGCCAAATCAGGCATTTCAACAACAGAAATAGCGGTGATGGTCAGCGTGACCATTGCTGCCGGCGCCTTGATGCAAATCCCTGTCGGGCGAATTTCCGACATGGTTGACCGACGCTATGTGCTGGCAGGAGTCGCTTCGCTTGCAGCCCTTGTTGGCTTGATGGCTTTCATCATCGGCCCGACAAACGGCACGGTCATCATCATCATGACCGGCTGTTATGGGGCACTCGCCTATGCGCTTTATCCGGTGGCAGTTGCCCATGCGAATGATCATGCATCATCGGAAAGCTTTGTAAAAGTATCGAGCGGTTTGCTTCTGCTTTATGGCTTTGGCACCATGCTCGGACCTCTGCTTGCAGCCGCGGCGATGGATATATTCTGGCCGGCAGGATTATTTGCCATAACGGCCCTGTCGCATATTTCGATCACAGCCTATGCATTGTTCCGCTCACGCAGACGCGCATCCATACCAAAATCTGAAAAAGACCAGTTCAAAAGCATGCCATCGGTAAAAAGTGCAACCCCGGAAGCGATGCAGCTTGATCCAAGAGCAGAAGTTGAAAACTGATTACAGAAAGAAGTTCGGCGGCTGGAACACAGCCGCCACTCACTGAGGGGATAATTATCTGGCATTGCTTTTGCGGTATAAGCCGAAAGAAAAGCGATGCCCTATCAGCAATATCAGGCTTTTATTTCACTATCTGAGGGTTAGTGACGCGTCACCCGGGTTCTTAGTTTTTCAATCTGCTCTTTGAGAGCAAGTTTTCTTCGCTTGAGAGACGTAACATGCAGGTCATCAATTGCCGGCGACGCCAAAGCCTCGGAGATTTCCTCTTCCAAAGCGCCGTGCTTCTGTTCCAGCGTGGCAAGATGGGACTCGATAGCCATCATCAATTCTCCTTTGATTGATCTACCCAAAGGACAAAGCCATGTCGCGTTTTGCCAACAAATGGCTCTATCCGCTCTCACCTGCGCAAACGCCCGGTATGCCTCCTGCTATCCGGGCCAGTTACGCAGTCCCGGCTGCCATGCAACAGTTTTTCAGTCTAGATATCCTGGCAACCGTTGTTCATGACAGAACAATGACACTGTGGCATGAGTTTGATGTAAAGTCGAATTTGTTTTGGTAGCATTTTCCAATCACAAAAAATGTGATAAAGGCTTCGCCTGAAATGGGTTTGCACCACTCTGGAGCAGCTCGTAATCGTATCATGAAAAAATGGGGCAAACCGCATGTCCGATCAGGATCAGGCCGAAATCAGATTGGCCGTCGCACGTCTGAAACAGGAACACGCGGATTTTGATGCAGCCATAAATGCCATGATGGAAGTGGGCTGCGATCAGCTGCGCATTCAGCGCATGAAGAAGAAAAAGCTCGCAATCAAGGATAAGCTTCAGGAAATGGAAGATCAGGTCATTCCTGACATTATTGCCTGAGAATCCTGTAAAAGATGTTTCAAAGCCGGGGTCGCCCGGCTTTATTTTTCAATCCATGAACTAAACAGGCAGGACCGGTCAATGAGCACAAGTGCAGATGTCGCAATCATCATGGGAAGCCAATCCGATTGGGAAACAATGCGCCATGCCGCCGATACGCTGGACGCTTTGGGAATTTCCTTTGATGCGCGTATCATCTCCGCTCACCGCACACCCGATCGTCTGGTCACTTTTGCCAAGGGCGCGAAGGCAGAAGGCTTCAAACTCATAATCGCAGGTGCCGGCGGTGCAGCCCATCTGCCCGGTATGGCCGCCGCCATGACACCGCTTCCGGTCTTTGGCGTGCCGGTCCAGTCAAAGGCGCTTTCCGGTCAGGATTCGCTTCTTTCCATCGTGCAGATGCCAGCCGGTATTCCAGTCGGCACATTAGCTATCGGTCGTGCCGGTGCCGTTAATGCAGCCCTTCTTGCCGCAGCAGTGCTTGCCCTTTATGACGACGCGCTTGCAGCCCGCCTTGACGAATGGCGCACAGCACAAACCGAAAGCGTTGCCGAACGCCCATCCAATGAGGTCTGATATGGTACATCAAGCACTCAAAGCAGGCTCGGTAATCGGCATTATCGGTGGCGGTCAGCTTGGCCGTATGCTGGCAATGGCAGCCGCACGCCTTGGCTATGAGACCATCATTCTGGAGCCACAGCCCGATTGCCCGGCAGCGCAGGTGGCAAACCGTCAGATCATTGCAGCCTATGATGATCCGGCAGCCCTTGCAGAACTTGCAGCAGCGTCTGACGTCATCACCTATGAATTTGAGAACGTGCCGGTATCAGCCGCCGATAAGCTTGCAGAATCAACACTCGTCTTCCCGCCACCAGCGGCCCTTGAGATTTCACAGGACCGCTTTACCGAAAAGCAGTTCCTCAATGAAAGCGGTATCGAAACCGCCCCATGGCGGCTTGTTGATGATGAAGAATCGCTCATTGCAGCACTTGGCGCACTTGGTGAGCGCGGTATTCTGAAAACCCGCCGTCTTGGCTATGACGGCAAGGGGCAGGTCCGTCTCACATCGCTTGATGAAAAAGAAGCAAACAACGCTCTGCATGCAATCAGGCACGCGCCTGCAATTCTTGAAGGTTTGATCGCATTTGAACGCGAGGTCTCGGTGATTGCAGCCCGTGACCGCAGCGGCAATGTTGCAATCTTCGATATTGCTGAAAACGTTCATAAGGACGGTATTCTCGCAACCTCGACGGTTCCCGCAGCAATCTCAGCCCATACAGCTGACACTGCCAGCAAAGCCGCTGAGAAGCTCCTCCATGCGCTTGATTATGTCGGCGTGCTGGGCCTTGAATTCTTCGTCCTCGCTGACGGTAGCTTGCTTGCCAATGAATTTGCTCCACGTGTGCATAATTCCGGTCACTGGACGGAGGCCGCCTGCGCAATATCGCAATTTGAACAGCATATTCGTGCAATTACAGGTCTGCCGCTTGGCAACACAATGCGTCATTCTGATTGCTTAATGGAAAACCTGATCGGCGACGATATTGAGCAAGTGCCAGCGATTCTCTCAGAATCAAATGCCGTGCTGCATCTCTATGGCAAAAAAGAAGCGCGACCGGGCCGCAAAATGGGTCATGTGACCCGCATTCACCCGCGTGCACACTAAGCATTGCAGAGGAATCCACCGGATTCCTCTATTAACCACCTCTGCAACGCAATTTTCGGGACCAGACTTCGTGAATCTGCGGTGCAGGAGTTGACATTTGTCTGAAATATTGTGTATTTCGGCCAACCCTTCGGGCAGGAATACTGCCTGTAAACCAATTGGCGCCTTGGGCGCCTGTTTTTATGCAGCCCGACGGCATGTCCTGTCGATGGGCCAACCAAGACCGGTGATTGACATGAAGATCAAGAATTCGCTCAAGGCGCTCAAGGCCCGTCATCGTGACTGCCAGCTCGTTCGCCGCAAGGGCCGCGTTTACATCATCAATAAGACTGCTCCGCGCTTCAAGGCACGTCAGGGCTAATCTTATTTCTGATTTTGCATTTGACGTTTCGCTGCGCATGATAAAGATTATGCGTATGCGGAACGTTTTTGCTTATCAAAATTACCCATGGCTTCTATCGGCCTTCAGCGCAGCACTGCTCGTTGCAAGCCCTGCTTTTGCCGATATAAAACCTTCGCTCACTGCCCCCGTTCTGCCTGTACAGACTGGCATTCACAGCGAACAAATGCCTGTTCCCAAGGCACAGGATCCGGCAGATCTGTCCCCGGAAGAGCGTCTCGACAAGCTTTTCGCCGATCTCAAGCGCACCTCCAATGAAACCAAAGCGCGTCGCCTGACAGTTCAGATCAATCAGCTATGGCAACAATCCGGCAGTGCAACAATTGATCTTCTGGTCCAATGGGCCAATTCAGCGATGCTTGAAAAGCGTTACACGTCGGCGCTTGATTTTCTCAATGAAGCCATTGCGATCGATCCCGACTATGCAGAAGCATGGAACCGTCGTGCGACGGTCTATTACCTGCGCAATGACTATGCACATGCCATGTATGACATCAATCGGACGCTTGAACTTGAGCCACGTCATTATGGCGCCCTGACCGGCATGGCCGATATACTGCGTGCACGCGGTCTCAAGCAACAAGCCCTCAAAGCCTATGAAAAGGCACTTGAGATTAATCCGATGATGCGTGATGCGCAGAAGAACCTGCTCGATCTCACGGACGAGCTGAGCGATATCCGCACCTGATTCTATCACCACAACCTGAAACAAAAACGCGCCCCGAAAGGAGCGCGTTTTTCTCGTTTTCATCATGCACGCAGACTGGATACTTCCAAATTAATCAGTGGAAGACTGACCATCGGCCCCAATGTAAGCGATGCGCAGAAGGTTGGTTGCACCCGGTGTTCCAAATGGCACGCCAGCGGTAACGATCAGACGATCACCGGCTTTGCCAAATTGTTCCTTGAAGGCAACCTGACAGGCATGATCGACCATGTCTTCCAGATCATGCGCATCTTCAGTCACAACACAATGCAGACCCCAGACAACCGACAGACGGCGTGCCGTTTCAACGACCGGCGACAGCGCAATAATTGGCGTGCGAGGACGTTCACGCGCAGCACGCAGACCAGTTGCACCCGATGCGGTATATGTGACGATTGCCGCCAGATTAAGCGTTTCTGCAATCTGACGCGCCGCCAGTGCAATCGCATCAGAACCCGTTGGCTCAGGAATTGCACGCTGTGCATCAAGAATACCCGGATAGGTCGGCTCACGCTCAACCTTTTCCGCAATACGGTTCATCGTAGAAACAGCTTCAACCGGATATTGGCCGGAAGCCGATTCTGCCGAAAGCATAACCGCATCAGCACCTTCAAACACAGCAGTCGCGACATCCGAGACTTCAGCGCGTGTAGGGACCGGAGCAGTGATCATTGATTCAAGCATCTGGGTAGCAACCACAACCGGCTTGCCAGCGCGGCGAGCCTTGCGGATCATTTGCTTCTGAATGCCCGGAACGCTTTCCAGCGGCATTTCAACGCCAAGATCACCACGGGCAACCATGATTGCATCGGAAAGTTCGATAATCTCGTCAAGACGGGTCACGGCCTGCGGCTTTTCGATCTTCGACATCAGCCCGACTTTGCCGGCTGAAATTTTGCGTGCTTCGATCAGATCTTCCGGGCGCTGAATGAAGGACAGGGCAACCCAGTCGATATCTTCCTTCAGAACCGCATCAAAATCCTTATAATCTTTTTCGGTCAAAGCACCGACACCCAAAGTGGTATCCGGCAGGCTGACACCCTTACGGTCGGAAATGCTGGTTCCGGCAACGACCTTACAGCGTATCGACTTGCCGTCACTTGCCTCGGCAATCAGTTCCAGCTTTCCGTCGTCGATAAGAAGGCGATGTCCCGGCTCCACAGCTTCCAGAATTTCCGGGTGCGGAAGGTAAACACGGGTTTCGTCGCCCGGTTCCTGATTATTATCGAGCGTAAAGGTCTGACCAACGCTCAGTGTGACTTTGGTATTTTTAAACTTGCCGACACGAAGCTTTGGCCCCTGAAGATCAGCCAGAATACCAATTGGACGACCTAGCTCTTTTTCTACATTGCGGATGCGCTTCACAAGCGTACGCATCATGTCATGATCGGCATGACTCATATTGATACGGAAGACGTCTGCGCCTGCTTCAAAAAGCTGGCGGATAACGGATTCCTCGCCAGACGCCGGGCCCAGTGTGGCGAGAATCTTGACCTTGCGGTTGCGCTTCATGGATTATTCGTTCCTGTAACTGTAGAGTTTTCTAACGGCGTTTCATCGGTGAGCTGTACCATCCAGCTCGATTGTTCCCCGGTATCGTATTCCTGAAAGCCATTGCGCTGGAAACCTCGGGCAAAACAATCCTGAACGCCGGTGATACGGAATTCCTTTTCCGCAACACACATATTCACTTTGCCTTCCCAGCGACCACCGCTCTGAGAATCCTCTGCGTAGAGATAATAATATCGGGAAGTCAGCGGCCCCTCGATCAGCGTCTTGCAGGTGGAGCCATCAATATGCCACCAGCCCTCTGTGATCCAGCCTGCCTTGGCGCGATAGCCAATGGCAACACCGACCAGATTCTGGGTTGAATTACACACTCGAAAATCAGCACGCGCTTCCAAAGATGTCATAGCCAGAGTACCAAGCAGCACACTGGAAAATAAACCCAGAACCATTGGAAGTCGCATTCGCCGAACTCCTTCAACCCGCAATCGCTTTTGTCTCACGCAAGGAAATCCTCTTTCGGTTGCTCTCTTTTCGGCAGTTTCGCCTTTGATGTCAACGCAATCCCGGAGAGAACAGATCAGTTACAGCATTTCCAATCAAACTGCATGCGATTTCAGCGCAATTTAAACGATTAGATTCGTAGCTGGGCATCTCTGGGGAAAATGCCTCCAGTTTTGTTTGACATTCTGCATTGCAATCCCGACTCTGTCATGACAGAGCTCAGACTACTTGTGATTATGACAAAATTTTACTCAAGAAGCGCCTCTTATGTCATTTGATCCATCTTTTTCCCCTGTCCATATAATCGATGGCAATTTCAGCCTGGGTCTGCTTCTGACAGCCGATCATGCCCATCGTGACTTACCAGCCAAATATGGCAGCCTTGGTCTGGCGCAAAGCGAATTTGAACGGCATATCGCCTATGATATTGGCGTGGAGGAACTGACGCAGCAACTGGCAGCCAGGCTCAATGCCCCGGCAGTCATGGGTGGTTTTTCACGCCTGCTGATTGATCCCAATCGTGGCGAGGATGACCCCACACTCATCATGCAATTGTCTGATGGAGCTGTGATACCCGGCAATTACCCGATGACCCCGATAGAGCGCGAATATCGCCTTGAGCGCTTTTACCGTCCATATCATGCCGCCATTTCATCGATGAGCGCAGAGGTTTCTGCAAAAAGCAATCAGGCTCCTTTTATCGTCTCGATCCATTCATTCACGCCAAACTGGCGCGGTAAGGATCGTCCATGGCAAATCGGACTTTTGTGGGATTCTGATCCACGGGCAGTGACACCGCTTCTTTCCATGCTGCGTAAAGATGCGGAACTGACTGTCGGCGATAATGAACCCTATGATGGTGCGCTCAAAAATGATGCCATGTATCGCCATGCAACAGCCAAAGGTTATGCGCATGTCCTGATAGAAGTCCGTCAGGACCTGATCGCCGATAAAGCCGGTGCAAGCGCATGGGCCGGGCGGCTGGCACCAATGATTGCCAGGATCAATGCAATGCCTGAAATCCATGAAGCGCGGTATTTTGGCTCCCGTGCAGAATAGGCAAATAACCATCTTTACCCGCTATCCACAGCCAGAAAGCGATAAATCGGCATTTTCCAGAACTGACAGCCCTTAATTTTGCCTGCGACTCACATGAAAACTAACTCTGACTTTCGGCAGCGGTCCTGTTCCTGTAACGGATATCTTTGCCCCTCATTCATAATCGATTTGAATTGGAGAAACCTGTGAGCGACGATATTACCAACGAAGCCCAGACTATTGCCGTTGGCCAGTTGCGTGCATTCATTGAGCGCATTGAACGTCTTGAAGAAGAAAAAAAGACCATCGGCGACGATATCAAGGAAGTTTATGCAGAATTGAAGGGCTCGGGTTTTGACAGCAAAGTCGTAAGAACCATCATTCGTCTGCGTAAAAAAGAAGATCATGAACGCCAGGAAGAAGAAGCCATGCTCCAGCTCTATATGGATGCACTTGGCATGGGCTGATTCCTAGGGTCAGGACCCTAAATCTATTGCACGGTGAAGCGACATGATATTCGCTTCACCGTGAAGCATAAACGCCCACTTAAAACCAGTGTCCAAGCCGAGAAGACTTGTTCAACAAGACAGGCACTGAAAATTTGTGCCCTGGGATGATGAACTACCCTTCAAGTTCCTCGCGCAGCATCTCCAGTTCCAGCCACTCTTCTTCCATTGAAGAGTGTTCAGACCGCTTCTTTTCAAGCAGATCAGCGGTCTTTGCAAAAAGGTCTGGATCTTTGGCGTAAAGCTGCGGATCGGCAAGCTTGCCTTCCAATAGGCTCATTTCCTTTGCCAGCGCATCCATTTTTCCGGGCAAGGTTTCAAGCGCAAATTTTTGCTTGTAAGAAAGCTTCCGCTTTTCTTCACGCTTTTGCTGTGGAGCACCCTCGCCTTTGTCATCAGAACGCCCGGTAGCTGTTTTCACATTGCGTCGGGCCAGCGCCTGTTCTTTACGCTGCGCCATCATATCGGCGTAGCCACCGGCATATTCCAGCCAGTTACCATCACCTTCCGGTGCAATCACCGACGTCACCGTGCGATCAAGAAAATCGCGGTCATGGCTGACAAGAATAACAGTTCCCGGAAAACCGGAAACCAGCTCCTGCAACAAATCAAGCGTTTCCATATCAAGATCGTTGGTTGGCTCATCAAGGATCAGCAGATTGGCAGGTCGCGCCAGCACACGGGCCAGCATCAGGCGTGCCCGTTCACCACCCGAGAGTTCACGGATTGGCGTGCGCATCTGTTCGGGTTGAAAAAGAAAATCCTTCATATAGGAAACAACGTGACGCTGTTCCCCATTGACGATGAGACTTTCACCACGCCCATCCGTCAGATAATGCGCAAGTGTGTCATCAAGGTTCAGGTTATCACGCTTTTGGTCAAGTTCGGCAATTTCCAGATTAACCCCAAGTCGCAACGTACCTGAATCAGGTGCAAGCTTACCGGTTAACATTGATAAAAGCGTGGTTTTTCCGGCACCATTGGGTCCGACAAGTCCGATACGGTCACCACGCTGCACGCGGGTCGAGAAATCCTGAACCAGTACGCGCTCGCCATAGGCCTTGTTAAGTTTTTTGGCTTCAATGACCAGCTTGCCTGATTCCTTGGAATCGCTGGCGGTCAGAAGGGCCGCGCCCTGTGCCTTGCGATGATTGCGAAAATCAGCACGCATGGAATGCAATTCACCCAAACGCCGCATATTGCGCTTGCGACGCGCCGTTACGCCATAGCGCAGCCAATGTTCTTCCCGGGCAATTTGACGCCCAAGCTTGTGATGGTCGCGCTCTTCCTCTTCCAGAACCTTGTCACGCCACTCCTCAAAATGCGCAAAACCCTGATCAATACGGCGGGTGATGCCGCGATCGAGCCAGACCGTAGACCTGCTGACATTTTCAAGGAAACGACGGTCGTGCGAAATCAAAACGATAGCTGAGCGGATCTGGCGCAGCTCACCTTCCAGCCACTCAATAGTGGTAAGATCAAGATGGTTGGTCGGCTCATCCAGCAACAAAACGTCCGGTTGCGGGGCAATAACACGGGCAAGAGCCGCACGACGCGCCTCACCACCCGATAAGTGATCAGGCTTTTCCTCGCCTGTCAGCCCCAGATGCTCCAGCAGATAAGTCACACGATGCGGATCGTCTGCCGGTCCAAGCCCGGCCTCCACATAAGCACGCACATTGGCAAAGCCATCAAGATCAGGCACCTGAGGCAAATAACGGATAGTCGCACCCGGATGTTTGAAAATCTCACCGGATGTAGCCTCAACCATTCCCGCAGCAATTTTGAGCAAAGTGGATTTACCTGAACCATTGCGTCCGACCAGCGCAATGCGGTCGCCCTCACTCACCGAAAGGGCTGCATCCTCAAGCAATGGTGTGCCGCCAAAGGTAAGCGTGATCTGGTCGAGGCGAAGAAGCGGAGGAGCCATGGTTCTCTTTAAAAAAATGCCGTTGAATTTTCTGCCCTGCTTGTCGGGGACAAAATGCATTCTGTCAAATGGGTATAGCGAAAAAAGAAACAGGCCGGGTTTCCCCGGCCTGTTTTTCAAACTCAAAACCGCTTTGCGGCCAATGTATCTTAGTTACAAGGTGCTTCGTAAACGCGACCATAATTATCGCGGTAACGGCAGTACTGAACATTATTACGGGTCGTTGCGGCACCCAGAAGTGTACCACCGACAGCACCAATTGCAGCACCCGTCAGAGCACCGCGGCCACTGCCGCCAATTGCACCACCTGCGAGTGCGCCAATTGCAGCACCACCAACACCATAACCGGCGGTACGCTGTTCAGCCGTCGTGCATGCTGCTGTTGAGAACGCAAGCGCGCCGACGATTGCAATCATGGAAAGACGTGACTTCATGAAACAATCTCCTATTAGAGTTACACTAACACCGACTTTGCATCCCCAATTTCGGCGTCCCGCTTGACTTACTTACAATACATTTCGCCTATCAGCGTCAAGCAATTTCAATTATTAAGGTTAGCAACCCATCTGGACAGGTCCATTAATCCGCCAGATTTGCTACAAGGATCGCACAACCTGAACGCGCGGAAATGCAAAGGGTTCCACGCACAATATTGGAAACCGTCCATGAAGAACCAAATGGCAGGGTCACATTATCTAACGGCCACTCTGCATTTGTGATTGAAAGACCTTCTAAAGTACAAAAATTTATAACACTGAATGATGTGCCGTCCGGCAAATCATAAACATGCTCTCCCGCAATCAGCGGCAATGCCTCCTCGGAACCACTGGTGAGAAGAATATTTCTGCCACGCGCCGCCTGTGCAGTCGCCATCGTCAGATGCAACAGGGTGTGATCCGTCCGCTGACCGCCAAATGCTCCGCATAAAATGACACGATCGGCACCACGCTCAAAAGCTTCTTCGAGGGCGAGTTCCCCGTCTGTCATATCCTTGGCTGCCGGAAAGGTTCTTTTGGGCACATGGGCATATTGCGCCAGCAAATCATCAGATGTGGAATCAAAATCCCCCAGCCACAGCTCAGGTTCAACCCCAAGTGCGTGCGCATGGCGAATACCGCCATCAGCGGCCAGCACCCGTGCGCCGGCAATCTGCTGCTCCAAACGTTCAGTGATCACCAGATCACCACCCAGCAAAATGACAAATGTACCCATAAGCCGCTCATAACACGTGAGAATTAACCCTGAAAGCCCGCATCTTCATCTCTTGCCGTCAAGCTTGCAAAGCACTATTATCAATCTTGCTCTAACGGGGTGCCATTCTATCTTTGAATGGCTGAGAGGCCGCATTCCGGCTAACCCGCTGAACCTGATCCGGTTTGTACCGGCGGAGGGATTAGATGCTGACCGGTTTTCCAAACGGCGCTCGATCCTTTTAAATAAAGAAAGGAATGCCGTTATGCGGCTTTTATCTCTGCTAACCCTGTCATTGACCGCAGCTTTTGCCTTTTCAGCGCACAGTCTGGCACAGGCCAAAGACAAGCTCACAATCTATACCTATGACAGTTTCGTTTCCGAATGGGGCCCCGGCCCCAAGGTGAAAGAAAACTTCGAAAAGGAATGCGATTGCGAGCTGGAATGGGTTGCATCTGCTGATGGTGTGGCATTGCTCAACCGCCTCCGGCTTGAAGGCGAAAACACCAAGGCCGACATTGTGCTTGGTCTCGACACAAACCTGACTGCGGAAGCCCGCGCCAGCGGCTATTTCGCACCAAGTGGCATAGATACTGCCAATATCAATGTACCGGGTGAGTTCAAAGACGATATTTTCGTGCCTTATGATTACGGCTATTTCGCTGTCGTCTACGATTCAGAAAAATTGCCAAATCCGCCCAAAAGCCTGAAAGAACTGGTCGAAGGCGATCCATCACAGAAAATCGTCATTCAGGATCCACGCACATCCACCCCGGGCCTTGGTATTCTGCTGTGGATCAAATCTGTCTATAATGATCAGGCCGATGAAGCGTGGGAAAAACTGCAAAAGCGTATTCTGACGGTCACGCCGGGCTGGTCGGAAGCCTACGGTCTTTTCACCAAGGGTGAAGCACCGATGGTGCTCTCCTACACAACGTCTCCAGCCTATCATATGATTGCAGAAAACACTGAACGTTATAAAGCGCTTGCCTATCCTGAAGGCAATTACCTTCAGATCGAACTGGCAGCCCAGACCACGACGGGCGCCAAAAACCCGCTGGCGCAAAAATTTCTAGCTTTCATGACTGGTCCCGGCTTTCAGGATGTAATCCCGGAAACCAACTGGATGTATCCGGCAGGAAAAACCTCTGTCCCGCTTGCTCCCGCCTTCGACAAACTGCCAAAGCCTGAAAAGACATTGCTGATCCCGGCTGATGACGTTGCGAAAAACCGCAAAAAATGGGTCGATGAATGGCTGGCTGCTTCCAGCAAATGAGTAAGTCGCCGACCATCAGGATTGCCCAAAACATGCCTGCGATGAAACAATTCGCAGGCATATTGGCTCTTGGTTTTTTGGCGATTCTGGTTGGTGGCGCATTGCTGGCGCTGGCAATTGAGACGAGCGGCTTTGATATGGACGTCTATTTCGACGCATATCTGATACGCATCGCAAAATTCACCGTCCTGCAAGCCGCAGCCTCTGCTTTGCTTTCGGTGCTTTTTGCTATTCCCGTGGCACGCGCACTCTACTCGGAAGCAAATTTCCCGGGACGAGGCCTGATTCTGCGCCTGTTCGCATTGCCGCTTGCCTTGCCAGCACTTGTAACAGTGCTGGGCATCACCAGTATTTATGGTCGCAATGGATTTATTGCACAAATCTCGCAAGCAACAGCCTATCCGCTCGCGCCCGATATTTATGGAATAACCGGCATTCTGATTGCGCATGTGTTTTTCAACATGCCTTTGGCTGTCCGGCTTATTCTGGCAGCTTATGAATCGATACCCGCCGATTACTGGAAAATTTCAGCACAGCTCGGCATGGGAGGGACAGCCCGCTTTCGCCTGATCGAATGGCCCGTTATTCGCCGCAATCTTCCGGGCGTGATCGGTCTCATCTTCATGCTTTGCGTGACGAGTTTCACAACTGTGCTGACGCTTGGGGGCGGTCCTCGTGCAACCACGCTCGAAGTTGCGATCTACCAAAGCCTGCATTTTGATTTCGACCCGGCGCGTGCGGTCGCGCTCACCTTCGCACAACTGGCGCTGACACTGATCATTCTCTTTGCCCTGCGCCTGACCGGGCGCCCATCAGAGGAAGGTTTTACCCTTTCAAACACGCTCAGACATTATGACAAACCATCAATGCCTGAGCGTTTTTTCAACGTTACAGCCATTGCCATAGGCTTTCTCTATGTAGCCTTGCCCGTGAGTGGCGTGATTATCTCCGGCCTCGCTGCCGATTTCATGCGCTTATTGAGCGAAAGAACCGTCTGGCGGGCGATCAGCACCAGCATCGCGCTCGGTTTTTCCGCAGCCGTTCTCTCCACCATCCTCTCGCTTACACTGGTCATTGCCCGCGAGACAACGCGAAATGCACGGCTTTCCAGCCTGTTTGATACCGGCTCCAGTCTTATTCTGGTGATGCCACCCATTGTTCTTGGTGCGGGCTGGTTCATTCTGCTCAGAAACTTCACCAACCCCTTCATGATGGCCCCCTTCATGGTGGTCATAGTCAACGCAGCCATGGCCATGCCCTTTGCTGTACGCCTGTTGCGCCCCGCATGGGATACATCAGCAGCGCGTCACAACAAGCTCTGCGCACAACTTGGCATTACCGGCTTCAGCCGCTTGCGCCTTATCGACTGGCCCGCCATCCGCAGGCCATTCGCCATGGCCTTTGCTTTTGCAATGGCGCTGTCATTGGGCGATCTGGGTACAATTGCACTCTTTGGCAGTGACGCGCTGCTGACACTGCCCTATTTGTTGTTTCAGCGTATGGGCAGCTACCGCACATTCGACGCCGCAGGCCTTGCACTTATCCTCGGAATCCTGTGTCTTTGCCTGATGATGCTCGCAGAACGCGCAGCATCGCAAAAGGAAACTCCGCTTTCATGACAGTTAAGGCCGACATAAGGCTTCGCGATGTGCATTTCAGCTATGGCGAAACAACCATGCATTTCAACGCCGATATAGCTGGCGGTGTGATTGCGACCATTATCGGCCCAAGCGGCTCGGGAAAATCCACCCTGCTCAACCTGATTGCCGGTTTTGAAATCCCGCAATCAGGGTCTATTGGCATTGGCAATATTGATATTACCAAGCTTCCACCGGCATTGCGCCCGGTCTCGATGGTGTTTCAGGAAAACAATCTTTTTGCCCATCTCGATGTTGCACAAAATGTCGGTCTGGGTCGTTCGCCAAAACTTAAACTCACGCAGCAGGATCAAAGAGCAATTGCCTCAGCGCTTGAGCGCGTGGGATTGAAGGGCAAAGAACAGCGCAAACCCGAAGCACTCTCCGGTGGTGAGCGCCAGCGCGTTGCTATAGCCCGCGCACTGGTACGTGAACGCCCTGTTTTATTGCTCGACGAAGCCTTCGCATCACTTGGCCCGGCCCTGCGACAGCAAATGCTGAACCTGATAAGAGAATTGCATCAGGAAAATGCAATGACCATCCTCATGGTCACCCACACGCCGGAAGACGCGCTTTATCTTGATGCGCAATTGCTGTTTGTGGAAAATGGTCGCATTACCACACAAGGTCCAGCCAAAGATCTGCTGTCATCATCTGGACCGGACGCTTTGAAGCACTATATCGGAAATCAGGCTTTCCAGCTCAAATAGAGTTACCGTCGTGGACATATTTTGTTCGCATTCACCCTGAACAACAGCGCCCATGACCGAACTACTTCTTGTAGGCGTTTCAGTCTGTAGCTAGATTTGTGTCATAGTGCCCGATGCTGATTCAGATACTGATTCAATTGTGAGGATAAAATACTGTTCCGTCATACGACCCATTTGCGGGCCTCCCTGTGTCTCCCACTTTCTCTGCCAGTATGGGCACAGCATAATTGGCGGAAACCAGCCATCGGTTTTGGCTTGTTTTGTGTTGCCCTGATTTCAGGCTGTCAGTCGATCAATTCCAGCAATGATCTGGGTCTTCAGCCGTCATCCAATCCAGTCACGGTTGAAAACGTTTCCCGCAATGATCGTCTTGCGCAGATTGGTGCGCAGCAGCATCCACGCATACTTGCCACTTATGGCGGCGAATATAAGGATGCAAAGCTGGAGCGCATGGTTGCCAAGATTGTGGGCAATCTCACAACGGTTTCAGACAAGCCCGACCAGACCTATCGCATTACTATTCTTGATAGCCCGAACATCAATGCTTTCGCATTGCCCGGCGGCTATCTTTATATAACCCGCGGTATGCTGGCACTTGCCAACGACTCATCTGAAGTTGCAGCCGTCATTGCCCATGAAATGGGCCATGTCGTTGCCAATCATGGTATTCTTCGTCAGGCGAAAGAAGCAGAAGCTGCAATCGCCGGACGTGTGGCAACAGAAGTTCTTCATAATGAAACTGCCAGCCGGGAAGCAGATATTCGCGGCAAGCTGCGCCTTGCACAATTCTCTCGTAATCAGGAACTTCAGGCCGATGCTATTGGCATCAAGATGATCGGTGAAGCAGGTTACGATCCATTCGCCTCCGCACGCTTTCTGCAATCCATGGAAGCCTATACGGATTTCCGTTCGGTTTCGGGCGCAACCGATGCAAGCCTCGACTTCCTGGCAAGCCACCCGGCCACACCGCAGCGCATTCAGCTGGCACTCGGACATGCACGGCGTATAGGCGCACCGGGTGTTGGCACTACGGACCGCGATTCATTCCTCAATGGCATTGATGGCCTGCTTTATGGCGACTCACCCAATGAAGGTTATGTGCGTGAGCAGACCTTCATTCATCCAAAACTGGGTGTGACTTTTACAGCACCCGCAGGCTTTACACTCGACAACTCGGCTACCGCAGTCATGGCCAGTGGCCCTGGTGAAGTGGCAATCCGTTTTGATGGTGCATCGCTTCCTGCCGGTTCAAGCCTGACTGATTACATCAAATCGGGCTGGGTAACAGGGCTGGATGAAAGCACGATCCGTCCGATCACCATCAACGGTCTGCCCGCTGCAACCGCACGCGCCAGTGCCGACCGCTGGCAGTTTGACATTGTGGTCATCAGTGCCAATAACAAGGTTTATCGCTTCCTCACTGCAGCGCCAAAAGGCAGCAACGCCTTGATGCCTGCCTCGCAAAGCGTAACGCAATCCTTCCGCCAGCTCTCACCAGCTGAGCAGCAAGCAATCAAACCATTGCGTATTCGTGTCGTGAGCGTGAAACCCGGAGATACGACAGCAAGCCTTGCAGCGCAGATGCAAGGCACAACGCGCAAACTTGAACTGTTTCGCTTGCTCAATGCAATGCCGGCAGGTGCAACCGTATCGGTTGGCGACCGCGTGAAACTGATCAGTGAGTAATATCAATGAAAACCATTGTTGAATCATTGCTGGCAGGAAAAATTGCCCCCCTTGGTGAACGACAGGCACCAAGCGGCATTGACAAAAAACCCGTGACTGGCCCGGTTCGTATCCTGCGTGAAGGTCTGGAATGCGACAAGCAGGGTGACAGAAAAGTGCATGGCGGCCCTGAAAAGGCGGTCCATCATTATCCACGCGATCATTATGCTGATTGGCTGCGTGATATCGGCAAAAACAATCAACTCAACAGCCCCGGAGCCTTTGGCGAAAATATTTCAACCACAGGACTGACCGAACATAATGTTGCAGTTGGTGATCGCTTTCGTATCGGCTCCGCGCTCATTGAAGTCTCGCAAGGCCGTCAGCCCTGCTGGAAACTAAACAGCCGTTTCAATGTAGCGGATATGGCGATCCGTGTTCAGAAAACAGGGCGCACAGGCTGGTATTATCGTGTGCTGGAAGAAGGTACGGCGGCACAAGATGACACGATGCTGCGCGTTGAACGGCTATCGCCGGAATGGACATTGCACCGTCTTTGGCATGTGCTTTATGTCGACATGCTCAATTATGACGAACTTGCTGAGATGGCAGAAATCCCGCACCTCGCAGACGGCTGGAAGCGTTATGCTATCCGCCGTCTTGAAAACCGCAAGGTCGAAGACTGGTCGGCTCGATTAAAAGGCAGTCAGGCCTGATAAGCTGCCTTTTCATGCTGATCAAGCAAGGCAATCTTGAGCTTTTCTATAGCCCGGCTTTCAATCTGCCGGACGCGCTCTTTCGAAATACCCAGCTTTTCGCCCAGCGCTTCAAGCGTCACTCCATCATCATCAAGCCGACGCTCGCGAATAATATGCAACTCACGCTCATTAAGCGCATGCAGTGCTGTATGAAGCCAGCTCACACGGCGTTCTGTGTCGATGGTGCCTTCCACCACTTCATCCTGCAATGGTCGGTCATCAACAAGAAAATCCATGCGGCTTGAAGCGCCGGATTCTTCATTGCGAATTGCAGCGGAAAGAGAACTGTCAGAACCTGATAACCTGCTGTCCATCACTTCCACATCACTTGTTGATACACCAAGCTGAGTTGAAATCCGTCGATAGATTTCAACCTTCGTCAACATTTCATCTTCCTGCGCAAGTTTTGAACGCAGACGACGAAGGTTGAAAAACAATGACTTCTGCGCGGAGCTGGTCCCTCCACGAACAATCGACCAATTGCGCAGAATATAATCCTGCATGGAGGCACGGATCCACCATGACGCATAAGTAGAAAACCTTACATCCCGTTCAGGATCGAAGCGTGCCGCAGCTTCCAGAAGCCCGACATAACCTTCCTGAATAAGATCGCTCATTGGAAGCTTGAACTTACGAAAACGCCCGGCCATCGAAATCACCAGACGCATATGCGATGCGGTAATCCGATGAAGTGCCTCCTGATCCTTGTTTTCTTTCCAGGCGATAGCCAGTGCACGCTCTTCTTCACGCTCAAGATAGGGCGCAGACATTGCATTACGGATCATGGATTGGGGAGAGGAAGAAGCGGCAGACGTCATATTATGCGCTGCAATTGGCAAGCGTGAGGCTGGAACTTGCCGTGATGCTGATACTTGGGAGGAACTGCTTATAGACAAGGTCTTCATCTGGTTCTCCTGTTCTTAGAGCGCATCCCGAAAAGTGTGAAACGGTTTTCAGACAAAGATGCGCGTTAAAACAAATATTTAGAGCGCCAATCTGATTCAATCAGATCGAAACGCGCTCTAATGCAAGCACCGCAAAATAAATTTGAAGCGCAAAACAAAAAATAACTCAGCTCTGCAAAGAAAAATTGAAAGAACAGCGCCTGTTCATTCAAAAAATCTTGGACAAACCTGCTTTGAGGCCAGATTGATACGCCGCAAAACAAACCCGTTTACGAACTGGTTTGATAACAACGCAAAAAATGCTCTCTGGTTCCATACAGAGAACAACAAATATTCAACCTATAAGAAAATAGAACCTGTCAGCGGATGGACAAGGAAAAGACAGTTTCCAGATAAATAAAAAGCCCGGCTTCAAACCGGGCTTTTAAAAGATAAATCCATGGATTTATTATTATGCGGCTTCAACTTCATCGCCGTCAACTTCACCTTCGGCATCAGCATCAGCCTTGGTGCGCTTTGGACTCTTGGCGAGATTTGCTTCAATTAAACGCACTGCTTCGGTATCAGAAAGCTTGTTAACGGCAGCAATCTCACGCGCCATACGATCAAGGGCCGCTTCATAAAGCTGGCGCTCGGAATAGGACTGCTCTGGCTGGTTTTCAGCGCGATGCAGATCACGAACCACTTCGGAAATCATAATCAGGTCGCCGGAATTGATCTTTGCATCATATTCCTGAGCACGGCGCGACCACATGGTGCGCTTCACACGTGCCCGACCCTGTACGACCTTCAATGCACGCTCGACATAATCAGTTTCGGACAATTTGCGCATGCCGATACTGACAGCTTTCGCAACCGGCACCTTAAGGCGCATCTTGTCTTTTTCAAAGTCGATAACAAAAAGCTCTAGCTTGTGCCCGGCGACTTCCTGCTCTTCAATGGCTACGATCTGGCCAACGCCATGAGCGGGATACACAATGGATTCACCGGTCTTGAAACCCTGACGAGCCGGCGCCTTCTTCTGCTGGGATGTCATACGCTCTAATACTCCCTGTTGTGCCCGGCAGAACACGCCGGTTAACACATGATATCGACCGCATTTCTTAAAAGAATTGCGGAAGTCGTTGCGGTTTTGAACTGAAAGCGAATCTCAGGCACAAAGTTATTTACTGAGCAGTTTTGGTGAGGAACGGTCGCTGAAATCGCAATAATCCATCCCGGTGCCATACAGCCCAGTAAAAAAGTGTAACCTTTCAGAGATTAACGCATTTGCGCCACGTGTTGACGTCCAGCCACCGAAATTATTTGTGCAACTTAACACAATTTTGCGCAAGAATCAACAAATTGCCAAACAGGATGATTCTGGCAATTTCCAGCTTTAAAAGAACATGCTGTAACCACAGTTTATGGCAGCAAAAATTCGCTTGCGATAACTACGGGCCGGCCTAATCGCCTGTGCCTGGCTCAGGAGAGAAAAACTTCTCAAGCTTGCCCGTTACGCCGTCCATTTCCTTGGCTTCAGGAAGCTCATCTTTCTTGGCGGTCAGGTTCGGCCACTTTGCCGCATATTCAGCGTTCAGCTCCAGCCACTTGTCAAGACCCGGTTCGGTATCCGGGCTGATGGCTTCAGCAGGGCATTCCGGCTCACAGACACCGCAATCAATGCATTCATCAGGATTGATGACGAGCATATTCTCGCCTTCATAAAAACAGTCGACCGGACAAACCTCGACGCAGTCCGTATATTTGCAACGAATGCAATTATCGGTCACGACATAAGTCATTGTCCAACTCCTGTTGCCCCCCTTCATTTCAAGAGGCGGCTTATCTCTAGTGAACTGGCAGTTAAACACTCAAATCGAACATCTGAATGTTTCTTCCGGTCACGTCATATGTGTCACGCATATGGTGCTACGGCGTGTGGCTTGCTTGCCAGCTCATGCCCTTGCAATCGCCATGGGTGAGGTAACGATTTTATTTGCCGATGACAAGAGTCCAAAAGTCACAATAACAATATGTCGCGAACATCTGAAATGACGTTTCCTTTGCAGGCAAAAAACCGAAAAATACTTTTAGTTTAATTCTTTAATACGCAATTTCTATCGCAGCAGCCAATCTGGCTGCGTCATCGCGTCCAGTCAGTTACCACGCAAACGGTCCGTTTCCCGACGTTCTTTCTTGGTTGGGCGCCCTGCTCCACTCTCCCGCCGGGGCGGCAATGCCTCGATCGTTTCCATTGGAGAAACGGGTTCTGGCGTCATATCTTCATAAAGAAGCCTGGCCTCCGGTGCCGGACCTCGCCTTTCACCGAAAGTCAGAACCTTGTAAATCACAACATGTCGCTCAAGGGTAATCGTCAGGACATCGCCAATTTTCACCTGATAAGCGGCCTGATCAATTTTCTGACTGTTAACACGCACTTTACCGCCGACGGCGAGTTTCGCCGCCAGCGATCTTGATTTGACCACGCGTGCAAAAAACAGCCACTTGTCGATACGCTGCCTTGCAACCGCTTCAGTCACCATTTTATTTCTTCATCTGCTCCTTAAGAGCCAGAAGCTTGGCAAAAGGCGAATCAGGATCGATCCGTACCGGACGCTCCTGTTCAACCCGTTTATTGCCCTGTTGATCCCCATGATCACGCTTCGGCTGACGATGATCCCGTTTGCCACCATCACGCGGCTTGCCTTTGAAACCTTCGCGTTTGTTCTGGCTTCGATCCTGACCTTCACCCTCATTGTTACGACGGTTCTTGTCAAAGCGTTTGGCCGGTCCACGGTTCTCACCAGCGCCTTCAGCCTCACCGCCCTGCTGGGAACGATTGTTTCGCTGACGATTCTGGTCCTGATTACGGTTACGACCTTCAAAACGACCCTGGCGCCACAAAAGAACCGGCTTAGGCTCTTCAACGGGGACAGCTGCGACTTGCGTTTCTTGCGTTTCGGGCTTTTCTTCCACAACGAGCGTCTGAACCGGTGCAGGAACCGGCTCTGCCGCAGGAACAGCAGGCTTTTCTTTAACAACAGCCGCTGGCACAGCAGCCTTGAAGACGGTGTCTTCTTCAACAGCCACCTCGGCCTGAGCCTGCGCCGCAAAGGCATCAAGCTCGGCAAGCTTTGCCGCAACCAGCGTTGCATCCATTGCTTCATGGCGATAGCCGAGGCTTTTGAGAATTTCTTCCATATCCTCGGCTGTGGCGCCAAGAATGGACATCATTGCTGGCGTCACAATAAAGCGACCACCGTCATAGGCGCCTTCGGCACGCGTGCCCGAACCCGGGCGCCAGGCCAATGCCGGACGAATAAGATCAGCAAGGCGTTCCAGAATGTCGATGCGCACTGCACGGCGACCCAGCACACGATAACCGGCAAGACGATAGAACTGCGGATCAAAAGCCGGATCAACAACAACCGATGTGCGCCCGGCGGCCAGAACATGAACCACATCGCCATAACCGGCACGTTCCCGACCATCATTCTTCAATGCCCAGAGCAGCGTGATAAGACCTGCGGGTGCAGGCTTGAGCAGCATCGGCATGAAAACATGATAGGCACCGAAACGTACGCCAAGCCGGCGCAGTGCTGCACGCGAATCCTGATCAAGGCCACGCACTTCCTCGCTCACATCACGGCGCTGAAGAATACCAAGATTCTCAACAAGCTGAAAAGCCAGCCCGCGCGTCATACCGGTCAGCGCATCCGCACTGCTCAGATCGGTCAGAGGCTTCAGGATTGTTTCAATGTGATGCGCCACAAACCGGTCGATACGTGCTGCAACCTTATCACGTGCCGGACCTGTCAGCTGCTCATCAGCCAGAATGACCGCACGCGGCTTCAGAACATCGTCGCCCGCAACAAGCGTTGCGACAGTTGCACCAACCCAGCGCAAAACGCCATCTGAGCCGAGCGCAAAATCGCCGTTGGGAGCAGCAGAGAAACGCTCCGCACGACGGTCAAATTCGGCGGCAAGCGCCTTTTGTGCAGCCGTTTTTACTGCCTTCGCATCCGGTCCATCGGACTGAACATCGGCGGTAAAACGGAATCCTTCCAGTTGCCCGACATTATGGCCTTCGACAATTACGTCTCCGGTCGAGCTGATTTCTGCTTCTAGCATGGCATTCTCTCTCAGGCGCCTCATAAGTACGCTTGTCCTGCGGTCTACAAAGCGTTTCGTCAACCTTTCATGAAGCGCGTCGGACAATCTGTCCTCAATTTCGCGCGTCTTTTCCTGCCAGTGTGTCGGATCGGCAAGCCATCCCGGCCTGTGCGACACAAAAGTCCAGGTACGGATTTGCGCCACGCGATGAGACAAAGTGTCAATTTCACCCTCTGTACTATCGGCGCGGCGCACCTGTTCGCTCATATAATCTTCATCAACGCTCCCTCGGCGGACCAGATCCTGATAAATGGTTGCTATGATATCGGCATGTTGTGCCGGCGCAATCTTACGATAATCCGGGAGCGCACAGGCATCCCATAAAAGTTCGATCCGCGCAGGCGAATTTGCAAGCCGCACAATGTCTTCGTCTTTCGACAAATTTTCAAGCGCCTGCTGATCAACAGCAGGCAGCGCTTTGGTCAGGCCTTCAATCGGTGTTGGCGTTTCCAGAGAATGATGCAGGGCATTCAATGATGAAAAATCAAACCGGCCAGTGCGCCATTGCAAAACTTTGACCGGATCAAAATCATGGGATTCCACACGCTCGACCAGCTCATCATCCAGTGGGCGCACCTGCCCCGTGACACCAAATGTACCATCGCGCAAATGGCGTCCGGCACGACCGGCAATCTGCCCGATTTCGGCTGGCGTCAGATCACGATACTGATAACCGTCAAATTTGCGATTTTGTGCAAAAGCAACATGATCAACATCAAGATTAAGCCCCATGCCAATCGCGTCGGTTGCGACCAGAAAATCAACCTCACCCGACTGGTAAAGCTCGACCTGTGCATTGCGGGTGCGTGGACTGAGTGCCCCCATGACCACCGCTGCACCACCGCGCTGACGACGGATAAGCTCAGCAATTGCATAAACTTCATCGCCTGAAAACGCGACAATGGCCGAACGATTCGGCAGACGAATGATCTTCTTGGCGCCCACATAGCTCAGATTTGACAGACGTGGCCGCGTTACAACATTTATCCCGCGCAGCAATTTCTCCAGAATGCCACGCATGGTACCGGCGCCAAGCAGCAATGTTTCCTGCCGCCCGCGCAAATGCAAAATGCGGTCTGTAAAAATATGACCGCGCTCCAGATCGCCTGCCAGCTGCACTTCATCAATAGCCACAAAAGGCATATCCGTGCGACGGGGCATGGCTTCAACGGTGCAAATGGAATAACGCGAATTGGGCGGAGTGATCTTCTCTTCGCCCGTGATCAGGGAAACATTGGCCGCACCGACCCTCTCGACCACACGATTATAAACCTCCCGTGCCAACAGGCGCAAAGGAAGGCCGATCATGCCACGACCATGCGAGAGCATCCGCTCAATGGCGAGATGCGTTTTGCCAGTATTGGTCGGTCCCAATACCGCAGTCACACCGCGGCCGCTCAAAGTCAGCGGCAGATCATGAGCAGTGAGTTGATTCATGCCAATAATAGAATCCCGGAACCAATGCCATACGTAAAGCCATGCGTTAGCACTATATGACTTAAGCCGAAAGCGCCCCTGTTAAGTTTCGATGATGTTTCGGAAAATTTCTGAAATGATCCCTCTTGAGAGTGCAGGATTGAAGCTTGTCCTCATCCCGGCCTGCATATTAACGAATATGCCTTTTAATAAATAGAACGACTCTGGAACGAATCAGCGACGAATCGCTCACAGAACGTTCTTCGCCTTTTGTTCACGGCAACATATAGTGGCAGGACAATTGATTCCCACCAGATAGTGAATCACCTTTGTTAATATCTGCCCCGAAACAGCAACAAATCTGTGACCGCGTTAACTTTTATCGCCAAGGCTATTTTAGAAGCTGAGGCGGCTAATAGATTCTTCATATAATATTAATATTTCCTGACAATTCGTTAAGGCCCTCACAAGTCAAACACCGCTTTTCATTAACTTTCAGCCCAAAACCGGAACGAATCGGCGACGAATCGCTGCTTTTCATATATTCCCTCTTTGTTCTCACAAGATATAGTGGCCAGACTGGACGCAGCGCCATAGAGCAGCAAGGCCTCACTGCTAAATATCAAAATTTCGGACGCTATCTGTTAAGCTTTAATCTTCTTATGAGCGTTCAACACATATGGCGACGCCCATACCACCACCGATACAAAGAGTGGCAAGACCGCGTTTCGCGCCCCGGCGCTTCATTTTGCAAGTTCTGTGCATTGCTCCCACGCGAGATATTTTTGCTCAAATCGATAATCAGTTTCACCCTTATGCGCACAATTTAACCCATACGCGTCAAGCAACACGCGCTAAGTTAGAATCATCACAACAAGGAGTCCCCTATGTCCGTACTGACACTCGACAAAGCCAATGCCATTATCACTGCAGCATTTACAAAAGCGACAGAACTGAAACTAAAACCGCTGGCTGTGTCGGTACTTGATGCGGGCGGGCATCTGAAAGCTTTTCAAAAACAGGATGGCGCATCGATTCTGCGCTTTGAAATCGCGTCAGGAAAAGCCTTTGGCGCTCTCGCTGTCGGCGCAGGATCACGCTGGCTCAACAACCAGGCAAAAGAGCGACCCCACTTCCTTGAAGGCCTGTCCAATGTTTCCGGCGGAAAGATCGTCCCCGTTCCCGGCGGCGTTCTGATTAAAAATGACATAAATGAAATTATCGGTGCCGTCGGCATTTCCGGTGATACGTCTGACAATGATGAGATAGCGGCCGTTGCCGGCATCGAAAGCGCAGGCTTTAGTGCTGATGCAGGCTGAAATGGACGGCTCCAGGTCACGTGAATACGTGGCCTCAGCTGGAAAATGAATGCCTTAAACATGAAAACGCCGCTTCCAGATACTGGAAACGGCGTTTTTTGAAATCTGTCTTCAACTGCACAGCAGCTTGGACTATTCCTTAGCTTCGAGCACCTGACGGCCACGATACATACCGCTCTTCAGATCGATATGATGTGGACGACGAAGTTCGCCCGAGTTCTTGTCCTCGACATAAGTCGGGGCTTTGAGAGCGTCTGCCGAACGGCGCATGCCGCGCTTCGACGGAGACGTTTTGCGTTTAGGTACTGCCATGGATTCAGCTCCACTGATCGATCAATAAACGTCCGGCACAGCCCCGAGGAGCCTGTCACATCGGACAAAATTCCGGAAAGTCACGTGCCTATACACGCTCTCGCAGCATTTGACCAGTCAGAGTCTTATCTTTTTTACACATCACCCACTTATTGCAGGCAAGTGACATAAGGCCCGGCTTTGGAAGCACGCCCGGCAATGATACGCGAGATACGCTGCATATTCCGGGTAGGTTTGGCCGGATTGCGCAATGTCGGATTGGGCAGCGCAACGGCAAGCAGAGCTGCTTGTCGCGCAGTCAGCCGTGATGCAGGGCGCTTGAAGTAATGCTGTGCTGCCGCTTCAATGCCGTAAATACCCGGCCCCCATTCAGCAATATTGAGATAAATCTCCATAATCCGCCGCTTTGACAAAATAGCGTCAGCAGCCAGAGCAAGCGGAAACTCCAGTGCTTTGCGAATATAGGAGCGCCCATTCCACAAAAACAGGTTTTTCACAGTCTGCATGGTGATAGTGGATGCGCCGCGACTTGGACCACCCTCACCCGCATCATCAAGCACAAGACTGAGCTGATGCCAGTCCACACCACCATGGCTGCAAAATTGTCCATCCTCAGCCATCATCACCGAATTCACCAGAACCGGTGCAACATCATCAATACTGACCCATTGCCGATCAACATCTTGCAACAGGACATAATCCTTCACCATCAAAGTGGATACCGGACGCACAAAGGGTACCGAATAGATAAGGATCAGAAAAAGCGGCAGGATAGCAAGCGCCACCATAATCTTGAGCATAAGGGCAATTCTGCCACCCCAAACGGGATCAGCCAGATATTTGCGCCCATTTTTGCTCTTGAGAATGATTTTTGCCACATCCACCGCCTGTTATTCCTTATCAAGCGACATAAACTATTCCTTAACAATAATGAACCCGATTCCATAATGCATCGGGCAAGAAACAAACTGTTTGATGACCGCTGGATGAAAAAGCCTGTGCTGATCAATGTGCCCGGTTGACCAAATCAGCTCTTTCGTCCATCCCCTTTAAACATGGAAAATATGTCTGTCGATTTTGCTCAATCCCTGAACCTGCGTGCGCTTGAAGTCGAGACAATGCTGGTCGGGCTTCTCGATCTTCGTTTACGCACTGGCGAAGTGGCGCGCCCTGAGCGATTGCTTGCTGCTATGCGTCATGGCGTACTCAATGGCGGTAAAAGACTGCGCCCGTTTCTGGTTATCGAAAGTGCGGCCCTGTTCGGCTATCATGGCAATGCGGCTCTGCGCATTGCAGCAGCCCTTGAATGTATTCATTGCTATTCCCTCGTCCATGATGATCTGCCTGCAATGGACAATGACGATATACGGCGCGGGCAACCGACGGTTCACAAAGCGTTCGATGAAGCTGCCGCAATCCTCGCAGGCGACAGCCTGCTGACCTATGCTTTTGATATTATCGCGTCAGATGAAACAGATCTGCCCGCCAGCATCCGCATCGAACTTGTATCGGCTTTGGCACGTGCATCCGGCATTGGCGGCATGGCAGGGGGTCAGGCGCTTGATCTGATGGCAGAAGACAACAAGCCCGATGAAGCAGGCATCATAACGCTGCAAGCCATGAAAACCGGTGCACTGATCCGCTTTGCCTGTGAAGCCGGTGCAATTATTGCAGGTGCCTCACGTGAGGACCGCGAACGCATGGCTGAATTTGGCTCCGCCATTGGCCTCGCCTTCCAGCTTGCAGATGATCTTCTCGATGTCACCGCCGATGCAGCCATTATGGGCAAGGCAACCGGCAAGGATGCCGGAGCTGGCAAAGCAACACTTGTATCACTTCACGGCATTGACTGGACACGCAAACAGCTTGGCGGACTTGTCGAGCAGGCTGAAAGCCTTCTTGAACCATTCGGCGAAGACGCAACAATTCTCAAACAGGCTGCCCGTTTCATCGCAGAACGTCAAAGCTGACAGTGGAGTGATCAGGAAGCTGCTTTCCTATCAAGCCCAAACCGATTCTCGATATATTCAGAGACCATCTTCTGAAAATCAGCGGCAATCTCAGGCCCACGCAGCGTTGTAACCTTCTTGCCATCGACAAAGACCGGCGCTGACGGCGTTTCGCCTGTACCGGGAAGCGAGATGCCGATATCGGCATGTTTCGATTCGCCCGGACCATTGACAATACAGCCCATGACCGCGACCGATAACGCTTCAACACCCGGATATTTTTCACGCCAGACCGGCATGCTGCGGCGAATATCATCCTGAATATTCTGTGCCAGCTCCTGAAAAACCGTTGAGGTCGTGCGTCCACAGCCCGGACATGCCGCAACAATCGGAATGAACTGGCGAAAGCCCATGGTCTGCAATAATTCCTGCGCCACCTGCACTTCGCGTGTACGGTCCCCACCCGGCTCGGGTGTCAGCGAAATACGAATCGTATCACCAATGCCCTGCTGAAGCAGAATGCCCATGGCAGCCGAAGAAGCAACAACCCCCTTGGTGCCCATCCCCGCTTCGGTCAAGCCCAGATGCAAGGCATGATTGGAGCGCTGCGCAAGCATGGTATAAACTGCAATCAGATCCTGTACCTGACTGACCTTGGCCGAAAGGATGATCTTGTCACGGCTCAACCCGATCTCTTCAGCAAGATTTGCCGAAATCAGTGCCGACTGAACAATGGCTTCACGCATGACTTCCTGTGCGCTCAAAGGCGCACCCTCCGCCTGATTGCGATCCATCAGTGTGGTCAGCAATTCCTGATCGAGTGATCCCCAGTTCACACCAATACGCACCGGCTTGTCATAACGGATCGCCATTTCAACAATATCGGCGAACTGCTTGTCTTTCTTATCCTTGAAACCGACATTCCCCGGATTGATGCGATATTTCGCAAGCGCTTCCGCGCAGGCTGGATGATCAGCCAGAAGCTTGTGGCCGATATAATGAAAATCGCCAACCAGCGGCACATTCAAGCCAAGGCGTTCAAGGCGTTCACGAATTTTAGGAACCGCAGCAGCCGATTCGTCTCGATCAACCGTGATGCGTACAATCTCGGAACCTGCGCGATGAAGTGCAGCAACCTGCGCAACCGTTCCATCAATATCCGCCGTATCCGTATTGGTCATCGACTGGACAACAACAGGCTCGCTGCCACCAACGATAACCCCGCCAACGCTCACGCCAACGGATTGACGACGGGGAAATGGATTTGAAAAATAGCTGACGGTCTCGGAAGACATTGTGCTCTGTTCTTTTGTCCTGCCGCAGTTGCCAACGCAAACCATATTCTGCGTATCGCAAACCGCGCTTGGTACGGGCCTGTTGTCAGGTGGCGTAGCAAGACGCAATTGTCAACGCCTGCCTGCTTCATTTTGTTGTTATATAATCACTTGCAAACGCCTTGTCGCCTCTTGTTAAAGCATACCTCGTAAAAGTGGAAACCGGTTTTCCGATAAGGATATGCGTAAAAACAAAGAATTAAAGCATATTATATGGAAATGCGTTCTGGCCCTAATGTGATTGATCCGCATATTTTGCCAGCCCCGAGAAAGCCAGAACGACCAGCAACAAAACAGGCAACGACAAAAATACCACGCTGAAACCGCTATGCTTGGCAACAAAGCCAATCAGCGAAGGTGCAACCAGCATACCAGAATACCCCATGGTTGTGGCAATTGACAGGCCAACACTTGGATTGACGCCCGGTATGTTTCCACCGATTGAAAACGCAATCGGCACCATATTGGAAATACCAAGACCGCAGACTGCAAAGCCAAAAATCACGGCATAAGGATGGCTCGACAAGCCAACAATCACCATGCCGATTATAGCAATCGACGTGCAAAAGCGCAGCGTATTAATCGCGCCAAAACGATCGCGGACAACGTCACCGGCAAAACGCATGATCGCCATGGTCATCGAGAAAGCAGCAAAGCCAAAGCCTGCAACTGTGACCGATGCACCCAGTTCATCACGCAGATAATAGGCGCCCCAATCAAGGATTGCCCCTTCCGGGATCATCGAGAACAGCGCGATGATACCAACCAGCCAGGGCAAGGCAGTGCGCGGTAAAGCAAGTTTCTGCTTTTCATCGCTTGGGCTATGGTGCTTGTCGGCAATAATCGACGGCCAGGCAAACACAAGCAGACCTGCGGCCACCACAGTTGCAATCATGGCGTGAACGCTCGAGCCAAGATTTGCAATAAGAAAGCCGCCACTTGCCGCACCGATCAGACCGCCCAGGCTCCAGAAAGCATGGCATGACGACATGATTGCACGGCGCATGCGCTTTTCAACACCAACGGCATTGGCGTTCATTGCGACATCCATTGCGCCGATCATGCCACCAAAATAAAACATAACAATCACGGCTGTGACTATATTCGGCACCAGTGCAATTACCAGCAAAGCAGGGATAAGGCCGATTGCAAACAATTTGACCACGGCCCCTGAGCCGCGATGCGCCGACAAGGCACCCGCAACCGGCATCATCGAAAGAGAGCCGATACCAAAGACAAGGATCATCAGGCCCATGCCACTGGTATCAAGTCCGAGACGTGCCGCAAATTCGGGAATTTTTGGCGCCCAACCACCAAAAATATACCCGTTTATCAAAAAAAGCAGCGCCACCGCAACGCGCTCTCTGGTTACGATTGGCGCACGCCCAATCAGCACATCATCTCGCCCAACAGTCTGTTCCATGGCTTCCTCAGGCACGCTCATCAGCAGCGTATATAATTGTCATGCCTGACGCCCGATAAGGCGCAAGGACATCTTCTTTCGTATCATGTTCAACAGCCATAACATTGACCGTCTCAATCGGTATGACATCGTGCGCAGCAACAGTGCCAAGCTTGCCACGGGTAATTGCCAGCACAACCTTGCGGCTGCGTCCGGCAATGACCCGCTTGAATTCTGCATCTTCCAGATGAAGTGCCGTGACGCCTGTTTCAGCGGCAAAACCACAAACACCGAGCAGACAAAGATCAGGTCGCACCAGTTCCGCATCACGCAAAGCCCGTGCACCAACCGCAGCACTGACACGGCGATCAATCGGGCCACCAATCATCACCACATCAATCTTTGCCGATTGCAGCGCAATAGCAGCAATAGACGGCG
Source organism: Brucella gallinifaecis (assembly GCF_006476605.1). Lineage (GTDB taxonomy): Bacteria > Pseudomonadota > Alphaproteobacteria > Rhizobiales > Rhizobiaceae > Brucella > Brucella gallinifaecis. The sequence goes on from NZ_ML636806.1 coordinate 82,174, forward strand.
TATTGGTGACAATCGTAATCATATCCTCGCGATCAACCAGCAGCCGTGCAAGTGCAAGATTGGTTGAAGAGGAATCAAGAAACACCGTCATATTTGGCTCAACCAGACCAGCCAGCGCCATTGCCAAAGCCATCTTGGCTTCCGGCCTTTCCGTGTCGCGTTCTGCAAGGGGTGCATAAGAAGGCGCAGCCATCAGCGCACCGCCATAAACACGTTTGCATAGACCCGATGCAGCCAGCTCACGAAGATCGCGGCGGATTGTATCTTCCGAAACCCCGAAGGATTCAGCCAGCTCGCTCGCCAATACGCGCCCGGACTGCTCAAGCAGCTCCCGAATACGCGCCTGTCTTTCGTCCAATAATAGCTCAGTCATCGCTGGCCCCTTATCATGCACAAACATGTATGAATCGGCACAAACGTGCATATCAGATTTTTATAACCATGCAAACTAAAGAAAACGCCGCACCCTTTACAGGGGACGGCGTCAATCATTCTATGATGTGAAAGCTGGATCAGTCAGCGTAAACGACAAGCAAATCCTTCGCATCAATCTGCTCCCCGGGACGCACAAGCACTTCGGCAACAGAGCCATCGCGTTCGGCACGCAAAGCAGTTTCCATCTTCATCGCCTCGATGGAAAGCAGCACATCACCCGCCTTCACATTCTGCCCTTGCGAAACAGCAACGGTTGAAACCACACCAGGCATTGGCGCACCCACTTGACGGTCATTGCCAAGTTCTGCCTTCCGCTTAACGCCACCCGATGCACCCTTGGCGCGGTTAGGCACTTTTACGCGGCGCGGCTGACCGTTGAGTTCAAAGAAGACAGTGACCATGCCCTTTTCGTCAGTCTCAGACATCGCCTGATTAACGATCACCAACGTCTTGCCGCGTTCAAGATCGACAAAAACTTCCTCTTCCGGCTTCAGACCGTAGAAATAAACCGGCGTTGGCAACACACTGGTCGGGCCATAATTTTCCTGTGCTGCCACATAATCCGTGAAGACCTTTGGATACATCAGGAAGGACGCAAACTCCTGATCGGTGATTGCACGACCCAGTGTTTCCTCAATCGACTTACGTTCCGCCGCAAGATCAGCGGCAGGAAGCAGCGAACCCGGACGCACAGTGAACGGCTTTTCGTCTTTCAGCACTTTCTTCTGCAATGCAGCAGGCCAACCCGACGGCGGCTGTCCAAGATCACCGCGCATCATCGAGACAACCGAATCCGGGAAGGCAATATCCTTGTCCGGGTTTTCAACATCGGCAACGCTCAAGTCCTGAGACACCATCATCAAGGCCATATCGCCCACCACCTTGGAGGACGGCGTAACCTTGACAATATCGCCAAACATACGGTTCACATCAGCATAGGCCTGTGCCACTTCATGCCAGCGGGTTTCAAGACCCAGCGAACGCGCCTGTTCTTTCAGGTTCGTGAACTGACCACCCGGCATTTCATGCAAATAGACTTCCGATGCTGGTCCCTTGAGGTCACTTTCAAAGGCTGCATACTGATTGCGCACCGCTTCCCAATAAAAGGAAATGCGGCGGATTGTTTCAGTATCAAGGCCCGGATCACGGTCCGATCCATGCAGAGCTTCCACAATCGAGCCAAGGCATGGCTGCGATGTATTGCCTGAGAAGGCATCCATTGCCGCGTCAACGGCATCAACACCGGCATCAACTGCTGCAAGCACAGTCGCTGCCGAAATGCCCGATGTATCATGGGTGTGGAAATGGATCGGCAAATCGGTTTCTTCACGCAGTGCCTTGAACAGCACGCGCGCCGCCGCAGGCTTCAACAGACCTGCCATATCCTTGAGCGCAATAATATGGGCGCCTGCCGCCTCGATCTGTCTGGCCAGATCGACATAATATTTAAGGTCGTATTTGGCGCGATCCGGGTTAAGAATATCGCCTGTATAACAGATAGCTGCTTCACAAAGCTTGTTCTCTTCCAGCACCGCATCCATCGACACGCGCATATTCTCAACCCAGTTGAGACTGTCAAACACGCGGAAAATATCCATGCCGCCCCGGGCAGCTTCGCGCACGAAATATTTGACCACATTGTCAGGATAAGACTTGTAGCCCACACCATTGGCACCGCGCAGCAGCATTTGCAGCAAGATATTCGGTGCACCTTCGCGCACCATCGCCAGACGCTCCCACGGATCCTCCGTTAAAAAGCGCATCGACACGTCAAAAGTCGCGCCGCCCCAGCATTCAAGCGAAAACAGGTTCGGCAATGCCTGCGCATAAGCATTGGCAACCCGCGCAATATCATAGCTACGCACACGCGTTGCCAATAGTGACTGATGCCCGTCACGCATGGTCGTATCCGTCATCAGAACGCGCTTTTCATTGCGCATCCATTCGGCAAATTTTTTCGGCCCAAGCTTGTCAAGCAATTGCTTGGTTCCATCCACCACCGGGCGATCACCAAACCATGGCACAACCGGCCTGGCGGCATCTTTCGAAGGCTCGGCACGGCCCTTGGTTTCCGGATGACCATTCACGGTCACATCCGCCACATAGGTTAAAAGCTTGGTCGCACGATCCTGACGCTTCATATGTGTGAAGAGTTCCGGCGTCGTATCGATAAAGCGTGTCGTATAATCATTCGACTGGAATTTTGGATGATTGATGATTGCTTCAACGAAAGTAAGATTGGTTGCGACACCACGGATACGGAACTCTCGCAGAGCACGGTCCATACGACGAATGGCTTCAATCGGCGTCGCACCCGACGCCGTCACCTTCACCAGCAGCGGATCATAATAGCGCGTGATAACAGCGCCCGAATAGGCTGTGCCCCCATCAAGACGAATACCAAAACCGGATGCCGAGCGATAAGCCTGAATGCGTCCATAATCGGGAACAAAATTCTGTTCAGGATCTTCAGTGGTAATACGGCACTGAAGCGCATGACCATTGAGGTGAATATCCTTCTGCTCCGGCACGCCTGATTCTGGCGTTCCAATCGCATGGCCTTCGAGAATATGAATCTGCGCCTTGACGATATCAATGCCTGTCACTTCTTCCGTGACAGTATGCTCAACCTGAATGCGCGGATTCACTTCAATGAAGTAAAACGCACCTGTATCGGCATCCATCAGGAACTCGACTGTGCCCGCACCGATATAATCGGTGGCATGCGCAATCTTCAGACCATAACTGGCCAGTTCCTGCCGCTGCGCATCATTGAGATAAGGTGCAGGTGCACGTTCGACAACTTTCTGATTGCGGCGCTGGATCGAGCAATCGCGCTCATAAAGATGAACAGCATTGCCATGCGTATCGCCCAGAATCTGCACCTCGACATGGCGTGCACGCTCGACAAGCTTTTCGAGATAAACCTCATCCTTGCCAAAAGCTGCCTTGGCTTCACGCTTGGCTTCAACCACTTCACGATCAAGGTCAGCCTCGGCACGGATCGCACGCATACCGCGACCACCACCGCCCCATGAGGCTTTGAGCATCAACGGATAGCCGATCTTGGCGGCAAGCTTTTTAACTTCTTCGATGTCATCAGGCAGAGGATCAGTCGCAGGCACCACCGGCACACCGATCTCGATCGCAAGATTACGTGCCGCAACCTTGTTACCAAGCCGGCGCATGGTTTCAGACTTCGGACCAATGAAAATAATGCCGTTTTCAGCACAGGCATCAGCAAATTCAGGACTTTCCGACAAAAGACCATAGCCCGGATGAATAGCATCCGCACCCGACAGCTTGGCCACCCGGATGATTTCATCAATCGAAAGATAGCTTTCAATCGGGCCTAAATCCCGCTCCAGATGTGGACCACGACCAACCTGATAGCTTTCATCGGCTTTAAAACGATGCAGCGAGAGCTTGTCTTCCTCTGCCCATATAGCCACCGTTTTAATGCCAAGTTCGTTTGCGGCACGGAACACGCGGATAGCGATTTCAGAACGATTGGCGACCAGAATTTTACGGATAGACAAGGCAGGTCTCCCAGGCTGCAATGATAAAGATGGCTTTGCTTACCCTGCAAAATAGTTAAGCGCAAACAAACTGTGCAGCCAAAAGAGAAAAACAAAATGCCCGGCCAAAAGCCGGGCAAAATGATGAAATTTAAGTCAAATTATGCTAATATATGAGGCATATTTATTTTTGGAAGTAGTTATATTTTCCGTCATCCCCCTTACGCCATTCAAACATGACATAAGGCGACAGGCTGGGATCACCTTTCGCATCATAAGACAGATCACCAAGCACCGTCTTGAACGGACCTTTATCCTTCAAGGCAGCCGCAACTTCCTGCGGATTATTGTTTCCGGCAGCATTGGCAGCATCCACCAGCGATTGAACGCCAGCATAAGCATAGAAAGTATAAGCTTCCGGCTCAAAGCCCTTGTCACGGAAAGCCTTGATCAATTCAGCATTGGCTGCATCATCACGCGGATCCGGGCCAAAAGTGTTGAGAACACCTGCAACCGCATCACCGGCAATGGATGCCAGCTCGTTGGAAACAATACCATCGCCCGAGATAAACTGCGCCTTGAGATCCTGATCGGCCATCTGACGAATGATAAGTGCTGCCTCCGGGTGCATCCCTCCCCAATAAACGGCAGTAATACCGGCGGCTTTCATCTTGGAGATCAGCGCCGAGAAATCCTTGTCACCCTGATTGACGCCTTCATAAAGCGTTTCCTGCATGCCATTGGCATTGAGCGATTTCTTGGTTTCGTCCGCAAGCCCCTGACCATAAGGCGTCTTGTCGTGGAGGATCGCGATTTTGCCGTCCTTATAATTATCGGCAATATATTTGCCTGCAACAATGCCCTGCTGATCATCGCGACGGCATGTGCGGAATGTGTTCCACAAATCACGCTCGGTAAAGGTTGGATTTGTCGTGCCCGGCGCAATCATCAATATGCCGTTTTCAGCATAAATATCCGATGTCGGAATGCTGACGCCCGAATTGAAATGACCAAGCACGAACTGCACGCCATCACCAACAAACTTGTTTGCAACCGAAATGCCCTGACGGGGATCAGCAGCATCATCGCCATAAACAATAGTGATCTGCTCGCCATTCATCCCGCCTTTGGCATTGGCTTGTGCGACAGCAGCTTCAACACCACGCTTGATCTGTTCGCCATAAGCGGCCTGCCCACCGGTAAGCGGCGCACCGACACCCAAAAGCACATCCGCCAAAGATGTACCGCCCATCGCAACCAGTGCAGAAAAGCAAACACCACAGAACAAGGATTTTTTCATTACAGCCACTCCCATCAAGTCTCCCCTCCTCCGGGGAACAATTTCAAAACATAGATAATCTATCTAAAATCGTTATATTAGATAGATTATCTATGTTTCAGATTGTCCAGTTTATTTTAAACCAGAAGTCATTCTCTTTTCGCATGACATCATTCATTTGCGTTATTTAAAATAAAAATGCCCGGCATATAGCCGGGCATACTTATAGACAACGCAACAATTAATAGAAAAATCTATTGCTGAACGTAAGTATATTTCCCATCAGCACCCTTCTCCCACTTATACATTACGTAACCTGGAAGTTTCGGATCGCCTTTCTCATCATAGGAAAGATCGCCAAGTACGGTTGGAAAAGGACCCTTTTCCTTGAGTGCCTTGGCAATTTCCTGCGGATCATTGCTTCCGGCAGCCTTGGCAGCACCCGCCAGCGACTGAACAGCTGCATAGGAATAGAGCGTATAGGCTTCTGGTTCAAAGCCCGAATCGCGGAACTTCTTCACCAGCTCGGCATTGGCCGGATTGTTGCGTGGATCCGGGCCGAAAGTATTTAACGTACCTGCAACCGCGTCACCTGCGATTGAAGCCAGCTCGTTAGAGACAATACCATCGCCCGAGATGAACTGTACCTCCAGCCCCTGATCAGCAAGCTGACGGATGATAAGGCCGGCTTCAGCGTGCAAACCACCCCAATAAAGAACAGTCACACCCTGCTGCTTGAGCTTGGCGATCAGCGCCGAGAAGTCCTTCTCACCAACATTCACGCCTTCATAGACGGTTTCAGTGACACCAAGTTCGTTAAGCTTCTTCTTGGTTTCATCTGCAAGACCTTGTCCATAAGGAGTCTTGTCATGAATAACTGCGATCTTGCCATCCTTGAAATTATCAAAGATATACTGACCGGCAACAATACCCTGCTGGTCATCACGGCCACATGTACGGAATGTATTCCAGAGATCGCGCTCTGTATAAACCGGATTTGTTGCGGCTGGCGAAATTTCAAGAATACCATTTTCCGCATAGACATCCGAAGCCGGAATCGAAACGCCGGAGTTGAAATGGCCGATCACATATTTCACGCCATCAGCGGCAAACTTGTTTGCAACGGAAATACCCTGCTTCGGGTCCGATACGTCGTCGCCAAGCGTGATTGTAATCTTTTCACCATTGATACCACCGGCATCATTGATTTCCTTGATAGCTGCTTCCGCACCCTTCTGAATCTGAGCGCCATAGACAGCATTTGGTCCGGTCAATGGTGCACCAATGCCCAAAAGCACATCTGCCCAAGCCGAGCCACTCAAAGCCATTAGTGCTGCAAGAGCAACGCCTGAAAAAAGCGATTTCTTCATTTCCTTGAACTCCCGATTATAGTTACCCCGAACGATGTTTCGCATCGCTTATTTTCTTGCTGATTACCCAGCAATATCTACGCTGAATTCTTGTTGTTCAACGTGATCTTTTAGAAAAACTTCGCCGCCCGAATGTTTGTTTTTCCAGAATGTTTTTTATTGTTCTGAACACTCATTCTGAATGTATTAATGCGTATCTTGCGCGGCGAAGCCTTAAATTATTTTGCCTTCCAGCTCAGAGGCGAAGCCTTCTCATAAAGCCAGCTATACTGTCGCACCATCTGCTTGGTACGGGTGAAACGATATCCTATTGTCCCAATGATCATCAGTACGATTACATCAACCAGATAATAGTGCAGCGAAAGCAACGTGCCGCCGAACAAGGCGTAGTGAATGAAACGCACCACCGCACCCAATGGAATAAGATACAACAAAAGCTGCGGATAACTACGCCATGTCTGGGCACAAGCGCGTCCCGTCATCCATGCGGCCCACCCACCCAGCAGGCAGGTAATGAGAAAAAACAACCAGAATGACGGTTCTTCGTAGAGAATTCCCTGCATGTTTTTCTTCCTTAATGCCTTCCGCCTTCGAGATAGGCAGCCCGCACTTCCGGGTCAGCCAGCAATTCACGGCCAGCACCGCTCATGGTGATTGATCCATTGACCATAACATAACCGCGATCAGCAAGCTTGAGCGCACCAAATGCGTTCTGTTCAACGAGAAACACCGTCAGCCCCTGGGTACGGTTGAGTTCCTTGATCGCCTCAAAAATCTGTTTGACGATCAGTGGTGCAAGACCGAGCGACGGCTCATCAAGCAATAGCAGCTTCGGACGCGCCATCAATGCACGCGCAATGGCCAGCATCTGCTGTTCGCCGCCCGAAAGCGTACCGCCACGTTGCGCAATACGTTCTTTCAAACGTGGAAACAGATCGAACATCAGCGCTACATCTTCTTCAAAATATTGCTGATTATCGAGGCTTGCTCCCATCTGAAGATTTTCAAGCACCGTCATACGCGGGAAAATACGGCGACCTTCCGGCGACTGGGCAATGCGCAGTTTTGCAATCTCATGCGGTGGCATCGACGTGATATCCTTGCCACCAAAAAGAATGCGTCCGCTACGTGCACGCGGTGATCCGAATATCGTCATCATCAGCGTGGACTTGCCGGCACCATTCGCGCCAATAAGCGCTACGATCTCGCCTTCATTGACGGTGAGATCAATGCCCTTGAGTGCACGAATATTGCCGTAATAGGTTTCGACCTTTTCGACGGCCAGAAGCGGTTGTTTTATCTGCATGGTTTCAGCCGTCATTATTCACTTCCCTTCTTGGGCTTTGCCGGAGCTTTGGTGCTCTTTGTAGCCTTGCGGGGCCTGGCTGCCTTTACGGAAGTGCTCTTATGGCTTGTAGGCACGCTGCCTGCTTCAACACGGGTCGAAAATTCTGTTGCCTTACCCGCTGCAAGCTTTGCGGCCTGTCCAACCCAGTCTTCACGCGCTATACGCCCATCAAATTCGAGATAGGTTTCAGCCTGCTCAATATCGGCTTTCGTCCAAGCTGCAATCTGATCGAAGTGATAGATCCCGTGCGCGTTCAACTTCTTCTCATTGACCGCACCAATGCCCTTGATCAGGGTCAGATTGTCTGGCGTAGCATCACGGGCCGAAGCCAGTCCGCCTGCAAAATGGACAACATCCTCCGCCTGCTCTTCTTCAATGGCATCGTCAGTAAGATGCGCCACAATAAAGTCAGCAGGATCGCCGGCACCCGGCTTGTCTGCCTCTTCAACCAATTCGGCGATTTCGTCGTCATCAACACCAAGATAGGCCGCAATAACACGCGGATCATTCTTGACCTGTTCCGGCGAGCCGTCGGAAATCTTGGTGCCATATTCAAGCACGATAACGTGGTCGGAAATTTCCATAACCACCGACATGTCATGCTCAATAAGCAAAATAGACGTTCCGGTTTCATTGCGAATGTCGAGCAGCAGCTTGTTCAACTCAGCCGATTCACGCGGATTAAGACCTGCCGCAGGCTCATCAAGACAGAGAATTTCCGGCTTGGTGCACATGGCCCGGGCAATTTCCAGACGGCGCTGATCACCATAGGGAAGATCACCCGCAGGATCATCCGCGCGATCAATCAGATTGATCTTTTCCAGCCAGTAACGTGCCTTCTCAATCGCATCCTTTGCAGCCTTCCGATAAGTCGGAAAGCCAAGAAGACCAAGGATCGTATAGCCTGAAGAACGCATCAATGTATTGTGCTGCGCAACAAGCAGATTCTCCAGGACAGTCAGACCTGAGAAAAGCCGGATATTCTGGAAAGTACGCGCAACACGCGCATCCTGCGTGATCTTGAAATCAGGCAAACGCTCCAGCAGGAACTTTTCGCCCGTTTTGCGGTGCATCGTCAGCATACCGCCAGTTGGCTTGTAAAACCCGGTGATGCAATTGAAAACAGTCGTTTTGCCTGCACCATTCGGGCCGATGATTGCCGTAATATCTCCGCGCTTCACATCGAAGCTCAGATCGTTGATAGCGACAAGACCACCAAAGCGCATCGACAGATGCTCAACTGTCAGAATGGTGTCTTTCGAACCATTACCAGCCATAATTTTTGTCTCCGCCATCAGCCGTGCCCTTCCTTGGTAAAGGCACCTGACACCATCTTCTTCTGATTAAGGAATGCGCTTGGTTCCCGGCTTCCGACAAATCCGCGCGGTTTCCAGACCATGACAACAACCATGGCAAGACCAAAGATCAGCATACGATAGAGTTCAGGCGTGAAGCTTGGACCAAAAATGGCTTTCAGGAAGCCCATTTCGCGCAGGATTTCCGTACCGCCAATCATCACGATCGCAGCAATGGCAATACCTACAAGCGACCCCATGCCACCCAGAACAACAATGGCCAGAATGACTGCCGATTCAAGGAACACAAAGGATTCAGGGCTGACAAAACCTTGACGCGCTGCAAAGAAAGAGCCGGCAAAACCGCCAAACATGGCGCCCGTCGCAAAAGCAGTCAGCTTTGTCGTCGTGGTATTGATACCAAGCGAACGGCAGGCGATTTCATCTTCACGCAGTGCTTCCCACGCACGACCAACCGGCATACGCCGCAGACGGATCGTCACAAGTGCCGTGATCAGTGCCAGAATGAGAATGATATAGTAAAGGAAGAACTTGTAATGCGCAGCCGAGAAAGTCAGGCCGTAATAAGCAGCAAAGCCATCCTTGCTGGCATTGAACTGAAGACCAAAGAATGTTGCTTTGGCGATGCTCGAAATACCAAAAGTACCCTTGGTCAATTCGGTCCAGTTTATCAGCACAAGTCGAATGATTTCGCCAAAGGCCAGCGTTACGATAGCCAGATAGTCACCACGCAAGCGCAGAACCGGAAAGCCGAGAATGACGCCCCATGTTGCGGCCAGAAGACCGGCAATTGGTAACAGAACCCAGAAAGACCATCCAAAATAGGCAGACAGAATAGCGTAGGAATAGGCGCCAACCGCATAGAAAGCGACATAGCCCAGATCGAGCAGCCCAGCGAGGCCGACCACGATATTAAGCCCCCATGCCAGCATCACATAGATCAAGATCTGGACGCCAAAATTATCGACCCATTTCAGCGAACCCTGCCAGCCGACAAGGGCAACAATCAGGATCGGATAGGCAAAAAGAAATGCAACACCAAAATGCGAGAAATGCTTGCGGAAAAAAGACGGGCTTTCCGCAACAGCAGTTGATTTGCTGGCCTTCTCAAATTTTCGCGCCTGAAGCCAGGGCTGCAAAAATGCAATGAAAGCAAATCGCCCGACCGCTGCCAGTGCAACGAGGATAGCCAGCGCTCCCCATCTTTGGGTCAACACCAGCTCATTGCTGATATTCTGATCGGTTTTGAAACCGACAATGAGAATGAAAAGTCCCAAAGCCACAAGACCGGCAATGACCCCTTCACGAATTGCCCGGACAAAAAGGGAATCCGGACGTGAACCTGTTTGTACGGCCATGATTACACCTTTTCGACTTCAGGGCGGCCAAGAATGCCGGACGGCATGAAGATCAACACGATTGCCAGGATCGAGAACGCAGCAACGTCCTTATAATCGATCGAGAAATAAGCAGACCACAAGGCTTCGATAAGACCGATGAGCAAGCCACCGACAACCGCACCCGGCAACGAGCCAATCCCGCCCAGAACAGCCGCCGTAAATGCCTTGACGCCGGGAATGAACCCGTCCGCAAAGGAAATGACACCATAAAAGGAGAGATAAAGTGTACCGGCAACAGCGGCCAGCATCGCACCCATCACAAAGGTCAGCGAAATGACACGGTCAACATTGATGCCAAGCAGTGCAGCCATCTTGCGATCCTGCTCACAGGCGCGCTGGGCACGACCAAGAGATGTACGATTGACGATATACCAGAAGATCGTCAACAGCACTGCCGTCACAACGATGACCACGATCTGCTTGAGCGAAATGGTTACATCGGTTCCAAAGACGCTGTAAGAGCCGTTAAGAAGCTGTGGCACCGGCTTGTTGCGCGGTCCCTGCGTCACCTGAACAAAGTTGGACAAGGCAATCGACATGCCTATTGCCGTAATCAACGGTGCCAGACGAAACGATCCGCGCAATGGCCGGTAAGCGGCCCGCTCGATCGTCCAGCTCCACAGCCCCGTGAGAAGCATTGCAACAACCATCATCAGCAAAAGCATAAGCGCTATTGGCAGCGCACCAATGAATGTTGTTATAATCAGAAAAACAATCAGCGCCATAAAGGCACCAAGCATAAAGACATCGCCATGTGCAAAATTGATCATGCCGATAATGCCGTAAACCATCGTGTAACCAATGGCAATCAGGCCATAAATCGATCCGAGCGCGAGCCCGTTGATCACCTGCTGGAAGAAATATTCCATCTAGAAGCCACCCATTTTACTCTGTCGGGATTTTATTGACGCATCATTATTTCGTGCGCCTTCATTTTTTTCCCGAATAATTACACCTAACGGCTGTATTAAGGATTGCAAGCCCCTTTTGTCTCAGACAAAAGGCTAATAGCTTACTTCCTCCACAAACTAGTTATGTTCCCTAAAAAGCGCCTTCTGTATATATTTTTCTCCTATTTGAGGCGCCTTATTCCATATTTTTCTCGAGGCGTCACAGACAAAAAATAGGGATCAGATCCCTATTTTTGCCAGCCGTACCAATTTTACGCAACAGTAAATCCGTGCGCAAACGGATCGCGGTCATCAATAAAGATCGTATTGTAACCAGTCATACGTGCCCAACCGGCGATTGAGGGTATGATTCCCTTGCCTCCCGCTACATCCACAGTCCGTTCAACGCGGCCATGAAACAGCGATCCAATGATCGATTCATGCACGAAATCATCTCCGGGTTTCAGCTTTCCCTTGGCCGTAAGCTGCGCCATACGGGCAGAAGTGCCGGTTCCGCAAGGCGAACGGTCAATTGCCTTGTCGCCATAGAAAACTGCATTACGCGCATGAGCTTCAGGATGTTTCGGCTTACCGGTCCAAAGAATATGCGTAAGACGATTAATGTCCGGGAGGTCCGGGTGCTGAAATTTATATGCCTCGTTCAGACGTTCACGCAGCACCGGACTCCACGCAATGAGCTGCAACGCAGAATAATCTTGCATGTCCGTGTAATTTTCTTGCGGCTCAACAATCGCATAGAAATTTCCGCCATAGGCAACATCGACCTTGAGCGTTCCCAGATCAGGGCATTCCACTTGCATATCTTCCGCATATAGGAAGGCGGGAACATTGGTCAGCCGCACACGATCCACATACTGACCATTTTGCTCATACTCGATCGAGACCAGTCCGGCAGGGGTTTCAAGATTGAGTTTTCCCGGTATTTTAGGTGTAACAAGCCCCTGCTCGATAGCCATTGTCACAGTGCCGATTGTGCCATGTCCGCACATCGGCAGACAGCCGGATGTTTCAATAAACAAGACAGCCACATCGCAATCCGGGCGTGTTGGCGGGTAAAGGATCGAGCCGGACATCATATCATGACCGCGCGGCTCAAACATCAGTCCGGTGCGGATCCAGTCATATTCACGCAAGAAATGTGCGCGTTTTTCCATCATATTGGAGCCAACAAGGTTAGGCCCACCTCCTGCAACAAGACGCACAGGATTGCCGCATGTATGTCCGTCTACACAAAAAAACGAATGTTTTGCCATAATGGTCAGTTCCGAAAACGTTGAGGCTTGAAAGGTTCTATATCAATCGCCGGTGCAGTCCCTGTGATCAGATCACGAATAATGCGTGCCGTCGCTGCCGATTGTGTGAGGCCAAGATGCCCATGGCCAAAGCCATAATAAATATTACCGCCAGCTGATGCGCGACCAATCACCGGCATGGAATCGGGCATTGACGGTCGATAGCCCATCCATTGCCGCCCACCTTCGGTTTTTAGTCCGGGCAAAAACTGTGAAGCTTTTTTAAGCATGGCTGCTGAACGCGCATAATTAGGAGCCAGTTCAAGCCCACCGAATTCAACTGCACCACCCACCCGCAGACCTGTTGCCATAGGTGTAATGACAAACCCGTGCCCCGGGAAAGTCAACTGCCGCTTCACATCAAAGCTGCCAACAGGCAATGTCGTATTATAGCCGCGCTCCGTATCAAGCGGCACAACATCACCGCACTCTTTTGCGAGCTGCTTTGACCATGCACCTGCCATCACAACAAGATGTGCAGCAGCAATTTCTGTACCCTTATCAAGCCGAACGACCGCACCACCATTTACAGGCTGAACAGTCGTTACCGAAGCTTTGACAAAACATGCACCCTTCTTTTCAGCATAAGCCCAGATTGCCTGACCAAACAGCTTCGGATCACTCACATTTTTCCAGCCCGGAACAAATGTAGCTGCAACAAAACGAGCATCCAGTCCGCCCTGCAATTCGTTCAGCCGACTTCCACGCACATGCTCATATGCAATACCGGCTTTGGCTTTTGCAACCCAGCCGGATTGCGATGCAGCAAGTTCTGCTTCGCTCTCATAAAGCTCGAGATTACCGTCCTCGCGCAGACGGTCACGCAAACCGGCACGATCAATCAGTCCCAGCATCTCGCTTTGCGCAAGCTGCATCATATTGCCCTGAGCAACCGTTGTCTTTTCAAGCGCTGCCGCATTGCTTGCACGCCAGAAACGATATAGCCACGGGATCATTTTAGGAAAATAAGACGGGCGGATCGTGAATGGTCCGAGTGGATCCATAAGCCAGCCCGGCACTTTACCCATAACACCTTTGGAAGCCATCGGCAGAATATCAGAAAATGCGAGGGCAGCCGCATTGCCTGAGCTGGTTTCTTCGCAAATGCCACTGCGGTCAATCACAACAACATCACGGCCAGCCTCGGCCAACAGTGCAGCGGTTGCCACACCGACAATCCCGCCGCCAATGATAACGATGTCATGCTGCCCATTGGGACTTGATTTCATTATGTGCGGCTCCCGCCCGGACTTACAGTTTCGCCTTCATTGTTAAGGCTCGGCTAAATTCACATCCGCCACACCGCTTTTGTCCATCCATTTTTTGGAATGACATCATGAAAAAAGCCCGTTATCGATGAGAATGCTCCGTATAGCTATTGATATTATTATTACGGCGGCACACCACTCTATTTGATATATCAAAGATATATCTATAGGCTGAATACCTGTCAATCGCATTCAGAACAAGGCTCATCTGCATGAAATATGCAACTGTATCCGAAAAAACAGATAACAACAGTTTCGTTCTTATTGATAGCTGGGCAAGCGAAAGCCTTGCAGAGCAGGCATATCGAGTGTTGGAACGTCTCATTGTTACACTGGAACTGGAGCCAGGTTCAGTTGTTAATGAACGCACGCTGATAGAATTGACCGGCATGGGCCGCACACCGATACGCGAGGCAATCCAGCGGCTGGCATGGGAAGGACTTGTTGAAGTCCGGCCCCGCTCCGGCATAGCTATTGCACAGATTAACCCAAATGATTTCAATAAAATATTGGATGCACGCGAAGGAGTAGAGCGCGTTCTGGCCCGTGATGCTGCACGCTTTGGCACCACGCGCGATTATGAACGCCTGAAAGCGGCTGCTGATGCCATGCTCGAAGCAATATCTTCTGACAATATTTCATTGTTTCTGAATGCGGATAAGGCCTTTGATATCGTGCTTGGGGCGGCTTCTGGCAATCCATATGCTGCACGGCTGGCAGCTCCGCTGCAAACCCATAGCCGACGCTTCTGGTTCAGGATGCGTCCTGCAACAGGCATCACCGGTTCTGCAAATGCTCATGCAGCCTTAATCGAGGCAATCATTTCACGCGAGCCAGAACGTGCCAGCGATACCGCCAGCGCATTGATGAAATATCTGCGCACGCTTGCACCATAGAGCCCAATCAGAACCGCATGAAACAAGGATCAAGGGGCATATTTACTGTCCGGCCCCGGCAATAAAAAAGCGGACCGAAGTCCGCCTTTTCAAATTCTGATTTTTTAAAGAGCTCAAACCAGCTTTTATCAAGCAGGCAAGATAGCACCTTGCAAAGTCATGAGCTGATGCAGAAAGCCTTCTGCCTTTGTGCGATGTTCAACAGAAGAAGCATCATCAAGCGCCTTACGGGCATGTTCGATGCGCTGCTGAATATCAGCACGGTCAAAATCATCAATATGGGTTGCCGATTCTGCCAGAATTGTACAGCTCTGCGGGGTAATATCCGCAAAACCACCAAATACAACGTAGGAATCAGACTTGCCGTCGCTCAGCTTAACCGAAACAACACCCGGCATGATCGTCGTCATCAGCGGTGAATGACCGGCAAGAGCCGTCAAATAACCTTCACTGCCCGGAATAACGACTTCCGTCACCTCAGCAGAAAGCAGAAGGCGTTCTGGCGACACGAGTTCGAATTGGAAAGCTTGAGCCATGTTTCTCACTTAAATTTCTGGAGCCAGATCCCGAAAACAAATATTGCTTCGATAAAAGATCATACTCAAACAAATGAACAGGCATTTCCGGCGGGCTTAAACACCCGCCGGAAACTCAATTCATTAAGCGGCTTCAGCGGCCAGCTTCTTCGCCTTTTCGACCGCTTCTTCAATCGAGCCAACCATATAGAAGGCTGGTTCTGGAAGATGATCATATTCACCTGCGCAAAGGCCTTTGAAGCCCTTGATAGTGTCTTCGAGCGCAACAAGCTTGCCGGGCGAACCGGTGAACACTTCAGCAACGAAGAACGGCTGCGATAGGAAGCGTTCGATCTTACGGGCACGGGCAACAGTCAGCTTGTCTTCTTCCGACAATTCATCCATGCCGAGAATGGCGATGATGTCCTGAAGAGCCTTATAGCGCTGCAAGATTGCCTGAACCTGACGGGCAACCGCATAATGTTCTTCACCAACGATCATTGGGTCGAGCATACGCGATGTGGATTCAAGCGGATCCACAGCCGGGTAGATACCCTTTTCAGCAATCGAGCGGTTCAGCGTGGTTGTCGCGTCCAAGTGAGCGAACGACGTTGCTGGTGCAGGGTCGGTCAAATCGTCGGCAGGAACGTAAATTGCCTGAACCGATGTAATCGAACCCTTGGTCGTCGTGGTGATGCGTTCCTGCATCGCGCCCATGTCGGTTGCCAGTGTTGGCTGATAACCCACAGCGGATGGAATACGGCCAAGAAGAGCCGAAAGTTCCGAACCAGCCTGCGTAAAGCGGAAGATGTTATCCACGAAGAACAGAACGTCCTGACCCTTGTCGCGGAAGTTTTCAGCAACCGTCAGACCCGACAGTGCAACACGCGCACGCGCACCCGGAGGCTCATTCATCTGACCGTAAACAAGTGCGGCCTTCGAGCCTTCACCACCACCGAGCTTGTTAACGCCCGATTCGATCATTTCGTGGTAAAGGTCGTTACCTTCACGGGTACGTTCACCAACGCCTGCGAATACCGAGTAACCGCCATGCGCCTTGGCAACATTGTTGATCAGTTCCATGATGAGAACGGTCTTGCCAACGCCGGCACCGCCGAACAGACCAATCTTGCCGCCCTTGGCGTAAGGAGCGAGAAGGTCAACAACCTTGATGCCCGTTACGAGGATTTCAGCTTCGGTCGACTGTTCGATATATTCAGGAGCTTCCTGGTGGATCGCACGACGGGCAGTAGTCTTGATCGGACCAGCTTCATCAACCGGCTCACCGATAACGTTCATGATACGGCCAAGCGTTTCTTCGCCAACCGGAACCATGATCGGGTTGCCTGTGTCGCGTACTTCATGACCACGCACCAGACCTTCGGTCGAGTCCATAGCAATCGTGCGAACAGTGTTTTCGCCAAGATGCTGAGCAACTTCAAGAACCAGACGGTTGCCGAGATTGTCAGTTTCAAGAGCGTTGAGGATCAGTGGAAGCTGACCATCTTCGAACTGTACGTCAACAACAGCGCCAATCACCTGGGTGATCTTGCCTACTGCGCCAGTCGTTGCAGCCTTTGGAGCCGCGCCGGATTTAGCAGCAGCCGCCTTGGCTGGAGTAGCCTTTGCCGGCGCCCTTTTGGCTGGAGCTTTCGCCGCTGCTGGCTTTGCTTCGGCCGCGGCGGTAGTTTTCGGGGTCGCTGCTTTTGCCATCGATCCTTTACCTTCCGTTAGCATGATCCCGAAAACTACGCGTTTTCGGGGAAAATCATGCGATGAACCTTAACTCTTCTGCCGAATTCCTTAAAATGATTTCATTTTAAGGAGAAATTCCGCAGCAAATTTAAACCGCTAGAGCGTCCTTTGTGCGCCCTCTCGGGCGCACGGCGCTCTAGAGCGCTTCCGCGCCCGAAATGATTTCAATGAGTTCTTTGGTGATCTGAGCCTGACGCTGACGGTTATATGTGATCGACAATTTGTTGATCATATCACCGGCATTGCGCGTTGCATTGTCCATCGCGCTCATCTTCGCGCCCATTTCGCCCGCCACATTTTCCAAAAGAGCGCGGAAAATCTGGACCGAAATATTGCGCGGGATCAGTGTGCTCAGGATCTCCGCAGGATCAGGTTCATACTCATAAATCGCATCGCCTGCAGAATTCGCCTGCTCAGTAGCACCTGCCGAAGCCGGAATAAGCTGCTGCGCGGTTGGAATCTGTGCAATCACCGACTTGAACTCGGAATAGAACAAGGTGCAGACATCAAATGCGCCCTGTTCAAACATCTCGATAATCTTGCTACCGATCTGATCGGCATGCACAAAAGCGAGTTGTTTGACTTCACGCAGATTGACATGGTCAACAATCAACGAAGCAAATTCACGACGCAGAATATCTGCGCCCTTTTTACCAATCGTCAAAATCTTGACCGTCTTGCCTTCGCTCAGGAGCTTGCGAGCATGATCACGCGCAAAACGTGCAATCTGGCTATTGAAACCACCACAAAGTCCACGTTCTGCAGTAGCGACGACGAGCAGATGCACGTCGTCCTTACCCGTACCGACCATCAATGTCGGCGCATCCTCTCCGCTCACATTCTGCGCAATATTTGCGAGAACGGCACCCATGCGCTGCGAGTAAGGCCGGGCGGCCTCCGCAGCTTCCTGGGCACGGCGCAGCTTCGCCGCAGCGACCATCTGCATCGCTTTGGTGATTTTCTGCGTCGCCTTGACCGAGGCGATACGGTTTCTCAGATCCTTTAGTGAAGGCATCCGTTCATCCCGTCACAAAATTCAAGCAAAAGACTTGGCAAACGCGTCGACCGCTGCCTTGAGCTTTGCTTTGATGTTGTCGGTGAGTGCCTTTTCATCGCGAATCGCATCGAGAACATCCTTGTGCTCGTTGCGAAGCGAAGAAAGAAGACCCGCTTCGAACTTGCCAACCTGATCAACGGCAATCTTGTCGAGATAGCCATTCACGCCGGCATAAATCACGGCAACCTGTTCTTCCGTCTTGAGTGGAGAGAACTGTGGCTGCTTGAGAAGCTCGGTCAGACGTGCACCGCGGTTAAGCAGACGCTGCGTCGAAGCATCAAGATCCGAACCGAACTGGGCAAATGCTGCCATTTCACGATACTGGGCAAGTTCACCCTTGATCGAACCGGCAACCTGCTTCATCGCCTTGATCTGGGCGGACGAACCAACGCGCGAAACCGACAGACCGACATTAACAGCCGGACGGATACCCTGATAGAACAGGTTGGTTTCAAGGAAGATCTGGCCGTCAGTAATCGAGATCACATTGGTCGGAATAAACGCGGAAACGTCGTTACCCTGCGTTTCGATGACTGGCAGAGCCGTCAGCGAACCAGCGCCATTTTCGTCGTTGAGCTTCGCAGCGCGTTCAAGAAGACGCGAATGCAGATAGAAAACGTCACCTGGATAAGCTTCACGGCCCGGAGGACGACGAAGCAGAAGCGACATCTGACGATAAGCAACAGCCTGCTTGGACAGATCGTCATAACCGATCAATGCGTGCTGGCCGTTATCGCGGAAATATTCACCGATAGCGCAGCCTGCGAATGGCGCAAGATACTGCATCGGAGCCGGATCGGAAGCGGTAGCTGCGATCACAACGGAATATTCGAGAGCGCCGCGTTCTTCAAGAACTTTAACGAACTGAGCAACAGTCGAACGCTTCTGGCCGATAGCAACGTAAACGCAATAAAGCTTTTCGCTGTCCGGGCCATTGTCGTGGATTGGCTTCTGGTTCAGGAATGTATCAAGAATAATAGCAGTCTTGCCGGTCTGTCGGTCACCAATGACCAGCTCGCGCTGACCACGACCAACAGGGATCAGAGCGTCAACAGCCTTGAGGCCGGTCGACATTGGCTCATGAACCGACTTGCGCGGAATGATACCCGGTGCCTTGACGTCGACGCGGCGACGCTCTGTAGCAACGATCGGGCCTTTGCCGTCGATTGGATTGCCGAGAGCATCGACAACGCGACCAAGCAGACCCGGACCAACCGGAACGTCAACAATCGCGCCGGTACGCTTGACGACATCGCCTTCCTTGATGTCACGGTCGGCACCGAAAATAACCACACCGACATTGTCGGTTTCAAGGTTAAGCGCCATACCGCGAATACCACCAGGGAATTCGACCATTTCACCAGCCTGAACATTGTCCAGACCGTAAACGCGGGCGATACCGTCGCCAACGGACAGAACCTGACCGACTTCGGAGACCTCAGCCTCCTTGCCGAAGTTCTTGATTTGCTCTTTCAGGATAGCGGAAATTTCCGCGGCGCGGATGTCCATCAGCCGACCTCTTTCAGTGCAAGCTTGAGAGAAGAAAGTTTAGTGCGAAGGGACGTGTCGATCTGACGCGAACCCATTTTGACAACAAGTCCACCGAGGATCGAAGGATCGACGGTGACATTGATCGTCACGTCCTTGCCGGCAACGCTTTTCAACGTTGCCTTCAATTCGTTTTGCTGAGCGCTTGTCAGCGCATGTGCCGAAATAACATCAGCGGAAATTTCCCCACGATGCTCAGCTGCAATTTCACGGAAAGCGGCGATAATGCCCGGCAGCGCAAAAAGACGGCGATTAGACGCCACCACGCGCAGGAAATTGCCGACCAGACCCTTGATGCCAGCCTTGTCAGCAATCGCGCCAATAGCGTGAAGCTGGTCTTCAGCATTGAAGACCGGGCTGGAAATCAGACGCTTCAGGTCTTCGCTTCCGCTCAGAAGCGCCTCGAAACGGCCAAGATCTTTTTCCACAGCAGCAACGGAATTCGCATCGAGAGCAAGCTCGAATAACGATCCGGCGTAGCGCTGTGCGACACCTGAAATGAGCGAAGACGTTTCTGCCACGAACAACCTGCTCTCTACGTTGAAACCATCTTTTTGGGAGTTCAGCACAGCCAAATGGCCCAAGCAGATGATTTTATTGAATGTTTCCGGGGAACCCCTGACGCGCAAGCGCGACAACACCGAAATGTGATTGCCGTCTAGCATAGACGAACCGGACTCGCAACACGCGAATCCCGCACTTTTGTGTAAGTTTTCCTGCAATTTTGGATTAGAAAACGACTTAACAGCCTATCGAATGAACCTGAAGGCTTTTTCCCACAGCGATCAGGCTTCAGCCGATAAAGCCAAAAGCGTATAGCAGAGGCCCGACTGCAAGCAGAAATTCGATGACCGCAGCAATGATATTGTAAAAACTTGCCCCCTTATCAGACATCATTGAAATAAAGCGGCCAAATAATGCAAATCCCCACATTGCCCCCAAAACCACCCATAAAAATGGCTGTGCAAAAATCAGGCAGCCAAGGCCAACCCCCAGATAAGGCCCGGCCAGCACAGCCCGAATGGAGCTATAGGCTTCCGGGCGCGCATTGATTGGCTGCAAGCGCAACAATTTCATTGTGATACCGGGCGCAAACAACATAATGACACCCGCTAAAGCTGTCACAACAGCCGCACTCCATGCAAGCCACTCGCCGGTTGAGCCTGGAAGATAGAATTCCATCATTTGTTATCCTCTTGGTTTTAGCTGTAATAGCGAAAAACCCAATGCGTTGCCATAGGCGCGAAGATCACAAGAAACTCTGCGGATCAATGTCCACCTGCACCCGTATAGAGCCACGCTCTTTAGGAGAAGCGGCAAGAAGAACCCGGATAAACCCTTGAATATCCGCGCGTTTTGTCCCATGCACAAGAATACGGAAACGATGGCGCCCCCGCACGATTGCAAGCGGCGCTTCTGCCGGTCCCAGCACTGAAATCTCTGCTGAGGACGGTGCTGCACGGCGCAGCGCCCGCGCATGGTTCTCGGCATCAGGCCGGTTATCCGCTGATATAATCAATGCAGCAAGACGACCGAAAGGCGGCAGGGCACTGCGTTCCCGCTCCTCAATTTCACGCGCATAAAAAGCATCCGAATCACCGCTGATGATGGCACGCATTACCGGATGATCGGGCTGGTAGGTTTGAAGAAGTCCCAGACTCTTGCGGCCAGTTCGCCCTGCGCGGCCCGTCACCTGATTAAGCAATTGAAATGTGCGTTCAGCCGCACGCGGATCGCCATTGGCAAGGCCAAGATCGGCATCCACCACACCCACCAGCGTCATATTCGGAAAGTTGTGCCCCTTGGCCACAAGCTGCGTACCGATGACAATATCGGCCTCGCCTTTGGCGATGGCGTCGAGTTCAAGCCGCAAGCGCTTCACGCCACCCGCCATATCAGACGAAAGCACTATGATTCGCGCATCCGGGAATGTTGCAGCCACTTCTTCCGCGATCCGCTCCACACCCGGGCCGCAAGCCACCAGATGATCAAGCGTACCGCATTCCGGGCAGGCTTCCGGCACTGGCTCATGATAGCCGCATTGATGACACATCAATTGTTTGCGAAAGCGGTGCTCGACCAGCCAGCTTGAACATTGCGGGCATTGAAAACGATGGCCACAGACACGGCAAAGCGTCAGCGGCGCATAACCGCGCCGGTTGAGAAACAGCAGCGCCTGTTCACCACGTTCAACTGTTTTACCCACAGCTTCTGTAAGTGTTGGCGACAAAAAACGGCCCGGCGGCGGCGGTGAACGCCGCATATCAATGGTTTTGAGCGTCGGCAATGCCGCTTCCGCATATCGGCCATAAAGCTTGATTCGTTTGTAACGCCCTTGGTCGGCATTAACCTGGCTCTCGATAGACGGCGTCGCTGACGCCAATATCACCGGAAAGCTGCCAATATGGCCGCGCACCACGGCCATATCCCGCGCATTATAAAATACACGGTCTTCCTGTTTGTAAGCCGGATCATGTTCTTCATCGACCACGATCAGCCCAAGCTCCTTGAAGGGCAAAAACAGTGCCGATCGAGCGCCGGCAACAACCCGCACTGTCCCTTCTGTCACTTGCCGCCACACGCGCTCGCGCGTGCGTGGTGCAAGATCAGAATGCCATTCGGCAGGCTTTGACCCAAACCGATCATGAAAACGGTCAAGAAATTGCTGTGTCAGCGCAATTTCAGGCAGAAGAATCAGCACCTGCTGACCCTGATCAAGCGCCTTGGCCACCGCCTCAAAATAAACTTCAGTCTTGCCTGATCCCGTCACTCCATCAAGAAGCGATACGCAGAACATATCGGCCTCAACCGATTCGGCCAGCATTTCAGCCGCCGCCTGCTGATCGTCGGAGAGTGTTGCACGTGCAAAATTTGTGTCAGGTGTTGCAACGACAGCGGGCGGAGGCAGCATCACCTCTTCAAATACGCCCTGAATTTTCAACCCATCCACAACGCTCTGCGAAACACCGGCAGCATGGGCCAGCCCGGAGCGCGTCCATGCAAGACCATCGCGTGCCAGTTCCATCACACGGGCGCGGGCATCTGTCATACGTTCCGGTTCGCCACCACGATAACGAAGCCCCGGAATTTTTGGCTCAGGATCAAACGCCGCAGGCGCACGCAACACCATACGCGCCACCATTCCGGGCGGCGAAAGCGTGTAATCTGCGGCCCATCGCATGAAGCGCAACATCTGCGCATCCACAGGCGGGCAATCAAAAACATGCGCAATCGCCCGAAGTTTTCTGGCATCTACCGAATCGGTTGCGCCATCGCAAACGATTCCCGCAACCTCACGCGGTCCCAATGGCACGCGCACAATCGAACCGGGTTGAACATGCATTCCATCCGGCACCACATAGGAGTAAGGGCGCTCTGCGGGCATGGGTACCAGCACCGGAACCACGCTTTGGGCCGGTTCCGCAAACAGCTTTAAAATATCGTGCGAATCTTTCGACATGATTGCGTGACCTTGGCGCGGCTTTGCGCTAAAGAAAAGCCACCTTACTGGATTTAAATCAATTTAAATCCCCTAACTCGCACTCATTATGGAGGAATGCTGTTATGAAGTTTTTCGTCGACACTGCGGACGTCAAGGAAATCCGCGAACTCAACGATCTTGGTCTGGTTGATGGTGTGACCACCAATCCGTCGCTGATCCTCAAATCTGGCCGCGATATTCTTGAAGTAACCAAGGAAATCTGTTCCTTTGTCAAGGGTCCGGTTTCAGCTGAAGTTGCTGGAACAGAATATGAGCAGATCATGAAGGAAGCGGCAGTCATTGCCAAGATCGCAGACAATATCTGCATCAAGCTGCCACTGACACTCGACGGTCTCAAGGCTTGTAAAGCACTGACATCCGATGGTCACAAGACCAATGTAACGCTTTGCTTCTCTGCCAATCAGGCTCTGCTTGCGGCCAAAGCCGGTGCAACTTTCGTTTCGCCATTCATCGGTCGTCTTGACGATACGGGCATCAATGGCATGGAGCTGATTGCTGAAATCCGCACTATCTTTGACAATTATGATTTCCGCACCGAAATTCTTGCCGCTTCGGTTCGCACCGTCAATCACGTCAAGGAAGCAGCCCTGATCGGTGCCGATGTCGTCACCGCACCTCCGGCAACGCTCAAGGCACTCGTCAAGCACCCGCTGACCGACAAGGGTCTTGAAACCTTCCTCGCTGACTGGGCGAAGACTGGCCAAAAAATCGCCTAAAGCAGATTGCTGATTAAAATGCAAAAACGGCGGATCACTGATCCGCCGTTTTTTAATATCCTTTGAAGCAAGATCAGAGCTTCGACATCTGCATCGCGATAGCGAGATAAATCTGCTCTGCCAATTCTTCGGCTGCACGCTTGGTTGCATCACGTTCTGCACGAAGATTTGCAAATTCCTGACGCGGACGGTCAAAGGATGCCCCCACCGTGCGTGTACCGGATTTCAGAGCCTTCCCATCCTTATCAAACAACACAAAATTCGATGTCGCATTGACCGTACCAGCCGATGGACGCCCCGTGCGGTCGGTTTGATCGCCAATATCAACACTGACAAAGGATGTAACCGACTTGCTTAACCCAAGACGCAACTTGTAATTCGGGTTGGACGGCTCACCAGCCCCTCCCGAAAGCAGGAAAATAAGCCGGTTGCGGACCTGAACACCATATATGCTACCTTCAGGATCAACAGCAATCGAAGCAAGTTTTGATCGCATATCCGGCGTAACGCTGCCACCAATGGTGCTGCCAGCACTGCCGCCGCCCGAATAGAGCGGCTGCACGGTACAGCCAGCCAGAAGAAGGATAGCTCCCAGTGCTGCAAAGGCAACGCGGAAGTTCCTGAATGCGGTTTTGAAGCAATCACACAACGACATTGACGATCCTTTGTGGCACCACGATGATCTTCTTCGGCGTGCCACCTTCGAGCGCAGCCTTGACAAAGTCAAGTTCGAGCACCGCCTTCTGGATTGTAGCTTGATCAGCGTCGCGAGCGATTGTCAAATCCCCACGCTTCTTGCCATTGAGCTGAACGGGCAGAACGATCTCGTTTTCCACGATCAGTGCAGCATCAAACTGCGGCCATGGCGCGGTTGCGGCAATCGTTTTTTTGCCGGCGATTGTGCCACCAAGCGCACTCACACATTGTTCAGCCAGATGCGGCATCATTGGTGCAAGCATCAAAACCAGCATTTCGGTGGCTTCACGCACCGCACTTTTCAGCTGATCATCAGCCTTGCCGGTGCCAACCTGCTGCAAGGGTGCAGCAAGCGTGTTGACCAGCTCATAAAGACGGGCAACAGCTCTGTTGAAAGCCAGCTTTTCAATATCGTCACCAACCGCCTGAACAGCTTTATGTGCAGCCTTCGAGAGGCTAAGAGCATCCCCTTGCGTTCCAGACTTCGCCACAACATCCTTGAGAGCAGGAGCCGCTTCGGAAACAAGCCGCCACACACGCTGCACAAAACGATGGGCACCTTCTGCACCGGCTTCTGTCCAGATCACATCACGTTCTGGCGGAGAATCGGAGAGCATGAACCAGCGTGCAGTATCCGCACCGTAAGAAGAGATAATATCGTCGGGATCGACCACATTTTTCTTCGACTTCGACATTTTTTCAATCGAGCCGATTTCCACCTGAGCGCCGCTATCGAGCATGGTCGCGATACGCTTGCCATCCGATTCTTCAATGCGAATATCGGCAGGTGCAACCCACTGGCCATCAGCCTTATAGGTTTCGTGCACCACCATTCCTTGTGTGAACAAGCCCTTGAACGGCTCATCAATACCGACATGACCCGCCACTTTCATGGCGCGGGTGAAGAAACGCGAATAGAGCAAATGCAGGATCGCATGCTCAACGCCGCCAATATACTGATCCACCGGCAACCAGTGATCAGCAATCGCACGATCTGTCGGCTCATTTTCCCAAGGGGCCGTAAAGCGCGTATAATACCACGACGAATCGACGAATGTATCCATCGTATCGGTTTCACGACGCGCTTCACCACCACATTTCGGGCATTTTACATGACGCCATGTGGCATGACGGTCAAGCGGATTGCCCGGGCGGTCGAACTCGACATCATCAGGCAGCTTCACCGGTAGGTCAGCACGCGGCACTGGATTGACGCCACAGCTTTCGCAATGGATCATCGGGATCGGACAACCCCAGTAACGCTGACGCGAAATGCCCCAGTCACGCAGACGGAACTGAACTTTACGCTGCGCCTGCGGGCGACCATCCAGCTCGGTCTTTTCAAGGCGCTCAGCCACTTCCGTGAAAGCGGCTTCCGGCGTCATACCATCAAGGAAGCGCGAATTGATCATCACGCCATCATCAGTGAAAGCGGTTTCACCGACACTGAAACTTGCAGCATCCTCGCCCTTTGGCAGAACAACCGGCGTAACTTTCAACCCATATTTATTGGCAAAATCCAAGTCACGCTGATCATGCGCCGGACAACCAAACACTGCGCCCGTGCCATATTCCATCAACACGAAATTGGCGACATAAAGCGGCAGCTCCCAGTTTTCATCAAACGGGTGCCTGACCTTGACTCCTGTATCAAAGCCGTTCTTTTCAGCCGTTTCAAGCGCTGCAAGCGATGTGCCATGCTGATGACATTCATCAATGAAGCCTGTGAGCTTTGCATTATTTTCAGCCAGCTTTTTCGCGATTGGATGATCAGGAGAGATTGCCACGAAAGACGCGCCGAACAAAGTATCGGGGCGCGTCGTATAAACCTCAACCTCTGAGAAACCGGCAGGGGCAGTCTTGGTGTCGAGCGCGAAACGAACCTGCAAACCTTCCGACTTGCCGATCCAGTTCTTCTGCATGACACGAACTTTTTCAGGCCACTGATCAAGTGTATCGAGACCGGCAAGCAGGTCTTCGCTGAAATCGGTGATCTTGAAGAACCACTGTGTCAGTTCGCGCTGTTCAACCAGCGCACCAGAACGCCAGCCGCGACCATCCACCACCTGCTCATTGGCGAGCACGGTATTGTCGACCGGATCCCAGTTGACCTTGGACGTCTTGCGCGTCACCAGACCTTTTTCAAACAGATCAATGAACAGCATCTGCTGGCGGTGGTAATATGCAACATCGCATGTCGCAAATTCGCGTGACCAGTCCAGCGACAGACCCATAGATTTGAGCTGACGCTTCATCGTATCAATATTCTGATAGGTCCATTCTTTCGGATGTACCTTGTTTTGCATGGCCGCGTTTTCCGCAGGCATGCCAAATGCATCCCAACCCATCGGGTGAAGAACATTGAAACCCTTGGCACGCTTGTACCGCGCAACCACATCACCCATCGCATAGTTGCGCACATGGCCCATATGAATGCGCCCCGATGGATAAGGGAACATTTCGAGCACGTAGTACTTCTCGCGGGGATCACTGTTATCGGTTTCAAAAGTCCGGTTTTCTTCCCAGACTTTCTGCCAATGAGCTTCCGCCACGCGCGGATTATAACGTTCGGCTGCCATGAGCGTATTTACTCGTACGAAGATGATGCAATAAGAAGAGTCGTCATTAATGCCGACCTTCACCACGTATTGGCGAAAGCGTCAAGTTTTTGCGGACGAAAAGCCTGAAAGCGAGAGTTTCATGTCAGATATTGTAGCGAACCTGAACACCATCAAGGCAAAGATTGCCGATGCGGAACAAGAAGCACGTCGCGACAATGGCTCTGTAACGCTGGTAGCCGTCTCCAAAACCTTCAATGCCGACGAAATCCGTCCGGTCCTTGATGCGGGTCAGCGAATATTTGGTGAAAACCGTGTTCAGGAAGCTCAAGGCAAATGGCCCGCATTGCGCGAAGCCTATTCCGGCACTGAACTGCATCTGATCGGGCCGCTCCAATCCAATAAAGCTGCCGATGCAATTGCACTCTTTGATGTGATCGAAACGGTGGACCGTGAAAAAATCGCAAGCACCCTTGCCAGCGAAATCAGAAAACAGGGCAAAAATCCAAAACTCTATGTGCAGGTCAATACCGGTCTTGAAGAACAAAAGGCTGGCATAGACCCGAAAGAGGCTGTGGCTTTTGTCGAGCGCTGCCGCACAGAACACGGCCTCTCAATCGAAGGCCTGATGTGTATCCCGCCAGCAGATGAAAATCCGGGGCCGCATTTTGCACTGCTTGAAAAGCTCGCCCGCGAAGCAGGCGTCGAAAAACTCTCCATGGGAATGTCGGGTGACTATGAAACGGCTATCGGTTTCGGCGCAACATCGGTGCGTGTGGGTTCCGCAATTTTTGGCGGGCGTAGCTACTCGCCATCCGCTTGAAGACAAAAAAGCTCTTCATTGTGCGTTTCAACATCATATACCGCAACCTCGACCCTGTTGAAGGGGCATCCCAAGCACTTGATGTACTTTTTAGAATAAAAATTTCTAAACCAGCAATCCATTTTTTTCCTATGTATTCGTTTGCATGCCCCATAATTTCTTACAGTAGAGATAATTTTTAATATTATTTACAAAAACTTTGAGCATCAATGGGTTGATGCATTCAATACTTTATAAGTAATGGAGAGATCATGGCAATTTCAGTCGTAACTATCAAAAGCGTTTCCACTGGTTTATATCTCGGTTTGGGCTCCGAAATATCGCCTAATCAAACATGGTCAGTTCAGGGATTCGAAAATAAATCAAAGAATACTGATAATAACTTGAAGTGGACGATAAAAGCAGATCTTAATGATCCGTGGTCAACAACAGATATTGTCCATACTTTTGGCAGTCCGAAAACTTCCCTCATTCCAGGAGATACCATTGCAATAGATGGCCACTCCGCAAACCTTGCAATTGCCGGATCTGACAATTATTTACCGCCACTACAAAACTTCGGATTTTTAAAAATCAAAACAATTAATGATAAAATTGCATATAAAATACTTATTTACGGAACAGAGACATTTAGCCTATACACAGACAAATCAAAATCTAATAATTTTTATTATGTCAATGAAGATGAAATCAACTTCGCAGTAGAAGGTAACAATTTATTTTTCGTAGATTTTACATCTATAATTTAATATTGATAATAATTTTTACTATAATAAATTAATAAATATAGCGCCGCACGATAACAGGACATTGCGGCGCTATAAAAAGCATCTGCGCAGCAATGCTTTCAATCCTGTGCACTCTTTCATACTGCGTCATTGTGGACCACAATCGATCCCAATGTCTAATTTACCTTGCGCCTGACGGGATGTAAATGAGTCTGGCGACAGCTTCGCCCCGATGCGAGCTATCGATCCCGGCGGGAGGATCGCCGGACAGCAAGGAGGAAGACATGTCGGAAAAGCTTTACCCTGTTTTGCCGGGGGCAAAGAAGAACACGCTCATTGATAACGAGAAATATCTCGAATGGTACAATGAGAGCGTGACCGACCCGGATGGATTCTGGGCCAAGCACGGCCGACGGATTGACTGGTTCAAACCCTTCACCAAAGTCAAGAACACCGATTTCAATGGCGATGTTTCGATCAAATGGTATGAGGACGGTGTTACCAACATCTCCTATAATTGTATTGACCGCCATCTGAAAAGCCGTGGCGATCAGGTTGCGATCATCTGGGAAGGCGACAATCCCTATATCGACAAGAAAATCACCTATCGTGAACTGCATGAAAATGTCTGCCGTCTGGCCAATGTGCTTAAAAAACACGGTGTGCAGAAAGGCGACCGCGTCACGATCTACCTGCCAATGATCCCGGAAGCAGCCTATGCAATGCTCGCCTGCGCCCGCATCGGCGCGGTACATTCCGTCGTTTTCGCCGGCTTCTCGCCAGAAGCGCTGGCTGGCCGCATTGTTGACTGCGAATCAACTTTTGTCATCACAGCCGATGAAGGCGTACGCGGCGGCAAGCCGGTGCCACTCAAAGAAAACACCGATACCGCAATCGACATAGCAGCCAAGCAATATGTGATGGTCAACAAGGTTCTGACCGTGCGCCGTACCGGCGGCAAGGTCAGCTGGGGACCAGGCCGCGATCTTTGGTATCATCAGGAAGTTGCAAGCGTCGAACCAACCTGTGAACCGGAACCGATGAACGCGGAAGACCCGTTGTTCATTCTTTATACCTCCGGCTCCACAGGCAAGCCAAAAGGTGTCCTGCACACAACAGGCGGTTATCTCGTATATGCCTCGATGACCCATCAATATGTCTTCGATTATCATGATGGCGAGATCTACTGGTGCACGGCGGATGTGGGTTGGGTCACAGGCCATTCCTACATCGTCTATGGGCCTTTGGCCAATGGTGCGACCACATTGATGTTTGAAGGCGTTCCGAATTTCCCGGATCAGGGACGCTTCTGGGAAGTCGTCGACAAACATCACGTCAATATTTTCTACACAGCCCCCACCGCTATCCGTGCGCTGATGGGCGCTGGCGATGAATTCGTCACCCGCTCATCCCGCTCAACGCTGCGCCTTCTCGGTTCAGTCGGCGAACCAATCAACCCGGAAGCCTGGGAATGGTACTACAATGTAGTTGGCGACCAAAAATCGCCAATCGTTGACACGTGGTGGCAAACGGAAACCGGCGGCATTCTGATTACCCCCCTGCCGGGCGCGACAGACCTCAAACCAGGTTCTGCAACCCGTCCCTTCTTTGGTATCAAGCCGCAACTGGTTGACAATGAAGGCACAGTCATTGAGGGCGCAGTAGACGGAAACCTCTGCATCATTGATAGCTGGCCGGGCCAGATGCGTACGCTTTACGGCGATCACAAGCGCTTCATCGAGGCTTATTTCTCCACCTATAAGGGCAAATACTTTACCGGTGACGGCTGCCGTCGCGATGAGGATGGTTACTATTGGATCACTGGCCGTGTCGATGACGTGCTCAACATTTCCGGCCATCGCCTCGGCACGGCAGAAATAGAATCGGCACTCGTCTCGCATCACTCGGTTTCCGAAGCAGCCGTTGTCGGCTATCCGCATCCGATCAAGGGACAGGGCATTTATTGCTATGTTACGCTGATGACCGGCGCGGATGCTCAGGATGCAGATGCTTTACGCAAGGAGCTGACACTGCATGTGCGCAAGGAAATCGGTCCAATTGCAACGCCGGACAAGATTCAATTTTCGCCGGGCCTGCCAAAGACTCGCTCTGGCAAGATCATGCGCCGCATCTTACGCAAGATCGCAGAAGATGAATTCGGTGCATTGGGCGATACTTCGACCCTCGCTGATCCGGCAGTGGTGGATGATCTGATCGAAAATCGCCAGAATAAAAAGTAACTAAAAGCCCCGGGAAACCGGGGCTTTTAATTTCTAAGCAGCTCGAAAGCGCATCAAAGTTTGGTGAGATTTTCGTTCCTGTATACCGAAAATTGTGGTCTTCGAGAACCGGAGCGGAGTGTACTTTTGGGTACATGAGCACCGGAAGCGAAGAAGAGCGCAATTTGCAGGCCGCAGGAGCGGAAATATCCCAAACTTAGAAGTCGATAGTGCGCCCCTTAATCTCCCAGTCACCAAAACGTGCGGGGTCCTTGCCTCCACGACCGCCAATTTCACGCGGCAGATTGTCAGCTTTTTCGCTTGCTCGACGCTCTTCAGCCTCATTCAATGCCCGCTGTGCTGCAGGAGGCAAACGATCAGTTTTGCGTGGCTCTATATTGTCATTCATTTCGGTATCATTGAATTTATCGGTCATAATCGGCAAATCCATTATTGAAGCTTAGAAGTTTCATACCCATCATATAGTTAAACCTGGTTGATAAGCAAAACCCCGATTAAAATGAACTCCCGATTAAAATAAACTATTGCTGAACTGGAGACAGACACACATGAATATGATGAAAACTGCCATGCTGATTGCTCTCATGACAGTCATGTTCATGAGCATCGGCTATTTGCTGGGCGGTGGCGGCGGCATGATGATCGCATTTGTGATCGCTGTTGCCATGAACCTTTTTGGCTATTGGAACTCCGACAAAATGGTGCTGTGCATGTATAATGCGCAGGAAGTCGATGAGCGCTCTGGCTCCGACTATTACCGCATGGTCCGTGGTCTGGCTGCCAATGCGGGGCTGCCCATGCCGAAAGTCTATATCATCCATGAAGATCAGCCGAATGCTTTCGCTACTGGCCGCAACCCGGAAAATGCTGCCGTTGCTGCCACAACCGGACTTTTAAACCGCCTGACACCCGAAGAAGTCGCGGGCGTTATGGCGCATGAGCTGGCGCATATCCAAAACCGCGACACGCTGACCATGACAATCGTGGCAACCCTTGCCGGTGCCATTTCCATGCTCGGCAATTTTACTTTCTTCCTTGGCGGAAACCGCGAGAACGGCAATGGCATCATGGGCGTGATCGGCACAATTATCGCGATGGTCGTTGCTCCCTTTGCAGCCATGATCGTGCAGATGGCAGTAAGCCGTACCCGCGAATATGCTGCGGATCGTCGTGGGGCTGAAATCTGCGGCAACCCGCTCTGGCTTTCTTCGGCCCTTGGCAAGATCGCACGCAGTGCCAAATCTGTTGTCAATGAGGAAGCCGAACATAATCCCGCAACTGCGCATATGTTTATCATCAATCCGCTGAGCGGTCGTGGTGCAGATAACCTGTTTTCCACCCACCCGGATACGGATAATCGTATTCAGGCACTGGAACAAATGGCTGCCGAAATGGGCATTCGCACGGCTGGAATGGCTCAGCGCAGTTCCCCCCCTTCACAAAGCAGTGGGCCATGGGGTAATGCAGGCAATAATAGAAAGGGCGGTTCGGGGTCCAATTCCGGCTTCCGAGGCCCATGGTCATAAAAGCGTGCCCCTGAAAAAGCCCGCGTTAAATAAAGTAGAACAGCGTGAACGATAAAAAAGCTGCGCCAAAGCGTGGAAATAACAAGCCGACACCTCATAAACACGCAGCAGACCGTGCCGAACGCTTGCGGCCCGGTCTTGCCGTGCGTCTGACTGCGGCTCGCCTGCTTGGTGCGGTGATTGAAAAAAACACATCGCTCGACGGTCTGACCGATAACAGCCATGGCCATCCGCAATATCTGGCTCTCGAGCCACGCGACCGAGCGCTGGTTCGCGCCATTCTGGGTTCGGCACTGCGCAATCGTGGCAGCATTGATCGCGCCATAAACAAGCGCCTTGACCGTCCATTGCCGGAAAATGCCCACGCGCTCAAACACCTGCTGCATGTTGCAGTCGCCCAGATTTTCTACCTCAATCTGCCCGACCATTCAGCGGTTGATCTGGCTGTGGAAGCCGCCAATGCCGATCCGCGCAATCGTAAATATGCAGGCCTCGTAAACGCTCTGCTGCGCCGTCTGTCGCGCAACAAGGAACGCGCACTGGCGCATATATCACAACCTGAAACCAATGTACCCGAATGGTTTGCAAGAAGCATTAAAGACGCTTATGGCGCGGAAAAAGCCACGGCTATTTTCACCATGCATTCTTATGAACCGCCAATCGATTTCACGATAAAAGGCGATCCAGAACAATGGGCTGAGAAGCTCGGTGGTATCGCTTTGCCAAACGGCTCAATACGCCTTGAGACTATCGAGGGAAGTATCACCGATCTGCCCGGCTTTGCTGAAGGCGACTGGTGGGTGCAGGATGTGGCTGCAAGCCTGCCTGCACGACTGATGGGCGACATAAAGGGCAAGCGCGTTGCCGATCTTTGTGCAGCCCCCGGCGGCAAGACTGCCCAGCTCATATTTCAGGGTGCAGACGTGACCGCGCTCGATATGTCCGAAAATCGTCTTAAGCGACTTCAGGGCAATCTGGAGCGCCTTGGTTTGAAAGCACACACAATTGTCAGCAATCTGCTCGATTTCAAACCGGATGAATTGTTCGACGCAGTTCTGCTTGATGCACCCTGCTCATCGACAGGCACTGTACGCCGCCACCCTGATGTGCCATGGACCAAAACCCCGCAGGATATTGAAAAGCTTGCCAGCCTTCAGGCAAAATTGCTTGCCCATGCTGTGACGCTCGTAAAACCCGGCGGCACGATCCTGTTTTCCAATTGCTCGCTTCATCCGCTGGAAGGTGAGCAATTGGCACGCAAAGCGCTTGAAAACCCGGCACTTGAAGCCGACCCTATCATGCCAGGCGATTGCCCGGGACTTGACGGGCTGATTACGGATGAAGGCTTTCTGCGCTCCACCCCTGCTGATTTGCCAGCAGAAAAATTTGATGGCAATCCAAAGCTGGCCGGAATGGATGGCTTTTTTGCAGCTCGCTTCAGGCGGAAATCCTGATATATTAGTTATCACTGATTATAATCGATGAAATTACCATAATCGGCCTGCCTCGCCGTTATGGTTAACACTCGATTCACCATTATCGACGATTCTAATAATGCATGATTCCGAAGGTCGGAAACCGGCATTTCGATAAATCATGTCAAGAAAGGACGGACCTGCCTTATCGGGTCCAGTATGAATGAATTATAATACGGAGAACAAGAGGGTGGCAGTCGCGCTGAGCGAAACCCCGCATCTTTGGGGACTGGCTGTTGCACAGGCCTGGCGCAGGTTCAGCCGCCGCCTGCGTATGGGGCCGCTTTATCGCTGGCGTTTTACCGGTTTTACGCCGGATCGCATCCTCATTGCTCCGCCTGATCTTCGCGTTGCCGACCCGCAACTGGCACAGGAATTTTACCACGGCCGTTTCGCGCTCGCCGGTCGTCTTGTCGAAACAGGCGGCATGTCACCTTTTGCTGTCGAACCACCAACCCCTGAATGGGAAGCAGCCCTTCAGAGCTTTGGCTGGCTCAGACATCTCAAAAGCGCAAACAGCGAACTTGCCACCGCCAATGCGCGCGCACTCATTGATGACTGGATGCGCCTTTATGGCAAACGCATCGGCGGCCTTGCATGGTCGCCGGAAGTGACAGCACAGCGCATCATCGCCTGGCTACAACATTCCAACCTCATTCTCGCAGGCGCAGAGCTGCCAGCCTATCGTAAATTCATGCGCTCACTGGCCATGCAGGTGCGTTATCTGCGTACGGTCGCCTCTGCCATGGATGACGGCGAAGAACGGCTGCGTGCCCGCATTGCGCTTGCTTTCGCAGCGCTTGCCTTGCCCGTTTCACCACCGACCGCACGTGCAGCCCGCCGCAATCTCGAATATGAGCTGAACCGCCAGATCCTGCCTGATGGCGGACATATCTCACGCAATCCGGTCACGATTCTGGAACTGCTGGCAGATCTGCTGCCGCTGCGACAGACTTATGCCAATGGCACAGAATCCCCGCCCAAGGCGCTCATCGAAACCGTCGAGCGCATGTTGCCGGCACTGCGTTTCTTCCGGCATCAGGATGGCAATCTCGCATTGTTCAACGGGGTTGGCCCAACCTTGTCCGAGCGTATCATCTCGGTCCTTCGCCATGATGAAACGGCTGGTTCACCGCTGACACATGCGCCCTATTCCGGTTATGAACGCCTGTCTATGGGCGCAACCACCATCATCGCCGATACAGGTCTGCCACCACCCGTGACAGCCTCACGCGATGCCCATGCCGGCTGCCTCTCCTTTGAAATGTCCTCCGGGCGCCAGCGCTATATCGTCAATTCCGGTATCGACCGTTACGGTCCGGCAGAATTTCGCCCGTTGGGACGTTCGACTGCTGCGCATTCAACCGCTACAATCAATGATACGTCCTCCTGCCGCTTCAGCCTGAATGCTGGCCTTTCCAGCATGATTGGAACCCCGATCATTGCCGGTCCGACCAGGGTACAGCGTGATCGCATCGAAGATCAGGGACGACAGGGCTTTGTTGCAAATCATGACGGTTATGTCCGGCTTTTCGGCATTTTTCATGAACGTCGCGTTGTGCTTTCCCATAATGGCAGCGTCATTCAAGGGGCTGACCGTTTTTATCGCGGCGACGCCAAAGCACTCAAAGCCAATGGGCGCGATAATATCACCGTGCGTTTTCATATCCATCCGGCGGTGGAAATCTCATTTGACGAAAACGGCCTGATTAATCTGAGCGCCCAGCATGACGATACATGGGTATTCTCCTGTTTTGAAGTCGCTCCACAGCTTGAAGACAGCATCTTCTTTGCTGGTTTTCGCGGCCCCGTGACATCAAAGCAGATTGTACTCTCTTTCCCGGCGCACGAATTGCCGGAAGTGAACTGGCAATTCAGCCGTGTCGCCATCGGAAGCTATGCTTAATCCACAAAGGCCTCTTTTAGCTGCGATTTGAGGTATGATTCAGCTCACAGCTGTGCTAATCCGCCAGCGTCCCACCCTTCCTGAACGCAGAACGCTTCAGCAACGAAGAGACCATTTCCTATGGCTGTCAGCTCCAAGCATATTCCAGCTCCCGATCTTTATCGGGTGCGTCGCGCCCTTCTTTCCGTGTCCGACAAGACCGGTCTCATCGATTTTGCCAAGGCACTTCATGCCCACGGCATTGAAATCCTCTCGACCGGTGGCACCGCCAGGTCGATTGCTGCAGAAGGCATTCCTGTAAAGGACGTTTCGGAAGTCACCGGCTTCCCGGAAATCATGGACGGGCGCGTGAAAACGCTGCACCCATCGGTTCACGGCGGCCTGCTTGCAGTGCGCAACGACCCTGAACATGTTGCTGCCATGGAAGCCCACGGCATTGGTGGCATCGATCTTGCTGTCATCAATCTCTATCCGTTTGAGGAAGTCCGCGCCAAGGGCGGCGACTATGACACTACCGTCGAAAACATCGATATTGGTGGCCCGGCAATGATCCGGGCTTCGGCAAAGAACCATGCCTATGTTGCAACCGTTGTCGATCCGGCTGATTATGCAGACGTTGTGGCCGAGCTTGAAAAGAACGAAGGCTCGCTGCCTGTTTCTTTCCGCAAGAAGCTTGCTGCCAAAGCATTTTCGCGCACTGCCGCCTATGATGCAGCCATTTCCAACTGGTTTGCCGAAGCCATCAATGAGGAAACTCCCACCTATCGTTCGATCGCGGGCAAGCTGCATTCCGTCATGCGCTATGGCGAAAACCCGCATCAGACAGCAGGTTTTTATCTGACCGGCGAACTGCGCCCCGGCGTTGCCACCGCAACACAGCTTCAGGGCAAACAGCTGTCCTATAACAATATCAATGACACCGATGCAGCTTTTGAACTGGTCGCCGAGTTCGACCCTTCCCGCACTGCTGCTGTCGCTATCATCAAACATGCCAATCCTTGTGGTGTTGCAGAAGCAGCAACCATCAAGGAAGCCTATCTCAAGGCACTGGCTTGCGATCCGGTTTCAGCTTTCGGTGGCATTGTTGCACTCAACAGGACGCTTGATGAAGCCGCAGCCGAAGAAATCGTCAAGATTTTTACTGAAGTCATCATCGCACCGGACGCAACCGAAGGCGCACAGGCAATCGTTGCAGCCAAAAAGAACCTGCGTCTGCTGGTAACAGGCGGCCTGCCTGATCCACGGGCCAAGGGGCTCGCAGCGAAAACTGTTGCCGGCGGCCTGCTGGTTCAGTCACGCGACAATGGCAATGTCGATGATCTTGACCTTAAAGTTGTTACAAAACGTGCTCCAAGCGAAGCCGAACTGAACGATATGAAATTTGCTTTCCGTGTTGGTAAGCATGTGAAGTCAAACGCAATCGTCTATGTCAAGGACGGCGCAACAGTGGGCATCGGCGCAGGCCAGATGAGCCGCGTGGATTCTGCCCGCATCGCGGCCCGCAAGGCTGAGGATGCAGCGCAAACAGCCGGCCTTGCCGAACCACTGACCAAAGGATGTGTTGTCGCTTCCGACGCCTTCTTCCCGTTCGCTGACGGTCTTTTATCCGCTGTTCAGGCAGGTGCGACAGCGGTTATCCAGCCGGGTGGCTCAATGCGGGATGACGAAGTCATTGCCGCAGCTGACGAGCATGGCATTGCCATGGTCATGACCGGCATGCGCCACTTCCGTCACTAGGGTCAGTACTCATTAATTTGATGAGAATGGCATCTGAAATGACAAGATATGCAAGGAGAGATGTGAGGACCGGGGGGGCCCGGTTGAGCGGCTCGACGAAGCAGATCACCAAGTCATTTCGATGTCCGAAGGATGTGGCCCATCCGCCCGGTCTACTTCGTCGGAAAAGCTTGAAAATGAACCACATTTCCTTCGCCTTTCCTTCTCGTATCCGAACGGATGGCCTCACACCATTCCCGTCAAATTAATGGGTCCTGACCCTAGAGCGCGTTTCGATCTGATTCAATCAGACCGGCGCTCTAACTCTTTCTTCCTTAAGCATACTCTTATCAATCATCGTTGAACGAAGATCAAATCCCAAAGCCCCGGCGACGCAATGTTGCCGGGGTTTTTTCTTTGAGTTTTCGCAAGCAAAAAGCATCTTCGCAAACGAAAATGCACCCTATTAGTTAGTCGGCAAATTTGGTTAAAGAGACAGAATAATCACTCAAAAACACCCCTATTGCTTTCATTTGATATTCATATTATTTCGTTTAAGTTCACATTGCGCTTAAAGGAAACAAAAAAGCTTGGCAGAAAACCATCGATAGTGCAGCAATAAGAATCTGAATTATGTGAAGATGCCCGGCAGCCTGAAAAGGGTGTGCTGGCTCTTGGAGAGACACATATATTCATTTGAAAGAAGCAAATAGGATTGCAACGGATATACATATTCGCATCCTGACAATATCTCTGCCATTCGCGCGGGAGGAGTATATTAAATGACACAATTTATAGGTTCCATTGACCAGGGAACCACCAGCTCACGTTTTATAATCTTTGACCGGAACGGCGATATTGTCGCCATGAACCAGCGTGAGCATGAGCAAATTTATCCAAAAGCCGGATGGGTCGAGCACAATCCGAATGAAATCTGGCGAAACACGCAGCATGTCATTAGCGAAACTCTGAAAAAAGCAAAGCTCAAAGCTTCCGATATTGCATCTGTTGGCATTACCAACCAGCGCGAGACCACACTGCTGTGGGATAGAAAAACCGGTGCGCCACTTTACAATGCCATTGTCTGGATGGACACGCGCACAGATGCGCTGGTTGATCAATTCGTGAAAGATGGCGGCACAGATCGTCTGCGTGACAAGACAGGACTGCCGATTTCAACCTATTTCTCAGGCCTCAAACTGCGCTGGATACTCGATAATGTGGCCGGTGCACGCGAAAAGGCAGAAGCAGGCGATGCGCTGTTCGGCACAATGGATAGCTGGCTGGTCTGGAACCTCACCGGCGGCACCCAAGGCGGCATTCACATCACCGATGTAACCAATGCGTCCCGCACGCAGCTGATGGACTTGTCGACGCTTGAATGGGACGAGGAAATCCTCCGGCTTTTCGATATTCCCGCGGCTTGCCTGCCGGAAATCCGCTCATCCAGTGAAGTCTATGGCGAGATAATCCTGCCCGCGCTTGGCAATGTGAAGCTTGCAGGTATTCTGGGTGATCAGCAGGCAGCCCTTTTCGGTCAGGCCTGCCTTGAGCCGGGCGAAGCCAAAAACACCTATGGCACCGGCTGTTTCATGCTGATGAATACCGGCGAGAAACTGGTCCCCTCCACCTATGGACTTTTAACAACTGTTGCCTATCAGCTTGGTGATGAAAAGCCGGTCTATGCGCTGGAAGGCTCCATCGCAATCACCGGCGCACTGGTGCAATGGCTGCGTGATAATCTCGGCATCATCAAAAACAGTGCCGACATTGAAACATTGGCACGCACGGTCAAAGACAATGGCGATGTCTATTTCGTCCCCGCCTTCTCCGGCCTCTATGCACCGCATTGGGAAGATTCTGCACGCGGCGTCATTGCTGGTCTCACACGCTTTGCCAATAAGGGTCATATTGC
Organism: Brucella gallinifaecis; assembly: GCF_006476605.1. GTDB lineage: Bacteria > Pseudomonadota > Alphaproteobacteria > Rhizobiales > Rhizobiaceae > Brucella > Brucella gallinifaecis. Next base: position 121,883 of record NZ_ML636806.1, read on the forward strand.
ACGTGCAGCCCTTGAAGCCAGTGCCTATCAGGTGCGTGAAGTGCTGGAAGCCATGGTCAAGGATTCAGGCGTGAAGATCACTGAACTGCGTGCCGATGGCGGCATGACCATCAATGAACTCTTGATGCAGTTCCAGTCCGATATTCTCAATGTTCCGGTTGTGCGTCCAAAGATCATCGAAACCACAGCTCTTGGTGCAGCCTATGCAGCAGGACTGGCCGTGGGCTATTGGAAATCGACAAATGACATTATCGAGAACTGGCAGGTCGGCCAGCGCTGGCATCCAAAGATGACAGCAAAAGAGCGGACCAGTCTGTTCAACGCATGGGAAAAGGCCGTGCAGCGCTCGCTCAACTGGGTCGATTAGAGCATAATCCGCTCTAAAATACAGGGACCCGAAGCAGACTGAACTTGAAAACGATCAATGATTATCGACAGCCGGTGAGCATATCCACTCACCGGACAGCTTTTTAGTATCTGAATTATTCTCTCGGAGCATATAATGAGCAATGGTTTTATCGGTGAATTTCTCGGCACGATGATGCTGATCCTGTTGGGCGATGGTGTGGTTGCAAATGTGCTTCTTGCAAAATCCAAAGGCCAGAACTCCGGCTGGATCGTCATTACCGCAGGCTGGGGCTTTGCGGTTCTCTGTGGTGTGATGGTTGCTGTAGCGGCTGGCAGTGCCGGCCATCTCAACCCCGCAGTAACGCTTGCTTTCTATATGGCCGATAGTTTTCCGGCGGCAGACGTCGCGCCTTACATTGCAGCGCAGATGCTTGGTGCTTTTACAGGCGCAGTGCTTGTCTATCTCGCCTATCTGCCGCACTGGCAGCCAACGCAAGACAAACAACTCAAGCTCGGCGTCTTCTGCACCGGACCTGCCATTCGCAACTTACCAGCCAATTGCCTGACAGAGATTATCGGCACATTTGTTCTGGTCTTTGTGGTTATTGCAATCGGTGCAAAATCTGTTGGCGCCACGGGCGTTCTGGGACCATTGATGGTCGGCCTGCTTGTCTGGGCACTTGGTGTTTCGCTGGGCGGCCCCACCGGTTATGCAATCAATCCAGCCCGCGATCTTGGACCCCGCATTGCCCATGCCTTACTGCCGATTCCGGGCAAAGGCAGCTCTGACTGGTCCTATGCCTGGGTACCCGTAGCAGCGCCGGTCATCGGTGGCTTCCTTGCCATTGCCTGCGCCAAAGCCGCAGGCATGATATAAGAGACAGGGCTGGCGCAGCCGGTTGCTGCGCCAGTCGCCTATATGCGTTCAGCCGGATAGGGTGTGGCTTTGGCAAGCACAAATCCAACGCCAAACAGCACAATCAGCACTGACATGCCCAAGGCTGCCGATCCACTGAGGGCCGTCACTGTTGCCACAAGAAAAGGTCCGATAAAACTGGTGGCACGACCAGCCAATGCATAAATACCAAAATACCGGCCAGATTCTTCTGGCTTGATGCTTCGCGCAAACCATGACCGTGAAGATGCCTGCACCGGTCCAAATGCAGCTCCAATCATCAAACCATAGATCAGATAGGCATGTTCGGCAGGGGTCGCAAACACGCCTGTGCCCCTTGGAGAATCAAAAGAAATAAGCCCGAACAGCGTATACGCACGCCCTGTCGATACTATACCCAATGACGCTATCAGCAAAAGCACAATTGAACCAAGCACGATAGCCTTGGAACCAAAGCGCGTATCGAGCTTGCTCGCAAGAAGACAGCTGAAAACTGCCATCACATTGAGAATCATACCAAACAGACCAATCTCAGTGATAGACCAGCCAAACAAAACAGCAGCATAGCCGGCACCAAGCGCCAGCATCGCATTGACACCATCCTGATAGACCATTCGCGCAATCAGAAAGCGGACAATCCCGGGACGTCTGCGAACTTCCCCAAGCGTTTTTTTAAGTTCACCAAGCCCCGATCGCAAGGCTGGAGCAAGTTTGTCGCCTTTGGAGACATCCGGCGTAAAGAAAAACATCGGCAGGATAAAAACAAGATACCAAAGAGCAGATATTGGCCCTGCAATGCGTCCATCCTCGCCCTGCACCGGATCAAGCCCGAACAAAGGATCAAATCCAATAATGGTCTTGCCGGTTTCAGGCGATGCGGCAAGACAGAACACGATGAAGATAAGCACAATCATTCCACCAAGATAGCCCAGCCCCCAGGCAATATTGGAAATTCGACCAATATCCTTGCGTGGCACCAGACGCGGCATCATGGAATCATTGAAGACGATAGAAAATTCTGCCGCAATCATTGCCAGGGCGAATGCAAACAGAACCCAGTAAATATTGGCCCCCGGAACAGCAAACCAGAGTGCAAAAAGAGCCGAAATCTTGATAATTGCAAAAAAGGCAATCCACGGTTTTCGTGGCCCGGTCCGATCTGAAATGGCGCCCAGAATTGGCGACAAAATTGCCACGGCCAGTCCAGCAGCGGCAAAGCCATACCCCCATGCAATCTGCCCGGTCTCCGGACTTTCTGCCATACGGGAAATGAAATATGGTCCAAAAATGAACGTTGTTACAACTGTAAAAAACGGCTGTGCCGCCCAGTCAAAGAATATCCAGCCCCACACTCCACGGCGTGACGAATAGCCGTCAGCTATCATTTTACATTCCTGTCATCGGTTGCTCCCCCACAAAGCGCAAAGAACTTACACTGCTAATATACACACCACAACAAAAAGGGCGGCCAAAGCCGCCCTTTTTAAATTCAATCACTTAAATGGAGTTATTGGATCAGATCTGACATCAAACCTGCGGCCACAGCCAGACGCGATACGCTAAGATCGCCCCCTTCAGTCAGTGCAACCATACGGTGTCTGATCTGATCAATGCGCGCTGCATCTTCTGCAAACCATGCCGCCGCCGGATCCTCGTCCTGACCGTGTTTTTTGAGGGCCGCAATTGTGATGCCACGCGCTGCCTGCGTGATCGTATCGCTTGCGCGTGACAATGCCAGACCATCATAATAATCGGTGACAGGAATATTACGTGCAGCTTCTTCGATACGACCAATGCGGAAAGCTTCCGACACACCAAAATAGGCTTTAGCCGTCGCCACCAGATCGGCAGATGCCAGATGGGCAATTAATGCAATATCCGGCATGATACCTGCAAGCTGCAGATTGGCCAGACGCCGGGCAAGCTTCTCAGGCGCCCCCTTCTCAACAAAGGCTGCCTTGTCTGCCTGCACCGTCTCGATGAGATAGTCTGGCATCAGACTATCAAAGCGCGGTTCAAGTGCAGCACGGGCAGTTGTGATCGTGCTCACCAGCTCCGTCAGATTTGCTCGCGTCGTATCATTGCGCAGCACCCAGGCAGTCGTTGCGAGCAGCATTTCTGCAACCAGTTGATAGAACTGGTTCTGCACATCACCGGCCACCTTGTTATCAAGCGCATCAATCGCATCATAGATCGCATTGATCTCGAAACCATCGCGCACCGCAACATAGGCCCGGACAATATCAGCTGGCGACTTGCCGGTCGTATCGGCCAGACGGCTGATGAAAGTGATACCACCGCGATTGATGACATCATTAGCCAGCAAAGTAGCGACGATTTCACGCTTCAACCGATGATTGGCAATTTCATCGGCATAGGTTTTTACCATCCGCTTGGGGAAATAACCAAGCAGCAATTGCTCAAAATAAGGTTCATCAGGAAGCCTGCTTGCAACCAGATCATCAGAAAGCGACAGCTTGGCATAAGCCAGCAGCACAGCAAGTTCCGGGCGCGTCAACGGCTGTCCCGACTTCTGACGTTCATTCAGAACGGCATCCGAAGGCAGATATTCGACCTTGCGATCCAGCAATTTGCGTGCTTCAAGCTCAGCCATGAAGCGAGCCTGATAAGGCAGCTCTACGAGACCCTGGCGTTCATTGAGAGACAGGGCAAGCGGCTGCAGATAATTGTTGCGCAGCACCAGTTCAGACACATCATCGGTCATGCTCACCAGCAGCTTGTCGCGTGCAGGACGCTTCAATTTGCCTGAACGCATCGCAGCAGCCAGTGCAATCTTGATATTGACCTCGACGTCAGAGCAGTTGACGCCTGCCGAATTATCAATGGCATCCGTATTACCGCGACCGCCGCTCAAGGCATATTCTATGCGCCCACGCTGGGTGACACCAAGATTTGCCCCCTCGCCAACAACCTTTGCCCGAACTTCCGAACCCGTAATACGAATTGCATCATTGGCGCGATCACCAACCTGCGCATCCGTTTCAGCGCTTGCACGAATATAGGTGCCAATACCGCCGAACCACAGAAGATCGACCTCTGCTTTCAGAATCGCCGTCATGATTTCCTGTGGCGTTGCAGTGGTTTTGCCAAGACCAATAACTTCAGCCGCTTCTTTGGAAAGCGTGATGGTCTTCTGGCTGCGGCTATAAACACCACCGCCCGACGAAATTTTCGAGCGGTCATAATCCTGCCAGCTTGAACGCGGCAGCTCAAACAGACGCTTGCGCTCTGCAAAACCTGTCGCCGGAACCGGATTTGGATCAATGAAGATATCGCGATGGTCAAAGGCTGCAACCAGCCTGATCTGCTCCGACAGAAGCATACCATTACCAAACACATCGCCCGACATATCACCCACACCGGCAACCGTGAACGGCTCGGTCTGAATATCCTTGTTAAACTCGCGGAAATGCCGTTTCACAGCTTCCCATGCACCACGTGCGGTAATGCCCATGCCCTTGTGATCGTAACCGGCAGAGCCGCCGGATGCGAAAGCATCATCGAGCCAGAAGTCATGGGCCTGGCTGATCGCATTTGCCGTATCGGAGAAAGTTGCTGTGCCCTTGTCGGCAGCAACAACGAAATAGGGATCATCATTGTCGTGTCGAACCACTTGCGCAGGCGGCACGACATCATTGTCATGAATATTGTCAGTAACCGACAGAAGCGTCGAAATGAACACCTTGTAGGCATCACGACCCGCTTCAAAAACCGTATTCCGATCACCGCCAACCGGCAGACGCTTCGGATAGAACCCGCCCTTGGCACCAACCGGCACGATCACAGCATTCTTGACCTGCTGTGCCTTTACCAGACCCAGAACTTCTGTGCGGTAATCCTGTGCCCGGTCCGACCAGCGCAAACCGCCACGCGCAACAGCGCCAAAACGTAAGTGCACACCCTCAACTTCCGGTCCATACACAAAAATTTCGCGATATGGGCGTGGATCAGGCAGACCATCGATAAGCCGCGGATTAAGCTTGAATGCAAAGGTTACACGCGGCCTGCCGTCACTATCCGGCTGATAGGCATTGGTGCGTAATGTTGCTTCAATCAGATTGCGGAAACGACGCAATATCTGGTCATCATCAATGCTTGGCACGCTCAGGAGTGCGGTTTCAATGCCATCAACCAGCTTCTTTTCAGCCGCTTCACGACGTTTGGCCGACGGATTGAAACGCAAATCAAACAGCGCATAAAGATCACTGGCAATTTCAGGATAACGGTTCAACGCTGCTGCAATAAAGCCCTGCGAGTAAGCAATACCCGCCTGTTGCAAATAACGGCCATAGGAACGCAATATCATGATCTGGCGTGCACTCAGCCGTGCTGTCTGCACCAATGCATTATAGCCATCATTATCAGCCAGTCCGTCCCAGACAGTGCGGAAGATATCTTCAAGCATCTCCCCATCGTCAGACAAATCGACCGGTGCGCCATAGGCATTTACGAGCTGCATGTCATGAACATAAACAGCAGCCCCATCCTGACCGGCATGCGGAAGATCGATGGTCTGTTCGCTCACGACACGAAAGCCCATATTTTCAAGAAGCGGCACCCGCTGCGACAGCACAACCGGCGCACCATGATGATAGATCTTGAGCGAAACAGCATCCGGGCCATCAGTGCGATAACGGTAGAAATCCACGAAAAGCGGGGCTTCGGCGCTCAGGCCAGCGATGCGCCTGGCATCAACCAGCGCCTCTGGTGCGGTAAAGATTTCGCGATAGGATTGCGGGAAGCTGGAAGCCAGAGCAATAGTCTTTGCATCTGCGTTTTCCGCGCTTTCGCGCACCTCATCATCCCATGTTCGCACAATCGAACGCACTTGTTCTTCCAGCGCATCACGATCCACATGCGGCGTTGAACGCTCATGGCGACGGATGACAAACTGAACCCGTGTCAAACCGTTTTGCAGAAAGACCGGATGAAATTCAAAACTGTCACCGCTGTAAACATCAACAAGATAGCGACCGATCTTCTCACGGACGACTGAATCGTAACGGTCACGCGGGATATAGACAAGCACCGTGGCAAAACGGCCAAAGCGGTCAAGACGCGGGATCGCGCGAACCCTTGGACGTTCGCCAAGCGCCAGAATCAGCTCGACATTGGCCGTCAGGCTTTCCGTATCGATCTGGAACAGCTCATCGCGCGGATATTCTTCCAGCACATTGACAAGCGCCTTGCCGGAATGATCTTCACGGTTGAAGCCAAGATGTTTGATAACCGTATCAGCCTTGGAACGGATAAACGGAATACCGGCGACAGAACTGATATAGGCCACCGACGTAAACAGACCCACCAGACGCAATTCGCCTATCGCTTCACCATCCGCTCCAAAAATCTTCACACCGATATAGTCAAGATAAGACCGGCGATGCACCAGTGACAGCGAATTGGCCTTGGTAACGATGAGCGGCTCATTGCTATCAAGGAATTCTGTAACCTCACGCGGTGTTACCTTGTCTTCGCCTTCCCGGCGCAAAACCCGCACTTCGCTATCATTGAGAATGCCAAGCGTTTCCTTGGCCGCAATAAGCTCACGCTTGTCGCCCTTGCCCTTGAAGGTCAGCTCGCGCATGCCAAGGAAAATAAAACGGTCATCGCGCAACCATTCAAGGAAAGCAATCGCCTCCGGCATGGCCGGATCAAGGTTCAGTTCCTGAACACGCTTATAATCAGCAATTGCGTCATCAAGACGCTTGTTCATCGGCTTCCAGTCACTGACGGCAGAACGAACCTGCCCAAGAACCCGCTTAAGAGCGGCAGTCAGATCAGCCTTCGCCTGTTTGTCGAGCAGCGGCAGATGAATCTGCACAAGGCTGACACGTTCAATCCCCTTGGCGGGTGCGAGTTGCGAAGCCTCGCCCAGAATTGTAAGATCATTCTTATCCCGCTCTATATCGAGAACCGGATGCACAACCATGAAAATCTGGCTGGCATGATCATTCAGCTCGCCCATGATCGAGTCGAGCAGAAAAGGCATATTATCATTGACGATGGTAATAACACTGACAGGGCGGCCATGGCGCTCGATGCTATTATCGATGCTGATGATGCTCTTGCCCTTGCGGTAAGTCTCAAGCGCTTCATAACCATACTGGGCAGATTTATCGAGTGCTACAGTATCATAAGCTGCAAGATCTTCAGGCGGAGCCCATTCGAAGAGAAGCTGCGCAAAGGCTGTAAACGCCCTGGACTTTCCTCCCTTCTTCTCCTCCTTGCCTGCTTTTGAACCCTTAAATTTATTCGACCGATCCTGCTTTGCAGTCACGTCGGATACTCCTGTCATGATGGCAATGCGCATCAAACTAGCAGATTGAGCATTTGTTTCGATGACAATTCGTTGAAAACAACCAAAAAAATCCGTGAAAGTCAGAAAGCTTGTATCTAATCCATTTAATTTGAAACAAAACTTCGCAAAGCTTTGGAAAAATTGCAAAATCTGCTGCTAGCCCTGTCCTGAAATGAAACATATCTTTTACGTAAGCGTCATAAAAACTGTAATTCACTATAAATCAGTGCCGAATCTCACGCCCGCAATGGCACTCAAAGCTCGATCAGATGGTCGTCAAGTTCATTGATATTGTTTGCTCCTGCCGGGAAATGCTTTTCCAGCAAAACACCGGCCTGAGCGATCGCCAGTACAAAACCCGTCCCCACTTGCGCACGCGATGCATGATGCGTGAGCGTCGCCACAATATCATTCCATTCTTCCTGCTCAACCCGCGCATCAATGCCCGCATCGGCAATCACTTCCGCATAATGTTCAGCCATGGAAACAAACAATAAAATACCAGTGCGGTGCTCTGTAATATGGACATTGCGAGCAAGAAACTGCTGCAAGGCATTGAGATGTGCACGCTTGTATCGAATGCGACGCGGCACCAGCAACATGCGCATGGATGGTAAAAACCACAAGAGAAGCATCGCCGTGATAAAAGCGGCCAGCACTGCAAGACCAAACATCGGCAGGCTGATATCAAACCAGTACCAATGTGCAAGAAAGGCTGCGATGACCGAAGCAATCAATATGCCACAGGTCGCAACAAAGCCTGCCGCAAAGAAATAGTCGTCACTGCGACGCGCCAGAACCGCATAAATTTCACCGCTTGTATTGGCTTCCGCCGCACGGATTGCCTTGGCAATATTCTCGTGATCCTGATCACTGATAAGGTTTTTCGTGTTCACAAAACTCTCCCTTACCAGCTACCCGAAGCGCCGCCGCCACCTGACGAACCACCGCCGCCGGAAAAGCCGCCACCGCCACGACCACCTGATGACCAGCCACCGCCGCCACCGGAAAAACCGCCGCCACCGGAGCCGCCACGGGAATTAAAATCCATTATCATGCCAAGCCAGCGATATTTTCCAGGGCCGATCTTCTGCCCGAAAATCGGTGCCAATATCGCCATACCAAAGCCACCGAAAAAGATCAGTGCCCAGAAAGCAATGAAGATCACAAACACCCAGTCGATATCATTGTCGCCGGTGACACTGTTCAAATTGCGCCTGGCACGCTCTTCCAGTTCAGCTGCATCACCGGAAAGAACCGACAATATACCATCGACGCCCTGAACAATGCCTTCAGAATAATTACCGTTGCGAAATTCAGGTATAATCGTGCCATTGATGATAACACTCGAAAGCGCATCCGTCATGGTGCCTTCAAGCCCGTAGCCAACCTCGATACGCACCTTACGGTCATTGGGGGCTACAACCAGCAAAACACCGTTGTTCTCCTGTTTCTGCCCCAGCGCCCAGGCACGAAACAACCGGTTGGAAAAGCTTTCAATATCTTCGCCATTGAGACTGGGAGCAGTCACCACGACCACCTGATCGGATGACTTTGCTTCAAAATCAGCAAGCTTCTTTGTGAGTTGTTGCAATTGCGCAGGATCCATGATCCCGGCAGCATCAACCACCCGTCCCGTCAGCGCCTGCGCAGGCTTTGCCGCGTCTTGCGCATGAACAGCCCCTGCAACAAAGCTGACAAATAAAAGCAGAAGAACAGCACCAAGCCATCGCGGCCCAGTCAGGCCACGAACCACCACATCACGCATGGGGAGCAAAGCTGCCACAAAATACCCGATCAGTTGTTAAAATTGACCTGAGGGGCACTTTGGCTCGACGCATCGGCACTGAATGTCTGCATCGGCACAGCATCGCGGTACCAGATCCATGTCCAGATCATCGTCGGCATGGTACGGATCGAGGTATTATAGACGCGGACCGCTTCAATATAATCGCGACGCGCGACAGCAATACGGTTTTCCGTACCTTCAAGCTGGGATTGCAATGCAAGGAAATTCTGATTGGCTTTCAAATCAGGATAGCGCTCGACAACAACCATCAAACGCGAAAGCGCACTGGTGAGGTTAGCCTGATTGTCCTGAAACTGCTTGAAAAGCTCAGGATTGCTCAGCGTTTCCGGTGTGATCTGCACCTGCGTTGCCTTGGCGCGTGCATCGATCACAGCCTGCAAGGTGTCTTTTTCATGGGCGGCGTAGCCCTTCACCGTTTCCACCAGATTTGGCACCAGATCAGCACGGCGCTGATATTGATTCTGCACTTCACTCCATGCAGCCTTGGCTTTTTCATCATTGGTTGGAATCGTATTGAAACCACATGCAGAAAGCAGCGGCACCAGAACGATAAGACCCAAAGCAATGAATATACGGCGAAAAGAGAAAGAACGGATAGCGGTCACAGCCGACATGATGTTCTCCTGAACGGGGCGCCTTTGCTGCGCCAGATAAATTTATGTGCCCGAATATATGCATTCACGCAAATGCGAGCCGTCAAATCAATAAGATAGACGAAATCCTGACTTTTTCCAGTCGTTTTACATATAGCAAAAAGCCAAACAAAAAGGCAGCGGATTGCTCCATTGCCTTTTTGTTCACACCTGCATAATTCCTTAAACTTAAAACAGTTTAAGGTAAAATTATGCAGTAGGTATAAAGCGTTAGAGCGACCTTTGTGCGCCCGATGAGGCGCACGGCGCTCTAATTGCGAAAAATTATTCGCTTGCAGCTTCTTCAGCAGGAGCGGCTGCGGCAGCAGCAGCTTCAGCAGCCTTTGCAGCGGCTTCTTCTTCAGCCTGCTTGGCCAAAGCAAGACGTTCCTGAGCTTTCTTGCCTGGCAGACCCTTGGTCAGGTTGCTGCGTGCTTCGCGCTTGGCAATACCGGCCTGATCGAGGAAGCGAAGAACGCGGTCGGTTGGCTGTGCACCCTGTGCAATCCAATGCTGAATACGCTCAGCGTCCAGCTTTACGCGTTCTGCGTCCTTAGCAAGCATCGGGTTCCATGCACCAACAGTTTCGATGAAGCGGCCATCGCGTGGGCTGCGAACGTCAGCAACAACAACGTGATAGTAAGGACGCTTCTTGGAACCAGCGCGGGCGAGACGAATCTTGAGAGCCATTTTTTCTTTCCTTTAGACAATAATCCTGCCCTGTCGGGCTATTCAGTTTCCGCTGTGATTGGCAGCAGCATGCTCATGGTGCCGAATAACTTCCTTCACGATGAAGTTCAGGAATTTTTCAGCAAAATCCGGGTCGAGATGGGCATCAACTGCAAGCGCACGAAGACGCTCGACCTGACGCTTCTCACGGGCCGGGTCGGCAGCAGCAAGGCCGCGCTCGGCTTTCAGGGTGCCCACAGCCTTGGTGCAGCGAAAACGCTCGGCAAGCATGTGGATCAATGCTGCATCGATATTATCGATGGATGCACGCAATGCGAGAAGTTCAGCAGGTACAGTGTTCTGTTCGTCAGCCATCTTACTCACTTCTTCTTCGGCAAACCAGGAAGACCGCCACCAAGACCGGGAAGCTTGGGACCGCCCAGACCGGGTAGTCCTCCACCCGGAAGACCTGGCAGTCCACCACCCTTGGTCAGACCTGCAGCTTCGGCCTGTTTTGCCAGCGCTTCAAGCTGCTTGGGGTCCATCTTGGACAGATCAGGCATTCCGCCCATTCCAGCTCCTAGACCACCAAGACCCATCTTGCCAGCAAGGCCACCCATCATCTGCTTCATCATTCCGCCCTTGCCCTTGCCCATGACTTTCATCATGTCAGCCATCTGGCGGTGCATCTTGAGAAGCTTGTTAATATCGGCGGCACTGGTGCCGGACCCTTTGGCAATGCGCTGCTTGCGGCTATGTTTGAGAAGATCAGGATTGGCGCGTTCAGCCTTGGTCATCGAACCGATAATTGCAAGCTGGCGATCAAATATCTTGTCATCAAGACCGGCTGCGGCAGCCTTGTCCTTCATCCCGCCCATGCCGGGCATCATACCCATGATGCTGCCCATACCGCCGAGCTTTTTCATCTGGCCCAGCTGGTCGGCAAGATCATTGAGATCAAACTTGCCCGACTGCATCTTCTTGGCCATCGCTGCGGCTTTTTCCGCATCAATGTTTTCAGCAGCCTTTTCAACGAGCGAAACAATGTCGCCCATACCAAGAATACGATCGGCAATACGCTTGGGATAAAACTCCTCGAGCGCATCCATTTTTTCGCCGGTTGCGATCAGCTTGATCGGCTTGCCGGTGATTGCACGCATCGAAAGGGCTGCACCACCACGGCCATCGCCATCCATACGGGTCAGCACAATACCGGTAATGCCAACGCGCTCATCGAAATTACGCGCCAGATTAACCGCGTCCTGACCCGTGAGGCTGTCAGCCACAAGCAGGATTTCATGCGGATTGGCGGCCTTGCGGATATCCGCCATTTCCACCATCAACGGCTCGTCGATATGTGTGCGGCCGGCAGTATCGAGAATAACCACATCATGACCGCCAAGCTTTGCAGCCTGAACAGCACGCGATGCAATCTCAACCGGCGACTGGCCAGCAATGATCGGCAATGTATCAACAGAAGTCTGGATACCGAGCTGACGAAGCTGCTCCTGTGCAGCCGGACGGCGCGTATCAAGCGACGCCATCAGCACCTTTTTGCGGCTGCGTTCTGTCAAGCGCTTGGCAAGCTTGCCAGTCGTCGTCGTTTTACCCGAACCCTGCAAACCAACCATCATAATGACAACCGGTGCCGGCGCATTCAGATCAACCGAAACGCCTTCAGTGCCGAGCATTTCGATAAGCTCGTCATGGACGATCTTGACGACCATCTGGCCGGGCTTGATGCTTTTGAGAATTTCAGCACCAACAGCCTTCTCACGAACGCGCTCAGTAAAAGAACGAACCACTTCCAGCGAAACATCGGCTTCGATCAGCGCACGACGCACTTCGCGCAGCGCAGCCGCCACGTCGCTTTCAGAGAGAGCGCCGCGTCCGGTCAGGCCGTTCAGAATAGAGCCAAGACGCTCCTGAAGTGATTCAAACATCTAATTTCCTTTTAATCCGAGAAGAGACCAGGGCTTCATCAGGAAGGCTCATCAGGGATACATCGTTCTTTGACCAGAGCAGTTCAAGAAGCAACCAAAGCAGTACAGCACCCGAGGGCGCATCGCGCTGTCGGATGTGGACCTCCGGGATCTCTTTATACCAAATGGGTCCCGGTCGGTGGCTCGCGTTCTGTAGATCGCGGATAGATTGGTTGAGCGTTTAAAGCGGCAGGCCGGTAATGTCAAGTAAAAGGCGGAAAACGAAGCTTTTAAAACGCAAAGACACGCATAAATACACTAAAATAAGGACCAATTTACGAAAACTTGAAGATTATATGGAAGGATGGTCACCAGTGCGCGGCTGCCCGGAGAGCTTACAATTCCTTTCTGGCATGACATTCATTGTAAAGAATGGCAAATTCGCGCTGAGGTAGAATCAACTCCGAAGGAGAAACGAATGGCATTGTTTGCCAAGGGCCGGACATGGACGGCAGCAGCAGTTCTTGCAGTAAGTATGATGGCTGGAACAAGCATCGTCGAAGCAGCCCAGTGTGGCAACAATGGCGCAGGTTATAATGCCTGGCTCCAGCAGACGATCAAGGAAGCATCTTCGCGCGGCATTGGCAAGCGTGCAATAAATGCTCTGGCTAAAACAAAATATGCGCAAGCCACCATCAATGCTGACCGCAATCAGAAGAGCTTCAAGCTTTCCTTTGAGCAATTCATGCAAAAACGTGGTGCAAACACGATCATTCAGCGTGGAAAATCGATCAAAAAACAGAATGCAGCTCTCTTCGCTGCTATCGAAAAGCGCTATGGCGTACCAGCCGGACCTCTGATCGCAATCTGGGGCATGGAAACAGGCTTCGGTGCTTATCTTGGCAAACAGCACACGCTTTCGGCTGTTGCAACATTGGCCTATGACTGTCGTCGCAGCGACTACTTCACCAACCAGCTCTACGCAGCACTCAAGCTGATTGACAATCAGGACCTTGATCCGAACGCAGTTGGTGCAATGCATGGTGAAATCGGCCAGACCCAGTTCTTGCCAGCCAACGTTCTCAAATATGGCGTTGATGGTGATGGCAGCGGCCATATCGACATGGCCCGTTCAAAGGCTGACGCCCTTTATTCAACTGCAAATTTTCTTGTCGGGCATGGCTGGAAGCGCGGCGCCGGTTATCAGCCGGGTGAACCAAATTACAGGGCAATTCAGGGCTGGAATGCGGCACAGGTCTATCAGCGTGCTATTGCCGTCATGGGCAGGGCAATCGATCAATAATCAAGTTTACAGCGCTTTATAAAAAGCGATATATCATATGCTCAATACAAAAAAGCCCCGATTTTTCGGGGCTTTTTTCACATTATACTGATGTTTTCTGCTCAGCCACAACCAAACTGTCAGGTCTTTTAAAATCACCCGTCTGCTGGTCCATCACCCACAGCTCGCCTGTCGAAATATCAAACCAGGCACCATAGAGTTTCAGCCGCCCCTTTTTCTCAAGAATATCGACACAAGGGAATGTCCGCAGATTGTTGAGCGAATAACGGATCGAAATCCGCTCCAGGGCCGTCTGTCGCTCGGTCGGTGTCATCAGTTCATTGCCATTGATCGTTTCCGCAGCCGGCGCAATCAGGCTCATCCACTTGCCAATGAAATCGCTTGGTGAAAGCGGCTCGCTCTGGGTGTCGAGCGCCGCTTTGATCCCCCCGCATCGGCCATGACCCATGACAACAATATTCTTCACCTTGAGACTTTGCACAGCAAATTCAAGCGCCGCCGAAGCCGCATGAAATTCACCATCCGGCTCATAGGGCGGAATAAGATTGGCAACGTTACGAAGAACGAACATTTCACCCGGAGCCGAGTTGAAAATTGTTTCCGGAGCGGCACGGGAATCGCAACAGGCAATCACCAGGGTTTCTGGTGCCTGCCCTTTTTCAGCGAGTTCCTTATAACGTGCCGTTTCAGACGCGAAATGCTCGCTCATAAAGGTTTGATAACCGGCGAGGAGTGAATCTGGAATATCAGCCATGGTTTTCCATTATCCTGATCGAAAATCCAGGGCAATCAAAAAAAACAACAGGCCGCAATTCTTACGACCTGTTGCCGCTTGCAAGAAATATTATGCACGCAATCCCTTGGTTGGATGGACCAGACGTCGTGTCTGAACCATTGCCATGGGTGTGACAAGACTGGAAGCATCTGCTTCAAGCATCAACTCGTCTGCGCCGCGCTTCGCCGAACGCGCCATGATCTCGAATACGGCTGCGGTGGTGCTTTGAAGAGATTTTTCCTCAGAGAAACCCGAAAGCCTGCGCGCCAGAAACACCGCAGATGTAAGATCGCCAAGGCCATTGGTCGGACCATCGACACAGCGGTGCTCAGCCATCAGCGCCATGGTTGGCGTCAGAAGAATATTGCCAATACTCCCGCTCATCAATGGAAAGGCAGATGTCACCAGCGTGGTTGCCGGTCCGATATCAAGGGCAGCTTCCATCAACGCCTTGTTGTCTTCCAGCTCGACGCCGGTCAGCCATGACAATTCAAAACGATTGGGCGTCGCAATATCTGCAAGCGGCATGAGATAATCCCGGATACCGGTGGCCGTTGCTTCCGGCACATAAAGCCCTGCCTGATCACCAATCACCG
This sequence comes from Brucella gallinifaecis, assembly GCF_006476605.1. GTDB lineage: Bacteria > Pseudomonadota > Alphaproteobacteria > Rhizobiales > Rhizobiaceae > Brucella > Brucella gallinifaecis. The sequence goes on from NZ_ML636806.1 coordinate 137,152, forward strand.
GATCACAAAGATAGACCGCTTCGGGATTAAGTTCCTTGACCTTTTTAACCAGCCCCGCCACCGCTTCCGCCTGCTCGGGATGCCCGAGATAGCCAGTCAGTATCGCTCCGACTTCGCCCAGCCATGGTGCACGTTCAAGATCATGCATCAATGTTGCAAATTCCTGCGCGGGCGGGACAATCCGCCCGGCAGCACCATGTCCGGGATGCCAGGGCAACACAACCGTTGGCACAGCCCATACTGGAAAGCCAAGCGTTTCAAGAGCAAAAACAACGGCACGGTTTCCAACAGAACCGCGCACGACATGGCTTGAGATGACAATAACGGTTGTCGCATCCGAAGGCACAGGAAGCGTCATGTTAAACCTGGCTTTTCATGAGATAGGAAATCAGCCAGACGATAATCGCCAGCGTGATGATGAGGCCAAGCCACCGTCCGGCACGGGTGGCCCAGAGTTCGATTTTATCATTTTCCGGGGCATCATGGGCAGCAAGGTGATTAGCGGTACGCGAAAACCCGCGCCGTAAAAGACCTTCAGCCCCGGTCTGTTCACGCTCCAGTCGTTCAAGAATACGCCGGGCTTCATCCTGACGCTCACGCTCCGAATTTCCACCCTCGCCTATACCCGCCTGATGGCGTTCTCCCATATTCTGCCTGCCTTCAAGAAAGACTCGTGCCCTGAATCATATCTACACAATCATGCCCGAACAGCCGTTCTGCAAGCAGAATATTGTCTACGCATACAAGTTTCACGACAGGCTTGCCAAAATCACCACCTTCGACCGCGAAAATTAGGGGCAGCGCTCTAGGGCCAATCGACATTCATGTTTTGAGGCGTGGTATGGACGAAAATTGTCCAGTTTCAGGAGCGAAACCGAAGGTGGAGTGTCGCTCCATCGAGGTTTAGCGACGCCAAAATGGGCAATTTGCGCCATATCCCTTTGGGACGTGGCGGATTTTGTCCCTGAATGCGTCGAAAAGCCCTCATGGTGTTCACACCACCTCGGCCTTTTCTTCTGTTCTGCGACAAAATCCGGCTCACGCCCCGCCCGAAAAATGAATGTCGATTGGCCCTAGCCCATCGTCGGAATGACGAACTCTGCCCCGTCCTTAACGCCAGACGGCCAACGCGAGGTGACTGTCTTGGTTTTGGTATAAAAGCGGAATGCATCCGGGCCGTGCTGGTTGAGATCACCAAAACCGGAAGCCTTCCAGCCGCCAAAAGTGTAATAGGCAATCGGAACCGGGATTGGCACATTAATACCGACCATGCCAACCTGAACACGGCTGGCAAAATCACGCGCAGCATCACCATCACGGGTGAAGATCGCAACGCCATTGCCATATTCATGCTCATTGGGCAAAGCGAGAGCTTCTTCATAGTTTCGGGCGCGAACAACCGAGAGAACCGGACCAAAGATTTCTTCTTTATAAATGCGCATATCCGGCGTCACATGATCGAACAGGCAGCCCCCCATATAAAAGCCGTTCTCATAGCCCTGCATCTTGAAACCGCGACCATCAACGACAAGCCTGGCACCTTCCTCAACACCAAGATCAACATAGCCGCGAATGCGCTCAAGTGCAGCCTTGGTAACAACCGGGCCATAATCAGCCGAATTGTCGGTCGAAGGTCCGATCTTGAGGGCTTCAACACGCGGGATCAGCTTTTCCATAAGACGGTTTGCCGTATCCTCCCCAACAGGCACCGCAACCGAAATCGCCATACAACGCTCGCCTGCCGATCCATAACCTGCACCAATCAACGCATCAACCGTCTGGTCCATGTCAGCATCCGGCATGATCAGCATATGATTTTTGGCGCCACCGAAGCACTGAACGCGCTTGCCATTCGCGCAACCGCGACCATAAATATATTGCGCAATTGGTGTCGAGCCGACAAAGCCGATTGCCTGTATATCAGGATCATCAAGCAGCGCATCAACCGCATCCTTGTCACCATTGACGACATTGAAAATACCAGCCGGAAGGCCTGCTTCCATGAACAATTCGGCAAGGCGCATCGGCACACCCGGATCGCGCTCGGATGGCTTCAGAACAAAAGCATTGCCGCAGGCAATTGCCGGGCCGGCTTTCCATAACGGGATCATGGCCGGGAAATTGAACGGCGTAATACCGGCAACAACTCCAAGCGGTTGACGCATCGAATAGGTGTCTATTCCAGTGCCTGCATTATCGGTAAATTCACCTTTCAGCATATGTGCAGAGCCAAGGCAGACCTCTACAACTTCCAGACCACGCTGAATATCGCCCTTGGCGTCAGCAATCGTCTTGCCATGTTCTCGGGCAAGCAATTCGGCAAGGCTGTCATATTCGGCTTCAACCAGTTCAAGGAACTTGCGAAGAATACGCACACGGCGCTGTGGGTTGGTCGCAGCCCATGCTGGCTGTGCTGCCTTGGCATTTTCAACGGCTTCGCGTACTTCATCTTTTGTAGCAAGCGCCACAGTTCCCTGAACGGTTCCATCAAGTGGCTGAAAAATATCAGCCGTGCGGCCGCTTTTACCAGAAACATGCTTGCCGCCAATGAAATGTCCGATCCTGCGCATCGAAATGCCTCCCATATATTGTTTCATCTGGCAGCAGATTGACTACCATCTTGCTATCTATCCTGACTCTGCAAATTCATGATTGCAATCCACTGAAAAGCGTATCCGTTGTGCGTTTTTTATAGTACGATTCTGAAACGATCACGCTCACACAGAAAATGCCATGAACTGGGATGATATTCGGATATTTCTGGCTGTGGCGCGCGCAGGGCAAATACTGGGCGCGGCCAAAAGGCTCGGCATCAATCACGCGACTGTTGCACGCCGCCTGACAGCACTGGAAACGACCCTTTCGACCACATTATTGACCCGACGCACCAATGGTTCAACACTGACTCAGGCCGGTGAGGAGTTTCTTCTGGCAGCAGAGCGTATGGAAACGGAAATGCTCTCTGCACGCGCACAGATAGGCAATGCCGATATTGCCGTTTCCGGCACCGTTCGCATCGGCGCCCCGGATGGCTTTGGCGTCAGGTTTCTTGCCCCGCGGCTCGCACGCCTCACGCAGCATTATCCCGACCTCACCATTCAACTGGTACCGGTTCCGCGCTCATTTTCACTCTCTCGCCGCGAAACCGATATTGCCATAACAGTTGAACGCCCCGAGCAAGGTAGGCTGATTGCCCGCAGGCTGGTGGATTATACACTCGGTCTTTATGCCCATCGCAGCTACCTTGAAGAACATGGTACGCCACAAAACATTGAAGAGTTAAACAAGCACAGACTGATCGGTTATGTTGAAGATCTGGTGGTCAATCAATCTCTGGCCTATGCATCCGAGATCAGCCGCGACTGGAAACCGGATTTTGAAGTTTCAAGTGCATTAGGACAGGTGGAAGCCGTACGCGCAGGCGCAGGAATCGGCATTCTTCATGCATTTATCGCAAGAGCCGATCCCGACCTGATGCCACTTTTTCCAGATCGCACAATCCGCCGTGCCTATTGGCTGGCCTATCATGAATCCGCACGGTCCTTACGGCGTGTAACCGCCGTTTCAGCGCTTATTTCAGAACTGGTCGAAAACGAGAAATCGCTTTTTGGTTAGCGAATACGCCAGTAAGTCACCATGATAACCGCAATCATAACTGCTGGAATAAGCAGCGCATCCAGACCAATAAAGGAATGCCCCAACCCGCCACACAATGCGCCGGTCATAAGAGACAGCCAAACTGAGAAATGTTGCAACCAGCGCCAACGCGGAACATCTCCACGTATATATCCGGCAAGATCAGCAGCTGAGTTGAATAACGTCCCGGTGACATAAGTCACACCAAGCCGCGCGGAACCAATTGGCTGTACGGCAGCATTCTGCGCACCCATGGCAGCGGCAAGCATCAACACCGGATGAATCAGGTCCAGCCCAAATCGACGCAATACACAAACCAGAACAAGCACAAGCGCCACAATTGCCATGACCGCTATGCTGCCATTTTTGCCATAGGACCGAACGGCAAGGGTACCGAGAAATGCGCCGGCAAAAAACAGGCCAACCAGAGCCATAGGCAGCCAGACAATTACCCGCCCCATAATATCCGGTTGTCTGGCAATGGCGAGACCGAGCTGGGTCGTGTTGCCGCTCATGAATGAGGCAAAAAAACCGCCCAGCTCCATAAAGGCTATCCCATCAACAAAACCCGCGGCGCCAGTCAGGGTCAATCCAAGCGACAGCTTTGAATTCGGTGTCATTTTTCCAAGCTTTAAAGAAGCTGCCCGGTCTGCACAAACCGGGCCAATATAATGATTTTAATGTTTCATCAGACTCGTTTGACGATCCGCAGAATAATCAAAAGAATTGCTGCGCCGATAAAGGCATTTATGATGGAGGCTATAATACCGCCACCGATCGAAAACCCGAGAAGGGGCAACAACCAGCCTGCGAAGAAGGCACCAATCACACCGACAATGATATTGCCGATGAGTCCAAAGCCGCCACCCTGCACCACTTTTCCTGCCAGCCAGCCTGCAATAAGGCCGACAAACAAAAACACAAGAAGACTCATACCATCCATAAGCATTTCTCCCTCTCAGAACCCATGCATCACATATCTTCTGCGAGTTGACAATGAGTCGGCTCAACAGGCAAGAGATTGTTCAATCCTGTTACATTCATTCAGATTATGATCTGAAATTACGATGCAAGATGCCTGAAACAATTGACGACCTCTTCATAGACCTTGCGCTTGAAGGGAACAATCAGCTCAGGCAATTCCTGCATCGGCTTCCATGCCCATTCCTCAAATTCAGCCGTATGACCTCCCGGCGGCGGATTGATCGCAATTTCATTTTCATCGCCTTCAAAACGATAGGCAAACCATTTCTGGGTCTGTCCGCGATATTTGCCCTTGAGTGCCAGCCCGACCAGAGGTGCAGGCAGATCATAATTGATCCAGTTTGGCGCCTCTTCAAGCAATGTAACTGACTTCATACCAGTTTCTTCATACAACTCACGCAATGAGGCGACAGCGGGATCCTCCCCCTTGTCGATACCACCCTGCGGCATCTGCCAAAGCTGCGTAGCACCATCCATCTCGTCACCCGGAATGACGATGCGACGACCGGCCCAGACCAGACCGGCCTTGTTGAGAACCATCACCCCGACGCAGGGGCGATATGGCAGGCTTTCAGGATCAACCGGGCCTTTACGCTTCGACATGCTATCTCCATATGCACAAGCAATTGAACAAGTATTATGCGACAAAAAGAAAACGCGGAAGCCTGAACTTCCGCGCTTGTGTTTCGAGGGTCCAGACCCCGGAGCTGATTTTCGATCAGTTCAGCACACCTTTTTTCACATCTGGCGGAAATGCTGCATTTGCAACTTCCCCACGCAGAAGTTTCAGCGCTTCATTGAGCTGCACATCGTCCTTGGGTTCAAGCGGAACATAAGCAGAAGACCCCGATCCCTGATCATCTTCAGCGTTACCCTTGATGTGTCCTTTAAGCTCAGATTCACCACGCACAACATCCTGACCGAGCATTTCCGGTGGCAACGGCTGCTCAACCTTGATGTCCGGCGTAATGCCCTTGCCCTGAATCGACTTGCCCGACGGCGTGTAATAGAGCGCAGTTGTCAGGCGCAACGAGCCATTTTCGCCCAGTGGAATGATCGTCTGAACAGAACCCTTGCCAAAAGATTGTGTGCCAAGCACAGTCGCACGACGATGATCCTGCAATGCACCCGCAACAATTTCCGAAGCGCTGGCGGAACCGCCATTAATCAAAACAATCACTGGCTTGCCATCAACAAGATCACCCTTGCGCGCATCAAAGCGTGTCACATCCTGAGGGTCGCGACCACGAGTGGAAACGATTTCGCCCTTGTCAAGGAAAGTGTCTGAAACCGCGACAGCCTGATCGAGCAAGCCACCCGGATTAAGGCGAAGATCAAGCACATAACCTTTGAGTTTATCGCCTGGCAGCTTCTCCTGAATATCCTTGATTGCTTTTTTCAGATCATCAGCAGTCTGCTCAGTGAATGAAATAACACGCAGATAGCCGACATCATTTTCGACACGTGAACGAACAGCCTTGACCTTGATCACAGCGCGGTCGATCTTGAGCGTGATCGGCTTGTCTGCCCCCTCACGAATGAGCGTAAGCTCAATCGGGGAACCAATCTCGCCGCGCATCTTTTCAACCGCATCGCTGAGACTAAGGCCACGCACTTCCTGACCATCGATCTTGCTGATCAAATCACCCGCCAGAACACCGGCTTTTGACGCAGGCGTATCATCAATCGGTGCAATGACCTTTACGAGATCATTGTCCATGGTGACTTCAATCCCAAGCCCACCAAACTCACCCTTGGTCTGCACACGCATATCCTGCGCAGCCTCGGGGTTGAGATAGGACGAATGCGGATCAAGCGAGGTCAACATGCCGTTGATCGCGCTTTCCGTCAGCTTCTTGTCGTCGGGCGGAGTCACATATTGCTGGCGCACCCGCTCAAAAATATCACCGAAAAGCGCCAGGTCCTTATAGACATCGCTATCTTTTCCCGCTGCAAAAGCAGTGGAAGCAGGCGCGCCCTGAACCATCACCATAGCTGACGCACCCATCAGGGCTCCGGCGAACAGCAGCGACAGTTTACGTATCATTTTCACGTCCTTCCAGAAAGCCGCACGGACCACCACGGGGCCGGATCAACGGGTTTTCCATCTTTTCGAAACTCAATGTAAAGCAATGGCGCCCCATTGCCCACCTCTATCGGTGCAACACTTGCGAGAAGTTTTTCACCCATTGCGCCAACAGGTTCACCCGCCAGCACAAACTGACCCTGAGCCACATCGATTCGACCCATGCCAGCCATTACGATATGATATCCACCGCCAGCATCAAGGATCAAGAGCTGCCCATAAGATCGAAATGTTCCAGCATAAAGCACAACGCCATCAGAAGGTGACGTAATCGTGGCAGCAGGCAAGGTTTCAACCACCTGCCCCATCATATTGCCGCCGATACCATCCTTTTGAGCAAAATGACGAATTGTCTTGCCGGCAGCAGGCAGAGCCAGCTTTCCCTGCAAGGATGCAAAATCAAGCTGCGCATGGAGACGATTCTCGTCAGGCGTTGATTCTCCTGCCCTTTCCTGTGCTTTTGCAAGCCGTTCTGCCTCGGCCTTGCGCACAGCATCAGCCGCATTACGCACGCCTGCCATCTGCTGATCAAGCCCATCAATAAGTTCCTTGAGGCTGCCAGCGCGGTCTGCCAGTTCTTCAGAGCGCTTGCGCTGCGCCTCAATTTCCTGCTCGGATTGTAATTGCAATTTCTTCTTTTCTTCAAGAAGAAGTGATTGACGTTTCTGCTCTTCCGCCTGTTGTATACGCGCTGTCTTGAGCCGGTCCTGCTCCTGAACAATAGAAGCGGTGACACGTTGCATATCCTGCAAATCGCCCGTCAGTTCGTTCACCTGCCCACGCATTTCAGGCACGACCGCACCGAGCAAAACCGCACTGCGAACGGATGCAAGCGCATCATCGGGCCGCACAAGAATAGCGGGCGGCGGATTTAATCCCATGCGCTGCAATGCGGCCAGAACTTCTGCCAACACACTGCGACGGGCGCGTAACGAGTTACGAATACCGTCTTCCTGCTCACGCAGGGAGATGAGCTTGTCAGCACTTTCAGCAATATCATGCTGCAATTTCTTATCCGTTTTGGCTGACTGGATAAGGGCTGCCGTAATCGTTGCCTGATCTTTTTTAAGGCTGGATATCTCATCTTCAAGCTGTTCAAGCTTCTCACCCGTAACAGACAGCTCTTTGCTAAGCTGCTCATATTCGCTTGCAGCCTGATCACGCTGCTGCTGAAGCGCTGCCTGCGCAAAAACTGGCGACACTGCGGATATAAAGAAAGTCGCAACAAAGCCCATCCGCAGCAAGGCAGACAAACAAGGCTTTGAGAAAATGCGAACAGGATTCATTATGCGCTACATCAGAAACAAAGAAGGCCACACTAGCCTGATTAGCATTAAGGAAATGTTAGCCATAAGAGTTTCATAGCATTTTTAACCTGCCCCCAGAGTCCTGACCCTAAGACCGATGATAAGGATGTCCTGCGAGAATGGTAGCGGCGCGGTATAATTGTTCAGCAATCAAAATACGGGCGATCTGATGCGGCCATGTCAACTCTCCCAGAGCGAGAACCAGATCCGCACGGGAACGCAAAGAAGGATCATGCCCATCCGGTCCACCAATAGCGACAATAAGCTGACGCTTGCCATCATCACGCATACGGCCAATGCGTTGGGCAAAAGCTTCCGAGCCAAGCGTCTTGCCACGCTCGTCAAGCAGGATAAGGGCAACTCCCCCTGAGCCGGCCCCTGAGCTGGCATTGCCGATTGCGTCATGGATGCGCTGCGCTTCTTCAACCTTGCGCAGATCCGCCGTTTGTCCGCGGCTTTCCGGGATTTCACTCACGCCGGTGAATTCCAGCCCAAGTGGCGGTCCTGCCTTGGAAAAGCGGTCAAAATAACGCTCAGCCAACTCCCGTTCGGGGCCGGTTTTCATCCGGCCCACGGCCATTACACTCACACGCATTACGCCCTCTTTACGACTTGATCAGTGCACCGTTCCCGATGCACGCTTGTCTTCGAGGTCATCATCCATCCAGATCTTTTCCAGATTGTAAAAATCACGGATTTCCGGACGGAAAATATGGACGACAATATCGCCTGTATCGATCAGAACCCAATCCCCGCCTTCAAGGCCTTCGACCCGCATGTCCTTGCAGCCCATTTCACGAAGGGCTTGCAAAAGATGATCGGCAACCGCCGAAACATGTCGATGCGAACGACCGGACGCGACGATCATATAATCGCCGATCGAAGATCTTCCACGAATGTCGATAGGGATAACAGATTCTGCTTTGGAGTTTTCAAGACTGGCCAAAGCCGCGTTAAAGGCCTGGGACACGAAAGCGGTTTCGTTCATCCCGACCGATGAAGGCGCAAGGTGGGCCTTCTTCTCAATTGCTGTTCTCAGTGTAGTTCCTTTCCGACCAGAACAACGCAATACGGCATTCATAAGCACCGTACTTGTCTAAAATAGGCAGAGTCCCTGTATTCTTTCAAGGGGCCTGACTGGTAAAGTCCGTTCACTTTTTAAATTTCTGCTGGCGAAGTGCTGTCGATGAGAGTGACGAACGCGGCCCATGAATGAAGGTCCATGCCGGTGGTTGACGCCGCGCAAGGATCGATGCGGAATGTTCATCAAGCCTGCTATCGGAAAAGGTTTGCGCCATCCGTGACGACAGATAAGCCAGAGTAGAGCCGGGCCGGTCAATAACTGCAATCGGAAAATTCTGTGCAATTTCGCGCCAACGCTGCCAGTGATGGAAGGAAGCCAGATTGTCAGCCCCCATGACCCAGACAAAATGCACGCCGGGATTGGACTTTCGAATAAGTGCCAGAATATCGGCCGTATAGCGCGTATTGAAAGCCGCCTCCAGTGCTGTCACCTTGATGCGCGGATCATTTGCAACCTGCTCGCTCAGTTGCAAACGTTCAGCAAGCGGTGCCAGTTCGCGTTTATCTTTCAACGGATTTCCGGGCGTAACCATCCACCAGAGCTGGTCCAGTTTCAGCCTGCGAATGGCAATTTCCGCAACCAGCGCATGACCACCATGCGGCGGATTGAACGAGCCGCCAAACAGCCCGACTGTCATGCCCTTTTCAACATAAGGCATCCGCAGGTAATGCGCATCAACGCCCGGATATTTTGCTTTTAATGCAGACAGTCCGAAGCCGAAACGCATCAGCCTCTGACCTGACCATTCCCACGCACACGATATTTGAAAGAAGTCAGTTGTTCGACACCAACCGGCCCACGCGCATGCATCTTGCCAGTCGCAATTCCAATTTCCGCACCCATGCCGAACTCGCCACCATCTGCAAACTGCGTCGAGGCATTATGCAGAAGAATGGCTGAATCAATCTCGTTGAAAAAGCGTGCGACGACCTCCGCATTCTGAGCAATAATCGCTTCTGTATGATGCGAGGAATAGCGATTGATGTGCTCGATCGCCCCTGAAATGCCATCGACCAGCGCAACCGAAATAATCGCATCGAGATATTCGGTTGACCAGTCTTCTTCTGTCGCAGGCTTTGCACTTGCATAAAATGCACGAACGTCTTCACTGCCGCGAATTTCACAGCCCTTTGCCGCCAGATCTTCAAGAATTGGTACAAGATGCGTTTGAGCCACCGCACGATCCACAAGCAATGTTTCGGTGGCACCACAAATACCGGTACGGCGCATCTTCGCGTTCACAGCGATCATACGCGCCATGTCAAGATCGGCAGATTTATCGATATAGAGATGACAGATGCCTTCAAGATGCGCAAAGACCGGAACACGCGCTTCCGATTGTACGCGCGCAACAAGGCTTTTGCCGCCGCGCGGCACGATTACATCAATTGCCCCATTAAGACCTTTGAGCATTTCACCAACGGCCGCACGATCCGTCACCGGCACGATCTGGATAGCATCAGCAGGCAGTTCAGCGGCTTCAAGCCCTGCGACAAGCGCTTCATGAATAGCTTTTGAAGAATGCGCTGAATCCGAACCACCACGCAAAATCACGGCATTACCGGCCTTAAGGCATAAAGCACCGGCATCGGCTGTCACATTGGGACGACTTTCATAAATCACGCCAATAACACCAAGCGGCGTACGGACACGCTCAATGTGAAGACCATTCGGACGCTCCCACGCGGCAATAACTTCACCAACAGGATCATTCAATGAAGCAATGGCGCGAATACCGTCGGCAATTGCCTGGATACGGCTGTCATCAAGTGTCAGCCGATCGACAAATGAAGCTGCCATGCCATTTTCAGCAGCATTGGCTAGATCAAGCCTGTTTGCTTGCAAAATGGCATCCTTGCTTGCAACTATCCTGTCGGCAGCAGCAAGCAGGGCTTTGTTTTTCTGTTCAGGCGAAGCGATGGAAAGCGGAGCCGCTGCCTGGCGGACTTTACGGCCAACTTCTGCCATAATGGCTGTGATGTCAGTTGCGGCGTCCACTTTGTTCAGCATCCTTGACCTCTTATACTTCTTCCATTTTGGTGGCGGCCATTTCCCGTACCACCATATCATCGCGATGGATCATTGCACTGCGTGCATCATAACCAAGAATGGAAGTGATCTCATCGCTTTTATGACCGGCAATTTTACGCGCATCCCCGGCATCATATGCAATCAGGCCACGGGCAATTTCACGTCCGTTTTCTGTAAGCACGGCGATCGTATCGCCACGCTCAAAATGGCCTTCAATTCCTTTTACACCGGCAGGCAAAAGTGACTTGCCGGATTTCAGGGCTTTCGCCGCCCCTGCATCCACTATCAGTCGGCCTGCAGGTTCCAGATTGCCGGAAATCCAGGTCTTCCATGCACTGACCGGCGTATGGGACGGCTCAAACAAGGTCGCCCGTTCTCCGCGATCAATCGCAGAAAGAGGGGCCAGCCGCGTACCGGAAGTGATAATCATCGCTGTGCCGGCAGCATTGGCAATCTTGCCCGCATCAAGCTTTGTTTTCATGCCACCCCGTGAAAGCTCAGAAGCAGCAGCACCGGCCATAGCTTCGATCTGCGGAGTAATCGCAGTCACCAGAGGCAGGAACTCGGCGTCCGGATTCTTATGTGGCGGTGCGGTATAAAGCCCGTCAATATCTGAAAGCAGGATCAGAAGATCGGCCCCCATCATGGTCGCAACACGGGCCGCCAGACGGTCATTGTCGCCATAACGAATTTCAGTTGTAGCGACCGTATCATTCTCATTGATGATCGGGACTGCACCAAGTTTGAGCAAGGTTGCAATCGTTGCACGTGCATTAAGATAGCGCCTGCGCTCTTCCGTGTCCGAAAGTGTCACAAGAATCTGGCCCGACTTGATGCCATGACCGCCCAGAACATCAGCATAGGCTTTAGCGAGCGCTATCTGACCTGCCGCTGCCGCTGCCTGACTTTCTTCAAGCTTGAGCGATTTTTTCGGCAGACCAAGCACAGTACGCCCCAGTGCAATAGCACCGGACGAAACCACCAGAATTTCAACACCGGCGTGATGCAATGCCGCGATGTCATTGCCCAGGCTCTCAAGCCAGTTTTGTTTCAACCCCGCTGAACGATCCACCAGAAGGGCAGACCCGATTTTAATCACAATGCGGCGATAGTCCTTGAGTTGTTTGAGCATAAATTCAGTTCCTGCACCGCATCCTCAACTTTTAGTCGTCTTCAACAACACCGGCTTCACGTGCGCGGCTTTGATCAATGACAGCTGCCAGTTGCCGCAACACATCATTCAGACCTTCATGGCTAACCGCAGAAAGCAGCATCGGCTCGCGTCCGCAAGCTTCCTTGAGCGCCTTCATCTTTGCCTTGCGTGCATCCGGGTCAAGCGTATCGACCTGTGACAATGCAACGATTTCCGTCTTCTCGGACAGACCATGTTCATAGGCTTCCAGTTCACCGCGAATAACTGTGTAAGCCTTTGCCACATCTTCTTCCTGCGCAGATACCAGATGCAGCAAAACACGGGTGCGCTCGACATGACCAAGGAAGCGGTCGCCCAAACCAACGCCTTCACTTGCCCCCTCAATCAGACCCGGAATATCAGCAATAACAAACTCACGTGCATCAACTCGCGCAACGCCAAGATTTGGATGCAGCGTCGTGAAAGGATAATCGGCAATTTTCGGCTTTGCAGCAGTCACACTTGCCAGAAAGGTCGATTTACCTGCATTCGGCAAACCAACAAGACCGGCATCGGCGATCAATTTGAGGCGCAGACGGATAGTCCGCTCAATCCCCTCCTGTCCCGGATTGGCACGGCGCGGCGCACGATTGGTAGAAGTCGTAAAATGCAGATTGCCAAAACCACCATTGCCGCCCTTGGCCAAACGATAACGCTGGCCGACTTCGGTAATATCGCAAATCAGTGTTTCATCATCTTCTTCAAAAATCTGTGTGCCGACCGGCACTTTAAGGATGACATCATCACCCTTGCCACCGGTCATGTTACGACCCATGCCATGCATACCGGTCTTGGCCCGAAAATGCTGCTGATAACGATAATCGATCAAAGTATTGAGGCCATTAACCGCCTCTACCCAGACATCACCACCGCGTCCGCCATCACCACCATCAGGGCCACCAAATTCAAGAAACTTCTCGCGGCGGAACGATACGGCCCCTGCCCCGCCATTGCCGGAGCGGATATAGATCTTGGCCTGATCGAGAAATTTCATTGAACTTTACCTCTTGCGACGCAATAGAGCTTGATCGATGCGTCTTGAATTTTGGGATTGCGCACAATCTCGCGCAATCCGATTTGCAATTACAGCAAAACCCCTGCCCTGCAAACAGCAGAAACATAAGGTTTTCAGCTTAAATTCAGTTTCCACACCGGATCACTGAAATCAACAAAGAGCAATTCCTGATCCCGATACGGCCCTTTTTATAAAGCGACTTCTGCTCAATATCATAACAGCATAAATATCGCTCATTATAGTCCCCGATCTTCAGCAGCCCTGCGGCTTGAACGCAGGGCTGCATTTAAATTATGACTGCCAGCTTCTCAGTCCCGTCCATGTCCGCCGGTCAAGAATATAATGCTCGACAGAAACGTTCCCGGCAGCAAGCGAATCCAGCATACCCATTCCACTAAACTGAAAACCACATTTATGGATAACGCGACGCGATCCATCATTGCTGGCGCGACATGAAACATGCAGCCGCTCTATTGGCGTGGCCCTGAAAGCCAGATCAATCAACGCATGGGCGGCTTCTGTAGCAAAGCCATGTCCCCAATAAGGCTCGCCCAGCCAGAAGCCGATCTCCAGACCTTCGCCATGTTTGTGCGGATGGATGCCACAACACCCCATAAATATACCAGTTTCAGCCTGGGTAATCGCGTAAATGCAATTGCCCATCTCGCCTTTTCGCACGCGCACGACAAAATCGACGGCATTTGCGCGGGTGTATGGATGAGGCATACGGGCGAGCATGGCGGCGACGCGGGCGTTATTGGCAAGATAGGAAATTGCATCCACATCTTCAGTATGGGGCAAGCGCAGAACCAGCCTGTCCGTGACAAGGACAGGGCAATCCAGCTGCTCTGCCAATCCGGGCGAGAGATCAGCATAGCTCGACTCCCGCTCGCTACATCTCTCGTGATATTCTTCTTCTAAAGCTTCAACGACCATTTATCTGTCCTCCAGATACAAAAAGGGAAGATGGTTGTCCCATCTTCCCTTCGATCTTTTGGCTGGTCGCCATATATACCGGGTCCAATGGGACGCCGGTATTTATGAGTGCCCGGCTTACTCTGCTGCTTCCGCGATCGGGTTAACCGACACGTAAGTACGACCGTTGGCTTTCGTACGGAAAGCAACGGAACCATTGGTGGTAGCAAAAATGGTATGGTCTTTTCCGAGGCCAACATTGGCGCCCGGATGCCACTTCGTGCCACGCTGGCGTACAATAATATTGCCGGCAAGCACAGCTTCACCACCGAACTTCTTTACGCCAAGGCGCTTCGACTCTGAATCGCGACCGTTACGCGACGAACCACCAGCTTTTTTATGTGCCATTGGATTTCTCCTTTAATCTCTTCTACTTACTCAGCCGAATCAGCCTTGGCTGCTGCCTTTTTAGGCGCTGCCTTCTTTGGCTTTGCGGCTTCACCTTCTGCGCTGGCTGCCTTCGGAGCTTTTTTCTCAGCAGCCTTCTTGGAAGGCTTTGCGCCATCAGTAAGGATCTCCGAGATACGGATAGTCGTCTGTTCCTGACGATGCCCGCGGGTGCGCTTCGAATTCTGGCGGCGGCGCTTCTTGAACGCGATAACCTTGCGTGCACGACCCTGCTCAACGACTTCTGCCGTTACCAGTGCGCCCGCAACAACTGGAGCACCGACGGTCGAACCAACCATCAGAACTTCTGCGAATTCTACGATGTCGCCAGCTTCGCCAGCAACTTTTTCAATCTTGATAAGATCATTTGCGGCAACGCGATACTGCTTGCCACCGGTCTTAATGACTGCGAACATTTGTTGTCCTTCCGGTTGTTCGGTCCGGCTCTCATTTCCACGACATTTGCGCCGAAGTGATGGGCCGTCTTTTTATCAGTCGGTTGGTGAGTAGGCTTTATACCCTTGATTACGGCTCCAGAAATCCGAATTTTCGCAATCAAAACAATAGGCGCAGATCGTCCCACGCCTAACGTCTGGTGCTTATAGGTTGTAAGCGAAAGAAAAGTCAAGAATTTTCACGATAGAAAGCAAATTAGCTCTTGTCTAATCGCTTCTGGCTCGTTATTGAGCCGCTACACACTTGGCATTCGCTTTAGATGTTAATTTACGGTGCGACTTTATAGGTTGCTTTACTGTAATGCACAATGCGGAGAGGTGGCTGAGTGGTCGAAAGTACCGCACTCGAAATGCGGCGTGGGGGTAACTCCACCGTGGGTTCGAATCCCACCCTCTCCGCCATTGACTCATTCACTCTCTGTTGATTGCCGCTGAGAAGTGACCCGGTTTGGGGTGAAATTTCCATTTAGAATTGACCCATGTTTGAACCTTCCCTCGTTTGTTTTCCAGCGAGGGCTATGGAGTGATCGACATGGCATTATTGAGCGTTATCCGACGGTGGCATTACCGGGACGAACTATCGATCCGCGAGATTGCCCGACGAACAGGCCTATCGCGGAACACCATTCGCAAGTACTTGCGTCTCAATGGTGTCGAGCCAAAGTTTCAGGTTCCGGACAGACCAAGCAAACTCGACCCATTTTCTGACCGACTGACCACGTGGTTAAAGTCGGAAGATCGCAAACCTCGCAAACAAAAGCGCACGGTGAAGCAGATGCATGCTGACCTTGTCGCTCTGGGCTATGAGGGATCATACAGTCGCGTTGCCACCTTTGCCCGCGAGTGGAAGGCCGATCTTCATATGCACAACCAGACATCGGGCCGGGGTACGTTTGTCCCTTTGAGCTTTGAGCCGGGAGAAGCATTTCAATTCGACTGGTCAGAAGACTGGGCAATTATTGGCAATGAACGGACAAAGCTTCAGGTCGCCCATACCAAGCTAAGTTATTCCAGAGCCTTTATCGTTCGCGCCTATCTCACACAGTCCCATGAGATGCTGTTTGACGCTCACAACCATGCATTCCGAGTGCTTGGTGGTGTTCCACGACGCGGCATTTATGACAATATGCGTACAGCCATCGATAAGGTCGGGCGAGGCAAAGAGCGTGACGTCAATATCCGCTTTCAAGCTATGGCCAGCCACTATCTGTTTGAACCAGACTTCTGCAATCCTGCATCGGGTTGGGAGAAGGGACAGATTGAGAAGAATGTTCAGGATTCTCGGCATCGGTTCTTTCAACCAGCTCCACGATTTGCTTCATTGAATGAATTGAACGACTGGCTGGAGGAACGTTGCAGGTTTTTCTGGGCAACCACAACGCATGGTAAAATGCGCGGCAGCATAGCCGATCTTTGGGCTGAAGAAGTCCAGACTCTTATGCCCGTTTCCCGATCTTTTGATGGCTTTGTCGAATATACCAAGCGTGTATCACCGACCTGCCTCGTTCACTTTGATCGTACGCGTTATAGTGTTCCAGCATCCGTTGCCAATCGTCCAGTAAGCCTGCGTGTCTATCCTGATCTTGTCGTGGTCGCTGCCGAAGGGCAGATCATTTGCGAGCATTCACGCATCTTCAATCGCTCTCACGAAGCACCAGGTCACACCGTCTATGACTGGCGGCACTATTTGTCGGTCATTCAGCGAAAGCCCGGCGCATTGCGCAATGGCGCTCCTTTCACGGAACTTCCTGAAGCGTTTCGCACACTCCAGCTTCATCTGTTGAAGAAGCCGGGCGGCGATAGGGAAATGGTCGATATCCTTTCCCTCGTCTTACAGCATGATGAACAGGCCGTACTTATGGCAGTCGATATAGCGTTGAAGTCGGGAGTGCCGACAAAAACCCATATTCTCAATTTGCTT
The DNA here is from genome assembly GCF_006476605.1 of Brucella gallinifaecis. Lineage (GTDB taxonomy): Bacteria > Pseudomonadota > Alphaproteobacteria > Rhizobiales > Rhizobiaceae > Brucella > Brucella gallinifaecis. The sequence continues at coordinate 154,225 of NZ_ML636806.1, forward strand.
CATCATTTGGTCGACGGCAAAACTCTCATTCCACCCCCGATTAATGCGCCGCAGGCACTGACCCTTAACAATGAACCCAAGGCCAATGTCGAACGCTACGACACCTTGAGAAAGACGGAGGCTCGTCATGCGTCATAATCCAGCGAGTGGTGCTATCGTTATCATGCTGCGGCAATTAAAGATGCATGGCATGGCACAAGCAGTTGGTGAACTCACCGAACAAGGGTCACCAGCTTTCGAGGCAGCTATTCCAGTTCTGTCACAGCTGCTTAAGGCGGAAACAGCAGAGCGTGAAGTCAGATCAGTTGCCTATCAGCTCAAAACTGCACGCTTTCCAGCCTACCGTGATCTGAACGGCTTTGACTTCGCAAGCAGTGAGATAAACGAGGCATTGGTTCAGCAGCTGCATCGCTGTGACTTTCTCAATGATGCAAACAACATCGTTCTGGTTGGTGGACCCGGCACGGGTAAAACTCATATCGCCACCGCTATTGGTGTCCAGGCGATTGAACACCACCACAAACGCGTCCGGTTCTTCTCAACAGTTGAACTTGTGAATGCACTTGAGCAGGAAAAAGCCCAGGGCAAATCCGGACAGATCGCCAACCGGCTCATTTATTTCGATCTCGTCATTCTTGATGAGCTCGGATATCTACCATTCAGTGCATCCGGTGGCGCGCTTTTATTCCACCTGCTCAGCAGACTTTACGAGCGCACGAGTGTCATAATCACCACCAATCTCAGCTTCAGTGAATGGGCAAGCGTGTTTGGCGACGCCAAAATGACGACTGCATTGCTCGACAGGCTCACCCATCACTGCCACATCCTAGAAACCGGAAATGACAGCTTCAGGTTCAAAAACAGTTCCGCTCAGGAACCAAAACGAGCAAAGGAATACACGAAACTTGACCGTGAATAAAAAACCGAACATTAATTAAAAGGCGGGTCAATTCTCGATGGAAAAACCGGGTCACTTCTCAGCGGCAATCAACAATTATGAGCATTTCAAGCCTTCAACCTTTGCTGCCGGTGTTCAGCAACCGACAGGATTGTTGGCAGTTCGCCTGATTATCGGAGAAACTCAGGAAGAAGCCGAACGGCTGGCAATGCCGATGAGGGTAAGTTTTAAACAGCGTCGCAAAGACAATATTATGCCGCAATACTTACCAACACCGGAAGAAGCTATTGAACTAATGGGCGGATTATTACCTGCGGAAACTACCCCTTGGCCTGCTTATATTATTGGCTCACCTGAACGGATTAAGACTGTAGTTGGGCGCATGCTAAGCGAAACTGGAGCGACTGAGCTGATGGTTCAAGATGTGATCCATGATACAGAATTGCGGATGCGTAATTACGAACTTCTGGCAAAAACCTTTGAATTATAAAACGCTGATTGGAAAAGCTGCGGCGTGCGTAGACATTCATCGCCAGAGTATAAATCACCGATCCAGTTCGAGGCAATGAGCCGAAACTTAGGGCCAGAAATTCTCCAATTTTGAAAGAAAAGTCCACCGAAGCGACATTCTTTCATTATAGAAAAGTACGAAGCAACGGCCTGGTTGTAGACTTCATGAGCTTCTGCTCCAGGCAAGCTTGACTATTTGTCAGAACAATCTGCTAACTTCGAAGACCAATACGCCGTTCGATCCATTCTATTTTCCCAAGAGACTTCGAACTCTGGAGATCCGCCAAGACAACATCTTGCACGCTTTTCGGCAGATCTGCTGCGCGTGGGTGTCCACCTTCTCGGCTAACATGCATCAAGAGTTGCTCGCAAAGCGCCAATATCTCCCCATCGGCATTGAACAGTCTCATGAATACATGCAAGCGTTTGTGATCGGCATCAATCAAAGCCAGTTTTACCTGCAATGTTTCACCGGCATGGCATTCTTTCAAATATGCGATACGACTATCGAGCGTATAGAGCGTGGCATTGCTTGTTGCACGATAAACAGCGTCGATGCCAATTCGATCCATATAAAAGGTTACCGCGTCTGAAAAGACGATTCCATAGGCATAATCGCCCATATGGCCATTGTAGTCTATCCAGTTCGGTGAAACGCTTGTGCGATAAATCGGCAATGCTTCGCTCATGCTCTTTTCCTCCGCTCTAGCCATCCATAGAACTCACCCACGATTCCCTTACGGAAGAGCAGAACGCAAACCATGAAGATGACGCCCGTCACGATCGTTACCGGGAAGTCCGAGGTTGCAAGATAGTTTTGAAGAGCCACCACGAATGCTGCACCGACAATTGGACCAATCAATGTTCCGATGCCGCCAAGCAGCGTCATCAGGATCACTTCACCCGACATCTGCCAGCCAACATCAGTGAGCGTCGCGAACTGGAAGACGAGTGCTTTCATACCGCCTGCAAGACCCGCAAGCGCTGCCGACATGACAAAAGCTGCGAGCTTATAGTGATTAACGGAATAGCCCAGCGACACGGCACGGTTTTCATTTTCGCGCACAGACTTAAGGATCATGCCGAACGGCGAATTGATGATCCGCCAGATTGCAAAAACGCCGATTACAAACACAGCCAGCACAAAATAATACATATTCATCTGCTGATTGAGATCGATGAAGCCAAAGAGATAGCCGCGCGGCACACCCTGAAGACCGTCTTCGCCGTGGGTGAAAGCCGCTTGCAGACAAAAGAAAAAGAACATCTGCGCCAGCGCCAGCGTAATCATCGTTGAATAGATGCCCTGACGGCGAATAGCGAGAAAGCCGATCACGAGACCGAGAACTGCCGCGGCCAACGCTCCAAGCAGAATGCCAATTTCCGGTGTCACCCCCCATACTTTGACTGCATGGGCCGTCATATAGGCGGCACCGCCGAAGAATGCTGCATGGCCAAAGGACAAAATTCCAGTATAGCCGAGCAGCAGATTAAAGGCTGAAGCAAAGAGTGCAAAGCACAACATCTTCATCAGGAAGATCGGGTAGACTATAAACGGCGCTACGATCAATCCGGCAATGGCAATTGCCAGAATAATAGCCGACAAGCTGTTGAGGTTCGGCGTTTTTGCCTGATGATTTGCCGTCGTTACTTTAAGAACAATATCCCTCATATCAGGCCTCCTTCCCGAACAGTCCGGCGGGTCGCACCAGAAGGACGATAGCCATGATAACGAAGACGACAATGCTGGAGGCTTCAGGATAAAACACTTTGGTCAGACCTTCCGCCAGCCCCAGCACATAGCCGGTGATGATAGCGCCAAGGATCGACCCCATACCGCCGACTACGACCACGGCAAAAACCACGATGATGATGTTGGAACCCATCAGCGGGCTGACCTGATAGATGGGGGCTGCCAGAATGCCGGCAAAGCCGGCAAGAGCAGCACCAAGCGCATAAGTGAAGGTGAGAAGCAACGGTACATTGATGCCAAAGGCTTTAACCAATGTGGGGTTTTCAGTGGCTGCACGTAGATAAGCACCAAGCTTGGTCTTCTCAATGAGAAGCCATGTAGCAATGCAAATAACGAGTGACGCCACGACTACCCATGCGCGATAATTGGGCAGGAACATGAAACCGAGATTATTACCGCCTGCAAGTGATGGCGGGACGGCATAGGGTTGACCGGCAGCGCCATAATAATAGCGGAATGTGCCTTCGATCACGAGTGCAAGACCAAAAGTGAACAACAGACCATAGAGATGATCAAGATTATAGAGTCTTGAAAGCGCGACACGTTCGATAATAGCGCCGCCCAGCCCCACGATCAGTGGCGCCAGAATAAGTGCTGGCCAATAACCGATGCCAAAGCCGCTCAAGAGCAGATAACCGACAAAAGCGCCGAGCATATATTGTGCGCCATGCGCAAAATTGATGATGCGCAACAGACCAAAGATAATCGCAAGACCAAGGCTTAGCATGGCGTAGAACGAACCATTGATCAGACCGACAAGCAATTGCCCGAGAAGTGCCTGCAAGGGTATTCCAAAAATCATTGTCATTGTATCAAACTCCCAGAGCTTGCGTGAGTGATGCCATCCGTGCTGGCAACTCGGCGGTTGGGAAGTTTTCCGTTACCACGCCATGATCCATCAGATAAAAGCGATCTGCGACTTTTGCCGCAAAGCGGAAGTTCTGCTCGACGAGAAGCACGGTCATACCGCGCTTTTTGAGCTCCACCAGCACATCGCCGATGCGCTGGATGATAACGGGTGCAAGCCCTTCGGTCGGCTCATCAAGCAGCAGCACTTTCACACCAGTGCGCAGGATACGGGCAATGGCCAGCATTTGCTGTTCGCCACCTGAAAGCTTTGTACCGGGGCTGTTGCGACGCTCGTAGAGATTGGGGAAAAGCTCGTAAATCTCGTCGAGTGACATGACGCCGCTGCCTTTGCCGACAACCGGCGGAAGCAGGAGATTTTCATGCACATTAAGCGTTGCAAAGATGCCGCGTTCTTCCGGCACAAAACCTAGGCCCGTCCGCGCTATGCGATGCAGCGGCACGCGCAAGATGTCTTTGCCATCAAGCGTTATCGTGCCGGTTCGCTTTCGGATAATACCCATGATGGTACGCAGCGTTGTGGTTTTGCCGACACCATTGCGGCCTAACAGCGTGATTGTCTCGCCGGGCCAGATATCGAGATCGACGCCGTGCAGCGCATGGCTTTCACCATACCAGGCATTAAGCCCGCGCACCGAAAGCAGAGGGTGGCCTCTATTCATGTTCAGTTCCCATATAGGCAGTGCGAACGCGCTCATCTTTTGAGACGGTGGCATAATCGCCGGAAGCGAGGATTTCGCCACGTTGCAGCACTGTGACGTGATGGGCGATGTCGGCCACCACTTTGAGATTATGTTCGACCATCAGCACCGCACGATCTTTCGCCACGTCTTTGATGAGGGCTGCAATAGTGTGCACGTCTTCGTGCCCCATGCCTGCCATTGGCTCATCAAGCAGCAGCACTTTCGGATCAAGTGCCAGCGTGGTGGCGATTTCAAGCGCACGCTTGCGGCCATAAGACAAATCCGCAGCCAGCGCATGGCGGGCATCGGCCAGACCAACGCGCTCCAGCAGATCAATCGCTTTTTCATCGAGCTGATCAAGCACAGATAAGGACCGCCAGAACTGTGTTGCCAGACCGCTTGGGCGTTGCAAAGCGACTTTTACATTTTCCAAAACCGTCAAATGTGGAAAGGTAGCGGAAATCTGGAATGAGCGCACCAACCCCATTCTCGCCACTTTGTCGGGGTTGGTCTTGGTAATATTCTCGCCAAGAAGCATAATCTCGCCGCTTGTCGACGGGAGGAATTTGGTAAGCAAGTTGAAAACGGTCGTCTTACCTGCACCATTCGGCCCGATCAGGGCATGAACACGGGCGTGCTCCACATCTAGATCGACATTCTTCACCGCATGAAAGCCGCCAAACAACTTGCCCAATCCACGCGCCGAAAGAACAGTCCCTGACAGGTCTGCTTCTCGCGGAGCCGTGGTATTCTCAATTGCTGTGTTCATCCCATCACACCCTTATTGCGTGACCAAAGGGCAGCCGCCTTTATCAAGCGGACGGAATGCTTCTTCGCCTGGAATGGTTTTGAGCACCTTGTAATAGTCCCATGGACCTGTGGATTCTTCAGGTGTCTTGACCTGTACCAGATACATGTCATGCACCATGCGACCATCCGCACGGAGTTTTGCATTGCGGGCGAAAAAATCATTGATGTCCATGCCACGCATCTGGTCGAGAACAGCTTTCCCGCCCGTTGACTTAGCAGCTTCTGCGGCTTTGAGAAAATTCATGACGGAGGAATAGACCCCGGCATGAACCATGGTCGGCATCTTACCGCCCATCCGCGCACCAAAGCGCTTTGACCATTCACGGGACTGGTCGTCATAGTCCCAATAGAACCCGGTGGTCAGCGTAAGCCCCTGAGCTGTTTCCAGTCCGACACTGTGAATATCAGAGAGGAATAACAACATACCTGCAATACGCTGGCCGCTTTGCGATATGCCATATTCATTGGCCTGCTTAAGCGCCGTCATGGTGTCACCCGACGAATTTGCGAGCGCAATTACGTCGGCACCCGATGCCTGTGCCTGCAACAGAAATGAAGAGAAATCGGTCGTTTCGCGCGGATGGCGTACAGAGCCGACAACTTCCCCACCGCTGGCTTTGACAGCTTCAGCAGTATCACGCTCAAGAGCATGGCCAAATGTGTAATCAACGGTAATGAAATACCATTTTTTTCCGCCTTCCTGCGTAACAGCGCGGCCTGTACCATTTGCCAGTGCATAGGTGTCCCATGTCCACTGAGCGGTGGTTGGCGAACAGGCCTTACCTGTCAGGTCAGATGACCCAGCGGTAGAAGCAAGAAAGGCAATATCCTTGTCACGGGTGATTTCCTGCACGGCCATTGCCACGGAAGATGTCGGCACATCGATAATGGCCTTGACGTTCTGCTCATCAATCCAGCGCCGAGCAAGCGTCGAACCAATATCTGGCTTATTCTGGTGATCACCGACGATCACTTCAATTGTCTCACCATTCAGCTTGCCGCCAAAATCTTCAACCGCCATTTTCGCGGCGACTACTGAGCCCTCGCCTGCAAGATCAAAATTCATGCCCGACATGTCTGTGAGAACGCCAAGCCGCACCGGCTCAGAAAGAGCCGGACTTGCGCTGATCATTGCCGCCAGAGCGGCTGTCACTATGAATGCTTTCATTTGAGTGTCTCCTCCACACTTTTATTGGTCAGCTTACCTCGCTGACCGTCTCCCCGATTATTTTTGCCAGCAAAAACTGATCAGCTTCGTAGCCATTTGCCCAATTGGTGCGATATCTGGAATCAATAGCCTGTTTAGACATGCGCAGCGCTAAAGGCGGGCACTCAAGGATCGTGCCAGCCAAAGCTTTCGCCGCCGACAATGCAGCTCCATCCGGCGCGATCTCATCGCACAGACCAAGGGGCAACGCGCTTTCACCTGAAACACGCTCACCGGTAAACAGCAATCGTTTGGTTTTTGAAGGCCCGATAAGTCCGCTTAACAACGGCAAGCCACCCCAGCCCAGCGTCATGCCAAGACGCACTTCCGGGAACTGGAAAAAAGCACTTTCCGCCATGATACGAAAATCAGCGGCAAGCGCGAGAATACCGCCACCGCCAACTGCCGGACCTTCCACCGCTGCAATAGTCACCTGTGGCAAACTGCGCCATCGCTCGCACATGCGCCCACCTTGAGCCATCGCATTATGACGGGTGACAGCATCCGCCTCAGGACGCCAAAGCAAATCATCCTTCAAATCCACTCCGCCGGAAAAACGCGACTGCGTTCCGCTGAGGATAACAACTTGAATCCCAACATCCACTGAAAGCTCGTCTGCCGCCGCAATCAGCGCATTGATAGCTTCATCATTGAGCGCATTGGCCTTCGCGCCGCGATCATAAGTAACGACAGCGAGGGGGCCTTCGCGCAGGATATCCACAATGGCCATTTCAATCCTCCCAATCGAATTCAGCTTTGACATACTACCGAGTATGTTGCATACTATTTTAGGATTTGCAACTACCCTCTTTTGAAGGTTTAGTCGCAAGCCGGGCAGGAGGATTTCTAAATATGACGGCAGACCAGCGCGCACTAAACCACAACTATTCGGTGTTAAGATACATTCTTGATCGTTTTGCTGCAGAGCGCCCTACAGCACCCTTCGTTCACTTCTGGCCATCGGCCGAATGGGACTATCAGACGATGCGGGATCATGTTCGTCGCCGTGCAGCAACATTGCAATTGCATGGCGTGAAGCGCGGGGATCACGTTCTTTGTTTCATGGGCAATGGCGAAGAACTGCTGACCACATGGTTTGCGATCAATTATATCGGAGCGGTCTATGTGCCCATTAATACGGCTGCCCTTGGCCGCCCGCTTGAACATATTCTGGACGATGCCGACGCCAGACTGATGGTTGCGCAAGCCGCTCTCGTGCCGCGCCTAGAGAGTATCAATCCGGGCAAGTTAAAGAAAGTTCTGGTCGTTGAAGGCTCTTGCGACTGCAGCGTTGAAGGCACGGAAATCTTATCGCTGAGCGACGTGACTGCTGTGTCCGAAAATGAGCTTATGCTCGAAAAACCAATCGAGCCATGGGACACGATGGCCATTATGTACACCTCCGGCACAACAGGAAACGCCAAGGGTGTGGTGACGTCTTATGTGCAGCTCTATACCATGGGGCCTGATGCATTTGATTGCGTGGATGAAACAGATCGCTGCATGATCTGCGGCCCGATCTTCCATTGTGGCTCAACGCTTTATGTCTATGCCATGCTGGCACGCGGGCTTTCGATAGGCATGATGCGTGAGTTTAAGACGCAGCATTTCTGGCAGGCTATCCAGGATACAAACTCAACTTATTGTCTGCTGCTTGGCGTGATGGCGAGTTTCCTTCTTAAACAACCACCGACCCCGGAAGATCAGAACCATCCACTGCGCCGCGCATTTATCACTCCCTTTGGCGAAGACGGCCCATTATTTGCCAGCCGGTTCGGAGTGGATGCCTGGACCATCTATAATATGACCGAAATTGCCAGCCCACTTGTTGCGGGGCCAGGCATTACGCAAAAGGGAATCGCCGGAAAGCCGCGGCCATGGTATGAGCTTCGTATCGTTGATGAGAACGATATTGAAGTGCAGGACGGCACTGCCGGCGAACTGATTCTCCGTTCGAGCCGCCCATGGGCTTTAATGAAGGGCTATTATAATAATCCCGAAGCAACCGTAGAAGCCATGCGCAATGGCTGGTTTCACACCGGAGACAGCTTTCGCAAAGATGAAAATGGCGTCTATTTCTTCGTTGATCGCCTGAAAGACGTCATCCGACGGCGTGGCGAAAATATTTCCTCCTTCGCCTTGGAAGCTGAGGTGCTTTTCCACGACAGCGTTAAAGAATGCGCGGCTATCGCAGTGCCAAGTGAATTGAGCGAGGATGAAGTTCTTATCGCCGTAACGCCTGTCGAGGGACAGAAAATCGTTGCCAGAGAACTGCTGGATTTTCTAGCAGGTCGCCTACCCCGTTTCATGGTGCCTCGCTATGTGCGAATTTTGGAATCCCTTCCCAAAACCTCGAGCGGTAAAATCCAGAAGCATATACTACGCAACGAAGGCATTACCAAAGATACGATCGATCGCGAGTTCAATGTGAAGCGCGCAAGCTGATCTCTCAAAATCGAAAGACCTGAACCATCATGGAAAACTTCGTTTTCAACACAACGCCATCTATCGTTCAACAAAGCGGTGGGCTGGCAAAAATTGTCGAGATTGCCGGGCATTTGTTGGGCAAGCGCGTTATTATCGTGACCGACAAGGGATTGCGCAAGCTCGGATTGCTGAGCCCGGCCACAAACGCATTGGAGCAAGCAGGCATCGCCGTTTCGATCTTCGATGATGTACAGGCCGACCCACCGGAAAGCAATGTTCTGACACTGAAAGACCGGATTGTCGCCCATGAAGCAACTGGCGTCCTCGCCATTGGGGGTGGCTCATCAATGGATGTTGCAAAGGTTGCTGCCCTGCTGGCAAGAAGCGGTGAAACGCTGAACGACATTTATGGCATCAACAACGCGCGTGGACCACGCCTGCCGCTTGTGCTGGTGCCAACGACCGCGGGAACGGGATCGGAAGTCACACCAATATCGATCATCACCACCGGAGTATCGGAGAAGAAAGGTGTGGTCTCACCTCTTCTGCTGCCGGACATGGCTCTTCTTGATGCGGATTTGACCGTCGGTTTACCAGCTGCCGTCACCGCCGCAACCGGCATCGATGCAATGGTGCATGCTATCGAGGCTTATGCTTCGGCTTCCGCCAACAACAACCCTTTGTCGCGCTCGCTGGCACGCAACGCCCTGCAACTGCTCGGCAGCAATATCCGAACTGCTGTGTTTGAGGGCGGCAACCGCGACGCTCGCGCCGCCATGCTGCTCGGCTCGCTGCTTGCAGGTCAGGCCTTTGCCAATTCTCCTGTTGCTGCTGTGCATGCCCTCGCCTACCCGATTGGCGGGCATTTTCATGTGCCGCACGGCTTGTCCAATGCGCTCGTACTTACGCATGTGCTGCGCTTCAACCTACCGGAAGCGAGCCACATTTATGCGGAAATTGCAGCAGATGTTTTCCCGGAACTTGTTGCAGTATCAACAGAAAAACGTGCTGAAGCCTTTGTCGAAAAGCTGGCAGACCTCAGCCGTGAACTCGGTGTGCCACAGACTTTACGCGAAGTGAATATCACGGAAGATGACCTGCCCCAGCTTGCGCGCGACGCCATGAAACAGACGCGCCTTCTGGTCAACAATCCACGCAAGGTAACCGAGGCGGATGCCTTGGCGATTTATAAGGCCGCATATTAATAGGAACACAGGCAACCTTATGAAAAAGGCCGGTTTTCACCGGCCTTTTTCGTTTCAATCAACAAATTTCAAACAAGCCAGCAGCACCCATACCGCCGCCGATGCACATGCTCACCACAACATAGCGTCCATTGCGCCGTTTACCTTCGATGAGGGCATGCCCGGTCATTCGCGCACCCGACATTCCATAGGGATGGCCAATCGAAATAGCGCCGCCATTCACGTTCAGTTTTTCATTATCGATGCCAAGCCTGTCGCGGCAATAAAGTACCTGCGCCGCAAAGGCTTCATTCAACTCCCACAGATCGATATCATCGACCGTCAGGCCATGCAATTTGAGCAGTTTCGGCACGGCATAAACAGGGCCGATACCCATCTCGTCGGGTTCACATCCGGCTACAGCCATACCCCGATATATACCGAGCGGCGAAAGGCCCCGCTGTTCCGCCTCCTTCGCTTCCATCAGCACGGAAGCCGAGGCCCCGTCCGACAATTGCGATGCGTTACCAGCGGTAATAAAGCTCCCCTGTGCTAAAGCCTGACCACCGGAAAAGACCGGCTTCAATCCCCGCAAGCCTTCCAGTGTGGTTTCAGGACGGTTGCCTTCGTCCATCGCCAGCTCAATGCTTTTCTCGGATATCTCGCCCGTAATCTTGTCCTTGACAAGCATTGTAGACTGAAGCGGGACAATCTCGTCGTTCAGGCGACCTGCTGCCTGTGCTGCCGCAGTGCGCTGCTGCGATTGCAGCGCATATTCATCCTGCGCTTCACGCGATATACCATAACGCGCCGAAACGATCTCCGCCGTCTCGATCATGCTCATATAGGTAGCGGGCAGATGCTCCCTCAGCCACGGATCGCGCCAACGATAAACGTTCATATGCTCGTTCTGCACCAGCGATATCTGCTCCACGCCACCGCCAATGGCAATCGTCATACCATCGCCGGTGATCTGTTTGGCGGCTGTTGCGATAGCCATCAGCCCCGATGCGCATTGACGATCCATCGACTGACCCGGAACTGAAGCCGGAAGGCCAGCCCGCAACAAGGACGTGCGGGCGATATTCATGTGGGTCGTGCCTTGCTGAAGCGCAGCACCGAGGACAACATCCTCTACTTCCGCACCATGGATGCCCGCCCGCTTGACCGCAGCGGCAATCGCGTGACCCGCCAACTCTGGCGCAGTCGTGTCGTTGAAGGCTCCACGATAGGCTTTGCCAATCGGCGTACGCGCAGTTGATATAATTACAGCTTCTCTCATCAGAGCTCCTCCACTGGCGCTGGAACGTAAAGCCTTTCGGCCAGTTCTCTCAGTTCCGGAGTAAGCGGAACAGGTCGCCGCGTGTCTCGATCTACATAGACATGCACATATTCACTTATAGCAGCGGTCAGCTCTTCACCATCCTTGAAGATGCCGAACCCCCACAGCAGACTGGTATTGCCGATATGCTCGACACGAACCCCAACAACGATATTGTCAGGATAGGAAATCTCGGAGAAATAATTTGTTGAATTGCGTGCAACGATACCAATGGGAGTGGAACCACTCAGCTCCAGAGCACCAGACGCAATAAGCGACCGGTTCAATGCTGCATCGCAATATTGCATATAGATGACATTGTTGACATGTCCATAAATGTCCATGTCGCTCCAGCGCGTCTGCATCTCATAGAACTCCCGATAGGCTGACCGAGCTTCAACCTTTGGACGGGCTTTGGAGGTTGTCATTCGATAACCTCATGATTGCGCGACGCCACGATGATGCGATCCACATGCGCCAAACCGGCCTCGGTCTCAATGAAACTGGACATGTCAGCGATCTTGGTGAAAGCAGCGGCAACGGCTTCCGGCGTTCGCTCGCCTTTCGGTAGATAAACCCCTTCACTTTCTACAATCGCCATACGGGCCACTGTTCCCGCACCAGCCAGAAGCACCGTGCGCTTTGGCGCCTGTTCACTGACGAGGAAGAGAGCCGCAGGAACGACGTTTTCAGGTGCGAGACGTACCAGCATTTCTTCATCCAGCACATCGCCGGTCATGCGCGTTGCAGCAGTCGGAGCAATCGCATTGACATGAATGTCGTATTTCTCTCCTTCAAAATGCAACACATTCATCAGGCCGACGAGTCCCGCCTTGGCCGCACCATAGTTGGACTGGCCGAAATTTCCATAAACACCCGACGTGGAAGTTGTCATCAGAATGCGGCCATAGTTCTGGCCTTTCATGATATCCCACACAGCGCGACTGGCATTGGCCGAGCCAATAAGATGCACATCAACCACAGCGCGAAAATCGGACATTTCCATCTTCGCGAAGCTCTTGTCGCGCAATATCCCAGCATTGTTGATGAGAATATCGATGCGCCCGAATTCTTCGACCGTATGCTTCGCCAGCGCCTGCATGTCTTCGAACTTCGTGACGTTGCCAGCATCGGCAATGGCAACACCGCCATTGGATCTAATTTCCGCAACGACCTTTTCGGCTGCGTGCAATGCGCCGCCAGTACCGTCACGGCTACCACCGAAATCATTCACAACAACTTTTGCGCCGCGTGCTGCCAGTTCTAAGGCATAAGCGCGCCCAAGCCCTCCGCCCGCGCCCGTTACAATAGCAACACGATTTTCATAAGAAATGGCCATGTGATCCTCAACCTACTGTCAGTATAAGCCAATCAGCGACCAGCGCTGGCTTTGCTTCGTCTTTAATTTCAACAGTCGCTCCAAGGGTCTGGAGCTGGCCATTGCCCTTCAGCTGAACCGATTTCAAATTGAACGCACCACGAATGAAAGAACCTACCTTCACCGGCGCAAGAAAGCGGACTTTGTCGAACCCGTAATTGATTTCAACCGTACTCGCCGCAACCATCGGCAAAACATCACGACTAAACCTGGTCAATAGACCAAGCACTAGAAAACCGTGTGCAATAGTGCCACCAAAAACACTTTCCGTGGCTGCGCGTTCCGGGTCTGTGTGAATAAATTGATGATCATCGATCACATCCGCAAACCGATCCACAAGCTGCTGATCGATCTTGATCCAGTCCGAATACAGGAGCTGGATTTCTGTGTTTGCCGGGAGTTCTGACGCAGCAGAATTAGAACTAATTTCCAAAATTACATCCTCCAAGTGTCGAGAAATAGACGATAGTCACATTAATCAACAACATACTGAGTAGTATGCACTTGAACATAGCTTTGTCTAGTGGCATTTTGGCATCGAAATTTGCTAGGCTAGGCTGCCGCTTACCTATGCATAAATCGGAGTATATAATGGCTGACAGCCGCCGAAATAACCGAACGGACAGTACAGGGAATGTCATAATCCTGGAAACCGCCGCGCAGTGCTTCATGGAGCAAGGCTTCTCCACAACAAGCATTGATGATGTGGCGCGCAGGATGGGGTCGACCAAAGGACGCATTTATCACTACTACTCATCGAAGACGGATTTGTTCTTCGACGTGCATCGCGAAGGTATGGATCGACTGTTCAAGGCTGTCGAACCAATCATGACGATAAACGGCTCGGGACTGCACCGGCTTGAGGAGATGCTCATGGCGCATGCAATCGCCATGATGACCAACGTCGCTTTCGAAGCCGTGGTGGTGCAAGGCGTCCATATGCACAAACTGGCTGCAACCACGCCAGATCAGCGCCGCACACTCAACGAGCTTATTTCCATCCGGCGTCAGTTCGAGGATTTGTTCAAGCAGACTATACGCGACGGGATTGATGACGGCAGTATTCGGGAGGTCGATGTGTCGATAGCTGCCAAAGCAGTACTCGGCGCCATCAACTGGTTGTCCATCTGGTATCAGCCGAGAAGCATTCAAACTGAGAACGACAAAGTTACCTTGGCCAAAGAGATCGTAACTATCCAGATAAATGGGCTTCGCCGATTCAATTAAGTATTGCGGTGTAGAAAAATCCTGATGCTTCTTAGATGAATCACGCCCTCAGTATGTCAGTCAAAAACCACTCACCGTTGTAGACACTGAGATGTCAGACCTTACCAAAGAAACGGCGGTGATCAGTTGCAATATCGCACTATAGAGGGCAATCGGTGACGCTGGCAGGCCGAGCGAGATTGGAATTTTTATATCGAAGCACTCGACTAGCGCTCCGCCATTCCATAGACTATGTCGGCTTCCGGGAACTCTCAAGCATAGGTCAAACGGCCAATATAAAGCTCAAAACGGTCGTATTATTAAGGACAATGCCCTCTTATTATTCCTAATTACGACCATAATCTAATTTTTACTATAAAGTATAAAGTATATATCCATCCGCATTGGAATTAATAGAAAAATTCTTCAATCCAGCAGTCTCTGGATTGCGCATAGAAATGGATCAGTTCAATATCTGGAGCTCAAACAACTTTGCAATACTATTGAAACAGGCTCCGGCATTTACCGGAGCCCATAAGCTTTTAATCGCGTTTCGCTTCCCAACCTTGATAGTCATCAACATTATCACGCGTGACCAGCTTTGAATCTAACAATACGATAGGCTGCTCCGGCTTTTCACCATTTAACGCTTTGAAGCCGAGCTCAACAGCTGTACGGGCCATCATGTAGGGATCCTGACTGGCTGTAGCCTGGATAGACATATTTGCTGGATTCTTCAGCTCCACCTCAAGGTCTGGTGCACCATCAACAGATGCAATAATAATACCCTCACGTCCAAGCTGTTTCATGGCAAGGCTACTGCCAATTGACTGTGGATCTGCGACTGCAAACACCGCATCAATGTTGGGGAACCGTGTCAACTGCGCCTGCATCACCTGCAAACCGCCATCACGTGAACTCTTTCCGTCCTGATCGTCTGACAAGATTTTAATATCTGGATTAGCTGAAAATACCTGCTTGCATCCTTTCACACGATCAATAATCGCAGAATTCTGCGGGCCATTCTGGATAATTACATTCCCTTTTCCGTTAAGCTTGTCAGCGATGAACTGACAGGCCACTTCGCCAGCTTGAACATTATTGGTGGTCACTGTTAAATCTGCTCCCTGAGCAGCGGTATCAACTGAGACCACAATAATTCCAGCGTCTTTGGCCTTCTTGATTGCAGGTGCAAGAGCGCTTGGATCTCCTGGATTAAGCAAGATCATCTGCACACCAGCAGCGATAAAGCTATCGATCTGATCAACCTGCTTATTCAAATCCTGTTCAAAGCCAACAGTCGTCACTTTAACCTCAGGATTAATTTTCTTCGCTTCTGCCTCAGCACCGGATGCCAAAGCCACAAAGAACGGGTTTCCCAGCGAAGCTAGTGAAATACCTATTGATTTCAACTCCGTGGCCGAAGCCATCGAAATACTAAAAGTGAGAAGCGAGGCTGTAGCTAACAATAAACGTTTCATTTCGATGTTCCCCTTTTTTATCATCGGCTTATTGAAATGCCGGAAAGACGGCCGATACATCTCCCACGCAATGTCTTGATCAGGTATGAGCAGAATTTTTCAAACGATATCGGTCAAGCGCGACTGCGCCTATAATCACTAAGCCTTTGATGATGAACTGCCATACATCTGAAACACCAGTCAGGATGAGGCCATTGGATAATACAGCGATAATTAGTGCACCGATCAAGGTGCCCCAAATCGTTCCGACTCCACCCACAAAGCTTGTTCCACCGAGGATGACCGCTGCAATTGCATCAAGTTCATAGCCTTGCCCGAGCTGAAGGCCATTTGCTGCCAGTAGCCTTGTAGAAGACATCACGCCACCTAGCCCGGCAAGAAAACCCGAAGCTACGTAAACAAATAATAGAACAGCCCATACCTTAATTCCTGAGAGACGAGCTGCAACCTCATTGCCGCCAACAGCATAAATACGAACGCCAAGCGCAGTAAATCGCAATATAAACCAGGACACCAATATGACTGCAAAAGCGATAACGGTTAGCCACGAAATGCCAAAGAATGCAGGGCCATTGATAAATGCGAACGGCAAGTCAGGATTAAATACGGTCTTATCAGCACCTAAAAGCCGAGCCAGACCACGGACCGCAGTAAGTGTTCCTAATGTCACAATGAACGGTGGAAGCTTGGCAAACGCTATAAGTGCTCCGTTGATAAACCCTAACACCATACCAAGCAGGATGCCTGCAGGGATGCCAAGATATCCAAAACCGTCTGGAATGAGGGATACCATCACAGCAACCATGGCTGAGGCAGCCAATACAGAGCCTACCGACAGATCAATTCCGCCAGTCAGAATGACAAAGGTCATCCCAGCTGCAAGCACCGTATTGTGAATAGCCCCTAGATTTGTAGACACCTTGTGACTTAAAAAAGAGGCAAGGAGCTTACGATGGGTAAAGCTAATTT